>NZ_JBXARH010000003.1:179082-664371 GCF_058808055.1 Pseudomonas sp. GW821-FHT11G12
AAATTGGTAGACACGCCAGCTTCAGGTGCTGGTGACCTTACGGTCGTGGAAGTTCGAGTCTTCTTCTGGGCACCAATTTCGAGTTTGAGACTAGATCAGTTTCAAGACTCACACAAAAACCCGCGAAAGCGGGTTTTTTGCATTCTAAGCCGTCATTTTCTTAAAACTGATTTATTAAAATCAAATCAGGGGTTTACAGATCAAAAGACGCTCCGTATAGTGCGCCACATCAACAGCGGCAACGCTGAAGATGAAGCCCAGATGGTGAAATTGGTAGACACGCCAGCTTCAGGTGCTGGTGACCTTACGGTCGTGGAAGTTCGAGTCTTCTTCTGGGCACCAATTCAAATTCAAGGTCACGATCTTGAATCTCACAAAAACCCGCGAAAGCGGGTTTTTGCGTTTCCGGGGTTTGGAAAAGCCCGAGACACAGCGCCTACCAGACACACCCTCTCCCCGCAAGGAGCATTTGAGAAACGATATCGTTTATCATTGTTGCAAGTTTTTGCAATGCGACAGTGAGGAACCCTGCGAATGATGTTTCGAAATACCCTGCGCCGCGGCTTGACCTTCACCCTGCTCGGCCTGGCACTCGCCACTCCCCTCACCCAGGCTGCCGACGCGGTTTCCCTGACGCTCTACAACGGTCAACACAAGGAAGTCGGCGATGCGATCGCCAAAGCCTTCGAAGCCAAGACCGGCATTCACGTCAATGTACGCAAGGGCAGCAGCAACCAGCTCGCCAGCCAGATCATCGAAGAAGGCGACCGCTCCCCTGCCGACGTCATCTACACCGAAGAATCCCCACCGCTGAACAACCTCGGCGAACAAGGCCTGCTGGCCAAGGCCGACGATGCAACCCTGGCCGTTCTGCCAAAAGAATACGTCGCCGGCAACGGCACCTGGATCGGCGTCACCGCCCGGGTTCGCGTGGTGGCCTTCAACCCGAAACTGGTCGATGAAAAGGACCTGCCGAAATCGGTCCTGGATTTCGCCGATCCGCAATGGCAAGGCAAGGTCGGATTCGTGCCCACCAGCGGCGCGTTTCAGGAACAGGCCGTCGCCATCATCAAAAAGCACGGTCGCGAAGCCGCCGAAGAATGGCTGACCGGCCTGCGCGCCTTCGGCAAGACCTACAGCAACAACATGGTCGCCCTCAAGGCTGTGGAAAACGGCGAAGTCGCCACCGTACTTGTGAACAACTACTACTGGTTCGCCCTGCAACGGGAGAAAGGCAAGCTTGACTCTAAACTGCATTACTTCACCGGCGGCGATGTGGGCGGTTTGATTACCGTCTCCAGCGCAGCCGTGCTGAAATCCAGCAAGCATCCAAAAGAAGCCCAGCAGTTCCTCGCGTACATGGCCAGCGAAGAAGGCCAGCGTGTGATCACCCAGACGACTGCCGAGTATCCGCTGCACAAAGGCATGGAGTCGGATCGCGGCCTCAAGCCTTTCAGTGAACTGGAAGCGCCGGACGTCACGCCCGCCGACCTGGGCAATGCCGAAGAAGCGCTGGACCTGGAACGCGAAGTTGGCCTGAACTGATGACCGCATCGCTATCCGCCTCCGCCGCTCGCGGGGGTTACGTGCCACGCCGCAAGCGGCCATCGATCTGGCTGGTGCTGCCGGTGTTGCTGCTGGTGGTCATGAGTCTGCTGCCGCTGGCCTACGTCGGGCTCAAAGCCTGGCAGGCCGGCTGGAGCGAAGCGCTGCACTTGCTGTGGCGCCCCTACGTGTTCGGCCTGCTGCGCAACACGCTGGCACTGATGGTTGGCGTAACCGTAACTTGTGGCGTGATCGGCCTGTCGCTGGCCTGGCTGCTGGAGCGCAGCAATCTGCCGGGCCGGCGCCTGTGGGGCGTGATTCTATGCTTGCCGTTCGCGGTGCCGGCCTTCGTCAGCAGCTTTACCTGGGTTTCACTCAGCGCGCAGTTCGAAGGGCTCGGCGGGGCGATTCTGGTGATGAGCCTGTCTAAATACCCGCTGATCTTCCTGCCGGTCGCAGCCACGCTGCGCAATCTCGATCCGTCCCTTGAAGAGTCCGCCCGAACGCTGGGGCAGAATCGCTGGGGCGTGTTTTTCCGCGTCACCCTGCCGCTGCTCTGGCCGTCTTTGCTGGCGGGCTCATTATTGATTGCGCTGCACATGTTGGTGGAATTCGGCGCACTGTCGATCATTGGTCTGCAAACCTTCACCACCGCGATCTATCAGCAATTCGAACTGGAATTCAGCAATGCCAACGCGGCGATGCTGTCAGCGGTGCTGCTGGCGTTGTGTTTGATGCTGTTGTGGCTGGAACTGCGAGTGCGCGGCAAGGGCCGTCATGTGCGTACCGGCCAAGGGGCTGCGCGTCGCGCCGAGCAAGTGCAATTGGGACCGTGGGCCACTGCGGGTCAGCTGTACTGCCTGATGCTGGCGATTGTCGGCAGCGGGATTCCACTGGGGATGCTGGCGTACTGGCTCGCCGTGGGATCGTCAGCGGCGTTCCCGGTTGCAGCGATCACTGAAGCTTTGCTGTCTTCATTGGCGCTGTCTCTGGGTGGCGCAGGATTGTGTCTGGTGCTGGCGGTGCCGGTCGGGTTGCTGGTCGTACGTTACAAAGGCCAATTGGCGATCTGGGCCGAGCGCCTGCCTTATCTGCTGCACGCGCTGCCGGGGCTGGTGATCGCCCTGACACTGGTGTATTTCGCCCTGCATTATGTGCCGGCGCTGTACCAGACCTCCGCGTTGCTGCTGATCGCTTATGCGCTGCTGTTCCTGCCGCTGGCTCAAGCGCCGATCCGCACGGCGCTGAACAAGGCAGCACCACAACTGGAAGAGGCCGCCCGCACACTGGGCGCGTCTTCGTTCACCGCGTTCTGCCGCGTGACTTTACCGATCATCTTCCCGGCACTGGGCGCAGCGTTTGCGCTGGTATTTCTGGATGCCATGAAGGAACTGACGGCGACGCTACTGCTGAGTCCGACCGGGCTCAACACCTTGGCGACCGAAGTCTGGGCACACACCGCGAACGTCGAATTTGCCGCGGCAGCGCCTTATGCGGCGTTGTTGATTGTGGTGTCGGGCTTGCCCGTGTATCTGCTGACGACCCGAATGTATTTGAGCCGATAAAAAAATCGCAGCCGAAGCTGCGATTTTTTTTGCCCGCAATATATCAAGCCCGGAACTGACCCAGACTGGCCTTGAGCTGCGCCGCCAGCCCGTCCAGCACCTTGCCGCTGGCCGTTGTTTCGACCACCGCCTGAGCGGCTTTCTCGGCCTGGGCATGAATCGTCTCGACGCGCCCACGCACAGCCTGCGCGCCCTGCGCCTGATGCGCCGCGGCCTGAGTCGCCAGACCAATCGCCGCATGCACCTGCTCGACCGACGCCTGTACCGATTGCTGCAGCCGTGCACTGTCACGCAGCACCAGCAAACCTTCGCTGGCCTGGCGCCCGGCCTGCCCGATCGCCTCAACCGCCTCACGAGCGCCCTGCTGCAAGGCCACGATGTGCGCCTGGATGTCGCCAGTGGAGCTTTGGGTCTTGCTCGCCAGCGCACGGACTTCATCCGCCACCACCGCAAACCCTCGTCCGGTTTCACCGGCCCGGGCCGCTTCGATGGCGGCGTTGAGCGCCAGCAGGTTGGTCTGCTCGGCGATGCCGTGAATCACGGTCAACACCACTTCGATCTGCTCACTTTGCTGCGCCAGGCGCTCGATGACTTTCGCGCCGGTATCGACCTGCCCTGCCAGCGCCTCGATCAGGCTGCCGACCTTGGCCGACGTGCGAGTGTTCTCGTCAGTGGCCTGACGAATATCCACCACCTGCTTCAGCGCCGCCTGCATCGCATGGCTTTCCGACTGCGCCTCATCAGCCATTTGCGACAGCGCGCGCAAGCTCTCGGCCACTTCATCACGCTGCATCCCGGCCGCCGCGTCGGCACCGGCATTGCGCAACGTCATCGCGCCGATTTCCACACCGGTACGCTGAGCCACATCCCCGGCCTCGCGCACGATTGGTTGCAACTTATCCACAAAGCGGTTGACCGCCGAAGCCATGTCGCCGATTTCGTCTTTGCTGTTGATCTGCACACGCTTGGTCAGATCGCCCTCACCCGCCGCGAGATCATCCATGGCGGCGTTGAGCATCTTCAAGCGGTTGACCACACGGTGACCAAGTACCACGGCCAGCAGCAACAGCACGCCGGCACCAACCAGCGCCAGACCCATGCCGATGCGCCAGCGCAGCGTCGCGGCGGCGTCCTGTACGGTGCTGGTGGTGTTGGCTTTCATCTCGGCAGCGGTGGACTGCGCCGATTGCAGGCGCGCGCGCATGGCCGTGGCGCTGTCGGCGGCCGCGCCCTTGAGGCTGTCGCCGACCAGTTGATCGCTGCTGGCGATCAGCGCCGAGAAGCGTTGATCGAGCGCCGCCAGATCGGTATCCACCGAGGCCGTCGAGACGCCCATCAGCACCTTGCCGATTTCCACCCCGTTGGGATTGATCGACGCTTCTAGGTAATAGACCGAGGGATCGTGCTTCGCCGCATCCAGCACCTTATCCAGCGCCCGCTCACCCTGGCCTTTTTCCAAAAGGGCCTTGTTGATCGGGTTTTCGCGGTTGAGATAGCGGGTCAGATGCTGGCCGGTGGCGTCGTCGTAAACCACGAACAGCACGTTGGGATTGCGCTGGGCTCGGCGGGCGAATTCGGACAGGGTCGGCACGTCGCTGTCCCACATGGCGCGAGGCGCTACGGAGGCGAGCAACTGGGCCATGTCGTTGGCCGAGTCCTTCAGGTCTTTTTCCAGGGTCGCACGCAGTTGTGCCTGCTCGTCCTTCAGACGCGAGGACAGGCCGGCAGTCAGCCGCTGACGAGTATTGGTGGATAGCGTATCGAGGCTCGACGTGACTTCCCGCCCGGCCTGCTCCAGCTCACCGGACAGCTTCTGGCTGTCGACGCCCAGGCGAGCACCGAGATCGGCTTCCAGCGCGGTGACGGTGCTCCGCGTCAGGGCGACGGCCACCAACACTTGCACCAAAAGGGCGATACCAAGGGTAACGAATACGGGCCGCAACAAACGGCTTTGTAACAGTGAGAGAACGGCCGACACTGTGAATCCCTCTACTTCTGACGCCATTAATTTGATGGCACTCTTGTAGACAGATTCACAGCAAAGGTCATGCCGTCCAACAGGCATAAACGACAAAGGCCCCGATGAAGGGGCCTTTGTGTTTTTACATCAACGACTTATCAAGCGAACGGATGACGCAGAACGATGGTTTCGTTGCGGTCCGGGCCCGTCGAAATAATGTCGATCGGCGCGCCGATCAACTCTTCAACGCGTTTGATGTAGGCACGAGCGTTGGCCGGCAGCTCTTCCAGGGTCTTGGCACCCACGGTCGATTCGGTCCAGCCCGGCACTTCTTCGTACACAGGCTGCAGGCCCACGTAGCTGTCAGCGTCAGTCGGCGCAACAGCGTTGCCTTGCGCGTCTTTGTAGCCGGTGCAGATGTTGATGGTTTCCAGGCCGTCGAGTACGTCCAGCTTGGTCAGGCAGATGCCCGAGATGCTGTTCACATCGATAGCGCGACGCAGGATAACGGCGTCGAACCAGCCGCAACGACGGGCACGGCCGGTGGTAGCACCGAACTCGTGACCTTGTTTGGCCAGGTGTGCGCCCACTTCGTCGAACAGCTCAGTCGGGAATGGACCCGAACCTACGCGAGTGGTGTAAGCCTTGGTGATGCCCAGGATGTAGTCCAGGAACATCGGGCCAACGCCCGAACCGGTCGCCACGCCACCAGCAGTGGTGTTGGAGCTGGTCACGTACGGGTAGGTACCGTGGTCGATGTCGAGCAACGAACCCTGGGCGCCTTCGAACATGATGTCTTTGCCGGCGCGACGCAGGTCGTGCAGCTCGGCAGTGACGTCCAGCATCAGCGGCTTGAGCAGCTCAGCGTATTCCTTGCACTCGGCCAGGGTCTTTTCGAACTCGATGGCAGGCTCTTTGTAGTAACCAACCAGCATGAAGTTGTGGTAGTCCACCAGTTCACGCAACTTGTCTTCAAAGCGCGGCATGTTGAGCAGATCGCCAACACGCAGGCCACGACGTGCAACCTTGTCTTCGTACGCCGGGCCGATGCCGCGACCGGTCGTACCGATCTTCAGCTCGCCACGGGCCTTTTCACGGGCCTGGTCCAGCGCCACGTGGAAGGACAGGATCAGCGGGCAGGACGGGCTGATACGCAGGCGCTCGCGCACCGGTACGCCTTTCTCTTCCAGCTTGGTGATCTCGCGCAGCAGGGCGTCGGGTGCAACCACCACGCCGTTGCCGATCAGGCACTGCACGCCTTCGCGCAGCACGCCCGACGGGATCAGGTGCAGGACGGTTTTTTCACCGTCGATCACCAGCGTGTGGCCAGCGTTGTGGCCACCTTGGTAGCGCACTACGGCGGCAGCATGTTCGGTCAGCAGATCAACGATCTTGCCTTTGCCCTCATCACCCCATTGGGTGCCCAGGACTACGACATTCTTACCCATAACACTTGTCCTCATTCGCGCAAACTTGGTGCCGGCGGTGGCCGGCAGGAAAACTCAAGAAGCCAGTGGCGATACTTGCCAAAGCCCGTTCTGCTGGATCAATTGCCGGTCGCAGTCCGCATCACGGGCGGCGGCCAAAGGTTGTCCAGGCAACGCCTGAACGACACGCTGACCCTCACTGCGCAACTGGCAAACCTGCTGCCAGAGTGCCGCATCCGTACTGTCAGGCATCCAGATACCGCCAGACGGTAGCTCGATCTCAGCACGCCCCAGGGTCACCAGGGTTTTCAAATCGGTGGAAAAGCCGGTGGCCGGACGGGCGCGACCGAAGTCGGCGCCGATGTCGTCGTAACGACCGCCCTGAGCGATGGACTGACCAACACCCGGTACGAACACCGCAAACACCACACCCGTGTGGTAGTGGTAACCGCGCAACTCGCCCAGATCGAAGTACAGCGGCAGCTCCGGGAAGCGCGCCGACAGCCGCTCGGCGATCGCCAGCAAATCTTCCAGCGCGGCCAGTACCGGCGCCGGCGCATTGGCCAGACGCTCACGGGCAGCGCTCAATACTTCACGGCCGCCGCACAGGTCGACCAGCGCACGCAGCATGCCGGACAGATCGGCCGGCAGGCCTTCGGTCAAGGTAATGACCTCGTCGATAGCCTTGCGTTGCAACGCATCGAACAACTGCTGCTCGACCTCACCCGACAGACCGGCCGCCTGGGCCAGACCGCGGTAGATGCCGACATGCCCCAGGTCCATGTGCACGTCCGGCACATCGGCCAGTTGCAGCATGGCCAGCATCAGGCTGATGACTTCAACGTCGCTGCTCGGGCTCGCATCGCCGTACAACTCGGCGCCCAACTGGATCGGGCTGCGCGAGGACGACAAGGCACGCGGCTGGGCATGCAGCACGCTGCCGGCGTAGCACAGACGGCTCGGGCCTTCGCGACGCAGGGTGTGCGCATCGATGCGCGCCACTTGCGGCGTGATGTCGGCACGGAACCCCATCTGCCGGCCCGATTGCGGGTCGATGACCTTGAAGGTACGCAGATCCAGGTCCTGGCCCGCGCCGGTCAGCAGGGATTCCAGGTACTCGATATGGGGAGTCACGACAAACTCGTAACCCCAGCTCTGGAACAGATCCAACACCTGACGACGCGCGACTTCAATGCGCGCCGCTTCCGGTGGCAGTACTTCTTCGATGCCATCTGGCAGCAGCCAGCGGTCTACCGTTGCCATTACGCCATTCCCCTTAGATCCGGGCGGCCAGCCCGAGGGCGAGCCTTGAGTGAAGCAGAAAATGACCGGCCCGTTCAAAACGCACGCGCATGAACGACGCGGCGAAAGGCCTGTTACCGGCTTCGCCCATCACTTTCCTCGAAAAACTGTCGGGTCATTCAACCCGATCTTCTGCAACAAAAACAGCAATCAAACGTGCAGACGCAAAAAAGCCGGGAATTTCCCGGCTGCCGCATCATACACACGTTTTCCCAAAGGATCACCCCGCCCGAGGTTTTAGCCGCCGGGCGGAATGATTCAGGTCAACGTCGTATCAAGGCTTGGACTTTTCCAGGTAACGGAAGAAGTCGCTGCTTGGGTCGAGGACCAAGACGTCGGATTTGTTCGCGAAGCTTTCACGGTAGGCACGCAGGCTACGGTAGAAACCGTAGAATTCCTGATCCTGACCGTAGGCCTTGGAGTAGATCGCAGCAGCCTGGGCGTCACCGTCACCGCGAATCTCTTCGGATTCACGATAGGCTTCAGCCAGCAACACGCGGCGTTGACGATCGGCGTCGGCACGGATGCCTTCGGCCAGCTCGTTACCCTTGGCGCGGTGCTCGCGAGCTTCACGCTCACGCTCGGTGCTCATACGTTCGAACACACTGCGGTTCACTTCTTTCGGCAGATCGATGGCCTTGACCCGGACATCGACCACTTCGATACCCAGCTCTTTTTCCGCCATCTTGTTCAACGACGCCGTGATATCGGCCATCAGCGCATCGCGCTCACCGGACACCACTTCGTGCAGGGTACGTTTACCGAACTGGTCACGCAGGCCCGATTCCAGACGACGGGACAGACGCTCGTCGGCGATCTGCTTGAGGCCGGAAGTCGCGGTGTAGAAGCGCTCGGCATCCTTCACGCGCCACTTGGCGTAGGCATCGACCATCACGGCTTTCTTTTCCAGCGTCAGGAAGCGTTGTGTCGGTGCATCCAGCGTCATCAGACGTGCGTCGAATTTACGCACCTGGTTAACGTAAGGCACTTTCACATGCAGACCTGGCTGAACATCAGCCTGAACCACACGACCGAACTGCAGCAGCACCGCACGCTCGGTCTGAGCCACGATGTAGAAGCAGTTCCAGCCGACCAGTACCACAACAACGCCAACGATCAGGGCGATCAGCGATTTATTGCTCATCAGCGGGTCTCCCTTGTGCGCGACTGCGGCAGGTCAGTGACATGCGGCGTGACGTCCGTGTTGTTGCTGGCGGCAGCCGAGCCGGTGACCGGTGCATTGCTGCCCGAACTGTTCTGAATCATTTTGTCCAGCGGCAGGTAAAGCAGGTTGCTCTGGCCGTTCTTGTTGCCGGTCACGAGTACCTTGCTGGTGCTGCTGAAGACTTCCTGCATGGTGTCCAGGTACAGACGCTGACGCGTGACCTCGGGCGCCTTGCGATACTCGGCAACCAGCTTGGTGAAGCGATCAGCCTCACCCTTGGCGCGCGAGACCGTTTCGTCGCGGTAGCCGTTGGCATCTTCGAGGATGCGCTGGGCCTGACCACGGGCTTCCGGCACCACGCCGTTGGCGTAGGTTTCAGCCTGGTTGCGCGAACGCTGCTCGTCTTCACGGGCGCGGATCACGTCATCGAAGGCTTCCTGCACTTCACGCGGTGCGGCTGCGCTCTGTACGTTGACCTGGGTGACGGTGATACCGGTGCGATAGGTATCGAGGAAACGTTGCAGACGCTCCTTGATCTCGCTGGCCATCAGCTCACGACCTTCGGTCAGCACCTGGTCCATCGCGGTGGAACCCACCACATGGCGCAGCGCACTGTCGGTCGCATGTTGCAGGCTGATTTCCGGCTGGTCGACGTTCAGCACGAAGTCCTGCAGGTTGCTGATCTTGTACTGCACGGTCAGCGGCACTTCGACGATGTTCTCGTCTTCGGTCAGCATCTGGCCCTGCTTGGTGTAGGCACGCTCACGCGTGACGTTTTCCATGTACTTCTTGTCGATCGGCGGGAAATAGATGTTCAGGCCCGGGCCGACGGTCTCGTAGTACTTGCCGAAGCGCAGCACCACGGCTTGCTCCTGCTCGTCCACCACGTACACCGCGCTGTACAGCCACACGGCCGCCAGCACGACGAGGCCGATGCCGAGCAGGCCGCCGAAGCCGCCACTCTTGCCCGAACCACCGCCATCGTCACCCCGTTTCTTACCACCACCGAACAACCCGTTCAGGCTTTCCTGCAGCTTTCGGAAGGCCTCGTCGAGATCTGGTGGTCCCTTGCGGTCGCCGTTATTGCGGCGCTTGCCACCCCAAGGATCCTGATTGTTCGAGTTGCCACCCGGCTCATTCCAAGCCATAGCGCTCTCCATCTGATAAAGCAAAGACGCACCCACGGCGCGCCGACCAATGCTACAGAATGCCTGCCGTTGCGGCACAACCGCTTTTTCAGGCTTTTATTGCAAAGTGTGTTGCTCGATGAACTCCGTCGGCACAACGCCTTCACGACTGACCAGTCGATTGAGCTCCGAGCGTGGCAATCGAATGGCCAGCAAGCTGACACCTTCTTCGTCGTATTCTTCTTTCTGTACCGCGCCCAGCTCGAAGAACTGTGCACGCAGACGCGCAAACCGCTGGGGCAAACGCAAGGTTCCGACAAACAAATCACTGCCCAGCAATTCGGCAATGGCTTGCTCAAGCAATTCCAGACCAGTGCCATCCCGCGCCGACAGCCAGACCCGTTGAGGCCTGCCGTTTTCGTCGCGCTGGATTTGTGGCTCAACGCCTTCAAGCAAATCGAGTTTGTTATAGACCTCGAGGATCGGCAAGTCCTGGGCACCAATCTCGCCCAGCACCACCATCACCTGCTCGATCTGCAACATGCGATCCGGTTCGGCCGCATCGATCACGTGCAACAGCAGGTCGGAATTGCTCGACTCTTCGAGCGTAGACCGAAATGCCTCGACCAGCTTGTGCGGCAAATGACGAATGAAACCCACGGTGTCGGCCAGGACAATCGGCCCCAGGTCGTCCAGCTCCAGACGGCGCAGGGTCGGGTCCAGCGTGGCGAACAACTGGTCCGCCGCGTACACGTCGGATTTCGTCACGTTATTGAAGAGCGTGGATTTGCCGGCGTTGGTATAGCCCACCAGAGACACGGTTGGTATATCCGCACGCGAGCGGCCGCGACGCGACTGTTCGCGCTGGCTGCGCACTTTTTCCAGCCGCCCCTTGATCTGGCGCAGGCGAACCCGCAGCAGTCGCCGGTCGGTTTCGAGCTGGGTTTCACCCGGACCGCGCATGCCGATACCGCCACCCTGACGCTCAAGGTGAGTCCAGCCGCGAACCAGCCGGGTGCTCATGTGGTCAAGCTGGGCCAGTTCGACCTGGAGCTTGCCTTCATGGGTGCGGGCGCGCTGGGCGAAAATATCGAGAATCAGACCGGTACGGTCGATCACGCGACACTCGAAAACACGTTCGAGGTTACGTTCCTGACTGGGCGTGAGGACGTGATTGAAGATCACCAGATCGGCTTCTTCGGCGTGGACCAGGTCGCGCAGTTCCTCGACCTTGCCGCTGCCAATCAGGAATTTGGCCGTTGGCCGATGACGCGGCACGTTAAAAAACGCAACGGTCTCGGCGCCGGCCGAATTTGCCAACTCCTGAAACTCCTGCGGATCTTCGCGCGCCTCAGGGTCCTGTCCATCCAAGTGAACGAGGATGACTCGCTCACCACCACCGTGGCGCTCAAAGAACAAAGGAGACTCCTATCAGGCGTTACCTGGCTCAGCGTCACCTGCTTCGGATTCGGTTGCGCTTGGCAGACGAATTGGACGAACCGGCACGACTGTAGAGATAGCGTGTTTGTAAACCATCTGGCTGACGGTGTTCTTCAGCAGGATAACGAACTGGTCGAACGACTCGATCGTGCCTTGCAGTTTGATACCGTTGACCAGGTAGATGGAAACCCCAACTTTCTCTTTACGTAAAGTATTCAAGTAAGGGTCTTGTAGCGAATGCCCTTTTGACATGTGCCGCACTCCTTTAAGGATTCAATATAAAAAATAGGTAATCAGATGGCTTTTGCCGCCACACCCCCAAGGATAGACGGCAATTGCAAGGACTCAGCTCAATATGGAGATGGTCCCAAGGTATTTCAAGGCGCGTGGCAGATTGTCGCAATCCAGACTGTCGAGCCAGTGTAAATCGTCCCAGCTGCGCAGCCAGGTAAACTGGCGTTTGGCCAATTGGCGCGTGGCAATGATGCCCCGCTCCTGCATTTCAGCCGACGTCAGCTTGCCATCCAGGTAATCCCAGACTTGGCGATAGCCTACCGCACGTATAGACGGCAACCCGGCATGCAGGTCACTTCTATTACGCAGGGCTACGACCTCGTCGATGAATCCCTGTTCCAGCATATTTGTGAATCTTTGTTTAATGCGGTCGTGCAGTACCTGACGATTTGCCGGAGCAATGGCCAAGTTCGCGACAGTATAGGGCAATTGTTGCAGTCCCGATGCCGCAGCTTGGGTACTTTGTTCAGATTGTTTCAGCCGCAGTTCAGTCATGCTCTGACCGCTGACCCGATAGACTTCCAGCGCACGACTCAGGCGCTGAGGATCATTCGGGTGAATACGCGCCGCCGATTCCGGGTCGATCACTGCCAACTGATCGTGCAAGGCTTGCCAGCCAAGGCGTGCAGCCTCTTCCTCGATCTGCGCACGAACCTCGGGATCCGCCGCCGGCATATCCGCCAGACCTTCGACCAAAGCCTTGTAATAGAGCATCGTGCCGCCTACCAGCAGCGGAATTTTTCCGCGTGCGGTGATTTCGGCCATGGCTTGCAGGGCATCGCGGCGGAAATCGGCCGCCGAATAACTCTCGGCCGGGTCGAGAATGTCGATCAGCCGATGAGGATGTTCGGCGAGCAGTTCTTTGGACGGTTTGGCCGTGCCGATGTCCATGCCGCGATAGACCAGCGCCGAATCGACGCTGATCAACTCGCACGGCAGCACCTTGGTCAGCTCGATGGCCAGGTCGGTCTTACCCGCAGCGGTCGGGCCCATCAGGAAAATCGCTGGAGGAAGCTGGCTCATCAACGACCGCGCAGAAACAGTTTGTCCAGATCGTCCAGGCCCAGTTGGGTCCAGGTCGGTCGGCCATGGTTGCATTGACCGCTGCGCTCGGTGTTTTCCATGTCGCGCAGCAGACCGTTCATTTCCGGCAAGGCCAGGCGGCGGTTGGCGCGGATCGCGCCGTGGCAGGCCATGGTGCCGAGCAGTTCATTCAGGTGCGCCTGGATCCGGTCACTGGTGCCGTATTCCATCAAGTCCGACAGTACGTCGCCCACCAGACGGTTGGCCTCGGCCTGTTTGAGCAGGGCCGGAATCTGGCGGATCGCCAGGGTTTCCGGGCCCAGACGCTGCAATTCGAACCCGAGACGCTGGAACCACGCCGCATGCTCTTCGGCGCAATCGGCCTCGCGCTGACTGACCGCCAGCGACTCCGGCACCAGCAACGGCTGACCGCTCAGGCCTTCGCTGGCCATGGCGATCTTCAGGCGCTCATACATGATCCGCTCGTGAGCGGCGTGCATATCCACCAAAACCAGGCCCTGGGCGTTCTCGGACAGAATATAGATACCCTTGAGCTGCGCCAGCGCATAGCCAAGTGGCGGAATGTCTTCCTGACCGGCCGGTAGCGCATTGGCATTCGCCTCGGGCAGCGGCGCGAAAAACTCGCGGTACGCAGCCTGAGCTTCAGCGGCCGGCGGCACCGCAGATTGCGGACGCGGCGTGTATTGATACTGATAAGCGCCACCAGTGCTGGCGCCCGACGAGGTATTGAAAGTCGGTTGTGCCTGCGGCTGCTCCAGCAGCGCATTGGCGGCCAGACGCATTTCACCCTGCGGACCAAACTCACCGGCTTCGAGGCCGGTTGGCCGCACGATTGCGGTAGTGACCGAACCGGCAAGCTGATCTTCCGGTCGCACATCGCCGAGGGCACGGTGCAAGGTGCCATACAGGAAGTCATGCACCATGCGCCCGTCACGGAAGCGCACTTCGTGTTTGGTCGGGTGCACGTTGACGTCGACCGCTGCCGGATCGACCTCGAAAAACAGCGCGAACGTCGGATGCCGGCCGTTGAACAGCACATCGCGATAGGCCTGACGCACCGCGTGGGCCACCAGTTTGTCGCGCACCGCACGGCCGTTGACGAAGAAATACTGCAAGTCCGCCTGACTGCGGTTGAACGTCGGCAGACCGACCCAACCCCACAGATGCAAGCCATTGCGCTCGATCTCGATCGGCAAGGCCTGTTCAAGGAAGCCCGAACCGCAGATCGCCGCCACACGCCGGGCGCGGGCCGCGTCATCGTGAGCCTCGTGCAGGCTGAGGATGGTCTTGCCGTTATGGCGCAGATGAAACGCCACGTCGAAACGCGCCAGCGCCAGACGCTTGATCACTTCTTGCAGATGATCGAATTCGGTTTTTTCGGTCTTGAGGAATTTGCGCCGTGCCGGGGTGTTGAAGAACAGGTCACGGACTTCCACCGAGGTGCCGACCGGATGCGCCGCCGGCTGCACGCGGGGTGCCATGTCGCGACCTTCGGTCTCAACCTGCCAGGCCTGATCGGCATCGCGGGTACGCGACGTCAGGGTCAGGCGCGCCACGGAGCTGATCGACGCCAGTGCCTCGCCCCGGAAACCCAGGCTCATCACCTGTTCGAGGTCTTCAAGGTTGCGGATCTTGCTGGTGGCGTGACGGGCCAGCGCCAGCGGCAGGTCATCGGCGGAAATGCCGCTGCCATCGTCACGCACCCGCAGCAGCTTGACGCCGCCCTGCTCGACATCGACGTCGATGCGCCTGGCGCCGGAGTCGAGGCTGTTTTCCAGCAATTCCTTGATCACCGAGGCCGGGCGCTCAACCACCTCGCCAGCGGCGATCTGGTTCGCCAGCCGTGGACTGAGCAGTTCAATGCGGGCAGCGTTCAACACCTGATTCATTCTTTGGACGCCAGTTCGGTACCAGGAATGGTCAGGTGCTGACCGACCTTCAGCTCATCGCTGCTGAGGTTATTGGCACTGCGCAAAGTGGCTGGCGACACCTGATAACGCACGGCAATCATCGCCAGGGTTTCGCCCGGGTTGACGCGGTGATCACGTGGCCCCTGGGCGATCTTGCCTGAGTCACGCAGCCAGGCAATGTAAGTGCCCGGTGGCGGGTTCTGCTGGAAGAACTGGCGCACGCCGCTGCTGATCGAACGCGCCAGCGCCTGCTGGTGGCTTGAGGCCGAGAGCTTGTTCGCTTCGTTGGCGTTGGAGATAAAGCCGGTTTCCACCAGGATCGACGGGATGTCCGGCGACTTCAGCACCATGAACCCGGCCTGCTCAACGCGTTGCTTGTGCAACGGCGTGACGCGACCAATGTTGGTCAGGACTTTCTGGCCGACGTTGAGGCTGGAGGTCAGCGAGGCGGTCATCGACAGGTCGAGCAGCACGCCGGCAAGCATCCGGTCCTTGTCGTCGAGGCTGACGTTGCCGGCACCACCGATCAAGTCAGAACGGTTTTCACTGTCTGCCAGCCAGCGGGCGGTTTCCGAGGTGGCGCCACGGTCGGACAAGGCAAACACCGAAGCACCGAAGGCCGCCGCAGACGGCGCGGCGTCGGCGTGGATCGAGACGAACAGATCGGCGCCTTTCTTGCGGGCGATTTCGGTACGGCCACGCAACGGGATGAAGTAGTCGCCGGTACGGGTCAGTTCGGCGCGGAAGCCTTTCATGCCGTTGACCTGACGCTGCAACTCACGGGCGATCTGCAGCACCACGTCTTTCTCGCGCTGACCGCGTGAGCCGGACGCGCCCGGGTCTTCGCCGCCGTGGCCGGCGTCGATCACCACAATGATGTCGCGCTTGCCGGCCGGGGCCGGAGGCAGTTTGATCGCCGGTTCTGTCGGGGTGACCGGCACGGCCGGAACGGTCGCAACTGTCGGTGTCGGCGCAGGTGTGGGTGGTGGCGGCGCGGCATCGGCCGGGTTATCGAACAGGTCGACCACCAGACGGTTGCCATACTGCGCGTTTGGCGCCAGCGAGAAACTCTTCGGGGTGACGGCTTTTTTCAGGTCGATGACCACCCGCAGGTCGGTCGGCGTACGCTGGGCCGAACGCATCGCAGTGATCGGCGTATTGGCGGTGGAGACTTTCAACGGCGCGCCGAGGGTGGCGCCATTGATGTCGATGACCAGGCGGTCCGGCGACGTCAGGGTGAAAACGCTGTGCTGCACCGGACCGGTCAGGTCGAACACCAGACGCGTGTTGTCCGGCGCCCGCCACAGGCGCACGCTGTTGACCTTCGTGTCGGCCACAGCGTTGACGGTTACTGCCATCAACATCAGTCCAGCGGCAGCCACCAACGCGCGAAAGCGCATACCTAACCCCATCATTTAATTGGTTTCCAATGCCAAAGCGGCACACCAGGCCTCGCCACGCGAGCCCTGGGACAAAATAGTCAGCGAACGCCCGCTGTCTTGCGGGCTAATGGTAATGGTCAGGTCAGGCTTTGGCAAAAAGCCTGCACCTTTATCGGGCCACTCGATCAGGCACAGGGCGTCGTCTTCGAAATAGTCGCGAATGCCGAGAAACTCCAGCTCTTCCGGATCGACCAGACGATACAGATCAAAGTGGAAGGCGCGGATGTCACCGATCTCGTAGGGCTCGACCAGCGTGAAGGTCGGACTTTTCACCGCACCGACGTGCCCCAGCCCTCGAATGATGCCCCGCGACAGCGTGGTTTTACCCATGCCGAGGTTGCCTTCGAGGAAGATCAGGCCATGCCCCCCGGTCACGCGGGCGATCCGTGCGCCAAAGTCGCTCATCGCCTGTTCATCGGCCAGGTACAGGGTTACTTCAGACACGGTGCATGCTCCTCCAACAACTGACGAATGGCTGGAATCAGATCACTGGCCGCCAGCCCACGGCCGAATTTACCTTGTTGCGCTCCTGCGTTGGCGTGCAGCCAGACCGCCAGGCACGCCGCATCGAACGCATTCATGCCCTGAGCCAGCAACGCACCGACCAGACCGGCCAGCACATCGCCGAGGCCCGCAGTGGCCATGGCCGGGTGGCCTTGATGACACAACGCCAGACGCCCGTCGGGATGAGCGATCAGACTGCCGGCGCCCTTGAGCACCACCACCGCTGTATATTTTTTGCTCAAGGCCAGTACTGCCGCAGGACGATCGGCCTGCACCTCGGCGGTGCTGATCCCCAGCAAACGCGCCGCTTCACCCGGATGCGGCGTGATCACACAATCTTTGGGCAGAGTGACAAATCCGGACGCCAGCAGATTCAACGCGTCGGCATCCCACACTTGCGGCAGCGGCGCATTGGCGGCGGCCGACAGCAGTGCCCTGCCCCAACTCGCTTGCCCAAGCCCCGGACCTACTACCAGCACGGACACCTTTTCCAGCAGCCCCATCAGTTGATTGGCCGACGAAGTGCCCAACGCCATGGCTTCCGGAACCCGGCTCAACGCTGCCGGGACATGTTCCGGGCGGGTCGCCAGTGACACCATTCCGGCTCCGCTGCGCAACGCACTTTCGGTGCTGAGAAGAATCGCGCCGCCAAAGCCGTGATCGCCACCGATCAGCAGGACATGGCCAAAACGCCCCTTGTGCGCAGCCGGCAATCGAGCAGGCAGGTGCGGCAGATTACCGGCATTGAGCCGGCGGGCGGCGACGGCAATGTCACTGTAGGTTTCGGCAGGCGCTTGCAGAACGTTAAACAGCAGGTCGCCGACGTGATCCGCCGCGTCCCCGGTAAACAGGCCGAGTTTCAGCCCGATGAAGGTCACGGTCAGGTCAGCGCGCACCGCGCTGCCCAGCACCTGGCCGGTATCGGCACACAAACCGGAAGGGATATCGACCGCCACCACCGGCAGACCGCTGGCATTGATGGCTGCGATGGCAGATGCATACTGCTCGCGCACCTTACCGCTCAATCCGGTGCCGAGCAGTGCGTCGACAAGAATTCCGCGCAATTCACTGGAAGCAGTCCACGCCGCAATCGCAACGCCTTCAGCCACTGCTTCGGCATGCGCCAGGGCCGCATCGCCCTGCAAGCGTTGCGGATCGCCGACGGCCAGCACCTGCACCGTCCACCCCGCACGCCGGGCCAGCGCAGCCACCAGATAACCATCGCCGGCGTTGTTGCCGTGCCCGGCCAGCACCGTCAATTCATTCGCGGCTGGCCATTGGCGCACCAGTGCACGCCAGGTGGCATGGGCGGCACGCTGCATCAATTCGAAGCCCGGCGTGCCGGCGGCAATCAGCCGTGCGTCGAGTGCCCGCACTTGCGCGGCGCAGTACAGCGCGTCGGGTAATTGATCTTTAGTGTGCGGCATGCGTCTTCGGGCTCCGATGTCTGGCAGAATTATACGCACCTCAGCTCCGGTTTCTCTCGCCTCATGTCCGCCATCACCACAGATCTTCCCGCCCTCGCCCAATCCATCAAGGACTGGGGCCGCGAGCTGGGCTTCCAGCAAGTCGGCATCAGCGGTCTGGACCTGGCCGAGCACGAGCAGCACCTGCAACGCTGGCTCGAGGCCGGCTACCACGGCGAAATGGATTACATGGGCGCCCACGGCAGCAAACGCTCGCACCCCGAAGAGCTGGTGCCGGGCACCTTGCGCGTGGTGTCCTTGCGCATGGACTACCTGCCGGGCGACACGCAAATGGCGCAATTGCTGGCCAAACCGGAAAAGGCCTACATCTCGCGTTATGCCTTGGGCCGCGATTATCACAAATTGATCCGTAAACGCGTGCAACAACTGGCGGACAAGATTCAATCCGAAATCGGCCCGTTCGGCTTCCGCGCCTTCGTCGACAGCGCCCCGGTGCTGGAAAAAGCCATCGCCGAACAGGCGGGGCTGGGCTGGATCGGCAAAAACACCCTGGTGCTGAACCGCAAGGCCGGCAGTTACTTCTTTCTCAGCGAGCTGTTCGTCGACCTGCCCCTGCCGGTGGATGACCCCCATAGCACCGAACATTGCGGGCGCTGCACCGCGTGCCTCGACATCTGCCCGACCAACGCTTTCGTCGGGCCGTATGTGCTGGATGCGCGGCGCTGCATTTCTTACTTGACCATCGAGCTGAAGAACGCCATCCCCGAAGACCTGCGACCGTTGATCGGCAATCGGGTGTTCGGCTGCGACGACTGCCAGATCTGCTGCCCGTGGAACCGCTTCGCCCGCCCGTCCGGCGAAAGCGACTTCAAGCCACGGCACAATCTGGACAACGCCGAACTGGCCGAGCTGTTCTTGTGGGATGAGGACAAGTTCCTCAGCAGCACCGAGGGTTCGCCGCTGCGCCGCGCGGGATACGAACGCTGGCTGCGCAATCTGGCGGTGGGACTGGGTAACGCACCGTCGAGCATTCCGGTGCTGGAAGCGCTCAAGGCGCGGCGTGAATACCCGTCAGAGCTGGTGCGTGAACATGTGGAGTGGGCGCTGAAACAGCACGCCGACCGTCAAGGCGCGTCGTTATAAACGAACTTCGGCATTTCCCAATGGAAGCGAATCGCCAACAGCCGCAATAGAAAGCCACCAAACAGCGTGATCAGAATCGCCTGCTCGCTCGGCACGTTGAGGAACAGACAGAGCATGTAGCACCACGCTGCGGCGAACGAGACGCTGGCGTAGAGTTCGCGGCGGAAGATCAGCGGGATGTCGTTGCAGAAGATGTCGCGCAGGATGCCGCCGAACACCCCGGTGATCACGCCACTGACCGAAGCCACCAGCATGCCGTGACCCATTTCCAGCGCGGTCATGCAGCCGATCAGGGTGAACGCCACCAGACCGACCGCGTCGAGCACCAGAAACAGCGAGCGCAGATGGCGCATCCAGCGTGCCGTGAACACGGTGATCATCGCCGCGACCGTGGTCAGCACCAGGTATTCCGGGTGTTTGACCCAAGTCAGCGGGTAGTGCCCGAGCAGCACGTCGCGCACCGAACCGCCGCCCAATGCCGTGACGCAGGCGATCAGCACCACGCCGAACCAGTCCATGCCGCGACGGCCCGCAGACAGGGCGCCGGTCATGGCTTCGGCAGTAATGGCGACGAGGTAGAGCATCAGCAACATGGTGGCGATCCTGGCAGGAAGGCGCGCAGTCTACTCACTTCGCCGGGGCACCAAAAGAGGGCGCCTCGGCGTGGGTCGCCGATCTCAGAACTTGATGAAATGCTTGCGGTAGTGCTGCAGCTCGGCGATGGATTCACGGATGTCGTCCAGCGCTAGGTGAGTGCTGCCCTTCTTGAAGCTGTCGCGCACGTCCGGCGCCCAGCGCGCGGCCAGTTCCTTGAGCGTGGAAACGTCGAGGTTGCGATAGTGAAAGTAGCTTTCCAGCGACTTCATGTGGGTATAGAGGAAGCGGCGATCCTGGCAGATGCTGTTGCCACAGATCGGCGACTTGCCCTTCGGCACCCACTGCTCGAGGAAGGTGATGGTTTCGGTTTCAGCCTCGGCCATGCTGACACGACTGTCGCGCACGCGCTGGGTCAGGCCGGAGTTGCCGTGGGTGCGGGTGTTCCACTCGTCCATGCGGGCCAGCACTTCGTCGCTGTGGTGGATGGCGATCACCGGGCCTTCGGCCAACGTATTCAGGTCACTGTCGGTGACGATGGTGGCCATTTCGATGATGACGTCGTTTTCCGGATCCAGACCGGTCATTTCCAGGTCGATCCAGATCAGATTCTGCGGGTTTTGCATATTTCGGCTCCTAGGCAATGCTGCGCAGTTTAGCCTAGGGCGGTGCCCGGGCGTGCTAAACTCGCGGCCGTTTTACCTAATCGCTGCATTCTTCAGACGGAACACCCATGGCCAAACGCCAACTCAATCGTCGTCAAAACTGGCGCATCGAAAAGATTCAGGGCGAGCGCGCCGCCCGCGCCGCCAAACGCGAGTCCTCGGCTGTCGAGGCGCTCGAAGGCGGCGATCTGGGCCCGGAACAGCACGGCCTGGTGATCGCCCACTTCGGTGTGCAGGTCGAAGTCGAGGCCGTTGACGGCGAACTGGCCGGCCAGGTTTTCCGCTGTCACTTGCGGGCCAACCTGCCTGCGCTGGTGACCGGCGATCAGGTGGTCTGGCGCGCCGGCAACCAGGGCATCGGCGTGATCGTTGCGCAACTGCCGCGCACCACCGAACTGTGCCGCCCGGACAGCCGTGGCCAGCTCAAACCGGTGGCCGCCAACGTCGACATGATCGTCATCGTCTTCGCCCCGCTGCCCGAGCCCCATGCGAACCTGATCGACCGCTATCTGGTCGCGGCCGAGCACGCCGGCATCCGCCCGTTGCTGCTGCTGAACAAATTCGACCTGATCGACGAACAGAACGCCCCGGCGCTGAACGCGTTGTTGGCGGTGTACCGCACGCTGGGTTATCCGGTGCTGGAAGTGTCGGCGCATCACGGCAACGGCATGGAGCAATTGCAGAAGCAGCTCGACGGGCGCATCAGCGTATTCGTCGGTCAGTCCGGTGTCGGCAAGTCATCCTTGGTCAACAGCCTGCTGCCCGAGGTGGAAACCCGCGTCGGCCCGCTGTCCGAACTGTCCGGCCAGGGCACCCACACCACGACCACCGCGCGCCTGTTCCACTTCCCTGGTGGCGGTGAGCTGATCGACTCCCCGGGTATCCGCGAATTCGGCCTGGGCCACGTCAGCCGAGCCGACGTCGAGGCTGGCTTCATCGAGTTCGACGACCTGCTCGGCACCTGCCGCTTCCGCGACTGCAAGCACGACCGCGAGCCAGGATGCGCCCTGCTCAAGGCCCTGGAAGATGGCCGCGTGCAACAGCAGCGAATGAACAGCTACCGCTCGATCATCGCCAGCCTGCCTGAAAACGGCTACTGAACAAGATCGCCAGCAACGCTGACTTTGGGAATGTCCCAGCCAAACAAAAGCCGCAGTCATCTGCGGCTTTTGTTTGTGGATCCACTCCAGCGACCACCTCAATATCAGTCAGCCGGTAGCTTCGGCGCCTGCTTTGCGATGCTCCTTTCCTGTGATTTAACCCGACGTTCAAGCTTGCGAATATCCTCTTCCGCAGGGAGTTCCTCGGGTTTGATACCACGCTGGTCCAGCATGTCGCGCACGCTCAAATTGTTCTGGACATGCTCGCTCGCAATAGCCGACTCACCCTGTAAATCAACCTGAAGCACATTGTGATTGGTCATCTCAGTGGCAAGATTTTTCGCAGCAATAGTCAATGTAGGCAGAAAATCAGCAAGTGGCCGACTCTTGATGATGCCGTAGCGATCTTTCATCGCTTGAGTCGTTTTCCCACCGAAAAGCGCTGCATCTCCCCGGGAGCGGATACGAGCAAACCCCTCATCATCCACGCCACGTTCGTAAATATTCTGCGACAGTTCTTTTTCCGACTCGCGCAAGCGATCACGAGCATCAAAGCGGGCCAGCAGGCGCATCCGGTCTTCAATCAACTCTTGCTTGCGCGTTTGTAGCGCGAAATAGCTCTGAGCAAAGGCAATGGGCCGTTTACGCGGATCGCCATTCTGCGCAATCAAGTAACAGGCATAGCGCGTAAGCATGAAATCGTCGGTAGCTCGTTGCCCACCTTTGCCAATCTCGATCATTTTCGTAACGCCACGAAAATGATCGAGAGCATCCACACCGGTGGCTTCACACGAGGCTATTGCACGCTGGACAACGGTGAGAAAGTTTTCCCAACGTGCATAACCCAAAGGCTCCTGCAGTTCGCGAGCGAACCAGAACTCGATACCCTCGCCAGGCACCCGTTGCGCTAATTCGTCAAATTGCTGTTGCAGCAAAAAGATTGTCTGATTTTCCATCGTCACGACTCCCTGTGGTTCAGAAGGATTTGAATTCATTGCTGGCCATTTAAAGCAAAACACCCGTGTGCGCTGATCGGGGATTATCCGTGAGAGGCTGATCAAAAAAGCGCCCAGTCGTCGCCGGATACAAAAAAGCCGACATCACTGTCGGCTTTTTTGTGGGTCACTGTTTCGGCGCGGGCGCCGGTGCAGTGGCGGGTGCAGCGGGCGCCGGGGCTGGCGCCGCGCTGCCCGGCGCGGCTGGTTTCGGCGCCGCGTCGTCAAACAGGTTCAACCGTTCGCGCAGTTCGTGCGCCGGCACTGGCTGCTGATCCGCCGGCAAGGCGTTCGGGTCGACCGGTGTGGCCGGGGCCGCACCGTTCTGACCTTGATCTGCCGGTTTCGACGGTTCGGTACCTTGCGAACCTTCGATGGCCGCCTGGGCCTTCTTGGTCAGTACCACGATGTCGATGCGACGGTTGACCGGGTTGAACGGGTTCTCCTTGTCGAACAGCGCCGACGAGGCGTAACCCACGACCCGCGCCACTTGCCCGTCCGGATAACTACCCGCCACCAGCGCACGCCGGGCGGCGTTGGCACGGTTGGCCGAGAGCTCCCAGTTACCGAAGTCACCGGTGCCGGTGTACGGCTTGGCGTCGGTGTGGCCGCTGATGCTGATCTTGTTCGGCACCGCTTTGATGGTGTCGGCCATGGCCAGCAGGATGTCTTCGAAGTACGGCTTCAGGCGTGCAGAACCGGAGTCGAACATCGGACGGTTCTCGGCGTCCATGATCTGGATGCGCAAGCCGTTCGGCGTGATCTCGAACAGGATCTGATCCTTGAACTTCTGCAGCTGCGGATTCTCGTCGACCTTGTTCTGCAGTTCTTGCAGCAACAGTTCCAGACGTTCCTTCTCGACCTGCTCGGCCATGCCTTCAACCTGCTCGGTGTCGACCGTGACCTTGTCCGGTTGCGGCTGCGACTTCACTTCAGGGTTGAGGGTGTTTTCCGGCGCCAGGGTCGGCGTACCGCCCAGGTCGATGATGTACGGCGTGCCGCTCTCGGAGAAACCGACCGGGTCCTTGAAGTAACCGGCGATGGCGATCTTCTGTTCCGGGGTCGCGGTGGACAGCAGCCACAACACCAGGAAGAACGCCATCATCGCCGTCGCGAAGTCGGCGAAGGCGATCTTCCACGCCCCGCCGTGATGCCCGCCGGCGATGCGCTTGACGCGCTTGATGATTATCGGCTGGTTATTTTCCATGACTTAACGACCGCGAACGGCTTGTTCCAGCTCGGCAAAGCTTGGACGGTGAGCCGGGTACAGAACCTTGCGACCGAACTCGACAGCCAGCGATGGCGGCATGCCGGACGCCGAAGCTACCAGCGAGGCCTTGATGGCTTCGTAGACGTTCAGCTCTTCCTTGGCATCGTGCGCCAGGGAGTGCGCCAGCGGGCCGAAGAAACCGTATGCCGCGAGAATACCGAAGAAGGTACCCACGAGTGCCGCACCCACGTGCAAACCGATGGACTTCTGATCGCCTTCACCCAACGAGGCCATGGTCACCACGATACCCAGTACCGCCGCGACGATACCGAAACCCGGCATGGCGTCGGCGATGCCGTTCACCGCGTGGGACGGATGCTCGAGGTCTTCCTTGAGGCTGTACAGTTCCATGTCGAACAAGCCTTCCAGCTCGTGCGGCGCCATGTTGCCGGACGACATGATGCGCAGGTAATCGCAGATGAACGCGGTCATGCGTTCGTCTTTCAATACCGCCGGGTACTTGGCGAAGATCGGGCTCGCAGCGGCATCTTCGATGTCGCCCTCGATGGCCATCATGCCTTCACGGCGGCTCTTGTTGAGGATCTCGTAGATCAGGCCCAGCACTTCCAGATAGAACGTGTGGCTGAAACGCGAGCTGAACATGCTCAGGGATTTCTTGAGCACGTGCATCGTCATGTAACCGGGGTTGGCCTGGAGGAATGCTCCGAGTGCCGCACCACCGATGATCATCACCTCGAAAGGCTGGATCAGGGCGGCAATCTTGCCGTGGGAGAGCACGTATCCGCCGAGCACGCTCGCGAATACGACGATGATGCCGATAATTTTAGCCATAGGTAGAAAGTACTTATTTAAGTCGGGTTCAAGGTCATATTCGGAAGTTAAAAAATCTCTTCTTCTACTTATCGGCAAAACTGCGCCAGACTATAGCCAGTTCAGGCGAAAAGCCAATTTAGCCCATGCCGGGCGCGTCTACAGTCAGTGAAGATCTCGTCCAGACATGGCTAATGAAACGAACGTCCCACACGTAAAACCCACCACACTCGATGGCTGGGTGAAGCTGCTCGACGGCGTGCGCCTGCCGGTGCCGCAAGAAGCCCACGATCGTGTCTGCCGCGCCATCCGCGATAATCGCAGCTCGCTGCGCGACATCGCCGACCTGATGCAGGACAGCCCGGCGCTGGCGCTGAGCATCATTCGCGAAGCCAATCGCCACACCCAGGGCAGCATGACTGCACCGGCGGAAAACCTTGAGGTCGCGATCAATCGCCTTGGCCTCGCCCGCACCGAAGAACTGCTGGCTCGCCTGCCCGCCGAACCGCAGGCACAAATTCCCCAGGCCTTGCGCCAGATACAGATGATCAGCCAGCACGCCACGCAACAGGCCAACGGCTTTTTTGCCAGTCGCCTGGCGCGGCTGTGGCAGGACATTCATTGGGGCAGTCTGTTATTTCTGTCGCCGCTGTGGCCGCTGGCGCTGACCTTTCCCCAACTGCTCGAAGAGTGGGAAGTGCGGGTTATCCACAAGGGCGAATCGGCCCGCGACGTGGAAAAGCAATTGTTCGGCGTGCGCCTGCTGAAGATCGGTGAGGCGCTGGTCGAAGTCTGGCGATTGCCGATCTGGGTGCAGCAGGGCTATCGATTGCTGCTCACCGAGCAGCGCGAACTGGTCAAGGTTTTGCGCATCGCCCGCGATGTCGATCACCCGCTACGCCAGCAGAATCGCCTCGATGACGACCCGACCCTGCGCCACTGGCTCAATCAGCCGGCCAACACCGTGCTGCTGGCCAACGGCCTGGCGCTGTCGGCACAACAGGCCTGGGACAGTCCGCACAGCGAGCGCTGGCAATACCTGACCAGCCTCTATCTGCAAATCTCGATGGACGAGGTGCAACAACAGTTGCACCAGCAGGCCGCCAACAGCGCACGCCGGCATTCGATGCCGGATCTGTGGCACCCGGCGGTTTCCCTGTTGTGGCCGTGGGGCACCCATCGCCTGCCCGCCGGAATGCTGCCGGCCGCCGCACCCAATGCCGACGACCTCGCCAAGTGGCGCCGGCAATGCGCCGAACTGCTGGCCGAGCCGAGCCGTTTCACCAATGCCATGCACTTGACCATTGCCGCTCGCGACGCGCTGGTGGCCAGCGGCATGCGCCGGGTGATGATCCTGATGGCCGACCGCACGCAGTCCAGTCTGCGCGTGCATCAGATTTCCGGCCTGCCGAAGGAAGCCGCTGCGCTCAACTTCGTCGTCAGTCAAAGCACCGTGCTGCAACGCTTGCTCGCGCAGCAGGCACAAGTGCGGATCACCCCGGACAACAACGCCCAGTTTTCCGCCCTGCTGCCGCCCTCGCTGCGCACGCTGTTCCGAGGCGAACACCTGTTCCTGCGCTCGCTGGTCCACAACGGCCGCGTCATCATGATCGTGGTGGCCGACCAAGGTGGCGGGCCGTTCGCCGACATCACCGTGCAAGCCTTCGGCAAAACCGCGCAGTGCATCGAGAAAGCCCTGCACAGCTTTAGCCAGCGCGGCCAATGACAGCTACAATCCTTCCCCTTTGTGCTCTGGAGACCTCACATGTCTGACTTCTCTGGCCTGGCGCTGGTGATCGAGCCGAGCGACCTGCTCCCTCGCCTCGAAGCCCGCAACCTGATTCTGGTGGATCTGACCAGTGCCGCCCGCTATGCCGAGGGTCACATTCCCGGCGCACGCTTCGTCGATCCGAAGCGCACCCAGCTGGGCCAGGCACCGGCTCCGGGCCTGTTGCCGACAAAAGAAAAACTCGAAGAACTGTTTGGTGAACTGGGTCATCACAAGGACGCGGTCTACGTGGTCTATGACGAAGAAGGCGGTGGCTGGGCCGGACGTTTCATCTGGCTGCTCGACGTGATCGGTCACGACAAGTACCACTACCTCGACGGCGGCCTGCCGGCGTGGCTGGCGGAAGGCTCGCCGATGTCGATCCAGATCCCTCCTGTCGTCGGCGGTCCGGTAGCCCTGACCCTGCACGACGAACCGACCGCCACCCGCGAATACCTGCAAAGCCGCCTCGGTGCCGCCGACCTGGCGATCTGGGATGCTCGCGGGCCACTGGAATACTCCGGCGAGAAAGTGCTGGCGGCCAAGGGTGGACACATCCCCGGCGCAGTCAATTTCGAATGGACGGCAGGCATGGATCAGGCGCGCCAGCTGCGCATCCGCACCGACATGCCGCAGATCCTCGAAAGCCTCGGGATCACGAAAGACAAAGAAATCATTACTCACTGCCAGACCCATCACCGGTCCGGTTTCACTTATCTGGTGGCCAAATCCCTCGGTTATCCGCGGGTCAAGGGCTACGCCGGTTCCTGGGGCGAATGGGGCAATCACCCCGACACCCCCGTCGAGCTTTAAGGATTTTTAAGGACAGTCATGAAAGAGCGTTTGTTTATCATCAGCCAATACCTGCTGCCTCACCACTTGCTGTCGCGCCTGGCCGGCTGCATTGCCGAGTGCCGCGTGCGCTGGTTCAAGAATGCCTTCACCACCTGGTTCGCCAAGCGTTATCAGGTGGACATGTCGCTGGCGCTGGTTGAGGACGTGACCGCTTACGAGCACTTCAACGCCTTCTTCACCCGCGCTCTGAAAGACGGCGCCCGTCCTCTGGACGAGACACCGGGCGCGATCCTCAGCCCGGCCGACGGTGCGATCAGCCAGCTCGGCCCGATCGAACACGGTCGCATTTTCCAGGCTAAAGGCCACAGCTTCAGCGTGCTGGAACTGCTGGGTGGCGACGCGGCCAATGCTGCGCCGTTCATGGGCGGCGAATTCGCCACCGTTTACCTGTCGCCGAAGGACTACCACCGCGTGCACATGCCGCTGGCCGGCACCCTGCGCGAAATGGTCTACATCCCGGGCCGGATCTTCTCGGTCAACAAGACCACCGCTGAAAACGTCCCTGAGCTGTTCGCCCGCAACGAGCGCGTAGCGTGCATCTTCGACACCGAGCGCGGGCCGATGGCCGTGGTGCTGGTGGGCGCGATGATCGTGGCGTCGATTGAAACCGTGTGGGCCGGTCTGGTCACGCCACCGAAGCGCGAACTGAAAACCTTCCGCTACGACGAAGCCGCCCGTGCGCCGATTCATCTGGAAAAAGGTGCGGAACTGGGTCGCTTCAAGCTGGGTTCGACCGCGATCGTGCTGTTTGGCCCGGATCAGGTGAAATGGGTTGAAGAAATGAAAGCCGGCTCGCCGGTACAGATGGGCCAGGCCCTGGCATTGCCGAACGCCTGAACCTGTTGATCCGCCCTTTCGCACGTCTGCGAAGGGGCGGACACGACCTGGCTGGCGCCGTTACTCTATCTGCCCACGGAAGCCGATCGGCCCTTCGTTGGCGTAGGTATTGGTGCCGCTGAGGTTTTTCCCGCCGTCACTTGACGTGACACTCAACGCGATAACGTTCTGGTTATCCCGACCGCCGATCACCCATTTGCCACCTGGGTGCCACGGGGCATCGTTGCCACCCCACTGGTTCTCGACGTTGTACTGGTTCTGGCCAGTGCGCTGAGCCTTGAAGCCAATAGGGCCTTCGCCGGCGTAGGTCATGGTGCCGGTGAAGCTTTTGCCGCCGTCGCCGGACTTGATCTCGATCGCGACGACTTTCTGGTTGTCCCGCGCGCCCAGTACCCAGGTTCCACCCGGATGCCAGGGTGCCGAATTACCGCCCCATTGATTTGCCACTGCGTATTTAGACATGAACCTCATCTCCTTGAAGTTGTTCAGAGACCTGCCCGACGTGTGCGGCAAGCCATGCAACCGTGCGTTTCCGATCGCACGCCAAAGAGCCTAGTAGCGCCTGCCGAAATGGCACCAAGCCAGCAGACCAACGGTAAAAAAGCCTGACAAACGCCTGCGAAACAGACCACAACTGCTAGAGTTTTTGGCATCGTCCTATTCGCCGCCGGAGCGGGTCACGGCATGAGTGAGCCTCGATCCCAACCACCACTGAGCGCCCCGACGCCGACTCAGTTGCGCCTGTCGTTCTGTGAAGCGACTCCGCGCGATCTCAAACGCTGGATCGCCGGCCTGCCGAAAGCCAACATCGGCGAAACCGCGCGCCAGCTTTATCAGGGCCTTGGCGAACTCAATCAATTGCTGACGCCCAGTGACAATCGTCTGCATCTGCTGGAACTGCTGCGGCCCGAGGTGTACTTCGTCTGCCAGCACCTTGAGCGGCACTTTCTGCATCAGGCGATCATGCTCGATGAGCGTTCACGCAAGATCAGCAACCTGTGCCAGGCGCTGCAAAGCCAACTGGCCATCGGTTACAAACAGATCGTTCTGCGGATCGCGCCCAAATACACAAAGGATCGGGCGACTCTGCTGAGCGAGGCGCTGCAACGCGCCACCCATGCGCTGAAAGGGCAACTGGTGCGCGCCACGCAGTTGTACAGCCCGGCGCCGGAACAGCTGTGGTTTGAATTGCACCAATTGTTTCGCTGCGCCTGCGACTTGCAGCTGCAACACCGTCGGGTCCGTGATGACCTGGCCAGCCTCGCCGGGGAACTGAGCGTCGAACAGACCTACATCGCCGCCCTGCTGCTGGGCAGCGCCCGCTGCAATCAACTGCGCCAGAACCCGATCGCCCAACTCGCGCAGGTGCTTGAGCCGTGGAGTGCCTGGTTGAAACTCCATCCCGGTGCCTCGGGCGAAGGGCTGTTTGCCATTTCTGCGGAGATCGACGCAGGTCCGCGCTATCGCAGCAAATTTCGCAGCGAACAACAGCCGGGGCTGCTCGGCTTCGATCCGCAACCGCTGGTCGATGCCATCGAAGCCCACTTGCTGCATCAGGACACCTCGACACCGCTGCCAGTGCCGGCCGGCCTGACACTCGACACCCTGCAACATCTGCATGCCACCTGGGGCGAAGCCGCCGAGCGCAGCTTCCAGCGCACCGTCGGCCAGGGCAACCTGACCGTATGTGTGGGCATGAGCGCCCTGCACTTCTATCTGGGTGGCGAACGCACCTTCAGCGAACTGCTCCGGCATCCCGGTTCACGCGCCGCAAACTTCAGCCGCGCGGTGGCCCAAGGCGAAAAGGACAGCTGGAGTCAGGCATTCGATGCAGCCCCACAGAGCAAGTCCGACGACTTCCTGCCTTACGAGGAAATCCGCTACGAACCGCTGGCCGACGACGAAGGCGACGCTGACAGCCCGCCGCATTACCCGACCTATGCGTTGCCCGTCATCAACCACAGCCCCGGCGGTTATTGCCTGGCGTGGCCAAAAGAAGTGCCTGCCGAATTGCAGACCGGGGAGATGGTCGGCATCCAGGACACCACGAATCAGGGCTGGAGCATTGCCGTGGTGCGCTGGATCCGCCAGGTGCGCGGTGCCGGGACACAAATGGGCATCGAACTGGTGGCGCCACACGCCCAGCCCTGCGGCTTGCAACTGGTGCGCACGCGGGACGATCACAGCCATTACTTGCGGGGTTTGTTGTTGCCGGAAATCAGCGCCATCGACTTGCCCGCGACACTATTGGCGCCACGACTGCCGTTTCAGGAAGGCAGTAAAGTCATGATCAACACCCAGGGCGAAGAGCACCGCGCCGGGCTGGATCGGCGGGTGGCGAGCACCCACAGTTTCAATCAGTTTGCCTATCGCTCGCTGGAGGCCGCGCAGAATGGCGGGAGCGAGGAGGATTTCGACTCGTTGTGGAAATCCCTTTGAGCCAGGACCGCAGCCGGGAGCTGCGATCCTGTGCCGTTGTCAGAGCTGCCCGTCGCGATCCCGGAAGCCCAGCAGGTACAGCACGCCATCCAGCCCGAGGGTCGAGATCGCCTGTTTCGCCGACTGTTTGACCAGCGGCTTGGCGCGGAACGCCACACCCAGACCGGCAATCGCCAGCATCGGCAGGTCGTTGGCACCGTCACCCACCGCGATGGTCTGTTCCAGGCGCAAACCTTCTTTTTCAGCCAGCTGTTTCAGCAGATCAGCCTTGCGCTGGGCATCGACGATCGGCTCGATCGCCACGCCGGTGCATTTGCCGTCGACCACTTCCAGTTCGTTGGCGAACACGTAGTCGATGCCAAGCTTGGCCTGCAATTGCTTGGCGAAGTAGGTGAAGCCGCCGGACAGGATCGCGGTCTTGTAGCCCAGGCGCTTGAGTTCGGCGAACAGGGTTTCGGCGCCTTCGGTCAGGCGCAGCGAGGCACCGATCGAATCGAGTACACCGACATCCAGGCCCTTGAGCAGCGCCAGACGCTCTTTGAAGCTGGCGCGGAAGTCCAGCTCACCGGCCATTGCCCGCTCGGTGATTTCCGACACCTGGTCGCCAACGCCGGCCGCCTTGGCCAGTTCATCGATGACTTCGGCTTCGATCAGGGTCGAGTCCATGTCGAACACCGCCAGACGACGGTTGCGACGGAACAGCGAATCTTCCTGGAATGCGATGTCGACGTTCAGCTCCTGGGCCACGCTGAGGAATTCGGCGCGCAGGGCCTGCGGATCGGCAGCTTCGCCGCGCACGGAGAACTCGATGCAGCCCTTGCCCTTGTCCGCCGGCGTGTCCAGCGGCATGCGACCCGACAGACGGTCGATATGGTCGATGTTCAGGCCATATTTGGCGGTGATCGAGCTCACGGCCTGCAACTGGCCGGCAGTGACCTTGCGGGTCAGCAGGGTGACGATGTGGCGTTTCTTGCCCTGATTGCCCACCCATTGCTGGTAATCCTCTTCGGACACCGGGGTGAAGCGCACCTGCTGGTCGAGCTCGTAACCCTTGAACAGGATGTCCTTGAGCACCGACTTGCCTTGCTCGGAGTCGGGGATTTCCACGAGGATGCCGAACGACAGCATGTCGTGGATCACCGCCTGACCGATATCGAGGATGTTCACACCACCCTGGGCCAGAACACCGGTAATGGCCGCCGTCAGACCGGGACGGTCGACTCCCGTGATGTTAATCAGGACGATTTCGCGCAACGCGCACCCCCGCAACTGGAAAAAAACCGCATTCTACCCACTTTCAGTGACCATCGGGCACCGCCAGCGCTTTGCCGGTCTAGGGCCTGTCGCTATACTGCGCGTCAACTTCACGGACAAAAGAGCCGAGCTCAGTGAACCGGCCCACGCCAGTTAAAACCGATAACTTCTTTCTGCTGATCTTCCGTGCACTGCGCCACCGCCGTGTACCGATTGCATTACGCATTGCCAGCCATAACGTGATCCTGGTCGCCCTGGCCCTGGTGATCTATGCCTGCGTGATGGGCTTGCAGTTCAAGCAGGCCATGCACGAGCAGGCCGATGCGCTGGGCGAAAGCCTGACCACGCAGACCGCCACCTCCGCGACCGAGCTGCTGGTGTCCAACGACATCCTCAGCCTCAACGTGCTGCTCAACAACCTGACCAAGAACAAGCTGGTGGCCCACGCCGCCATCTACAGCGTGGACAACCGCATCCTCGCCGAGTCCGGTCAGCGGCCCAAGCACAGCCTGCTGGGCGAAGCCGAGGGCATGTACGAGAGCAAGATCACCTTCCAGGACGTGACCGCCGGGCAACTGCGCATCAGCCTGGACATGGATCAGTTCCAGCAGCCGATGACCATCAGCCTGCAAAGCATGGGCATTCTGAGTGCGATCCTGCTGGCACTGTCCCTGGCCCTGAGCCTGCGCCTTGGCCGGCACATCTCCACGCCGCTGCTGCAATTGCGCGTGTGGCTGCGCCGGATCGACGAATACACGCCGGGGATCGAGCGTCAGGACGAGATCGGCGATCTGGCCCGTCAACTGCACGCCAGTTACGCCCCGGAACCAACCATTCCCGAGCCTGAGCCGGAACCCGAGTTCGAGGACGACGACGTCGAGCCGGAATTCGAAGTGCGCAACCTGCGCGATCCGAGCTTTGACGAGAGCCGCCCGATGGCCGCGCAGAAGCCTGCGCCGCGCCATGTGGTCAGCACCGTTGAAGACGACGATGACGAAGACCCGTTTGCCGATCTGCGTGACGAATCGCTGAACGAACCCGCGCAACCTGCCGTTCGCAAGCCAACCCCGAGCGTGCCGCAGCACACGGCGGTGCTGGCAGTGCAACTGGGTTCGCAGGAGCAACTGCGCCGCTTGCCGCGCGCACGTCTGGAAGAGCTGCAGGAGCGCTATCGCGACTGCCTGGAGCAGGCGGCTTCGCTGTATCAGGGTGAAATCGAAACCCTGAACGATGGCAGCACGCTGATGCTGTTCCACACCGAAGACAGCGGCGACGATTACCTGACCAACGCCATCTGCTGCGGCGAACTGCTGCGAGCGCTGGGCCACCAGTTGCAGATCGAAGTCGCCGACAGCGGAATCACCCTGCAATTGCAGCTTGGCCTGACCCTCGGCGACGAACTGTTCGGACTGAGCCAGATCGACCTGCTGCTGACCGACTCCGCCCAGGACGCCCTGGCGCTGTCGCAACACAGCCGCAACCTGCTGCTGGTGGAGCGCAAGATCGGTGATGACGCGCTGATTCGCCAGCGTGCGCGGATCCGGCCGATTGCCAGCCCTGAAGGGGCTTGCTGTGTGGAGCGATTGATGGAGCCTTATCCGTCGATGCTCGAGCGGCAGCTGGCGCGGATGCATGAGCGCCGGGCCTGAGGCCTTGATGTGAAGAAGCCCGCAGACGAGTGATTGTCTGCGGGCTTTTTTGTGTGTGGCGTTTTCGTGATCTCGCCAGGCTTTGGAGTCCCCTCACCCTAACCCTCTCCCGGAGGGAGAGGGGACTGATAGGGGGATATTCGGGATCTACACCGACCTGAACATGCTGTGCCGAATCCATAATTGTGAGACCGCTCTGCGCCAAATCCATAATCGCCAAGACTTCGCAGGTCGATGAATGACGCAAGACACCTCGGTCAGTCCCCTCTCCCTCCGGGAGAGGGTTAGGGTGAGGGGAGCTTTTCGAGACAGGCATCAATGCATGTACCACCAACGCCCAGAAACGACAAAGCCCGCACAAGGCGGGCTCTGTCCTGACTCGATCCAGCCTTAGAAGCGAAACACTTCCATATCGGTGCGAATCGGCGAAGCCATCGGAATCTTCGGTTGTTTCTCGGCTTCTGCCGCCGGCGCTGCCGGTTTCGGTGCCGGTTTGCGTGGCGCTTCGGCAACCGGTGGCTGGTTGGCCAACGGCTTGAGCGCTACAGAGAGCTGCTCGGCCAGGCGTTGCAGCAAGATGCCTTGCGCCTGAACCTGCGAAGCCGTGCCGCCACTGTGCTGCTCTTGCAGATGCACGATGCGGTTGTCACGCACCTGGCCACGACGGTCGATCAGACGCCATTGAGCATCGAGAATCGCCGGCTGCGACACGCCGGAATCCAGACGCGTGATGGTCAACAGCACCTGCACATCCGGGGTGAAACCCAGAGTGGCCGGCGCCAATACCACACGCTGGCTGTCCAGATGGCCGGCGACCTGACGCAACAGCAACTGATCGATGTCCGAAGACAGGCTGCCGGCCCAGCGGCCGTCGATCGATGCCTGCAGGCTGCCGTCCGGCTGACGCTGCAACAGGGTTTCACGTTGCAGGTAGTCGGCAACCACCACAGGGCCCAGCAAAACTGCCATGCCCGCGCTTTGCGCAGGCTGAGCCGGACTTCCGCTGTCCAGCTGATACAGCGACACCGGCTGGTGAACGCTGCAACCCGCCAGGCCAAGAACGCCGGCGAGCAGGAAAATAAGGGGGCGCAGAGAAGTCATCATCCCGTCCAGGTGGCCGCCACAAGGCTGACCACAGTGAAAATACTCAAAAAATATGAAGAACGCTCGGCCACGCCGGCGCTTGGAAAGGCCATATCATCCGTGAATATGCGTTCCGACTCCAGCGCCAAAGCGCCGATCTACGGGTTAAATCGAAGATCGGGCGCTCTAGAGAGGCGTTCTCAGTCATTTTCCCCGAAGGAGAAATGAGTGCGAACGCTTCCTGGCCGCTTAATTGAGGTTTTCGACGAGCAGCGCATCCACTCGCTGGAAGCCCCGTGGCAGTTTATTGCCACGGCGACCACGCTCACCCTTGTAGTGTTCGAGGTCGTCGGCTTTCAGCGACAAGGTACGTTTTCCGGCCTGCAGCACCAGCGTGGCGCCTTCCGGAAGAACGGCGATGTCCGTGACATATTCTTCGCGACTGGCCACTCGTTCACCGGAAATGCCGATGATCTTGTTGCCTTTGCCCTTCCCTAATTGTGGCAGATCGCTGATTTTGAAGATCAGCAGGCGACCCTCGGTCGTCACCGAAGCCAGCCAGTTCTGCTCGCGATCGGCCACCGGACGCGGCGCGATCACCTTGGCGTTGTTCGGCAGGCTCAACAGGGCCTTGCCGGCCTTGTTCTTGGCTTGCAGATCTTCGCCCTTGACCACGAAACCGTAGCCGGCGTCAGAGGCGATCACGTACAGCGCATCGTCTTCCGGCATCAGCACGCATTCGAACGTAGCGCCAGGCGGCGGCGTCAGACGGCCGGTCAACGGCTCGCCCTGGCCCCGTGCCGACGGCAAGGTGTGCGCGGCCACCGAGTAACTGCGACCGGTGGAGTCGATGACCACGGCTGACTGGTTCGAACGCCCCGCCGCCGAAGTCTTGAAGCCGTCGCCGGCCTTGTACGACAGGCCGGTGGCGTCGATCTCGTGGCCCTTGGCCGAACGAATCCAGCCTTTTTCCGACAGCACAACGGTCACTTTCTCGTTCGGCAGCAGATCGTGCTCGGTCAGCGCCTTGGCTTCCGTGCGCTCGACGATTGGCGACCGACGGTCATCGCCGTAGGTTTCGGCGTCTTTCAACAGCTCGGTGCGCACCAGTTTCTTCAGCTTGGCTTCGCTGCCCAGCAGCGCTTGCAGTTTGGCTTGTTCCTTGAGCAGTTCGTCCTGCTCGTCGCGCAGCTTCATCTCTTCCAGACGCGCCAACTGACGCAGACGGGTATCAAGGATGTAGTCGGCCTGGATTTCGCTGAGGGCAAAACGCTCGATCAGCTTGGCTTTCGGGTGTTCCTCGGTGCGGATGATGTGGATCACTTCATCCAGGTTGAGGTAGGCGATCAGCAAACCGTCCAACAGGTGCAGGCGACGCTCGACCTTGTCGAGGCGGAACTGCAGGCGGCGACGCACGGTCAGCACGCGGAATTCCAGCCACTCCACCAGCAACGCACGCAGGTTTTTCAGCTGCGGCTTGCCGTCCAGACCGATGATGTTGACGTTGACCCGATAGGTCGACTCCAGCTCGGTGCTGGCGAACAGGTGCTGCATCAGCGCCTCGTGATCGACACGGCTGTTGACCGGGATGATCACGATGCGGCACGGGTTTTCGTGGTCGGACTCGTCACGCAGGTCGGCGATCTGCGGCGCTTTCGACGGTTTGGCCTGCATCAGTGCGGCGATCTGTTCCAGCACCTTGGCCCCGGAGACCTGGTGCGGCAGCGCGGTGACGATGATGTCGCCGTCCTCGACGTGGTACACAGCGCGCATGCGCACCGAGCCCTTGCCGGTTTCGTACATTTTCAGCAGGTCGGCACGCGGGGTGATGATTTCCGCTTCGGTCGGGTAGTCCGGGCCCTGAATGTGCTCGCAGAGCTGTTCGACCGTGGCTTTCGGCTCATCGAGCAGGCGCACGCACGCGGTGGCGACTTCGCGCAGGTTGTGCGGCGGCACGTCGGTGGCCATGCCCACGGCGATACCGGTGGTGCCGTTGAGCAGGATGTTCGGAAGGCGCGCAGGGAGAACCAGCGGTTCCTGAAGGGTGCCGTCGAAGTTCGGGCCCCAGTCTGCGGTGCCCTGGCCCAGCTCGCTGAGCAGCACTTCGGAGTAACGCGACAGCCGCGCTTCGGTGTATCGCATGGCGGCGAAGGATTTCGGATCGTCCGGCGCACCCCAGTTGCCCTGGCCGTCCACCAGCGTGTAGCGATAGCTGAACGGCTGGGCCATCAGCACCATCGCTTCGTAGCACGCCGAGTCGCCGTGGGGGTGGAACTTGCCGAGCACGTCGCCGACGGTACGCGCCGACTTCTTGTGCTTGGAATCGGCGTCCAGCCCCAGCTCGCTCATGGCGTAGACGATACGCCGCTGTACCGGTTTCAGACCGTCGCCGATATGCGGCAAGGCACGGTCCATGATCACGTACATGGAGTAGTTGAGGTAGGCATTTTCGGTGAAGTCAGCCAGCGACCGGCGTTCTACGCCATCTAAGCTGTCTGCAAGGTTGTCGCTCATGCGGGCCTCATCGGTTCGTTGTCTGGCGCAGCAGCATGGTGCCGCCGCGCTGAGTAAATTCAAGTTTGTTCAGGGCGCTCATGCCGAGCAGCACCTGATCACCATGCAGACCGGGCGCCACCAGTGCGCGGACGTCCCGCAGCACGATGTCGCCCAGTTGCAGGCGGTCGATACGGGTGCGATAGCCCTGGCTCAGGCCATTGGCCGTGCTCAGGGTCACACCGAAACCTTCTTCCAGCTTCAGGCTTTTCGCCACCTCCGCCGGGATTGCCACATCGGTCGCGCCGGTGTCGAGCATGAACTCCACCGGCCGACCGTTGATCAGGCCGCTGACGACAAAATGTCCCTGGGCGTTGCCGATCAGTTTCACTTCGATATAGCCGTTGCCCTGCTGCGAAGTCACCTCTGCATTGGGATTACGCTGGCGGTCTTCCCACTGGCCGAAAAACCGCGTGGCCAGAAACAGCGCCGCGCACCAGGCCAGAATCATCAGCACACGCCCGGCGCGCTTGCCCGGCGGTTGCTGACTCATGGCTTGGCGCTCCAGCCACCCTCAGGCGCGGCAAAGCGCCAGACAATCGGGCGGACCTCGCCATCGGCGCGAGGACCAAAATTGTTGTCGACGCCGATCCAGGCGCCTTGAGCATCGACGACCAGCGCCTCTTCCAGCCCGAAGTTCTGCGCGTAACGACGATTGCCCTGCAACAGCTCGGCCGCGTACGACCAGCAAAGCTCGACCTTGGCCGTCTGCGCATCGCGACGACAGATCTGGTAGGCGTTGCGCTCAAGGGTAAACAGTTTGCCGTTGAACAATGACAGGTCGGAAAAATCCCGATTGACCGGTCTGGCCTTGGGAAACTGCGGCGGCTGCATTTCCATCCCGCCTTCGCTCAGCAACACGCAGCGACCGTCACAGTCCCACACCGTCTGTTGGCGCTTGATCAGCAACAAACCACGGCTTTGCCGTTCGGCGGCCAGCCACATCTGATCGCCCGCCGGATTGATCGCCAGGCCTTCGAAAATCGCATTGAATTGCAGCAGCAGGCCACTGGCCCGCGCTTCGCGCACCATCATCGGCGAGATTTTCAGCCATGACGACGGCCCTTGCGGCGGTACTTGCAATACGGCTGCGTGGCCTTCGCTGACAATGTAGCGATTGCCGGCGCTGTCGCAGGTGATCCCTTCGAAATCCAGGTCTCCGCCGCGAACGAACGACGCCGCCCAGGTCCGAGACTTGATGCCCCACGGCAAACCGCTGTCGGGGACTGGCGGCGGATCGATGCGCACGGCAGTCGCCTGCCAGACGGGATCGCGAGTATCGAGACGGTAGATCTGATCATCATCGCGATCCGACACCGTCCACAGCTCGTTGCCGCACAGGGCCAGCCCCGACAGATTGCCGCCGCGCATGCCTTCGACCGGGTGTTCGGCGAGCACGCGCAGTTCTTGCACTGGCTCCGCCGACGCCGTCATCGACCCCAGCAGCAACGCACCCGCCAAGGCCCAGCCAAACCGCATCAGGCCAGGACCTCGGCGAGGTTGCCCTTGGACTCGAGCCAGGTCTTGCGGTCACCGGCGCGTTTCTTCGCCAGCAGCATGTCCATCATTTCCGAGGTCTCGGCGAAGTCCGCCCCGAGGGTCAGCTGCACCAGACGCCGGGTGTTCGGGTCCATGGTGGTTTCACGCAGTTGCGGCGGGTTCATTTCACCCAGACCCTTGAATCGGGTGACCTGCGGCTTGCCGCGCTTCTTCTCGGCCACCAGACGGTCGAGGATCCCGTCGCGCTCGGCATCGTCCAGGGCGTAGAAAATCTCTTTACCCAGATCGATACGGTACAGCGGCGGCATCGCGACGTAGACGTGACCGGCATCCACCAACGGGCGGAAATGCTGGACGAACAAGGCGCACAACAACGTGGCGATGTGCAGACCGTCGGAGTCGGCGTCGGCGAGGATGCAGATCTTGCCGTAACGCAGCTGGCTCATGTCCTCGGCGCCCGGATCGACACCGATGGCCACGGCAATGTTGTGCACTTCCTGGCTGGCCAGCACTTCGCTGCCGTCGACTTCCCAGGTGTTGAGGATCTTGCCGCGCAACGGCAGGATCGCCTGGAATTCCTTGTCCCGCGCCTGCTTGGCCGAACCGCCGGCGGAATCACCTTCCACCAGGAACAGCTCGGAACGCATCGGGTCCTGCCCGGCGCAATCCGCCAGTTTGCCCGGCAGTGCCGGCCCCTGGGTGATGCGCTTGCGCTCGACTTTCTTGCTGGCTTTCAGGCGACGGCCGGCGTTGCTGATTGCCAGCTCCGCCAACGCCAGACCGGTTTCCGGGTTGGCGTTGAGCCACAGGCTGAACGCGTCCTTGACCACGCCGGAGACAAACGCCGCCGCTTCACGGGACGACAGACGCTCTTTGGTCTGGCCGGAGAATTGCGGCTCCTGCATCTTCATCGACAGCACGAAGGCGATGCGTTCCCAGACGTCTTCCGGCGCCAGCTTCACGCCGCGCGGCAGCAGGCTGCGGAATTCGCAGAACTCGCGCATCGCATCGAGCAGGCCCTGACGCAGACCGTTGACGTGGGTGCCGCCCTGCTCCGTCGGGATCAGGTTGACGTAGCTTTCGGTGACCGAGGTGCCGCCTTCCGGCAGCCACAGCAGGGCCCATTCGACCGCTTCCTTGGTGCCTGCCAGGTTGCCGCAGAACGGCGCGTCCGGCAGACGCTCGAATTCACTGACCGCGTCTACCAGATAGGAGCGCAGGCCATCTTCGTAATGCCACTCGACCTTTTCGCCGGTGCCCTTGTCTTCGAAGCTGATCAGCAGACCCGGGCACAGCACGGCCTTGGCCTTGAGCACGTGCTTGAGGCGGCTGATCGAGAATTTTGGCGAATCGAAGTATTTCGGGTCCGGTGCGAAGTACACGCTGGTCCCGGTATTGCGCTTGCCGACGGTGCCGATCACCTGAAGATCGGTGGCCTTGTAGCCGTCGGCGAAGGTCATCTCGTATTCGTTGCCGTCACGCTTGACCCGCACCCGCACCTGGGTCGACAAGGCGTTGACCACGGAAATACCCACCCCGTGCAGACCGCCGGAAAACTGGTAGTTCTTGTTGGAAAACTTGCCGCCCGCATGGAGCTTGGTGAGGATCAGCTCAACGCCCGACACACCCTCTTCCGGGTGAATGTCGACCGGCATGCCACGACCGTCATCGCAGACTTCCAGCGAGTGGTCGGCGTGGAGGATGACCTGGATCGATTTGGCATGGCCGGCCAGGGCTTCGTCGACACTGTTGTCGATGACTTCCTGGGCGAGGTGGTTCGGCCGACTGGTGTCGGTGTACATGCCGGGGCGTTTGCGCACCGGGTCGAGGCCCGAGAGGACTTCGATGGCGTCGGCGTTATAGGAGCTAGCGCTGGGAGTGGCCATAAGGTCTCGTCGTCAGTGTTCGGTGAATAAGGAATTAATGGGGCAACCGCTCACAGCGCGGTGAAATCGATTGCCTGAAACAAATCGGCGCCAATGCCGGCAAAACTCAGCAACGCCGGCAATTGCCCGGCAAACCCCTGGAAACTATGGTCGCCGCCGGCCTGAATGCGCAAGGCACAGGCCCGGTAATACTGCTGGGCATGGCGATAGTCCAGCGTTTCGTCCCCGGTCTGCAACCACACCTGATACCGCTGCGAATCCTGCGGTGCCGGCACTTCCAGTTCGGCCAGGGCCGTCACGTGGTCGTGGGTCAATTCCCAGGTTTCGTCGGTGTACAGGTTTTTCTGCGTCCCCAGGTATCCGTCGAACATCCGGTGCGGACTGACGGCCGGGTTGACCAGCAGGGCTTTCAGGCCATGGCGCTCGGCCAGGTGAGTCGCATAGTAGCCGCCGAGCGAGCTTCCCACCAGCAACGGCCGGCCGAGTTCGGCGATTGCCTGCTCCAGCTGACCGATGGCTTCACGCGGGTGGTGATGCAGCGCCGGGACACGCAGTTGATCGCTCAAACCCAGCCGCTCCATCACCTCGACCAGCTGACAGGCCTTCTTCGAGGCCGGTGCGCTGTTGAAACCGTGGATATAGAGGATCGAACCGGACATTTGAGCTCCCTGGGTGTCGGCTAAAGAAAGCGGAGTTTACAGGGAGTCAGGGGGTGTTGGGCCAGCACCCGAGGAAATCAGCGCCGCGCCCCTGAATCAGTAGCCGTTGGAGCCGTAATCGACGGTGAACCGGAAATCGGTGACACGCTCCACGCCCGTCTCGATCCGCCCGTCCGGCAACAGCCGCAACCAGCGATAGCCCGGTGACTGCTCGCCGACCTTGAAGTCGACACTGCCCGGCTCGAACTGAATGCAGGTCGACGGCGAGGCGATCAGTCGCACGCCGTTGCGTTCGCGGTCGATCTCCTGATGCACATGTCCCCACAACACGGCGCGGGCCTGCGGAAAACGGTCGAGCACGTCGAAAAACGCTTCGGGATTGCGCAAGCCGATCGGCTCCATCCAGGCACAACCGATCGACACCGGGTGATGGTGGAAACACACCAGATGATGCCGATCCGGCGCCTCGCTCAGCGAACGCGCCAGCAATTGCAGTTGGTCATCCTGCAAATACCCCGGCACCGAGCCCGGCACCGCCGAGTCGAGCAGGGTCACGCGCCAATTGCCGACATCCACCACCGGCTCCAGCAATGCACTTTGTACCGCGGCCATCTGCATGATCTGCGGTTCGTCGTGGTTGCCGGGGATCCAGCGGGCCGGCGCGTCGATCTGCGCCGTCATCTGACGAAATTGCTGGTAGGACTCCAGCGTGCCGTCCTGGGACAGATCACCGCTGGCAACGATCAGGTCGATCTGCGGCTGCTGCTCGAGCACCAGTTCGATGACTTTCTGCAGGCTCTCGCGGGTCTTCATGCCCAGCAGCGCACCGTCCGCTTCGGCGAACAAATGACTGTCGGACAGTTGCACCAGCAACGCCGCATCGGCGGTGGTCAGAGTCGATACGCTCGGCAAGGCGTTCTCCCAAGGCTGGATCGCCGGGTCGGAAAGGTTCGCAATTATGCTGGGGGAAGCCCCCGGGAAGAAACCGCCGAACCGGACGCAGTTCACAACTTGCCGCTGTTATCACAGCTATCGAAGCTATCGAACGGCAGCGTACTCGTGACCGCAGGCCAGACAATGACTCAGCCATTCTCCGAGGAACAGATTGAGCTGGGCCTTTTCGTCCGGCTGATGCATGGCCGCGTTGGGGTAAGGATAGATGCCGCGAAAGCGTCGTGCATGTTCGGCGCTGATCACTTCGGCCATGCGCGCGTCGTGATAGACCTGCACTTCCAGTTGCGGCACCGGCAGCCAGGGCAGGCTGTGTTCCTGACGCACTTGCAGGGTCGTGGTGTACGGACAGGCCTGCAACACTTCGATGGCCAGCACGCCGAGCATCTGGTCGCCCTGGGTCACGGCGATGCGCCGCGCTTCAGGTTCGCGGCGCATGTCCGGCAACAGTCGCATCAGGCGCGCGTAGTTGGCCTCGCAGGCGGCTTGCAGGCCCACGAGGTCGACACGATAGCGATCGCGCAGTTTGTTTACGACCATAGCCCCCTCACTTCGGCGCGATTGAGCGCCAGCCACTGCAAGGCGATGATGCTCGCCGCATTGGCAATCCGTCCGTCGCGTACAGCCTGCAGGGCATCTTCGAAGGCCCAGACCGTGACGCGGATATCTTCTGCCTCTTCCTCCAGCCCGTGCAGGCCGCCAACGCCTTCGGTGCTGCAACGCCCCAAGTACAAATGCACGAACTCGTTGCTGCCCCCCGGCGACGGGAAATATTGCATCATCGGCCACAGGGCCTTGATGTCCAGTCCAGCTTCCTCCTGCGCTTCGCGGCGAGCAACTTCTTCCGGCACTTCTTCCTTGTCGATCAGACCGGCGACCAGCTCCACCAGCCAGGGATTGGTGGTCTTGCCCATGGCGCCGACGCGAAACTGCTCGATCAGCACCACTTCATCGCGCTGCGGATCGTAGGGCAGCAGGCACACGGCGTCGTGTCGCACGAACACTTCACGATTGATCTCGCGGCTCATGCCACCGGCGAACAATTCATGGCGCAAATGCACGCGATCGAGCTTGTAGAAGCCCTTGTAGCATTGCTCGCGTCGCACGATGTCGATGGCGGACGGAATGGCTTTGGCAAAATCGGTCATGAGCATCCTCGTTTACTGCAAATCCTATACGAGGTTCATTTTTGCTACCTGCAACCTCGACTTCGCGCCATCCTAACGCGCCCGTGACGTTTGATGCAGCCCCTTTACCGTCAGCGGGATGGACGGTGGAGGTGAAACCCACTCTAATTAGCTTAGTGGCGAACTGACTGCTTCGTAGAGAGTCGAAGCGGTAACTTTTTGCCTTCCCCTGTTTCAGAAAGGACGCCCATGTCGCTTTTCAAAATTGCCTCCGTGGCCGCCATCGCCCTGACCCTGGGCGCTTGCGCCAGCCTGTTCCAGCCCAACTACCGCACGCCGCTGGAAACCACCCGCGATGCCTCGGAAACGCTGAAACCCGGTTGCTCCAACCCGGATTGCCCGCTGGTGAACATCGACACCCTGCACTTCCCGGCAGAGCCTGCACTGGATGGCATCATCGAAAAACGCCTGCTGCAATTCACCCGCACAGCGCCGGATGCACCGGTGGCGCCGACCCTGGCCGCCTACCGCGAGCAGTTCCTGCGCACTGCCGGCCCGCGCAACAGCAGCTATTTGCAGGCGAAAGTACGCGAGCAGCATGACGGTCTGGTGATTGTCGAAGTGTCGAGCTACCTGGATACCGGCGGCGCCCATGGCACACCGGGTCGTGGCTTCATCAACTATTCGCGCCAGCAGCACAAGGTGCTGAGCCTGTCGGATATGTTGGTGCCGGGTCAGGAAGAGGCCTTCTGGAAGGCTGCGCAAGTCGCGCATAACAGCTGGCTGATCAGCACCAAGCTGGATCAGGAACCGGAATATGTGAAGAACTGGCCGTTCGTCAAAACCCCGCACGTGGCGCTGACTTACGGCGGCGTGATCCTCAAGTACGACGTGACCACTATCGCGCCTTATGCGCTGGGCCACGTCGAACTGAAGATCCCTTACCCGCGCCTGAACGGCATCATCAAGCCCGAGCTGTTTCCCGGCCGTAACTGAAAGCCCGACCGAGCACGAGCTGCAGCAGCCCTGCCAGGACCAGCGCCGGCAGGGTTGCGCCGACATCCGGATACAGATTGGCCAGCAGATGATAGGTGCTGATGCCACCCAGCCAGGCCAACAGCGCCGGCCAGCGCAACGCGGCCGAAGCCACCTGGCCACTGCGCTTGCGCAGGATGAAGTGATCCACCAGCACCACGCCGAACAGCGGCGCGAACACCGAGCCGATCAACAGCAGGAAGTTCTGGTATTGCGCCAGTGGCGCGAGCAAGGCGATCAGGGTGCAGATCACGCCGATAGCCAAAGCCAGATGCTCGACTTTCAGACGCAACAGAATCCCGCTGGAAACCGCTGCCGAGTGAATGTCGGCGAAGGCGTTTTCCGACTCGTCCAACAGGATCAGCAGCAACGGAATCCCCAGACCGGCACCGGCCAGCGCCAGCAGCAACGCGTTGACTTCACCGCTCGGCGCAAAGGCCAGGGTGTAGGCAACGCCCAGGCTCATCAGCCAGAAGTTGCCGATGAAGAAACCGATCGCCGTACCACCGAACACGTTCTTCGCCTTCTTGCCGAAACGCGAGTAGTCGGCAATCAGCGGCAGCCATGACAGCGGCATCGCGATGGCAATGTCGAAGCCCACGGCGAACGGCATAGAACCATCCCCGGCCTGCGCCCACAAGGCGCTCAGATCGGCCTTGGCGAACAGGTTCCAGGTCAGCCAGATGCACGCGGCCAGAATCAGCCAGATGCCCCATTTGCGCAGGATCTTGCGCACGAACGTCAGCGGACCGCTGACGGCGAGCAGCGTCGCCAGTGCACCGAAGCACAAGGTCCACAACATCGGGCTGGCCCACAGCGAACCCTCGCTGAACGCACGGGTGCCGAGCAGGCTGGCGGCGTCACGCATGACGATGATCTCGAATGACCCCCAACCGATCAGTTGCAGCAGATTGAGCAGCGCCGGCAGGCTCGCGCCCTGGCGGCCGAGGCTGAGTTTCAGCGCGGCCATCGACGACAGGCCGGTGTCGCTGCCGATCACGCCAACGGCGGCCAGCAACAGGACGCCGACCAGCGTGCCGAGGAAGATCGCCAGCAGCGATCCCGACAGGCCCAGCCCTGGCGCCAGCAACGCACCGGTCTGCAATACCATCAGGCCGATGCCGAGGGAGAACCACAGGGAAAACAGATCGCGACCGCCGAATACACGCTTGTCGGCGGGCACGGCGAGGTCGGGGGAATAAGTACCGGGTTGAATGCTCAAGGGTGTTATCTCAGAGGGACATTTGTTGTTTTTTTGATCGTCATCGCGGCGGCGCGAACGCCGCCCGACTCAGGTCAGATCAAACCTTCTTGTACAGCTGACTGCCTTCCTTCTTGAACCGCTCGGCCTGTTCCGCCAGGCCCTGGGCGACGTCCACGTCGACCGCGTCGATCCGCTGGTTGGCCGCGTATTCGCGGACTTCCTGAGTGATCTTCATCGAGCAGAATTTCGGCCCGCACATCGAACAGAAATGCGCGACCTTCGCCGAGTCCTTCGGCAGGGTTTCATCGTGATACGAACGGGCGGTGTCCGGGTCCAGACCAAGGTTGAACTGGTCTTCCCAACGGAATTCGAACCGCGCCTTGCTCAAGGCGTTGTCGCGGATCTGCGCGCCCGGATGCCCCTTGGCCAAGTCCGCGGCGTGAGCGGCGATCTTGTAGGTGATGATCCCGGTCTTCACGTCATCCTTGTTCGGCAGACCCAAGTGCTCCTTCGGCGTCACGTAGCAGAGCATCGCGCAACCGAACCAGCCGATCATCGCCGCACCGATGCCGGAGGTGATGTGGTCGTAGCCCGGTGCAATGTCGGTGGTCAGCGGGCCGAGGGTGTAAAACGGCGCCTCGTCACAGCACTCCAGCTGCTTGTCCATGTTCTCTTTGATCAACTGCATCGGCACGTGGCCCGGGCCTTCGATCATGCATTGCACGTCGTGTTTCCAGGCGATCTTGGTCAGCTCGCCGAGGGTCTCCAGTTCGCCGAATTGCGCTTCATCGTTGGCGTCGGCAATCGAGCCCGGACGCAGGCCGTCGCCCAGCGAGAAGCTGACGTCGTAGGCCTTCATGATTTCGCAGATTTCGTCGAAGTGGGTGTAGAGGAAGTTCTCTTTGTGGTGCGCCAGGCACCACTTGGCCATGATCGAACCGCCACGGGAAACGATGCCGGTCACGCGTTTGGCGGTCAGCGGCACGTAGCGCAACAGCACGCCGGCGTGGATGGTGAAGTAGTCGACGCCCTGCTCCGCCTGCTCGATCAGCGTGTCGCGGAACAGCTCCCAGGTCAGGTCCTCGGCCACGCCATTCACTTTTTCCAGCGCCTGATAAATCGGCACGGTGCCGATCGGAACCGGCGAGTTGCGGATGATCCACTCGCGGGTTTCGTGAATGTGTTTGCCGGTGGACAAGTCCATGACGGTGTCCGAACCCCAGCGAATGCCCCAGGTCAGTTTCGCCACTTCTTCTTCGATGGACGAACCCAGTGCGCTGTTGCCGATGTTGCCGTTGATCTTCACCAGGAAGTTGCGGCCGATGATCATCGGTTCCAGTTCGACGTGGTTGATGTTGGCCGGGATGATCGCGCGGCCGCGAGCAATTTCTTCACGCACGAACTCAGGGGTGATTTCTTTCGGGATGCTCGCACCGAAGCTGTGACCGGCGTGCTGCTGCTTCAACAGGCCGGCGGCGCGGGCCTCTTGCAGCTTCATGTTTTCGCGGATGGCGACGTATTCCATCTCGGCGGTGATGATGCCTTGGCGGGCGTAGTGCATCTGGCTGACGTTGGCCCCGGCCTTGGCGCGGCGCGGGTTGTTGACGTGGGCGAAACGCAGTTTGGTCAGTTCGGCGTCGGCAAGGCGTTGCTGGCCGAAGTTCGAGCTCAGGCCTGGCAGGCGCTCGGTGTCGCCACGGTCGTCGATCCACGCCGAACGCACGTCACCCAGACCTTTGCGCACATCGATCACCACGTTCGGATCGGTGTACGGGCCGGAAGTGTCGTAGACGGTGACCGGCGCGTTGATTTCGCCGCCGAAGTCGGTCGGGGTCACATCGAGGGTGATTTCGCGCATCGGCACGCGGATGTCCGGGCGGGAGCCCTGAACGTAGACTTTTTGCGAACGGGTGAACGGTTGAACCGACTGTTCATCGACCTTGGCCGAGTCACTCAGGTTGATCGCGTTTTTAGATTTTGTAGTCATCACGGGCTCTCCAGACAGCATCCAGGCAGTGGATTGTCGGAGCAGAACCTGAAAGGCACGGACGCACCAGGACTGGTGCTGTGCATCGTCGTCGAGCGTTCGATTGTCGAACAATTTCCCGGACGAAGCACAAGAGGACTCGCCGGGTGACGAGAAATCTTGTTCCCTACGCAGGCGCTAACCTGATCAGGTTCAACGGGATCCGAAATTATTCGATCTCAGCCTCATAGCAAGGCACCCCGACAAGAACCCGGCCAGTCTAGACACAACCGGCAAAGAACGCCAACACCGTGGCAAACACCATGATGAATGGCGCAATTGCGGCGGCCGACAGGATTGTGAGCGCCTCAATGCACAACTACACTCGCCTTGCCCTGCCACGCCTTGGCGCCAAGCCTTGACGATGCAGTGCCCGCGCCCTACCTTTGGCGCCCGGATTATTTCCATAATATTCACGCTAGGGATCGCCTCATGCTGCGCAAACTCTCACTGGCTGTTGCCGTGTCTTGTGCGTCCAACGCAATGGTCTGGGCAGCAGAAGCGCCCTTGTCGACCAAGACCGATCTGGTCAGCGTCTATCAGGAAGCGGTCGACAACAACGCCGATCTGGCCGCCGCCCGCGCCCAGTACGGCGCCCAGAAAGAAGTGGTGCCACAGGCCCGCGCCGGATTGCTGCCGAACCTCTCCGGCGGCGCCGAAACCGCCAATGTGCGCACCTCGATCGACCAGCCTTCGGCCACCGCCAACCGCAGCGCCCACTCCTATCAGGCGACACTGGCTCAGCCGCTGTTCCGCGCCGATCGCTGGTTCCAGTACCAGGCCGCCAAGGACGTCAACGAGCAAGCCGCGCTGCAACTCTCGGCCACCGAGCAGAACCTGATCCTGCAATCGGCCGAAAGCTATTTCAACGTGCTGCGCAGCCAGGACAACCTGGCCTCGACCAAAGCCGAAGAAGCCGCGTTCAAGCGCCAGCTCGACCAGTCCAACGAGCGCTTCGACGTGGGCCTGTCGGACAAGACCGACGTGCTGCAATCGCAAGCCAGTTACGACACCGCACGCGCCAACCGGATCGTCGCCCAGCGTCAGGTCGATGATGCGTTCGAAGCGCTGATCACCCTGACCAACCGCCAGTACAACTCGATCCAGGGCATCGTCCACACCCTGCCGATCCTGCCGCCGGCGCCGAACGACGCCAAGGCCTGGGTCGACACCGCCGCGAAACAGAACCTCAACCTGCTGGCCAGCAACTTTGCGGTGAGCTCCGCCGAACAAACGCTGAAGCAACGCAAGGCCGGCCACTTGCCGACCCTCGACGCCGTGGCCAAATACGAAAAAGGCGACAACGACGCCCTCGGATTCGCCAACCCGAATGCCTTCGGTACGCCGTACAGTGGCAACGTCGAGCAGAGCACCGTGGGCCTGCAACTGAACATCCCGATCTACAGCGGCGGGCTGACCAGCTCCCAGGTGCGCCAGTCCTACGCGCAACTGGATCAGAGCGAGCAGCAGCGCGAAAGCCTGCGCCGGCAGATCGTGGAAAACACCCGCAATCTGCATCGCGCGGTGAACACCGACGTCGAGCAGGTGCAGGCGCGCCGCCAGTCGATCATCTCCAACCAGAGCGCGGTGGAAGCCACGGAAATCGGTTATCAGGTGGGGACGCGCAACATCGTCGACGTGCTCGACGCCCAGCGCCAGCTCTACACCTCGGTGCGCAACTACAACAACACCCGTTACGACTACATTCTCGACAACCTGCGCCTGAAGCAGGCGGCGGGCACCTTGAACCCGGGCGATCTGCAGGACCTGACACGTTATCTGAAAGCCGACTACAACCCGGACAAGGATTTCCTGCCGCCGGATCTGGCCAAGGCTGCGGAAGCACAGCTCAAGGCCCGGCCTTAAACAAAAAACGCAGCCCTGAGGCTGCGTTTTTTTATGGGCGGTCGATCAACCTTCCCAGGCCATCAAGCAAGCGCTGCAACGCGCCCTGATTGCGGCGCATCACGCTCAATCCGGCTTCGGCCATGCGCTGTGCGTCGCGCGGCAGTTCGAACAGTCGCTGCACTTCTGTCGCCAGGCCTTCGGCGTCATCCACCTCGGCCAACGCCCCGGCGCTGCGCAGTTGTGCGGCGATGTCGAGGAAATTGAACAGGTGCGGGCCGCTGATCACCGGTTTCGCCAGGGCCGCCGGTTCCAGCAGGTTGTGTCCGCCGTTGGGCACCAGGCTGCCGCCGACAAACGCGCTGTCGGCCAGGGCGTAGAGAAACAGCAACTCGCCCATGGTGTCGCCGAGCAGCACCGACGTTGTGGCATCGACGTTGACGCCGGTCGAACGACGCACGGTGGTGAAACCTTCGCGCTGGCACAGTTCGAACACCGAGTTGAAACGCTCCGGATGGCGCGGCACCAGAATCAGCAACGCATCGGGATGGTTGGCCAGTAAACGGCGATGTGCGTTCAGCACCACCTCGTCTTCGCCTTCATGGGTGCTGGCGGCGATCCACACCGGACGCTCCTGCGCCTGCCATTGGCCGCGCAGTTCAGCGGCGCGTTGCAACAGCTGCGGGTCGATGGTCAGGTCGAACTTGATCGAGCCGGTGACTTCGACTGTCTCAGGGCGTGCGCCCAAATCACGGAAACGCTGGGCTTCCGCTTCGGTCTGCACGGCGAACAGGCTCATTTCGGCGAGCATCGGCGCGGTCAGTTTGCTGAACCGGCCATAGCCTTTGGCCGAACGCTCGGACAAGCGTCCGTTGGCCAAAGCCACCGGGATCCCGCGTTTGGCGCATTGGTGAATGTGGTTGGGCCAGAGTTCAGTTTCCATGATCACCGCCAGCTTCGGCTGCACGCGATCGAGAAAACGCGCCGCCGCGCACGGCAAATCGTAAGGCAGGTAGCAGTGCTGGATGCGCGGTTCGTCGGCGAACATCGCATGGATGCGCTCCGACCCGGTCGGCGTCATGCAGGTCACGGTGATCGGCAGCTGTGGATAACGTTGCAGCAGCGCGCGGATCATCGGCGCGGCCGCGATGCTTTCGCCCACCGACACCGCATGGACCCAGATGCCGCCAGGTTGCAGCGTCGGCATCCCATAGGAGAAACGTTCGCCAATCCGCTTGGCATACGCCGGCGCCTTGCGCGAACGCAGCCATAGCCGAATCGCCACCAATGGCAGCCCCAGGTAAAACAGCGCGGTGTAGAGAGTTCTATTCATGGCGGCGGAGTTTATCGGCTTTTGCCGCCGATCGCCCGCAGGTGTATGGCAAATCGCTCCGCCAGCCAACGCGCCGCCGGCCCCAGCGGTTCGTCACGACGCCAGACCAGTTCCACCACCAGCGCCGGCGGCGTCCATTCGCTGTCGAGTTCCACCATCAGCCCTTGATACGCCGAGTACTGCACCACGTGGCGCGGCAGCCAGGCCCAGCCGAGGTCGCGCACCAGCCATTCGGCCATCACGTAGAAACTGTCGGCGCGCCACACCTGCGGGCTGGCCGGTTCGCTGCCGGGGTAAACGCTGGTCTGGGTCGACATCAACAGTTGCCGATGCTGCGCCAGTTGCTGGCAATTAACCCGGGATTGCGCCGCCAGCGGGTGATTGACGCCACACACCGTGACCATCTCCACGCTGCCCAGCACCCGGCGCTCCAGTGCCTCGGGAATTTCATCGTGATAGAACAACAGCCCGAGATCGGCCCGGCGCTCCACCAGTTTGCGCGAAACCTCGCCCTGGGCCGCGCTGGTCAGTTGCACCTCCAGACTCGGAAACTGCTCGGCCAGTGCGCCGAAGCTCTCCACCAGTGCCTGATACGGCATCGCCTCATCCTGGGCGACCCGCAGTTGCGCCTCCTGACCGCGCAACATGGCCATGGCCCGGCCGTTCAGGCGCTCGCACTGACGCAGGACTTCCCGCGCCTCTTCGAGCAAGGCTTCACCCGCTTCGGTAAGACTCGGCTGGCGACCGCTGCTACGCTCGAACAAACTGACACCAAGGTCGTCCTCCAGCATGGCAATCGCGCTGCTGATCGCCGACTGCGCCTTGCGCTGCTGGCGCGCCACAGCGGAGAACGAGCGTTGTTCGGCGACCGCGACGAACACGCGTAACTGATCCAGATTCCACTGCATGCTCATCGGCCAACCCATCTCGTAAACAGATAGGTAATGACTTTACCCCATCTGGGGAGTCACTAGAATGCCGCCTCAGAAAGCAACGCTTCACACGAGGATTTGAACATGAACGCTTACGTCTACCTGGCCATCGCCATTTGCGCCGAAGTGATCGCGACCGTTTCGATGAAAGCCGTCAAAGGTTTCAGCACGCCTTTGCCACTGGTGCTGGTCATCGTCGGCTACGGCATCGCGTTCTGGATGCTGACGCTGGTAGTGCGCAGCGTGCCGGTGGGCGTGGCCTACGCGGTGTGGGCCGGCATGGGCATCGTGATGGTCAGCATCGCGGCGCTGTTCATCTACGGACAGAAGCTGGATATCCCGGCGATGCTCGGGATGGGCTTGATCGTGCTCGGCGTGGTGGTGATCCAGCTGTTCTCGAAAACCGCCGGCCACTGATAGGTCGATCCAGATCCCTGTGGGAGCCAGCGTGCTCCCACCGTGGCGGGTGCCTTCCCTCTGTTGATCAGCAACAAATCCCCTTTTCCCCGAGTCTGTATACTGCGCCCTCGTCTTGAACACTGAGGTCGTTGCATGCCATCTCCAATTTCCACCGACGTGCTGATTGTCGGCGCGGGTGTCGCCGGTCTCTGGCTGAACGCGCGCCTGCGCCGCCAGGGTTTTTCGACCGTGCTGGTGGAAAGCGCCAGCCTCGGCGGCGGGCAGAGTGTGAAGTCCCAGGGCATCATCCATGGCGGCGCCAAGTACGCGTTGCACGGTGCGCTGACCGGCGCCTCGGAAGCCATCGCCGACATGCCGCGCCGCTGGCGTGAAGCCCTGGCCGGCGACGGCGAACTGGACCTGAGCGGCGTGCGCCTGCTGTCCGAAGCCCATTACCTGTGGTCGCCGGGCACCCTGGCCGGCAACCTCACCAGTTTCTTCGCCAGTAAAGCGGTGCGTGGCCGGGTCGATCAAGTCAAGGGCGACCAATTACCGCCGGCCCTGCAGGACAAGCGCTTCAAGGGCAAGGTTTACCGCCTCGCCGAGCTGGTGGTCGATGTGCCGAGCGTGATCCAGCGCCTGGCCGACCTGGCGGGCGACGGTCTGCTCGCCGGCCAGAACATCGAGCCGTTGCTGGAAAGCGGCGTGCTGGTTGGCTTGAAAGTTGATGGCCGAGAGATTCGTGCCCAGCGCATTGTCATCAGTGCCGGTGCCGGCACCGCAGCGCTGCTGGAAACCCTCGGCCTGACTCATCCGGCCATGCAACGCCGGCCGTTGCACATGATCATCGCCAAGGGCCCCGGCCTGAAGCCGCTGTACGCTCACTGCCTCGGTGGCGGCACCAAGCCACGGATTACCGTGACGACCCATCCGGCAGCGAATGGTCAGTGGGTCTGGTACATGGGTGGCGACATTGCCGAAAGCGAAGGCGTTGCCCGCGAGCCGGCCGAGCAGATCGCCACTGCGCAAAAGGAAATTGCACAGTTGTTGCCGTGGATCGATCTCAGCACCACGCAGTGGGCGACCCTGCGCGTCGACCGCGCCGAACCGCTGCAAACCGGCCTGACCCGCCCGGACAACGCCTTCCTCGCCGAAGAAGGTCGCCTGCTGGTCGGCTGGCCAACCAAACTCGCCCTGGCGCCGGACTTCGCCGACCGGGTGATCGCGTCCCTCGAACGTGACGGCATCCAGCCGAGCCACCCGGCTCCGCTGCCCGAGCTGCCGAAACCACCGATGGGCGTTCCGGCCTGGGAGCAACTGCTGCCATGAGCCTGCCGACCCTGCACGATTTGCATCGCCCGTTGGGCAGCACCGGCCTGAAGGTTTCGCCGCTGGGCCTGGGCACCGTCAAACTCGGTCGCGACCAAGGGGTGAAATACCCCAACGGCTTTCAGATCCCCGACGACGACGCTGCGCGGATGCTGCTCAAGCAGGCGCGAGAGCTGGGCATCAACCTGATCGACACCGCACCGGCCTATGGCCGCAGCGAAGAGCGCCTCGGCCCGCTGTTGCGCGGCGAGCGCGAGGATTGGGTGATCGTCAGCAAGGTCGGCGAAGAATTTGTCGATGGCCAGTCGACCCACGACTTCAGCGCCGCTCACACGCGAATGTCGGTGGAGCGCAGCCTGCAACGTCTGGAAACCGATTTTATCGACCTGGTGCTGGTGCACTCCGATGGCAACGATCTTGCGATTCTCAATGACAGCGAAGTCTACGCGACCCTCGCGGCGCTGAAGGCCGAGGGCAAGATTCGCGGCTTCGGTTTCTCCGGCAAAACCGTCGACGGTGGCCTGAAAGCACTGGAGCAAGGCGATTGCGCGATGGTCACCTACAATCTGAACGAGCAAAACGAGAAGGCAGTCATTGACTATGCTGCTGCCCACGGCAAAGCCATTCTGGTGAAGAAGGCGCTGGCCAGCGGTCACGTGTGCCTGAGTCCCGGCGTGGACCCGGTGCGCGCCAGCTTCGAGTTGCTGTTCGCCCAGCCCGGTGTGGCCAGCGCCATTGTCGGGACGATCAATCCGCTGCACCTCGCCCATAACGTTGCGACCGTTGCTCAGGTCCTTCGTGGTCAATGACGCCGCCCCGCGGCCTTAAGCAGGAGCCGACATGCCGCGTACGCTCATCAGAAAGAACCCGAGCAACTTCAAGACGCTGCCGCTGTTCGTCGAAGCGACGCCCGAAGGCCTGACCTACCAGAGCGTCGGCATGCCGCTGAATTTCGCCCAGACCCTGCAACGGCGCAAACCGGTCAGCGTGGCGGATGCCGAACGCTTTGCGCTGGAGCTGGCCAACCTCGGCGTCTCGGTGCGCCTGACCCTGCACTGGCAGAATCGTGATTACTGGGTGCTGGTGCGCCAGCGGCGGCAGGATCGCGGCGATGTCGTGCTCAAGCTGATTTCCGGCTACGTGCCGGCGCATGAACTGAACATTCCGCTGCACACGGCGATCCAGGAGATCGCCGAGGAATGCCTGCTGGAAACCCCGGAAGGCTGGCTCGGCGGGCGCTTCAACGACACCTGGCTGCCAGCGCCGTACGCGTCGGCGCTGCATTACCGCGAGGCCCTGCCCTTTCGCCTGACGCCGCTGTCCGGTTCGGCCCGACCGGTGCGCTGCGCCAACCTGCAATTGCTCGAACGGCCACAGGCCTACGTGCACTTGCCGACCGCGTCCCTGCAATTGATCTACGACCTGCGGCTGGACGTGCCCAAGGAAGCCAAGAGTCTGAGCCTGTTCCATGTCGATGAACGGCTGGAAGGCGATCAACTGGTCGCCCGGCTCGACCGCAAACGCCCCGATCTGTACTTGATGCCGTTGCAGGACGGCGAACCGCTCCCTGAGCTGTACACGCTGAAGAAAGGTCAGCTGTACCCGGCGGGCACTCGCGGTCTGTATCTGGCGGAGAGCTTCGCCCGACAGGACGGCTGGCTGGTGCGCGAGGAGCGGATTCGCTGGAAGGACTGGCTGCGGCAGCAAGGTTTGACGCCCCCGCCCAAGGACACGGGGCTGGCGCGATTGCGCGGCAAGGCGAAACAACTGCTGAAGAAGATCGTGCCGCGCAAGAAAGTGAACTCCTGAACGGCAAAAGACCGCGCCTGCGAGTGACTCCAGAGAGTCGTCGCAGGCGCGGTCTTTATGCTTGCATCACTCGGACTTGCGGATTTTTTCCACAATCGCCGTGGTCGAGCTGTTTTCCACCAGCCCCAGCACTTTAACGGTGCCACCGTAGGCCTTGACGATGTCGGCGCCGACAACCTGGTCGATGCCATAGTCGCCGCCCTTCACCAACACGTCCGGCTTGACCTCGCGCAGCAGGTTTTCCGGGGTGCCTTCGGCGAAGCTGATCACCCAATCCACCGCACCGAGACCGGCGAGAACCGCCATGCGCCGATCGACGCTGTTGATCGGCCGGCCCGGGCCTTTCAGGCGGCTGACCGAAGCGTCATCGTTGATCGCGACGATCAGGCGATCGCCCTGGGCCCGCGCCTGCTCGAGGTAGGTCACGTGGCCGGCATGGAGGATGTCGAAACAGCCGTTGGTGAACACGATCCGCTCGTTGTGCGCCCGGGCATCGGCAACCGCCAGCAGCAGTTGCTCCAGACCCAGCACACCCCGCTCGGAACCTTCCTCGCGCTGAATCGCGCGGCGCAGTTCCGGAGCGCTGATCGCCGCCGTACCCAGCTTGCCGACCACGATGCCGGCCGCCAGGTTGGCCAGCGCCACCGCGTGCGGCAGTTCTTCGCCAGCGGCAATCGCGGCCGCCAGGGTGGAAATCACCGTGTCGCCGGCACCGGTCACGTCGAACACTTCACGGGCCCGGGCCGGCAGGTGCAGCGCCGGATGATCCGGACGCAGCAGGGTCATGCCGTGCTCGCCGCGGGTCACCAGCAGTGCGCCGAGCTCGAGGTCGTGCATCAGCGTTGCGCCCTTGCTCACCAGTTCGTGCTCATCGGCGCAACCGCCGACGATAGCTTCGAACTCGCTGAGATTCGGGGTGATCAGGCTCGCGCCACGGTAGATCGAGAAATCCTTGCCCTTCGGGTCGGCCAGCACCGGAATGCCTTTGGCACGGGCGGCCTGGATCAACGCCTGATGGTTTTTCAGGGCGCCTTTGCCGTAGTCGGACAACACCAGCACCTTGATGCCTTCCAGCAGGTCGTCGACCTGGGAAGCAAGGGCCAGGGCGTCAGTGGCGAACGGCTCTTCGAAGTCGATACGCAGCAATTGCTGGTGCCGGCTCATGACCCGCAGCTTGACGATGGTCGGCTGGTGCGCAATGCGCTGGAACAAGGCCCGCACGCCCGCACCCTTGAGGCTGTTGCTCAGGCTGTCGGCGGCTTCGTCGTCACCGGTCACACCGACCAGCGACGCCGGCGCGCCCAGCGCGGCAATGTTCAAGGCAACGTTGGCGGCACCGCCCGGGCGGTCTTCGATTTGCTCGACCTTTACAACCGGAACCGGCGCCTCAGGGGAAATCCGTGAGGTACCACCATGCCAGTAACGGTCGAGCATGACATCGCCGACCACCAAGACAGGGGCTTGATCGAATCGCGGCATGGACAACTTCATGGAGCAACCCACATACAAAATGAACAGGGGCGCGATATTAACACAGGGTTGGCGAAGGCTTGTGCGGTGGCTGCAACAGGATGAAACGACAGGCTTTTTTGCTCATTTTTTGCACAGGAACGCGGCCAGTCGATGGCAGGCATCGGCCAGTTCCACCTCATCGGTATCGATCCGGCACTCGGCCGCCAGCGGCGCCTCGTACGGGCTGTCGATCCCGGTGAAGTCCTTGATCCGCCCTTCCCGCGCCGCCCGGTACAACCCCTTCGGGTCGCGTCGGGCGCAGACCTCCAGCGAGGTGCTGACATGCACTTCAATGAAATCGCCTTCGGCAAACAGCCGGCGTGCCGTATCCCGCTCGGCACGAAACGGTGAAATGGCGGCCACGATCACGATCAACCCGGCGTCCACCATCAACCGTGCCACTTCGGCGGTGCGCCGGATGTTCTCGCGCCGACAGGCCTCGGTCATCCCCAGATCGCGACAAAGACCGCCGCGCAGGTTGTCGCCATCGAGCAGGAACGTATGCAGACCGAACTGATGCAGATGCAGCTCCAGTGCATTGGCCAGCGTCGATTTGCCGGCCCCGGACAACCCGGTCAGCCACAGGCAGCGCGGTTGCTGCGACTTCTGCTCGGCGCGAGCCTGGGCGGGCAGTGCCAGGGCATAGGGGCGGATGGCCGGTGGCAACAGGGAAACGGACAGTGCTTCATTCATAGCCGAGCATCTCGTAGTCACGTTCATAGACCCGCCGAACCAGGCGTCGGGTGCGCTGCGTGCAGAAATCACGCGCCGGCAGCGGACGCCGCTGCCGGGAAACGTTGACGTGCTGCAATTGACTCGTCAGCCCCAGGTGCTCACACACCAGGCGGAAGTCCCGCTCCAGATGCTCCTGATAGCCAACGAAATCCAGCGCCAGGCGGCCCAGCGAATCGGTGAGAAAGTCGGTTTGCGCGGCAAAGTGCAATTGTCGCGCAATGGTGTCGGCATGTAGCCAGCGTGCAACAAAATCGTCGAAGTCGCGGTAATGCCTGACCATTTGCTGCGCTGCGTGATCACGCTCGCTCAGTTCGTTGCCCCGCAGGAACGCGTAGGCCGAATAGGCACGCTCCAGCGGATCACGCACGAAAGCGAACTTGTAGGCAGCCGCAAACTGCGCGGGAAACTGTTCTTCATACCAGTACAACGGCAGATGGCCCGGCCGCCAGCCGTCGAACATCGCCGCGCACACGCTGCTGCCGGCGCATTTGGGCACATGAATGAACAGACAGGAATGCTGCTCGAAAGCTTTGGGAAAGCGCAAGTTGGCCGACATCGACTTGTTCACCACTTGCCGGTCGACCACCGACAGGCGCCCAAGCAGGAAGGTTCGCTGCGACTTGGGCAACAGTTTCCACAGATAGCGTTGCAGCATGAGAGTACCCGCGCGACGGGGATAGCCCCTTCGTTGGAAGTCAGAGTTCAGTCAGGAACCTTAACAAGCGCGATGCCGGGTTTTATGCAGGTTTGGTCAAGAAGGGTAAAGATTCGGATACAAATGGCCGGGCGCATTGCGCGCCCGACCTTCACAAGGCTGGATCAGGCGATGTCTTCGGCCGGCGCATCGAGGCCCATGGCGTTCAGACGCGCGTAGTAGCCGTTCTGCGCCAGCAGGTCGCCGTGAGTCCCGCGCTCGACGATCCGGCCCTGATCCATGACCAGAATCAGATCGGCCTTCTCGATAGTCGACAGACGGTGAGCGATCACCAGCGTGGTGCGGCCTTTCATCACCTGGTCCAGAGCCGCCTGAATGTGCCGCTCGGATTCGGTGTCGAGAGCCGAGGTGGCCTCGTCGAGGATCAGCAGCGGCGCGTTCTTGAGCAAGGCACGGGCAATCGCCAGGCGCTGGCGCTGACCGCCGGAAAGCAGCACGCCGTTCTCGCCGACCTGGGTGTCCAGGCCTTCCGGCAGTTGCGCGATGAAATCCATCGCGTACGCATCACGCGCCGCTTTCTCGATGTCTTCACGCGGTGCCCCGGCCAGGTCGCCATAGGCAATGTTGTTGGCCACGGTGTCGCTGAACAGCGTGACGTGCTGGGTCACCTGGGCGATGTGGCGGCGCAGGTTGAGCAACTTGTACTGCTCGACTTCCACGCCATCGATCAGGATTTCACCCTTGTCGTGGTGATAGAAGCGCGGGATCAGGTTGGCCAGCGTCGACTTGCCGCTGCCGGAGCGCCCCACCAGCGCCACCATCTGCCCCGGCTCGACCGAGAAGCTGATGTTGTCGAGTACCTGACGTTCGGTCCCCGGGTAGGTGAAGCTCAGGTTGCGCACATCGAGACGACCGCTGACCGCATCGCGCTCGATCGTGCCGGTATCGATTTCCGGCTCGACGTCCAACTGCTCGAAAATGCTTTCGGCACCGGCAACGCCCTTCTGGATGGTCGAGCTGACTTCGGACAACTGGCGAATCGGCTTTGGCAGCAAGCCGGCCAGGGTGATGTAGGCCACCATGTCACCCGCCGAAGCGTCACCGCGCAGGAACAGCACCAGGAACATCAACACCGCCATGGCGCTGTAGATCACCAGTTGCAGCATCGGCGTGTAGATCGCGCCGGTGCGGGTCATGCGCAGTTGTTTGTCGGTATTGCTCTGACTGGCGTTGAGGAAGCGTTTTTCTTCGTAGGTTTCGCCGCCGAAGCTGCGCACCACGCGATAACCCTGGATGGTTTCCGAGGCCACGTGTGTCACGTCGCCCATGGCCGCCTGGATCTTCTTGCTCTGCTTGCGGAATTTCTTGCTCGCGGTACGCACCATCACGGCGATCAGCGGCAGGATGGCGACCATCACCAGCGTCAGCTTCCAGTTCATGAACAACAGGGAGGCGAACAGGAAGATCACCGTCATGCCTTCACGGATTACGACCTTGATCGCATCTGTTGCCGCCCCCGTGACCATGGTCACGTTGAAGGTGATACGCGAAATCAGATGGCCGGAGTTATGCTTGTCGAAATACCGGTTCGGCAGCACCAGCAGGTTGTTGAACAGCTGCACCCGCAGATCGTGCACCAGGCCCAGGGAGACCTTGGCCAGGAAGTAGTTGCCCAGATAGGATCCCAGGCCCTGCCACGCAGCGATCAGGATGATCAGCAGCGGTACGGCCTGCAACAGTTGCAGGTCGCGCAGGTACGGCACGGTGGGAAACAGCACTGCCTCGGGATTGGACAGACCGTCGACGAAATACTTGAGAATGTAACCGAGCATCGGCTGGGTCGATGCGAAAATCAGAAAACCGACGATGCTGATCAGGAACAGACTGATATACGGCCGGACGTAGCCGAGCAGGCGGAAGTAGATTTTCAAGCTCGAAGGGCTTGCGGCGAGACTGGAGTCGGTCATATCACGCGAGAGTCGATAAAAAGGACGCTGACTTTAGCACAGCTTCTTCAGGGTTCTGGCAATCGGGCAAAGGCTGTTATTGTTAGGCATCTTTTTCAGCATCAAATAGCCATCAATGAAATGGCCGATCAACTTCAGGATTGAATCTCACAGCATGCAACTTCGCGGCTTCAGCAGTACGTCCAATCGAATCTTCGATTTCATCAGCCTGTGGATACTTCCCGTCGGCTTCTTCCTGCTCTTGTGCGCGCTGTTCTTCCTGCCGGGTCGCAGCCTGCATCACAAACTGTTTTATGGTCTGTTCAGCATTCCTGCACTGATCGCCCTGTGCCTGCGCCCGCGGGAGTTGAAAGAGCTGCTGGCCGAACCGGTGATTCTTGCGGTGCTTGCGTTCATCGCCTGGGCGTTGCTCAGTCTGTGCTGGGGTCCGCCCGATGGCGAATCGTTCGGCGGCATGCTCAAACCCCCGCTGCATACCTTGCTGCTGTTCGTCGGTTGCTACCTGGTGGTGCGCTACCGCAGTGACATTATTTCGCCGATGCTGTTCGTCGCGGCCGTGGTTGCCCTGATCGCCACGATCTGTTTCCTGATCCCCTTTATCCATCATTACCAGCCAGGTGCGCGTCTGGTCGGCGGCGGGGCGTTCGACAACCCGCTGCTCAGCTCCCATCTGTTCGGTTTTTTCTGCGCCTACTGGCTCAGCGTCAGCATGTCCTGCAAACATGGCCGCCTGCTCTGGCTCAGCCTGCCGGCGATGCTGATCATGTTCGCGGCGGTGATCTCGACCGGTTCCAGAACGCCGCTGGTCGCCTTGACCATGGCGGCCTTGTGGCTGGCCTTCATCTGCTGGAACCGGCGTTCGCTGGTGATGCTGGGGTCGCTGGCGGCCGTCGGCATCGCCGTGGTCGCCCTGTTCTCGAAGATGATCACCGAGCGCGGCGACTCCTACCGTTTCGAAATCTGGCAGATTGCCCTGCAAAAAATTGCCGATCACCCCTGGATCGGTCATGGCTACAACGCCGATCTGGCGATTGACCCGGGCGTTGGCTACAGCTTTCAGGAACCGCACAGCTTCGTCCTCGGCGTGCTTTATTACGTCGGCATCCTGGGCCTGCTGCCGTGGCTGTTCTTCCAGGGCTGGAGCTTGCTGAGCAGCTGGCGTCAACGCGTACAACCCTTGCTGATCATCGCTTCCACCTGGCTGGTGTTCGGCATCGGTGCCGGGCTGACAGAAGGTGGCGGCATCATTTCGCGCCCCAAGGAACACTGGTTCCTGCTGTGGATTCCGCTGGCGCTGATTGCTGCGATCAGCATCAATCAGCGGGCCCGACGTCTGCTGGCAATACCGGTGCAGAAACTGTCGGTCTCCGGCCTGCAACAACGCTGCGCCGATGCTCAGGTGATCGAAGAGGACGGCCTGGGTCCAAAGGTCCTGCGCCTGACCGATGGCAGCTTCCTCAAGCTGTTCCGTCGCCGCCGCTGGTACACCTCCGGCAACTTCAACCCGTACTCCGAACGCTTCGCCATCAATAGCGAACAATTGCGCCGGATGGGCATCCCGACCCCGCAGGTGCTGAATCTGTATCGCCTGGACGATGGCAGCAGCGCGGTGCACTACGCTCCGTTGCCGGGTCACACCTTGCGTCAGGTGCTGCAGGGCATCCCCGCACCAGCGGTGCGACAGGCGCTGGTCGAACGTTTCGGCAAGTTCATGGCCCGGCTTCATGAGCAGGGTGTCTATTTCCGCTCACTGCATCTGGGTAACGTGCTGGTGCTGGAGGACGGTGAGTTCGGGCTGATCGATCTGGCCGACCTGCGCATCTATCCATCACCCTTGAGCCTTTCATTGCGCCAGCGCAATTTGCGCCACATGCAACGCTACACGGAAGACAAGCGCTGGCTGTTCGAGGATCACTTCGATGCCCTGCTCCAGGGGTATTCGGTGACGGCCTCCAAGGCTGCCGTCGACAATCTGCACCGGCAAGTGCAACAGGGAGGTCGCCCGGCTCGGGCCCACTGATCATGACGGATACAAACCCAGTCTTTGCCGCGATAGCGTATCTGCTCGCTATCGCGACGTCGGTAATGTTCCTGCGTCTGATACCCAAAGCCGCCCAGCACCTGCGTCATAGCGGCGAAAGCCGCTATAACAGCATTGACGGCTTGCGCGGCTATCTGGCTTTTGGCGTGTTCATTCATCACGCAATCATTACCTGGTTCTACCTGCGCACCGGCGTCATCGACTTTCCGCCCAGCAATCTCTACTCCCAATTGGGCCAGGCCAGTGTCGCGCTGTTTTTCATGATCACCGGCTTCCTGTTCTGGAGCCGCCTGCTCAAACAGGGTCGCGACCATGACTGGCAGGCATTTGCGGTCTCACGGGTGTTTCGGCTTTATCCGCTTTACCTGCCGCTGATGCTGATCGTGTTTGTCACCGTCTTCCACCTGCAAGGCTGGGAACTGAAAGACTCCGGCACGCAGCTGGCCGGGCAGATACTGGCCTGGCTGACGTTCGACCGACCCGACATCAATCAGTACCCCCATAGCGGCATGTTGATTTCCAACGTGACCTGGACGCTGGCCTATGAGGTGTTTTTCTACCTGGCGCTGCCACTTCTGGGGCTGATATTCATCTACCGCAAGCACTGGCTGCAGGTGGTCCTGTGTCTGATCGGGATTTATGCCCTTTATCAGGTGGTCGGCTGGGAGCATTCGCTGAAAAAGCACTTTCTGGCGAGTTTCCTGGGGGGGATCGCCGCGGCTTACTGGGTGAGACGTCCCCATCTGGTGGCATGGAGCCAGACACGGTTCGCCACCTTCATTGCCCTGCTGGCCCTTGTTCTCGTGATGACGCAATACAAACGCGCCTTCAGCCTGATGCCGCTGCTGTTGCTGGGCGTGTTTTTCGTCATCGTGGCATCGGGCAACGCGCTATTTGGCGCCTTGCGCCTGCGTAGCGTCCGCTGGCTGGGAGAGATCAGCTACAGCACCTATCTGCTGCACGGCTATGTGCTCTGGATGATGGTGCAGCAACTGCCACACCTGGTTCCCTTCAATCCACAGAACCCGATCCTCTATCTGCTGTTGATGGCCGTGTGCAGTTGTCTGCTGATCGTGATCGCCAGCCTGACATTTCTGTACATCGAGAAACCGGGCATCGAAGCAGGCAGGAAGTTTCTGCAATGGTTACGCCAGAAGCAGGCGCCGAAAAAACTGGCCGACAAAGCCGTTCAGGACCACTGAGCGGCTACACCGGCTGACGTTGACGGGCATAACTCAGGAAAGCCTCGATGTCATCGCTGCAGAGCGTGTCGACCAGCCCGCGCAGTTCGGCTTCCGGCCAATCCCACCAGGCACTCTGCAACAACTCCTGACGCTGCTCCTCGGGAAACCGCCAGCGCAGGAACTTCGCCGGATTGCCGCCCATGACCGCATAGGGTTCGACATCCCGTGTGACCAGTGCACCGGCAGCGATGATCGCGCCACTGCCGATCGTGACACCCGACAGGATTGTGCAGTTGGAGCACAGCCAGACATCGTTGCCGATTATCACGTCCCCGTGAGTACCGCTGTAATCGCAGATGCCAGCGGCCTCCGGCAGCATCGCCGGAAAGGGAAACGTGGTCACCCAGTCCGCCCGGTGATGCCCGCCAAGAAAGATCTGCACACCTACGGCAATCGAACAGTAGGCACCGATCTTCAGCGTCGAGCCTTCCTTCCAGTCATGAACGATCGGCAGACCATAACTGCCCCGGCCAAAGCTGTAGTCAGGGTAAGCCCGGGCGAACCGCGCCGCGCCGCGTTCGATCTTCGGCAGCTTGCGAATCGCCCGTTTGGCGCGCTGCTCACGCCAGCGCTGAAGCCAGCCCATGGCTCAGTCCTTTTCCAGCGGTGAAAACAGCAGCCGGCCCAGACCGCGCCAGGTTTTCTTGTTCCAGGCCTTGAGCGGAATCTGTGCCAGCAGCTCCCGCGCCAGTTTGCGGTCACGGTTGGCGGTTTTCAGGAACATCGAATTGAGCGACTTGTAGCGCACCTCGTCGTACAGCGGGTGATCGCTGAACAGCGCGTAGGTGCGCAGGATGTTTTCGATCATGAAACGGTGGTTCTTGTACGAGTTCGTGGCGTGTTTGCGATAGCGCGCCATCACCACGTTCAGGCCGTCGATGAAATACCCGGCGCGGGTGACTTTCAGCTCGATGTACAGATCCTCAAGACGAATCGTCGGATCGAACCCTCCCACCTTGTCCAGCGCCTCGCGGCGGATCATCAGGGTCGGCGCCGGCGGATACGGCTTGCGCTCCAGGAACATGTCATCGAAATCCAGGCGACGGAACGGCACGTCCCGACGCTGGCGCTTTTCCGGGTAGAGGTTGCCGTCTGCGTCCATCAACTCGATGTTGCCGGCGCAGATACCCACTTCCGGCTTGCCGTCCATGTACGCGACCTGGGTGGCGATCCGGTCCGGGTACATGATGTCGTCGGAGCCGAACGGCACGATCAGGCTGCCCCTGGCCCGCGCAATCGCGCCGTTCAGCGTATTGGTCAGGCCCTGGTTCTGCTGCACGCGGAAGTCGAAGCCGTGCCTGGCCTGCAAGGCATTGATGCGCTCCACGCTGTCATCCTTCGAGCCGTCGTCGACCACCAGCAGCTCAATATTCTTGTAGCTCTGGTTGATGACGCTGAGGATGCTTTCCTCGATGTACGGTCCGTGGTTGTAGGACGCGATGATCACGGTGACGATGGGTTGTGCATCGCTCAGGGCGGTGACCTCACTCATGGCTGTTCCTTGCGGGCCTGCGCCAGGCCGGAGTCGATCAGGGTCAGGTATTCCTGGCGGAAGACCTCGATGTCGTGTTGTTCCTGCAAATAGCGATAGGCCTGCTCGCCCTTGGCCTTGAGCTCGTCATCCGACAGCCCGAGGTAGGTATCCAGCGCCGTCACCAGGCTCGTCACGTCCTTGGGGGTGATCGACAGGCCACCGGCACCTTCGATCAGCGGCAACATGGCCGGCACGTTCGACGCGATCACCGGCAGATGCCCGCTCATGCCTTCCAGCAAGGCCAGGCCCAGGCCTTCGGCCAGCGACGGCATGGTCCAGATATCGAACGCTCGTACGTATTGCAGGGCGTTTTCCTTGAAGCCCAGCAGGTGCGCGCGACCGCTCAAACCCAACTGTTCGATCTCGGCCGCCAGCGGCGCTTGCAGGCGCCCGGCACCGATGATTGCCAGTTGGGTGTTCGGGTATTTGTCTTTCAGTTGGGCGAAAGCCTGCAACAGGTAAGTGTGGCCCTTGACCGACACCAGCCGGCCCAGCGCACCGATCAGCCGCACCTTCGGGTCGATACCGAGCAGCTCACGGGCCCGCTCGCGGCTGTGCTGCAAACCTTCGGCCTGTTCGATGTCGATGGCGTTGGTGATCGCGTACGTATTCTGATCGGTGAAACCGCAATCGCAGTCCAGCAGGTACTGCTTGACCGCCGGCGACACACCGACAAAGCGCCAGTGGCGATCGATCAGACGCTGGGTCTGACGACGGCGATAGAAGCGGTCGTACTCGCCAAAACCGTGGGAAATGCCGATGCACAACGGCACTTTCAACCAGCGGTTGAGCGTCAGCATCATGTTCACCGGTTTGAACCGGTTGCAGATCACCACATCAAACTTTTCCCGCCGGCAGAACTTGTACAGCTGCCACATCGCCCGCAAGCGCATGCCTTTGAGGGACTTGTCGGAAAACTCGAAATACACCGAACGGTCGGCCCGGCTGACGGCTTCACCCGGCCCGGGCTTGCCGCGCAGGAATGCTGCCGTCACCTCATAACGATCCGTCGGCAAAGCCTTGACGATCTGTTCGGCGAGGTCGGCGAAATCATGGGATTTGACGTTGTAGTCGGGCTGCAGCTGCAGAACCTTTGCGCGTTGACTCATGACTCTCCCCGTTGCGAACCCGTCGCGCCTGTTTCGCTCTGCTTCAGCACCCAGAACAACTCCTGGCGCCTGACCGCTTTGCGGAAAAATTCGTTCTCGCCATAGACCGACGGCATACGACCGGCCAGCAGTCGCTGAAACAGCCGGCGCAGGCGCCGCTTGAACGGTGCCGGCGGCTGCAGGTCATGCATCATGCCCAGCGCCATGGCCTTGTCACGTTGCAGCTCGATCGGCAGCGGCAGGCACAGCGGCTGCATCGCCACGTTTGCATCGAACGTCGGCGGCAAGGCGATGCCCTGCCCGCTGTCGCCCATCGGCCAGCGATCGTTGTCGTGCAGGTGGTTGGCGTAACCGAGCAGGGTCGGTTGGTAATCGAGACCGCGCAAGGCTTCCAGTACGGCCTCCTGGGCGCAGATATGGTCGGGATGCGGATCCAACGTCGGGTGCGGCAGCACGATCACATCCGGACGCGCACGAGACAGGACGTCACGCAGGTCGGCCAGCAGATTGTTCCAGGTCGGCGCGCCGTCGGCATCGCCGGGCAAGGCAAACGGATTCAACTGACGAAAAATTCGCGTGTCGCTCAGATCGGCTTCCCGCGAACCCACCGGTTGATTCGGCGCAGCCTGCATCGCCGCCAGTTGCAGGCAGAAATACCCGAGCTGCACGCAGTGTTCCTGCGGCACACCGGCCCAGCGCGGCACGGCGAGGCTGTCCCAGGCCCGCAAGCGGCCCTTGAGTCGCGCCGCCTCGACCTTGTTCAGGCCCATTTGCTGATAGTGTTCGGCTTCGATCTCGCCGGCGGTCAGGGTAACGATCCAGGCCTCATCGGCCTGACTGTACAAACCGTAAGCGGCCAACTCGGCATCGTCGGCGTGCGGCGCGATCACCATCACCCGCTGATGGCGGTAATCCGGTTGTTCCAGCGCCCATAGCACCGGCTCGCCGGTCACCCGGCAGAAACGTCCGCGCAGGCGCAACAGGCCTTGCGACAAGGTCTGCGCCTGACCGCTGAGGTTCAGATAACGCAGGCCGTTGACGCCACGTTCGAAGGTCTGTGCATCCGGATTCGCTCCGCCCGCAAGCTCCACGCGTGGATCGAAGAAACGTCCCAGCCAGGTGCTTTTCACCCGCACGGCGAGGATCAGCGTGGCGTCGTCCACCAGCATCACGCCCTCGTCGAGGCGCAACTGCTCACCGCTCAAATGCACTTTCGGCTGCGGTGTGAACGGCGGAAAGCTGTATTGGTAGTCGTCTTTCGGCGAGTAGAACAAATGATCGGCGAACCACGCTTCGTGAGCGATCCAGCCAACCACCGCCAGCACCAGCGGCAACCACCAGGCCACCAGCACACCGAGGGCGATCAACACGATCAGCGCGATCAACAGGCCGATGCGTTTATTGCGCCGGTGACGCTTGAGCAGTTGCTGTTTGCGGCTCATGGGCTGACTCATACGGTGAAGACCGGCACAGGATTGCACCAGCGATCCTTGTATTCACGGTCGGCACGACCGAAGGAAAAGCGTAGCGGCTTGTTCAGCGCCCGGGCGTGCTCCCACGCCGATTGCGTATTGAGGAAGCTCAAGACACTGCCGGGGCTGAATTCACGGGTTTCGGGGTCGACGCCGCCGTTGATGTATTCGACGCTGATCCACTCCGGCGCTTCGACGCGATACACCAGTTGAATGGCGATCGGCGCATCGTTGAGGAAGATCACCGAACCGATCAACAGCTCGCGCAACAACTCGATGACCTCGGCCATGCGTGCCGCGCCAGTGGCCGGGAATCCCCAGCGACGCTGGAACAGGTCGCAATAAATGGCTGCCAGTTCCGCACTCGTGAACTCGCTGACCGGCCGTACGACACCGCCCGCCTCTTCAAGCAGGCGCAACTCACGACGCTGGTTGTAGCGAAACTTCTTCGACAGTTCTTCCGGGGTGCGGGCCATGGCCAGTTGTTCGGTCTGCAACTTGAGACCGCTGAAGCGGTTTTCATTGAGCGCCGACAGGTAGCGCCCGCGATGGCGCAGCGGGGCCTGGGCATCGACGGCGGCCGGCAGGATCAGCTCGGCGTTGCCGAGGTCGAACAGGCCTTTCTTGCCGTTGCGCTTGAGCACGTCCTTGGACAAGGCCAGATCGCGGCCCCAGGTCGGGATCGCCGCTTTGACTTCGCCCTGCTGCTCCCAGGCCAGATAGCGCACCGGGATGCCGGCCAGATCCGCCAGACGCTCGACGACCAGCGGATGAGTCGCGACGCTGCCGCCAAAACGCTGCCAGGCCTGTGCATAAGTTGAGGCGTCAACGGGCGACCAGCCACGTTCGCGCCAGCCTTGAAATCGGTTGAGCATCAGCCCCTCGGTGCCAGATCGGTAACTTGCGGCAAATGCCAGAAGGTGTCGCGTACGGCGCGGTCGGAGAAGCGCTCGCGCAGGCGATCGAACATCATCTCGGCGCATTGACGGCGTTGCTGCTCGTCCATGCCGGCCAGATGTTTCAGGCCCTGGGCCAGATGTTCGGCATCACCCAGCGGGAACAGAATGCCCACGCCTTCGACCACTTCCTTCGCCCCGCCGCACGCAGTCGCCAACAACGGCACGCCAGCGGCCATGGCCTCCAGCAGCACCATGCCGAACGGTTCGTGGTCGGAACTCAGGGCAAACACATCGAATGCACGGAAATAATTGCGCGCGTCCGGCACCTGACCGAGAAACAGCACGCGATCACCGACGCCCAGTTCGCGGGCCAGCGCCTTCAGATCATCCTCAAGACGCCCCTTGCCGAGAATCACCAGTTGGCTGTTGGCCGGCAGACCGGGCAGCGCCGCGGCAAAACCGTGCAGCAGCGTGGCCTGATCCTTGTCCGGGTGCAGGCGACCGACGTTGCCGACAATGAACGCATCCGCTGAAAGACCGAGGGTCTCGCGGGCTTCACGGGCGGACACCTGACTCATCTGCAACGCCGAAACATCGATGCGGTTGTAGAGGGTCTGGATGCGCGTCGCCGGCCATTTCGGCAGGCAGCGGCGCATGTCGTCGCGCACCGCGTCGGACACGCCGAGCAGGCTCAGGCGCTTGCGGAAAATGTGCGCGAACAGCTTGCGCGTGCCGCGTTTGTAATCGCCAAACGCGTGGTGCACGCCAATCACCGGCAGCGAAGTGCCGAGCAAGGCGATGTAGATCGGCTTGAAGCGATGGGCGATGCAGAAACTGAAATTGCGTGAAGCGGCGATCTTGCGCAGATCGCCGATGGCGCCCAGCTTCAGGCCACGAATGGCCTTGGAGCTGTATTCCATGAACAACACTTCGTCGGAGGCGCAGGCCGCAGCCACCTCGCTATCGGCCGCCCCGGTCAGAAAGACCGTGGTGACCCGATAACCGGTGCCCGCGAACAGGCTGGCGTACTGCCGCGCGCAGTCCAGGAACGGCCCGTCATAGCCGTGGCAGAACTGCAGCACATGGCGTTCAGCCGAGCGTGTCATAAGCGTTTGCGCCTTCTTTGACCACCAGGATGTCTTCCATGATCAGGTACTGCAGATCGGAGCCGAAGAACATGTTCAGGGCGTCGGTCGGCGAGCAGATCATCGGTTCACCACGGCGGTTGAGCGAGGTGTTCAGGGACACGCCGTTGCCGGTCAGCACTTCCAGCGCCTTCATCATGTCGTAGTAGCGCGGGTTGTATTCGCGCTTGAGCACCTGGGCCCGGGAAGTACCGTCTTCGTGGACGACTTCCGGCACGCGGGTCTTCCACTCTTCCGCCACTTCGAAGGTGAAGGTCATGAACGGCGCCGGGTGATCGATCTTGATCATCTGCGGCGCAACGGTGTCGAGCATCGACGGGCAGAAAGGCCTCCAGCGCTCGCGGAACTTGATCTGGTGGTTGATGCGGTCAGCCACGCCAGCGACGCTCGGGCAACCGATGATCGAACGACCACCCAGAGCACGCGGACCGAACTCCATGCGGCCCTGGAACCAGGCCACCGGGTTGCCATCGACCATGATCTTGGCGATCTGCTCCGGCATGTTGTCGAGCTTGCGCCAGGTCGGCTTGTTCTCGTGACGGGCGCACGCGGCGATCACGTCTTCGTTGCTGTACGACGGGCCGAGGTAGACGTGTTCCATCTTCTCGACCGGTACGCCACGGGCGTTGGACACATAGGCCGCTGCGCCGACTGCGGTGCCGGCGTCGCCGGATGCAGGCTGCACGAACAGTTCCTTGACGTCGTCGCGGGCGATGATTTTCTGGTTGAGCTTGACGTTCAACGCACAGCCACCGGCGTAAGCCAGTTTGCCGGTTTCCTTGAGCACGTCGCCCAGGTAGTAGTCGATCATCTGCAGCGCAATTTTTTCGAACAGCGCTTGAATGCTGGCGGCGTAGTGGATGTACGGCTCGTCGGCGATGTCGCCTTCGCGCTTCGGACCCAGCCACTCGATCAGCTTCGGCGAGAAGTAGTAACCCTTGCCCTTCTCTTTATAGCGACGCAGACCGATCACGTTGGCGTAGTCGGTGTTGATCACCAGCTCGCCGTTCTCGAACGAGGCCAGGCGCGAGAAATCGTATTTGCTGGCGTCGCCGTACGGCGCCATGCCCATGACCTTGAACTCACCGTCCAGCATGTCGAAACCGAGGAACTCGGTGATCGCGCCGTACAGGCCGCCGAGAGAGTCCGGATCGAAGAATTCCTTGATCTTGTGGATCTTGCCGTTTTCGCCATAACCGAAGAAGGTCGTGGCGTACTCGCCCTTGCCGTCGATGCCGAGGATCGCGGTTTTCTCTTTGAAACCCGAGCAGTGGTAGGCACTGGAAGCGTGGGCCAGGTGGTGTTCGACCGGTTCGATCTTGATTTTCTTCGGATCGAAGCCCAGTTGCTCCAGGCACCAGACGATCTTGTTGCGATAGCGCTTGTAGCGGCGGTTACCCATCAGGATCGCGTCGAGTGCACGGTCCGGGGCGTACCAGTAACGCTTGGCGTACTGCCAGCGGGCCTTGCCGAAAATGCTGATCGGGGCGAACGGAATCGCTACCACGTCAACGTCGGACGGCTTGATGCCAGCCTGCTCCAGGCAGAACTTCGCCGATTCGTAGGGCATGCGGTTCTTTGCATGTTTATCGCGTACGAAGCGCTCTTCCTCAGCCGCCGCGACCAGCTTGCCGTCGATGTACAAGGCTGCTGAAGGATCATGGCTAAGGGCGCCGGACAGGCCAAGAATCGTCAATGCCACAGGGGTCTAGCCTCTTTAGTCTGCATTCAGGCGCGATGCGCCTTGAAAAATGATGTGCCCTCGCACCGGGCGAGAGACAGCTAAAGGGCGGGATTATAGCGTAAACGTGGCGGGAATGACCCTGTGCGAATTGCCCCATGTCGTTCACCCCGCAGAACCCTTGTCGATTGGCCTATCCACGGCTCGGCCGCCAATAAACACTGATATTCCCGTCCACCGCCTGACGATAGATCGTATAAGGCAGGCAAGCCGTGTCGAAGACGCCGGACAGGGTCAGGTCGAGCAGGACGACCGGCACCAGAATGCCGGTGGGGTCGGGCGGCGCGTGCAGCAGGCAGAAGTCGTGGGCGAGTCCGCTGTAAATGCGCGGAATGGACTGGCAGTAGGTTTTCTGTTTTCGCAGGCCGCGCGTGGCGTCCTCGTCATCCTGCAACACGGTGACGGCGGTGCCGCAGCCGGATAGCGCCAGGGAAAATGCGCCGATGGTGATAGCCGTTTTGATGGTCAAGGTTTGCCCTCCGGGAACGTCGGGGCAAACTAGCATCGGGGCTTTATGCGGGGCAGTTCATGGGTTCCGGGAAGGCCGTAGGACAAGTCACAAGGATTTGTCACCACATGCCTTACCCGATTTTTATTGCAGAAACGTCTTACCGACTTGCGAAAGAAATCACGCAGCGCCCGATGCATCCTTGGGCAAACGCTGATCAATCACCTGATACAGCGCACTGCTCTCAGGCCAGTTGCGCATGAACCGCGCACGATCCTTGGCATAAGCCGGAGCAAAGCTGCCCGCCGAGCCGTGCTGGCACATCGAATCCAGATCGATCAGCGCCCAGCGGTCCTCGTGCCAGAACAGGTTGTGGCCCTTGAAATCGCCGTGACTGATGCGCTCGGCAATCAACCGCGCAAACAACTGATCCAGCGCCTGCAACTCGGCTTCCGGCGCTTCGCCGCTTTCAACGTACGGTGCAAAACGCTCGATGATGTCCGGCCCGGCCAGGTACTCGGTGATCAGGTACGCCTTGCTGCGCAACCAGAAGAAGCGTGTTTCCAGCACCGCCAGCGGTTTGGGCGTAGCAATGCCGAGAAACGCCAGGCGATTGCCTTCGCGCCAGGAATGCCAGGCACGGCTCGGGCGCCAGAAGCGCTTGAGCCAATGGGCAAAATTCTTGATGTTGTAACGTTTGATCACCAGCGGACGCCCGGCGACTTCGACCTTGCCGACGCTGGCCGCGCCGCCGGTCTTGTACAGGTGCCCCTGATCGAGCAAGGCATCGGCCTGCTCCAGCACCGGCAGCATCGCGGGTTCTTCCTCGCGACGGATCGAACGCAGGCCAAAGGCTCCGCGTCGCACGCTGAACAACGTGCATTCACGACCGACTTTGATCAGGAAATCCTTCAACCGCCAGGCGCGCACCTTGTCGATCTGCTTCTGCAAGGCTTCCAGCGGCAGCGCGTGTTCGCTGTTGCTCAGCAGGTAATACACCAGCAGCTCTTCAGTGAACGGCTCGAGCGACTTGGGCAACTGGGCGAAAAACACCCCGAGGTTTTCCAGCACTTTCTGCCGGGACAATGGCTGGCCAGCGTTTTCCGCACAAATGCCGGCGCCATCGATCAGGTACAACTGACCGCCGTGGCGCAGCAGGTTGTCCAGGTGCAGGTCCTCCTGCCACAGGCCTTTGCCGTGCAATTGGCCAATGGCGCCGAGGGCTTCGGCCAGCACCGCCGACTGTTCGTCGGCCAGCACCGGCAAGGACTCGACCTTCTTCCAGGCATCACCGAGGCTTTCGGAACCTTCAAGGAACTCGAACAACAACCAGCCACCCTCGCCGTCCTTCAGGCCATCGGCCAGCAGTAACGGTGTGGTCATGCCTTGGGCGGCGAGCAGTTTCACCCCTTCCAGTTCACGCTGAAAATGCCGTGCAGCCTTGCTGCCAACCAGCAATTTGGCCAACACCGGACGCCCGCGCCACACGCCGGCACCGACATAGCGCTGCCCCGGCAACACCCGCAACAGGCTGAGCAACTGCAAATCGGCGGCACCCGCCGCATCGGCCAACGAAACCGTCAGCGGCAGGCTCGGTGTACGCCCGGCGTTTTTCAGGTCGGACAACTGCATTAGCGCGTCTCCTTGCGACTGCGCCGCGCGGTCAGCCGCGTGACCCAGGTATCGACCAGTGAACTGTCGACCGACTGATCGAGATACGCCGCCAGCAACTCGCGCAACTGGGCATCACTCCACTCCGGAGCGCGACGCAGCAGCGGCTCAAGGTCCTTGACCCGATCACGCTGGCCGAACAGCAGGGGCCGGGTCTTTTCCAGGTCGATCAGTTGCGCCTGATACCCGGTACCCTCGGCACGCAGGAAAATGTGCTTGGGATAGAAGCAGCCGTGCACCTGACGTACACCGTGCAGGCGCCGCGCCAGTTGGCCGCAGGCCTTGAGAATCGCCGAATGCTGCGTGACTTCCAGGCTGGACCAGCGCTGCAGCAACGAATCCAGATCATCCCAACCGTCGAGGGCGCGGGTCAGCAGGATCGCGCGCACTTCGCCGTTGATTTTACGCTGGCCGAAAAACGCCGCTTGCAGCGCCGGAATGCCGAGCTGGTTGTAACGGCTGATGTTGCGAAACTCCCGGGCGAACGTCGGCTCGCCAAACGGAGCGTGCAGGGTGCGGGTCAGGTAGTTGCTCTGACGCTTGAGGTAATAACCGTGGCCTTCGAGTTCGAGCCGGAACACACTGCTCCAGCCGCCGCCGTCGGTGTTCGGTTCATCCACCGCATCGAGTTGCTTGTCCCACAACGCGTCGAACGTGCCGAGGCCGTGGCGCTCCAGTAGCGCACGGTCTTCAGCGGCCAGAAAATCAGTCATTCGCGTCCCTCGAAAAATCTCACCACGTGGCGAATCCGTTTCTTGTCGGCGGCATTGAGCCGGTCACGCTGGCGGTATTGCAGGTAGAAGCGCAGGCGCTGGGTGTTCGACAGGTGATATTTGGCAACCTTGTCGAGACAGGCCAGGTCCTTGGTAATCCGGTATTTGAGCCAGAAACCGCGCCAGAAATCGCCGTTCGGGCAGTCGATCAGAAACAGCCGCGCCTGATCGTCGATCAGCAGGTTGCGCCACTTCAGATCGTTATGGGTGAAGCGATGGTCGTGCATTGTCCGGGTGTAAACGGCCAACTGCCGACTGATGCCGTCGACCCAGCTGTGATTCTTCAGCTTGGGATCGTTGCGCTCGGCCAGCGCCGAGAGGTCCTCGGTACGCGGCAGTTCGCGAGTGATCATCGCCCCGCGATCGTAGGCCATGCCATTGCGCTCCAGGCCCCAGGCCACCACTTCGGCGGTGGGAATGCCCCACTTGGCGAAACGCTTGAGGTTCTGCCACTCCATCTTCACCCGCGGCTTGCCGAGGTAACGGCGCAAGCCCTTGCCGGCGCCGACGTAGCGTTTGACGTAGTAATTGACACCGTTGCGCTGCACGCGGATGACTTCGGACAGCGGGTCGCGGGTCAGACGCTCGCCTTCAAGCGCGAATACCGCTTCAAGGCTGCCAAAATCCGCTGCGAGGTCGCTGTACCCGGGTTCAAGATTCCAACCCGCCATCAGAGCGCATCCCCGTAGCGCAACTTGCGCTCGTAGAGTTTGTTGGCCTTGCCTTCGAGCCAGCTCAGCAACGGCGCTTCTTCCGCCAGGATCTGGCGCAGCGGTTGCTGGAAGTAACCCTTGAGAAAGCGCAGCTTGTCGCGACGGGTCAGGCCGATGTCCAGCGCGGAGAAATACAGCGCCGCCAGATCCTTGTTGCGCCAGCGCTGAGTGATGGCCGGGCGGGTCTGGGCGCGGTGCAGGTCGATCACCGAGAGTTTGAAATCTTCCGGGGTGACCGGTTTGTCGGTGTGCAGCAGGAAGTGGCAGATGTAGCAGTCGCGGTGGTTGACCCCCGCGCGGTGCATCATCCCCGTCATGCGTGCAACTTCGGCGATCAGCGCGCGCTTGAGCTTTGGCTGCGGCGGCTGCTTGACCCAGTCGATGCTGAAGTCTTCGAGGCTGATGGTCGGCGCCAGTTCTTCGGTGACGATGAACGAATGCTGGTCCGCCGGGTTGCTGCCCTTCTCGCCGTACGCGACGGCGGTCATGGTCGGCACACCGACTTCCTGCAGACGCTGGATAGCCTTCCATTCCTGGCCCGCGCCAAGCACCGGCAGCTTGGCAGTCAGCAGGTTCTTGAAAATCTCGCCCCAGCCGATGCCTCGGTGGATCTTGACGAAAAATCCGTTGCCATCGACTTCCGTGCGCAAAGTCCTGCGGGCTTCCAGCTCGCGGTACACCTCGCCCTGCAAGCCCTCGACTTCCGCGAACGCATCGCGGCCGGCCCAGAGGCTCTTGAACGGTTCAGCCAGCATCAACTTCATTTATGCGTGCTCCGCCAGAATCACATCGGCCGCGTGCTGCGGCATGCTGTAGAGGTCGGCCGTCTCGGCGAAAGCCAGACCGTTGCGGCTCCAGGCCGCCCGTGCAGCGTCGTCGTTCAACATGTCAGTCAGGTATTGCGTCAGTTGCGCCTGATCGAACGGCTCGTCCAGCACGCGCCCGGCATCGGCCTCGGCAATGTAATGGGCGTAGCCGCAGACCGCGCTGACCAGCACCGGCAACCCGGCGACCAGCGCTTCAAGCAATACCGTACCGGTGTTCTCGTTGTACGCCGGGTGGATCAACAGATCGGCGCCGAGCAGGAAACGCGGGATATCGCTGCGCCCCTTGAGGAATGTCACGTTGTCGCCCAGACCCAATGTTGCACTCTGCATCTGGAACAATTTGGGGTCATCCTGGCCGATTACAAACAGCCGGGTGCGTTTCTTCAGTTCGGCGGGCAATGCGGCCAGCGCCTTCAGGCTGCGATCGACGCCCTTGGTCTTGAACCCGGAGCCGATCTGCACCAGCAACAGTTCGTCGTCCTTGAGGTTGAATTCGGCGCGGAAGCCGGCGCGAATTTCGTCGGCATCCGCCGGACGCCGACGATCCTGGGCGATGCCCGGAGGCAGCAGGTGGAAGCGCTCGAGCGGCGTGTCGTAATGCTTGATGAACAGCGGCTGCTGCACTTCGGAGATCATCAACACTTCAGTCTTCGCGTCTTTGGCGAACACCGCGCGCTCGTACTCGGCGAAGTGGCGATAGCGCCCCCAACGGCGATACAGCGAATTGCGCAGGTTCTGCGCCTTGTCCTCGAAGCAGCCGTCGGCGGCGTAGTAGACGTCCAGCCCCGGCATCTTGTTGAAGCCGATCAGGCGATCCACCGGGCGCTTGGCCAGGTCCGCTTCCATCCACGCGCTGAGTTTCTCGTTGCGGCGATGGTTGAAGAACGCCTTGACCGGCGCCACCAGCACTTCGAAACCGGGCGGCACGTCGCCTTCCCAGATCAGGGTGTAGACGCGAATCTTGTGGCCACGCTTCTGGCATTCGAGGGCGATGCGCATGAAGTCGCGCTGCAAACCACCGAACGGGAAATACTTGTAAAGGACAAATGCCAATTGCATCAACGCAGCTCCTCAGCCATCAACAACGTGCTCAGTCGGCTGGCGACACGCTCGGGATTCAGACGCGTGAAGCACAAAGGCAACTCGCGTTTCAGGTCAAACTGACGGGCATCCTGCGCGGTCGGTTGATACGTACATTTCTTTTGCAGGCACGGCGCGCACGGGAAATCGCTGCCGAGGTGAATCTGCAGCTTGCCGTAGGCGCCGGTCAGGCCCGGATTGGTCGGGCCGAACAGCGAAATCGTCGGCACGTCCAGTGCCGCAGCGAGATGGCCGAGACCGGTGTCCACCGCGACGCAGGCCTGGGCACCGGCCAGCACCTTGCCGACTCCGGCCAGGTTGAGCTTCGGCAGCACTTCGGCATGCTTGAAGCCGGCAGCGATGCGCTCGGCCCGGGCCTTCTCCAGCGGGTTGCCCCACGGCAGCTTGATCCCGACGCCGAGGTAGCCGACCCGCTCGGTCAGCTCACGCCAATAGCTTTCCGGCCAGTGTTTGGTGTCCCAGGTGGTGCCGTGCAAAAACACCACGTAAGCATTCTTGCGTGGCAGTTCCACCAGACGCTCGACGTTGAGGCCGTAATCACCGAGGCCTTTGGGCAAGTCGTAGCCCAAGGCGATAGCGAACAACTGACGCACGCGCTCAACGGCGTGCTGCCCACGGGCCACCGCCAGTTTGCGATCATAAAAACGCGCGGCGATCGGCTCACGGGCCGAGCCCTTGTCGAGACCGGCCACCGGTGCTTTGACATAGCGAGTCAGCCAGGCGCTTTTCAGCAGGCCCTGAGCATCGATCACCAAGTCATATTTGTTCGCCCGAACGGATTGCTTGAAGCGTTTCCACTCGCCGCTGGTGATGGTTTTCCAGAGATTCTTGCGCCAGCGGCGAATCGCCACCGGAATCACCTTGCCCACCGCCGGGTGCCAGGTCGGAATTTCGGCAAAGCCTTCTTCCACCACCCAGTCGAACTTGATCCCGGGAATCGCCCGGGCAGCGTCGGTCAGCGCCGGCAACGCATGAATCACGTCGCCCAGCGATGAGGTCTTGATCAGCAATACCCGCAACTTAATGAACCTCGACCACAGAGCCCTGCAAACGCTGCAAGGCATCGTTGACCGCGTCCGGCATCAGCTGGCGCAGGCAGTTGTAATGGCCGAAACGGCAGGTGCGGTCGAAGCACGGGCTGCAATCGAGGCCCAGGCGGACGATTTCCACATGTTCGGCCAGTGGCGGGGTGAAACCCGGCGAAGTCGAACCGTAGACCGCCACCAACGGACGGTTCAGCGCAGCGGCCACGTGCATCAGACCGGAATCGTTGGAAACCACAGAGTCAGCGCAGGACATCAGGTCGATGGCTTCGGCCAGCGAAGTACCGCCACTGAGGTTCACGGACTCTTCACGCAGGCCCGGAATCAGCCGCGCGCGGATGTCTTCGCCCACCGCGTGATCGTTCTTCGAGCCGAACAGCCAGACTTGCCAGCCTTCGCGGATACGCGCTTCGGCGACCTTGGCGTAATGCTCGGACGGCCAGCGTTTGGCTTCGCCGAATTCGGCACCGGGGCACAACACCAGCACCGGGCGATCGAGGGTCAGACCGAACTTGGCCAGCGCCGCCTCGCGGGTCACCGGGTCGATCTGCAGGCTCGGGCGCGGATACGGTTTCGGCAGCTCGGCGTTCGGCTCGTAGGCCAAGGCCATGAAGCGCTCGATCATCAGCGGATAGCGTTCTTTATCCAGCGTGCGCACGTCATTGAGCAGGCCGTAGCGGAATTCGCCGCGCCAGCCGGTGCGTTTCGGGATGCCGGCGAAGAACGGCACCAACGCCGACTTCAGCGAGTTCGGCAGCAGGATCGCCTGGTCGTACTGGCCGGCCAGGGATTTGCCGATCCGCCGACGGGTCGCCAACTCCAGCGCGCCGTGGCCGAGCGGAAAGCTCAAGGCCTTGCGCACTTCGGGCATGCGCTCAAGGATCGGCCGGCTCCACTCGGGGGCCAGCACGTCGATTTCGCACTGCGGGTGGCGTTGCTTGAGACACTGAAACAGTGTCTGCGCCATCACCATGTCACCGACCCAACTGGGCCCAACGATCAGAATATTCATGTGGTTTCCAAAAACGAACCGGGGAGGCTTTACGCCTCCCCGTCTCGAGAATCAGCTTAGCCCCAGCTCGCGCCAGATCCGCATCACCTGCCGCCGTTCGTCCGCGAACTGATCGCCCGGTATCACCCCGGCATCCTTCTGCAAGGCCTGCCGGTGCGCGGCGGAACGATAGGCTTTATAGGCCTCGCGCAACAGGCTGGCGTCTTCGACGGGCATCAGCCCCTCGTGTTCCAGCTCTTCCAGAATGCGGATATTGTCCGTCCAGCGCAGCAACGGCGGGTGGGTCTGCGACCACGCCAGGGCCGCGTATTGCACCATAAATTCAATATCGACGATACCTCCGGCGTCCTGCTTGAGGTCGAACGGCGCCGTGGCGTCGAAGGCATTCGCCCCGGTACCGGCGGCGGTGCTCTTGCTGCCGAGGTTATCGCGCATCTTGGCGCGCATCTCGCTCACTTCCTGTTGAAGTTTCGCCAGATCCCGCGCCTTGCCCAGCACCTGAGCCCGTACTTTCTCGAACGCCTGGCCGACATCCTGACTGCCCACCAGCACCCGCGCCCGCACCAGAGCCTGATGCTCCCACGTCCAGGCTTCATTTTCTTGATAGCGGGCAAATGCCCCCAGCGAACTGACCAACAGCCCCGACGCACCGGACGGCCGCAGGCGCATGTCCACTTCATACAGCTGGCCGGAGTTGGTCTGCGCCGTCAGCAAGTGAATGATCCGCTGGCCGAGCCGGGTAAAGAACTGCGCACCATCAATAGGCTTCGCCCCGTCGGTTTCTGCCTGTGGATCGCCGTCATGGATGAACACCAGATCCAGGTCCGAACCATGCCCCAACTCGATCCCGCCGACTTTCCCATAACCGACAATGATGAAGCCGGGATCGCACAACGTGCCGTCGGTGCGCAGCGGCGTGCCGTACTTGGCCACGGTCTGGCGCCAGGCCAGGGCCAGCACTTGTTCCAGAATCGCTTCCGCGAGCCAGGTCAGGTAATCGCTGACTTTCATCAACGGCAGGCTGCCGGCGATTTCCGACGCGGCGACGCGCAAGCGATGCGCCAGTTTGAAATGGCGCAGGGCTTCCATCTGCTGTTCGAGGTCGTCCTCGGGGATCCGAGTCAGGCGCTCGCGCAATTCGGCGGCCAGTTCCGGCGCCAAGGGCGGCTTGAACAGCCGACCTTCGTTGAGCAACTCATCCAGCAGCAGCGGGAAACGGGTGATCTGCTCGGCGATCCACGGACTCGCGGCGCACAGAGTCAGCAAGCGACGCAGCGCGCCCGGGTTTTCCGTCAGCAACACTAAATAAGCCGAACGCCGGGCCACTGCTTCGACCAGCGGCAGAACCCGTTCAAGCACCAGATCCGGGTTGTCATGCTCCACCGCCTGGGCGAGCAGGCGCGGAATAAAGGCGTCGAGGCGTTCACGCCCCAGACGCTGCATCGCCCGCAGCTGCGGACTGCTGCGCAGACCGGCCAGCGCTTTCAAGGCTTTGGTGGCATCAGCGAAACCGCCTTCTTCCAACTGACGGCAAGCGGCTTCTTCGTCCTGCGCCTCTTCCCACAGCGGCAGCCATTCACCGCCGACCACCACTTCGCAATCGGCGCCCTCTTCTTCATCAGGGTCAGCGATCACTTGCGCAAAGTGCCAGGCCACCCGGCCACGCCAGAACATCAGCTTTTCATGGAAGGCGTCCCAGTCGGCGAAACCGAGCATGAACGCAATGCGCGCCTGATCCTGCGGGCTGTCCGGCAGCATCTGGGTCTGCCGATCGGCAATCGCCTGGATCGCGTGTTCGGTGTAGCGCAGGAATTCGTAACCTTCACGCAATTCGCTGATCACTGCCGGCGGCAGATAACCCTGCCCTTCCAGCGTGCTCAACACCTTTAATAGAGGCCGCTGTTGCAGGCTCAGATCGCGACCGCCATGAATCAACTGAAAGGCCTGGGCGATGAACTCGACTTCACGAATGCCACCGGAGCCGAGCTTGATGTTATCGGCCATGCCCTTGCGCCGGACTTCCTGCTGGATCAGTTGCTTCATGGTGCGCAGCGCTTCGATCGCCGAGAAATCCAGATAGCGCCGGTAAACGAACGGCCGCAGCATTTCCTGCAACTGCGCACCGGCCACCTGATCACCGGCCACCACCCGCGACTTGATCATCGCGTAGCGTTCCCAGTCGCGGCCCTGATCCTGGTAGTACTGCTCCAGCGCATTGAAGCTCAGCACCAGCGCGCCGGACGAGCCGTACGGGCGCAGGCGCATGTCGACGCGGAACACAAAGCCGTCGACGGTCATCGGGTCGAGGGCCTTGATCAGGCGCTGGCCAAGACGAATGAAGAATTCCTGGTTATCCAGTGCGCGCTTCACGCCGACGGTTTCGCCGCCCTCGGGGTAGGCGAAGATCAGGTCGATGTCCGACGACAGGTTCAGCTCGACCGCGCCGAGCTTGCCCATGCCGAGGATGACCATTTGCTGCGGTTCGCCGCTGCGCCGGCCGGTCGGCGTACCGAACTGTTCGCAATGGCGGCTGTACAGCCATTGATAAGCCTGGTCGATGCTGGCGTCGGCCATGTCCGAGAGGTCGCGGCAGGTCTGCACCAGATCGGCCTGGCGAGTCAGGTCGCGCCAGATGATCCGCACCTGATGCCGGGCGCGCTGACGACGCAGGACGCGACCCAGTTCATCCTCGCTCTGCGCGGTGCTGACCGCCGTCGCAATCTGCCCGCACAGCTCGCCGGGGGCGAACGGCCGATCGAGCTCGCCGGACTGCACCAGCGACAGCAACATCAAAGGGTCACGAACGCTCTGTTCAATCACGAAATCGCTGGCGGCGGTGACGCGGGCGAACTGAGCCCAGCGCTCCGGAGTCCAGGTGGAGAAGCCTTGATCATCCTCAAGTCCGGCGACGGCCGTACGGAACGACTGCTCGGATCGGCTGACCAACGGCAGGAGAATGGCGGGCAGTTCGGCAAGCGCGGGCAGGGTCATGGTCTATCCTTGATCGGCGTGTAAATGGCCGCTTGTAGTGATGATTGAAAAACCGCTACGCGAAGGACTGTCGAACAAAAGTGAGAAATAGCTGAAATTTCTTTTTCTTTGGCAGCCAGCATCAAACTTTCACCTTTTTCGGATGGCTAAAGAGCAACCTTAACGATTATTCTCACAACGCAGTCGGAGGCCACAAGCCTTTCATCTGTAGTTTTACTACTCGTCTATACATTCGAAAGGCTGAAATGCCGGATGATTTGTAGTAAAACTACACGCCGCCGGAACAACCTGTCGGCAATCCAAGAATTTTAAATCGTCTGCCCACAAGGCCAGTCGCAAACTCAGGCAACCGATTCTGGAAGCCTTTCCGCCCTGGAGCAAGCCATGCAAGACCTCGATCCCGTCGAAACCCAGGAATGGCTGGACGCCCTGGAATCGGTTCTCGACAAAGAAGGCGAAGACCGTGCTCACTATCTGATGACCCGTATGGGCGAACTCGCGACCCGCAGCGGCTCGCAACTGCCTTACGCCATCACCACGCCTTACCGCAACACGATTCCCGTTACCCACGAAGCACGCATGCCTGGCGACCTGTTCATGGAACGCCGCATTCGCTCGCTGGTACGCTGGAACGCGATGGCCATGGTAATGCGTACGAACCTGAAAGATTCTGACCTGGGCGGTCACATCTCCAGCTTCGCCTCCAGCGCGACCCTGTACGACATCGGCTTCAACTACTTCTTCCAGGCCCCGACCGACGAACACGGCGGCGACCTGATCTACTTCCAGGGCCACACCTCGCCAGGCGTCTACGCCCGTGCGTTCATGGAAGGCCGCATCACCGAAGACCAGATGAACAACTTCCGCCAGGAAGTCGACGGTCAGGGCCTGTCGTCCTATCCGCACCCTTGGCTGATGCCTGACTTCTGGCAGTTCCCGACTGTATCGATGGGTCTGGGCCCGATCCAGGCGATCTACCAGGCTCGCTTCATGAAGTACCTGGAACACCGCGGCTTCATCCAGCCGGGCAAACAGAAAGTCTGGTGCTTCCTGGGCGACGGCGAGTGCGACGAGCCGGAATCCCTGGGCGCGATCTCCCTGGCCGGCCGCGAGAAGCTGGACAACCTGATCTTCGTCATCAACTGCAACCTGCAGCGCCTCGACGGCCCGGTTCGCGGCAACGGCAAGATCATCCAGGAACTCGAAGGCGTGTTCCGCGGTGCTCAGTGGAACGTGACCAAAGTCATCTGGGGCCGTTTCTGGGACCCACTGCTGGCCAAGGACGTCGACGGCATCCTGCAACGTCGCATGGACGAAGTCATCGACGGCGAGTACCAGAACTACAAAGCCAAAGACGGCGCGTTCGTTCGCGAACACTTCTTCAACACGCCTGAACTCAAGGCGATGGTTGCAGACCTGTCCGACGACGAGATCTGGAAACTCAACCGTGGCGGCCACGACCCGTACAAGGTCTACGCGGCGTACCACGAAGCGGTCAACCACAAAGAACAACCGACCGTCATCCTGGCCAAGACCATCAAGGGTTACGGCACCGGTGCGGGCGAAGCGAAAAACACCGCGCACAACACCAAGAAAGTCGACGTCGACAGCCTGAAGCTGTTCCGCGACCGCTTCGACATCCCGGTGAAAGACGAAGAGCTGGAAAACCTGCCGTTCTTCAAGCCGGAGCCAAACAGCGCCGAAGCCCGTTACCTGGCCGAGCGTCGCACTGCACTGGGCGGTTTCGTCCCTCAGCGTCGCGCACAGAGCTTCAGCGTACCGACCCCGGATCTGGATACCCTCAAGGCAATCCTCGACGGTTCCGGCGACCGTGAAATTTCCACCACCATGGCGTTCGTGCGGATCCTCGCGCAACTGGTCAAGGACAAGGAAATCGGCCCGCGCATCGTTCCGATCATCCCGGACGAAGCCCGTACCTTCGGTATGGAAGGCATGTTCCGTCAGCTGGGCATCTACTCGTCCGTCGGCCAGCTCTACGAGCCAGTCGATAAAGACCAGGTGATGTTCTACAAGGAAGACCAGAAAGGTCAGATCCTTGAAGAAGGCATCAACGAAGCGGGCGCCATGAGCTCCTTCATCGCGGCCGGTACTTCGTACTCCAGCCACAACCAGCCAATGCTGCCGTTCTACATCTTCTACTCGATGTTCGGCTTCCAGCGTATCGGCGATCTGGCCTGGGCTGCCGGCGACAGCCGTACCCGTGGCTTCCTGATCGGCGGCACCGCCGGCCGTACCACCCTGAACGGTGAAGGCCTGCAGCACGAAGACGGTCACAGCCACCTGCTGGCTGCCACCATCCCGAACTGCCGCACCTACGATCCGACCTACGGCTACGAGCTGGCGGTGATCATTCAGGACGGCATGAAGAAGATGACCGAAGAGCAACAGGACATCTTCTATTACATCACCGTGATGAACGAGTCCTACCAGCAGCCAGCCATGCCGGCCGGTGCCGAAGAAGGCATCAAGAAAGGCATGTACCTGCTGGAAGAAGACACCCGCGAAGCGGCGCACCACGTACAGCTGATGGGCTCCGGCACCATCCTGCGTGAAGTCCGTGAAGCGGCGAAGATCCTGCGTGAAGAGTTCAACGTCGGTGCCGACGTGTGGAGCGTCACCAGCTTCAACGAACTGCGTCGCGACGGCCTGGCCGTAGAGCGCAGCAACCGTCTGAAACCAGGCCAGAAGCCTAAGCGCAGCTACGTCGAAGAGTGCCTGAGCGGCCGTAAGGGTCCGGTCATCGCCTCTACCGACTACATGAAACTGTTCGCCGAGCAGATCCGTCAGTGGGTACCGTCCAAGGAATTCAAAGTCCTGGGCACCGACGGTTTCGGCCGCAGCGACAGCCGCAAGAAACTGCGTCATTTCTTCGAAGTCGACCGTCATTTCGTGGTGTTGGCAGCCCTGGAAGCACTGGCTGACCGTGGTGATATCGAACCTAAAGTCGTGGCCGAGGCCATCACCAAGTTCGGTATCGACCCGGAAAAACGCAACCCACTGGACTGCTGAGGAGAAACTCTGTGAGCGAACTCATTCGCGTACCTGACATCGGCAGCGGTGAAGGTGAAGTAATCGAACTGTTTGTGAAGGTCGGCGACCGTATCGAAGCCGACCAGAGCATCCTGACTCTGGAATCGGACAAGGCCAGCATGGAAGTGCCGGCCCCGAAGGCCGGCGTCATCAAGAGCCTGAAAGTGAAGCTGGGCGATCGCCTGAAAGAAGGCGACGAACTGCTGGAGCTGGAAGTCGAGGGCGCCGCTGCTGCGGCCCCAGCGCCTGCCGCTGCTCCTGCTGCCAAGGCTGAAGCCAAACCGGCTGCCGCTCCTGCTGCTGCCGCGCCAGCCGCTGCGCCTGCTGCCGCTTCGGTTCAGCAAGTGCACGTGCCGGACATCGGTTCGTCGGGCAAGGCCCAGATCATCGAGATCCAGGTCAAGGTCGGCGACAAGGTCGAGGCTGATCAGTCGCTGATCACCCTGGAATCCGACAAGGCGAGCATGGAAATCCCGTCGCCTGCCGCTGGCGTGGTCAAGGCCATCAGCGTCAAGTTGAACGACGAAGTCGGCACTGGCGACCTGATCCTGGATCTGGAAGTGGCGGGTGCTGCGGCCCCTGCTGCGGCCGCTCCGGCCCAGGCTGCTGCTCCAGCCGCTGCCGCTGCGCCGGCTCCGGCCGCTGCACCTGCCGCACCGGTTGCCGACAGCGTTCAGGACATCCACGTTCCGGACATCGGTTCGGCCGGCAAGGCCAAGATCATCGAAGTGTTGGTCAAGGCTGGCGACAGCGTTGAAGCCGACCAGTCGCTGATCACTCTGGAATCCGACAAGGCGAGCATGGAAATCCCGTCGCCTGCCGCTGGCGTGGTGGAAAGCATTTCCATCAAGCTGGACGACGAAGTCGGCACCGGCGACCTGATCCTCAAGCTGAAAGTCAAAGGCGCCGCTCCGGCTGCTGCCCCGGCACCTGCCGCTGCCGCTCCGAGCGCTCCTGCGCCAGCTGCTCCGGCTGCCGCTGCACCTGCACCTGCTGCCGTTCCAGTTGCTGCTCCAGCCAAGCCTGGTGCGAAAGTTCACGCCGGCCCTGCCGTGCGTCAACTGGCTCGCGAGTTCGGCGTCGAGCTGAGCGCTGTCGGCGCCAGCGGTCCGCACGGTCGCATCCTGAAAGAAGACGTGCAGACTTACGTCAAAGCCATGATGCAGAAGGCCAAGGAAGCACCGGCCGCTGCTGCTGGCGCAACCGGTGGCGCGGGCATCCCGCCGATTCCGGTCGTCGACTTCAGCCGTTTCGGCGAAATCGAAGAAGTGCCGATGACTCGCCTGATGCAGATCGGCGCGTCGAGCCTGCACCGCAGCTGGCTGAACATCCCGCACGTGACTCAGTTCGATTCGGCTGATATCACCGAGCTGGAAGCGTTCCGTATCGCTCAGAAAGCCGTTGCAGAGAAGGCTGGCGTCAAGCTGACCATTCTGCCGCTGCTGCTCAAGTCCTGCGCACACATGCTCAAGGAACTGCCGGACTTCAACAGTTCGCTGGCTCCAAGCGGCAAGGCGATCATCCGCAAGAAGTACGTGAACATCGGCTTCGCCGTCGACACCCCGGATGGCCTGCTGGTACCGGTCATCAAGAACGTCGACCAGAAGAGCCTGCTGCAACTGGCAGCCGAAGCCGCTGCGCTGGCCGCCAAGGCCCGCGACAAGAAGCTCACCGCTGACGACATGCAGGGCGCCTGCTTCACCATTTCCAGCCTCGGCCACATTGGCGGCACCGGCTTCACGCCGATCGTCAACGCGCCGGAAGTGGCGATCCTCGGTGTTTCCAAGGCAACCATCCAGCCAGTCTGGGACGGCAAAGCCTTCCAGCCGAAACTGATGCTGCCACTGTCGCTGTCCTACGATCACCGTGTGATCAACGGCGCCGCTGCCGCACGCTTCACCCAGCGTCTGAGCAGCCTGCTGGCGGACATCCGCACCATCCTGCTGTAAACCGCTTGGCCCTCCGGCAACGGAGGGCCGACCGGGTTCCACGTTTTCGAGCGCCACACGCTCGTACCTCAACCCCGTCAGTTTGGCGGGGCTTTTTTTTGCCTTAAATAACTGCCGCCCGCACTTTTCCCACAATTTGCGCTGATATAAGCCACGACCCAAGTCCACTTCCTATCGATATTTTTCAGCAACAGACAACTAACCTTTGCGCATTAAAGTTACGCCTATAAAGCTGGATAACTTTATTCATTACCAATACTTATTCGAATGGATTCGAACATGCTGAAACCTACTGTCGGCCCGATCGTTGGCCACACAACAACTAATCAGGCGCGGATCTTCATTCGCGGCGGACCGCAACATGACACGGCCGTATTTGCCGGTATTCGCTATCGAATATTGGATTCGAAACAATGGCAACCGGGCCAGTTTGTCAAACTGGATTCAACCCGCGACATGACTGAAGTGCTGGTACTCGATCATTTGCAAGCCGACACCGACTACGAATACCAGACCGGCTGGTTCAGCCCGATGAGCCCCGTCCACACCATCCACAGCGTGGCGGAGTTGCCGCTGCAATGGCCACGGGAGACGTATCGCCTGCGCACCCGCAGCCATCGGCCTTTGCAGCCTCGCGCCTACATCCTCGGTTCCTGCCGCTATCTGCGCCTGACCGCCGGCATCCCGTCGCTCCCGCATCTGGGCGACCGGATCTTCGCGTCCATCAGCCAGTTGATCGAGGGGGCACAACCGGCGATCAGTGCAATCATGATGTGTGGCGATCAGATCTACGCGGACGATCTGAACCTGTTCGCACCGGATCGCGACTACGACGAGTTCATTGAAAAGTATCGTGTGGCGTTTTCCCTGCCCAATATCCGACGACTGATGTCCGGCACTTCGACTTACATGATCCTTGATGATCACGAAATAGAAGACAACTGGCCAATGAATGCCAGCAAGTCTGATAAAACCCTGTATCGCAATGCAATAGCGGCTTACGATATTTATCAAGCAAGTCATAGCCCGATCTGCGCGACAACAACTAACGGCACAATTGATCGCACGACACTGAAGCACTACTGGTATCAATTCAGCGACGGTGATATCGAATGGTTTGTGACGGACAGTCGAACTCGCCGCAACTTGTCGACCGAGAACCGCCGCATCCTCGATGAAGAACAGGAACAGGCCTTGTGCAAGTGGTTGGTCGAGAGCCCGGCGCGGATCAAGTTCGTGGTCACCAGCGTCATGTTCTACCCCGACCGCAAAATGAACGGCGATGATGCCTGGGCGGGCTTCCCCGAACAGCGACTGCGCCTGCTGGAAACCATCCGCTGGCATCGGCTCAAAAACGTCGTGTTCATTTCCGGCGATGTGCATGGTTCGCTGACCAGTCGCCTGACCCACAGCGAAGACCAGGACTTTGAAGTACACACCGTCGTGTCCTCGCCGCTGAGCAACAGCAAACTGCTGCCCTATGCCAGGGCATCGACGTTCATTCTCGATCAGCCGCTGGCTCGCACAGACGCGGGAGAATACCGGCACACGCTGACCAGCCAAGTCGTCAGCCAGGACAATTTTGCCCACATGGTGGTCGAGGTCGAACACATCCGGGTCAACTACCACGACCGGGATGGCAAACACTTGCAATCAATCGACATTCCACTGCGCTGAATGGAAAAATGCCGCCGCTCCGGATGCCAGAAGGCTCTGGAACGGCGCTCTCAGCGCGCCGCTGCATTACTTTCCAGCGCCCGCTGGAGAAATGTTCAGCGCAGCCGACATATTCTTATAGCACTTGGCCTTCATGTCTCTTGTCAGTCGGTGCCGCAATGATGCAACCTTGCCGCAGGCAACAGTAAAGAGGGCGAGAGCCCGGCGCGTTCAGCAAATTTCCAAGCGAGTTCCCTTCATGAAGAGCCAACCCGATGCCGCCAGCCGTATGGCGGCCGAGGTAGTGACGCAGTTGCCTGTGCCCTCGCGGCTCGGCATGCTGCGTTTCGAGCGCCTGAATGAAGCCAGCTGGGCGATGCTGTTTCTCGATCCCAACTGCGAACGCCAGTTCGGCCAGCCTGCCGTCGAACTCTGCGCTTTGGTCGGTTCACCCTACGCCAGCCTGATGGAGCCCGAAGCGCGCTATCAGTTGCACGATGCGATCCAGCAACAACTGCGCGACAGCCCGCATTATCTGGTGCGCTATACCCTGCACACCGCCGCCGGGGCGCTGAGTATTCTCGAACTCGGTGAAGCCTACAAACAGCACAACCGCCACTTGCTGCGCGGTTACCTGCTGGCGGTCGATGACGTGTTCGACGAAGCGCCAGCATTGCCGTCCGTCGACCTGGAAACCCAGAACTCGCGCCTGCAAATCGCCCTTGAGCTCAATCAGCGTGCCCAGCAGGAACAACTGCAGCATCTGGAGCGGGTGCGCGCCCAGCAGGACCTGATCCTGTTGCTGGCCCGCCAGCGCTACAGCAGCCAGAACTCCCTGCAAGAAGCCGCCGAGCTGATTACCCGCTGCGCCTGCGATATCTATGAAATCGACTGCGCCAGCCTGTGGAACCTCGAAGGCCAGAAGCTGGTACCGATTTCCGCCTACCACCGCGCCACCCAGGAATACATCCTGCCGGAGGTGATCGACGTCAGCGGCTTCCCCGATTACATGGACGCCCTGCACGGCAGCCGCGCCATCGATGCGCACAACGCGATGCGCGACCCGCGTACCCGGGAGATGGCCGAAGCCCTGCGTCCGCGTGACGTCAACGCGATGCTCGACGCCAGCATCCGCGTCGACGGCCAAGTGGTCGGCGTGCTGTGCCTGGAGCAGACCGGCGTGACACGCGCCTGGCAGTCCGACGAAATAGCCTTCGCCGGCGAGCTGGCCGATCAGTTCGCCCAAGTCATCAACAACCACAACCGCCGCACCGCCACCAGCGCCTTGCATCTGTTCCAGCGCGCGGTCGAGCAAAGCGCCAATGCCTTCTTGCTGGTCAATTGCGACGGCGTGGTCGAGTACGTCAACCCGAGCTTCACCGCGATCACCCAGTACACCACCGAGGAAGTCCACGGCCAGCGCCTGTCAGAGCTGCCGGCCCTGGAAAACCTCAGCGAGCTGTTGTTCGACGCACCCTCGGCGCTGGCCAAAAGCAACAGCTGGCAGGGCGAATTCAAGAGCCGCCGCAAGAACCTCGAACCCTACTGGGGCCAGTTGTCGATTTCCAAGGTCTACGGCGACAACCGTGAGCTGACGCACTACATCGGCATCTACGAAGACATCACCCAGACCAAACTGGCGCAGCAGCGCATCGAGCGTCTGGCCTACACCGACAACCTGACCAACCTCGGCAACCGCCCTGCATTTATCCGCAATCTGGATGAGCGCTTTGCCCGAGACAGCGATACCCCGATCAGCCTGCTGCTGGTGGACATCGACAACTTCAAGCGGATCAACGACAGCCTCGGCCACCAGACCGGCGACAAACTGTTGATCAGCCTGGCCCGGCGTCTGCGCAACAGCCTGAGCCCGAGCGGCAGTCTGGCGCGGTTCGCCAGTAACGAATTCGCGGTGTTGCTCGACAACACCGACCTTGAGGCCGGCCAACAGATCGCCAGCCAGTTGCTGCTGACCCTCGACAAACCGATGTTCGTCGACAACCAGTTGATCAGCGTCACCGGTTCCGTGGGCCTGGCCTGCGCGCCGCTGCACGGCCGCGACCCGCAGACCCTGATGCGCAACGCCGGCCTCGCCCTGCACAAGGCCAAGGCCAACGGCAAACATCAGGTGCAGGTATTCACCGAAGCGCTGAACGCCGAGGCCAGCTACAAACTGTTCGTCGAGAACAACCTGCGCCGCGCCCTGACCCAGAACGAACTGGACGTGTTCTACCAGCCGAAGCTGTGCCTGCGCAGCGGCCGGTTGCTGGGTATGGAAGCACTGCTGCGCTGGAATCACCCGGAACGCGGCATGATCCGCCCGGACCAGTTCATCAGCGTGGCCGAGGAAACCGGCCTGATCATTCCGATCGGCAAGTGGATCGCCCGCCAGGCCTGCCGCATGAGCAAGGCGCTGACCGCTGCGGGCATGGGCAACCTGCAAGTGGCGATCAACCTGTCGCCCAAGCAGTTTTCCGACCCAGATCTGGTGGCTTCCATCGCCAACATCCTCAAGGAAGAAGCCCTGCCGGCCAATCTGCTGGAGCTGGAGCTGACCGAAGGCCTGCTGCTGGAAGCCACCGAAGACACCCACTTGCAGCTCGACCAGCTCAAGCGCCTGGGCCTGACCCTGGCCATGGACGACTTCGGCACCGGTTACTCGTCGCTCAGCTACCTGAAAAAATTCCCGATCGACATCATCAAGATCGATCGCAGCTTCATCCACGAAATCCCGGACAACCAGGACGACATGGAAATCACCTCCGCCGTGATCGCCATGGCCCACAACCTGAAACTCAAGGTCGTGGCCGAAGGCATCGAGACCGCCGAGCAGCTGGCGTTCCTGCGCCGTCACCGCTGCGACGTCGGCCAGGGCTACCTGTTCGACCGGCCGATTCCGGGCGCCGAGCTGATCCAGGCGCTCAAGCGCTATCCGCGCGGCCCTCTCCCGCTGTAAACCACAACCGCAGTACCCGCACATTTTGACTAGTGATTAACTGGGCATCATTGGGCACACTGGTGGTCTGTGTAATTGACATCCCATCCTGACTGAGAGGAACGATCATGGTTCTGCGCTCGGAAATTCTGGTGAACAAAAACGTGCTACCGACTAAAGAACAAGCTCTGCCTGGCCGCGAAACGGCAATGACCCTGCCTGAAAACCATTTCGTCTTCAAAGACACGCCGTTGCTTGGCCCGTTTTTCCAGGACGTCGATTTCGCGATTTTCGGACTGGGATGTTTCTGGGGTGCGGAACGCCGCTTCTGGCAGCGTGAAGGCGTGGTCAGCACCGTGGTCGGTTACGCCGGCGGCTTCACGCCGAACCCGACCTACGAAGAAGTCTGCTCGGGCCTGACCGGTCATTCGGAAGTGGTGTTGGTCGTTTTCGACAAAGACAAAGTCAGCTACGAAGAGCTGCTGGCAATGTTCTGGGAATTGCACAACCCGACGCAGGGCATGCGTCAGGGCAATGACATCGGCACCCAGTACCGTTCGGTGATCTACGCGACCCATCCGGAGCAACTGGATGCGGCGTTGAAGAGCAAGGCCGTTTATCAGGCTGAACTGTCGAAGGCAGGTCTGGGTGAAATCAGCACCGAGATTGAACAGGCGCCGACCGTTTACTTCGCCGAGACTTATCACCAGCAGTATCTGGCGAAAAACCCGGAAGGCTACTGCGGGATTGGCGGTACCGGTGTGTGCATGCCACCGAGCCTGGCGGGTAACTGACCGCGTCGTCTGATCGCCTGATCACCCGATCGTTCCCACGCTCCGCGTGGGAATGCAGCCCGGGACGCTCCGCGTCCCAACAGCGGACGCAGAGCGTCCATTGAGGCATTCCCACGCAGAGCGTGGGAACGATCACCGCCTCGACGTGGGAACGATCATTGACGGTTGATCAGCTCTCGGCGATCAACCAATCCATCTGCCACCCACCCTGGGTCTGGCCCAGTTTCTTGGACAGCCACGGCAGCAGCTCACGCAATTCTTCCTCCAGCCCCCACGGCGGATTGGCGATCGCCAGGCCAGAGCCGTTCAGACTGTTCGGCGTATCCAGCGGATGCACCAGCAGCTCGACCCGCAGCAACTTCGGCGCACCGGTGCCGGCCAGATCCTGATAGAAACGACGCAGTGCGCGCTGGTCCTTCACCGGATACCAGATGGCCGCCACGGTTTGGCGCATCCGGCCAATGGCCTCTTTCATCGAGGCTGCACAGCGCTGCATTTCATCGAGCTGTTCGAACGGCGGATCAATCAGCATCACCGCGCGCTTCTCCTGCACCGGCAACATCGCGCGGGCGACATGCCAGCCCTCGCCCAGATGCACTTTCACCCGACGATCGCCGGCCATGTTGTCCTTGAGCAGGACGCCGTCTTCGGGGTGCTTCTCGTTGAGCATCACCCGATCCTGCGGCCGGGTCAGACGCCGCGCCAGCTCCGGCGACCCCGGGTAATAGCGCAACTGGCCGTCCGGGTTCATCTCGTGCAGCACTTTCATGTAATCGGCGGTCAGCGCCGGCAGATCCGGCTGGTCCCACAAGCGCGCGATGCCTTCCAGGTACTCGCCGGTACGGTTGGCCTGATCGCCCTGCAGGTCATACAGACCGATGCCGGCGTGGCTGTCGAGATAGGCAAACGGCTGCTCCTTGCGCGACATCAGGGCGATGAGGCGGGTCAAGGTCAGGTGTTTGAACACATCGGCGTGATTGCCGGCATGGAAGGCGTGACGATAATTCATGGCTGCTCCTGCGAGGGCCGTGAAGTTTACCTTTTACCGGGCGGCAAGTCAGGGGTTGGGGGCTGAGTGGGCGGTCTTGCTGTCGGGTACATCCTTGAGAAGCCCCTCACCCTAGCCCTCTCCCGGAGGGAGAGGGGACTGACCGAGGTGATCTTTCGGTTTGCATCGACCTGAAAAATCACCGCTACCTCAGGCTTGGCCAAGCCAAGTTCCCCACCGCAGTCGCAGGTCGGCGTACATCACTCAAACAACTCGGTCGGTCCCCTCTCCCCCTGCGAGAGTGCTATTACATCCGTGAGAGCCCCCTAACCCTAACCCTCTCCCAAAGGGAGAGGGGACTGACCGAGGTGATCTTTCGGCTTGCATCGACCTGCAAAATCACCGCGACCTCAGGCTTGGCCAAACCAAGTTCCCCACCGTAGTCGCAGGTCGGCGTACATCACCCAAACAACTCGGTCGGTCCCCTCTCCCTCTGGGAGAGGGCTAGGGTGAGGGGTTGGGGATCTAAGACCGGTCACGCAACTTGCGGCCAATCACATCCAGCACATCACAGCCATCGCGCAACGGAATCACGCAGAGCTGGGCGAAGTCGCTGAGGATGACCGAGTCGCACTCGACCGAGCCGCGCATGCACATGTTTTCCAGAACCTGGATTACCGCGCGGATGCGGTAGTTGGCGGCGTCCATCAGGATGTCGAGCGGGGCGTGGGTGTCGATGAACAGGGTGGGCATGTCGTTGCAGTTGCTGGTCAGCGCCATGAGGCGGTTGTTGGGGTGGGGGATGAAGGGTTCGTACGGTGGATCGGGTTTTAACGTCGACATATTGTTTGCACCTCGGCAGGTTAAGTGAGGCTGCCAACGACCTTCCTACAGGTTTGGGTGGCAGCTGTACGCGAGAGTAGGAAACTGAGGAACCCACCAAACTCAGCTACGCCGAAGCGTTCCCGCGCACAGCCGCCGCGAACGATGTTATGGACACACTTAAGTGCCGCAATCAAAGGACAGAGCTAATGCACGGTGAGTTTTCCAAGGGTTCCTACACCCTGTCACCACTCTCGCAGTGACAGCCAAAAGACTATCCCCGCACCACCGCCCCCACCAGTTCACGCAAACCGCCACAACTCGCGGGAAACGTCCGAAGCCATTGCCCGGAAATTTCACTCTGACTCGTCCCATAAGTAGTCCAGCAACGCCGAATCCGAAGATTCGTCCGACGCCGAAACCGCAAAAAACCTGACAACCTTGCAGCGCAGGACATCGGCGGGGAATGCCTCGAACAATGCCGGATGTTCCTCGCTCAACCACTGCAAGGCATTGTTGATCCGGGCATCACCACCGAATTGCGCCAGCAGTTTTTCCGGCACCGACCACCAAGGAAATTCCCGCCCCGAGGCCTGTCCCCTGCCCCCGATCTCGACGGCCTGACCGTTGACCAACCCTCGCGAGAAGACCGGTAGAAGTTGCCCGGCCTCCACCTCGGGCGACTCAAGGATCGGCAACAAATACCGCCCATCCCAAAACCGAAAGAACACCGCTTTCCCGTCCGGCATCAGTACCTGAGTCAAACTGCGAAAATGCTCGACCACCGCCTCAAGCCCCGCCGAGGACACTACCAGCCAGCCCCAGTCCCGAGACTCCGTGGTCGCCACCCAATCCAGAAACTCACTGCCTGCGTCGACGATTCCCACGTAGGGCATCACCGCATCCCACTCGGCATAGATCGTTCCCGCCCAGACCGGCTTCGGCATCTGCGCATTCGACGGCCAGGTTTTCAGCGGGTCCACCGCACTCGCACGACTGAAAATCGCAAACAACTGCTCCGTCGCTTTCAGCGGCTCATCCTTCAACCATCGATCAGGCTGCACAGACACCGTCCTTGCAGCGCTCGCATTCTTCGCAGAACGGCGCGTCTCCCTTAAGGCTCATGATTTGCGCGGCCGTCAGAATCGCAGCCGGTGCCGCCACCAGTTTTTCCGGCAACCCCGGCACTGTTGGTGCTGCGCTCATCGCCGCCATCGGCGCACCACCCACCATAATCGGCACACTGCTGAAGATCCCGCCGGGACCGATGTTGATCCACTGCCCGCCCGCCTGAATCGTTGCGCTCGCGCCGCCGTCAATCACCACTTGCTGGCCGGCGCTGACGTGAAATTGCGCATTGGCGCTGAACGTCTGGTTGTTCACGCGGATATTACGGTCGCCGGTCACCGTGAGGTGATCATCCTGCTTTACCTCGGTCTGACGCTGACCGTGGGTGATGTGCTGCTCATCGGCCTTCAGCTCATGCTTGGCGAGGCCCGTGACAACGACGCTGCGCTGGTTGTCGACCTGAACTTGCTGATCATTCAACACATGCTGCGTCCAGTTTCGCTGGGCGCGCAGGTAGATTTCCTCGGCGCCTTTGCGATCCTCGATGCGCAATTCGTTGTAACCGCCGCCACCGGGACTGCTCTGGCTGCGGAAAATACTGCGGGTCTTGTCGGCCGGCAGGTCCAGCGGCACCGGCGTCGCCGCGTTCGGCAGGCAACCCATGACCAGCGGCTTGTCGGCATCGGAATCGATGAAACCCACCAGCACTTCCATGCCGACCCGTGGAATCAGCACGCTGCCATAACGGTCGTGGGCCCAACCGCTGGCGACCCGCAGCCAGCAACTGGAATGTTCGTTGAGATCGCCGTCGCGATCCCAGGCCAGTTGCACCTTGACCCGGCCGTACTCGTCGCAATGGATTTCACTGTCTTTGGGGCCGGTGACCACGGCCGGTTGATAGCCGAGCATCCGTGGTTTGTCTGGCCCAAGAGCTGGACGGAAAAACACATCCCACGGCGTTGCAAGAAAGGCATTACGGTAACCTTGAGCATCCTCCCCATCACTGGTCACCAATTCCTCCAGCACTTGCGGCTGTCGGCCATAGTGCTCGATGGCTGTCAGCAACCAGAGGTCATTCCAATCCTGGCGTGGGTGTTCGGCCAGTTGCAGGAAGTGTCCGCAGGCCAGTGCGGATGCATCGCTGCGCCCCTCGACCTGCCGATAATCGGCGACATGTCGCTCAAGTGCGCGCTGAACCAGTTGCCTGCCGCTCTCGCGATCACTGAACTGGCCGGGAAAGTGATAGTCCTCCAGCACCGGGCGCTGTTCACTGTCGATGCCGCTTTGCATGTGCAGCAGCGGTTTCTCGAAGTTGTAGTCGCGCCGAGTGACAACACTGGTCCGCGTTTCCAGGCGAACGTTGAAGCGCTGGATCGCCGACGCCGTCCCGATCATGCCGCTGCCGGGCAGATACAAGACGGGCTCGGCCAGTCGTGGAAACACGGTCTGGTCATCGCCGAATACCAGAAAATGTCCGCTGGAACTGTGTTGAAAGTGGAAATGAATGCCCACCTCAGCACAAAGGCGCTGGATAAACGCCAAATCACTCTCGGCGTACTGCACGCAATATTCGCGCGCGGGGTAGTCACTCCCCAGTCGGAACTCGAAGGCGTCGCGCAGGATTGCATGATCCTTGAGGATCTGCGCGACAATCTGCGGAACCGTCTGATGCTGGAAAATCCGTTGATTGATCCGATGACCGAGATACATCAGACGCGGAACAAGGCTCAAGTGGTAGCGGGTCAGACGTTTTCCGGAATCCCACTGACCAATCTGATAAATCTGCCCGTGAACACCGTTACCTTGGGCATCAAAACTCAGAAACGCCTGACAATGCAGCAGGCTTTCCAGATCCAGATCCGGCCGCTCACTGACCAACTCCACCTCGAATCGATAGGGTTGGCTGATGGCTTCCTTGCCCGTGAACTCAAGGACTTTGAGGTCAAACTGGGCGCCTTCGACGGTCAACGTGAAACGTGGTTGATTGGCAGGCGCGAACATCCGATGTCTCTCTGCAGAATGAGGGCGGGCGATTCTGCATGAGGGGCAAGGGGTGCAGGATGGGTGACCGGAAAATCAGATTTTCCCTACTTTAAACTTCGATCTCCCCTTCAATAACCGGCGTATTCGCCTACAGACTTTTCCTTCAGAAAAATCACAGGCAATAAAAAACGGCCCGCTTCCTACAGGAAACGGGCCGTTTTCTTGTGAGCATCAGCTCTTTCCCATCACTTGTTCAGATGGAAATCCTTCTCGGCCGCTTCAAAGCGCTGAACCATGCCGGTGCTCGGCTGGCCCAGCAGGCTGACGAAGTAGATCGCCAGGCTGGCGAAGATGAAGCCCGGGATGATTTCGTACAGGCCCAGCACCTCGAAATGCTTCCACACGATCACGGTGATCGCGCCGACCAGGATGCCGGCCAATGCGCCGTTGCGGGTCATCTTTTTCCAGATCACCGAGATCAGTACGACTGGACCGAACGCTGCGCCGAAACCGGCCCAGGCGTAGGACACCAGGCCCAGCACGCGGTTTTCCGGGTTGGCGGCCATCGCGATAGCGATCAGTGCAACCAGCAACACCATGGCGCGGCCGACCCATACCAGCTCGACTTGCGAGGCGGATTTACGCAGGAAGGTTTTGTAGAAGTCTTCGGTCAAGGCGCTGGAGCACACCAGCAACTGGCAGCTCAGGGTGCTCATCACCGCCGCCAGAATGGCCGACAGCAGGACACCGGCAATCCACGGGTTGAAGAGGATTTTCGCCAGTTCGATGAACACACGCTCGTGGTTCTCGCTCACGGGCATTGCCACGTCCGGGTTGGCCGAGAAGTAAGCGATACCGAAGAAGCCCACAGCCACGGTGCCGCCCAGGCACAGGATCATCCAGGTCATGGAGATGCGGCGGGCGTTGGCGATGGATTTCACCGAGTCAGCGGCCATGAAGCGCGCCAGGATGTGCGGCTGACCGAAGTAACCCAGGCCCCAGCCCATCAGCGAGATGATGCCGATGAAAGTGGTGCCTTTGAGCATGTCGAAGTTGCCAGGATCGTTGGCTTCGATGGCCAGGAACGTGGTGTCGACGCCACCGGTGGCCAGCAGCACGATGATCGGCGTCAGGATCAGCGCGAAGATCATCAGGGTGGCTTGCACGGTGTCGGTCCAGCTGACCGCGAGGAAACCGCCGACGAAGGTGTAGGCAATCGTCGCCGCAGCACCGGCCCACAGCGCGGTCTCGTAGGACATGCCGAAGGTGCTTTCGAACAGACGGGCGCCGGCAACAATGCCGGAAGCGCAGTAGATGGTGAAGAACACCAGAATCACCACCGCCGAAATGATCCGCAGCAGGCCGCTTTTGTCTTCGAAACGGCTGGCGAAGTAGTCCGGCAGGGTCAGCGCATCACCGTTGTGTTCGGTTTGAACACGCAGACGACCGGCAACGAACAGCCAGTTCAGGTAGGCACCGACGATCAGGCCGATGGCGATCCAGCTTTCGGACAGGCCGGACATGTAGATGGCGCCCGGCAGGCCCATCAGCAACCAGCCGCTCATGTCGGAAGCGCCGGCGGACAATGCGGTCACCACGCTGCCCAGGCTGCGGCCGCCCAGAATGTAGTCGGAAAGGTTGTTGGTGGAGCGATAGGCCATGAAGCCGATCAGCACCATTGCTGCGATGTAGATCACGAACGTGATCAGGGTTGGATTGCTTGCGCTCATTACGTACGTGCCCTGGCTTTGTTTTTATGTAGCGGCGGCGGTTGCACCGTTTGCAGACTGACGTCTGACAGACGATTCGCACGGCCGCGCATTTATGACCAATGTTTCCCCAGGAAAGCCATTGGCCGGTACACCGGGTTCCCCGGTTGCACCTTGGGCGCGAATCCTATGCAACAAAGCAAAACAGGTGCAACCTGTTTCTTGAGAATTAGTTGCACCTACGTCGTTTTTTCGACTGCAAACCGCCTATTTTGCACAGTTCCGGCGCAGTGACACCCCTCCATCTGCCTTGAAAGCACCTATCTAGAGCGGTCATCGCGAAGCTGAAATTTATTCCTGACAAGTTGCCGAATATTCCGACAAAAAAAGGGTTGCACCCGGTTGCACCTCTGCAAGCTCACGGCTAATCTTGCCGCCAGCTGTTGTCGCGCAACTGCGGCACCTATGAGGATAAAAATATGGCTACCACCACCCTTGGGGTCAAACTCGATGACCCGACCCGCGAGCGCCTGAAGGCCGCCGCAACCTCGATTGATCGCACACCGCACTGGCTGATCAAGCAGGCAATTTTCAATTACCTGGAAAAACTCGAGGGTGGTGCAACCCTGACCGAGCTGAACGGTTTGACCGCCAAGGACGCCGATGAGGCAGGCGAAGTCCACACCGATCACGCTCACCAATGCTTCCTCGAATTTGCCGAAAGCATCCTGCCGCAATCGGTGCTGCGCGCCTCGATCACCGCCGCTTACCGTCGCCCTGAGCCGGAAGTGGTACCGATGCTGATCGAACAGGCTCGCCTGCCGGCGCCGATGGCCGAAGCCACCAACAAACTCGCTGCCTCGATCGCGGAAAAACTGCGTAACCAGAAGAGTGCCGGCGGTCGTGCAGGCATTGTTCAGGGTCTGCTGCAGGAATTTTCCCTGTCGTCCCAGGAAGGCGTGGCGCTGATGTGCCTGGCCGAAGCGCTGCTGCGTATCCCGGACAAAGGCACTCGCGATGCACTGATCCGCGACAAGATCAGCACCGGCAACTGGCAGCCGCATCTGGGCAACAGCCCGTCGCTGTTCGTCAACGCGGCGACCTGGGGTCTGCTGCTGACCGGCAAACTGGTGTCGACCCACAATGAAGCCGGCCTGACTTCGTCCCTGAGCCGCATCATCGGCAAGAGCGGCGAGCCGATGATCCGCAAGGGCGTCGACATGGCCATGCGCCTGATGGGTGAGCAGTTCGTGACCGGCGAAACCATCGCCGAAGCCCTGGCCAACGCGAGCAAGTTCGAAGCCAAGGGTTTCCGCTATTCCTACGACATGCTTGGTGAAGCAGCGCTGACCGAACACGACGCCCAGAAGTACCTGGCCTCGTACGAACAAGCTATTCACTCGATCGGCAAAGCCTCTCACGGCCGTGGGATTTATGAAGGCCCGGGCATCTCGATCAAACTGTCGGCCCTGCACCCGCGTTACAGCCGCGCCCAGTACGAGCGCGTGATGGATGAGCTGTATCCGCGCCTGCTGTCGCTGACCCTGCTGGCCAAGCAATACGACATCGGCCTCAACATCGACGCCGAAGAAGCCGACCGCCTGGAGCTGTCGCTGGATCTGCTCGAGCGCCTGTGCTTCGAGCCGCAACTGACGGGCTGGAACGGCATCGGTTTCGTGATCCAGGCCTACCAGAAGCGTTGCCCGTACGTGATCGACTACGTGATCGACCTGGCTCGCCGCAGCCGTCATCGCCTGATGATCCGTCTGGTGAAAGGCGCGTACTGGGACAGCGAAATCAAGCGCGCCCAGGTCGAAGGCCTGGAAGGCTATCCGGTCTACACCCGCAAGGTGTACACCGACGTTTCCTACATCGCTTGCGCCCGCAAACTGCTGTCGGTGCCGGAAGTCATCTACCCGCAGTTCGCCACGCACAACGCCCACACCCTGTCGGCGATTTATCACATTGCCGGTCAGAACTATTACCCGGGCCAGTACGAATTCCAGTGCCTGCACGGCATGGGCGAACCGCTCTACGAGCAAGTTGTAGGCAAAGTTTCCGAAGGCAAGCTGAACCGTCCGTGCCGTGTGTACGCTCCGGTCGGCACCCACGAAACCCTGCTGGCGTACCTCGTACGTCGCCTGCTGGAAAACGGCGCCAACACCTCGTTCGTCAACCGCATCGCCGACCAGTCGATTTCGATCCAGGAACTGGTGGCCGATCCGGTGGCCAGCATCGAGCAGATGGCAACCGTGGAAGGTGGTTTCGGCCTGCCGCACCCGCGCATTCCGCTGCCGCGTGACCTGTACGGTTCCGAGCGCGCCAACTCCAGCGGTATCGACATGGCCAACGAACATCGTCTGGCATCGCTGTCCTGCGCCCTGCTGGCGTCCGCGCACAACCACTGGAAAGCCGCACCGATGCTCGGTTGCGCCTCCAGCAACGAAGCGCCGGTACCAGTCCTGAACCCGTCCGATCTGCGTGACGTGGTCGGCCACGTGCAGGAAGCTACCGTCGAAGACGTCGACAACGCCATTCAATGCGCCCTGAACGCCGCACCGATCTGGCAGGCCACCCCGCCGGCCGAACGCGCCGCGATTCTGGAACGCGCCGCCGACTTGATGGAAGGCGAGATTCAGCCGCTGATGGGCCTGCTGGCTCGCGAAGCCGGCAAGACCTTCGCCAACGCCATCGCCGAAGTCCGCGAAGCCGTCGACTTCCTGCGCTATTACGCAGTGCAGGCCCGCAACGATTTCAGCAACGACGCCCACCGCCCACTGGGCCCGGTGGTCTGCATCAGCCCGTGGAACTTCCCGCTGGCGATCTTCAGCGGTCAAGTCGCCGCCGCACTGGCCGCCGGCAACCCGGTCCTGGCCAAACCGGCCGAACAAACTCCGCTGGTGGCTGCACAAGCCGTACGCCTGCTGCTCGAAGCCGGGATCCCGGAAGGCGTGCTGCAACTGCTGCCGGGGCGCGGTGAAACCGTCGGCGCTGGCCTGGTGGGTGACGAGCGCGTCAAAGGCGTGATGTTCACCGGCTCCACCGAAGTCGCGCGTCTGCTGCAACGCAATATTGCCGGTCGTCTCGACAACCAGGGCCGTCCAATCCCGCTAATCGCCGAAACCGGTGGCCAGAACGCGATGATCGTCGACTCTTCGGCACTGACCGAACAAGTGGTGATCGACGTGGTGTCGTCGGCCTTCGACAGCGCCGGCCAGCGTTGCTCGGCCCTGCGCGTCCTGTGCTTGCAGGAGGATTCCGCTGATCGCGTCATCGAAATGCTCAAGGGCGCGATGGCTGAAAGCCGTCTCGGCAACCCGGAGCGCCTGTCCGTGGACATCGGCCCGGTGATCGACGCCGAAGCCAAGGCCGGCATCGAGAAGCACATCCAGGGCATGCGCGACAAAGGTCGCAACGTGTACCAGGTGGCCATCGCCGATGCCGAGGAAGTCAAACGCGGCACCTTCGTCATGCCGACCCTGATCGAACTGGAAAGCTTCGACGAGCTGCAACGCGAGATCTTCGGCCCGGTGCTGCACGTGGTGCGCTACAAGCGTAAAGAGATCGACCAGTTGATCGCCCAGATCAATGCGTCCGGTTACGGCCTGACCCTCGGCGTGCACACCCGCATCGACGAGACCATCGCCAAGGTGATCGACAACGTCAACGCCGGTAACGTCTACGTCAACCGCAACATCGTGGGTGCCGTGGTCGGCGTCCAGCCGTTCGGTGGCGAAGGCCTGTCGGGTACCGGTCCGAAGGCCGGTGGCCCGCTGTACCTGTACCGCTTGCTGTCGACGCGTCCTACCGATGCCATCGAACAATCCTTCGCTCGCGGTGATGCGGCCGTGGCACCGGACGTTCGTCTGCGCGACGCCCTAAGCAAACCGCTGGTCGCCCTGAAAGCCTGGGCCGACAGCAACAAGTTCGCCGACCTGAGCACTCTGTGCGTGCAATACGCAGCCCAGTCGCAAAGCGGTATCACCCGCGTACTGGCCGGCCCGACCGGCGAGAAGAACAGCTACGCGATCCTGCCGCGCGAGCACGTGCTGTGCCTGGCGGACATCGAAGGTGACCTGCTGACCCAACTCGCGGCAGTACTGGCAGTGGGCGGTTCGGCGGTCTGGCCGGAATCCGACACCAGCAAGGCATTGTTCGCACGCCTGCCGAAGGAGATTCAGGCGCGGATCAAACTGGTTTCCGACTGGAACAAGGACGACGTGGTGTTCGATGCAGTTCTGCATCACGGCCACTCCGACCAGTTGCGCGCGGTCTGCCAGCAGATCGCCAAGCGTGCCGGCGCCATCGTCGGGGTTCAGGGCCTGTCCCAGGGCGAGACCAACATTGCGCTGGAGCGCCTGGTGATCGAGCGCGCGTTGAGCGTCAACACCGCAGCGGCGGGCGGCAACGCCAGCCTGATGACCATCGGCTAACCCCCGCGCGATCGTTCCCACGCTCCGCGTGGGAATGCAGCCCTGGACGCTCCGCGTCCCATCGGTGCCAGGCTTGAAGTTGGCAGCGCGGCTGGAACGCGGAGCGTCCCTTGAGGCATTCCCACGCAGAGCGTGGGAACGATCAGCACAGCAACCTGAAAATGGGCGCCCTCACCGGCGCCTATTTTTTTGGCCTCTCCATCACCGTTATCAATCTTCCTGTTCAGCCTTTATTCGCACGCCTAGACTCGGTCCATTCCAAAAAAAGGTAGGCCGCCATGTCCGAGACGCTGCTCAGTTCCCGCAATCTGGCTTTCGAGCTGTACGAAGTCCTCGATGCCGAGGGCCTGACCCGGCGCGAGCGGTTTGCCGAACACAACCGCGAAACCTTCGATGCCGCCATCGGCACGGCGCGCAACATCGCCGAGAAGTACTTCGCACCGCACAACCGCAAGGGCGACGAGAACGAGCCGCGCTACGAGAACGGTCAGGCGATTCTGATTCCCGAAGTGAAACCGGCGGTGGATGCCTTCCTCGAAGCCGGATTCCTCAACGCGGCGCGCAGTTTCGACGCCGGCGGCATGCAACTGCCTACATTGTTGTCCCAGGCCTGCTTCGCCCACTTTCAGTCGGCCAACGCGGCTTCGACTTCCTACCCGTTCCTGACCATGGGCGCGGCCAACCTGATCGAAAGCTTCGGCACCGAAGAACAGAAGCAACGGTTCCTGCAACCGATGATCGACGGTCGTTTCTTCGGCACCATGGCCCTGACCGAACCCCATGCCGGTTCGTCGCTGTCGGATATTCGTACCCGCGCCGAACCAGCGTCCGACGGCACTTATCGCCTGAAGGGCAACAAGATCTTCATCTCCGGCGGCGATCACCCGCTCTCGGAAAACATCGTGCACATGGTGCTGGCCAAACTGCCGGACGCACCGGCCGGGGTGAAGGGGATTTCGCTGTTTATCGTGCCCAAGTTCCTGGTCAACGATGACGGCAGTCTCGGCAAACGCAACGACGTGTTGCTGGCCGGGCTGTTCCACAAGATGGGCTGGCGCGGCACCACGTCCACGGCACTGAATTTCGGCGATAACGGCGAGTGTGTCGGCTATCTGGTGGGCAAGCCGCATCACGGCTTGAGCTACATGTTCCAGATGATGAACGAGGCGCGGATTGGCGTCGGCATGGGCGCGGTGATGCTCGGTTACGCCGGCTATTTGTACTCGCTGGAATACGCTCGCGAACGTCCGCAGGGCCGGGTGCCGGACAGCAAGGACCCGACGACGGCGCCGGTGGCGATCATTCAGCACGCGGACGTCAGACGCATGCTGCTGACGCAAAAGTCCTACGTTGAAGGTGCGTTCGATCTCGGCCTGTACGCGGCGCGGCTGTTTGATGACACCACCACGCTGGAAACCGAAGCCGAGCGCAAACAGGCGCATGAGCTGCTGGACTTGCTGACGCCGATCGTCAAATCCTGGCCATCGGAGTTCTGCCTCAAGGCCAACGAACTGGCGATCCAGATTCTCGGCGGCCACGGTTACACCCGCGAATACCCGGTGGAGCAGTATTACCGCGACAACCGACTGAACCCGATCCACGAAGGCACCCACGGCATTCAGTCGCTGGACTTGCTGGGACGCAAACTGGCGCAGAACGGTGGCGCCGGGCTCAAGCAACTGATCCGCCTGATTGCCGACACGGCCGAACGCGCGGTGGCGTACGAATCGTTGACCGCATTGCGTGAGCCCTTGGAGAAACTGGTCGCTCGCCTACAAACCGTGACCATCGGTCTGTTGACCGATCTGGCCCAGGGCAAGGTCAACAGCAGCCTGGCGAATTCGGCGCTGTACCTGAAAGTGTTCGGGCACACGGTGATTGGCTGGCGCTGGCTGGAGCAGGCGATTCGCGCCGAGGAAGGGTTGACCAAGGGGAATGTGGCGGATGCCGACTTCTATAAGGGCAAGTTGCAGGCGGCGCGGTATTTCCTGACGTGGGAAGTGCCGGGTTGCCATCATGAGCTGGCGTTGCTGGAGGTGCGGGATGATACGTGTCTGGGGATGCAGGATGCGTGGTTCTGATCATTAACCGAGCTGGGCCCCTTCCCCTCACCCCAGCCCTCTCCCGGAGGGAGAGGGGGCCGACCGCATAGTTTTGCGAGGTACATCGACCTGAACGACCGAGTCGATTATGGATTCAACGCCGATCCTTCAAGTCGGTGAACCTCTTCAATATTCCCCAATCAGTCCCCTCTACCTCCGGGAGAGGGTTAGGGTGAGGGGCTCTTTGGCTCTTGGCACTCAACTCAACTTGAACCCACCCATCTGCCGCGCCAGATCATCCGCCAGCCGCTGCAGCATCTGACAATCCTCACGACAAGCCCGAACCTCCCCCGCCGTCGCCCGGGCCAGATCGGAAATTCCCTGCACGTTGCGGTTGATCTCCTCGGTCACCGCCGACTGCTCCTCAGTCGCCGTCGCCACCTGATGGTTCATGTCGCTGATGCGCTCGACCTGCCCGGTAATCGCGGTCAAAGACGCACCCGTACGCTGGCTCGACTCAACGCCGGTGCCGGTTGCCGCCTGTCCCGTACGCATTGAAGACACGGCATTCTCCGCCCCCTGTTTGAGACTGCCGATCATCTGCTGGATCTCGTCAGTGGATGCCTGAGTGCGGCGCGCCAAGGTGCGCACTTCATCGGCCACCACCGCAAAACCACGCCCCATGTCCCCGGCCCGCGCCGCTTCAATCGCCGCGTTCAACGCCAAAAGATTGGTCTGTTCAGAAACGCCGCGAATCACCGCCAGCACCTGATCGATCGAAGCCACCTGATGCGCCAACTCCCCCACCGCGCCGGCCGCGACGCCGATTTCATCAGACATGCTTTCTATATGGCGAATCGAGCCGCCGACCACTTCCCGCGCCTGCATCGCTTCATCTCGCGCCGTTTGCGAGGCGAGCGCGGCGTTGCCGGCGTTCTGGGCGATTTCCTGCACGGTCAGGCCCATTTCGTGGACGGCGGTGGCAACCATGTCGGTCATTTCCTGCTGGCGACCGGAGCGCTCGGCGGTGTTATCCACAACCCTGGCCACCTGACCCACAGCGACACGCAAACGCTCACTGGTGGTCAACACCTCGGCGATCATCCCGCGCTGACTGTCGAGGAAACGGTTGAAGCCCCGAGCGAGGTCGCCCAGCTCGTCGGCGCGGCTGGAATCTAACCGATGGGTCAAATCTCCACCACCGCTACCGATTGCTACCAGCGCAGCTGTTACCTGACGAATCGGTCGCACCAATCCCTGAGCCAGCCAGATCACCAGCGCCAGGCAAACCAGCGCCACCGCCAGACCGATGCCACTGCTCATCCACATCGCCCGGCGGGCTTCGGCGTAGATCTGTGACTGCGGCACTTCGGCCACCAGGGTCCAGCCAAGGTCACGCAAAGGCAGGCTGAAGGCGAGGAAGTCTTCGCCGTCGCGCTGGAAGCTGCTGTTGGCGGCCACTTTATGGCCCATGACCGCTTGTGCCGCGCTTGCGCCGATCTGCTCCGTAAGCGTGCGCTTGCCGCTGAATTGCGCCTCGGGATGGACCTGGATCAAACCGTCGGAACGCACGAGATAGACCTTCCCGCGCTCGCCGAAGCTGAAATTGTGGATCAGCTCGGACAGCTCTTTCATGCTCAGACCTAGCCCCGCAACGCCGACCACTTTGCCGGCCTGTTCGACCTTCAGGTCGATGAACAGCGCCAACTCTCCGGTGGCCCCGTCGTTGTCGATGTTCAGGGTTCGGGGCTGATTGCTGTCCAGGAATGAGTAGAACCACGCATCGGCCGGTTTGGCGCGGCTGAGGGTGCGATCCAGGCCTTTTTCGGTGATGTAGTGATTGGATTCGGTGCCGATGATCAGCGCGGTAAACGCCTTGTGTTCGGCGCGGATGCCTTCCAGATATTGCGCGAAGCCTGCCGTTTTGGCGGAGTCTTCACCTGTGGCCAGCCAGTCGCGGACCATTGTGTTGCTGGCGATGTCTTTGGCGGCGGTGAGGGGTTGAACGAGGATTCGCTCGATGTCGTTGCGCGTCGCTTCGATGCTCGACGGCAACGCCTGCTCGACCAGATAGCTCTGGGCGAGGCGGTTGACCACCAGGGTATAAATGCCAACCACGATCAGGATGCTGACCAGCAGGGCGGTGCCCATGCCGAGGATCAACTGCCATTGAATACTGCGACGCCAGAACTGCATGGAGCACCCCCAAAGAATAAGAGGCTGAAACACTGCAACAGCCGTGCCGATTGTATACAACGCAATCGACAATCTTATTCTTTGGTTGTGCGCAACCCATCAACCCTGATTGATGGTCTTGGCGATGGTCTCGACCGTGGCGCTGACTTGCTCTTGGTAACGCTCGAGTTCCTGCTGGTGCTGCTTCTTCATTTCAATCTGCTGCGAGCACAGATTCATCGCCGCCAGCACCAGCAGGCGGTCGCCGATCAGCGTCGGGTATTTGCGTTTGGTGTCGGCCAGTGCGGCCTTGAGCATCAATGCGGCGTCCAGCAGGGTCTGTTCTTCCCCGGCCGGTGCCTTGATCGAATAGTCCTCCCCCATGATGGAGACGACTTTTACCCCTGCTGTGCCGTGGTTCATGCGCTGACAGGACCTGCGTTGACGCGATCAACCAGGGCCTGGATGCGAGCGGCAGTGGCGCCGTGTTTTTCTTCCTGTTCCATCAGGCTCAGTTGCAGGCTTTCGTTTTCATCCTTGGCCTGGGCCAGTTCCGTGGACAGGGTCTGGTTGGTTTCCGAGAGAGTCTGGTTCTGTTGCACCAGGTCGCTGACGAGCTGTTCCAATTGGCTGAGGGATGCTTCCAACATTTTGATCTTCCAGGGCATTTTCAAAGGGCGCGTACGATAAAGAAAAGTCGTCGTGGATGCCAGGGTTAAACCGGCGCAAGGCCTTGATTTTCCTGGTGGCCGACCGTTCCTGCGAGTGTTAGAGACTGTGATCTGCCGATCTGGTTCCTGCACTTCGTCGCCCGGCCTTCAGTGCGACAAATACGCGCACGGGCTCAAGACTTTAGTCGTATGACCGATAAGTCATCCAACAGCAGTCTCAGCCCGCATGGATGCGGCCCTTCCTGGTATACGCCCCATGTCCCTTCGCAATATGAATATCGCCCCCCGGGCGTTCACCGGTTTTGCCCTGATCGGCGGCCTGATGCTCATTCTCGGTGTGTTCGCCCTGAACCAGATGAGCAAGATCCGCGGCGCCGCCGAAAACATCACCACCACCAGCGTGCCGAGCATCAAGAACCTCGACGAGTTCACTCAGCTGACCCTGCGTCTGCGGGTGCTGTCGTACCGCTTACTGGTGAACCGCGAGCCGGACATCCAACAGAAAACCATCGAACTGCTGGAGATGCGCAACCAGCAGATCCGCAAGGCCCAGACCGATTACGAGCCGTTGATCGGCAGCCCGGCCGAACGTGCGGCCTATGACCAATACGTGCAGTTGCTGGGTCAATACCGCCAGATCGAAGACCGGATGAAAACCCTGTCGCGCAACAATCAGGTGGATGAGCTGCGCAACCTGCTGAACACCCAGTTGCTCGACAACTCCGAAGCAATGAACTCGGTGCTCAACCGTCTGATGCAAATCAACGGCGAGCAGATCAGCACCACCAACCAGCAAGCCGCCGAGCAGTTTTCTTCGGCTTTCAGCCTGGTGGTGACGCTGCTGGTGATCGCGACCGGCCTGACCTTCCTCTTCGCCTGGCTGCTGACCCTGAGCATCACCAAGCCGATTTCCAAAGCGCTGGATGCGGCGGAAACCATCGCCGAAGGCAACCTGACCCAGCCGATCCACGTTGACGGCACCGACGAAGCCGGTCGCCTGCTGGCGGCCATGGCCAAGATGCAGTCGAAGCTGCGCGACACGCTGCAGCGAATCTCCGGCTCGGCCACCCAACTGGCGTCCGCCGCCGAAGAGCTGAACAGTGTCACCGACGAAAGCGCCCGTGGCCTGACCCAGCAGAACAACGAAATCGAGCAGGCCGCCACGGCGGTCAACGAGATGACCAGCGCCGTGGAAGAAGTCGCACGCAACGCGGTCAGCACCTCGGAAGCCTCGAAGAACGCCACCACTTCCGCCGGCGACGGTCGCGATCTGGTGCAGGAAACCGTCAGCGCCATCGAGCGCATGAGCGCCGATGTGCAGAGCACCGCGACCCTGATCGGTGATCTGGCCAACGAATCCCGTGACATCGGCAAGGTGCTGGACGTGATCCGCGGCCTGGCTGACCAGACCAACCTGCTGGCACTGAACGCTGCCATCGAAGCGGCCCGTGCCGGTGAAGCCGGTCGCGGTTTTGCCGTGGTGGCGGACGAAGTCCGTGCCCTCGCGCACCGCACCCAACAGTCGACCAGCGAAATCGAGCGCATGATCGGCAGCATCCAGAGCGGCACCGAACACGCCGTGGATTCGATGCGCAACAGCACCGAGCGCGCCGAATCGACCCTGAACATCGCCCGTGGCGCTGGTCTGTCGCTGGACACCATCAACACGGCCATCGTCGAAATCAACGAGCGCAACCTGGTAATCGCCAGCGCTGCCGAAGAGCAGGCACAGGTTGCACGTGAAGTGGATCGCAACCTGGTCAACATCCGCGATCTGTCGGTGCAATCGGCGACCGGCGCGAATCAGACCAGTGCGGCGAGCAACGAGCTGTCGCGCCTGGCGCTGGATCTGAACAATATGGTTGGACGGTTCAGCCTGTAATTTTTGAGATCAAGATCAAAAGCCCCTCACCCCAGCCCTCTCCCGGAGGGAGAGGGAGCAGATTGGGGGCTTTTCAGATCCTGAGTTCGACTCGGGATTTCAGGTCGCCGTAGCTCACACAAACACCACGATCAGTCCCCTCTCCCTCTGGGAGAGGGCTAGGGTGAGGGCAGCAATCGCGCGCCGAACGCAAATCCGAATACCCCACTGAAAAAGCTTTTTGACAGCATCACATTTCAACAGGTTAGAATCGCTGGCACGCAGACTGCATGGTCAGTTTGTGCCCGTCTTTCCGCTTCTGGAGTACTGCCTTTGAATGCGACGACCATCAACAGCCTGTTCTTGATCGGCGCGTTGCTGGTAGGTGCGAGCATTCTTGTCAGTTCCCTTTCGTCGCGTCTCGGCATCCCGATTCTGGTGATCATCCTTGCAGTCGGCATGACTGCCGGGGTCGATGGCGGCGGCATCATTTTCGATAACTACCCGACGGCCTATCTGGTCGGCAACCTCGCTCTGGCGGTGATCCTCCTCGACGGCGGTTTGCGCACCCGGGTGTCCAGTTTCCGCGTGGCCTTGTGGCCGGCCTTGTCGCTGGCCACCGTCGGCGTCCTTATAACCACCGGTCTCACCGGCATGGCCGCTGCGTGGCTGTTCGACCTGAACCTGATTCAAGGCCTGTTGATTGGCGCCATCGTCGGCTCGACGGACGCCGCAGCGGTGTTCTCGCTGCTCGGCGGCAAGGGCCTGAACGAACGGGTGACCGCCAGCCTGGAAATCGAGTCCGGCAGCAACGACCCGATGGCGGTGTTCCTCACCGTGACCCTGATCGACATGCTCGCCAGCGGCCAGACCGGCCTGCACTGGAGCCTGTTGACCCACCTGATCCGCGAGTTCGGCATCGGTGGCGTGATCGGCCTCGGCGGCGGCTGGCTGATGCTGCAACTGGTCAACCGGATCAACCTCGCCACCGGCCTCTATCCGATCCTGGTAATCGCCGGCGGTCTGGTGGTGTTCGCCCTGACCAACGCCCTGCACGGCAGTGGCTTCCTCGCCGTTTACCTGTGCGGCCTGGTGATCGGCAACCGTCCGGTGCGCAGCCGCCACGGCATCCTGCACATGCTCGACGGCATGGCGTGGCTGGCGCAGATCGGCATGTTCCTGGTGCTGGGCTTGCTGGTTACTCCGCACGACTTGCTGCCGATCGCCCTGCCTGCTCTGGGCCTGGCGCTGTGGATGATCCTGTTCGCACGGCCGCTGTCGGTGGTGGTCGGGTTGCTGCCGTTCAAGGCGTTCCATGGTCGCGAAAAGGCGTTCATTTCCTGGGTCGGCCTGCGCGGCGCGGTACCGATCATTCTGGCGGTGTTCCCGCTGATGGCCGGGCTGCCGAATGCGCAGCTGTATTTCAACCTCGCGTTCTTCATCGTGCTGGTGTCGCTGCTGGTGCAGGGCACGAGCCTGCCGTGGGTGGCCAGACTGCTCAAGGTGACGGTGCCGCCGGAGCCTGCGCCGATCTCCCGTTCGGCCCTGGAAGTGCACATCACCAGCGAGTGGGAGCTGTTCGTTTACAAGCTTGGCGCAGAGAAATGGTGCATCGGTTCACCCCTGCGGGAGCTGAAAATGCCCGAAGGCACCCGTATCGCCGCCCTGTTTCGCGGTCAGCAACTGCTCCATCCGTCGGGTAGTACGGTGCTGGAAGTCGATGATTTGCTGTGCGTTATCGGCCATGAACACAACTTGCCGGCCCTCGGAAAACTGTTCAGCCAGGCACCGCAACGGGGCCTCGATCTGCGTTTCTTCGGCGACTTCGTACTCGAAGGAGACGCCCAGCTCAAAGCGGTTGCGGCCCTGTACGGCCTACCGGCCGAAGGCATCGATCCGGACATGACCCTGGGCCACTTCATTGCCCAGAAAGTCGGCGGTGCGCCGATCGTGGGCGACCAGGTGGAATGGAACAACACCCACTGGACGGTTGCGGTCATGGACGGGAACAAGATCGCCAAAGTGGGCGTCAGATTCCCCGAAGGAAGTCGCCCGGGCCCCGGGCTCTTCCTCTAAACTGCCTCCACTCTCACTTGCTTGACCGGTCTCTATGCCTACCCTGCGCTCCTTTTTCCTCGCGGCCCTGCTGGGCCTGAGTCTTACTGTCGGCCCGCTGCACGCCGCAGAACCGCCATCCAGCGACGCCGTGCAGGCCAACCTGGACAAGCTCACCGACAGCAAACTGCCCGAGGCCGACAAAAAGGCCCTGCAAACGCTCCTGCAAAACACGCTGAACCAGCTCAACAACCGGCGTGACTACGAGCAGAAGCTGAGCGACCTCAAGCAGCAATTGGCCACCGCACCGAAGCAGACCATCGAGAACGCGCGCGAACTGACGCGACTCAAGGCCACCCCTGTGGTGCCTGTGGCGCAGCGCTTCACCAAAGAGAACATCCAGCAGCTGGAGCAGATACTCACCGAGCGCTCGACCCAGCAAAGTGATCTGCAAAAAGCCTTGGCCGATGCCAACAGCCTGATCATCACTGCGCAGACTCGCCCGGAGCGCGCCCAGGCAGAAATCGCCAGCAGCCAGACGCGCATCCAGCAGATCAACAACATCCTCAAGACCGGCAAGGACAGCGGCAAGACCCTGAGCGCCGAGCAACGCGACCTGCTCAACGCCGAGCTGTCGGCGCTCAATGCACTGATCCCGCTGCGCCGTCAGGAACTGGCCGGCAACAACCAGTTGCAGGACCTGGGCAACAGCCAGCATGACCTGCTCACGGAAAAGTCCGACCGCCTGGACCATGAGATCCAGGAACTGCAAACCCTGATCAACCAGAAACGTCTGACCCTGTCTCAGGAAACCGTGACGCAGCAGTCGATCGAGGCTCAGAAGTCGGGCAGCAGCACCCTGCTCGCCACTGAAAGCGCGGCCAACCTCAAGCTCTCCGACTACCTGCTCAAAAGCACCGACCGCCTCAACGAGCTCACCCAGCAGAACCTGCAGACCAAGCAGCAGCTGGACAGCGTGACCCAGAGCGATTCGGCCCTCGACGAGCAGATCAACGTGCTCAAGGGCAGCCTGCTGCTGTCGAAGATTCTCTATAAACAGAAACAGGCGCTGCCGCGCCTCAAGGTCGACCGCGACCTGGCGGATCAGATCGCCGACATTCGCCTGTACCAGTTCGAAATCAACCAACAGCGCGAACAGTTGAGCAATCCGGCGACTTACGTCGACAACCTGCTGTCCACCCAGCCGCCGGAGCAAGTCACGCCACAGCTGCGCAAGAGCCTGCTGGAGCTGGCCAACACCCGCGTCGATCTGCTGGAGCGGCTGAGTCGCGAACTGAGCGCGATGCTCAACGAGTCGATCACCCTGCAACTGAACCAGAAGCAACTGCTGAGCACCGCGCAAAGCCTGCGCGCGACCCTCGACGAACAGATGTTCTGGATCCCCAGCAACAAGCCGCTGGACAACGAGTGGATTCGCGGCGTGCCGGAACGCCTGAAACGCCAGATCGACACCCTGCCGCTGGCCTCGAGCCTGAGCGAACTGACCGACGGCCTCACTCAGCGCCCGCTGCTGTTCCTGCCGCTGGCGTTGCTGATCGGCGCGCTGCTGTGGCGCCGCAAACAGCTGTATTCGCGACTGAACAAGGTCCACCAGGATATCGGTCACTTCAAACGTGACAGCCAGTGGCACACCCCGCAGGCAATTCTGATCAACATCCTGCTGGCGATGCCGGTGGCGCTGGGCCTGGCGTTGTGCGGGCTGGCGCTACAGATCGACGCCCGGGGCCAGAACGCCAACATGGGTGCGGCCCTGCTGCAAATGGGCCAGGCGTGGCTGGTGTTCTACACCGCTTACCGGATCCTCGCGCCGGGCGGTGTGGCCGAGCTGCATTTCCGCTGGGAAAAACCGCAGGTCGAATTCCTTCAGGGCTGGGTGCGTCGCCTCGGTCTGGTGGTGATGGCACTTGTGGCGGTGGTGGCGGTTGCCGAACTGCAACCGGCGGCGCTGGCCGATGACGTCATCGGCATGCCGGTGGTGCTGACCTGCTACGCCCTGATGGGGTGGCTGCTCAGTCGACTGCTGATCAGCAGCCCGGCCCACGAAAACGCCTCGCTGTTCCGCAAGGCCGTGGGTGTGATGTTCACCCTCCTGCCGATCGCCCTGTTCGTCGCGGTGTGCTTCGGCTACTACTACACCGCGCTGAAACTCAGCGACCGCTTGATCAACACCCTGTACCTGCTGATGTTCTGGCTGGTGATCGAAGCCACCTTCGTCCGTGGTCTGGCGGTCGCGGCACGGCGTCTCGCCTACCAGCGGGCCCTGGCCAAACGTCAGGCAGCGAAAGAAGCCGGCGACGGCGAAGCGGTGATCGAAGAACCGACCCTGGACATCGAAAAGGTCAACGAACAGTCCCTGCGCCTGATTCGCCTGGCGCTGCTCGGCGGTTTCATCGCCGCGCTGTACTGGGTCTGGGCCGACCTGATCACGGTGTTCTCGTACCTCGACAACATCACCCTCTACGAATACACCAGCGGCACCGGCGCCAACATGAGCATGGTGCCGATCAGCATCGGCGACATGCTGGGCGCGCTGATCATCATCGGCATCACCTTTGCGCTCGCCCGCAACTTGCCGGGTCTGCTGGAAGTGTTCGTGCTGTCGAAACTCAATCTGGCCCAGGGCAGTGCCTACGCGACCACGACGCTGCTGTCGTACGTGATCGCCGGGGTCGGTTTCGTCTCGACCCTGTCGACCCTCGGGGTGAGCTGGGACAAGTTGCAATGGCTGGTGGCGGCGCTGTCGGTCGGCCTCGGTTTCGGTATGCAGGAGATCTTCGCGAACTTCATCTCCGGCATCATGATCCTGTTCGAACGCCCGGTGCGGATCGGTGACACCATCACCATCGGCAACCTGTCGGGCACGGTGAGCAAGATCCGCATCCGCGCCACGACCATCACCGACTTCGACCGCAAGGACATCATTGTCCCGAACAAGACGTTCATCACCGGGCAACTGATCAACTGGTCGCTGACCGATACCATCACCCGGGTGACGCTGAAACTCGGCGTCGATTACGGCTCCGATCTGGATCTGGTCAAGGAACTGCTGCTCAAGGCCGCCCGGGAAAACCCGCGCGTGCTGAAGGAACCCGAGCCGCACGTGTACTTCCTCAACTTCGGCGAAAGCACCCTCGACCACGAACTGCGCATGCACGTGCGTGACCTCGGTGACCGCAACCCGGTGATCGACGAGGTCAACCGCTTCATCAACCGCGAGTTCAAGAAGCAGCACATCAACATCTCGTTCCGGCAGATGGAGGTTTACCTGAAGAACCTCCACGGCCAGGAGTACAAACTGGTGCCGGTCGAAGACGACAGCAAAACCATCGTGCCCGTCAGCGGCGAGCAAAAACCGCTGCAAGAGCCGCCGCCCGCCAAACTCGACTAACCCGACTAATCCCAGCAGAATGCTCGGACATTCTGCTGGAGCCGGCCCTTGAAAGCCCTCGACGAACTGACCTTCGACAACCGCTTCGCCCGCCTGGGCGACGCGTTCTCGGCCCATGTGCTGCCTGAACCAATCGACAACCCGCGACTGGTGGTCGCCAGCCCGGCGGCCCTGGCGCTGCTGGATCTGGATCCGGCGACGGCCGACACTCAGGAATTCGCTGAACTGTTCGGCGGCCACAAGTTGTGGGCCGATGCCGAGCCGCGGGCGATGGTCTATTCCGGGCATCAATTCGGCGGCTATACCCCGCAACTGGGCGATGGTCGCGGTCTGCTGCTGGGCGAGGTCTACAACGCGGCCGGCGAGCATTGGGACTTGCACCTCAAGGGCGCCGGGCAGACGCCGTTTTCGCGCATGGGCGACGGTCGTGCGGTGCTGCGTTCGTCGATTCGTGAGTTTCTCGCGTCCGAAGCGCTGTATGCGCTGAACATCCCGTCCTCACGCGCCGCGTGCGTGATCGGTTCCGACACCCCGGTGTGGCGCGAGAAACAGGAACGCGCCGCGATGGTCCTGCGCCTAGCGCCGAGCCACGTGCGTTTCGGCCACTTCGAATATTTCTATTACACCAAGCGTCCCGAGCAGCAGAAACTGCTCGGCGAACACGTGCTGGCGATGCACTTCCCCGAATGCCTGGAACAGCCGGAACCGTATCTGGCGATGTTCCGCGAAATTGTCGAGCGCAACGCCGAACTGATCGCCAAGTGGCAGGCCTACGGTTTCTGCCACGGGGTGATGAACACCGACAACATGTCGATCCTCGGCATCACCTTCGACTTCGGCCCGTTCGCCTTCCTCGACGACTTCGACGCGAACTTCATCTGCAACCACTCCGATGATCAGGGCCGCTACTCGTTCAGCAATCAGGTGCCCGTCGGCCAGTGGAACCTCAGCGCCCTGGCCCAGGCCCTGACGCCGTTCATCAGCGTCGAAGCCCTGCGCGAAACCCTTGGCCTGTACCTGCCGCTGTTCCAGGCCCATTACCTCGACCTGATGCGCCGCCGTCTGGGCTTCACCACCGCCGAGGACGAAGACCAGCAACTGCTGGAGCAACTGCTGCAATTGATGCAGAACAGCGGTGTCGACTACACCTTGTTCTTCCGTCGTCTGGGTGAGGAGTCTGCGGATCAGGCTGTCGCTCGTTTACGCGATGACTTCGTCGATATCCGAGGCTTCGATGCCTGGGGCGAGCGTTACGTCGACCGTGTCGCGCGCGATGGTGCTATTGACCAGGAACAGCGCCGCGCGCGGATGCACGCGGTGAATCCGCTGTACATCCTGCGCAATTACCTGGCGCAGAAGGCGATTGATGCGGCGGAACAGGGTGATTATTCAGAAGTGCGACGCTTGCATGCCGTGTTGAGCAATCCATTCGAGGAACAGCCTGGAATGGAGAGCTATGCCGAGCGACCGCCGGAGTGGGGCAAGCACTTGGAGATCAGTTGTTCGTCCTGAGCGGGAACGACTGAACCTTGATAATCGATCCGTACGGCTCCAGATCAGTCGTACGATCCCGTTTTGTTCATTGAGCCAATCATGACTGACCCACTCCTCATCCCCTGCCCCTCCTGCAACGGCCTCAACCGCATTCCCGCCGAGCGCCTCAACGACCACCCGAAATGCGGACGCTGCAAGTCAGAGGTGCTGTTGAACAAGCCGTTCGAACTCAAGCAAGGCGACTACGCCAGCCAGATCAAAGGCGATCTGCCGTTGCTGGTGGACGTGTGGGCGGACTGGTGCGGGCCGTGCAAGTCGTTTGCACCGGTGTTCGAGCAAGCCGCTGCGCAATTGGCAGGCAAGTGCCGGCTGGCCAAGCTGGACAGCGAGGCCAATCAGCAGTTGTCGGCGCAGTTGGGGATCCGCTCGATTCCGAGCCTGATTCTGTTCAGGAACGGTCGTGAGGTGGCGCGGCAAAGCGGGGCGTTTCCGCTGCCGCAACTGATGGCGTGGCTGCGCAGCCAGGGCATCTAAAACGACACCCTCCAATGTGGGAGCTTGCTCCCACATGGTTTTTTTCAGGCGTCTTCGAGCAGGTTGTGCAGTTCGACGAACTGCTGGGTCAACTTGTGTCGCGGGTCGAGATGGATCAGCGGCGTGCTGGCCTGATGCGATTCGCGCATGCGCACTGAGCTGGCAAGGTAAACCGGCAGCACCGGCAAACCCTCAGCGATCAATTCATCGAGAATCTGCTGCGGCAGGCTGGCCCGGGCCTGGAACTGGTTGACCACGATGCCTTCGACTTCCAGGCCTTCGTTATGGTCGTCCTTCAACTCTTCGATCTCCGACATCAGCCCGTACAGGGCCTGACGGGAAAAGCTATCGCAATCGAAGGGAATCAACACCCGATCAGCAGCAATCAGCGCCGAAACCGCATAGAAATTCAGGGCCGGCGGCGTATCGAGGTAGATGCGATCGTAGTCCTCGCTCAACTCATCGAGCAACTTCCGCAGTTTGTTGATCTTGTGCTTGGCCTCGAGCTTGGGCTGCAAGTCGGCCAGTTCCGCCGTGGCGGTGATGATGTGCAGGTTGTCGAACGGGGTTTCGTAGATATCCGCTTTGTTCTTCTTGGAGAACGGACCCGAAGACAGGGTCTGTTTGAAGAAGTCGGCGATGCCCATCGGAATGTCGTCACCGGTGAGCCCGGTCAGATACTGAGTGGAGTTGGCCTGGGCATCGAGGTCCACCAACAGCGTGCGATAACCCTCGCTGGCGCTGACCGCCGCCAGATTGCAGGCGATGCTGGATTTGCCCACGCCACCTTTCTGATTGAACACCACGCGCCGCATGACAAAACCTCCGTGTATCAAAGAATGACCGAGTGTAGTGGTGCCCGGCCCCGCTTCGCTACCTTCACGGACACGGACTACAGGGTCAGGCGCAAATATCTCAATGGGCACGGCGCAAATGCCGCCATTGACCGCCGATATGCCCGACAGACAATCCCGTCGCAATCCGGATAATGGCCAAGTGACATTTTTTGCCATGTACCCTTCGGTCCATTTCAGCGCGCAAAATGTAACCAGCATTTGCTACACACTCGTCGCACCGGGATAATGCGCGCCACCCGGCGCCAAGCGCCACGCCACTTTCGGCAAGGTCAGCACCTCTGTGGCTTTGGCAGAACCGCGTCAAAAACAGCCCGCAGGGGCGGGATGAATGTCCGTGATCAACTTCAACATCGCCCAATGGCGCGCCTGGGCTCCCGGGCTCGACAGTGTGGACGCCTGGCAAGCCTGGAGCCGACAGCCGGTCGTGCTCCCGAGCAGCGATGCCGCGCCCGATGTGTCGTTCCTTCCCGCCATGCAGCGCCGCCGTCTCAGTCGCCTGGCACGGATGGCCTTCAGTGTCGGCTGGCCACTGGCCGACGGTCGGGAAAACCTGCCGCTGGTCTTCGTGTCCCGCCACGGTGAAACCCCGCGTACGTTCGACATCCTCAGCGACCTGGCCAACGAACAACCGCTGTCACCGACCCAGTTCAGCCTCTCCGTGCACAACGCGATCATCGGCCTGTGGTCGATCATGCGCGGCGAAACCAGCGAGATGACCGCCCTCGCCGCCGCCGGCGACGGCCTCGAACACGGCATGCTGGAAGCCGCCGCCCTGCTGGACGAAGGCGCTCCAGCGGTACTGTTGGTGATCACCGAAGAACAACCGCCCGCCGCCTATTCGGCCTGGATCGATGACGTGCCGTTTCCGTATGCGGTGGGCTTGCTGCTGACCCCCGGTACCGACTGGCGGCTGACCCTGAACAGCGCCCCCGAAGCACTGTCCAAAGCGCAATGGCCCCACGCGCTGAATCTGCTGCAAACCCTGCTCGGCCAGCAAACCCTTTGCCAACATGCCTGGAAAAATCGTGTATGGACCTGGCAACGCAACCCGTAACCGAAAAAAACCGCGACGCCTACTACTGGCGTCTGCTGGCCACCGCCATCAGCTTCGCCCTGTTCGGGCTGGGCGGGCTGTGCCTGCGCCTGCTGGTGTTTCCGCTGCTGGGCTGCCTGCCGGGCGATGCGAAGACCCATCGGGAGCGGGCGCGGCAGACCGTCAGTCGGCTGTTCTGGTTTTTCGTCCGGTTCATGGCCCGCACCGGGGTGCTGACCTACGACATCCAGGGTGCCGAACGCCTTGGCCGTCCGGGGCAGATGATCATCGCCAACCACCCGTCGCTGATCGACGTGGTGTTCCTGATCGGTCTGGTGCGCCACGCCAATTGCGTGGTGAAGAAAAGCCTGTGGGAAAACCCTTTCACCCGTGGCCCGCTGCGCAGCACCGAATACATCAGCAACGACGGCAGCATGGACATGCTCGATGCCGCCGCCGATGCGCTGCGAGACGGGCAGACCCTGATCATTTTCCCGGAGGGCACCCGCACCCAGCCCGGACAGGCACCGGCCTTCCATCGGGGCGCGGCGGCCATCGCACTGCGGGGTGCGAAAATTCTCACCCCGGTGATCATCAAGGTCAGCCCGACTACGCTGACCAAGGCCGAGCCGTGGTATCGCATCCCCTGCCGCCGTGTTCACTTCAGTTTTCGCGTCGGGGCCGATATAGACCCACAGACCTTTGCCGCACAAGGCCCTGCACCGCAGGCCTCGCGCAAGCTCAACGACTTTCTGCACCATTTTTTTATCAAGGAGCTCGCCGAAGATGAGCGATCTGCACCGTGAGATAAAACTGCTGATCATCGACGCCCTGGGCCTCGAAGACATCAGCGTCGACGATATTGGCGACGACCAGACGCTGTTTGGCGAAGGCCTGGGCCTGGATTCGGTCGACGCCCTGGAACTTGGCCTGGCCATCCAGAAAAAGTACGGCATCAAGATCGATGCCGACGCCAAGGACACCCGCAACCATTTCACCAACGTGGCGAGCCTTGCGGCGTTCGTCACGGCAAAACAGGCAGCTTGAGACCGGACCATGCAAACTCGTGACGACATTTTCAACACCCTGCGCGATGCCCTGGTCGAGCTGTTCGAACTGGACCCGGCCCGTGTGAGCCTGGAATCGAACCTGTATCAGGACCTGGAAATCGACAGCATCGACGCGGTCGACCTGATCGACCACATCAAGCGTCAGACCGGCAAGAAAATCGCCGCCGAGGAATTCAAGTCGGTGCGCACCGTCGGCGACGTGGTCGAGGCGGTCTACCGTCTGGTTCAACCGGCCGCATGAGCCGACTGATCGGCCTCGGCCTGCTGCTGGCGGGCCTGTTGTACCCCTTTGCGGTGTATTTCGGCATGGAGCACTTTGCTCCGTGGCAGTTCGGCCTGCTGCTGGGCAGCCTGTGGCTGGCCCGTGCGCTGACCGGCGAGCGCAAGCCCGGCAGCCTGTGGATGGCCTGCGTGGCGATCGTGTTCTGCCTGCTGCTGGCGCTGTTCGACAGCCCGCTGTTACTGCGCTGGTACCCGGTGCTGATCAGCGGCTTCATGTTGATGCTGTTCAGCCTGAGCCTGAAATACGGCCCGCCGATGGTCGAGCGCCTGGCGCGCTTGCGTGAACCGCAGCTGCCACCCGAAGCGATCCGCTACACCCGCCAGGTCACCGTGGCCTGGAGCGTGTTCTTTTTCTGTAACGGCTTGTGCGCGGCCCTGCTGACCCTTTGGGCGCCGCTGCACTGGTGGATGTTGTACACCGGCCTGATCTCCTACGGATTGATCGGCCTGATGTTTGCCATTGAATGGCTGATACGACAACGGGTAAGAGGTCGCCCATGAACTGGATAAAACTTGAGCAACTGTTGCTCAAGGATCTGCCGCAGCGCGCCATCACCGTCGCGCCGGCACTCGATCACGCACACCTGCGCGAACAGGCCCTGAGCCTGGCTGCCGGCCTGCAAGCCAAAGGTGTGCAGCGAATGGCCGTGCACCTGGAAGATGCCGCAGAACTGGCCGTCGCCCTGCTCGGTGCCTGGCGCGCCGGCGTCAGCGTATTGCTGCCTTCGGATCTGCAAGCACAGACTCGCCAGCGCTGGTCGCATGAAGTCGACCTGTGGCTGACCGATCACGCGGACGACGCGCACCTGAGCGATTGGCAGCACACCGCACTGACCGGCGCCGAACTGGATCTCGACCAGTGCCGCCTGAGCCTGTGCACCTCCGGCTCCAGCGGCGAACCCAAGCGCATCGACAAATCCCTGCGGCAACTGGCCAACGAAGTCGAAGCCCTCGAGCAACTGTGGGGCGTGGATCTCGGTGAGGCCTGCATCATCGGCAGCGTCGCCACCCAACACATTTACGGTCTGCTGTTCCGTGTGCTGTGGCCGCTGTGTGCCGGACGCCCGTTTCTGCGCAAGCAACTGGCCTTTCCCGAAGACATGCAGCGCGCCAGTCGCGAGCACCCGGCCTTCGCCTGGGTCGCCAGCCCGGCGCTGCTCAAGCGCATGGGCGACAACCTCGACTGGCCGGCCCTGAGCGCCGTGCGCCGGGTGTTTTCCTCCGGTGGTGCGTTGCCGGCGGATGCCGCGCAAAGCCTGCACCAGCGTTTGCAACAGTGGCCGACGGAAATCCTCGGCAGCTCGGAGACCGGCGGTATCGCCTGGCGTCAGGGCGAGTCGCTGTGGCAGCCGTTCGCCGGGGTCGAGCTGAGCCAGGACGGCGACGGCGCGTTGCTGATCGCCTCGCCGTATTTGCCCTCCGGACATATCGAACACACCGCCGATGCCGCGCGCATCGAGGCCGATGGTCGTTTCGAACTGCTGGGGCGACTGGACCGGATCGTCAAACTGGAAGAAAAGCGTATCTCCCTGCCGATGCTGGAGCAGGCCTTGGTCGCCCACGACTGGGTCGCCGAAGCGCGACTCGGTGTGGTGCAGGAAAACCGTGCGTCTCTCGGTGCCTTGCTGGTGCTCAGCGAATCCGGTCTGTTTGCCCTGCGCGAACACGGCCGGCGCAGCCTCACCGAAACCCTGCGCCGTCACCTCGGCGAGCATTGCGAAGCCCTCGCCCTGCCCCGGCGCTGGCGCTTGCTGCGACAACTGCCGCTGAACACTCAAGGCAAGTTGCCTCAGGCTGACGTCGAAGCCTTGCTGCTGGCACCGCGTCCGAAGGCACCGGAAGTTCTGGAGCAGACCGAAACCGAGGGCGAATGGAGCCTGCAACTGAGCGTGCCGCCGGATCTTGCCTACTTCAGCGGTCACTTCCCCAAGGCCCCGGTATTGCCCGGTGTGGTGCAGGTCGAATGGGCGTTGAACCTCGGTCGGCACCTGTTAAACCTGTCCGGTGCATTCGCCGGGATGGAAGTGCTGAAGTTCCAGCAACTGGTGCGCCCCGGCGATGAAATCCAGTTGCACCTGCGCTTCGACGCCGAACGCGGCAAGCTGTATTTCGCCTATCGCAACGACACCGCGACCTGCTCCAGCGGCCGGATTCTGCTGGGGGCTGGCGATGCATAACCCTTGCGCGGTCATCCCGGTCTACAACCACGAAACCGCGATCACCACGGTGGTCGAGGCCCTGCTCGCCCAAGGCTTGCCGTGCATTCTGGTGGACGACGCCAGCAGCAAATCCTGCGCAGCCGTGCTGGATGTTCTGGCCGAATGCGAGCGGGTGTATCTGGTGCGACTCACCACCAATCAGGGCAAGGGCGGTGCGGTGATGACCGGACTGCGTGAAGCCGCGCGACTGGGTTTCACTCATGCCTTGCAGGTCGATGCCGACGGTCAGCACGACTTGCAGGACGTCAGCCGCTTCGTCGAAGAATCCCGCGCCCATCCGCGTGCGCTGATCTGCGGTTATCCGCTCTATGACGCCAGCGTGCCCAAGGGGCGCCTGTACGCCCGTTACCTCACTCACGTGATGGTGTGGATCAACAGCCTGTCGCTGCAGATCCGTGATTCGATGTGCGGTTTCCGTGTCTATCCGCTGGAGCCGACACTGGCACTGATCGACTCGGCGCGGATCGGCAAGCGCATGGATTTCGACTCGGACATCCTCGTGCGCCTGTCATGGCGCAACCAGCCAATGCGCTGGCTGCAAACCAGCGTGCACTACCCGCTGGACGGCGTGTCGCACTTTAGGATGTTCCACGACAACGTGTTGATTTCGAGCATGCACACGCGCCTGTTCTTCGGCATGTTGCTGCGCTCGCCCGCCATCCTCTGGCGACGGTGGCGCGCATGACGGTCGAGACCGACAAGAAGCACTGGGCCGACCGCGAAGAGCGCGGCAGCTTTCTGCTGATGAAATTTACCGCGTTCGCCGCCAAGGTTCTTGGCCGACGCCTGCTGAGCCCGTTGCTGTACGGCATCGTCCTGTACTTTTTCCTGTTCGGCCGCACAGCCCGGCGCAGTGCCTGGCAGTATCAGCAACGCCTCGCCGACTGGAGCGGCCGACACGAATTGCGCCCAAGCCTGTGGCGGGTGTTCGGCCAGTTCATGGCGTTCGCCGATTCGCTGCTCGACAAGCTCGACGTGTGGAACCGCAAGCTGCGCATCGAGCAGATCGAAATCATCGACCCGGCGCTGTTGCGCGATCAGTTGCGCGGCAGTCGCGGGCAAATGCTGGTGGGCGCGCATCTGGGCAACCTCGAAGTGTGCCGGGCGCTGGCGGAGATCGGCGAAAAGGTCACCATGAACGTTCTGGTGCACACCAAGCACGCCGAACAATTCAATCGCTTGCTGGGCGAGGCCGGGGCGACCAATCTGCGACTGATCCAGGTCAGCGAGCTGGACCCGGTGATCATGCTGCAACTGCACGAACGCCTGGAGCGCGGCGAATGGCTGGCGATTGCCGGCGACCGTGTACCGCTGCACGGCGGGCGCAGCGTAACCGTGGACTTCCTCGGCCATCCGGCGCGATTTCCGCAAGGCCCGTGGCTGCTGGCCGGCTTGCTGAAATGCCCAGTCAATCTGCTGATGTGCCTCAAGCAACCTGACGGACACTATCGCCTGACCCTCGAACCGTTCGCCGATGCCGTGACGTGGACGCGCCGCGAGCGCGAACAGGTCATTCATCAGTGGGCGACCCGCTATGCCGAACGCCTGAGTCACTATTGCCTCGAAGCCCCCAAGCAATGGTTCAACTTTTACCCTTTCTGGAAGACCGATGACGACGCCAACCCATGAGCCGGTAACCTTCGGCGAACGCCCTTTGCGCATCGAAGACGTGCTGGCCCTGGCCAACCGTCAGGCGCCCGTGCAGTTGCAGAGCGACGCCTACTACCGCGAACGCATCGCCAAAGGCGCGCGCTTCCTCGATTCGCTGCTGGACAAGGAAGGCGTGATCTACGGCGTGACCACCGGTTACGGCGACTCCTGCGTGGTCGCGGTGCCGCTGCATCACGTCGAGGCGCTGCCGCGTCATCTTTACACCTTCCACGGCTGCGGACTGGGCAAACTGCTCGACGCCCAGGCCACCCGCGCGGTGCTGGCGGCGCGTTTGCAGTCGCTGTGCCACGGCGTGTCCGGGGTGCGCATCGAACTGCTGGAACGTCTGCATGCCTTCCTCGAACACGACATCCTGCCGCTGATCCCCGAAGAGGGTTCGGTGGGCGCCAGCGGCGATCTGACGCCGCTGTCCTACGTCGCCGCGACCCTGTCCGGCGAGCGTGAAGTGATGTTCCGTGGCGAACGCCGCCAGTCCGCCGATGTGCATCGCGAACTCGGCTGGACGCCACTGGTGCTGCGCCCGAAAGAAGCGCTGGCACTGATGAACGGCACCGCCGTGATGACCGGTCTTGCCTGCCTGGCCTATGCCCGCGCCGATTACCTGCTGCAACTGGCCACCCGCATCACCGCGTTGAACGTGGTGGCGCTGCAAGGCAATCCGGAGCACTTCGACGAGCGCCTGTTCGCCGCCAAGCCACATCCGGGTCAGATGCAGGTTGCCGCGTGGCTGCGCAAGGATCTGGCGATCGACGCGCCGACCGCGCCGCTGCATCGCCTGCAGGATCGCTACTCGCTGCGTTGCGCTCCGCATGTGCTCGGCGTGCTGGCCGACAGCCTGAACTGGCTGCGCTCGTTCATCGAGACCGAACTCAACAGCGCCAACGACAACCCGATCATCGACGCCGAAGCCGAGCGCGTGCTGCACGGCGGGCACTTCTACGGCGGGCATATCGCGTTCGCCATGGACAGCCTGAAAAACCTCGTGGCCAACGTCGCCGACCTGCTCGACCGACAACTCGCGCTGCTGGTGGACGAGCGTTACAACCACGGTTTGCCGAGCAACCTGTCCGGCGCCAGCGCGGATCGGGCGATGCTCAACCACGGCTTCAAGGCTGTGCAGATCGGCGCCAGCGCCTGGACTGCCGAAGCGTTGAAAAACACCATGCCGGCCAGCGTCTTCTCGCGCTCCACCGAATGCCACAACCAGGACAAGGTGAGCATGGGCACCATCGCCGCCCGCGACGCCATTCGTGTGCTGGAGCTGACCGAACAGGTCGCCGCCGCCACGCTGCTCGCGGCCAATCAGGGCGTGTGGCTGCGCAGCCGTGATGAGGACGCGCGACCACTGCCGCCGTCGCTGGCCGCCATGCACGAGCAACTGGCCCAGGACTTCCCGCCGGTGATCGAAGACCGCGCTCTGGAAGGCGAACTGCGCCTGTGCCTGCAACGCATCGCCGAACAACACTGGAGGCTGCATGCGTAGCGCCGGAGTGCTTCACGCCGATACGGAAATCCTCGTGCCGTTCTTTGACGTCGACACCATGCACGTCGTCTGGCACGGCCATTACGTGAAATACCTGGAAGTGGCGCGCTGCGCGTTGCTCGACAAGATCGGCCACAACTACAACCAGATGGTCGACTCGGGCTACGCCTGGCCGGTGATCGACCTGCAATTGCGCTACGTGCGCGGCGCGGTGTTCGGTCAGCGGCTGAACGTGCGCGCCAGCCTGGTGGAATGGGAAAACCGCCTGAAGATTCACTACCTGATCACCGACGCCCAGACCGGCGAACGCCTGACCCGCGCAAGCTCGGTGCAGGTCGCCGTCGAGGTGAGCAGCCGCGAGATGCAACTGGCGTCGCCGAAGGTCTTCACCGATGCCGTGGAAAGGATGCTGCGATGAATGTGTTTCTGAAATCCCTCGGGGCCATGGCGTTGCTGGGGCTGTCGTCGCTGGCCAACGCCTTCGACCTGCAACAGTTGAGCGATCAACTGGCGAAACCGGACGTGATCCACGGCCTGTTCATCCAGGAAAAGCACCTGCGCGCCCTGCCCCAGCCGCTGATCAGCAAGGGCAGCTTTGTCCTCGCCAAAAACCACGGCCTGCTCTGGCTGCTGAAGTCCCCGCTGCAGCAGGACTACCGCATCAGCGCCAAAGGCATTGCCCGTCGTGACCTCAACGGTTGGCAACTGTTGCCCGGCAAGAGCGCCGGCGCCGAACAGAACCGTTTGTTCCTCGCCGTGCTGCAAGGCGACAGCAGCGGCCTGCAACGGGATTTCGAACTGGCCCTGAACGGCGACGCACAAAAGTGGCAACTGACGCTCACCCCGCGTTCGGTGCTGCTCAAGCAAGTGTTCAACCAGATCAATATCACCGGCGGCACACTGGTGAGTACCATCGAACTGCTGGAAACCCAGGGCGACAGCACTGTGCTGCGCATGCAGGACAGCACCGCCGGCCAACCGTTGAGCGACGCGGAGCAACATGACTTTGCCGAGTGAACGCAGGCTGCCCTGGCTGTTCCTGATCCTGCTGCTGGCCGTCGTCGCACTGGGCGCCTGGCAGTGGCGCAACGGCGCACCGCTGTCGGCGAACCTGATGGAGCTGGTGCCCGGCACCCACCCGGACGCCGTCGAACAGCGCGCCGAACAACGCATGCAGGAACCGCTCAATCGGGAAATGCTGGTGCTGGTCGGGCACACCGATCGCCAGCAAGCCGTGGCCATGGCCCAGACTTTGGGCGAGCAATGGCAGGCCAGCGGACTGTTCGAAAAAGTGCAGTGGAACCTGCAGGCCGATCTGCCCGCATTGCGCACGCAATTGCTGCAAGGGCGACTGGCGATGCTCTCGGCCGATGATCGACAGTTGCTGATCGAACACCCGGACGCCTTCATCCAGCAACGGGTGCAGGCGCTGTTCGATCCGTTCACCGGTTTCAGTCTGGTGCCGAGCCAGGACGACTGGCTGGGCCTGACCGGACGCATCCAGAACAACCAGCCGCAGCACGGCGCGGTACAACTGGACATCGGCAGCGGCGCGCTGATTGCCGATGCCGACGGCAAGAGCTGGGTACTGTTGCGCGCGCGCACCACCGGCAACGCCTTCGACATGAACCTGCCGCTGCAAGTCGCCGCGCTGCTGCAACACAGCCGCGAGCAAGCGGCGAAATCCGATGTGCAACTGCTGGCCGCCAGCGGATTGCTCTACGCGGCCAATGGTCAACAACAAGCCTCGCGGGAAATTTCCTGGGTTGGTGGCGGCGCCACCCTCGGCATTCTGTTGTTGCTGTTGCTCGCCTTTCGCCGCTGGCGGGTGTTGCTGGCGTTCATTCCGGTGCTGGTAGGCATGCTGTTCGGCGCGGTGGCTTGCGTGGCGTTGTTCGGGCACCTGCATGTCATGACGCTGGTGCTCGGTTCGAGCCTGATCGGCGTCGCGGTGGATTACCCGCTGCACTATCTGTCCAAGAGCTGGAGCCTCAAACCGTGGCGCAGCTGGCCGGCCTTGCGCCTGACCGTGTCGGGCCTGACCCTGAGCCTGATCACCAGCGCCATCGGCTATCTGGCGCTGGCCTGGACACCGTTCCCGGCCCTGACCCAGATCGCCGTGTTCTCCGCTGCTGGTCTGCTCGGCGCTTACCTGTCCGCGGTGTGCCTGCTGCCGGCGCTGTTGAGCAACGTCGAGTTGCGCCCGGCGCAGTGGCCGCTGCGTCTGGCCGAGCGCATGGTCAGTCTTCGGGAAACGCTGCTGGAACACGTGCGCACACCGATTCTGGCGGCACTGCTGATCGCGTTCTGCGCCGGCGGCCTGGTGCAACTGCAAAGCAAGAACGACATCCGCCAATGGGTCGGCGCGCCGCAGCACCTGACCGATGAGGCGCAGACCATCGCCCGCATCACCGGTTATCAGCCGACCAGCCAGTTCTTCCTTGTGCGCGCAGAAAACCAGCAGCAACTGCTGGAACGCCAGGCAGCCCTGAGCGAGCGGCTGGATCAACTGGTCAACCTCGACAAGTTGCAGGGTTATCTGGCGCTCAACCAATTGGTCAGCCCGCCGAGCCAGCAGCAACAGGTTCGCGAAGCGCTGAACAAATTGCCGCAGTTCTGGCAGCCGCTGCTTGAAGTCGGCGTACCACTGGCAGCGTTACAAACCGAACTGACGCAATTGCAGGCCCTGCCCGCTGAAGACATCGACGCCGCACTCGTCGGCCCGCTCGGCGAGCCCTACCGCACCTTGTGGCTCGGTCCGACCGAGGAAGGTGTGGCCGCGATGGTCAGCCTGCAAGGCCTGAACAATCCGGCGCTGCTGCGGGTGCAGGCACTGGATTTGCCCGGCGTGGAGCTGGTGGATCGCCTCGGTGACTTGAACCGGGTGTTTGCCGAAACCCAGATCAGCGCCGCCGAACTGAAACTCGCTTCCTGCGTGCTGATCGTGCTGGTGCTGATCCTGCCGTTCGGTCTCGGTGGCGCGTTGCGCATTGTTTCCCTGCCACTGCTCGCGGCGCTGTGCAGCCTGGCCAGCCTCGGCTGGCTCGGTCAGCCGCTGACCCTGTTCAGCCTGTTCGGCCTGCTGCTGGTGACGGCGATCAGCGTCGATTACGCGATTCTCATGCGCGAGCAGGTTGGCGGCGCGGCCGTGAGCCTGCTCGGCACTTTGTTGGCGGCGCTGACGACCTGGCTGTCGTTCGGCCTGCTGGCGGTGTCGAGTACGCCGGCGGTGAGCAACTTCGGGTTGTCGGTGAGCCTGGGGCTGGCGTTCAGTTTCATGCTGGCGCCGTGGGCCGGGCGTCATGCCCATGCGGTGACAGTCGCGGAGCCGGCAGCATGATGATCGTGATTTTCTGGCTGATGGCGCTGGCGTTGTTCGCCGTGGCCACCCGTGTCGGTCGATATTTCGGATTGATTCCGATCGTCAGCCAGTTGCTGCTGGCCAGTTTCGTGCTGCCGCTGTTGATGTACGTCTGGATCGAACCGGGCTGGCAGCTCAGCGGTGCCGAACTGATTGCGCCGAGCTGGCTGAAAAATCTCTACAGTCTGAGTTTCGCGCTGTTGCTCGGGCACATTCTCAGCGACGTGATCGACCTGCGCCTGGATCGCCAGAGCGTGAAAATTGCCCTGCCGAGTTTTGCCGTGCCGTTCGCCTGCGGGTTGGCGACGGCGTACTGGCTGCTGCCGGCGCAACCGTGGATCAACTCGCTGGCCATCGGTCTGGTGTTCGCCATCACCGCGATCCCGGTGCTGTACCTGTACCTGCGCCACATTGACTATCCGCCCGCCGCCACCCGGCGTCTGGTACAGACTGCGATCCTGATCGACCTGACCTGCTGGACCCTGTTCGGCCTCGCCCAGGGCAGCCTGCACCTGAGCAGTCTGCTGCTGCCGCTGGGGCTGGCCTGCGTGCCAGTGCTATTGCGCGTGTTCGGTATCCGCCGGCCACTGACTTACAGCCTGGGTTTCTTTGCGCTGTTGGTGCTGGCCGAACACTACAAACTCAATGCGCTGATTTTCGGCATCGGCTATCTGCTGTGCATGGCCGCGCTGAAGGTGCCGTTGGTGCTGCCGCTGCCGGCACGCTGGATGAACCGTTTGCAGACCTGGATCGCGATTCCGCTGATTCTCACCTTCGGCATCGTGCAGATCGATGTGCACAGCGCCCTCGCCAGCCTCGGCCCTGCGCAATGGGCAGCACTGCTGCTGTTGCCGGTCGCCAGCAAAATCGTGGGCAACTGGCTCGGCCTCGGCTGGGCCGGCGCATCGTTCGAAGGCGCCAGCCGCTGGCGCGAAAGTGTGCTGCTGAACATTCGCGGCTTGAGCGAAATCGTCTTCCTCAACTTGCTGTTGCAACAACAACTCATCAGCCCGGCGCTGTACTTTGCGCTGATGCTGATGGGCCTGATCGCGACGCTGCTGCCGGCCTTCATCGGCCTGCACCGGGCGTCACTGAACCCTATTGCCGTACCCAGGAGCTCGCGTGCCAATCGTTGAAATGGAATCCCGTCAGGTCGTGATCATCGGCGCCGGCCCGTCCGGCGCCATCGCCGCCGCGTTGCTCAAGCGCAAGGGCCACGACGTGCTGGTTATCGAGCGCCAGCATTTCCCACGGTTCTCCATCGGCGAAAGCCTGCTCAGCCATTGCCTGGATTTCGTCGAAGAAGCGGGGATGCTTAAAGCGGTGAACGCCGCCGGATTCCAGCGCAAGACCGGCGCGGCATTCGCCTGGGGTGAGCGCTACAGCGCGTTCGATTTCGGCGATACGTTCACCGGCGGCAAACCGACTACCTTCCAGGTACAACGCGCCGACTTCGACAAACTGCTGGCCGATCAAGCGGCGTTGCAAGGCGTGGAAATCCGTTATGGCGACGCCATTGTCAGCGTCGACTTCGAGCGTCCGCATCCGCAACTCGATGTGCGTCGCGAAGACGGCAGCGAATATCGCGTCGAAGCCGATTTCGTTCTCGATGCCAGCGGCTACGGCCGCGTGCTGTCACGCTTGCTGGACCTGGAGGCGCCGTCGAATTTCCCGGTGCGCCAGGCCGTGTTCACCCACGTCGAAGATCACATCGACCACCCGGCCTTCGACCGCGAGAAAATCCTCGTCACCACCCACCCGCAGCATCGCGACATCTGGTTCTGGACGATCCCGTTCAGCAACGGTCGCTGCTCGGTCGGCGTGGTCGCGGCAGCCGAACATTTCGCAGGGCGCGATGCCGACCTCGACGCCTGCCTGCGCGGTTTCATCGCCGAAACCCCGAGTCTGGCCAAGGTACTGAACAACGCCGTGTGGGATACCCCGGCGCGTACCCTCGGCGGTTATGCGGCCAACGTCAAAACCCTGCACGGTCCGGGGTTTGCGCTGCTGGGCAACGCGGCGGAATTTCTCGACCCGGTGTTCTCCTCGGGCGTGACCATCGCCATGCGCTCGGCAAGCATGGCCGCCGGCGTGCTGCACCGGCAGTTGCAGGGCGAAACCGTGGATTGGCAGAGCGAGTTCGCCGAACCGCTCAAGCGCGGCGTCGATACCTTCCGCTGCTATGTCGAGGGCTGGTACGCCGGCACCTTCCAGGACGTGATTTTCCACGAGCAAGGCTCCCCCGAAATCCGTCGCATGATCTGCTCGATCCTCGCCGGCTACGCCTGGGACGAACGCAACCCGTTCGTCAGCGAAGCGCGCCGCCGGCTGAAGACGATTTCCGAACTCTGTGCAAGGGACGACACATGAATTACTTGAGCGACAGCTACGTCGAGGAAACCCGTTTCGGCTTCTGGTTCCTGCGCAGCCACACCTGGCAGCACCATGTGTTGCGCGTGGCGATCAATGATTTGCGCGGCTTGTTCAGTGAAACGCTGCCGGCCAATCCGGTGCTGCTGGATGCAGGCTGCGGTCAGGGAAAATCCTTCGGCCATCTGCGCCAGACCTTCGCGCCACAGCGTTTGATCGGCGTCGATGCCGACCCGCACAGCCTGGAATTGAGCGCTGAGGAAGCGGCGCGCCAGGGCTTCGCCGTCGAGCTGATCGGCAGCGACTGCGCGACATTGAATGTCCCGGATGCGAGCGTCGATCTGCTGTTCTGTCACCAGACCTTCCATCATCTGGTGGAGCAGGAAAAAGCCCTGGCCGAGTTCTACCGGGTGCTCAAGCCGGGCGGTTATCTGCTGTTCGCCGAGTCCACCGAGGCTTACATTGATACATGGGTCATCCGTTGGTTGTTCCGCCATCCGATGCACGTGCAAAAGAGTGCGGCGCAGTATCTGGAGATGATTCGCCAGCAGGGATTCGAGTTCGCCGAGCGGAATGTTTCCTACCCGTATCTATGGTGGAGCCGCTCAAAGGATTTTGGTCTGCTGGAACGTTTTGGCCTGCGCAAACCCAAGCCGTTTGGCCAGCGTGAAGAAACCCTGGTCAACGTCGTGGCGCGCAAACCGCTGGAAGAGGCCGTCTGATGCTGCGTGTTCTGCTGCTCGCCTGCGTCCTGCTGCTGACCGCTTGCGCCAGCCAGGCGCCGCTGCCTGTGGATAACCCTACGCTGCCCTTGCCGCTGCAATTGCACATCGAGCGCCAGCAAGCCGAACAGCGTCAGGACTGGTTGCTGGTGATCCAGCGCGAGGGCCCGGGCATTCGCTGGTCGATGATGGATCCGCTGGGCATCCCCCAGGCCCGTCAGCAACTGATCGACGGACGCTGGCAGGCCGACGGCCTGCTGCCGCCGAATCCGGAAGCCCGGGAGTTGTTCGCCGCGCTACTGTTCGCCCTGACACCGTCCGGCGAACTGTCGCGCAATTACCCCACCGCGCAGCAACACGGCGGGCAACGTTCCTTGCCGGCGCGTTGGGACATCCGTTATGCACAACCGTTGAGCTTCGAATTGAACCTGCCCCAAGGCCCGCAGTATCGGGTTTCTCCTTTAGGTGAATCGACGCCATGACCGCCTACCTCAACGCCCTCGGCGTGATCTGCGCCCTGGGCCGTGACAAGCAAGAAGTCGCCAGTCACCTGTTCGCCGGCGATTGCTCGGGCATGCGCCACGAGTCGGGCTGGGTGCCGGAACGCGAGTTGCCGGTGGCCGCAGTGCACGGTGACCTGGCGCCTGTTCCGCCGCAGATGGCGGCGCACAAGAGCCGCAACAATCAGTTGCTGCTGGAAGCCGCGTTGCAGATTCGCGACGACATCGACGCCGCCATTCAGACCTATGGCCCCGACCGCGTCGGCGTGGTGCTCGGCACCAGCACTTCGGGCATCGACGAGGCCAGCCAGGGTCTGGCGCATTACATTCGCGAACAACAGTTCCCGGCCGATTACGACTATCGGCAACAGGAACTCGGCGCCCCGGCGACGTTCCTCGCCGACTGGCTGCAACTGAGCGGCCCGACCTACGTGATTTCCACCGCGTGCACCTCCAGCGCCCGGGCCCTGATGAGCGCCCGGCGCCTGCTGGATCTAGGGCTGTGCGACGCGGTGCTGTGCGGCGGTGTCGACAGCCTGTGCAAGCTGACCCTCAACGGTTTCTCGTCGCTGGAAGCGGTGTCCGACGAGCGCTGCAATCCGTTCTCGGCCAACCGCAACGGCATCAACATCGGCGAGGCCGCAGTGCTGTTCGTTATGAGCAAACAGCGCGGCGACGGCCCGGCCATTGCCCTGCTGGGCGCTGGCGCCAGCTCCGATGCGCACCATATTTCCGCGCCGGAGCCGTCCGGCCGTGGCGCGTTGCAAGCCATGCAACAGGCGCTGGATCGCGCGCAGCTGCAAGCCACGCAAATCAGTTATCTGAACCTGCACGGCACCGCCACCCAGCACAACGACGCCATGGAAAGCCTGGCCGTTTCCACGCTGTTCCCGCAGGGTGTGGCGTGTTCCTCGACCAAGCCGATGACCGGCCACACCCTCGGTGCTGCCGGCGCACTGGAAGCCGCGTTCTGCTGGCTGAGCCTGAGCGCCGACAACCCCGACCACGCCTTGCCGCCGCACGTCTGGGACGGCCAGGCCGATCCGGACCTGCCAGCGCTGAAGTGGGTGACCGCGAGCGAGCGCCTGGCGTCCATTGCACCCCGCTTCCTGATGAGCAACTCGTTTGCCTTCGGTGGCAATAACGTCAGCCTGATTATCGGAGACGCCCCATGAATGACTGGCCGCTCGCCGAATTGCTGCCCCACGCTGGCGACATGATTCTGATCGACCGGATCCTGAGCTTCGACGACGAGCAGATCCACACCACCCTGACGGTCAAACCCGATGGTTTGTTCAACCTGCCCGACGGCAGCCTGCCGGCGTGGGTCGGCGTCGAGTTGATGGCACAGAGCGTCGCTGCATTCGCTGGCTGCCATGCACGGCAGAAGGGCAATGCGGTGGAGCTGGGCTTTCTGCTCGGCACCCGCAAGTTCGAATGCAATGTCGAGGCGTTTCCGGTCGGTTGTGAACTGACTATCCATGGCATCCGCTCGCTGGAAGACGACAACGGCATGGGCGTGTTCGAATGCCACATCAATGCGCCCGGCATCGAAGCCAGCGCCCGGCTGAACGTGTTCCGCCCGCCGCACGCGGCGCAATATCTTGAACAATTGAAGGAGTCGAACCATGACTGAATTCGTACTGGTCACCGGCTCCAGTCGCGGTATCGGCCGCGCGATTGCCCTGCGTCTGGCCCAGGCTGGCCACGATATCGTCCTGCATTGCCGCAGCGGCGTGGCCGAGGCGCAAGCGGTGAAATCCGAAGTCGAAGCGCTCGGTCGCCATGCGCGCATCCTGCAATTCGACGTCGCCGACCGCGAAACCTGCAAAGCCATCCTCGAAGCCGATGTCGAAGCCCACGGCGCCTATTACGGCGTGGTGCTCAATGCCGGGCTGACCCGCGATGGCGCGTTTCCGGCCCTCAGCGATGACGACTGGGACGTGGTGCTGCGCACCAACCTCGACGGCTTCTACAACGTCCTGCACCCGGTGATGATGCCGATGATCCGCCGCCGCGCCGCCGGTCGCATCGTTTGCATCACCTCGGTCTCGGGGCTGATCGGCAACCGTGGCCAGGTCAACTACAGCGCCTCGAAAGCGGGTGTGATCGGTGCCGCAAAGGCGTTGGCGATCGAACTGGCCAAGCGCAAAATCACGGTGAACTGTGTTGCTCCCGGCCTGATCGATACGGCCATGCTCGATGAAAACGTGCCAGTGGAAGAACTGATGAAAATGATCCCGGCACAACGCATGGGCACGCCGGAAGAAGTGGCCGGTGCGGTGAATTTCCTGATGTCGGCGGAAGCGTCGTACATCACCCGCCAGGTGCTGGCAGTCAACGGAGGCTTGTGCTGATGAAGCGCGTTGTCGTCACCGGCATGGCCGGCATCACCTCGCTGGGCAGCGACTGGGACACCATCGCCGGCAACTTCGCCGCCAACCGCAGCGGTATCCGCCGGATGGACGAGTGGGATCGCTTCAGCGAACTCAACACCCGACTGGCCGGGCCAATCGACGATTTTCTGGTGCCGGCGCACTGGACCCGCAAACAACTGCGCAGCATGGGCCGGGTCTCGCGTCTGGCGGTCGGCGCGGCTGAAAAAGCCTTGGCCGATGCCGGCCTGCTCGGCGACGAAACGATCAAGGACGGCCGTATGGGCGTGGCCTGTGGCTCGTCCACCGGCAGCACCGACGAGATCAAGGCGTTCGGCAACATGCTGCTGAATTCGGTGGCCGAAGGCCTCAACGCCAACTCCTACGTGCGGATGATGCCGCACACCACGGCGGCGAACATCAGCATCTTCTTCGGCCTCACCGGTCGCCTGATCCCGACGTCCAGCGCCTGCACCAGTGGCAGCCAGGGCGTCGGTTATGCCTACGAGGCGATCAAATTCGGTCGTTTGCCGCTGATGCTCGCCGGTGGCGCCGAAGAACTCTGCCCGACCGAAGCCATGGTGTTCGACGCGTTGTACGCCACCAGTTTGAAAAACGATGCGCCGCAAACTTCGCCACGTCCGTATGACAAGGGCCGCGACGGTCTGGTGATCGGCGAAGGCGGCGGCATGCTGGTGCTTGAAGAACTGGAACACGCCCTGGCTCGCGGTGCGCGCATTCACGCCGAAATCGTCGGTTTCGGCAGCAACGCCGACGGCCAGCACACCACTCGTCCCGAGCAAGTCACCATGCGTCGTGCGATGGAGCTGGCACTGGAAGACGCGGGCCTGACGCCTGACGCCATCGGTTACGTGAACGGTCACGGCACGGCCACCGAGCAGGGCGACATCGCCGAAACCCTGGCCACCAGCAGCCTGTTCGGCGAGCGCATGCCGATCAGCTCGCAGAAGAGCTTCCTCGGCCACACCCTGGGTGCCTGCGGTGCGCTGGAGTCCTGGTTCAGCATCGAAATGCTCAACCGCGACTTGTACGTGCACACGCTCAACCTCGACGAAGTCGACCCGCACTGCGGCAAGCTCGATTACCTGCGCGGCGAATTCCGCCAGATGCACCACGATTACGTGATGAACAACAACTTCGCGTTTGGCGGGGTCAACACCTCGCTGATCTTCCGCCGCTGGACGCAACCGAATTAATTCAGGTCAAGGAGACCTCCATGCGTTTGAACAAACTCGCGGCCGCCACCCTGCTGCTCTGCGCCTTGCCCGCCGTCAGCCAGGCCCGTGACACAGCGGTGTACCTGCCGTTCGACAAGGCGGTCGCCGAGGCAACCCGCACCGGCAAGATCGACGGCAGCGTGAAGTTCTATCTGGCGGGCAACGCCCCGGCCGGCAAAGTCACCGTGGTCAGCAGCGGCGCGGTGACCAACAAGAAGACCAACGCCTTCAACAAGTCCGATGAAGTGGCCTGCGAATGGGTCGTGCAGTCAGCCATCATCAGCCTGCACCATGCCGCGAAAAACGCCGGCGCCAACGCCGTGACCAACATCGTCAGCTTCTACAAGAGCAACGAGCGCAAGGATGCGAAGAACTACGAGTGCCACGCGGGCGCGATCATGGCCGGCGTTGCCTTGAAGGGTGATCTGGCGACGGTTCAGTAATCACCAGAAACGACAAAGGGCGCCTTTCGGCGCCCTTTTCAGTTCAGATCATGTGCTGGCATGCAACTTCAGCCCCAGCGCCTTCATGACTTTGAGGATCGTCCCAAACTCAGGATTTACCTCGCCTGACAGTGCGCGATAAAGACTTTCCCTTGATAGCCCAGCATCGCGCGCAACCTGCGTCATGCCACGCGCCCGAGCGATAGTGCCAAGTGCCTTGGCAATAAAAGCCGGGTCGTCACCCGCCTCTTCCATACAGGCGTCCAGATAGTTGGCCATGTCCTCTTCTGTCTTGAGGTACTCGGCTGAGTCCCAACGAGTGAATTGTTCGGTCATGGGTTTTGCTCCTGCCAGGATTCCGCTATGAGCCTGGCTTGCTTGATGTCTCGAGATTGACTGCTCTTGTCTCCACCACAAAGGAGGATGACCAGCTGACGACCTTGCTGCATGAAATAGACCCGATATCCCGGGCCATAGTCAATTCGGGCTTCGCTGATCCCTTCGCCAATGGCTTTGACATCACCGAAATTCCCATCAGCCATGCGATCAATTCGCACCTGAATACGCATCCTGGCGCGACTATCAGCCAGCTTCACAAGCCAGCTCGAGAATGTGGAGCTTCGAAGTATCTCAGTCATGGCTGCAAGTGTAGCCGTTGAGCTACACGCACTCTACATGGACTTCTCTCTGTCCGATATACGGCGTCTACACTCGTCATACCCGTAATTTGCTGCGCGTTACGTCAAGGAGATGACCATGCAAGCAAAAGCCCTGATCGCCGCCGCCCTTTTCAGCCTGCTACCCAGCGCCAGCCATGCCACCAACCTGATGTACATGCCGTTCGAAACCGTGCTGTCGGATGCGATTCGTGCGGGGCGGCTGGATGGCAGTGTGAAGTTCTACCTGATCGGCAATGGACCACTGGGGACTCAACGGATGTTGCAACGCGGGGTGGTCAGCGATCTGAAGACCAACGGCTTCAACAAGAGCGATCACGATTCCTGCGAGTGGGTGTTGCAGTCGAATCTGATTGCGCTGCAGGCCCAGGCCAAGCGCGTCGGAGCCAACGCGGTGACCAATATCGTCAGCTACTACGACCAGCATGTGCGCAAGGATCTGAACACTTACGAATGTCGGGCCGGGGTGTTTGTGACGCGGGTGGCGTTGAAGGGGGATCTGGTGCGGCTGCCCTGATCAACCGGCTTCGACCTTGCGCGTGAGCAGCTCGACGAACGCCTTGGCCATCGGTGATTTCTGATCCTTGCGCTGCACCAGCCACACCGCCGTCACCGCCTCGGAATCCAGCAGCGGCCGATAGACCACGCCATCGATGCGCATCCGCTGATACGAGGCCGGCATGACCGACACGCCCAGGCCCGCCGCCACCAGGCCGATGATCGTCATCGCCTCCCCCGCCTCCTGTGCAAAGTGCGGGCTGAAACCGGCGTCACGGGCCAGGCTGATCAATTGGGAATACAAACCGCTGCCGTAGCTGCGCGGGAAGAACACGAACGGTTCTAGGGCCAGCGCCGAGAGGAACAGCCCCTCTTCAGAGCCCTGCGCCAGCGGATGTTTGGAACTAAGCACGGCCACCAATGGCTCGCGCATCAGCTCAACCACGCTCAGCGAATCCGGCAAACCCAGCGGGCGCATGATGCCGACCTCGATCGATTCGTCCACCAATGCGTCGGCCACCATGGTGCTACTCATCTCCCGCAGATTCAGGTGCACAGCCGGGAAGCGCTGGCGGAAGGAAAATATCGCCTGGGGAATGGTCGAGTTGAACGGCGCCGACGAGGTGAAGCCGATCTTCAGTTCCCCCAGCTCTCCGAGCTGCGCCCGCCGCGCCACGTCCGCCGCTTTGTCGACCTGGGCCAGCACCAACCGCGCCTCTTCCAGAAACAATCGTCCGGCCTCGCTGAGCTCGACCCGACGATTGGTACGCTCGAACAGCCGTGCGCCGACTTCCTGCTCCAGCGCCTGAATCTGCTGGCTCAGCGGTGGCTGGGAGATGCCCAGCACCTGTGCGGCGCGGCCGAAGTGCAGTTCTTCGGCGACGGCGATGAAGTAGCGCAAGTGACGCAATTCCATGGAAACCCCATTAGGTCGTGAAAGCTATCAAACAGGTCGAACAATATATTGGATAGAAACATTAGCCAGCTATATGATTTTTTCATTGCCTGCTGCCCGCGCCCTCCGAGGTCTGATGTGAAAACCGCCGTCGCTCCACTGGCCCATGAAGTCCCGCCCGCTGCGGCGGACGATGTGCTGACCGAACTGCAAGAGATCTACATCGAGAAAGGCACGCCCGCGTTCATGCGCACGGTGCTCGCGCTGTTCAGCGGCGGCTTCGCGACGTTTGCCCTGCTGTACTGCGTGCAGCCGATGATGCCGCTGCTGTCCCAGGAATATTCGATCAACGCGGCGCAGAGCAGCCTGATCCTGTCGGTGGCCACCGGCATGTTGGCCTTCGGTCTGCTGATCACCGGGCCGATTTCCGATCGGGTCGGGCGCAAACCGGTGATGGTCGCCGCACTGTTTGCCGCAGCCCTGTGCACCATCGCCAGTTCGATGATGCCGAGCTGGCACGGCGTGCTGATCATGCGGGCGCTGATCGGGTTGTCGTTGAGCGGTCTGGCGGCGGTTGCAATGACTTACCTCAGCGAGGAAATCCATCCGCAGCACATCGGTCTGGCGATGGGCCTGTACATCGGCGGCAACGCGATTGGCGGGATGAGCGGGCGCTTGATCACCGGCGTACTGATCGACTTCGTCAGCTGGCACACGGCGATGCTGGTGATCGGCGGCCTGGCACTGATTGCGGCAGCGGTGTTCTGGAAGGTCCTGCCGGAGTCGCGCAACTTCCGCTCCCGCTCGCTGCATCCGCGCAGCCTGCTCGACGGCTTCACCATGCACTTTCGCGATGCCGGCCTGCCGCTGCTGTTCCTTGAGGCGTTCGTGCTGATGGGTGCGTTCGTCACGTTGTTCAACTACATCGGCTACCGCCTGCTGGCCGAGCCGTATCACCTGGATCAGGTGTTTGTGGGGTTGTTGTCGGTGGTCTACCTGTCGGGCATCTACAGCTCGGCAAAAATCGGTTCACTGGCCGACAAACTGGGCCGCCGCAAAGTCCTGTGGGCAACCATCGCCCTGATGTTCGCCGGCCTCGCCCTGACGATGTTTACACCGCTGCCTCTGGTGATCATCGGCATGCTGATCTTCACCTTCGGCTTCTTCGCCGCACACTCGGTGGCCAGCAGCTGGATCGGCCGTCGGGCGCTCAAGGCCAAGGGCCAGGCGTCGTCGCTGTACCTGTTCAGCTATTACGCCGGCTCGAGCATCGCCGGGACGGCGGGCGGAGTGTTCTGGCACATGGCGGGATGGAACGGGATAGGCCTGTTCATTGGCGCATTGTTGCTGGTGGCGCTGCTGGTGGCGTTGAAGCTGGCGAAGTTGCCACCGCTGGGCGGCGTCAAAGCCTGATTCACGCCCATAAAAAAAACGCCCGGCATAAGCCGGGCGTTTTTTATTGAGGCACGATCACTCGTGGTACTGCGCCGACAACTCGTGCACCGCGCGCAGGAACGCGCCAGCGTGTTCCGGATCGACTTCAGGCGTGATGCCGTGGCCGAGGTTGAACACGTGGCCGCTACCCTTGCCGTAGCTGGCGAGGATGCGCCCGACTTCGGTGCGGATCGCTTCCGGCTTGGCGTACAGCACGGTCGGGTCCATGTTGCCTTGCAGTGCGACCTTGTCGCCAACGCGGGCGCGGGCGTTGCCGATGTCGCAGGTCCAGTCCAGGCCCAGTGCGTCGGCGCCAGCGTCGGCGATGCTTTCCAGCCACAGGCCGCCGTTCTTGGTGAACAGGATCACCGGCACCTTGCGACCGTCGTGCTCGCGGATCAGGCCGCTGACGATTTTCTTCATGTAGGCCAGGGAGAATTCCTGATACGCCGCCGCCGACAGGTTGCCGCCCCAGGTATCGAAGATCTGCACCGCTTGCGCACCGGCCTGGATCTGGCCGTTCAGGTACGAGGTCACCGACTGCGCCAGCTTGTCCAGCAACAGGTGCATGGCTTGCGGGTTGTCGTAGAGCATCGCCTTGGTCTTGCGGAAGTCTTTCGACGAGCCGCCTTCGACCATGTAAGTGGCGAGGGTCCATGGGCTGCCGGAGAAACCGATCAGCGGCACGCGGCCGTTCAGTTCGCGGCGGATGGTGCTGACCGCGTCCATCACGTACCCAAGGTCTTTGTGCGGATCCGGGATCGGCAGGGCTTCGATGTCGGCCAGGGTGCTGACGACTTTCTTGAAGCGCGGACCTTCACCGGTCTCGAAGTACAGGCCCTGGCCCATGGCATCGGGAATGGTGAGGATGTCGGAGAACAGGATCGCCGCGTCCAGTTGCGGATAGCGGTCGAGAGGTTGCAGCGTGACTTCGCAGGCGAATTCCGGATTCATGCACAGGCTCATGAAATCACCGGCCTGGGCGCGGCTGGCGCGGTATTCCGGCAGGTAGCGGCCGGCCTGGCGCATCATCCACACAGGGGTGACGTCTACGGGTTGCTTGAGCAGGGCGCGGAGGAAACGGTCGTTCTTCAGGGCAGTCATGTCGGCATCCGGAAAAAAAGTGCGGGCATTTTCTCAGAGCGCGACGCAAAAGGCACGGTTGCAGGTCAGCCTTTTGTCTATCGGGTCAATTTGTCGCAATGATTTCGCGGATTTCAGCAACACCCTGAAAACAATGTGGGAGCTGGCAAGCCAGCTCCCACAGGTATTGCGGTGCAGTTTCGAACCGGGTTTAGACGCCCAGGTAGTCGAGGATCCCTTCCGCCGCATTGCGGCCTTCGAAGATCGCCGTCACCACCAGGTCGGAACCGCGCACCATGTCGCCACCGGCGAAGATTTTCGGGTTGCTGGTCTGGTGCTTGTACTGACCTTGCTCAGGCGCAACGACGCGGCCCTGGCTGTCGGTCTGGATCTCGAACTGCTCGAACCACGGCGCCGGGCTCGGGCGGAAACCGAAAGCGATGACCACGGCGTCGGCCGGGATGATCTCTTCGGAGCCCGGGATCGGCTCGGGGCTGCGACGGCCACGGGCGTCCGGTTCGCCGAGACGGGTCTCGACCACTTTCACGCCTTCGACCTTGTCTTCGCCGACGATGGCGATCGGCTGGCGGTTGTAGAGGAATTTCACGCCTTCTTCCTTGGCGTTCTTCACCTCTTTGCGCGAGCCCGGCATGTTCGCTTCGTCACGACGATAAGCACAGGTTACCGACTTGGCGCCCTGGCGGATCGACGTGCGGTTGCAGTCCATCGCCGTGTCGCCACCGCCCAGAACCACAACCTTCTTGCCTTTCATGTCGACGAAATCTTCCGGCGACTTTTCAAAGCCCAGGTTGCGATTGACGTTGGCAATCAGGAAATCCAGCGCGTCATAAACGCCCGGCAGATCCTCACCGGCAAAACCGCCCTTCATGTAGGTGTAGGTGCCCATGCCCATGAACACGGCATCGTATTCGGCGAGCAGTTGCTCCATGGTCACGTCCTTGCCGACCTCGGTGTTGAGGCGGAACTCGATGCCCATGCCGGTGAAGACTTCGCGACGATTGCTCAGCACGGTCTTCTCAAGCTTGAACTCGGGGATGCCGAAGGTCAGCAGACCGCCGATTTCCGGGTTCTTGTCGAACACCACCGGAGTCACGCCGCCGCGCACCAGCACGTCGGCACAACCGAGGCCCGCCGGGCCTGCACCGATGATCGCAACACGTTTGCCGGTCGGTTTGACCTTGGACATGTCCGGGCGCCAGCCCATGGCGAACGCGGTGTCGGTGATGTACTTCTCGACCGAACCGATGGTCACCGCGCCGAAGCCGTCGTTGAGGGTGCAGGCACCCTCGCACAGACGATCCTGCGGGCACACCCGGCCGCAGACTTCCGGCAGGGTGTTGGTCTGGTGCGACAGCTCGGCGGCCTGGAGGATGTTGCCCTCGGCCACCAGTTTCAGCCAGTTCGGAATGAAGTTGTGCACCGGGCACTTCCATTCGCAATACGGGTTGCCGCAACCCAGGCAGCGGTGGGCCTGGTCGGCCGACTGCTGGGGTTTGAACGGTTCGTAGATTTCCACGAACTCTTTCTTGCGTTGACGCAACAGTTTCTTCTTCGGATCTTTGCGCCCGACGTCGATGAACTGGAAGTCGTTATTCAGACGTTCAGCCATTGTTAAAACCTCATCAAACTCTTCAGGCGCATATCACTGCGGGTTGGCACGGGTGCTGGAAAGCAACGACTTCAGGTTGGCAGCCTTCGGCTTGACCAGCCAGAAACGACGCAAGTAGTCATCGAGGTTCTCGGCGAGTTCACGACCCCACTCGCTGTCGGTTTCCGCGACGTACTCGTTCAGCACGTTCTGCAGGTGGCTGCGATAGGCTTCCATCGCCTCGCCGCTGATCCGCTGGATTTCCACCAGTTCGTGGTTGACCCGGTCAACGAAGGTGTTGTCCTGGTCGAGCACGTAGGCGAAACCGCCGGTCATGCCTGAGCCGAAGTTGTAACCGGTCTTGCCCAGGACGCAGACGAAACCACCGGTCATGTACTCGCAGCAGTGATCGCCAGTGCCTTCCACGACCGTGTGGGCACCGGAGTTGCGCACGGCGAAACGCTCGCCTGCGGTGCCGGCGGCGAACAGCTTGCCGCCCGTGGCGCCGTACAGGCAGGTGTTGCCGATGATGGCGCTGTTCTGAGTCTGATAAGCGCTGCCCTTCGGCGGCACGATGACCAGTTTGCCGCCGGTCATGCCTTTGCCGACGTAGTCGTTGGCGTCGCCTTCCAGGTACATGTTCAGACCGCCGGCGTTCCACACGCCGAAGCTCTGACCCGCAGTGCCCTTGAAGCGGAAGGTGACTGGCGCCTTGGCCATGCCCTGATTGCCATGCTTGCGGGCGATTTCGCCGGAGATCCGCGCGCCGATCGAACGGTCGCAGTTGCAGATGTCCAGTTCGAACTCGGCGCCGCTGAGGTCGTTGATCGCCGACGTCGCCATCTCGACCATTTTCTCGGCCAGCAGGCCCTGGTCGAATGGCGGGTTGCGCTCGACGCCGCAGAACTGAGGCTTGTCCGCCGGGATGTGATCGCTGCCCAGCAGCGGCGTCAGATCCAGGTGATGCTGCTTGGCGGTCTGGCCTTCGAGGACTTCCAGCAGATCGGTGCGGCCGATCAGTTCTTCGAGGGAACGCACGCCGAGCTTGGCCAGCCACTCACGGGTTTCTTCGGCGACGTAGGTGAAGAAGTTCACCACCATGTCGACGGTGCCGATGTAGTGATCCTTGCGCAGCTTCTCGTTCTGAGTCGCGACGCCAGTGGCGCAGTTGTTCAGGTGGCAGATCCGCAGGTATTTGCAGCCCAGCGCGATCATCGGCGCGGTACCGAAGCCGAAGCTTTCGGCGCCGAGGATGGCCGCTTTGATTACGTCGAGGCCGGTTTTCAGGCCGCCGTCGGTCTGCACCCGGACCTTGCCGCGCAGGTCGTTGCCGCGCAGGGTCTGGTGGGTTTCGGCCAGGCCGAGTTCCCACGGTGCGCCAGCGTATTTGATCGAGGTCAGCGGCGAAGCACCGGTGCCTCCGTCGTAGCCGGAGATGGTGATCAAGTCCGCATAGGCCTTGGCCACACCGGCGGCGATGGTACCGACGCCCGCTTCAGCCACGAGTTTCACCGAGACCAGCGCCTTCGGGTTGACCTGTTTCAGGTCGAAAATCAGCTGCGACAAGTCTTCGATCGAATAGATGTCGTGGTGCGGCGGTGGCGAAATCAGGGTCACGCCCGGCACTGCGTAACGCAGTTTGGCGATCAGCCCGTTCACTTTACCGCCCGGCAGTTGCCCGCCCTCGCCCGGCTTGGCGCCCTGGGCGACCTTGATCTGCAGCACTTCGGCATTGACCAGGTATTCCGGGGTCACGCCGAAACGACCGGTCGCAACCTGCTTGATTTTCGAGCTCTTGATGGTGCCGTAGCGTGCCGGGTCTTCGCCGCCTTCGCCGGAGTTGGAACGCGCACCCAGGCGGTTCATGGCTTCGGCCAGGGCTTCGTGAGCTTCCGGCGACAGGGCGCCCAGCGAGATACCGGCGGAGTCGAAGCGTTTGAGCACCGATTCCAGCGGCTCGACTTCGCTGATGTCCAGCGGTTTCTCGAGGGTCTTGACCTTGAACAGGTCACGGATCATCGACACCGGACGGTTGTCCACCAGCGAGGTGTATTCCTTGAACTTGGCGTAGTCGCCCTGCTGCACGGCGGCTTGCAGGGTGTTGACCACGTCCGGGTTGTACGCGTGGTATTCGCCACCGTGGACGAACTTCAGCAGACCGCCCTGCTGGATCGGCTTACGCGGACTCCAGGCTTCGGTGGCCAGTGCTTTCTGCTCGGCTTCGATGTCGACGAAACGCGCACCCTTGATGCGGCTCGGCACACCACGGAAGCTCAGCTCGCAAACTTCTTCGGACAGACCAATGGCTTCGAACAACTGCGCACCGCGATAGGACGCAATGGTCGAGATGCCCATCTTCGACAGGATCTTCAGCAGGCCTTTGGTGATGCCTTTGCGGTAGTTCTTGAACACCTCGTAGAGGTCGCCCAGCACTTCACCGGTACGGATCAGGTCGCCCAGCACTTCGTAGGCCAGGAACGGATAGACCGCCGAGGCGCCGAAACCGATCAGCACCGCGAAGTGGTGCGGATCGCGGGCGGTTGCGGTTTCAACGAGGATGTTGGAATCGCAGCGCAGGCCTTTTTCGGTCAGACGGTGGTGTACCGCGCCGGTGGCCATCGAGGCGTGGATCGGCAGTTTGCCCGGCGCGATATGGCGGTCGCTCAGAACGATCTGGGTACGACCGGCGCGCACGGCTTCTTCAGCCTGATCGGCGACGTTGCGGATCGCCGCTTCGAGGCCGACGCTTTCGTCGTAGTTGAGGTCGATGATCTGCCGCTCGAAACCCGGGCGGTCGAGGTTCATCAGCGAGCGCCACTTGGCCGGCGAGATCACTGGCGAGCTGAGGATCACGCGCGAAGCGTGTTCCGGCGATTCCTGGAAGATGTTGCGCTCGGCACCAAGGCAGATTTCCAGCGACATCACGATCGCTTCACGCAGCGGGTCGATCGGCGGGTTGGTCACCTGCGCGAACTGCTGACGGAAATAGTCATACGGCGTGCGCACTCGCTGGGACAGCACGGCCATCGGCGTGTCGTCGCCCATCGAGCCAACGGCCTCATAGCCTTGCTCGCCGAGCGGACGCAGTACCTGATCGCGCTCTTCGAACGTGACCTGATACATCTTCATGTATTGCTTGAGCTGATCGACGTCGTAGAAAGCCGAACCGTGATCGTTGTCTTCCATGGTCGCCTGAATGCGCAGGGCATTCTTGCGCAGCCATTGCTTGTACGGATGACGGGATTTCAGACGGTTGTCGATCGCGTCGGTGTCGAGGATCTGACCGGTTTCGGTGTCCACGGCGAGGATCTGCCCAGGACCGACACGGCCCTTGGCGATGACATCCTGCGGCTGGTAGTTCCAGACGCCGATTTCCGAAGCGACAGTGATGAAACCGTTGGTGGTGGTAACCCAACGCGCCGGACGCAGACCGTTACGGTCGAGCAGGCACACCGCGTAGCGACCATCGGTCATCACCACGCCGGCCGGGCCGTCCCACGGCTCCATGTGCATCGAGTTGTACTCGTAGAACGCACGTAGATCCGGGTCCATGGTTTCGACGTTCTGCCACGCAGGCGGAATGATCATCCGCACGCCACGGAACAGGTCGATGCCACCGGTGACCATCAGTTCGAGCATGTTGTCCATGCTCGAAGAGTCGGAGCCAACGCGGTTCACCAGCGGGCCGAGTTCTTCCAGATCCATCAGATCGTTGCTGAACTTGGTGCGACGGGCCTGGGCCCAGTTGCGGTTACCGGTGATGGTGTTGATCTCGCCGTTGTGAGCGAGGAAGCGGAATGGCTGAGCCAGCGGCCATTTCGGCAGGGTGTTGGTGGAGAAGCGCTGGTGGAACACGCAGATCGCGGTTTGCAGGCGCTGGTCACCCAGGTCCGGATAGAACGCGGCCAGGTCGGCCGGCATCATCAGGCCTTTATAGATGATGGTCTTGTGGGAAAAGCTGCAGATGTAGTGGTCGGTGTCAGCGGCGTTGGCCACAGACGAACGACGACGTGCGCTGAACAGCTTGACCGCCATGTCCTGATCGCTCAGGCCTTCGCCGCCGATGTACACCTGCTCGATCTGCGGCAGGCGCTCAAGGGCGAGGCGGCCGAGGACGCTGGTGTCGATGGGCACTTTGCGCCAGCCGATCAATTGCAGGCCTTCGGCCAGGATCTCGCGGTTCATGTTCTCGCGAGCGGCTTCGGCCTTGGCCGGATCCTGGTTGAAGAAGACCATGCCCACGGCATATTGCTTGGGCAGCTCGACGCTGAAGGCTTCCTGGGCAATCGCGCGCAGGAAGGCGTCAGGCTTTTGAATCAGCAGACCGCAACCGTCACCGGTCTTGCCGTCGGCATTAATCCCACCGCGGTGGGTCATGCAGGTCAGGGCCTCAATGGCCGTTTGCAATAGGGTATGACTGGGTTCGCCCTGCATATGGGCTATCAGGCCGAAACCGCAGTTATCCTTGAATTCATCTGGTTGGTACAGACCTGCTTTCATAGACACTTTCTCACCAGGCTGCCTCTTTTCGAGGCAAATTTCTTTTCAATTCAACCACTTGCATCTCGCGCCGAACGTACGCCGGCTTAGCGGGGGCAAAAGGGTGGTCATTGTACACAGCGACACAGAGGCTCACAAATTTGACGACGAAATGTCGCAAATTCATGTCGCATTTGTGAAAGGTTTAAAGCGATCTGCTGTGCTAGTCAAAACTTTTTTAATTTTGACCGCAACGACTCAAAGACTACTGTGACGCAGACACCACAAGGCACGCGGTCTGTAGAGACGGCGCGCACTTGTAGAGATTTTGAGGTGCTTGGAGAGGCGGCCTGGGTAAGGCCGCCGAATCTTCAGCGAGTTGTTGCCAGTTCCTGTTGGACGCTGGCGACAGTGCGAGGCCAAGGTTTACCAGCCTGAACCTTCGCTGGCAAGGCCTTGATGGCAGAAACGGCCGCATCACGATTGGCAAAGCTGCCATAGGTGATCACGTAGAGTGGCTTGCCGTTGAGGACTTTCTTGAAATAACGGTACTCGCCGCCCTGCTCCTTGACGAAGCTTTGTGCGGCGGCTTCAGAGCTGGTGCCGAGGATCTGCACCACGTAGTTGCCCGGCGCCTGGCCGGCGTACCAGCTGCCGCCAGCGGCTTTGGCGACGGTGACCGGCTTCTCGGCGGCTTTCTCGGCCGGTTTGGCCGCTGCTACAGGCTTGGCCGGCGCTGGAGCAGGCTTGGCGACTGGCGCGGCTGGAGCAGGCACTGGCTTGGCCGTGGCGACCTGAGTCGGTGCCGGTGTCGGTTTGGCCGCAGGGACCGGGACCGGCGTCGGCGCAGGACCGGCAGGCACACCGGCCGGTGGCGCGGTGGTGGTCACGGTTGGCGGCGTATTGCTGGAACCTTCCAGCGGCACACCGTCGTCACCCTCGGTAATCCCGCCCGCCGCTTCGGCCAATGGCTTGCGCATGACCGGTTGCGAATTGCCGACCAGCGGCAACGGCATCGGCTGGGTGTTACCGGCGAACTCCACGTTCGGTGCGCCACCCTGGCCCAATGGCAGCTGTGCCTGTTCATTGGCCGGTGCGCCGGTGGTTGGCGCCTTGTTGCGGCCAGGCATCAGCCAGGCGGCAGCGACCGCCACCACGACGACGGCGGAAATCGCCAATACGTGTTTCTTCGGCATGTTGAACCCCATACTTGGACGCTTGACCGCAGAGCGGCTGGCAATCATGACTTCGATCAGAGCATCGCGAGCGACCTGGTTGATGTTGCCCGGCCAACCCTCGGAGCTTTCGTGAATATCAGAGATCTGATCCGCGGTGAAAAGTTCGACGCCACGGCCCGCGCCTTCGAGCCGCTGGTCGAGATATTCGCGGGTTTCTTCTTCGGTGTACGGCTGCAATTCGATGACGTGGAAGCGCTCTTCCTCAAGGTGCAGCGCCTCAAGCTGAGCAATCAGCGACGACTCACCGAACAGGAACACATGCGGACGGCCTTCCGGTGCGCCGGCACCCAAAGCCATCAGGGCTTCGAGGGCGGACTCGTCGAGCTGCTCGGCATCGTCCACCAGCAGATAGACTTCCTGGCCGGTCAGCGCCAACTGTACGACCTGATCGAGGATCGCTCCGACATCGGCCTGGGCCACGTCCAGCGCCTGGGCGACCTGACGCAGCACACCGGCCGCATCGCCGGCGCCACGGGCGGAGACGACAACACTCTGAACCGACTGCTTGTTGGTGCTGGCAACCAGCGCCTGGCGCAGCAACGTCTTGCCGCTGCCCTGAGGGCCGGTGACCACCAGCAGCAACTGGCTGTAACGCGCCAGGTGGTGCAGTTGACCCAGCACCGGTTTGCGCTGGGCCGGGAAGAATTTGAAGCCCGGGACCCGTGGAGCGAAAGGGTCATGACTTAACTGGAAATGGCCGAGGAACGCCTCGTCGGCATGCAAACTAGTCATCGGAATCTTATTAACCTTTAAGCTGAGCCAGAGCGCGGTAATCCGCTCCCAGCGTGGCCTGTAGAACCTCTTTCGGATAATCGTCGGTCACTACCGCTTCGCCCATCCGGCGCAGCAGCACCAGGCGCAAACGACCGTCGATCACTTTTTTGTCAATTGCCATGTGTTCGAGAAAATCGGCTTCGCTCATTTCTTCAGGCGGCACCACCGGCAGGCCGGCACGCTGGAACAGACGAATCCCGCGATCGCGCTCCTGCTCGCTGATCCAGCCGAGGCGCGCGGACATTTCCATCGCCATTACCGTGCCAGCAGCGACCGCTTCACCGTGCAACCAGACACCATAGCCCATGTGGGTTTCGATAGCGTGGCCGAAGGTGTGGCCGAGGTTGAGCGTGGCGCGTACACCGGTCTCTTTCTCATCGGCGCCGACCACCGCAGCCTTGGCCGCGCAGGAGCGCTCGATGGCATAGGTCAGGGCTTTCTGATCCAGTGCGCGCAGGGCGTCGACATTGTCTTCGAGCCAGGTCAGGAACGGCTCGTCGCAGATCAGGCCGTACTTGATGACTTCGGCCAGACCTGCGGACAGCTCGCGCGCTGGCAGGGTTTTCAGGGACGCCGTATCGATCAGCACCACGTTCGGCTGATAGAAGGCGCCGACCATGTTCTTGCCGAGCGGGTGGTTGATCCCGGTCTTGCCGCCCACCGACGAATCGACCTGGGACAGCAGCGTGGTAGGAATCTGGATGAAATCGACGCCGCGCTGGTAGCAGGCGGCTGCAAAACCGGCCATGTCGCCGATCACACCGCCACCAAGGGCGATGACGGTGGTACGACGATCGTGCCGAGCAGTCAGCAGGCCGTCGAAGATCAGTTGCAGGGTTTCCCAGTTCTTGAAGGCTTCGCCGTCCGGCAGCACCACGGAAACCACCGAGAATTGCGCCAGGCTGCGGGTCAGACGCTCGAGATAGAGCGGCGCAACAGTCTCGTTGGAGATGATTGCCACTTGCCGCCCGTGGATGTGCGGAGCCAGCAATTCAGGCTGATCCAACAGTCCTTCGCCAATATGAATCGGGTAGCTGCGCTCGCCTAGATCGACCTTGAGTGTCTGCATGTGTCCCCACAGTGAAGATGGAAGCAGGCGTCCTGCCTTGAATTATCGGATGTCCCCGGTCTTGAGTGATGTGACGCCGCTTGCATGCGATCGGCCACAACCCTCGACAGGACGCCGAGGATAGCGCATTTCGGGCGGCGCTTTAACGGGGCGGAAGCTGCTGCAGGCGGTCGAGAATATCGAGCACGACCATGCGTGGTGGCCGCTCGTCGGTTTCCACCACCAGATCGGCGATTTCCCGATAAAGCGGATCACGGATCGCCAGCAGGTCGCGCAAGGTTTTCTCGGGATTGGCCGTGCGCAGCAGCGGCCGGTTGCGGTCGCGGGAGGTGCGGCCGACCTGCTGCTCGACGGAGGCGTGCAGATACACCACCCGTCCGCCCTCATGCAGGGCCTTGCGGTTGGCATCGCGCATCACCGCGCCGCCGCCCGTCGCCAGCACCACGCCGTCGAACGCGCACAGCTCGGCGATCATCGCCTGCTCACGATCACGAAAACCGGGCTCGCCTTCCTTGTCGAAGATCCACGGGATATTGGCGCCCGTACGCAGTTCAATTTCCTTGTCGGAATCCTTGAACGGCAGGCGCAGCTCTTTGGCCAGTAATCGGCCGATGGTGCTTTTTCCAGCCCCCATCGGTCCTACAAGAATCAAATTTCGCACAGAATCAACGACTCACAGCAATCGCCTGGTTATTCATGATACGCGGAGTGAGGAATACCAGCAGCTCGGATTTTTTCTCCGAAACCACATCACGCCGGAAAAGGCGGCCAAGATACGGCACATCGCCAAGAAATGGCACCTTATCTACGACCTTGCTTTGAGTATTTGAGAAAACCCCGCCAATCACGATGGTCTCGCCGTCGTTCACCAGCACCTTGGCATTGACCTCGTTTTTCTTGATCGGCGGTACATCCTGCACTTTATTCAGGTAGTCCGGTTCGTCCTTGGTGACCTTCACCTCCATAATGATGCGGTTGTCCGGAGTGATCTGCGGCGTGACCTCCAGCGACAGCGAGGCCTCCTTGAAAGACACCGACGTAGCGCCGCTGGAGCTGGCTTCCTGATACGGAATTTCGGTGCCCTTGAGGATCTTCGCGGTCTCCTTGTCGGAGGTCACGACCTTGGGCTGCGAGACGATTTCACCGTTGCCGGTCTTCTCCATCGCCGTCAACTCAAGGTCCAGCAAGACGTTGTCGGTGATGAACGCAATGCCGATCCCGGACGTGTTGTTGACCGTGCCCATGTCGACGAACGGTGAGTTGGTGCTGGTGCTCCCCGGTGTGCCGATGGTGGTCGACGAGCCGTTGCTGACCCCGGAAGTATTCCAGTTGCCCTTGTTCTGGATCGATCCGCCCCAGCGCACGCCCAGGCTTTTGTCGTAATCGACGTTGGCTTCGACGATCCGCGCCTCGATCATCACCTGACGCACCGGGATATCCAGTTGCGCCACGATCCGCCGCAGCTCGTCGAGGCGATCCTGGGTCTGGTAGGCGATGATGTTGTTGGTGCGCTCATCGACGGTGATCGAACCCCGTTCGTCGACTTTGGCCTCGGCGCTGGTGACCGACTGGAACAGCTTGGCGATGTCCGCAGCCTTGGCGTAATTCACTTGCAGCAGCTCGCGGCGCAGTGGTGCCAGCTCGGCGATCTGTTTCTGCGATTCCAGTTCCTGCCGCTCACGGGCGGCGATTTCATCTGCCGGCGCCACCAGCAACACGTTGCCGACCTTGCGCTTGTCCAGGCCTTTGGTCTTGAGCACCAGATCCAGCGCCTGGTCCCATGGCACGTTTTGCAGGCGCAAGGTGATCCCGCCCTGCACCGTGTCGCTGGCCACCAGGTTGAGGTTGGTGAAATCGGCGATCAGTTGCAGCACCGAACGCACATCGATGTCCTGGAAATTCAACGAAAGCTTTTCACCGCTGTAGCTGTTGCGGTCGGCGTTGCGCTTTTGCAGGTCATCGACGGTCAACGGCCGGATGCTCACGGTCAGCTTGTTGTCGGTCTGGTAAGTGGAATAGTCGAAGGTGCCGCTGGGCTCGACGGTGATGGTCGCGCGATCTCCGCTGACGCCGGCATTGACGAACTGCACCGGGGTGGCGAAATCCTTGACGTCGAGGCGCACCCGCAACGGCTCGGGCAATTGGGTGCGGGCAAAATTGAGGATAATCTTGCCGTCATGTTCCTGGATATCCGGCGCAATGGTCGGGTCGGACAGGTCGATGACGACATTGCCCTCACCCGCCGTGCCACGCTGGAAATCCACACCACGAATGGCCTTGGCCGTCGGCACAAACGTCCGGGCCGGGGCGGCCACCGGCGTGGCGCGCGGAGCCTTGGTGGCAGGTCGCGGCGCAGTAACTTTGCTGCCCTGCCCAACCACCACGAACAGCGTGTTCCCCTCGACCCGGGCGTCATACGGCGCCAGCTGCGTCAGGTTGATGATCAACCGGGTACGGTCGTTGGCCTCGACCACGGTGGCAGTGCGCGCATTTCCGCTACCGAGGTCGCGAGTCTTGCTCGCGAGCTGGCTGGCCACTCCCGGCAGATCCAGAGCAATCCGCGCAGGCGAATCGGTGGTGTAGCCCTTGGGCTGTGGCGGTGGGCCGTCGAACGACAGCTTCAACTCGACGCGATCGCCCGGCAGCGCCGCAACGTCCAGCGTCTTCAGATTGGCCGCTTGAACCATCGGCGACAGCAGCGCTATCCATAGCGAAAAACCGAGGGTGGAGAAAATCCTGTTCATTGTTCGACTTCCACTATGAGTGCTCTTTCAAAGGAATGGTGCGCGGCCGCTCCAGCCAGGCCCCTTCGCCATCGGGAACGATTTCGACCACATCGACCTGGGAGGCGCTGATCGCGACGATGCGCCCGTCGTTGCGCCCCAGGTAATCGCCGACTTTCAGCCGATGCACCCCGCCCGCCCCGCGCAGCAGCGCAAAGGAGCCGGAGGCATTGGCAATCGTGCCGACCATCTCGAATTGCTCGATGTTGAAACCTTCGAGGTACTGCTTGACCCGGTTCGGGTCCGGTTTGACGTTGCGCGAACCATGCTGCTGCCCGGCCAGATCAACCCGCACCTGACGCGAGAACGGGCTGCGCAGGCTGGCGGCGCTGTAGGTGAACGTCGGGTAGGAACGAAAGGTCGGCGTCGGCTCGATCTTGCCCGGCGGCCGCAGGCGCACTTCATTCATGTAGGCGTCGAGATCGCTGAAATCGTTGCCGCCGCAACCGCTCAAGCCCAGCGTCAAGGTCGACAATAGAAGGAAACGGATCGGGCTCATTTTTGCAGCCCCTTGTCGTTGTAGCGGTACGTCTTGGCGAGGATGCTCATGCGCAACTTCGTCCCGCCTTCCGGGTTGGCCGGCGCCAGCTCGAAGTCGTGCAGGGTCACGATCCGCGGCAATCCGGCCACGCCGCTGACGAAGGTGGCGAGGTCGTGATACGCGCCTGTGACGGTGATCTGGATCGGCAATTCGATGTAGAACTGCTGCGTCACCTCCGGCAACAGCTTGATCTCCTCGAATTCAAGACCGCTGCCCAGACCGGTGCGCGTGATGTCTTCCAGCAGCCCCGGCACTTCGGTGTCGCTGGGCAATTGCCGCAGCAGGACGCCGAACGAGTTCTCCATTTCCTTCATCTGCTGGGTGTACAGCTCGAGATTGGCCGCCAGGTGCGCCTTGCTGGTGAACTGCTCCTTGAGCGTGGCCTCCTCCGTACGCTTGAGCTCAAGCTGGTTTTCCATGTCACTGACGAAAAAGTTGTAGCCCAGCGCCAGGACCAGGATCATCAACAGCGCCCCGGCCAGGCCTTTGACGGCCGGCGGCCAGGAGCCGATGTTGCTGGTATCCAGGTCGTTGAAATCGATATTGCGCAGGCTTGCGAACCATTCGGACGGTTTCATTGATCGTCCTCCAGGTTCTTGGGCCGGGTTTGACGGACGGTCAGTTGAAAGACGTTGGCCTGATCCAGTTGCCCGGCCGTGGTCGCCTTGACCTCGTTCAGGCTCGGCGCATCGAACCAGTCGGATGCATCGAGATTGCGCATCAGGTCGGACACCCGATTGTTCGACTCCGCCGCACCGCTGATCGACAGGGTTTTGCCGACCATTTTCACGCTGGTGAAATACACCCCGTCAGGCAGGGTGCGCGCCAGTTGATCGAAAATCCGCCCGCTGACCTGCCGGTTGGCCTGCAGGTCCTGGATGATGCGCATCCGCTCCACCAATTGCTGGCGACGCGCCTTGAGCTCGCTGATCTGCTTGATCCGCTCATCGACCACGGCGATCTGTTTGCCGATGTAATCGTTGCGCGTCTGCTGCCGCTCAATGGCGGTGCTGAAGATCTGCGCAGCAATGAAGACCGCGCCGACCGAACCGACCACCACGCCCGTCAGGGCCAGCAGGAAGCGTTTGCGTCGTTCTTCGCGGCGCTCCTCACGCCAGGGTAAAAGGTTGATCCGCGCCATCAGTCGAAACTCCTGAGCGCGAGCCCGCAGGCAATCATCAGGGCCGGCGCATCACTGGCCAGGGCCCCGGCGTTGACCTTGCTGCTCAAGGCCATGTCGGAAAACGGGTTGGCGACCTGGGTCGGCGTGCCCAGGCGCTCTTCGATCAGCCGATCCAGCCCGGGCACCGACGCCGTACCACCGGCCAGCAGAATGTGGTCGACCGCGTTGTACTGGCCGGAGGCGAAGAAAAATTGCAGGGAACGCGAGACCTGTTGCACCAGCGCCTCGCGAAAGGGCTGCAGGACCTCGCTGACATAATCGTCCGGCAGACCGCCCTGCTTTTTGGCCAGCCCGGCCTGCTCAATGGTCAGGCCATAACGGCGCTGGATTTCCTCGGTCAGCTGGCGTCCGCCAAACAGTTGCTCGCGGGTGTAGATGATCCGGCCGTTGTGCAGGACGCTGAGGGTGGTCATGGTGGCGCCGATATCGACCACCGCAACGGTCAGGCGCTCCTGGGAAGCCGCCAGTTGCGTGGCCAGCAGGCCGAACGAGCGCTCAAGCGCATACGCCTCGACATCCACCACCCGCGCAGTCAGGCCGGCGAGGGCCAGTGCCGCCTCGCGGACTTCGACGTTTTCCTTGCGACAGGCAGCCAGCAGCACATTGACCCGTTCGGGGTTGCGCGGTGAAACGCCCTGGACTTCGAAGTCGATGGCAACTTCGTCCAGCGGATAGGGGATGTATTGATCGGCCTCGATCCTGAGCTGGTTTTCCAGCTCGTCGTCGGACAGCCCGGCGTCCATTTCGATGACCTTGGTGATCACCGCCGAGCCGGCCACCGCCACCGCCACGCTCTTGAGCCCGGTACGCGCCTTGACCAGCACCCGGGACAAGGCGTGCCCGACGCCTTCGAGTTCGGCGATATTCTTCTCGACCACGGCGTTGGCCGGCAACGGCTCCACCGCGTACGCCTCGACCCGGTAGCGCTCACCCTGACGGCTCAGCTCCAGCAGCTTCACCGAAGTGGAGCTGATGTCGATCCCCAGTAACGTGTTGGTCTTTTTGTTGAAGAGTCCTAGCACTACCAATTCCCTATGACTATCCGTGAGTTACGGACTCTGTAATGCGCATTGCGTTCCCTCGCCCCGTCTTGACAGAAGCGCAAATGACGCCCCCAGCGGAAAAGTGCTTATAATGCCCAGCGATTTTTTCCGCTTTTTACTGCCGGCGCGGGCCGTTCTGTGTGTTTCCGGAACCCTGTCGCCCAATTCATTCTTTGCCCTGGATGTCCAAAAGCCTTGATTCGTCTGCTGAAATTCTTCGGTTGGTCCATCGTCGCCGTTTTCTGCGGACTGCTTTTAGGTCTCAGCGGCGCGTTTCTTTACCTTAGTCCGGGTTTGCCATCTGTGGAGGCGCTGAGAAGCATTCAGTTGCAGATTCCGCTCCGGGTGTACAGCAGCGACAACAAGTTGATCGCAGAATTTGGCGAAATGCGCCGCACACCGATCCGTTTCGCCGACATTCCCCCCAATTTCATCAATGCGTTACTAAGTGCTGAAGACGACAACTTCGCCAACCACTATGGCGTCGATCCGAGCAGCCTGATGCGTGCCGCGACCCAACTGGTCAAAAGCGGACACATCCAGTCCGGCGGCAGCACCATCACCATGCAGGTGGCGAAGAACTTCTTCCTGACCAGCGAACGCAGCTTCTCGCGCAAGACCACGGAAATCCTCCTGGCCCTGCAGATCGAACGACAGCTGACCAAGGACGAGATCCTCGAGCTGTACGTGAACAAGATTTATCTGGGCAACCGCGCCTACGGCATCGAGGCGGCGGCGCAGGTGTATTACGGCAAGTCGATTCGCGAGGTCAGCCTGGCGCAGATGGCGATGATCGCCGGCCTGCCGAAAGCCCCTTCGCGCTTCAACCCGCTGGCCAACCCGGCGCGCAGCAAGGAGCGTCGTGACTGGATCCTCGGGCGCATGTACAAGCTCGGCAAGATCACCGAGGCCGACTACACCGCCGCCATCAACGAGCCGTTGAACGCCAGCTACCACGTGCCGACCCCGGAAGTGAACGCGCCGTACATCGCCGAGATGGCCCGCGCCGAAATGGTCGGCCGCTACGGCAGCGACGCCTATACCGAAGGTTTCCGCGTCACCACCACGGTGCCGAGCAACCTGCAGGAAATGGCCAACACCGCGCTGCACGAAGGTTTGATGACCTACGACCAGCGTCACGGCTACCGTGGCCCTGAATCGCGTCTGCCGGGCAAGACCCATGAAGCCTGGGCCACCGAGCTGACCAAGCAGCGCACCATCAGCAGCCTCGAGCCGGCCATCGTCACCCAGGTCGACAAGAACGGCCTGCAAGTGCTGACCCGCACCGGCGAAGAGCACGTGGCGTGGGACACCATGAAATGGGCCCGTCCGTTCCTCAATACCAACAGCATGGGTGCCGCGCCGCGTCAGCCATCGGATGTCGCGCAGGTCGGCGATCTGGTGCGCGTACAGCGCCAGCCGAACAATTCGCTGAAGTTCAGCCAGATTCCGCAGGCCCAGGGCGCGCTGGTGTCGCTGGATCCGCAGAACGGTGCGATCCGTTCGCTGGTCGGCGGTTTCGCCTTCGAGCAGAGCAACTACAACCGTGCAATGCAGGCCAAGCGTCAGCCGGGCTCGAGCTTCAAGCCGTTCGTCTACAGCGCCGCGCTGGATAACGGCTACACCGCCGCCAGCCTGGTCAACGACGCACCGATCGTGTTCGTCGACGAGTACCTGGACAAGGTCTGGCGTCCGAAGAACGACACCAACACCTTCCTCGGCCCGATCCGTCTGCGTGAGGCGCTGTACAAGTCGCGCAACCTGGTTTCGATCCGCTTGCTGCAGGCGATGGGCGTAGGCAAGACCATCGACTACATCACCCGCTTCGGCTTCAACAAACAGGACCTGCCGCCTAACCTGTCCCTGGCGCTGGGCACCGCGACCCTGACGCCAATGGAAATCGCCACCGGCTGGAGCACCTTCGCCAACGGCGGTTTCAAGATCACCCCGTACATCATCGACAAGATCGAAAGCCGCAATGGCGACACGCTGTTCGTCGCCAACCCGCCGACCGTACCGCAGGGCGGCGCAGCCACCGACGGCATCGCGGCACCGGCGACCCAATCGATCACCGTCAACGCAGCACCGACTCCGGGCGAAGCGCCGGGCAGTGCCGCAATGCCGCAAGTGCCGGCAGTCGCCGAGCGCATCGTCGATGGCCGCACCACCTACATCCTCAACAGCATGCTGCAGGACGTGATCAAGCTCGGCACCGGTCGTCGTGCACTGGCCATGGGTCGCAGCGACATCGCGGGTAAAACCGGTACCACCAACGAATCCAAGGATGCGTGGTTCTCCGGTTACAACGCCGATTACGTGACCACGGTCTGGACCGGTTTCGACCAGCCGGAAAGCCTTGGTCGCCGGGAGTTCGGCGGCACCGTGGCGCTGCCGATCTGGATGAACTACATGAGCGCCGCGCTCAAGGACAAGCCGCCGCATGTCCAGCCAGAGCCGGAAGGCATCCTGAGCCTGCGGGTGGATCCGGTCAGCGGCCGCGCGGCCACACCGAGCACACCGGGCGCCTACTTCGAGCTGTTCAAGGCCGAAGACACGCCGCCGCCGGTCAACGAGATCGGCAATGGCACCGCACCGGGCAGCCCGTTGCCGGCGGATGAACAGGCGCCGATAGACTTGTTCTGATCCCGATCCTGATCCGCCAAAAAGCCCCGCCTTCGTGAGAAGTGCGGGGCTTTTTATTGCCTTCAGGATTGGTGCTGGATGAACCGGCCACACCCGACACAAAACCCTCAGGCACAAAAAAGCCCCGACTCTCACGAGCCGGGGCTTTCGGTTGAAGCGCTACAACGACTTAGCCGTTGAACACGTCATCCACGCTTTTCAGCGGGTAGTGCTTCGGATACGGCAGGGTGGCCACACCGGTCTCGATCGCGGCCTTGGCCACGGCGTCGGAGATCAGGGTGATCAGGCGCTTGTCCATTGGCTTCGGAATGATGTACTCACGACCGAATTCCAGCTTGATACCGCCGTAGGCGTCGCACACTTCCTGTGGAACCGGCAGTTTGGCCAGTTCACGCAGGGCGTTGGCAGCAGCCACTTTCATTTCTTCGTTGATGCGCTTGGCGCGAACGTCCAGGGCACCACGGAAGATGAACGGGAAGCCCAGCACGTTGTTGACCTGGTTCGGGTAGTCCGAACGGCCGGTGGCCATGATCACGTCGTTACGGGTGGCGTGGGCCAGTTCCGGGGAGATTTCCGGATCCGGGTTGGAGCACGCGAAGACGATCGGGTTGGCCGCCATGCGCTTGAGTTGCTCGGCGCTCAGCAGGTTCGGGCCCGACAGGCCGACGAATACGTCAGCGCCTTCGATGGCGTCGTCCAGCGTGCGTTTCTCGGTAGCGTGAGCAAACACAGCCTTGTACTGGTTCAGGTCGTCACGGCCAGCGTGGATCACGCCGGTACGGTCGATCATGAAGATGTTCTCGACCTTGGCGCCCATGCTCACCAGCAATTTCATGCAGGAGATAGCGGCAGCGCCGGCGCCCAGGCAGACGATCTTGGCTTCGCCGAGGGTTTTGCCAGCGATTTCCAGGGCGTTGATCATGCCCGCAGCGGTCACGATCGCGGTGCCGTGCTGGTCATCGTGGAATACCGGAATGTCGCACTGCTCGATCAGAGCGCGTTCGATCTCAAAGCACTCAGGTGCCTTGATGTCTTCCAGGTTGATGCCACCGAAGGTGATGGAAATGCGTTTTACGGTGTCGATGAAGGCTTGCGGGCTTTCGGAATCGACTTCGATGTCGAACACGTCGATGCCGGCGAAGCGCTTGAACAGCACGCCTTTACCTTCCATCACTGGCTTGGAAGCCAGTGGGCCGAGGTTACCCAGGCCCAGAATCGCGGTGCCATCGGAAATGACTGCAACCAGGTTGCCCTTGCCGGTGTACTTGTAGGCCAGTTCAGGATCGCGAGCGATCTCGCGCACTGGTTCAGCTACGCCGGGGCTGTAGGCCAGCGACAGGTCGCGGGCGGTAGCAGTGGCCTTGGTGAGCTCGACACTCAGCTTTCCTGGACGAGGATGGGCGTGATATTCGAGAGCGGCAGTTTTCAGATCAGACATTTTGGCATTCCGCTTTTTACTGTTGGACAGACTGGTCAGCGAGGATACGCGCCTCGCAAAGTCCCCACAAGACTGCCCGGTCACCCCTGTCAAGCGCCCTGCCCTACGACTTTGGGCCAAGAGCCACGGCGCACAAGGGCTTGACTGTTCACAATCGACAGAAAAAATGTCTACAATTTTTCTTCAGCGAGACGATTGCAACATCGAAGGATCGGTCAGCGGCAACAACCAGCGGGCCTGACCCGGTTTCAATCCGCCCCGTCGCGAACGGTCGACCACCCAGCCTCGGGCCTCGATCTGCCTGCCCTTCAGCGCTAGCAACGAAGCGTCATCGAAACGATCCAGCAGATTGGGTGCAACGCGCAGTACAAGCTTGTCCTGCAATTCGATCCAGATTCCGCCGCGATTGCGCTGAACCTTGCTCACACGACCGCTGACCACCGCGAAACCCGATCGCTCGATCTGCTCCGCTTTCAGTACAGGTGAGCGCTTCCACAGGCCAAGACCGGCCTGCCGTGCACGTCGTTCGGCAGCCTGCTGGCAATCAACAAGATCGACATTCGGCGCCACCGCGACCTGGAAACCGAGGCCATCGGCGAGCATTTGCGCTTCGAGATTGTCTCCCTTGGCGCTGAAAACATGGGCCAGGGTCCGGCCGTAATGATCTTTGGACTCGGCGCCGAGCAGCAGGCCGACCCGACCGTCGCTCTCTGCGACCAATGCTTCGAGACGCTTGCGCGCCGCTACCGCGAATGGTTCGTCGCTGCGACCCTGCTTGCCGAGCTCAGGGGTGTTGAGCCCGATCATCCGCACGCTGCGCCCGTCGTTCAGGCGCAAGGTGTCGCCGTCGACCACGCGCTGCACGGAGACGCTGGTCAGGCCGGCGGGAGCCGGGCAGAAGGCCTGGGCGCCGGACAGCCAAATCGCGGACACAAAAAAGGCGCCCGCAAGGGACGCCTTTTTCATCAGACCGGAAAAACCGTTGAGGCTTTCCAGAATGAAGGGCCTTAGGCCTTTTTCGCGCCGAAAGCACCGAAACGGTCGGCGAACTTCTGAACGCGACCACCGGTGTCCAGAGTCTTCTGCTTACCGGTGTAGAACGGGTGGCACTCGTTGCAAACGTCGATCGCCAGGGCTTTGCCGAAGGTCGAACGGGTTTCGAACTTGTTGCCGCAGCTGCAGGTAACAGCAACTGCTGGGTATTCTGGATGGATATCAGCTTTCATGGTGTCTTCCTCAGGCTAGCGTGCCGCCACCCAACACTATTGTTGAATACCGCACGTAATTAGGCCGCGGATTCTACCAGACAATGCTAATCACGCAAGCTGTCACTGAGACCGACCGTCTGCTAGGCTCCCGCCCTTCTTCACCGCCCCGCCTATGAGAATCCTCCGCGTGCCCGACGCCATTCTGCGCCTCGCCCTGCCTTCGCCCCTGCGCCGCCTGTTCGACTATCGGGCCCCGGCCGGCGTGCTGCGTTCGCAGTTGCAACCGGGCATGCGCTTGCGGGTGCCGTTCGGCCGGAGGGAAATGATCGGGATTCTGGTGGAAGTCACTGACACCAGTGAAGTGCCGGTGGAGAAGCTCAAACCGGCGCTGGCCCTGCTCGATGCCACGGCGCCGCTGCCGCCAGCACTGTTCAAGCTGTGCCTGTGGACCGCCCAGTATTATCAGCACAGCCTCGGCGACACCTTGAGTTGGGCACTGCCGGTGCTGCTGCGCCAGGGCGAACTGGCCGAGGCCCGCCAGGAACGCTTCTGGTCCGCCGCCCCCGGCGCCAGCCTCGATGACCCGCGCATCGCCCGCGCGCCGCGCCAGCGTGAAGCCCTGGCGACTTTGGCCCAGCACCCTCACGGCGTCGCCCATCAGTTGCTGAGCAAACTGATGCTGAACAAGGACAGCCTCGATCTGCTGCTGGCCAAGGATCTGGTGCAGGTCGAAGTGCGTCGCCATGCCCCCGGCGCACGCCACGAGCACTGGCTGGCGCAGCCGGAGTTGCCGCTCAACAGCGAACAGCGCGCCGCGTATGAAGCGATTCGCGCCGGTTTCGACAGTTATCACGCGTTCCTGCTGGCCGGGGTTACCGGCAGCGGCAAGACCGAAGTCTATTTGCAGCTGATCCGCGAAACCCTCGAAGCCGGCAAGCAGGCGCTGGTGCTGATCCCGGAGATCAACCTCGGCCCGCAAACCCTGGCGCGCTTCGAACAACGCTTCAACGCACGCATCGCCCTGCTGCACTCGGCGGTCAACGACCGCGAGCGGCTCGACGCCTGGCTCGCCGCCCGCGATGGCGAGGCCGACATTATTATCGGCACCCGCTCGGCGCTGTTCACCCCGATGAAGAATCCGGGGCTGATCATCATCGACGAAGAACACGACGGTTCCTATAAACAGCAGGAAGGCCTGCGCTACCACGCACGGGATCTGGCGCTGGTGCGGGCGCGGCAGGAAAACATCCCGATCGTCCTCGGCTCCGCGACGCCATCGCTGGAAAGCCTGCACAACGCCTACACCGGTCGCTACGGACTCCTGCGCCTGAATGAACGGGCCGGCGGCGCCAAGCAGCCACGGTTCCTGCGCCTGGATGTGAAAAGTCGTCCGCTGGACAGCGGCATTTCCGGGCCGATGCAGCAGGCCATCGGCCAGACCCTCGCCGCCGGCCAACAAGTGCTGGTGTTCCTCAACCGCCGGGGTTTTGCGCCGACCCTGCTGTGCCACGATTGCGGCTGGATGTCCGAGTGCCAGCGCTGCGATGCGCGGATGACCGTGCACCAGCGCTATGGCGAACTGCGCTGCCACCACTGCGGTTATGTCGAGCGCGTGCCGCGCCAGTGCCCGAAGTGCAACAAGGTCGATCTGCGGCCGGTGGGCGCCGGCACCGAACGGGCCGAGGAACGGCTGGCGATTCTGTTCCCGGACTATCCGGTACTGCGCGTCGACCGCGACAGCACCTCGCGCAAAGACGCCATGAATCAGTTGTTCGCCACGATCCAGAAAGGCCAGCCATGCATTCTGGTCGGCACTCAAATGTTGGCCAAGGGTCACCACTTCCCCCGGGTCACCCTCGTGTCGATCCTCGACGCCGACGGCGGATTGTTTTCCGGTGACTTCCGCGCCAGCGAGCGCATGGCGCAGTTGATCGTGCAGGTCGCCGGCCGCGCCGGACGGGCGGAAGAACCGGGCAAGGTGATCATTCAGACGCACCTGGCCGACCATCCTTTATTGGTGCAACTGACCGAACAGGGCTACTTCGCCTTCGCCGAACAGGCCCTGAGCGAACGCCGCGCCGCCGGGCTGCCGCCGTTCTCGCATCTGGCGCTGTTGCGCGCCGAAGCCCACAAGCCGGGGCAGGCCGAAGGCTTTCTTGATGAAGCCTGCAGCGAAGCCGAGCGCTTGCTGGCTGAGCAGAACCTGAGTGGCATCGAACTGCTGGGACCGGTGCCGGCACCGATGGAACGTCGGGCCGGACGCTTCCGCGCGCAGCTGCTGTTGCAGGCCACGGCCCGGGCGCCGCTGCACCGGTTGCTGGCGAGCTGGCTGCTGGCGCTGGAGCAGATGCCGAGCGGCCGGGCGGTGCGCTGGTCGCTGGATGTCGATCCGGTGGATCTGTACTGACCGGGCAAAACCGCTCGAATTGTCACCACACATCCACATCCTGCCTGCTAAGGTTGGCAAGCCCGTCTTCGCAACGGATAATGCCCAGTTTTTCCACCCGCGCATCGATGCGCCGCCGCGCTTGCGGTCGAAAGAGAAGACCATGAAAGACACCATTCGCCAGCTGATCCAACAAGCCCTCACCCAACTCGTCAACGAAGGTGTGTTGCCTGAAGGCCTGACGCCGGCGATCCAGGTGGAGAACGCCCGGGACAAGACCCACGGCGACTTCGCCAGCAACATCGCGATGATGCTGGCCAAGCCTGCGGGCATGAAGCCCCGCGACCTGGCAGAGAAAATCATCGCCGCCCTGCCGGCTGACGAGAACGTCACCAAGGCCGAAATCGCCGGCCCCGGCTTCCTCAATTTCTTCCAGAACACTCAAGCGCTGGCCTCGCGCCTCGACGCCGCACTGGCCGACGCTCACGTTGGCGTGCGCAAGGCGGGCCCGGCGCAACGCACCGTGGTCGACCTGTCGGCGCCAAACCTGGCCAAAGAGATGCACGTCGGCCACTTGCGCTCGACCATCATCGGCGACGGCGTGGCCCGTGTGCTCGAATTCCTCGGCGATACCGTGATCCGTCAGAACCACGTTGGCGACTGGGGCACCCAGTTCGGCATGCTGATGGCGTACCTGCAGGAAAACCCGATCACCAGCGACGAGCTGTCGGACCTGGAAAACTTCTACCGCGCCGCCAAGCAGCGCTTCGACGAGTCCCCGGAATTCGCCGACCGCGCCCGTGGCCTGGTGGTCAAGCTGCAGGCCGGCGACGCGGAATGCCTGGCGCTGTGGACCAAGTTCAAGGACATCTCGCTGTCGCACTGCCAGAAGATCTACGAACTGCTCAACGTCAAACTGACCATGGCCGACGTGATGGGCGAAAGCGCCTACAACGACGACCTGATCAACGTGGTCAACGATCTGAAGGCCGCCGGCATGCTGGTCGAAAGCAACGGCGCCCAGTGCGTGTTCCTCGACGAGTTCAAGAACGCCGAAGGCGAGCCGCTGCCGGTGATCATCGTCAAGGCTGACGGCGGCTACCTGTACGCCACCACCGACCTGGCGGCCGTGCGCTACCGCAGCGGCAAACTGAAGGCCGACCGTGCGCTGTACTTCGTCGATCAGCGTCAGGCCCTGCACTTCCAGCAAGTGTTCGCCGTGGCGCGCAAGGCCGGTTTCGTGACCCATCCGATGGAAATGGAACACATGGGCTTCGGCACCATGAACGGCGCCGATGGCCGTCCGTTCAAGACCCGTGATGGTGGCACCGTGAAGCTGATCGATCTGCTGACCGAAGCTCAGGAACGCGCCTACACCCTGGTGAAGGACAAGAATCCGGAGCTGGCCGAAGACGAGCTGCGCAACATCGCCAAAGTCGTGGGCATCGGCGCGGTGAAGTACGCCGACCTGTCGAAGCACCGCACCAGCGACTACAGCTTCAACTTCGACCTGATGCTCAATTTCGAAGGCAACACCGCGCCGTACCTGCTGTACGCCTACACCCGCGTGGCCGGCGTGTTCCGCAAACTGGGCAAGGACTTCAGCGAAGTCGACGGCCAGATCGTTCTCGAAGCGGCGCACGAACAGGAACTGGCGGCCAAACTGGCGCAGTTCGGTGAAGTGCTGAACAACGTCGCGGAAAAGGGCACGCCACACACCCTGTGCACTTACCTGTACGACGTCGCCGGCCTGTTCTCCAGCTTCTACGAGAACTGCCCGATCCTCGCCGCCGACACCCCGGCACAAATGCAGAGCCGTCTGCGCCTTGCCGCGCTGACCGGCCGTACCCTCAAGCAAGGCCTGGAACTGCTCGGCCTGGAAACCCTGGAGCGTATGTAAGTTGGCTGCCAAGAAAAAACCTGCACCCAAGCGTGGCGCCAGCCGTTACCAAGCTCCTGCAAAGCAACCGATCCCGGGTTGGCTGTGGATGGCCATCGGCCTGACGGTCGGCGCGTTCATCGTGTTTCTGATGAAACTGGAGCCGGGCAAGGGCAGCGACACGGTCAAGCGCGAGAAGATCGAGCAACAGCAGCAACAGAAAGCCACCAAGATCGCCGAGGCCAACAAGACCCCGCCGAGCCCGACGCAACCGGTGAAGCCGAAGTACGACTTCTACACCCTGCTGCCGGAATCGGAAGTGATCGTGCCGCCTGACGCCGTGCCGGAGAAAACCCTGCCGACGCCACAGGTGCCGGCGATCCCGACCACGCCGGTGACCCCGGCCGAAGCGGCGAAGATCGACACGGCGCGCGCGCAGGCTGCACTGGCCGGGATTACCCCACCGCCAGCGCCGCCGGTGACCAAGGCTGCGCCGGTGACCAAGTTCTTCCTCCAGGCCGGTTCGTTCCGCAAAGAGGCCGATGCCGACAAGGTGCGCGCGCAGATCATTCTGCTCGGCCAGGCGGTAGCGGTTGAATCCGGGACGGTGAAGGATGAAACCTGGTATCGCGTACTGGTCGGCCCGTTCAGCAACCGCGAACAACTGACCACCGCCCAGAAACAACTGGCGGGCGCAGGGTTCAGCAACCTGTTGTTACAACAACGCCAGAGCCGCTGATACCTCCCCACCGATCGTTCCCACGCTCTGCGTGGGAATGCAGCCCGGGACGCTCCGCGTCCCTTGCCGCAGGGACGCGGAGCGTCCATTGAGGCATTCCCACGCGGAGCGTGGGAACGATCATGTCGTTCTGCGTGGGAACGATCATGTACAAAGCACCGCTCGTCCCCTCTCCCTTCCCGCAGTTGAAATCCTCTCCACCACCCCCATATGAATGGGCATAAGGCATTTTCGCCCCGCAGTGTGGAGACTCTTCCCTTGACCACCATCGTTTCAGTCCGCCGCCACGGCAAAGTCGTCATGGGCGGCGACGGCCAGGTTTCTCTCGGCAACACCGTGATGAAAGGCAACGCGAAGAAAGTTCGTCGCCTGTACCACGGCCAGGTCATCGCCGGTTTCGCCGGTGCCACCGCCGACGCCTTTACCCTGTTCGAACGTTTCGAAGGCCAGCTCGAGAAACATCAGGGCCACCTGATCCGCGCCGCCGTTGAACTCGCAAAAGAATGGCGCACCGACCGCTCCCTGAGCCGCCTCGAAGCCATGCTCGCGGTCGCCAACAAGGACGCCTCCCTGATCATCACCGGCAACGGTGACGTGGTCGAACCGGAAAACGGCCTGATCGCCATGGGTTCCGGTGGCGGTTACGCCCAGGCTGCTGCCAGCGCGCTGCTGAAAAAGACCGATCTGTCGGCCCGCGAAATCGTCGAGACCGCTCTCGGGATCGCCGCCGACATCTGTGTATTCACCAACCACACTCAGACCATTGAGGAGCAGGATCTCGCTGAAGAAGCCTGAGTCGGCCCTGTGCCACGGCTTGTTTCTGCTTGAGGACCGTCAATTATTATGTCCATGACTCCCCGCGAAATCGTCCACGAACTCAATCGCCATATCATCGGCCAGGACGATGCCAAGCGCGCCGTCGCGATTGCCCTGCGCAACCGCTGGCGCCGCATGCAGCTGCCTGAAGAGCTGCGTGTTGAAGTGACCCCGAAGAACATCCTGATGATCGGCCCGACCGGTGTCGGTAAAACCGAGATCGCCCGTCGCCTGGCCAAGCTGGCCAATGCGCCGTTCATCAAAGTCGAAGCGACCAAGTTCACCGAAGTCGGCTACGTCGGCCGCGACGTCGAATCGATCATCCGTGATCTGGCCGATGCCGCGATCAAAATGCTGCGCGAGCAGGAAATGACCCGCGTTCGCCACCGCGCCGAAGACGCTGCCGAGGACCGTATCCTCGACGCCCTGCTGCCGCCGGCACGCATGGGCTTCAGCAACGAAGAAGCGCCGAGCCCGGATTCCAACACCCGCCAGCTGTTCCGCAAGCGCCTGCGCGAAGGTCAGCTGGACGACAAGGAAATCGAGATCGAAGTCGCCGAAATGGCCGGCATCGAGATCGCCACGCCGCCGGGCATGGAAGAGATGACCAACCAGCTTCAGTCCCTGTTCGCCAACATGGGCAAGGGCAAGAAGAAGTCTCGCAAGCTCAAGGTCAAGGAAGCGCTGAAGCTGGTGCGCGATGAAGAAGCCGGTCGCCTGGTCAACGAAGAAGAGTTGAAGGCCAAGGCCCTGGAAGCGGTCGAGCAGCACGGCATCGTGTTCATCGACGAAATCGACAAGGTCGCCAAGCGCGGCAATGTCGGCGGCGCCGATGTGTCCCGTGAAGGCGTACAACGCGACCTGCTGCCGCTGATCGAAGGCTGCACCGTCAACACCAAGCTGGGCATGGTCAAGACCGACCACATCCTGTTCATCGCCTCCGGTGCGTTCCACCTGAGCAAGCCGAGCGACCTGGTGCCGGAGCTGCAAGGCCGTCTGCCGATCCGCGTCGAACTCAAGGCCCTGAGCCCGGAAGACTTCGAGCGCATCCTCAGCGAACCGCACGCCTCGCTCACCGAGCAATACTGCGCGCTGCTGAAGACCGAAGGCCTGAACATCCAGTTCCAGCCTGACGGCATCAAGCGTCTGGCGGAGATCGCCTGGCAGGTCAACGAGAAGACCGAGAACATCGGTGCCCGTCGCCTGCACACGCTGCTCGAGCGCCTGCTGGAAGAGGTGTCGTTCAGTGCCGGCGATCTGGCCAGCGCCCACGACGACAAGGCGATCCTGATCGACGCCGAGTACGTCAACAGCCACCTGGGTGAATTGGCGCAGAACGAAGATCTGTCTCGTTATATCCTGTAAGCCATACTGACAGTGGTCGTGAAACTGTGGGAGCCATCGGCTCCCACAATTTTTTTCACCTGACGGAACGCCGGCAATGACCCAACTCCCCACCGACATCAAACTGCACAAAGCCTCGAAAACCCTGTCGCTCAAATACGCGTCCGGCGAGGAGTACACCCTGCCCGCCGAATTCCTGCGCGTGCATTCGCCCTCCGCCGAGGTCCAGGGCCACGGCAAACCGATCCTGCAATTCGGCAAGCTGCACGTCGGCCTGTCCAAGGTAGAACCGGCCGGTCAGTACGCACTGAAACTGACCTTCGACGACGGTCACGACAGCGGCCTGTTCACCTGGGATTACCTCTACGAACTGGGGCGACGTTATGACGCACTCTGGGCGGATTATCTGGCCGAGCTCAAAGCCGCCGGCAAAACCCGCGACCCGGACGAGTCCGTCGTCAAGCTGATGCTCTAGTCCGCGCCTCGGACTGTTTAGAGGGCATTTTCTAAATTCATCTGTTTGAATGCTCCGCTAAAGCGGCCCGGGATCGGCTGCTTGCGAAAAAAATTAAACTCGGGTAACCAATGGAGCTGGCAAGTTCCCTGCAGTGCTCTACGACTGTAAAGCAGCTATGCAGAATCAACGGTCACCCGAGCAGTAGTACCTGGCATTGGCTGTGGAACTGCACAGCAGAAAACCGGGTACTCGTCTCAGGACAATGGAGCGTCGTAGATGAGTAACAAGAATAACGATGATTTGAAGTACCAAGCCTCGGAAAACACCCTGGGGCTGAATCCTGTCGTTGGGCTTCGCGGAAAGGATCTGCTGGCCTCTGCTCGAATGGTGCTGACCCAGGCCATCAAACAACCGATCCATAGTGTCAAACACGTCACTCATTTCGGCCTCGAATTGAAGAACGTGCTGTTCGGCAAATCAGAACTGCAACCGGCTGGCGATGACCGTCGCTTTGCCGATCCGGCGTGGAGTCAGAACCCGCTGTACAAGCGTTACCTGCAAACCTATCTGGCGTGGCGCAAGGAACTCCATGCCTGGATCGACGACAGCAGCCTCTCGCCCAAGGACATTGCGCGCGGCCACTTCGTGATCAACCTGATGACCGAAGCCATGGCGCCGACCAACACGGCGGCCAACCCGGCGGCGGTCAAACGTTTCTTCGAGACCGGCGGCAAGAGCCTGCTCGACGGCCTCTCGCATCTGGCCAAGGATCTGGTACACAACGGCGGCATGCCGAGCCAGGTCAACATGGGCGCGTTCGAGGTCGGCAAGACCCTGGGCGTGACCGAAGGCGCAGTGGTGTTTCGCAACGACGTGCTGGAGCTGATCCAGTACAAGCCGATCACCGAGCAGGTGCACGAGCGCCCGCTGCTGGTCGTACCGCCGCAGATCAACAAGTTCTATGTATTCGACCTGAGCCCGGACAAGAGCCTGGCGCGCTTCTGCCTGCGCAACAATGTGCAGACCTTCATCGTCAGCTGGCGCAACCCGACCAAGGAACAGCGCGAGTGGGGCCTTTCGACCTACATCGAAGCCCTGAAGGAAGCGGTCGACGTGGTCACCGCGATCACCGGCAGCAAGGACGTCAACATGCTCGGCGCCTGCTCTGGCGGCATCACGTGCACCGCCCTGCTCGGCCACTATGCCGCCACTGGCGAAAACAAGGTCAATGCCCTGACCCTGCTGGTCAGCGTGCTCGACACCACCCTGGACAGCGACGTCGCGCTGTTTGTCGACGAGCAGACCCTGGAAATGGCCAAGCGCCATTCGTATCAGGCCGGCGTGCTCGAAGGCAAAGACATGGCCAAGGTCTTCGCCTGGATGCGTCCCAACGATCTGATCTGGAACTACTGGGTCAACAACTACCTGCTCGGCAACGAGCCGCCGGTGTTCGACATTCTGTTCTGGAACAACGACACCACCCGGTTGCCGGCGGCGTTCCACGGCGACCTGATCGAGATGTTCAAAAACAACCCACTGATCCGCCCCGATGCACTGGAAGTGTGCGGCACGCCGATCGACCTCAAGCAGGTGACCGCCGACATATTCTCGCTGGCCGGCACCAACGACCACATCACCCCGTGGAAGTCCTGCTACAAGTCGGCGCAGCTGTTTGGCGGCAAGGTGGAATTCGTGCTGTCGAGCAGCGGGCATATCCAGAGCATTCTGAACCCGCCGGGCAACCCGAAATCGCGCTACATGACCAGCGACGAAATGACCGCCAATGCCGATGACTGGCAGGAAAACTCGACCAAGCATGCCGACTCCTGGTGGCTGCACTGGCAGGCGTGGCAAGCGGCGCGTTCGGGCGAGCTGAAAAAGGCACCGACGAAACTGGGCAACAAAGCGTATCCGGCAGGCGAAGCATCGCCGGGCACTTACGTACACGAGCGGTAACCGATACACCTCACTCCCTCCGGGGAGTGAGGTGAACACTGAGATTGCGACCCACAGGGCCTTGAAGCATGCCGCAACCGTTCATCTTTCGTACTGTCGAGCTGGATGGCCAGACCATCCGCACGGCGGTTCGCCCCGGCAAGCCTCACTTGACGCCCTTGCTGATTTTCAACGGCATCGGCGCCAACCTGGAGCTGGTGTTTCCTTTTGTCGCGGCGCTGGATCCGGACCTGGAAGTGATCGCCTTCGACGTGCCCGGTGTCGGGGGTTCTTCGACGCCGAGACGGCCGTATCGCTTTCCGGGACTGGCGAAGCTCACTGCACGGATGCTCGACTACCTCGACTACGGACAGGTCAACGTGATCGGCGTGTCCTGGGGTGGCGCGCTGGCGCAACAGTTTGCCTATGACTACCCAGAGCGCTGCAAGAAGCTGGTATTGGCAGCGACAGCGGCGGGCGCGGTGATGGTGCCGGGCAAGCCGAAGGTGCTGTGGATGATGGCCAGTCCACGGCGCTACATCCAGCCGTCCCATGTGATCCGCATCGCCCCGATGATCTACGGCGGCTCGTTCCGCCGCGACCCGACACTCGCCGCCAGCCATGCGGCCAAGGTGCGTTCGGCGGGCAAGCTCGGCTACTACTGGCAACTGTTCGCGGGCCTTGGCTGGACCAGCATTCACTGGCTGCACAAGATCCATCAGCCGACCCTGGTGCTGGCCGGTGACGACGATCCGCTGATCCCGCTGATCAACATGCGCATGCTGGCCTGGCGGATTCCCAACGCCCAGTTGCACATCATCGATGACGGTCATCTGTTCCTGATCACCCGGGCCGAAGCCGTGGCGCCGATCATCATGAAGTTCCTCCAGGAGGAACGTCTTCGTGCAGTGATGCACCCCCACCCGACACCGCTGGGCGGATAACCGGCCCGGTCCGGCTTTCTGGACAGCTCCTTGCAGAGCCTTTTCAAAGTGCGTGGCAGGACGCCGCGCAGGCAACAACCCGCAACAGCGTCTATGGTGTTCTGGTTCGGTGTGTTTGTTTTTGACCTGAAGACGAAGGAGTGTTGAGTCATGCGCGACAAACCAGCGACGGGCGTAGTGCCCAGTCCTGCCGTTTTCATCAATGCACAAAGTGCAATGACCGGCCTGCGTGGCCGCGACCTGATTTCGACGTTGCGCAGCGTAGCCGCCCACGGCCTGCGCAACCCGATTCACAGCGCGAGGCACGCGTTGAAACTCGGTGGCGCGCTCGGACGCGTGCTGCTCGGCGAAACCCTGCACCCGACCAACCCCAATGACAGCCGCTTCGCCGACCCGGCCTGGAGCCTAAACCCGTTCTACCGCCGGAGCCTGCAGGCTTATTTGAGCTGGCAGAAGCAGGTCAAGAGCTGGATCGACGACAGCAGCATGAGCGATGACGATCGCGCCCGTGCGCACTTCGCTTTTTCCCTGATCAACGACGCCGTCGCGCCCTCCAACACGCTGCTCAATCCGCTGGCGGTCAAGGAGCTGTTCAACTCCGGCGGCCACAGCCTGGTGCGTGGGCTGAGCCATCTGTTCGATGACCTGCTGCACAACGACGGCCTGCCGCGCCAGGTGACCAAGCAGGCTTTCGAAGTCGGCAAGACCGTCGCCACCACCACAGGCTCAGTGGTGTTTCGCAACGAAATGCTTGAGCTGATCCAGTACAAGCCGATGAGCGAAAAGCAGTATTCAAAACCGCTGCTGGTGGTGCCGCCACAAATCAACAAGTACTACATTTTCGACCTGAGCCCGAACAACAGCTTCGTCCAGTACGCCCTGAAGAACGGCTTGCAGACCTTCATGATCAGCTGGCGCAACCCGGACGTGCGCCATCGCGAATGGGGCCTGTCGACCTACGTCGAAGCCGTAGAAGAAGCGATGAACATCTGCCGGGCGATCACCGGCGCCCGCGAAGTCAACCTGATGGGCGCCTGCGCCGGAGGGCTGACGATCGCCGCGTTGCAGGGGCACTTGCAGGCCAAGCGGCAACTACGGCGGGTCTCCAGCGCAACCTATCTGGTGAGCCTGCTCGACAGCCAGATCGACTCTCCGGCCACACTGTTCGCCGATGAACAGACCCTCGAAGCGGCCAAGCGCCGCTCCTACCAGAAAGGCGTGCTGGACGGTCGCGACATGGCCAAGGTGTTCGCCTGGATGCGTCCCAACGATCTGATCTGGAGCTACTTCGTCAACAACTACCTGCTGGGCAAGGAGCCGCCGGCGTTCGACATCCTCTACTGGAACAACGACAGCACCCGTCTGCCCGCCGCGTTTCATGGCGATCTGCTGGATTTCTTCAAGCACAACCCGCTGATTCATTCGGGCGGCCTGGAAGTCTGCGGCACGCCGATCGACCTGCAGAAAGTCACGGTCGACAGTTTCAGCGTGGCCGGCATGAACGACCACATCACGCCATGGGACGCGGTGTATCGCTCGACCTTGCTGCTCGGTGGCGAGCGGCGCTTCGTGCTGTCCAACAGCGGCCATGTGCAGAGCATTCTCAACCCGCCGAGCAACCCCAAGGCCAACTTCGTCGAAAACGGCAAGATGAGCAGCGACCCGCGTGCCTGGTACTACGACGCGAAAAAAGTCGACGGCAGCTGGTGGCCGCAGTGGCTGGAATGGGTTCAGCAGCGCTCCGGCACCCTGCGCGAAACCCAGATGGCCCTTGGCAACGCGAACTATCCACCGATGGAGGCGGCGCCCGGCACTTACGTGCGTGTGCGTTGACCAGCCCCAAACGCCCTTTAAGAAGACTGGATGAAAACAAGCGAACGGATCCTCGAATGTGCCCTGCAGTTGTTCAACGAAAAGGGCGAGCCGAACGTCTCCACCATGGAGGTTGCCAATGAAATGGGGATCAGCCCCGGCAACCTCTACTACCACTTTCACGGCAAGGAGCCGCTGATCCTCGGGTTGTTCGAGCGCTTCCAGAACGAACTGGCGCCACTGCTCGACCCGCCCGCGGATGTAGAGCTGGCGCCGGGGGATTACTGGCTGTTCCTGCACTTGATCGTCGAGCGGCTGGCGCAGTACCGGTTCCTGTTCCAGGACCTGTCGAACCTGGCCGGACGCCTGCCGAAACTGGCCAAGGGCATCCGCAACTTTCTCAACGTCCTGAAGCGCACGCTGGCGTCATTGCTGGCGCGATTGAAGGCGTCCGGGCAGTTGGTCAGTGATACCCAGGCGCTGGGGCAACTGGTGGAGCAGATCACCATGACCTTGCTGTTCTCGCTGGACTATCAGCGGATTCTCGATCGCGAGGGGGAAGTGAGGCTGGTGGTGTACCAGATCATGATGCTGGTGGCACCGCACCTGTTGCCGCCGGTGAAAGTGGCGACGGAGCGGATGGCGCTGCAGTACCTCGAAGATCACGAGTGACCGCCCAAACAAAAACGCCCGACCTTCACAGGCCGGGCGTTTTCTTGAGCCCTGAAAATCAGGACTGACTGGTCGGCGTCGACGGAGTCGATGCAACAGTCGGAGCAGGCGCCGGGGTTGGAGCCGAAGCGGAGTTCGACGTACTTGCCAGTGCTGCCGGTGTGGTCACCGGTTTCGGCGCAGCGGCTTTCGGCGCGGCCGGTTTTTTCACTGCTGGTTTTTTCGCCGCAGCCGGTTTGGCGGCAGGCTTGGCAGCGGGTTTGGCGGCAGCAGTTTTCGCTGCTGGCTTGGCCGCTGGTTTTGCAGCAGGTTTCGCGGCGGCCTTGGCGGCAACCGGTTTGGCCGCGGCTTTCGCTGCGGGCTTGGCGGCTGCGGTTTTGGCCGCAGGTTTTGCTGCAGGTTTAGCAGCAGCCTTGGCCAATGGTTTGGCAGCAGGTTTTGCCGCCGGTTTGGCTGCAGCGGTTTTGGCCGCTACAGGCTGGGTCTTCAGGCCGGTGAGCTTTTCAATCTGCTTGGTCAGGGTGTCGACCTTCTTGTGCAGATCCTTCACCTCGTTGCGGCTCGGTACACCCAGGCGCGAAATCGCACTGTTCAGGCGCTTGTCGAAAGCCCCTTCCAGTTGATCCCACGTGCCCAGCGCGCGATCTTTCACGCCGCTGATGCGCGATTTGGCCGAGTTTGCAGAGTCCTTGGCAGCATCGACTGTCTTGCCGACTGCAGCCTTGGTGAGCTTCTCGGCTTTCTCGCCGTCTTTGACCAATGTATCGAAGAGCTTGCTGCCGTCAGTGTCGATCTTCGAGTACACGCCTAAACCAGCCAGCCAGATCTTGCGGGAGTAGTCTTCGACTTTCCCGATCCACGAGCTGCCTTCTTTATCGGTGTTCTTTTTACCAGCCATCCCGTTCTCCTTAAGATTTACGCGCGACGCGTTCGAGCAATGCCGTCAGCTCATCGAGCTTAGCAGAGAGTGCCTCAACGTCATGTTTAGACGGAATGCCGATACGATTCAAGGCACTGGCGACACGCGTGTCGAACGCCTTCTCGACCTTGTCGAGCTGAACTTCGACGCGGCCTTTGAAAGAGCTGACTTCGCTCTTGGCTTCGTCGATCTCGGCATTGGCCGCTTCGAGTTTTTCGGTGACGACTTTTTTGCCTTTCTTTTCAACAGTTTGACCAGCCTTGATCAACTCCTGAAAGTACTCGCTGCCCTCCTGACCGACCTTGGTGTAGGCACCCAGGCCTGCCAGCCAGATCTTGCGGGCATAGGATTTGACGTCGCTCAGAGCAGAAGTCGAGGCGTCGATTTTTTTCTTCAAAATAACTTTGGCCATGGTGCACCTCACGCGCAGAAGGTTTGAGGAACTGCCCGGACGTGTGTCGGGCTCAGGCACAAAGTAGGGAGAAAAATTAGAAACGGCACCCTAACAACTGACATAAAAGGCAGGTGCACCACAAAGAAAAAGAGCAGCCCGAAGCTCCCCCTCTGTTCTGTTCAGACCAGCGCCTTGTCCAGCGCCTTCTCGATCTCGGCTTTGATCATGCCGCTCATGGCCGACATCATCAGGCCCAGTTCCACGTCGACCCGGATCGAATCCTCGGCCACATGCACCGCGCCTTTCACGCCCGAACGCTTGAGGTTCAGGGTGTCACCCGCCCACTGCGGCTCGAGGCCATACTGATCGGACAGTTTCTGCGCCAGCTTGTCGGCTTTCTCGCGGGCAACTTCCTTGCCCAGGCTGTGGGCACGCTCAACACTGATATGGGCCATTGAATGACTCCTGCTTTTTGAATGGGGCTATGAATGCCTGCAACGAATCTTGACCGCCACTGCGGCAAATCGTCCCGAAGGTTGCCCATCTTACCTTTAGCCATTCCAAGACAAAGCATGGCTTGGGGATTAGAATGTCGCGCATTCTCTTTTGGTGACAGCGATATGACTGATCAGCGCAAAGGCAGCGATGCCGAACCCACCACTCACTTCGGCTTCAAAAACGTTCCGGAAAGCCAGAAAGCGGAAAAAGTCGCTGAGGTGTTCCACTCCGTAGCCGCCAAGTACGACCTGATGAACGACCTTCTGTCGGGCGGCATGCACCGTCTGTGGAAGCGCTTCGCAATCGAATTGTCGGGCGTGCGCGCAGGCAACCGCGTGCTGGACATCGCCGGCGGCACGGGCGACCTGACCAAGAAATTCTCGCACCTGGTCGGCCCGACCGGTCAGGTGGTTCTCGCAGACATCAACGAATCCATGCTCAAGGTCGGTCGTGACCGCCTGCTGGATGTCGGCGTGTCGGGCAACGTCGAATTCGTCCAGGCTGACGCTGAAAAACTGCCGTTCCCGGACAACCATTTCGACTGCGTGACCATCGCCTTCGGCCTGCGCAACGTGACGCACAAGGAAGACGCCCTGCGCTCCATGCTGCGCGTACTCAAGCCTGGCGGTCGCCTGCTGGTGCTGGAGTTCTCCAAGCCGACCAACGCGCTGATGTCCAAGGCCTACGACGCCTACTCGTTCGCCTTCATGCCGCTGATGGGCAAGCTGATCACCAACGACTCGGAAAGCTATCGCTATCTGGCCGAGTCGATCCGCATGCACCCAAATCAGGAAACCCTGAAGTCGATGATGGTCGACGCCGGTTTCGACCGTGTGACCTATCACAACATGACCGCAGGCATCGTTGCCCTGCACCGCGGCATCAAACCCTGATGCTGCTGACCGGGCTGCTGGCCAGCGTCGAACTCGGCCTGAACCGCGTGCTGCGTCTCGACAGCACGGCGCTGCCGCGACTGGCGCATCTGACCGGCAAAGTGATTGCCGTGGATTGCCGCAGCCCGGCGCTGCAACTGTTCATCCTGCCGAGCGACGAAGGCCTGATGCTGGCGTCCCACTGGGAAACCGGCGTCGACTGCACCTTGCGCGCCCCGGCCTCGAGCCTGGTGAAACTGGCCCTGAGCAAGGACAAGACGGCGGTGCTGCACGCACCGGAAGTCGAACTCGACGGCGACAGCGGCGTGCTGCTGGAACTGGCGGGCGTGCTGCAGGACCTTGAGCTGGACTGGGAGTACGAACTCTCGCGCTGGCTGGGACCGGTCGCCACGCAACTGGTCGGCGGTCACCTGCGCAGCCGCGCCCGCTGGTATCAACAAGGATTTGCCAGCCTCAACCAGAACCTCGCCGAATACCTGGCCGAAGAATCGCGCACCCTCGTCGGGCAACGCGAAGCCGAAGCCCGTTTCAGCGAACTGGACCGGATCAAACTCGATCTGGAACGTCTCGAGGCGCGCTTCGAGCGCCTTTCCCGATCCCTCGACCCAAGCGATAACGCATGAAGCTGCTCGCCGTCCGCCGTCTGTTGCGCATCCAGCGCGTCGTGATCCGCTACCGCCTCGATGACCTGCTGTTCGATCTGCCATTGCCGTGGTTCCTGCTGGCGCTGCGCTACGCCTTGCCGTGGCGCTGGTTCCCGCGCAAGCCGCTGGACCTGAGCCGTGGCGCACGCCTGCGCCTGGCGTTGCAGGACCTGGGGCCGATCTTCATCAAGTTCGGGCAGATCCTCTCGACCCGCCGCGACCTGCTGCCGGAAGACATCGCCGATGAACTGATGCTGTTGCAGGACCGCGTGCCGCCGTTCGATTCGCAGCTGTCGGTCAAGCTCATCGAAGAACAGCTGGGCAAGAAGATCAGCGAAGTGTTCAGCCGTTTCGACGTCGAGCCGCTGGCCTCGGCCTCGGTCGCGCAGGTGCATGCCGCGCAGTTGAAGACCGGCGAAGAGGTGGTGGTCAAGGTGATCCGCCCGGGCCTGAAGCCGATCATCGCGCAGGATCTGGCGTGGCTGTTCATCCTCGCCCGCGCGGCCGAAAAGGTCTCCGCCGACGCCCGTCTGCTGCACCCGGTGGAAGTGGTCAGCGACTACGAAAAAACCATCTACGACGAACTCGACCTGTTGCGCGAGGCGGCCAACGCCAGCCAGTTGAAGCGCAACTTCGAAGGCTCGCCGCTGCTGTACGTGCCACAAGTCTATTGGGACTGGTGCCGGCCGAAAGTGCTGGTGATGGAGCGTATCTACGGGATTCAGGTGACGGACCTGGCGACCCTCGCCGACCAGCGCACCGACATGAAAATGCTTGCCGAGCGTGGCGTGGAGATCTTCTTCACCCAGGTGTTCCGCGACAGTTTCTTCCACGCCGACATGCACCCGGGCAACATCTTCGTCAGCACCGTCAACCCGTGGAGCCCGCAGTACATTGCGATCGACTGCGGCATCGTCGGCAGCCTGACCCCGGAAGACCAGGATTATCTGGCGCGCAACCTGTTCGCCTTCTTCAAGCGCGACTACCGCCGCGTGGCGCAATTGCACATCGATTCGGGCTGGGTGCCGGCGGAAACCAAGCTCAACGAATTCGAAGCGGCGATCCGTACCGTGTGCGAGCCAATCTTCGAAAAACCGTTAAAAGATATTTCATTTGGCCAGGTGCTGATGCGCCTGTTCCAGACCGCACGCCGCTTCAACATGGAAGTGCAGCCACAGCTCGTATTGCTGCAAAAGACCTTGCTGAACATCGAAGGCCTGGGCCGTCAGCTGTACCCGGACCTGGATCTGTGGAACACCGCGCAGCCGTTCCTCGAACGCTGGATGCGCGAGCGCGTCAGCCCGAAAGCCTTGATCGGCAACGTCCAGAGCCAGTTCGAACAACTGCCGCACCTGGCCAACATGGCCCGCGACCTGCTCGAACGCATGTCCCAGCCCCACGCCAACGATCCACCGCCGCCGTGGCACAAACGCAAGGACGACTGGTTCCTGCGCCTGCTCGGCAGCGCGCATCTGGCAGGCGGCACGATCCTCGCCGCCGGCGGCCCGTTGCACGAACTGGGGCATTGGCCCGCCGGGATCATGGTGGCAGTCGGCTTGTATCTGGTCGTTCGCCGATAGCCAGTTCCGCGATCGGCTGGCACACTGTTTCAACGCCTGAACCCGACTATTGAAGTGTGGGTTCGCTGTCGGAGTCGAAGATGAAAAACTGGCTGGACGAGATCAAGTGGGACGCCGATGGCCTGGTGCCGGCGATTGCCCAGGATCACAAGACCGGACGCGTGCTGATGATGGCCTGGATGAACCGCGAAGCCCTGGAGCTGACCGCCGCGGAAAACCGTGCAATCTACTGGTCACGTTCCCGTGGCAAGCTGTGGCGCAAGGGCGAAGAGTCCGGCCATGTGCAGACCCTGCATGAAATGCGTCTGGACTGCGACGCCGACGTGATCATCCTGATGGTCGAACAGATTGGCGACATCGCTTGCCATACCGGCCGTCAGAGCTGCTTCTACCGCGTCTTCGAAAACGGCGACTGGAAAACGGTCGACCCGGTCCTGAAAGACCCGCACGCTATTTATTCCGCAGGACACAAACATGAGTGACACCCTGACCCGCCTCGCTCAGGTGCTTGAAGAGCGCAAGGGCGCTGCTGCCGACAGCTCGTATGTGGCCAGTCTGTATCACAAGGGCTTGAACAAGATTCTGGAAAAAGTCGGCGAAGAATCGGTCGAAACGATCATTGCCGCCAAGGACGCCGCCGTCAGTGGCGACTGCAGCGACGTGATCTACGAGACCGCCGACCTGTGGTTTCACAGCATGGTCATGCTCGCCCAACTGGGGCAGCATCCGCAGGCTGTACTCGACGAGCTGGATCGTCGCTTCGGTCTGTCCGGACACGTCGAGAAAGCCTCGCGTCCGTCCGCCTGAACAACTATTAGAGAGGAACAGCAACATGGGCATTTTTGACTGGAAACACTGGATCGTCATTCTGGTTGTCGTGGTGCTGGTGTTCGGCACCAAGAAACTGAAAAACCTCGGCACCGACGTCGGCGAGTCGATCAAGGGCTTTCGCAAAGCCATGAACGACGACGAAAAACCGGCCGATCCGACCGTCACGCCTGCGCAACCGGTGCCACCGGTTCAGCCGCAAGCCACCGCTCAGGTCAACCCGCCGCACACCATCGACGTGCAGGCGCAAAAAGTCGAAGAGCCGATCCGCAAAGACGTGTGAGCACTGACTAATGTTTGGTATCAGCTTCTCTGAACTGCTGCTCGTCGGCCTCGTTGCCCTGCTGGTGCTGGGCCCCGAGCGTTTGCCGGGTGCTGCGCGCACCGCCGGCCTGTGGGTCGGGCGGCTGAAGCGCAGCTTCAACGCGATCAAACAGGAAGTTGAACGTGAAATCGGTGCCGACGAAATCCGTCGGCAACTGCACAACGAACACATTCTGTCGCTGGAGCAGGAGGCGCGGAAGATTTTCACGCCTCCGGCTCAGCAGGAGCCGACACCGGTGCCGCCGGTTGCAGAGCAAACGCCAGTGGCTCCCGTTGCGGAACAACCGGCAAGCGTCGAGCACGTTTCTGCCGCCGCCGCTGAAGCTGCGCCGATCATGAAGCCGATTGAACCTGTTGCTCCAGCCGCCGCGCCAACCACGCCGGCCCCTCACGACCCAACATTGCCGCCGCGAGCCCCATGACAAGGGCCTGTCATCGGTCATTTCCTGTGTCGCGTTGTCGTCTGAAAGCGGGCCAGGCAAGGCGTAGTCCGCAGGGAATGTGTTTTACCTTTCCAAGGACTACAACGCGGCCTGGCCCGCTTTCAGGCACAACCCGAAGGGCCGGCCCGTATTTGCGCAGGGCTGCGTTACTCGTTGCTTATTTGAAACGCCAAACTACGCGCCTCGCGCCTTGCCCTGCGCAAATACGGGCTCGGCGCGACACAGGAAATGACCGATGACAGGCCCTAGCCTCCCCGAAAACGACCAGCACATGCCGCTGGTTTCGCACCTCACCGAGTTGCGCACCCGCCTGCTGCGCTGCGTCGCGGCGATCTTCATCATCTTCGCCGGGCTGTTCGCCTTCACCCAGCAGATCTACACCTTCGTCTCGACGCCGCTGCGCAGTTACTTGCCGGCCGGCGCGACGATGATCGCCACCGACGTGTCGTCGCCGTTCCTGACGCCGCTGAAGCTGACGATGATAGTGTCGCTGTTCCTCGCGATCCCGGTGATCCTGCATCAGATCTGGGGCTTCATCGCGCCGGGCCTGTACAAGCACGAGAAGCGTGTCGCAGTGCCATTGCTGATCTCCAGCATCCTGCTGTTCTACACCGGTATGGCATTCGCCTATTACTTCGTGTTCCCGCTGATCTTCAAGTTCTTCGCCTCGGCCACCCCGGCCGGCGTGGAAATGATGACCGACATCACCAGTTACCTCGATTTCGTCATGACGCTGTTCTTTGCCTTCGGCGTGGCGTTCGAAATCCCGGTGGCCGTGGTGCTGCTGGTGTGGATCGGCGTGGTCGACGTCAAATACCTGAAGAAGATCCGCCCGTACGTGATCATCGGCTGCTTCGTGGTCGGCATGATCCTGACTCCGCCGGACATCTTCTCCCAGACCCTGCTGGCCGTGCCGATGTGGATGCTGTTCGAAGTCGGCATCCTGTTCGGCAGCCTGGTCAGCAAGCGCGAGCGCCCGGAAGAAACCGCCGACGATCACAACGACCAGCCGCCAGCGACGCAGCCATGAACCTGCTGCTGCTCGAAGAGGCCGATTTCATTGCGGCCGACCGCGTCGTGCTGCGTGATCGGCGCCTGACCCACATGCAGGAAGTCCACCGCTCGGAAGTCGGCGACAGCCTGCGGGTCGGGCGCATCAACGGGTTGATGGGCTCGGCCGAGCTGCTGCGCCTGGAAGCGGGCGAAGCCGAACTGCGGGTCACCCTCGATCAGCCACCGCCGGCCAAGCTGCCGCTGACCCTGGTACTCGCCCTGCCACGCCCGAAGATGCTGCGTCGGGTGTTCCAGACCGTGGCGACCATGGGTGTGTCGAAGGTGATTCTGGTCAACAGCTATCGCGTCGAGAAGAGCTTCTGGCAAACGCCGTTTCTGGAGCCGGAAGCGATTCGCGAGAATTTGATCCTCGGCCTCGAACAGGCCCGCGATACCGTGCTGCCGGAAATCATCATCGAGAAGCGCTTCAAGCCGTTTGTCGAAGATCGTCTGCCGGCCATCACCGACGGCACCCTCGGCCTGGTCGGCCATCCGGGCAACTTCCCGCCCTGCCCGCGCGCCCTGAGCGAACCGGTGACCCTGGCCATCGGCCCCGAGGGTGGCTGGATTCCCTACGAGATCGACCTGCTGGGCAAATCCGGCCTGCAACCGGTGCAACTCGGCGATCGCATCCTGCGCGTCGAAACCGCCGTCACTGCCCTGCTCGCCCGCCTGTTCTGAACCGCTCTGGCGCCATTCGGCGCCAGACAAATTGCGTTACAGATTGCCATCACTCAGCCGATACAGTCTCCATAAGTCCAATTAGTGGTCCGAGGGGAGTCGTCGCATGTACCGTTGGTTAGCCGAGAATCTTGGAAACGTCAGCGTCAAACGCAAGCTGGGCATCGGTTTCGGCCTGGTGCTGCTGCTGACCCTGTTGATCACCTTCACCGGTTGGACCGGCATGAGCGGCATCATTAGCCGCGGTGACAAACTCGGTTTCATCTCGAGCCTCAACGAGCTGACCAAGGACCTGCGCCTGGCGCGTCTGGACTACGAAATGCGTCGTGGCGAACAAGGCCCGGGCACAGTCAACGACCTGCTCGGCAAACTCGACAGCGGCCTGCAAACCGCTCGCAGCCTGATCGAACAGTCAGCCGACGCGGCGATGGTCGATCAGCAACTGGCCGCCGTTGCCGAATACAAACGCGCCTTCGCCGACATGACCCAGGCCACCGCCCTGCGCGAAGACGCCCGCAGCAAACTCGGCGCCACCGCCGACAATGCCGTGGCCAAGGTTGCCGAAGTCGAGAAATCCATGCTGCAAGGCGACAGCGTTGCCCAGTTCAACGCGGTGATCGACCTCAGCAAGCTGATCCAGCAGGCCCGCTTCCAGGTCCGCGGCTACACCTACAGCGCCAAGGCCGAAGCCGAACAACCGGCCCTCGACGCCATCGACAACGCCCTGAAAAACCTCGAGACCCTGCCGGCCAAACTGCCGGAACAGCACATCGCCAACCTGCAACAGGCTACCGAGTCGCTGAAAGCCTATCGCGCTGCCGTCAGCCAGTTCCGTGATTCGCAGGTTGCCAGCGCCAAGGCGCTGGCCCGCATGTCGGCCCAGGGCGACCTGTTGATGGACATCAGCAAGAAGCTCACCGACTCCCAGACCATCGTGCGTGACACCGATGCCGCCAGCGCCAAGAACCAGTTGCTGATCGCCACCTTGCTGGCCGTGGCCTTCGGCCTGCTCGCCGCCTGGGCGATCACCCGGCAGATCATCATCCCGCTGGAGCAGACCCTGAAAGTCGCCGAGCGCGTGGCCGCTGGCGACCTGACCCACAACCTAATCTCCCAGCGCCGCGACGAACTCGGCCAGTTGCAGCGTTCGATGCAGAGCATGACTCAGGGCCTGCGCGACTTGATCGGCGGGATCAGTGACGGCGTCACTCAGATCGCCAGCGCCGCCGAAGAACTGTCGGCCGTGACCGAGCAGACCAGTGCCGGCGTGAACAATCAGAAAGTCGAGACCGATCAGGTCGCCACCGCCATGAACGAAATGGCTGCCACCGTGCAGGAAGTCGCGCGCAACGCCGAGGAAGCCTCAGAAGCGGCCGTCGCCGCTGACCAACAGGCCCGCGAAGGCGACAAAGTGGTTGGCGAAGCCATCGCCCAGATCGAACGCCTGGCCACTGAAGTCGGCCACTCCACCGAAGCCATGGGCGAACTCAAGCGCGAAAGCGACAAGATCGGCAGCGTCCTCGACGTGATCAAGTCCGTGGCCCAGCAAACCAACCTGCTGGCCCTCAACGCTGCCATCGAAGCGGCCCGCGCCGGTGAAGCCGGACGTGGTTTCGCGGTGGTTGCTGACGAAGTGCGCAGCCTCGCGCAACGCACCCAGAAGTCCACCGAAGAAATCGAAGAGCTGATCGTCGGCCTGCAGAACGGCACCCAGCAAGTGGCGACGATCATGGACAACAGCCGCACGCTGACCCAGAGCAGCGTGGAACTGACCCGTCGTGCCGGTGGCTCGCTGGAAAACATCACGCGCACCGTGTCGGCGATTCAGGCGATGAACCAGCAAATCGCAGCGGCGGCCGAGCAGCAGAGTGCCGTGGCCGAAGAGATCAACCGTAGCGTGCTCAACGTGCGGGATGTATCGGACCAGACGTCGGCGGCGAGTGAAGAGACGGCAGCGTCCAGCGTCGAGCTGGCGCGCCTGGGTACTCACCTGCAAACGTTGGTGGGACGCTTCAAGGTGTAAGTGGATGCCAGAGCGTGGGAACGATCGGTGACAAAAAAATCGCAGCCAATGGCTGCGATTTTTTTTGCCCCGCGCTTAGAGAACCTGGCGCAGGAAAGCCTGGGCCCGCGGATCCTTCGGCGCATCGAAGAACGCCGCCGGCGAGGCGTCTTCCAGCAGTTTGCCGTGATCGAAGAACAGCACCCGATCCGCCACTTCCCGGGCAAAGCCCATTTCGTGGGTCACGCAGACCATGGTCATGCCTTCCACGGCCAGGTTTTTCATCACATCCAGCACTTCACCGACCATCTCCGGGTCGAGGGCCGAGGTCGGCTCATCGAACAGCATGACCTTGGGGTCCATCGCCAGCGCCCGGGCAATCGCCACGCGCTGCTGCTGGCCGCCGGACAGGCGCGAAGGGTATTCGCGGGCCTTCTGAGCAATCCCGACCTTCTCCAGCAACGCCAGGGCCTTGGCCTCGCTTTCCTTCTGGCCACGCTTGCGCACGACTTTCTGCGCCAGGCACAGGTTTTCCAGCACGGTCATGTGCGGGAACAGGTTGAAGTGCTGGAACACCATGCCGACTTCGCGGCGGTAGGCGTTGACGTCGGTTTTCGGGTCGGCCAGTTGCAGGCCGTCGATGCTCACCGAGCCGGAATCGAATTCCTCAAGACCATTGAGGCAACGCAGGAAGGTCGACTTGCCGGAGCCGGACGGACCGATCACCACCAGCACCTCGCCCTTGGCGACGGAAGTGGTGACGTTATCCACAGCCCGGACCACTTGCCCACGGGTGTCGAAGACTTTTACCAGATCGCGGACTTCAATCACTTTGCGCGAGCCTCCGCTCAAGCCGGCTGGCGATTTTCGACAGCGGCAGGTTGATCAACAGGTACAGGCCGGCAACGCAGAACAGGATTTCGAACGGCGAAAACGAGGTGGTGATCACTTCACGACCGCTTTTCAGCAGCTCGGTGATGGCGATCACCGACACCAGCGAGGTGTCTTTCACCAGACTGATGAACTGCCCCGCCAGCGGTGGCAGCACGCGCTTGAAGGCTTGCGGCAACACTACGTGGCGCATCGACTGGCCAGCGCTCAGACCCAGCGAACGGGCGGCTTCATTCTGGCCACGGGCAATCGACTGCACGCCGGAACGGATGATTTCCGCCACGTAGGCGCCGGTGAACAGCGACAGCGCGGCGATCCCGGCGAACTCCCGGGACAGGTTCATCACCGTGCCGATGAAGAAGTAGAAAATGAAGATCTGCACCAGCAGCGGCGTGCCGCGCACCAGTTCGACATAGATCGTCGACAGGTCGCGCAGGGTCGGGTTGCTCGACAGCCGGCACAGCCCGGTCGCCAGACCGATCAACAGGCCCAGCACGCCGGACACCACCGACAGCCAAAGCGTCGTCCACAGGCCCCACAGCAGCGGACCCGCCGCCCAATGTCGGGTAACACCCACGACGTCGCCTTCAGCCACATCGTCGCCCTGGGCGAATTGCAGGCTGTTTTCGTCGACGGTCAGGTGCTGCTCGTCACCGGCATCGTTGCGCAGGGTGACTTGCGCGCTGCCGCCCTTGCGCACCAGTTCGCTGACGGTGGAAATGTCGGTCGCGCGCTGGGTTTCCTCGGCCTGATAGGCGAAGTACTGCGGCACGCGGTTCCAGCGCCATTCGTAGGACATCAGCGACGTGGCGTAATACAGCGCGCCGGCCAGGCCGATCAGCACCAGCACGGTCAGCACGTGCCAGGGCCATTGGGCTTTTTTCTGTTTCATTGAATGTTTCTCTGATTCGCTCGTTCCCACGCTCTGCGTGGGAATGCATCCTGTGACGCTCTGCGTCACGCTTGCGAAGGGACGCGGAGCGTCCCGGGCGGCATTCCCACGCGGACGGTTCGACGCCTCGACGTGGGAACGATCGGCGAGCGGGTGTTATTCCATGTCCTTGAGCCACTCGGTGCTCTTGAACCACTTGTCATGGATGCGATCGTAGGTGCCGTCTTCGTGGATCTGGTGCAGGAAGTTGTTGATGAAGTTGATGCTGTCGTAATCACCCTTCTTCAGGCCGAAGGCCAGCGGCTCGTAGGTGAACGGCTTGTCGAGGAACACCAGTTTGCCGGCACCGACCTTGTTCACCGCGACCACGTTGTACGGCGCATCGTAGATGAAGGCGTCGGCCTTGCCGTTGACCACGTCGAGCACGGCTTCCTGCTCGTTGTCGTAGCCGTGGTACTTGGCCTTGGCGATCAGCTTCTTGGCGACCATTTCACCGGTGGTACCGAGCTTGGAGGTGATGCGGTAGTCGGCGGTGTTCAGGTCTTTATAGGACTTGATGGTGCCTTCCAGTTCCTTGCGGATCAGCAGGGTCTGGCCGACCACGATGAACGGTTCGCTGAAGTTCAGGCGCAGGTTGCGCTCCTGGGTCAGGGTCATGCCGCTGCCGATCATGTCGAACTTGTCGGTCATCAGCGCCGGGATGATGCCGTCGTAACCGGTCGAAACCAGCTCCAGCTTGACGCCCATGGCCTTGGACATGGCTTTGAGGATGTCGACTTCGAAACCGATGATCTCGCCGCGCTTGTTGGTCATTTCGAACGGCATGTAGGTCGGGTCCATGCCGACTTTCAAGGTGCCGCGCTTGACCGCGTCATCGATTGCGCCGGCCTGCGCCGCATTGACTGCAACCAGTGCCGTGACGCCGACCAGCAGCATCGACAGATACTTCTTCATCTTCAAGTCCCCAAAACCATTGCGTTTGCGGCGCGAAAACCGACAGAGGTGGACAAGATTGTCCGGGTGCGCCAATTCGGGGACGGATGCTAACGCACTCGATTTTTTGCACAAGGTTTAATGGACGATTTGTTTAACAATCAAGGGCCGAGCCGAGGGGCTCCTTTATCGAGAACAAAAAAAACCCCGCTTTCGCGGGGTTCTTCATCAGGCCGGTTGCGCCTGCAAGCTCACAGGCTTGAGCGGCAGCAACGGCGCATGGGGGTCGGCTTTCACCGAGGCCCGCCAGGCGTCCAGCCACTCGGCGTGACCTTCGGCCCACACCTGCTCGTGCAGGCGCGCCAGGGCGACCGGGTCGCTCAGCAGTTGCAGGCGATCATGGTTGTTCAGCCCGGCCGGGCCCACCTTGATCGCGTGACGCACACGTTCCTGACGCAGCCACTCGATCGGCTCGGCCTCACCGTGACGCGAGGTCGCCAGCGAGCACGCCAAGGCGTTCTGCTGCGGATCGACCACGGCGCGGACGAAGCCGTCGTTCAGCGCATGCCAGCGGTTTTCGTGGGTGTACTGATCAGTGGCCAGCAGCGCCTGTGGCGGATTGTATTCCTCGGGGATGAGGAACAGGCTCTCGTCACGGGACTTCAGGCCCAGACCCACGCGGCTGGAAATCACCGACACCGGAATCGACAGCATCAGCGAACCGACGATCGGCACCAGCCACCACAGGAAGCTCGGGTTCAGCCAGATCACCAGCAGTGCCCAGAAGAAGCCCAGCAGAGTCTGCGGGCCGTGGCGCTTGACCGCTTCGCTCCATGGCGTGGAGTCGTCGTCACGCTGTGGCGAGTTCCAGGTCGCGGCCCAGCCGAGGAACGCGGCGAGGACGAAACGGGTGTGGAAAATCATCCGCACCGGCGCCAGCAGCATGGAGAACAGCATCTCCAGCAGCATCGACAGGGTCACCTTGAACTTGCCGCCGAACTCTTTCGCGCCCTTGGCCCAGATCAGGATGATGCTCAACAGCTTCGGCAGGAACAGCAGCACGATGGTCGTCGAGAACAGCGCGACCGCTTTATCCGGATGCCATTGCGGCCACAGCGGATAGAGCTGGCGTGGCTCCATGAAATACTGCGGTTCCATCAGCGTGTTGACCGCCAGCAGCGCGGTGGACAGCACCAGGAAGAAGAACCACAACGGTGCCGACAGGTAAGACATCACGCCGGTCAGGAACACCGCACGGTGCACCGGGTGCATGCCTTTTACCAGGAACAGGCGGAAGTTCATCAGGTTGCCGTGGCACCAGCGACGGTCACGCTTGAGTTCGTCGAGCAGGTTCGGCGGCAGTTCTTCGTAGCTGCCCGGCAGATCGTAGGCAATCCACACGCCCCAGCCGGCACGGCGCATCAGCGCAGCTTCAACGAAGTCGTGAGAGAGGATCGCACCGGAGAACGCACCTTTGCCCGGCAACGGCGCCAGGGCGCAGTGGTCGATGAACGGCTTCATGCGGATGATCGCGTTGTGACCCCAGTAGTGGGATTCACCCAGCTGCCAGAAGTGCAGGCCGGCGGTGAACAGCGGACCGTAAACGCGAGTGGCGAACTGCTGCATACGTGCATACAGCGTGTCCATGCCCGAAGCACGCGGCGCGGTCTGGATGATGCCGGCGTCCGGAGTGGCCTCCATCAGGCGCACCAGACTGGTCAGGCACTCGCCGCTCATCACCGAGTCGGCGTCGAGCACGACCATGTACTTGTAGTCACCGCCCCAGCGACGGCAGAAGTCGTCGAGGTTGCCGCTCTTGCGTTTGACGCGACGGCGACGACGGCGATAGAAGATCTTGCCGAAGCCCTTGGCTTCACGGCAGACGTCCAGCCAGGCCTGTTGCTCGGCAACACAGATATCAGTGTCGTTACTGTCGCTGAGCACGAAGAAGTCGAAGCGATCCAGGTCACCCGTGGCCGCCACCGACTCGAACGTCGCACGCAGACCGGCAAACACCCGAGGCACGTCTTCGTTGCAGATCGGCATCACCAGTGCGGTGCGCGCATCTTTCGGAATCGGCTCGTTGCCAGCGCTTTTACCGGAGATCCGGTATTTATCGTGACCGGTGAGCAATTCGAGGAAGCCCATCAGCGCGGTCCAGAAACCGGCCGATACCCAGCAGAACAGAATCCCGAACATGATCAGGATGCTGGTCTGCAGCGCATACGGCAGCACTTGCGTGGCGGTTTGCAGCAGCGGTTGATGCAGGACTTCTTCCAGATCGACGAACGACCAGCCCTGGTACGGCATGATGCCTTTCATGTACCAGCCGGCGACGATGGTCTGGCCGAGCATCAAGATCAGCAAGATGTAGCGACGGATCGAACCGACGGTGCGCCAGCGGGCGGCCGGCAGCACGTTTTCGTCTTTCGGCGGTTGCGGCGGATTGGTCCGGCCGGTCAGGCGGCGCCAGCCACGCACCAGGATATTGGTGCGCCACGGCTCCGGCACGACCTTGGTCCGACGAATCGGTGGCGTGGCCTTGAGACGGACTCGACCGCTGGCGTCCACGCCCAGCATTTCCGCGTCTTCCAGCTCTTCGGCGGTGCTGAGGGTCAGGCGCTTGCCCACCGAAGCCTGGGCGGCTTCGGTCGGCGCGTCGAACGTCGAGGACGACAGGCGTTCATGCAATTCGCTGAAGGACTGGCAGCCCGCGAGTTCCGCGCGCTGCTCGTCGGTCATCGGCAGATGCGCCAGGTACTCGGACAGAGTCTCTGGCTGTACTTGAGAGTTACTCATCGGCAGGCAACTGATAGCTCCAGGTCTCGGTCAGGACTTCTTCAGTCGGTGCCGATTCCGGTGTGGCTGGGGCCGCGTCCGCAGCGGCTGGCTGCTTGGCGTCTTTGTTGGCCTTGTCCTTGGCGTCTGTCGCTGGCTTGGCGTCGGCCTGTTTGGCTTCGGCGGCCTTGGCTTCCTTGTCGGCTTTCTCCTGTTGCTTGGCGGCGACCTTGTCGGCCTTGGCAACCGAGGAGTTGGAAGCCGGCAGCGAGGTCTTGGCCAGATCGGCCGGGACGATGTTCTGCACCAGTGCGGCACGCATCTCGGTCGACTTGCTCGCGTCCTTGATCTTCATCCGCAGGGTCAGGCGCCAGCCCTTGGTTTCAGGGTTGTAGCGCACGCTGTTCTCGACCAGTTCGGCGTTGTCGCCGACGCTGACCTGGCTGCGAACGTCCGCATCCGGGGCCAGGGCCGACAGCGACGGGCCTTCGAAGTCGACCAGATAGGCCACGCTGCCATCCGGCTGACGGATCAGGTTCGATTGCTTGACGTCACCGGTCGAACGCAGGGTCTGCTTGACCCAGGCGCTGTCCGGCGCGTGAATCGCCGCTTCGTCCATGGTCCAGTGCATGCGGTAGGCGAAGTCCAGCGGCTGGCCTGGCTCCGGCAGTTTTTCCGGGTTCCAGAACGCAACGATGTTGTCGTTGGTTTCGTCGGCGGTCGGGATCTCGACCAGATCGACGGTGCCTTTGCCCCAGTCGCCCTTCGGCTCGATCCAGGCGCTTGGACGCTTGTCGTAGCGGTCGTCGAGGTCTTCGTAGTGACTGAAGTCACGGCCACGTTGCAGCAGACCGAAACCGCGCGGGTTTTCGACGCTGAACTGGCTGACAGCCAGGTGTTTCGGGTTGTTCAGCGGGCGCCAGATCCACTCGCCGTTGCCGGCATGGATCGACAGACCGCTGGAGTCGTGCAATTCACGACGGTAGTTGAGCACTTTCGACGGCTGGTTGGCGCCGAACAGGAACATGCTGGTCAGCGGCGCGACGCCGAGCTTGCCAACCTTGTCACGCAGGTACATCTGGCCTTTGACGTCGACGATGGTGTCGCTGCCAGGACGCAGGATCAGACGGTAGGCGCCGGTGGCGCGCGGCGAATCGAGCAGGGCGAAGATCACCAGGTGCTTGTCACCCGGCTTCGGCTGCTGAATCCAGAACTCGCGAAAACGCGGGAATTCTTCGCCGGACGGCAGAGCGGTATCGATCGCCAGGCCACGGGCCGACAGACCGTAGGTGTGACCCTTGCCGACGACGCGGAAGTAGCTCGCGCCCAGCATGGTCATGATTTCGTCTTGCTTGTCAGCCTTGTTGATCGGGTACAGCACACGGAAACCGGCATAGCCCAGCTGTTCGGTGGCCTTTGGATCGAACTGCAGATCGCCGAAATCGAAACGGCTCGGATCGTATTTGATCTCTTCGACGGTGTTCGCGGTGATTTCGTTGATTTTCACCGGCGTATCGAAGTGCATGCCCTGATGATAGAAGGACAGCTTGAACGGGGTCTTCTGGTCGGCCCATTCGGCTTTTTCGGTGCGGAAACGAATCTTCTGGTAGTCCGCGAATTTCATGTCACGGAATTCGTTCGGCAGGTTGCTGCGCGGGGCTTCGAATTTCTGCCCGGCCAGTTCTTTGGCCTTGGCCGACACATCGTCAAGATTGAATGCCCAAAGCTGGCCGGCGCTGAGCAGGCACAGCAGTGCCGAGCCCGCTACCAGAGCGCTGCGCAAGCGTTTGGCAGACAATTTTGCTGCATTACAGGGACTAACAATCACGAGCAACCCTCGCCGAAAACAGATCAATAAACCAACGGCCAGATGAAGTGCCTGTGAGGTTTTCGGTACAAAAATACCGGCCTTGCAGGGCACCCTTGCCAAGTTGGCGAGCATTGTTCCGACTCCGCTGGGTCAAAATGATTCCCCAATCGGATCCGGACAAGTCTCTACCTAAGTCAAAATGGACCAACGAACGCTGATCCCCGTAGCGCGCGATTATCTAGTAGCCCGCGTGACAACGCATCAGGGGTAACAAAGTATTTATCGCGAAAATTCCCTGTTTTCAGCCGAAAAGCCCTTAAAAAGTTGTTTCAAGCACTTTCATGTCTGTAACAGGAAGGTTACCGGGCCATCGTTGACCAGGTGCACCTGCATATCCGCGCCGAATCTACCTGATGCCACAGTGCCATGCATCTGTTTCGCTTTGCTTAATAGATAGTCGAACAATTCCTCGCCCAGGGCCGGAGGGGCAGCGGTCGAGAAACTCGGGCGCAACCCGCTTTTGGTGTCGGCAGCCAGGGTGAACTGAGAGACCAGCAGCAACCCGCCACCCACATCCACCAAGGACAGATTCATCTTGCCCTCGGCGTCACTGAACACTCGATAGTTAAGCAGCTTATGCAGAAGTTTGTCGGCGCTGGCCTGCGTGTCGTCGGGTTCGACCGCCACCAGCACCAGCAACCCCTGATCGACGCTGCCGACCACCTCTCCCGCCACTTCGACCCGCGCGCCTTTCACGCGCTGCAAAAGACCCTTCATGCTTCTTCGGGCGGCAGGTCGAGCAGGCGCCGGGCCATGTTACTGGCGGCACGTACCAGCGCATCGGTGATGCCCGGTTCGGACGCAGCATGACCGGCGTCGCGGATCACCTGCAGCTCGCTGTTCGGCCAGGCCTGATGCAGTTCCCAGGCATTGTCGAGCGGGCAGATCACGTCGTAGCGGCCGTGGATGATCACACCCGGCAGATGGGCGATCTTGCCCATGTCGCGAATCAACTGGTTCGGCTCAAGGAAAGCGTTGTTGGTGAAGTAGTGGCATTCGATCCGCGCAATCGACAAGGCGCGCTGCGGCTCGGAGAAACGGTCGACCACCAGCGGGTTCGGCCGCAGGGTCGCGGTGCGCCCTTCCCAGGTCGACCAGGCTTTGGCCGCGTGCATCTGGGCGATCTGGTCGTTGCCGGTCAGGCGTTTGTGGAAAGCGCTGAGCAAGTCGTCGCGTTCGTCCAGCGGGATCGGCGCGATGTAGTCCTGCCAGTAATCGGGGAACAGACGGCTGGCACCGGCCTGGTAGAACCATTCGATTTCCTGCGGGCGGCAAAGAAAGATCCCACGCAGGATCAGACCATGGACGCGCTCCGGGTGGGTCTGCGCATAAGCCAGCGCCAGGGTCGAACCCCAGGAGCCGCCGAACAGCACCCATTTCTCGATGCCCAGGTGTTTGCGAATGCGCTCGAGGTCTTCGACCAGATCCCAGGTGGTGTTGTTTTCCAGGCTGGCGTGCGGGGTGGAGCGACCGCAACCGCGCTGGTCGAAGGTGACAATGCGATACAGGTTAGGATCGAAGTAGCGACGGCTCTGGGCATCGCACCCGGCACCGGGACCACCGTGGATGAACACCACCGGCAAACCTTCCGGTGAACCGCTTTCGTCGACGTACAGCGTATGGGTGTCGTCGACGGCCAGATCGTGCCGTGCGTGAGGTTTGATCTGCGGAAACAATGTCTGCATTGCGTGCTCCGTAAGGGGTCGAGGTCATCCCTGGGGGGACTTCTATTATTCTGCCGTCCGGCATCATAAACCCGATTTACGTCAATGAGCATGCCCGTGCACTGTCACAATTTGTCAGCCATGAACCCCAGCAGGCTTTCGTAGAGACGATCGACTTCGGCGACCTGATGCCGCGCCCGCAGACAGCCATGCACCAGCCCTTCACCGTAATACAACGCGGCCTCGCCCCCGGCGGCGGCGAGTCGTTCGGCGTAGCGCACCCCGTCGTCGCGCAACGGATCGAACTGCGCCACGGCGATCCAGGCCGGGGGCAATCGGCTGACGTCATCGGCGAGCAACGGCATGGCCCAGGCATTCGGTTGCGTCGAGCCACGCAGGTACAACGCGTGATAACAGTCGACATCGCTGCTGGTCAGTAGTGGCGCATCGGCGCATTCGCTGCGTGACGGCAGATGTTCGTCGCCGCCCAGTCCGGGATAGATCAGCACCTGAGCGCCGGGCAGAGGCTCGCCGGTATCGCGCAAGGCCAGGCACAACGCAGCGGCGAGATTGCCACCGGCGCTGTCGCCGGCCACCAGCATCCGCTCGCGGTCGAAGCCGAACGATCCGTCGCGCAGGGCACGCCAGACACTCAGGCAATCGTCGAACCCGGCGGGAAAGGGATGCTCGGGCGCAAGCCGATAATCAACTGCCACCACCATTGTCCCCAGCGCCATGGCCAGTTCGCAGCAGATGAAATCGTGGGAGTCGAGCCCGCCGACTACCCAACCGCCACCGTGCAGATACACCACACAGGATGGTGACGCAGCAGGCGGGCGATAGGCGCGGACCGGCACCGCGCCCAATCGAAAGTCCTCTACCTCAAGCCCTGCCGGTCGCGGTGGAGTGAACGCCCGGCACATCTCGTCATAGCCCCGGCGCAATCCAGCAAGGCTGCTGTCATCGCTGGCGAAGCTTTCGGTCCTGGCGACAAACGCCGCCATCGCCGGCGACAGTGGATAAGTACCCATCAGTTTTTCAGGCTGGCCTGAACCGTGGCCACGCCATCCTTGCCGTCGAAACTGCTGACACCCGCCAGCCAGCGCTGCAAATCTTCCGGGTGCTCACGCAGCCAGTTCTTTGCCACTTCCTGGGGTGTCTTGCGCTCCATGATCGGCACCATCAACTGGCTTTCCTGAGCGGCGGTGAAGGTCAGGTTCTCCAGCAGTCGATGGACGTTGGGGCAGCGCTCGGCGTAGTCCGGCGAGGTGACGGTGGAAACGGTGGCGGCGCCTTCGTTCGGGCCGTAGACATCATCGCTGCCGGTCAGGTAGGTGATTTTCATGTTGATGTTCATCGGGTGCGGGGTCCAGCCGACGAACACCACGAATTCCTTGCGGTTCACCGCCCGCTGCACGGCGGCGAGCATGCCGGCCTCACCGGATTCGATGATCTTGAAATCCTTCAGACCGAAATGGTTGGTTTCGATCATGGTCTTGATCGTGGTGTTGGCGCCACTGCCGGGCTCGATGCCGTAGATCTTGGCGCCGAGCTGATCCTTGAACTTCGCGATGTCACCAAAGGTTTTCAGCCCCGCCGCCGCGACATAGTCCGGCACTGCCAGCGTCGCCTGAGCGTCGGCCAGGCTTGGCTTGTCCATCACTTTGACTTGATTGGCAGCGAGGAACGGCGCGATGTTCTTGTCCATCGCCGGTTTCCAGTAGCCGAGGAAGATATCCAGACGCTTGTCGCGGATGCCGGCAAAGATGATTTGCTGCACGGCGCTGGTCTGTTTGCTTTCGTAGCCGAGACCATTGAGCAGCACGTCGGCCATGCCGCTGGTGGCGATCACGTCGGTCCAGTTGACCACGCCCATGCGCACGGTTTTGCAGGAAGCATCGTCGGAAGCCATGGCGCCGGCGCTGAGCAGCGCACTGCCGGTGAGGATTAACGCACAACGAGTGAACAGTTTTTTCATGTGGGATCGTCTCGTGCGGCAGCGGGTTATTGTTCGGATCGGTGTCTTCTTGCACCGTGGCCGAAACATTACGCAGCAGACGAGACGGAAAAGCGACCTGTGGCGACCGGGATTTGCACGGTGGCGACTGTTTGGCTACGTCCCTCAGCCAGATCGTTCCCACGCTCCGCGTGGGAACGATCACGACAGAGGGTTACGCGTTGTAGTGCTTTTCGCCCCAGGCGAGCAGCCCTTGCAACAACTCCTTGAGCACCACCCGCGTCGGCTCCGCCAGATCGGCGCGGTAGCGGAACGGTTCGAACTCTTCCATATAGGTGCACTGGCCCAGTTCCAGTTGCACGGCGTGGATGTTCTCGGCCGGGTTGCCGTAGTGACGGGTGATGTGGCCGCCCTTGAAGCGTCCGTTCAGCACATGGCTGTAATCGCCGTGGCGCGCGCAGATCGCTTCCAGTTGCGTGGCCAACTGCGGATCGCAGCTGGCGCCGTTGAAGGTGCCGAGGTTGAAGTCCGGCAGTTTGCCGTCGAACAGGTGCGGGATCACCGAACGGATCGAGTGCGCATCGAATAACAGTACGTAACCGAACTCGGCCTTCAGCCGCGCCAGCTCTTCCTGCAAGGTGCGGTGGTACGGCGTCCAGATCTGTTCCAGGTACGACGCGCGTTCTTCTTTCGACGGTTCCTTGCCTTCCTTGAACAACGGAATGCCATCGAACAGCGTCGCCGGGTACAGGCCCGTGGTGGCGCCCGCGTACAACGGTTTGTCGTCGGACGGCCGGTTCAAGTCGATGACGAACCGCGAGTACTCGGCCGCCAGCGTGCTGGCGCCCAGTTCGGCGGCGAAGTCGTAGAGCTGCGGAATATGCCAGTCGGTGTCCGGCAGGCTTTTCGCGTCCGGGATCAATCCGGCCTCGACCGCCGGGGTCAGGCGCACACCCGCGTGGGGCATGCTGATCAGCAGCGGCACGCGACCTTGTTTGAAGTTCAGAACCTTATCCACAACCGTTCTCCTACAGACTTGATTCAACGCCGTGACGCACGACGCGTTTGTCCAGTTCACCACCGAGCCAGTACGCCAGATCCGCCGGCCGGTCGATGTGCCAGGCGACGAAATCCGCCACCTTGCCGACTTCCAGCGAACCGTGGGTATCGGCCATGCCCAAGGCTTGCGCCGCATGAATCGTGGCGCCGGCCAGGGCTTCTTCCGGGGTCATGCGGAAACAGGTGCAGGCCATGTTCAGCATCAGCCGCAACGACAACGCCGGCGAGGTGCCGGGGTTGAGGTCGCTGGCAATGGCGATTTTCACCTTGTGCTTGCGCAGGGCTTCCATCGGCGGCAACTGGGTTTCACGCAGAAAGTAGAACGCGCCCGGCAACAACACCGCGACAGTGTCGGATTCGGCCATGGCGATGGCGTCGGCTTCGTCCATGAACTCCAGATGATCGGCAGACAATGCGTGATAACGCGCAGCCAGGCTGGAGCCGTGCAGCGACGACAGTTGTTCGGCGTGCAACTTCACCGGCAGGCCGAGTTTTTGCGCGACGATGAACACCCGCTCGACTTGCTCCGGGGAGAACGCCAGGTATTCGCAGAACGCATCCACCGCATCCACCAGGCCTTCGGCGGCCAGCGCTGGAAGCATTTCGGTGCAGATGTGATCGATGTAATCGTCAGCGCGATCCTTGTATTCCGGTGGCAACGCGTGAGCCGCCAGACAGGTGCTGCGCACGCTGATCGGCAATTCGTCGGCAAGGCGGCGGATGACCCGCAGGATCTTGCGCTCGCTGGCCAGGTCGAGGCCGTAGCCGGATTTCATTTCGACCGTGGTCACGCCGTCGCGCATCAGGCTTTTCAGGCGTTTGGCGGCGCTGGCGAACAGTTCGTCTTCCGACGCTTCGCGCGTGGCGCGCACGGTGCTGGCGATGCCGCCGCCGGCCGCTGCGATCTCGGCGTAGCTGACGCCTTGCAGGCGTTTCTCGAACTCACCGCTGCGGTTGCCGCCGAACACGGTGTGGGTGTGGCAGTCGATCAGGCCGGGGGTGACCCACGCGCCTTGCAGATCGTTGACCGCCGGGTATTCGCCCGACGGCAATTGAGTGCGCGGTCCGATCCACTCGATGTGTGCGCCGGACGTCACGATGGCCGCATCCTCGATGATCGAGTAGACGCCTTGCGCCATGGTTGCGACGTGGCAGTGTTGCCAGAGGGTTTTCACTGTGAGCCTCCGTTGGATTCTGTTTGGTGGGCAGCCTTCAAAAGCCCCCTCACCCTAGCCCTCTCCCGGAGGGAGAGGGGACTGACCGTGTTGTTCTTTCGAGGTACATCGACCTGAAAGTTCTGAGTCGATCTCAGGTTTTTAAAACCATAAAGATCGGCTCCCTTTCCCCCTCTCCCCTCTGGGGAGAGGGTTGGGGTGAGGGGTGGCTATTACAGGCTCGACAGCAGTTTCGCCGGAACCAGTTCAGTCAGAATGCGCGAAGCCAGCAGCTCGGTCGCCGCATTGATGTCCGGCGCGAAGAAGCGGTCCTTCTCGTAGAACGGTACTTCGCGACGCAGAATCGCCCGGGCCTTTTCCAGTTTGGTCGAGGTCTTCAGGCCGTTGCGCAGGTCCAGACCTTGCACCGCCGCCAGCCATTCCACCGCGAGAATCCCGCGGGTGTTTTCGGCCATTTCCCATAGACGCTTGCCGGCAGCCGGAGCCATCGACACGTGGTCTTCCTGGTTGGCGGAGGTTGGCAGGCTATCCACCGAATGCGGGTGAGCCAGCGCCTTGTTCTCGCTGGCCAGTGCGGCCGCAGTCACTTGGGCAATCATGAAACCGGAGTTCACCCCGCCATTGGCCACCAGGAACGGCGGCAGTTGCGACATGTGCTTGTCCATCATCAGCGAGATGCGACGTTCGCTCAGCGAACCGATTTCGGCGATGGCCAATGCCATGTTGTCAGCGGCCATGGCCACTGGCTCGGCGTGGAAGTTACCGCCGGAAATCACGTCGCCTTCAACCGCGAATACCAATGGGTTGTCGGATACGGCGTTGGCTTCGATCACCAGCACCTCGGCAGCCTGACGGAACTGAGTCAGGCACGCACCCATGACTTGCGGCTGGCAGCGCAGCGAGTACGGGTCCTGAACCTTTTCGCAATTCTGGTGCGAATCGGACACTTCACTGCGCTCGCCCAGCAGATCGCGGTAAGCAGCAGCGGTGTCAATCTGGCCTTTCTGACCACGGGCGGCGTGGATGCGGGCGTCGAACGGCGAGCGCGAACCGAGCACCGCTTCAACTGTAAGACCACCCAGCGCCAGTGCACCGGCAAACAGGTCTTCACCTTCGAACAGGCCGCGCAGCGCGAATGCGGTAGACACCTGAGTGCCGTTGAGCAGCGCCAGACCTTCCTTCGCCGCCAGTGTCAGCGGGGTCAGACCGGCGACTTTCAGCGCTTCGGTCGCTTCCATCCACTCGCCCTTGTAGCGCGCCTTGCCCTCGCCCAGCAGCACCAGCGACATGTGCGCCAGCGGTGCCAGGTCGCCGGACGCACCGACCGAACCTTTCAACGGAATGTGCGGGTAAACCTCGGCGTTGATCAGGGCGATCAGCGCATCGATCACCACGCGGCGGATGCCAGAGAAACCACGGCTCAGGCTGTTGACCTTGAGCACCATCACCAGACGCACCAGCTCATCGCTGATCGGCTGACCAACGCCAGCGGCGTGGGACAGCACCAGCGAACGCTGGAGGTTTTCCAGGTCTTCGCTGGCGATGCGGGTCGAGGCCAGCAGGCCGAAACCGGTGTTGATGCCGTAGGCAGTGCGGTTCTCGGCGAGGATCTGCTCGACGCAGGCGACGCTGGCTTCGATCTGCGCCGAGGCGCTGTTGTCGAGGGTCAGCTTGACCGGGTTCTGGTAGACGTCACGCAGTTGGGCCAGGCTCAGTTGGCCGGGGATCAGGTTCAGCGCAGTCATTTAAATGCTCCTTTTGAGAGTTTGTTATGAACTACCAGTCGCTCCGGAGCATTCCGTTATCCGTCGCCTCTCGTCTTTTGGACGATCCGCGCCTTGGCACGCTGGTATGGGCAGTTGTCAGTGCAAATTCGGTAGTACGTTGTGCAGCAAATCCGAGTCCTTCAACACGCTCGCGGCAGCGGCGATATCCGGCGCCAGCCAGCGGTCCTGATCGTAGGCCGGGACTTTCTCGCGCAGCAGTCGCCACGCCACATCGGTGCCGGCGCCGAAGCGTTGTTCCTTGAGGAATTCAAAGGCCTGAGCCGCCAGCAGGTACTCGATGGCGAGGATCTGCGTGCAGTTTTCCAGTGCGCGGTGCAGCTTCAGCGCGGCGTTGGTACCCATGCTCAGATGGTCTTCCTGCAGGCCCGAAGTGACGTAGTTGTCGAGCACCGCCGGTTGCGCCAACTGGCGGTTTTCCGCGCACAGCGACGCGGCGACGTATTGCACGATCATCATCCCGGAGTTCACCCCCGGATTGGCCACCAGGAACGCCGGCAGACCGCTGACATGCGGGTTGATCAGGCGATCCAGACGCCGCTCGGCAATCGAGCCGATTTCGGCCATCGCAATCGCCAGCAAATCCGCCGCCAGCGCGACCGATTGACCGTGCGGGTTGGCCTGGGACATCACCCGGAAATTGTCCGGCGTACCCAGCAGCAGCGGGTTGTCGGTGCAGCCGTTAAGTTCGGTTTCGATCTGTTTGATCGCGTGTTCCAGTTGATCGCGCGCAGCGCCGTGCACCTGCGGGATCGAGCGGATGCTCAGCGCATCCTGGGTGCGAATGCCTTTGCTCGTCGCAATCACTTCGCTGCCATCGAGCAGCGCACGCAGATTGACGCCGACCTGCTGCATGCCCGGATGCGGCTTGAGCGCGATGATCTCGGCATCGAACGCGGCGATCTGGCCGCGCTGCGCTTCGAAACTCATGGCACCGACCACGTCCGCCCATTGCACCAGACGCGTGGCATCGGCGATGGCAAGGCAACTGAGACCGGTCATGCACGGCGTGCCATTGACCAGGCACAAACCGTCCTTCGCGCCGAGTTGCACCGGTTGCAGGCCTTCTTCGGCCAGCGCTTGCTGCGCAGAGACAACCTGCCCGCGATAGCTGACATTGCCGACGCCCAGCAGCGCGATACCGATGTGCGCCATGTGGGTCAGGTAACCCACCGAACCCTGCGACGGCACTTGCGGGGTGATGCCGCGATTGAGCAGCGCCAGCAGCGCTTCGACCACTTGCCGATGAATCCCGGATTTGCCGTGGCTGTAATTGCGGATCGCGGCGCACATGATGGCGCGGGTCTGCTCGTCGGCCAGCACCGGGCCGACGCCGCAGGCATGGCTGAGCAAGGTGTTGCGCGACAGCTGGCTGAGTTGTTCGCCCTGCAGCGAGACGTTGGACAAACCGCCCAGCCCGGTATTGACGCCATAAGCACGTTCGCCGCTGGCAACGATGCGCTGGACGATGCCCTGAGCATTTTCGATGCGCGCCCAGGTCTGGGCCGACAGCTCGAGCTGCGCGCCGTGACGGGCTACCGCGACCACATCCTGCCAACGCATCGAGGCGTCGGCGATAACGATTTTTTCAGCCTGGGACATCTAAAACCTCTTTAACCTGATCGTCACGGAATGCATTCCCACGCAGACGGTTCGACGCCTCGACGCGGGAACGAACCTCAAACCACCGCCGCCCGCCGCTGCACGAAGCGGTCGACATACTCATCCGCCGGCGAGTGCAGGATCTCTTTCGGCGTACCGACCTGGATCAGGCGGCCGTCCTTGAGGATCGCGATGCGGTTGCCGATGCGCACAGCCTCGTCGAGGTCGTGGGTGATGAAGACGATGGTCTTGTGCAGGGTCTTTTGCAGCTCCAGCAACTGATCCTGCATCTCCGCGCGGATCAGCGGATCGAGGGCGCTGAACGCTTCGTCCATCAGGATGATGTCGGTATCCGCCGCCAGAGCGCGGGCCAGGCCGACACGCTGGCGCATGCCACCGGAGAGCTGGTGCGGGTATTTGTTTTCGTAGCCTTTGAGGCCCACAGTGTTGATCCAGTGCAGTGCGCGTTCGGCGCACAGCTGCTTGGTCTCGCCGCGCACTTTCAGGCCGTAGGCGACGTTGTCGAGGACGGTCTTGTGCGGCAGCAGGCCGAAGCTCTGGAACACCATGCTGATCTTGTGCCGGCGAAATTCGCGCAGGGCTTCCATGTCGTATTGCAGGATGTCCACGCCGTCCACCAGGATCGCGCCGCTGGTCGGATCGATCAGGCGATTGAAGTGGCGCACCAGCGTGGATTTGCCGGAGCCGGACAGGCCCATGATCACGAAGATCTCGCCGGTGCCGATGCTCAGGGACAAGTCGTTGACCCCGACCACGCAACCGGTTTCGTTCAGCACCTGATCCTTGGTCTTGCCCTGGCCGACCATCGCCAGGGCGTCCTTGGCGCGGTTGCCGAAAATCTTGAAGACGTTTTTGACTTCGATCTTGCTCACGGTTGCGTTGTTCATTTGCTCACCTCATGCCGTGGCCGACCATACGCCTGGGTAATGCGGTCGATGACCACTGCGAGAATCACGATCGCCAGACCGGCTTCAAGACCACGTCCGACGTTGAGGGTCTGAATGCCCACCAGCACATCTTCACCCAGGCCACGGGCGCCGATCATCGAGGCAATCACCACCATCGACAGGGCCATCATGGTGGTCTGGTTGATCCCGGCCATGATGCTCGGCAGGGCCAGCGGCAGTTGCACGCCGAACAGTTGCTGCCAGCGGTTGGCGCCGAAAGCGTTGATGGCTTCCATCACTTCACCGTCAACCTGGCGGATGCCCAGATCGGTCAGACGGATCAGCGGCGGTGCTGCGTAGATCACGGTGGCGAAAATCGCCGGCACCTTGCCCAGGCCGAACAGCATCAGCACCGGGATCAGGTACACGAAGCTGGGCATGGTCTGCATGATGTCGAGCAGCGGCATCAGGATCGAACGCAGGCGATTGCTGCGCGCCGAGAGAATCCCCAGCGGCACACCGATCAGCACCGAGATGACCGTGGCGACCATCATCAGCGCCAGCGTTTGCATCAGTTTGTCCCACAGGCCGACGGCGCCGACCAGGAACAGCAAACCGACGATCACGGCGGTGGTCACGACTTTGCGCGTGGCGTGCCAGGCAACGCCCGCGACGATGGCCAGCATCAACCACCACGGCGCTGCGCGCAGCAGGCCTTCAAGATTGACGATGGCCCACAGCAGGGTGTCGGAGATGTGGCGGAACACGTCGCCGTAGTTGGTGACCAGCGCATCGACCCAACCGTTGACCCAGTCGGCGATGGAAAACGTAAAGCGTTCGGGAAACATAAGAGACTCTCAATCAAGGGGTTTTCGGCACCGCTACACGGTGCCGGAAAGCCTGCCCTTATAAACAAGCCGTTGAAAACGTAGCGAGCGAAGGCAAGACAAGGCGAAAGCAGGCGAGAAAGCGGAGTTGACTTTAGTCAATGAGCATTTCGAGTCTGCTTTCAACGCAGTATTGCCGAGCGCAGTAGTTTTCAAATCGCAGCGTCGATTTTCTTGGCTGCGTCGTCGCTCACCCATTTGTGCCAGACTTCAGGATGTTCCTTCAGGAAGATCTTGGCCAGTTTTGGCGACTCGATCCGCTCCTTGGTCATGCGACCCAGGTTCTGGTTCAACAGGTCGATCGGCAGGTTGACCTTTTCCAGCACGGCCACCAGCTCAGGCGCTTGCTCGTGGAAGGTCTTGGACAGGCCGACCTTGATGGTCACGGTCTTGTCGACACCCGGTTTCTCTTCCAGTTTGACGGCGTCGATCTGACCCATCAGCGGGGTTGGCGACCAGTAGTAGAACAGGATCGGCTCGCCACGCTTGTAGCTCGACAGCACCGCCGCATCCAGCGCCGGGCCGGTGCCCGGGCGGAAGTTGGTGTAGGTGCTTTCCAGGCCATAGCTTTTCAGCATTTCGCTGTTGTCCAGCTCGCAGGTCCAGCCGGCAGGGCAGTTGTAGAAACGGCCCTTGGACGGCTCTTCGGCATCCTTGAAGATTGCCGAGTATTTGCCCAGGTCAGCGATGTTTTTCAGGTCCGGCGCCTTGGCTTCGATCTTGCGCTTGGCATCGCCTTCGATCACGTAGCGCGGCACGTACCAGCCTTCAATCGCACCGACGACCGGCGCGCCGACACCGACGACCTTGCCGGCCTTCTCGGCCTTGTTCCAGACCTCGCTGCGGCCGACCCACTCTTCGGCGAACACTTGAATATCGTTGCTGCTCAGGGCGTTTTCCATGGTGATGGAGTTGCCCGGCAGGCTGTCGGTCTTGCAGTCGTAACCTTTCTCCAACACGACTTGCAGCACGTCGGTCAGCAACATCGCGCTTTCCCAGTTCAGGCCGGCGAATTTCACCGGTTTGCCGGATTCGCACCAGCCGGCAGCCTGAGTGGCGCCGGCACTGGCCAGCAGGCCCATGGACAGCAGTGTGGTCAGCAGGGTCTTGTTCGATTTCATTGTTGTGACGCTCCTAATCATGAGTTGGCTTACGGCAGTCAAGAGGCATCCAGCCCTGTCCACGTCCAAATCAGGCCTGCGCCGCAGCGCGACCGGCCCCGCTTGCTTTAGGTTGTACAACGCTGTTCTGCTCGACCGGCAGAATCAGTTGATCGGGCACGCTGCCGTGCCATTTCTTTGCGCACACGTAGTACAGCGCGGCAGGCAACACCAGGCCGATGATCCACGAGATATCCACATCACCCAGCGCGGCCACCAGCGGACCGGTGTAGAACTTGGTGGAAATGAACGGCAGCTGCACCAGCACACCGAACACGTAGACGCTGATACCGAGGAGGTTCCAGCGGCCGTAGCGACCGTTCGGATCGGCCAGCGCCGGTACGTCATAGCGCTCGCGGGTGATGCAGTAGTAGTCCACCAGGTTGATCGCGCTCCACGGCGTGAAGAACGCCAGCAGGAACAGGATGAAAGACTTGAACGCCCCGAGGAACGAGTGCTGGCCGAGCAGCGCCATCAGCGTCGCCGCACCCACGATGACCAGCACGAACACCAGACGCTGCATGCGCGTTACTTTCAGGTCACCACGGAAACCGCTGATGATGGTCGCGATGCACATGAAGCTGCCGTAGGAGTTCAGGGTGGAGATGGTCACCTTGCCGAACGCGATGCTGAAATACAGCAGCGCAGCGGTGGCACCGGTCCCGCCCAGGCCGACGATGTAAGCCACTTCATGACCGGCGAACTGGCCGTTGGCCGAAGCCGCCGCGAACACGCCGAGGATCATCGCCACCTGCGCGCCAATTACCGAACCGGCACCGGCAGCGAAAAAGGTTTTCACCGAGGAAACCTTGCTCGGCAGGTAGCGCGAATAGTCCGCCACGTAAGGGCCGAAGGCGATCTGCCAGGACGCTGCCAGCGACACCGCCAGCAGGAAACTGCTCCAGCTGAAATGGCGGATTTCCAGAAGTGCGCCGACGTCCACCTGACTCAGCAGACGGCTGAACAGATAAACAAAAGCAATCACGCCAATGGCACTGGCAATACGGCCGATCCAGTGGATCACCCGATAGCCGAGCACCGTGACCACGACGATGACGCTGGCGAAAAGAAGGATGCCGACAGTGTCACTGACACCAAACAACTGGCCCAGCGCCTGGCCCGACAGCACCGTGCCGGTCGCGGTGAAACCCAGGTACATCAGGCACACCAGCACGATCGGAATCGCCGCGCCATAAACCCCGAACTGCACACGACTGGAGATCATCTGCGGCAGACCCAGCTTCGGACCTTGTGCCGCGTGCAGCGCCATGACACCGCCGCCCAGCAGTTGACCGATCAACAGACCGATCAGCGACCAGAACACATCACCGCCCAGCACCACGGCCAAGGCCCCGGTGACGATTGCGGTGATTTGCAGGTTGGCACCCATCCACAGGGTGAACTGACTGAATAGACGACCGTGTCTTTCCGCTTCCGGGATGTAGTCGATCGAACGCTTTTCGATCAACGGTTTGTTGCTTGCACGATCGGTGTTGCCAGCCATGATTCAACCTCTGTGGATTGTTCTGGGTTTTGTTGTATTGGCTTGAGCGGGAGCGAGCATGCTCGCTCCCGCCGTTTTTATTTACCGGTGATCATCGGCAGGTTCAGCCCTTGCTCCTTGGCGCAGTCGATGGCGATCTGGTAACCAGCGTCGGCGTGGCGCATCACACCGGTGCCCGGATCGTTGTGCAGTACGCGAGCGATACGCTCGGCCGCTTCGTCGGTCCCGTCACAGACGATCACCATGCCCGAGTGCTGGGAGAAGCCCATGCCGACGCCGCCACCGTGATGCAACGACACCCAGGTCGCGCCGCTCGCGGTGTTCAGCAGGGCGTTGAGCAGTGGCCAGTCGGAGACGGCATCGGAACCGTCCTGCATCGATTCGGTTTCGCGGTTCGGGCTCGATACCGAGCCGGAGTCGAGGTGGTCGCGACCAATCACGATCGGTGCCGACAGCTCGCCGCGACGGACCATTTCGTTGAACGCCAGGCCGAGCTTGGCGCGTTGGCCCAGGCCGACCCAGCAGATCCGTGCCGGCAGACCCTGGAAGCTGATGCGCTCGCGGGCCATGTCCAGCCAGTTGTGCAGGTGCGCGTCGTCCGGGATCAGTTCCTTGACCTTGGCGTCGGTCTTGTAGATGTCCTGTGGATCACCCGACAGCGCCGCCCAGCGGAACGGGCCGATGCCACGGCAGAACAGCGGACGGATGTAGGCCGGGACGAAGCCCGGGAAGTCGAAGGCGTTTTCCACGCCCTCTTCCTGGGCCATTTGACGGATGTTGTTGCCGTAGTCGAAGGTCGGGATGCCTTGCTTCTGGAAGTCCAGCATCGCTTTGACGTGCACCGCCATCGATTGCTTGGCGGCTTTGATTACAGCGGCCGGTTCGGTCTTGGCGCGGGCGCGGTATTCGTCCCAGGTCCAGCCGGCCGGCAGGTAGCCGTTGAGCGGATCGTGGGCGCTGGTCTGGTCGGTGACCATGTCCGGGCGCACGCCGCGACGAACCAGTTCCGGGAGGATTTCTGCAGCGTTGCCCAGCAGCGCGATGGAGATCGCCTTGCCTTCTTTGGTGTACTTCTCAATGCGTGCCAGGGCGTCGTCGAGGTCTTTGGCCTGCTCGTCGACGTAACGGCTTTTCAGGCGGAAATCGATGCTCACCTGCTGGCATTCAATGTTCAGCGAGCAGGCACCGGCCAGGGTCGCGGCCAGCGGCTGAGCGCCACCCATGCCGCCGAGGCCGGCGGTCAGGACCCAGCGGCCCTTGAGGTTGGAGTTGTAATGCTGGCGACCGGCTTCGACGAAGGTTTCGTAGGTGCCCTGGACGATGCCCTGGCTGCCGATGTAGATCCAGCTGCCGGCGGTCATCTGGCCGTACATGGCCAGGCCCTTGGCGTCGAGTTCGTTGAAGTGTTCCCAGGTCGCCCAGTGCGGCACCAGGTTGGAGTTGGCGATCAGTACGCGCGGCGCATTGCTGTGGGTCTTGAACACGCCGACCGGTTTGCCGGACTGCACCAGCAGGGTTTCGTCGTCGTTCAGGTTGGTCAGGCTTTCGACGATCTTGTCGTAGCACTCCCAGTTGCGCGCAGCGCGGCCGATGCCACCGTAAACCACCAGTTCTTTCGGGTTCTCGGCCACTTCCGGGTCGAGGTTGTTCATCAGCATGCGCAGCGGCGCTTCGGTCAGCCAGCTCTTGGCGGTCAGCTTGTTGCCGCGGGCAGCGCGGATTTCGACATTGCGGAATTTTGTAGGCTTATTGTCAGTCACGAAAAAGACTCCTCAGCGATCAATTCAAACCAACCCTGGCGATGGGCAAGCGGCTTGTGCGCTTCAATGCGCGACAAGCGAATCAGGGACGCTGCGGAGAACCTCTAACGACTCATACGCATACGTCTTTACTTGTACATACAAGCATATGCAATCGAGCGGCCAACTTGTTGGAGGGCTGTTCAACAAAAATGCCGGGCATGGCTGGAGGACGCCTGAATCAAGGGTTGTGGCGTGTATGAATTTTTTCGCGGGGTTGGTTTGAGCAAGCGGGAGGCTGGTTCATGAGCGTGGTTTTGCGCCACGCTGGGGCGTTCGGTAACAAGTTGGTGCGCTGAGGGAAACAGGAATTGAAATGCGAATGTGGCGAGGGAGCTTGCTCCCGCTGGAGACCGAAGGGCTCCCGGTTCTGGCGAATACCAGACCGGGGCCGCTTCGCAGCCCAGCGGGAGCAAGCTCCCTCGCCACAATGTGTTTTCACATGCGCAGATGTATCAGTGTGCAGTCAGTTCGATCACACAGCAGCCCGCGTTGACGGCGATTTCCACCAGACCGGTGTTACCGTCCAGTTGCAGGCAATCATGCCGGCCGAGTTGCGAAGCGCTGTCACCGACCGTCACTTCCAGCAACTCGCTGACGCTGAAGACGAGAACGGTGCCGGCGGAGCTGAAGAATCGTTGCTCGCCATCCAGCCACTGCAAACGCGCGCTGTAACGCTGCGGTGCGTAGATCAGGTTGAAATCGCGGATCGCGCCGCCGAGCAAGGTGCAGGACACCTGGCTTTCGCCGCTGAAGGCAAACGGGTCGAGGGGTAACAGCGGCCGAGTGTCATCACCGTCGACACACAAGGTCATGCCGTCGCCCTGCAACACCGTGATCACCCGCTGATAACCGGTGAACGTCGAGAAGCCGCCGGATTCGGCGATGTCGGCAATCGACAGACGCCAGCCGAAACCGTCGAGACCGGCACCGGCGTCACGGGTGATTTCCTCGGTGCTGCCGCCGCCATTTTTCCACGGCATGCGCGGGTAGCCTTCGGCGCGTAGAACCTTCAACTCGCTCATTTATGCTCTCTATTTATGCTTTTTATTTATGAAACCGACCTTCCAGACGATGACGGGAACCGGGGTGGATCAGGCGCGCTGCCGTCACCGGCTGACGGCCCGACCAGGTGCGACGGCGGATCAGCAGGCACGGCTCGCCTTTTTCGATCTGCAGCAATTTGCATTCGGTCGGCTCGGCGAGGATCGCTTCGACCACATGCTCGCCTTCGGTCAGCGGCGCAACCTGGTTGAGGTAGGCGTAAGGCGTTTGCAGGGTGAAATCCTGCTTGAGGTATTCCGGAGCGACCAGCGCGTTGACGAAGCGGTCTTCGATCTGCACCGGAATATCGTTTTCGTAATGCACGATCAGCGAGTGGAACACCTTCTGCCCTTCGCGCATGTCCAGCGCCAGGGCGCGCTCGGAACCGGCGGCCTCTTCTTCCAGGGTGATCACCTGGCAGGTGTGGCGATGGCCACGGGAGGCGATTTCGTCGGCGATGTTGTGCACCTCGAACAGCGCGGACTGGCTCTTCGGTTCGGCGACGAACGTGCCGACGCCCTGCATGCGCACCAAGAGGCCGTCGGCGGTCATTTCCCGCAGCGCTCGGTTGATGGTCATGCGGCTGAAGCCCAACTGGCTGACCAGCTCGCTTTCCGACGGCACGCGGTAATGCGGCGGCCAGTTACCACTGTCGATCTGCTGGGTGATCATCTGTTTGACGCGGGCGTACAAGGGCGCCGGACTGTCGCCCATGTTCGCGGCCAACGGAGAGACTGGAGGCGGAGTCGGCACGGTGGATCCCTGTTCATTGGATAAGGTTGCTAGCTTGCCGGAGTTTACCGGGCAGGCAAACGTCTGTATATGTATATACAAATAACACACGATGGGGTGCTGAACCATGTCCGCCTTCTTTGCCGAACGCGCGCTGCTGCCTAACGGATGGGCCAACAATGTACGTCTCGAGGTCAGCGCCGAAGGCGTATTGACCCGAATCCAGGCCGATTCCACCGCAGAAGGCGCCGAACGGCTGAGCGGTCCGCTGCTGCCGGGGATGCCGAATCTGCACTCCCACGCGTTCCAGCGAGCGATGGCCGGGCTGGCAGAAGTGGCCGGCAATCCCAATGACAGTTTCTGGACCTGGCGCGATCTGATGTACCGGCTCGTCGGAAAAATCAGCCCGGACCAGCTCGGCGTGATCGCCCGCCAGCTGTACATCGAAATGCTCAAGGCCGGTTACACCTCGGTCGCCGAATTCCATTACGTCCACCACGATCACAACGGTCAGCCATATGCCGATCCGGCCGAGCTAGCGTTGCGTATCAGCCAGGCCGCGAGCTCCGCCGGCATCGGCCTGACGCTGTTGCCGGTGCTCTACAGCCACAGCGGGTTCGGTGGCCAGACACCGAACGAAGGCCAGCGTCGCTTCATCAACAGCACCGAAAATTACCTGAAGCTGCAATCGCGCCTGCAACCGCTGCTGGCTCAGGAAAAGGCTCAGTCGCTGGGATTGTGTTTCCACTCGTTGCGCGCGGTCACCCCACAGCAGGTCAGCGAAGTGCTGGCGGCCAGCGACAAGCAATGCCCGGTGCACATCCACATCGCCGAACAGCAAAAGGAAGTCGACGACTGCCTGAGCTGGAGCGGTCGTCGTCCGCTGCAATGGCTGTACGAGAACACCGACGTCGATCAGCGCTGGTGCCTGGTGCACGCGACCCACGCCAATCCGGAAGAAGTCACGCTGATGGCTAAGAGTCGCGCCATCGCCGGCCTGTGCCTGACCACCGAAGCCAACCTCGGCGACGGGATTTTCCCGGCGGTGGATTTCCTGGCTCAGGGCGGACGCATGGGTATCGGCTCCGACAGCCATGTGTCGTTGAGCGTGGTGGAAGAATTGCGTTGGCTGGAATACGGCCAGCGTCTTCGCGATCAACGACGCAACCGTTTGTACGGCGCGGATCAACCGATGGTCGGCCGCACCTTGTATGACGCGGCGCTGGACGGTGGTGCTCAGGCGCTGGGCCAGCCGATCGGTGCACTGGAAGTCGGCAAACGCGCCGACTGGATTGTGCTCGATGGCAGCGATCCGTATCTGACCACGGCCAGCGGTGACGGGATCCTCAACCGCTGGCTGTTTGCCGGTGGCGACCGTCAGGTGCGTGACGTGCTGGTCAACGGTCAGTGGGTCGTTCGTGACGGGCGACATGCCGGGGAGGAGGACAGCAATCGCGCCTTCACCCAGGTCCTGCGAGACCTTTTGGGCTGACACAAAAAAACCTGTGGAGGGCAACCTCCACAGGTTTTTTGTTGCGCGTCAGTTGGACGTCTTGGCCATCTGTTGATCCGATGCGCGCCAGATCAACCGCGTGGTGTCATAACCCTGCTGACGCGCCTTGCTCAGCAGTTCTTCGCGCACCACACCGTTGACGGTCGGCGTGCGGGACAACAGCCACAGGTAACGTCGGCTCGGGTCGCCAACAATGGCGGTCTTGTAGTCGTCACTGACGTACAGCACCCAGTATTGACCCTTCGCCGAACCCGGAATCAGCCGCGAGAACCAGGTATCAAACTCGACCCACAACTTGTCGGTCTTGCCCGGCACCTGTGGATAAGCCGTGCCCTTGACCTCTTCCCACTGCCAGTCCTTGGTCAGGCAACGGTTGAACACGCCGAGGTTGCCGTCAGGCTGGAGGCTGTAGCGGGCTTCGGATTGCGCACAGTTGCGCTGGAAATACATCGGCAGCCGCGCCAACTCGTACCAGGTGCCCTGGTAACGCTTGAGATTGACGCTGTGGACTGTCTTGGGCGCCAGCGGATCTTCACCGGTCGTGGCGCAGCCGGCCAATACCAGGCCGGCAAAAAGGACAAGCAATAACCGCTTCATTGTTTTTCTCCCGTGGGCGCGTAGCCCCGGTTTACTTCAGGCCTTGGCCGGAAAACATCAACACTTTGTCACCGGCGTACTGCACGCTGATAAAGCTGTTCTTGTCGCCCCAGGTGCAACTGGACATGCCGAGCGCGCCCGAGCAATCGGTGGGCTTGCCGAGCAGCGTCTCCACTTCGGCCTTGGCCATCCCGGCCGAGAGCTTCGAGTAGTTTTCCTGATTGACCTTGCTGCATGCGGCCAACAGCACGCAAAACGACAGAAGGGCGATAGATCGCAGCGACATGGTGTAACTCCTGGAACGGAAGGGGGATGGCATGGCGCCAACCAGAAGCTTAGAAGAGAAAACCCCTGTCTGGTTCCCTGGGCACATGGCTATTTGTTAGCCCGCTCGTCCGGCTTTCATCAGCAAATCAGACACTTTGTAGGGCTATTGAGCATTTCGTCGCCTTTCGCAAAAGTCGCCTAATCTTTGGCGCGCCGCGGTCGAAATAAGAGCAGCGCAAAGCCCCAGAGTGTGGCAAATTGCCGCCCCCTTCTTGACCAGCCCCTTCGCGGTAGCTCACTTAATGACCAGAAACATGAAATTCAGCCACAAGATCTTGTTGGCTGCCGCCCTCGTGGTGGCCGTTGCGTTCGCCTGTTTCATTTTGTTCAACGACTATCGACAACGCGAAGCCCTGCAAACCAGCACCGAAGCGTCAATGCAGGAACTGGGCAGCCTGACCACCAGCAACATCCAGACCTGGCTGGAAAGCCGCATTCAATTGCTGCAATCGATGTCGCAGCAGGTTGTCGCCGACGGCAATGCCCCCGCCAGCCTTAAGCGCATCATCGACCTGCCCGCCTACACCGGCAATTTCCAGCTCAGCTATTTCGGCGGTGCCGACGGCGTGATGTTCTCGGTCCCGGCCGGCAACCGCGCACCGGATTACGACCCGCGCGCCCGTGGCTGGTACAAGGCCGCGAACAGCGCCCAGCAAACCATCGTCACCGAACCGTACATCGCCGCCTCGTCGGGCAAACTGGTGATTACCGTTGCCACCCCGGTGCAGCGCCAGGGCCAGATGATCGGTGTGGCCGGTGCCGACATCGATCTGTCGAGTGTCAGCGCAATCATCAACTCGCTGAACTTCGGCGGCCATGGCCACGCGTTCATCGTCAGTGCCGACGGCAAGATCCTGATCCACCCGGACAGCAAACTGGTACTCAAGACCCTGGCCGAGGCCTATCCCAACGGCGCACCGAAAGTCAGCCCGGGCCTGAAGGAAGTCGAGTTCGACGGCAAGACCCAACTGATCTCCTTCACCCGCGTCAACGGCGTACCGTCGGCCGACTGGTACGTGGGCCTGGTGCTGGACAAGGACACCGCGTTCTCGATGCTCAGCGAGTTCCGCACCTCGGCGCTGATCGCCATGATCATTGCCGTGGTGATCATCATCGCCCTGCTCGGCATGCTGATCCGCGTGCTGATGCAACCGCTGCTGACCATGGGCCGCGCCATGCATGACATCGCCGAAGGCGAAGGCGACCTGACCAAACGCCTGACCATCCACGGCCACGACGAATTCGGCGCGCTGGGCTTGTCGTTCAACCGCTTCGTCGAACGTATCCATACCTCGATCCGCGAAGTGTCCTCGGCCACTGGCCAGGTCAACGAAGTTGCCCTGCGCGTGGTCGCAGCGTCCAACTCGTCGATGTACAACTCTGACCAGCAGGCCTCGCGTACCAACAGCGTGGCCGCCGCGATCAATCAACTCGGCGCCGCCGCCCAGGAAATCGCCCAGAACGCCGCCCTCGCCTCGCAACACTCCAGCGACGCGCGCAGCCTGGCCGAAGACGGCCAGCAGGTTGTGGATAAAACCATCCACGCGATGCAGCAACTGTCGGCGAAGATCAGCGATTCCTGCGGCAACATCGAAACGCTGAACAGCAACACCGTGAACATCGGGCAGATTCTGGAAGTGATCACCAGCATCTCCCAACAGACCAACCTGCTGGCCCTCAACGCCGCCATCGAAGCGGCCCGTGCCGGCGAAGCCGGTCGCGGTTTCGCCGTGGTGGCCGACGAAGTCCGCAACCTGGCGCACCGCACCCAGGATTCGGCGCAGCAAGTGCAGAAAATGATCGAAGAGCTGCAGGTCGGCGCGCGTCAGGCGGTCGGCATCATGACCGAGAGCCAACGAGAGAGCGAAAGCAGCGTCGGCATCGCCAACCAGGCCGGCGAACGCTTGGGCAGCGTGACCCAGCGCATCGGCGAGATCGACGGCATGAACCAGTCGGTGGCGACGGCAACGGAAGAGCAGACGGCCGTGGTCGAGTCGATCAACGTCGACATCAACGAGATCAACACGCTGAACCAGGAAGGTGTGGAAAACTTGCAGGCGACGTTGCGCGCTTGTGCGGATCTTGAGCAGCAGGCTGCGCGGTTGAAGCAGTTGGTAGGCAGCTTCAGGATATAAGGCACTCTCACTGATCTCTTCGCGGGCCTTTCTGCGAAGAGGTCAGTCGTCTTGATGCTGATTCAGAAACTCGACCCCGGCTGCGAAAGAAACGCCAGCTCCTCAGCCGTAGACACCCGCCCCAACACCGCATTGCGATGCGGAAACCGCCCAAACCGCGCAATCACCCGCTGATGCCGCTCGGCATAATCCAGGTTGTCGGCAAACACCCCGCGCTCCGCCTCCGGCTGTTCGGCCACCAGTTCGATGAATCGCGAGACCGCTTCATTCTGCACCGCGAGGTTTTCGCAGTGTTCGAAGACGAGGTAGATGAAGAGTCGCTGGATCGGCTTCAACTGCCGATCGAAATCCGCCGCGATGCCTTGGGCAACCAGCTTCTGTGCCCGTAGATCACCAGAGAAAGCTTTGGGAGTATCGCGAAAGATCATTCGCGGGAGTTGATCGAGCAGCAGCACCACCGCCAGCCAACCTTCGGGACGTTGCGTCCACTCGGTCAATTCGCCAGCGAGGGCCTGATCGACAAAGACCCCGAAACGCTCACGCGCTTCGAGGTCCTGGCTGTCTTTCTTGCCGAACCACAACTTGCCCTGTTGCGCCGTCACTTCAGTGGCTGACTCGGAATGACCGAACCACCAATCGAGCAACGGCTGCCAGGGCGCGGTCATGGTTTATTCCTTGTGGTAAGCCGTGGCGCGAGCGACTTCTTCTTTCGAGCCGAGGAACACCGCTACGCGCTGGTGCAGGCCTTCAGGCTGAATGTCGAGGATGCGCTGGTGACCGTCGGTGGAAGCGCCGCCCGCCTGTTCCACCAGGAACGACATCGGGTTGGCTTCGTACATCAGGCGCAGTTTGCCCGGTTTGGACGGCTCGCGGCTGTCGCGCGGGTACATGAACAGACCGCCACGGGTCAGGATGCGGTGCACGTCGGCAACCATCGCCGCGACCCAGCGCATGTTGTAGTTCTTTTTCAGCGGGCCTTCTTCACCGGCCAGCAGTTCCGAAACGTAGCGCTGTACCGGGGCTTCCCAGTGACGCTGGTTGGACATGTTGATGGCGAATTCCTGGGTGCTTTCAGGAATGGTGATGTCTTCGTGGGTCAGGACGAAGCTGCCCATTTCGCGGTCCAGGGTGAAGCCTTTCACGCCGTGGCCCAGGGTCAGCACCAGCATGGTTTGCGGACCGTAGATGGCATAACCGGCGGCCACTTGCTGAGTGCCTGGCTGCAGGAAGGCCTTTTCATTCAAAGGCTCGTTCTGGCTCAGGTATTCGTTCGGGCAACGCAGTACCGAGAAGATGGTGCCGACCGGCGCGTTGATGTCGATGTTCGACGAACCGTCCAGTGGGTCGAATACCAGCAGGTAGGCGCCTTTCGGGTATTTGCCCGGGATCTGGTAGGCGTTGTCCATTTCCTCGGACGCCATGCCGGCCAGGTGACCGCCCCATTCGTTGGCTTCGAGCAGAATTTCGTTCGACAGCACGTCGAGCTTCTTCTGCACTTCACCTTGCACGTTTTCAGTGCCCATGCTGCCCAGAACGCCGCCCAGGGCGCCTTTGGACACGGCGTGGCTGATCTCCTTGCAGGCACGCGCCACCACTTCGATCAGGAAGCGCAGATCGGCAGGAGTGTTGTTGCTGCGGGTCTGCTCAATCAAATAGCGACTCAGGGTAACGCGGGACATGGACGGCTCCGGTGGAATGGGGGGCTAAAAACCCGCGCAGTTTACAGGGAGTCTGAAACCGTAGCGAGCAATGACGCCCGGTAACGTGCGTCGGGTGCAATTCCTGCTATCAGACGTGATCGAACCGAGAGAGTTCATGCACCGGATTCAGCGTAGTTGGAAACCCGACGGGTGTAGAGGCCACACCCGTCATATTCAGGACTTGGCCGGCGGCTTGCGCAGCAGACTGAAGGCCATCGCGGCCAGAAACAGCACACTGAGCAGCAACACCGCCCACAGGCCGAATTTCTTCCAGTTGGTGTCGGTTGTGGCTGCCGAGGTGGCCGTCGAAGTCTGGCTCGTCACCGCCTCACCCTGCACCGTCGCCTTGCCAAGTGTGGCCAGTTTCTCCGGTTTGAAGTCAGGGATCAGGGTCGAGAGCGGCAAGTTCGCAGTTCTCACCGTCGGATTGCCCAGCGCCAGGCTGTAGGGCCCGTCGCCGCGGGCGAGGAAGATCACCTGGGTGGCGCGCACCGCGTACTTGACGCTCGGCGCCTGCTCGCCGAGACCGCCGCCGCGTTCGTCGACCGTCAGTTTCAACTGCTGGACGGTCTGCCCGTAGAGCTGCAATTCGTTCTGCACCACGTCCTGGCCATTCTGGGTCAGGCGATAGAGCAAGCCGCTGCTCAACGGCTGCCACGGCAGACTGGTTTCGCGGCGCCCCGAGAGCGTCACCGGCGCCAGGCTGTTGGGTTGCTTCAGCTCGACCTGGACCCGCTCGATATTCAGCCCCATCGGCAACTGCCAGGTGTACTCCCCGGCCTTGGTGCTGCTGCCGGCCAGCGCTGGCGACCAGACGAGCGGCAGCGGCAGGTTTTGCGGGTCGCTGCTTTTCAACTGCGCCGACGTCAGGGTCGGGGCCGCATTGGGCGAATCCCACAACAGACGCAGATAGCGCGCCGATTGCCCCGGCAACGCGACTTCGTGCTGCTCGATGCGCTCATCGGAAAAGGTCAGGCGCGCGACCTGGCCTTCGCCCCAGGCTTGCCAGTGCTGCAAGTCGTCGCTGGCCTCGATGCTGAAACGCTGGAAGCCGTCGCGCTCGCTGGTCCAGTCGAGGATCAGTTGCTGCAACGGCGCCTTGATCGCGCTGGCATCGAGCAGCCAGCCGCGCAGCACCTCTTCCCCCGCTTCCAGTTGGCTGGATGGCTGCACTTCCACCAGCGTGCCGGTAGTCGTGGACTGCACCCGCACACTCGGCGCGCGCTCAGTGGCATCCGCCGAGTTGTACAGCGGGAACCACTTCACCGTGTTCAACTGGCCGTCGTCGCGGGTCTGCGCTGATTCCCGGGCCAGCGCATACGCCTGGGGCTCTCCGGCGGCGTTGAACACCCGCAGGTCGCTGAGATCGGTCTGACGCGCCTGCAACTGCACGCTCAGCGGCAGTTCGAGGCGATACCACGGGCCTGCGCCACTGACCGACAACGGCACCTGTGCGGCGAAGTCCGCCGGTTTTTCCTGGGCGCCGGCCGTCATGGCCACGCCCAGCAACAGCCACCCCAGATTAAGCTTGCGACTCAAGACGACACTCCTTCGGTTTCCGGGGCCGGTTTGTCCGCCTCCGGTGCAGCTTCGACGCGTTTGGGCGGCAGCGGCGCGAAGTAGCCCACCACCAGCAGCAACACGCCGACGCCGATAAACGAGACGATCCGGGCCAGCCCGCCACGGTTGCTCAGTTCGACAAAAATCAATTTGGCCACCACCAGCGCAATCAGCGCCGCACCGATCAGCCACACTTCGCGGCGATGACGCAGATGCCCGCCGATCATCAGCCCGAGCGCCATCAGCGTCCAGACGATGGACAACCCGGCCTGCACCAGCATCGACTCAAGCAACAGGTCCAGCTCGAACGGAATCCCCGCCCAATGGTGCGCGGCGCGGGTCACCATCGCGGTGCAGAACGCGAACAGCGAAACACCGGCGATCAGTTGCGAGGCGTGAGCGGCGTAATCCTTGCGGATCGACAGCTCGGTGACCGCGCTGCGTGACCAGACATAGACGCTGAACAACGCGATCAACAGGCCCAGCTCCAATGGGTTGATCAGCGGCACGTAAGGCAGCGGTTCGGCGTTGCCGTCGCTCACTCCATTCGCCAGCCAGAACCAGACAAGCATCAACACCGCCAGCGGCGCCGCCGCGTACAAGCGGTACTCGCGAGGGAACGCTGCCACCGGCCACGGCCAGTTGCGCGGCGCGGCCATCAGCAACAGATAGACACTCGGCAGAATCGCCCAGCCCAGCCAGCGCCAGGCGTTGTATTGCTCGGACAACAGCAGCAGGCCGTAGCGCAACTCCAGCGCCAGCACGCCGATCAGCAGCCAGCAACCGAGCACATGCGCCGTGCTCAAGGCCCGCGCCGGCAACATCGGCGCCAGACGCCGCAGGCTGAAGAAATGCACCGCAAACACTGCTGCCCACGCCAGCCAGCCGAAGTTGGCCGCCGGGTGATAACGCGAGTGCCACGCAGCGAGCAACACCAGCCCGGCTGCCGGTATCAGCAAGGTGCAGAGCAAACCAAGCGAAGGCCATTTCAAACGCAATGCCAACAGCGCCCACAATGCGACGCTCAGCGCGGCGACCAGCAGCAACAGCGTTGCCTGCAAATTCAGCGGCGCAAAACGCAGCACTTCGCTGACCCACGCCAGCGCCCACCAACCGGCGCCCCACACCAGCAACACTTCGGACAGTCGCTGCAAACTCAGCACATCGAACGCGGAAGCGTGATTGCCCAGTTGCAGGCGCCACGCCCCGATCATCGCCGCCAGACCCAGCACCAGCGGCGTCCAGAACCCGCCATGAGCCAGCGGTCGCAGACCTTCGCTGGACAGCGGCCCGAGCAGCTCGGGACCGGCTAGCAAAAACGCCGCGCCGCCGATCAGTTGCAACAGCAGACCGAAGACAAAACTCACGCGCTGCTTGAGGTACAGACTGAGCCAGATGATCAGCAACCCACTGGCCGCCCACACGGCGCTCGCGGTTTGCCACGGCAGGACGAACAACACCGCCAGATTGATCAGCACCAACCCCGCCAGCAGCACCACCGACAAACCGCGCAACAGACGAACATCGTTGCGCACCATCTCGTCGCGCGCCGCCAGCAGCATGCCGGCGATCAACGCCAGACCGATCAGCGAGGCGCTGAGCAAACCGCTCCAACCGGCGCTGAACACGGCCGCCGAATTCTCGCCCGCCCCTTGCAGGCGCAACAGGAACAACGCACCACCCAGCAACTGCACGGCAAACGCGGTGAACAGGAACGTGCGCGATTGCAGGCGCAAACCGACGAACAAGGTCACCAGCCCGGCCAGCGCCCAACTGATCGCCGTACCGTGGGTGAAGAAAAACAGCGGCGCCAGCAGATAGAGGAACGTCAGACCGAGACTCGCCAATACCGGCAAGCCCTGCCGCTCCCAAGCCGAGGTGTATTCCGCCGGGGCTTTGCGCAACTGATAGAAACTGAACAGCAGCGCAATGCCGAGCATCAGCGCGCCCAGCGGTGCACCGTCGAGCAGGCTGCTTTCGCCGACACGCAACTGGCTGAGAAACGCCAGCGCCGAACCGAGTTGCAGCAGCAATGCGAAGGCCCGGGCAAACGGCCGGTGCTGACGCAGGCCGAGCCAGAAAATCCCCGCGCCCTCCACTGCCCAGGCAGCAGATGTCCAGCGCGCATCCAGCCCCAGTGGAATCGCCAGGCTGGCGAAAATCACCCCCAGCGCCAGGCAAGTCTCGCCCAGCAACAACGCCCGGCCGCCCATCAGCACCCGAGCGAGCGTCATGTAAATCATGCCCAGTGCCAACGCGCTGAACGCGGCGGCGAACTCCAGATGCTGCACCAGCGCGAATTGCAGACCGAAACCCACCAGCGGCGGGCCGAACAGCATCGTGCCGTCGACGTAGTCACCCTTGCGCGCCGACCAATTCAGCAGCGCCTCGCGATCGTTCTCTGCCGGGGCGTCCGGCATGTCCAGCAACTTGCGTCGGGCGAACAGCAGGCCGATGGCCAGGTACATCAGGAAGAACAGAATCAGGAACGGCTCGGTACTCCACAGCAGTTCCGGCGCATACGAACGCAGCCCCCAGGCGAAACCGATGCCGAAGGTGCCGGCGAAACCGATCAGGTTGAGCAAGCGCCAAGCCTTGAACCAGGCGATGGCCAGGATGCCGGCGTTGAGCAGCGCGAAATAACTGAACAACGCGACATGATTACCGGCGCCGGTGGAGGTCAGGATCGGCGCGGCAAAACCGCCCAAGGCCGCAACGCAGGCCAGGGCGAGGGAGTCCTGGGTGATGGCCAGAATGGCCGAGAACACCGTCACCGCTACCAGCAATCCCAGTGCAGCGGACGGATCGAGCAGCGGGTGCAGACGCATCGCCGCAAACACCGTCAGGTACAACACCGCGATCCCGGTGCCTTGCAGCATCAAGGCATAGCTCGTGTTGCGATGGCGCAACCACCAGCCCAGCGCCAGCAACCCCAGTGCTGCTGCCGCGACTCCGGCATAGCGCATTTCGATCGGCACCACCATGCCTTCGGTGGCGTAGCGCAGCAGGAAAGCCAGACCGAAAAACAACAGCACCACGCCGACCCGCAACACGGTGTTGCCACCGAACAGCCAGTTGCGCGCAGCGCTGATGCCGCGCTCGATAAGGTTCGGGCCACGGGGTTCAGCGGGTTGCTGCGGTTCGGGAAGGTCGGCAGTAACGGCGTCCAGACGCCAGACATCAGCCGGCAGCGGCTGACTAGCTTCGCTGGCGACGGCAGAGAGAGGTTCGAGTTCGGGCGGCAGCTCCCAGACCAGTTCGGGGGCCGGCGCTTCTTCGACGATATCGACGGGCTCGACCAAAGGCTCGGGGGCCGGCTCTACGCCTGGCGCCGGCACCGCGTGAGAAGGCGAACCCTCCAGCAGATACAGACGCTGCGCGACGCCCTGCAAAGCCACCTTCGCCTGTTCAAGTTGCTGCTGTTGCTCCGCCACCTGCGAGCCGAGCCGCATGATGCGGATCGTCTGCCCGATTGCCAGGCCCAGCAACGCGCCCAATAGCGCAGAACTGAACGATTCGTCGAGCAGCCAACCGAGCAGCAGCCCGATCAACATGAACATCCATTGCATGGTCGATATCCCTGAGCAGCCCCGAAGCGGGGCCGAACCAGGGCTCAGTATATCGGCCCGGCCCAACAAGCGTGGGGGCCGGGCGCACATTTGTCGCTAAAAGTTACTCCAGTGCCTTCCAGATATCCGTGGCGTACTCGCGAATCGTCCGGTCGGAGGAGAACCAGCCCATCCGCGACGTGTTCAACACCGCCGAGCGCCACCACTTGTTGGAATCGTGCCAGAGCGCATCGACGCGCATTTGCGCCTCCCAGTAAGAGTCGAAATCGGCGCAGACCAGGAAGCGGTCGTAATCCACCAGCGAATCGATCAGCCCGGTGTAGCGCGACGTGTCGTCCGGTGAAAACACCCCGCCGCGAATCGCCTGCAATACATCGTTCAAACGATGGGAGGCGGCGATATCCGGCACCGCGCTGAACTCGTGGTTCTGCTTGCGCGCTTCGACCTGCTGGGCGCTCAGGCCGAAAATGAACATGTGTTCGGCACCGATGCGCTCGCACATTTCCACGTTGGCGCCGTCGAGGGTGCCGATGGTCAGCGCGCCATTGAGGCCGAACTTCATGTTGCTGGTGCCCGAGGCTTCGAAACCGGCGGTGGAGATCTGCTCCGACAAGTCCGCAGCCGGAATGATGCTTTCCGCCAGGCTGACGTTGTAGTTGGGCAGGAACACCACTTTCAGCAGGCCGCGCACGGTTGGATCGTTATTCACCACGCGGGCGATGTCGTTGGTCAGCTTGATGATCAGCTTGGCCTGGTGATAACTGGCTGCCGCTTTGCCGGCGAAGATTTTCACCCGTGGCACCCAGTCGATTTCCGGCTCGGCGCGAATCGCCTGATACAGCGCGACGGTGTGCATCAGGTTGAGCAACTGGCGTTTGTATTCGTGGATCCGCTTGACCTGCACGTCGAACATCGCCGCCGGGTTGACCGCGATCCCCAGCCGCTCGTGGATCAGATAAGCGAGGGCCTTTTTGCTGTGCAGCCGTTGTTCGGCGAAGGCTTTGCGGAAGGCGGGTTTCTCGGCGAAAGGCTCAAGATCGAGCAGACGCTGTTCGGGGTTATCCAAAACGTCCGGGCCGAGGGAATCGACCAGCATCGATGTCAGCTCCGGGTTGGCCTGGTACAGCCAGCGGCGGAAGGTGATGCCGTTGGTCTTGTTGTTGATCCGCTCCGGGTAGAGCTTGTGCAGTTCGGCGAACACGGTCTTGCGCATCAGTTGCGTGTGCAGCCCGGATACGCCATTGACACTGTGCGAGCCAAGGAACGCAAGGTTACCCATGCGCACCCGGCGGCCATTGTCTTCTTCAATCAGCGACACCGCGCGCAACACGTCGAAATCATGGATGCCCTTGGCCCGCAGCGAATCGATGTGCTGGGCATTGATCAGGTAAATGATCTGCATGTGCCGGGGCAACATTCGTTCCATCAGGCCCACCGGCCAGGTTTCAAGGGCTTCGGGCAGCAGCGTGTGGTTTGTGTACGAGAGCGTGTCGACGGTGACTTGCCACGCCGCATCCCAGGCCACGTCGTAGACGTCCACCAGTTGGCGCATCAGTTCGGCGACGGCGATCGAGGGGTGAGTATCGTTGAGCTGGATCGCCGCGTGATCACCCAGGGTCAGCACCGAGGTGTGCATGTTGCGATGACGGCGCAGCAGGTCCTGAAGCGAGGCGGCGACGAAGAAGTATTCCTGACGCAGGCGCAATTCCTGGCCGGCCTCAGTGCTGTCCGCCGGATAAAGGACGCGGGAGATGCTTTCGGCCCGGGCCACTTCGGCGACGGCGCCCAGGTGGTCACCCGCGTTGAAGCGCTCCAGGTGCAAATCTTCCATGGCCCGGGCCCGCCACAGGCGCAAGGTGTTGACGCTCGCCCCGCGCCAGCCGACCACCGGGGTGTCGTAGGCAATCGCCCGCACGGTTTCCGCCGGGTGCCAGACCTGTTTGCTCTTGCCGCTGACATCGGTGACGGTCTCGACGCTGCCGCCAAATCCGATGGAATACACAACCTCCGGCCGCTCGAACTCCCACGGGTTGCCGAAATCCAGCCAGTGCTCGGTCTGTTCCTGCTGCCAGCCATCGACAATGGCCTGACGGAACAACCCGTGTTCGTATCGGATGCCGTAACCATGACCGGCGATGCCGAGGGTCGACATGCTTTCCATGAAGCACGCTGCCAGCCGTCCGAGGCCACCGTTGCCCAGTGCAGCGTCGGGTTCCAGCAGGCGGATGCGCTCCAGATCCACGCCCAGTTCGGTCAATGCTTCACGGGCGACGTCGAGCAGACCGAGATTGCTCAAACTGTCGTACAGCAAACGGCCGATGAGGAATTCCAGCGAGAGGTAATACACCCGCTTCTGACCTTTGCGGTAGATCTGCCGGGTGTGGTCCATCCAGTGCTCGACCATGTGATCGCGCGCAGCCAGGGCGATGGCTTCGAACCAGTCATGGTCAAAGGCGTGATCCGGGTCTTTGCCCACCGCGTAGGTGAGTTTGGTCAGGACGGCGTCGCGGAATGCGGCCACCTCTGCTTCGCGAACTAGTGGTTCTTGAGTCATCGATAGGACCTCGAGCGAGCGGGGAATTGTCAGAGCCTAGACGGTCTGACCGACGGTGTTGGCTCTGGTTCGGCAGTTTTTCCTGAGAGTGAACGTTCGTCCGGCACTACCCTGGCGAATGCCTGAATGAATGCAGGGGCCGTGCCGAATTGCCGACCTTGGTCGCGGCATGAATAAAAAATCTGGCGAAAGGTTGTTCAAAAATCCACCAGTCCCGGTATGATCGCGCGCCCTGATGCACATGCCTGGTAAACCCCGATGATGAAGCCCAACCTGATCGCCGCAGCCGAGATCGACCGTCTCGATACCTGGGCCAAATATTCGGCCCCGATGTGCGGTTCGTGCATGTCCAGCTGCTGCACGCTGCCGGTCGAGGTCAAGATCAAGGATCTGGTGCGCATCGGTGTGGTCGACGAATTCGAACTGGGCGACCCGCCGAAGAACATCGCCAAGCGCCTGCAAAAGGAAGGCCTGGTGGAGCGCTTCAACCAGAAGTCGGGGATCTTCACCCTGCAGCGCATGAGCAACAACGATTGCTACTACCTGGATCGTAAGAGCCGGCTGTGCACCATTTATGACAAGCGCCCGGACACCTGCCGCAACCACCCGAAAATCGGTCCGCGTCCGGGGTATTGCGCGTACAAGCCGAAGGAAGTGGAGCGGGTGCAGAATTTCCGGGCGATTGAGAAGTTCTAAAAGCCGACCCTCACCCCAGCCCTCTCCCGGAGGGAGAGGGAGCCGACCGTGGTGTCTTGCGTCATACATCGACCTGAAAAATCGAGTCGATTATGGACTCGGTAACGCCAGATCAGGTCGGTGTAAATCTTAAGCATCCCCCAATCGGTTCCCTCTCCCCCCGGGAGAGGGCTAGGGTGAGGGGCTCTTGATCTTCAAGGCCCATTCACATTTCCCCGGACAAACAAAAACGCCCCCGGTCTCTCGACCGGGGGCGTTTTTTTAAGCCTGGGCTAAATTACGCCTTGGCTTTCTTGGCAGCGCGGGTACGCTCGCTTTCGTCCAGGATCTTCTTGCGAAGACGGATGGACTTAGGAGTGACTTCGCACAGCTCGTCTTCCTGGATGTATTCCAGAGCCTGTTCCAGGGTGAAGCGAACAGGTGGAACCAGAGCGATGGTTTCGTCTTTACCCGAAGCACGCATGTTGTCGAGCTTCTTGCCTTTGGTCGGGTTTACACCCAGGTCGTTGTCGCGGGAGTTCTGACCAACGATCTGACCGTTGTAGATCTCCTGACCGTGTTCTACGAACAGCTTGCCACGAGCCTGCAGGGTTTCCAGGGAGTAGGTCAGCGCCTTGCCGGTTTCAACCGAAACCAGAACGCCGTTCTGACGGCCGGACATGTGGCCCGACTTCACTGGAGCGTAACGATCGAAGATCGAGGTCAGGATGCCAGCACCGTTGGTCAGGGTCAGGAACTGGTTACGGAAACCGATCAGACCGCGAGCAGGGATGTTGTATTCCAGACGAACACGGCCCTTGCCATCCGGCACCATGTTGCTCAGGTCGCCTTTACGCAGACCCATCTCTTCCATGACCTTGCCCTGCGATTCTTCAGGGATGTCGATGGTTACGTTTTCGAACGGTTCCTGCTTCACGCCGTCAACTTCACGGATGATCACTTCAGGACGGCCCAGGGCCAGCTCGAAGCCTTCGCGACGCATGGTTTCGATCAGTACCGAGAGGTGCAGCTCACCACGGCCGGAAACCTTGAACTTGTCAGCCGAGTCGCCTTCTTCAACGCGCAGTGCAACGTTGTACAGCAGCTCTTTGTCCAGACGATCCTTGATGTTACGGGAGGTCACGAACTTGCCTTCTTTACCGCAGAATGGCGAGTCGTTTACCTGGAAGGTCATGGAAACGGTTGGCTCGTCAACGGTCAGAGGCTTCATCGCCTCGACGGTGTTGATGTCGCACAGGGTGTCGGAGATGAACAGCTCGTCGAAACCGCTGATGCAGACGATGTCGCCGGCAGCTGCTTCTTCAACGTCGATGCGGTGCAGACCGTGGTGACCCATCAGCTTCAGGATACGGCCGTTGCGGCGCTTGCCGTTGGCGTCGATAGCGACAACCGGAGTGTTCGGCTTGACGCGACCACGAGCGATACGGCCAACACCGATAACACCCAGGAAGCTGTTGTAGTCCAGAGCGGAGATCTGCATCTGGAACGGGCCGTCACGGTCAACAGCAGGCGCTGGAACGTGGTCGACTACCGCTTGGTACAGCGGGGTCATGTCTTCCGCCATGGCGGTGTGGTCCAGACCGGCGATGCCGTTCAGGGCCGAAGCGTAAACAACCTGGAAGTCCAGTTGTTCTTCGGTAGCGCCCAGGTTGTCGAACAGATCGAAGATCTGGTCCAGAACCCAGTCAGGACGCGCGCCCGGACGGTCAACCTTGTTGATGACCACGATTGGACGCAGGCCGGCTTCGAAAGCCTTCTTGGTCACGAAACGGGTTTGCGGCATAGGGCCGTCTTGAGCGTCGACCAGCAGCAGCACGGAGTCAACCATGGACATTACGCGCTCAACTTCGCCGCCGAAGTCGGCGTGGCCCGGGGTGTCCACGATGTTGATGTGGTAGCCGTTCCAGTTGATGGCGGTGTTTTTCGCCAGAATGGTAATGCCGCGCTCTTTTTCCTGGTCGTTGGAGTCCATCACGCGCTCGTCGTTGAGCTCGTTGCGCTCCAGAGTGCCGGATTGACGCAGGAGTTTGTCTACCAGGGTGGTTTTACCATGGTCAACGTGGGCAATGATGGCGATGTTGCGTAGATTTTCGATCACTTGTGTATCTCGATCAGAGGATTCGGTTTGCTGACAAGTCTTGGCAGCGATTAGCAGTAGTGTCCGGCATGGCCGTTACAGCTTGACGGCGGTGTCGGGGGGCCGGTGACGCAGGCCACAGGCAAACAGCCCCGGGCACTTAGCTCGGTCGATAAACGCGCACATTGGCATGCCCCTCACTGAGCAAATGGTGAGCATGCAGGCGACTCATCACGCCTTTGTCGCAATACAGCAGGTACTGGCGAGTCGGATCCAGCTCCTTGAAACGAGCGTTCACTGCGTAGAACGGCATCGTCTGTACTTCTATGCCCTCGAGCTCCAGCGGCTCATCCTCGGCGGCATCCGGGTGACGGATGTCGATGACGATCTGGCCGGCCAGTGCTTCGCTGACTTCTTCGATTTGCAAATCCTGGCCCAATTCGTCGATCACCCGATCGATCGGCACCAGTCTGGCGTTTGCGAGCGCACGCTCAAGCACCGCCATGTCGAATTCCTGCTCTTCGTGCTCAACGCGACCACGCTTGGCGGCGGTCTTCGGATTGACCGAAATGACCCCGCAGTACTCCGGCATGTGCCGGGCGAAATCGGCGGTGCCGATCTCGTTGGCCGTGTCGATGATGTCCTGCTTGTGGGCGACGATCAGCGGACGCAGGACCAGTTTGTCGGTCACGCAGTCGATCACCGACAGGTTCGGCAGCGTCTGGCTCGACACCTGGGAGATCGCCTCGCCGGTGACCAGCGCATCAATGTGCAGACGCTCGGCGATGGCCGAGGATGCGCGCAACATCATACGCTTCAATACGACGCCCATATGACTGTTATCGACTTTGCCGAGAATTTCGCCCAACACTTCTTCGAACGGAACACTGACAAATAGCACGCGTTGCGAGCTGCCGTACTTCTTCCAGATGAAATGCGCGACTTCCATCACGCCCAATTCGTGGGCACGACCGCCCAGATTGAAGAAGCAGAAGTGCGCCATCAGGCCGCGACGCATGATCTGGTAGGCGGCAACCGTCGAGTCAAAGCCGCCGGACATCAATACCAGCGTCTGCTCCAGCGCACCGAGCGGGTAGCCGCCGATGCCATTGTGCTGGCTGTGGATCACAAACAACCGTTTGTCGCGAACTTCGATGCGGACTTCGATTTCCGGCTGTTTCAAGTCGATTCCGGCAGCACCGCACTCACGGCGCAGCTTGCTGCCGACGTATTTTTCGACGTCCATCGAGCTGAACGCATGCTTGCCCGCACGTTTGCAGCGCACCGAGAAAATCTTCCCGGCCAGTGCATCGCCGTAGTGCTCTTTGCACTTCTCGGTGATGTCGTCGAAGTCGCCCAGCGGGTACTCGTCGATCTGCAGAAAGTGCGCGATGCCCGGCATGCAGGTTAGGCGCTCGCCCATCTCTTTCAGGGCCTTGGGGTCGGTAACGCGGGTTTCCAGCTCGAGATTGTCCCACACACCGTTCACCACCACGGCCGGGTCCAGGTCGCGGAGCACGGTGCGGATGTTCTTGGCCAGCTGGCGGATGAATTTCGTCCGGACAGGTCGGCTTTTGATGGTGATCTCGGGGAAGACTTTTACGATTAGTTTCATGAAAACAGCGCGCGCAGGGCCAGCCGAAAAAGGGGGGCGCGGATTATAGCGGAAATTGCTCAAGGTTTAACCAGTTAATGTGCAGAAGGTTTTGCATGCACCAAAACGGGTCATTTTCGACTTAAAGCGCTACATTAAAGGGCGAGATTTTCACCCTTTATGCGCTTCGCACCTTTATAAGCGTGAATTTGGGGCAAAAAACCCATGCTGGGGCACTGGCATGCAATTTGCTCCCTTGTGAGGCAGGTTGCCTTGGCAGAGTATTCGCGCCGGCATCACCAACATTTAAGGGCATCCACTACCAGCCCTAAGCCACCCGGAGGACACTATGTCGAAGTCGGTTCAACTCATCAAAGATCATGACGTCAAGTGGATTGATCTGCGCTTCACGGACACCAAAGGCACTCAGCACCACGTGACCATGCCGGCTCGCGATGCGCTGGAAGACGACTTCTTCGAAGTTGGCAAGATGTTCGACGGTTCCTCCATCGCTGGCTGGAAAGGCATCGAAGCCTCCGACATGATCCTGCTGCCGGACGACGAAACCGCCGTTCTCGACCCGTTCACCGAAGAGCCGACCCTGATCCTGGTCTGCGACATCATCGAACCGTCGACCATGCAAGGCTACGATCGCGACCCGCGCGCCATCGCCCACCGTGCCGAGGAATACCTGAAGACCACCGGTATCGGTGACACCGTATTCGCCGGTCCAGAGCCTGAGTTCTTCATCTTCGACGAAGTGAAGTTCAAGTCCGACATCTCCGGCTCGATGTTCAAGATCTACTCCGAGCAAGGCTCGTGGATGTCCGACCAGGACGTGGAAGGCGGCAACAAAGGCCACCGTCCAGGCGTGAAAGGCGGTTACTTCCCGGTTCCGCCGTTCGACCACGACCACGAAATCCGTACCGCCATGTGCAACGCACTGGAAGAGATGGGTCAGACCGTTGAAGTTCACCACCACGAAGTGGCAACTGCCGGTCAAAACGAAATTGGTGTCAAGTTCAACACCCTGGTGAAGAAAGCTGACGAAGTTCAGACTCTGAAATACGTTGTACACAACGTGGCCGATGCCTATGGCCGCACCGCGACCTTCATGCCGAAGCCTCTGTACGGCGATAACGGTTCGGGTATGCACGTTCACATGTCCATCGCCAAAGATGGCAAGAACACCTTCGCTGGCGAAGGCTATGCCGGCCTGTCCGAAACCGCCCTGTACTTCATCGGCGGTATCATCAAGCACGGTAAGGCCCTGAACGGCTTCACCAACCCGGCCACCAACTCCTACAAGCGTCTGGTGCCAGGTTTCGAAGCTCCGGTGATGCTGGCCTACTCGGCTCGCAACCGTTCCGCCTCGATCCGTATTCCTTACGTCAACAGCCCACGTGGCCGTCGTATCGAAGCACGTTTCCCGGATCCGGCTGCCAACCCATACCTGGCTTTCGCAGCGCTGCTGATGGCTGGTCTGGACGGTATCCAGAACAAGATCCACCCAGGCGATGCTGCTGACAAAAACCTGTACGACCTGCCGCCTGAAGAGGCGAAAGAGATCCCGCAAGTTTGCGGCAGCCTGAAAGAAGCCCTGGAAGAGCTGGACAAGGGCCGCGCGTTCCTGACCAAGGGCGGCGTGTTCTCCGACGACTTCATCGATGCCTACATCGCGCTGAAATCCGAAGAAGAAATCAAGGTTCGCACCTTCGTACACCCACTGGAATATGAGCTGTACTACAGCTGCTGATCCGGTAGCGCTGCACTACGCGGCGTGACAAAAGAGAGGCCTCCTTCGGGAGGCCTTTTTTGTGCCCGCTCATCCATGGATAATCCGCCGCTTTCGCGCCATGACCGGCGCCTTGACGAAGGGATTCGCATGAAGTGGTTACGGGCTATCGCCCTGATGGCCGGCCTCGCCTGCTCGACAGCTGGCGCTGCCGAGTTCTATGAAGACAAGCCGCTGGCTCACCCGCTGATCCAGGGCTTGCAAGAAAGCTCGACGACCCTTGCGTTCATCAAGGAAGCGAACGGCGTCAAAGGCTATTACTGCCGTTGCGAGACACCGGGCGAACGTCCGCAATTGCTTGATGACTTCGGCCAGGCGAGTATCGAGTCGGTTTTTCTCATGTCGCTCGACAGTGAGGACCCCACTCGTTTCGTGCTTTTTCGGCAAAGCGACGGCTACAGGATCTACGCCTACAAGTACAACGACAACGATCACCTCTATAGCCGTGTAACGCGACTGCAGCCAGCGCTGGACCGTATCACTCAAGGCCGCAAGCAGCTCGACGCCCTGACCATCAAGAAGGCGCTGAGCCAGATCACCCCGCTCAACTACAGCCTCCTCCTTGAAGAGTCCGGTGTGCCGGAATTCGACCAGCTCGATCTCAGCCAAGGGAAACTGGTGAGCTATTACAGCCAGTACTACGACCCACTGAGCAACCCGACGCCAGATGACGAGCCGTACTTTTTCAAGAAGACCTACCAGGAAAAAGACGGCCGGTTTCTCACCGTGACCTTCTGGCGCTGGCTCGACAAGACCCTCGTCGAGGGTAACCGCACGCTCTACAACTATCGGGTGAGGCGTATTGCCTGGGAAACCGAACCGACGAGATTCACTGGCGGCGAAGACGGCCAATCGGTGTCTTATGATTCCGTATCGATCTCGGCCCAAGGGGCCTACAAGCAAGGCGTGCGTATCGGTCCGTGGTCGTCTTCCAAAGACGAAAAATATTCGGAGTCCGGTAATTTCGTAGAGGGCAAACGAGAGGGGCAATGGACGCTGTACCAGGATGGGCAAACACTGGAGGGCGAATTCCACAATGATTTGCGCGAGGGTCGTTGGCAGCTTCTCAACCACGACGACATGGAATGGGTCGCCACCGGATTCCAGACCTATGCCCACGGTCAACTCAACGGCCTCAGCGAATTGACTGTCCGCGGCGCTACCGAGCGCGGTGAATACCGCGATGACAAACGCCAAGGCCTCTGGGTGACCAAGGCGGACAATGGCCACACCCGGAGTGTCCACTTCGCTGACGACAAAAAGGAAGGCGAGTTGCGTGAAGTCGACGCCAATGGTGTGCTGCTCTTCATCGAGCACTACAAGGCCGATGTCCTGTCCGGCGCCCGCGAAAGTGCGGTTACGCCTAGCATCTCACAATAATTCCGGGGCGCTTGTGTGAGCGGATGTTGTCCCGGTTGGGCTAACCGCCGCCCCTGGCCTATGCTGCAACCCATCGTTTTCGTTTCCGGTCGATTTCATGGGTCGCACCTTTCTCTACATCCTGCTGCTGATCGCACTGCCCGCCAGCGCGCAGATCTACAAATACACCGACGCCAGCGGCAACACGGTGTACAGCGATCATGCGCCGGACGGCGTGAAGGCGCAGCCGGTGGCGTTGCCGCCGCTCAACAGCGTCCAGCCTCAGGCACCGAGCATGCCGTCGTCGGACACGGCCAGCCGGGCGCCTGCGCGCAATGCCTATGACGTGATGGAGCTGACCGGCCTGCCCACCGAAGAGGCCCTGCGCGCCAACAACGGCACGTTCACCGTCAGCGTGCTGATTAAGCCGCGCCTGCAACCGCCACATCAATTGCGCCTGCTGCTGGACGACGCGCCTTATGGCCAGCCGAGCAACGTGCCGATCCTGCAGCTGGTGAACATTGACCGGGGCGAGCATCGTCTGGCAGTTCAGGTGATCAATGGCGAGGCGATCATTCAACAGAGTCCGGCAGTGGTCTTCACTGTGCAGCGGGTGCACAAGCCATGACTCGCGGATTGATTGCCGTGTGTCTGGTTCTGTTCGCGCTTGGCGCATCCGCCGAGGTCTTCACGTATGTCGATTCGCAGGGCAATCGGGTCTACACCGATCAACCGCGCGGCAATGCCAAGCGTGTGCCGCTGGCCACCAGCAATCGCATGGCCTCCAACCCGACCGGGGCGGCGCCCATTACCAAAGCTAAAAAATCACCGGAGCAACCGCTGTTCCGCTACGACATGCTGCGGGTGCTGGTTCCCGAACCGGACGCGACCATTCGCAGCAGCGCCGGCGAATTGATCGTCAGCATCACCAGCGAGCCGGGGCTGCAAAAAGGTCATCGCTATCGCCTGCTGCTGGACGGCCAGGCCACCGGCGAGCCCGGCCTTAGCCCGGTGTTCCCGCTGAGCAATATCGATCGCGGCAGCCATAACCTGTCGGTGGAGATTCTCGACGCGCAGGATCGCATCGTCGAGCGCACCGCCAATCAGCCGTTCCACATGCAGCGCATTTCGCTGGCACAGAAACGCCAGGTCAAACCCTGCACCACCGAAGACTACGGCGTTCGCCCGGAATGCCCGCTGAAAGACAAACCCGTCGAACCGAAAAATCCCTTCCTGCGTTTCTTCTAACGCCGTTCAGCTTTGCGCACTATATTGGTGCAACAGTCTGCACCGTACCCACATTGCAACCCATTTTGGTTCGAAAGTACCCGCCAGGGCCGGCCGATCGCCACGCAAACGAGCGTCAAACGCCCGTTTCAGGGGTCGAACGCTTCTTTTCGGAGCCTTGGTTTGGTTTTTGCATTTTCCACACATCGGCGCCTAGTTCTCGCGCACGCCTTGCTCCAAAAGAGGTCCTGATGACCATAAGCGACGCACTCCACCGTTTGCTGCTCGACAACCTGACCACCGCCACCATCCTGCTCGATGCCGAATTGCGCCTCGAGTACATGAACCCGGCGGCGGAGATGCTGCTGGCCATCAGCGGTCAGCGCAGCCATGGCCAGTTCATCAGTGAGCTGTTCACCGAGTCCACCGAGGCGCTCAATTCGTTGCGCCAGGCGGTGGAACAGGCGCACCCGTTCACCAAGCGCGAAGCAATGCTCACCGCCCTCACCGGCCAGACCCTGACCGTGGACTACGCGGTGACACCGATTCTCAGCAACGGCGCGACCCTGCTGTTGCTGGAGGTTCACCCTCGCGACCGCTTGCTGCGGATCACCAAGGAAGAGGCGCAACTGTCGAAGCAGGAAACCAGCAAGATGCTGGTGCGCGGCCTCGCCCACGAGATCAAGAACCCGCTGGGCGGCATCCGTGGCGCCGCGCAGTTGCTGGCCCGGGAGCTGCCGGAAGACAGCCTGCGCGACTACACCAACGTGATCATCGAAGAGGCCGACCGCCTGCGCAATCTGGTCGACCGCATGCTCGGCTCGAACAAATTGCCGTCGCTGGCCCTGTGCAACGTCCACGAAGTGCTGGAGCGCGTTTGCCAGTTGGTCGAGGCCGAAAGCCAGGGCTGCATCACGCTGGTGCGCGATTACGACCCGAGCATTCCCGACGTCCTGATCGACCGCGAGCAGATGATTCAGGCCGTGCTGAACATCGTGCGCAACGCGATGCAGGCGATCAGCAGCCAGAACGAGTTGCGCCTGGGCCGCATCAGCCTGCGCACCCGCGCAATGCGCCAGTTCACCATTGGCCACATCCGCCATCGCCTGGTGACCAAGATCGAGATCATCGACAACGGTCCGGGGATCCCGGCGGAACTCCAGGAAACCATTTTCTTTCCCATGGTCAGCGGCCGTCCGGACGGTACCGGGCTGGGCCTGGCCATCACCCAGAACATCATCAGCCAGCACCAGGGCCTGATCGAGTGTGACAGCCATCCAGGCCACACCACGTTCTCGATCTTTCTGCCACTGGAACAAGGAGCCACATCGACATGAGCCGTAGTGAAACCGTGTGGATCGTCGATGACGACCGTTCTATCCGTTGGGTCCTGGAAAAAGCCCTGCAACAGGAAGGCATGACCACCCAGAGCTTCGACAGTGCCGATGGCGTGATGAGTCGCCTGGCGCGCCAGCAGCCGGACGTGATCATCTCCGACATCCGCATGCCGGGTGCCAGCGGTCTGGACCTTCTGGCGCGGATTCGCGAGCAACACCCACGACTGCCGGTCATCATCATGACCGCTCACTCCGATCTGGACAGCGCTGTCGCCTCCTATCAGGGCGGTGCCTTCGAGTACCTGCCCAAACCGTTCGATGTCGACGAAGCGGTGTCTCTGGTCAAACGCGCCAATCAGCACGCCCAGGAACAACAGGGCCTGGAAGTCGCGCCGACCCTGACCCGCACCCCGGAAATCATCGGCGAAGCGCCGGCGATGCAGGAAGTGTTTCGCGCCATCGGGCGCTTGAGCCACTCCAACATCACCGTGCTGATCAACGGTGAGTCGGGCACCGGTAAAGAACTGGTGGCTCACGCCCTGCACCGCCACAGCCCGCGTGCGGCCTCGCCGTTCATCGCGCTGAACATGGCGGCGATCCCGAAGGATCTGATGGAATCCGAGCTGTTCGGCCACGAGAAAGGCGCCTTCACCGGCGCGGCCAACCTGCGTCGCGGGCGTTTCGAGCAGGCTGACGGCGGCACGCTGTTCCTCGATGAAATCGGCGACATGCCGGCGGATACCCAGACCCGACTGCTGCGGGTACTGGCCGACGGCGAGTTCTACCGCGTCGGCGGGCATGTGCCGGTCAAGGTCGATGTACGGATCATCGCCGCGACCCACCAGAATCTGGAAACCCTGGTTCACGCCGGGAAATTCCGTGAGGACTTGTTCCACCGCCTCAACGTGATCCGCATCCACATTCCGCGCCTGTCGGACCGTCGCGAAGACATCCCGACCCTGGCCAAGCACTTCCTCAGCCGCGCTGCGCAAGAGCTCGCAGTCGAGCCGAAGCTGCTGAAAAGCGAGACCGAGGAATACCTGAAAAACCTGCCATGGCCGGGCAACGTGCGTCAGCTGGAAAACACCTGCCGCTGGATCACGGTGATGGCGTCCGGGCGCGAGGTGCACATCAGCGACCTGCCACCGGAACTGCTGAGCCTGCCGCAAGACTCGGCGCCCGTGACCAACTGGGAGCAAGCACTGCGTCAGTGGGCCGATCAGGCCCTGGCGCGCGGCCAGTCGAGCCTGCTCGACAGCGCGGTGCCGGCGTTCGAGCGGATCATGATCGAGACGGCGCTGAAGCACACCGCGGGGCGTCGTCGTGACGCTGCCGTGCTGTTGGGTTGGGGCCGCAATACCTTGACCCGCAAGATCAAGGAACTGGGAATGAAGGTCGATGGCGGGGATGACGACGAAGGCGAAGAAGGCTGACCCTCAGCGCCCGCCTGCACCGCCGCAAGGCACCGTGACCCGTAATCGGGCACGGTCGCTGGCTCATTCCTGCACCGCAACCCGCTGAAAAAACCATCCGATGAAAAGACGAAGGCCCCGTATTACGGGGCCTTCGTCGTTGTATCGGGCTTTTTTGTTTCAAAACGATAAAAACTGGCACGCCCCCTGCAATAACCCAGTCAGGTGATTCGATTCATCAACCCTTTCGGGGGCCTTGGTACAGGCAGGCCGGGGATTCCCCTCTTTACACCGGACTCGATGAGTCCACCCTTTTGGGGCCCTTGATACAGGCAGGTCAGGGGTTCCTTCTTTACACCGGCTCAGTACGCGATGCGATGAGCCCGCCCGTTTCGGGAACCTTGGTACAGGCAGGCCGGGGATTCCCTCTTTTATTGCTCCCGGAGATGGATCTCCAGCCGCCAGCGGTCATCGACCTTGCTGCCGGCCCACTCCCCTTGCAGCGGCCGCGCTGCTACCAGCGTCAGCAACAGGCCCCCATCACTCAATCGCGTCCGCCAGTTCACGTCCTTGCCGTTGAGCTTGAGCTGGCCCTTCTGCGCCTTGCCTTCGGCCTCGAACAACAGCGCAACGCTGCCATCGACGATCTCGCCGTGCAGCTTCGGTTCGTTGTTGAACCAGACCGCCAGACCGCCATCGACCACCTCGACCTGCTGCAAAACGCTCGGGTCAGGCGTGGTCAAACGGCCGATCATCATCCCGACCATCACACCGACGATCGCCAGTGAAGCCATCACCCGCGGGAATAGTTTCGAACGCGGGTCGGCTTGCGGCGTAGAATGCGCGTCATCTTTACCTTCGGAGCCGTGCATGTTTCACGTCATCCTTTTTCAACCGGAAATTCCACCGAACACCGGTAACGTTATCAGGCTGTGCGCCAACAGCGGCTGCCACCTGCATTTGATCGAACCGCTGGGCTTCGAGATGGACGACAAGCGCCTGCGTCGCGCCGGTCTCGACTATCACGAGTATGCCACTCTGCAACGCCACGCCGACCTGGCCAGTTGCCTGGAAAGCCTCGGTAACCCTCGGTTGTTCGCCTTCACCACCAAGGGTTCGCGACCGTTTCACGATGCGGCGTTCGTCCCCGGCGATGCGTTCATCTTCGGCCCGGAAAGCCGTGGCCTGCCGCCGGAAGTGCTGGATGCCCTGCCCGCCGAACAGCGCCTGCGCCTGCCAATGCGTGAAGGTTGCCGCAGCCTGAACCTGTCGAACACCGTGGCAGTGGCCGTGTACGAAGCGTGGCGGCAGAACGACTTCAAGTAACGCCATACGATCGCCCAAGAAAAAAGCGCCTGTAACGGCGCTTTTTTCGTTGTTGCATCGACCGTTTACTGAACGGTCGGGGTCTCGCCGGCTTCCTGCATGCGCTGCAGCTCTTGCGCGTACAGGGCGTCGAAGTTCACCGGAGCCAGCATCAGGGCCGGGAACGAACCACGGGTCACCAGGCTGTCCAGGGTTTCGCGAGCGTACGGGAACAGGATGTTCGGGCAGAACGCACCCAGGGTGTGGCTCATCGAAGCCGCGTCCAGGTTCTTGATCAGGAAGATACCGGCCTGTTGCACTTCAGCGATGAAGGCGACTTCTTCACCGTTTTTCACGGTGACGGACAGGGTCAGCACGACTTCGTAGAAATCGCCTTCCAGCGCCTTCTGACGGGTGTTCAGATCCAGACCGACCGCCGGGTCCCACTGCTGGCGGAAGATCGCCGGGCTTTTCGGGGCTTCGAAGGACAGGTCGCGTACGTAGATGCGCTGCAAGGAGAATTGCGGTGCGGTTTCTTCTTCGCTGGCTGCAGTGTTCTGTTGGTCAGTCATCTCAGATCCTTTCTGATCTTGGGTCTTTTAGGGTTCTTGGTTTGCAGGTGCAGCAGTTCAGGCCTTGAGCAGCGCGTCGAGCTTGCCGGCGCGCTCCAGGGCAAACAAATCGTCACATCCGCCGACGTGGGTGTCGCCGATCCAGATCTGTGGCACGGACGTGCGTCCGGCCTTCTGGGCCATGGCGGCGCGCACTTGCGGCTTGCCATCGACCTTGATCTCTTCGAAGGCCACGCCTTTGTTCGCGAGCAGGTACTTGGCGCGCGAGCAGTAAGGGCAGTAATCGCTGGAGTAGACGATGACTTCGCTCATGTCACTTCACCAGCGGCAGGTTGTCGCCTTTCCAGCTGGAAATCCCGCCGGACAGCTTGGCGGCGGTGAAGCCGGACTTCATCAGCTCGCGGGCGTGGGTGCCGGCGGTCTGGCCCAGGGCGTCGACCAGAATGATGGTCTTGGCCTTGTGTTTTTCCAGCTCGCCGATACGGGCGGCCAGTTTGTCCTGGGGAATGTTCACCGCGCCAACGATGTGACCGGCGGCGTAATCCTTGCTCGGACGGATGTCCACCACCACGCCGGCTTCCTTGTTGACCAGTGCGGTCAGCTCGCCCGTGCTCAGGCTTTTACCGCCGCCCTGCACTGTGTGCGCCAGCAGCAATGCCAGCAGTACGACGAAGATACCGACAAGAATGTAGTGGTTAGTGGCAAATTCAATCAGGTGAGCAACCATCGAAGGAGGTTCCAGGGCGTTAAAATGTCGGCCAGTATACACAGCCACTATGGTCGGCCAAACCCCGTCCGGCGGTGACGCGGTCGGAACTTCGCTTTAAACTCCAACTCCCTTTTCCATCGCCCTCTTCTTTATTAGCCACGAGTGGATTCCATGACTACCACGCCTAAACCTTTGGTCCTGATGATTCTCGACGGCTTCGGTCACAGCGACAGCCCCGAATCCAACGCCGTCTTCGCGGCCAAAAAGCCTGTGCTGGATCGCCTGTGGGCCACCGTGCCGAACGGCCTGATCTCGGGCAGCGGCATGGACGTCGGCCTGCCGGACGGCCAGATGGGCAACTCCGAAGTCGGCCACATGAACCTCGGCGCCGGCCGCGTGGTGTATCAGGACTTCACGCGCGTGACCAAAGCGATCCGCGACGGCGAGTTCTTCGAGAACCCAACCATCTGCGCCGCCGTGGACAAAGCCGTGGCCGCCGGCAAGGCCGTGCATTTCATGGGTCTGCTGTCGGACGGCGGCGTTCACAGTCACCAGGATCATCTGATCGCCATGGCCGAACTGGCTTTCAAGCGTGGCGCCGAAAAAATCTACCTGCACGCCTTCCTCGATGGCCGTGACACGCCGCCGAAAAGCGCCGCGTCGTCGATCGAGCTGCTCGACGCGACCTTCCAGGCACTGGGTAAGGGCCGCATCGCCAGCATCATCGGCCGCTACTTCGCCATGGACCGCGACAACCGCTGGGACCGCGTTTCCCAGGCCTACAACCTGATCGTCGACGGCAAGGGCGAATTCAATGCCGCCACCGCTCAGGAAGGCCTGGAAGCCGCCTACGCCCGTGGCGAGAGCGACGAATTCGTCAAAGCCACCAGCATCGGTGAGCCCGTGCAAGTCGAAGACGGCGACGCCGTGGTGTTCATGAACTTCCGCGCCGACCGTGCCCGCGAACTGAGCCGCGTGTTTGTCGAAGACGGTTTCAAGGAATTCAAGCGCGCACGCCAGCCAAAAGTGCAGTACGTGGGCCTGACCCAATACGCCGCCAGCATCCCGGCCCCCGCAGCCTTTGCGCCGGGCAGCCTGGAAAACGTGCTTGGCGACTACCTGGCGAAGAACGGCAAGACCCAACTGCGCATCGCCGAAACCGAAAAGTACGCCCACGTGACCTTCTTCTTCTCCGGCGGTCGCGAAGAACCGTTCCCGGGCGAAGAGCGCATCCTGATCCCGTCGCCGAAAGTCGCCACTTATGACCTTCAGCCGGAAATGAGCGCACCGGAAGTCACCGACCGCATCGTCGATGCCATCGAGAATCAGCGCTACGACGTGATCGTTGTCAACTACGCCAACGGCGACATGGTCGGCCACAGCGGTGTGTTCGAGGCGGCGGTAAAAGCCGTGGAATGCCTGGACACCTGCGTCGGCCGCATCGTCGAGGCGCTGGAAAAGGTCGGCGGCGAAGCGCTGATCACCGCCGACCACGGTAACGTCGAACAAATGGCCGACGAAGCCACCGGCCAGGCGCACACCGCTCACACCACCGAACCGGTGCCGTTCATCTATGTCGGCAAACGCGACCTCAAGGTCCGTGAAGGCGGCGTGCTGGCGGACGTGGCGCCGACCATGCTCAAACTGCTGGGGCTGGAAAAACCGGTGGAAATGACTGGCACTTCGATTCTGGTCTGATATCAAAAACGCCCTGTAATCAGCCTGAAACGGCTTTTTATGACGAACGCCTCAAAGCAGTTGGCTTTGAGGCGTTTTTTTTGCCGCGTGGGGCGGGCATACTAGGCCGTCCCTTACCCTGGTGCCGCCCGCCTCTATGCTTCGCGTCCTGATCGCCCTCGCTCTGACATGCCTGCTCCAACCGGCCTTCGCTGACGAGCGCGCGCAAACCCAACAACAGTTGGACGCCACGCGTCAGGATATCGCCGAGCTGAAAAAGCTGCTGGGCAAGCTCCAGGAAGAAAAATCCGGCGTTCAGAAAGAGCTCAAGGGCACTGAAACCGAGATGGGCAATCTCGAAAAACAGGTCGACGCCCTGCAAAAAGAGCTGAAAAAGAGCGAGTCCGAGCTGCAGCGGCTCGATGCGGAGAAAAAAAAACTCCAGAGCGCGCGCACTGAACAGCAACGACTGATCGCCATCCAGGCCCGCGCGGCCTATCAGAACGGCCGGCAGGAATATCTCAAGCTGCTGCTCAACCAGCAGAATCCCGAGAAATTCGCCCGCACCCTCACCTATTACGACTACCTGAGCCAGGCCCGCCTGGAGCAGCTGAAGAACTTCAACGAAACCCTGCGCCAGCTGGCCAATGTCGAAAAAGACATCTCGGCCCAACAAGCCCAGTTGCTGGTGCAGAAAAGCGACCTCGACACCCAGCGCGACGCACTCGACAAGGTCCGCAAGGAGCGCCAGCAGGTGCTGGCCAAGCTCAACGACGACGTGAAGGCGCGCGATCAGAAACTGGCCTCCCGCGAGCAGGATCAGGCAGACCTGTCTAAAGTCCTTAAAACCATTGAAGAAACCCTGGCCCGCCAGGCCCGTGAGGCAGAAGAAGCGCGGCAGAAAGCGCTCATCGCCCAGCAGGAAGCCGAAAAAAAGCGTTTGCGTGAGGCCCAGGCCCGCGCCGATGCGGACTCGGACACCAGCGACGCCCCACGCAAACAAGCCAGACCCACACCTGGCGCGCTGGTTTCCAGCAGCGGCGAGACGTTCGGCGGCCCTTTTGCCGCCACCCGGGGAAAACTTCCATGGCCGGTTGATGGTCGACTGCTGGCACGCTTCGGTGAAACCCGTGGCGACGATGCCCGCACCAAGTGGGATGGCGTGATGATCAGCGCCTCCGCCGGCAGCCAGGTGCACGCCGTACACGGCGGGCGCGTGGTGTTTGCCGACTGGTTGCGCGGTGCCGGGCTGCTGGTGATCCTTGATCACGGCAACGGTTTTCTGAGCCTTTACGGTCATAATCAGACGCTGCTGAAGTCGGCTGGTGACGTGGTAAAAGCCGGTGAGTCCATCTCCACTGTCGGTAGCAGTGGCGGGCAGGACACACCAGCGCTGTATTTCGCAATTCGTCAGCAGGGTCACCCGAGTGATCCGGCGCAATGGTGCCGCGCGCAAGGATAGGCGTTGAGTCACCAACTTTAGGAGTTCGTTCGACATGCTGCATTTGTCCCGTCTTACCTCGCTGGCCCTGACGATCGCCCTGGTGATCGGCGCGCCTCTGGCGTTCGCCGCTCAACCGGCTCCGGCTGTCGCTCCGGCAGGCACTGCCGCGACTTCCAAGGCCCCGTTGCCGCTGGAAGAGTTGCGCACCTTTGCCGAGGTCATGGACCGGATCAAGGCCGCCTATGTCGAACCGGTGGACGACAAGACCCTGCTGGAAAACGCCATCAAGGGCATGCTCAGCAACCTCGACCCGCACTCGGCCTACCTCGGCCCGGAAGATTTCACCGAGCTGCAGGAAAGCACCAGCGGTGAGTTCGGCGGCCTGGGCATCGAAGTCGGCTCGGAAGACGGTTTCATCAAGGTTGTGTCGCCAATCGACGATACGCCAGCGTCGAAGGCCGGCATCCAGGCCGGTGACTTTATCGTCAAGATCAACGGCGCGCCGACTCGTGGCCAGACCATGACCGAAGCCGTGGACAAGATGCGCGGCAAGATCGGCCAGAAAATCACCCTGACCCTGGTGCGCGACGGCGGTACGCCGTTCGACGTGACCCTGGCCCGTGCGGTGATCCAGGTGAAGAGCGTCAAGGCGCAACTGCTGGAATCGGGTTACGGCCTGATCCGCATCACCCAGTTCCAGGTCAAGACCGGCGAGGAAGTCTCCAAGGCCCTGGCCAAGCTGCGCAAGGACAACGGCAAGAAGCTCAACGGCATCATCCTCGACCTGCGCAACAATCCGGGCGGCGTGCTGCAGGCAGCGGTGGAAGTGGTCGACCACTTCATCACCAAAGGCCTGATCGTCTACACCAAGGGCCGGATCGCCAACTCCGAACTGCGCTTCTCCGCCACCGGCAAGGACGAAAGCGAAGCCGTGCCAATGGTCGTGCTGATCAACGGTGGCAGTGCCTCGGCCTCGGAAATCGTCGCCGGCGCCCTGCAAGACCAGAAACGCGCCGTGGTCATGGGCACCACCAGTTTCGGCAAAGGCTCGGTGCAAACCGTGCTGCCGCTGAACAACGACCGTGCGTTGAAGATCACCACCGCGCTGTACTTCACGCCGAACGGCCGCTCGATCCAGGCCCAGGGCATCGTCCCGGACATCGAAGTGCGCAAGGCCAAGATCACCAACGAAGCGGACGGCGAATACTTCAAGGAAGCCGACCTGCAGGGTCACCTGGGCAACGGCAACGGCGGCGCAGACAAACCGACCGGCTCCGGCGCGAAACCGAAAGCCATGCCGCAGGATGACGATTACCAGTTGGCCCAGGCCCTGAGCCTGCTCAAAGGCCTGAGCATCACGTCCGGCCGTTGAGGATGTCTTTGCGTTTTGTCTTTGTCCTGCTGTGCTGTCTGGCGGGTGCTGCTCACGCAGAGCCTGCCAGACCGACACCACAAAAAGCCTACCTGACACTGATCATCGACGACCTGGGGCAGAACCTGCCCCGGGATCGCCGCGTGCTGGCCCTCCCTGGGCCGGTCACCACGGCAATCATGCCCGACACCCCGCACGCCACCGAATTTGCCCGCGAAGCCCATCGCGCCGGCAAGATCGTGATCCTGCACATGCCGATGGACCCGGCCACCGGGCCGTTTGCCTGGCATCCCGAACTGCCCATCGAAGAGCTTGAGAAACGGCTGAACGCCGCGTTCAAAATGGTCCCCTACACCGCCGGCATCAACAACCACATGGGCAGCCGAATGACGGCTCAACCGGTGGCGATGGCCTGGTTGATGGGTGAGTTGCAGCGCCGTCACAAGTTCTTCGTCGACAGCCGCACCAGCGCCCAGACCGTCGCTGCTCAACAGGCACAGAAGATCGATCTGGCAAGTGTTTCGCGGGATGTATTTCTCGATGACGAGCGCACCGAAGCGGCGATCTACACCCAGTTGCAGACGGCAATCAACCTGGCGCGCAAACAGGGTTCGGCGGTGATGATCGGCCATCCTTATCCACAGACCCTGGCGGTGCTGGAACGGGAACTGCCGAAGTTGAAAGCTCAAGGCATCGAGTGGATCGACATCAAGCAGATGATCAGTGTGCGCAGCAATCGCGCCACGGCCGCTCATGGCAAAGACGGCGTCTACCGGTAACAAGCTGTCACGAAGCTATAGATAGATACCGCAGCCAGCCCCCTCCATACCCGGATATTGAGACCCGTCGCGGCGACACCAAGCCGCTTTCTTTATTCGGGATCAATCATGAACACCCAAACTTCTCTCAACTCATCTGTTCGGCAGATGGAGCCCATTGCAGTTGAAAACCTGCTGATCAATTTCACCACCGAGTTTCACCGGATCTGGGACAACACAGGCTCGAATTCAAAACCCGGCAGCTTCTGGCGCCCGACACCGGCTCCCGACCTGCTGCCCGGCTATTTTCCGCTGGGCGATCTCGTTGTCTCCGGACGGGACAATATCAACGACAGGCAGGTGATGGCGGTTGTCCGCGAGGGCGATCCGCAGAATGCCGAAGCCGGCAAGGGACCGGCACTGAGCAGGCCTGATGATTACCAACGGGTATGGAGCGATTCAGGTTCACGCGCCAACGGTGACTGCTCCGTATGGCGGCCGATTCCTCCCGAAGGCTATGTGGCACTCGGAATGGTATGTTCCAACGACCGCAACAAGCCGTCCTTCAACGCCGTTCGTTGTGTACGTGCAGATCTGGTGGTCGCCGCAAGCGCCAACGCGCTGATCTGGAGCGACAAGGGTAGCGGAGCCGACCGCGATTTCAGCACCTGGAGCGTCAAGCCTCCGACCGCACCTGCCGGGGAGATATTCTTTGCACCCGGCACGTTTATCGGTGCCAACGGCTACAGCAAACCTGCTGCATCCATCACGGCCTATGCCTTACGGATGCCTATTGCGCTTCAGGTCGATACGCCTCCGGCGGCCCCTGTACTGACCGGGCATGATGCCTCCGCCATCCTGACGCCACCCAAGATTACACAGGTCGTCCGATTGCCGTGGTTCACGGTCAGCGACCCGGCGATGACAAGCCTTGTACAGCTACGCACTTCACCGTTTTATCGTATGGAAAGAACTGATCGCTACTTGCTCGTCGGCCAAGACCAGAACAGCACAGACATGCATCGCCCTTTCAGGTGGAGAGCCGGCCGAGCCCAATCCTTCGAAATGGTGCGCACGTTCACGCGCAAAACCGGAATCGACATCGGCAGCCAATGGCCGTCGGCATTGTCTGCGCCTGAGTCGGCCATCACCTGCTCAGCCAGGTTGGGCGACAGTTTCTGCAACACCGAATCGGCACCCTATGAATGGGTGAACTCCGAACAGGCAGAAGTTATTGCGCTGGTTGCGAAAAACCGGTTCGCAGCGATTTATCTTATGCAGAGCGACTACCGATTGCTGCGCGAAGACGGTTCACAAGTGGAAGGCCATCTCAGCTATACCGATATGAATAGCCTGCATCTGACTGATTACCCGGCCGAGCCGGAACCGTCAAAGGATACGAAGAAAGAACTTGAGAAACCGACTGCCATCGAGCCAGAGAAGGAACCTGAAAAGCTGCCGGCTGCGGAGCCCGTGGCAGGTCCGCAATCAACGAAAGAATCAGCGACAGTTACAGATACCGCCCCATGATCTCGTCGACCACGCCGTCCTTGCGCATCTGATCAAGCGCTGCCTGAAGTTTGGCGACGGCTTCGTCCGGCACGTCCTTGTTCAGCGCCAGATACAGTTCGGCGCTGTTGAAGCGAAGCACGGTTTTCAACCCGGTCACGCCATCCTGCCGCGCCAGATAACGGCCGGCGGGATCGCCGGTAGCCCACAGGTCGATCTGACCGCTGACGAGCTTTTTGGCGTTGTCCTGATCGCGCAACACCACCACCGGTTTCAGGCCCTGCTTGGCCAGGGTCTCTGCAATCGCATCGCCTTTGTAAGCGCCGATCTTGTACTTGCGCGCATCGTTCAGGGTTTCGAGGGTGATCTTGCTGTCGGCTTTGGCCAGCATGACCCAGTCATCCGGGCCGATGGGGCCGACCCACTTGAACAGCGTCTCGCGATCCGGCAGGCGTGCCATGACGAAAGCACCGTAACCGGGATTCTCCAGCGCCAGCTTGTAGACCCGTTCCCACGGGAAGCGCAGGGTCAGGCTGTAAGTGATGCCGGCACGCTTGAACATCTCGCGCACAATGTCTGTGGCGATGCCGTTGATGTTTTCGTCTTGAGCGAAATTCTTGCCGTTCTTCGCCATGTTGTACGGCGGGAAGTTTTCGGTGAGGAGCACCAGATCGGTGTCGGGACTTTCTTCGGCGTGGCCAGTGTTGATCAACAACACGGAGGCACTGGCGAGAGCGAGAAGCAGGCGTTTGATCATGTCGGGCTACCGAAATCCATGGCGTGCCCAAGAGTGCCTTGGGTACGCCATGCTGTCCACTGGCCTGTATGGATGTTTAACGCATTACGATGCCGCGGTGCGCCATATAAGCCTTGGCTTCCTGAACGGTGTATTCACCGAAGTGGAAAATACTTGCCGCCAGTACAGCGCTGGCGTGACCTTCGAGGATGCCATCGGCCAGATGCTGCAGGTTGCCGACGCCACCGGAAGCGATCACCGGGATCCCCAGCGCATCGCTGATGGCGCGGGTCACACCCAGGTCGAAACCGTTTTTCATGCCGTCCTGATCCATGCTGGTCAGGAGGATTTCACCGGCACCCAGGCCTTCCATTTTCTTCGCCCACTCGACCGCGTCGAGACCGGTCGGCTTGCGACCGCCGTGGGTGAAGATTTCCCAGCGCGGGGTTTCGCCCGGGCCCGAGACCTTCTTCGCGTCGATGGCGACGACGATGCATTGCGAGCCGAAATGCTGCGCCGCTTCGCCGACGAATTCCGGGTTGAACACGGCAGCGGTGTTGATCGACACCTTGTCCGCACCGGCATTGAGCAGATTGCGAATGTCCTGCACGGTCCGCACGCCGCCGCCGACGGTCAGCGGAATGAACACCTGGCTGGCCATGCGCTCGACGGTATGCAGCGTGGTGTCACGACCATCGACACTGGCGGTGATGTCGAGAAAGGTAATCTCGTCGGCACCCTGCTCGTCGTAGCGTCGGGCGATTTCCACCGGGTCGCCGGCGTCACGGATGTTCTCGAACTTCACACCTTTGACGACCCGGCCGTTGTCCACGTCCAGGCAAGGGATGATGCGTTTGGCCAGCGCCATGGTCAGTCCTCAGCCTTGGTACGAGTCGCAGAAAGCTTGCGCTTCGGCGACGTCGAGAGTGCCTTCGTAGATCGCCCGGCCGGTGATGGCGCCGATGATGCCTGGCGCCTTGGCGTCGAGCAGCGACTTGATGTCACCCAGGTTGTGAATGCCGCCGGACGCGATCACCGGGATCTTGGTGGCAGCAGCCAGCGCAGCGGTGAACGGTACGTTGCAGCCCTGCATCATGCCGTCTTTGGCGATGTCGGTATAAACGATCGAGGACACGCCGTCTGCTTCAAACTGTTTGGCCAGGTCGATGACCTGCACGGTGCTGATTTCAGCCCAGCCATCGGTGGCGACAAAACCGTCCTTGGCATCCAGACCGACGATGATCTTGCCCGGGAACGCACGGCAGGCTTCCGCGACGAACGCCGGATCCTTCACCGCTTTGGTGCCGATGATCACGTAGCTCACGCCGGCCTTGACGTAGTGTTCGATGGTTTCCAGCGAACGGATGCCGCCGCCGATCTGGATCGGCAGGGTCGGGTAGCGCTTGGCGATGGCGGTCACCACTTCGCCGTTGACCGGTTGGCCTTCGAAAGCGCCGTTCAGGTCGACCAGATGCAGACGACGGCAACCGCCCTCCACCCACTTGGCAGCCATGCTCACCGGGTCATCGGAGAACACTGTGGAATCTTCCATGCGGCCCTGGCGCAGACGTACGCAGGCACCGTCTTTGAGATCGATAGCGGGAATAATCAGCATCTGGCAAACCTTCAAATTTGAATGTTCAGCTTGGCTCGGAAATCAGTTTTTCTCGAGCGCCCACAGGTCGCTTTCGATGCTTTCAAACCGCTCCTTGAGGTGGGTCTGCACATCGAAAATCGCCCTGTTGTAATAGTGCGGAGCAATTTCGCGGGTAAACAGCTCAAGAATTTCCGCCGCCTCGAACGAACCCAGGTCCAGTTCGAAACGATCCTCCATGAACCGCTGGATCTTGCGATTGGCGTCGCTTTCCTGCTCGGGCGTGAGGGTCAGGATCGGCGGCTTGGATTTCTTGACGGCCATTTACCAGCGACCATCCCACGCAGCGAAGTTCTGCAGCAATTGCAGGCCATGGGTATGGCTCTTCTCCGGGTGGAACTGCACGGCGAAACGCGAACCTTCGGCCAGCGCCGCGGCGAAATCGACACCGTAATGACCGCTGCCGACCACCTGCCGCGGGTTACCGGCGGCGATGTAGTAGCTGTGCACGAAGTAGAAACGCGCCAGGTCCGGAATGTTGTGCCACAGCGGGTGATCCACCGACTGCTTCACTTCGTTCCAGCCCATGTGCGGGACTTTCAGGTGCTCGCCGTCTTCATGCAGGTCTTTGCCGAAGAACTTCACCGCGCCCGGGAACAGGCCGATGCAGTCGACGCCGTCGTTCTCTTCGCTGGTGTCAAGCAAGGCTTGCATGCCGACGCAGATGCCGAGGAACGGGCGATCCTGGCTGACTTCACGTACCAGCGAATCGAAACCGAGGCGACGGATCTCCGCCATGCAATCGCGAATCGCGCCGACGCCGGGGAACACCACGCGGTCGGCTTCGCGGATCACGTCCGCATCGCTGGTGATCAGCACCTTGCCGGCGCCAACGTGCTCGAGGGCCTTGGCCACCGAGTGCAGGTTGCCCATGCCGTAGTCGATTACCGCAACCGTCTGCATTACAGCACGCCCTTGGTCGAAGGCATCTGGCCGGCCATGCGGTCGTCCAGTTCGACGGCCATGCGCAGCGCGCGGCCGAAAGCCTTGAACACGGTTTCGATCTGGTGGTGAGTGTTGGTGCCACGCAGGTTGTCGATGTGCAGGCTGACCAGCGCGTGGTTGACGAAGCCCTGGAAGAATTCCTGGAACAGGTCGACGTCGAAGCCGCCGACGGTGGCGCGGGTGTACGGCACGTGCATCTGCAGGCCCGGACGGCCGGAGAAGTCGATCACTACGCGCGACAGCGCTTCATCGAGCGGCACGTAGGCATGGCCGTAGCGACGGATGCCTTTCTTGTCGCCGATGGCTTGTGCGAAGGCCTGGCCGAGAGTGATACCGACGTCTTCCACGGTATGGTGGTCGTCGATATGCAGATCGCCCTTGCATTGGATATCCAGGTCGATCAACCCGTGACGGGCGATCTGATCCAGCATGTGCTCAAGAAAAGGAACACCGATATCGAATCGGGCCTTTCCGGTGCCATCAAGGTTGATCGAGGCTTTGATCTGGGTTTCCAGAGTGTCGCGCTCGACAGACGCCTTACGTTCGGCCATCACCAGCTCCGCAAAATCATTGGGCGAAAAAGGCAGCCATTATAGGGGCGCGGGGCCGAAACAGAAACACGAGACGTGATATGGCAGACGGATAGAAGCCCGTACTGTCGGGGATAGACATGTCCATACAAGCCATTTCGGACAGCCCAAAACAACTGTGGGAGCGAGCTTGCTCGCGATGAGGGCCGCACATTCAACATCACTGTCGACTGTCAGACCGCTATCGCGAGCAGGCTCGCTCCCACAGGGTTACGACGTTTTACTTAGTGGAACAGCACCGCAGTCTTCTGCAGGGTCACCCACACACCCCACGCCAACGGAATCCCGACCGCCAGCCACGCAGCAACCGCCAACGGCTTGCTGCCCGGCGCGGCTTTCCACTCAAGCACGGTGCTGCTGTCAGCACCCTTGTCGTGGCCCAGCGCCTGCTCGGCAGCCAGTTCGGCGTCGGTCATGAAGTACTTGTCTGCCACCGGACGTACCAGCAGGTTGCACAGGAAACCCAGCACCAGCAGGCCGGCGAGGATGTACAGGGTGATGTCGTAAGCCGCCGCGCGTTCAACGCCGATGCTCAGTTGATACTCACGCAGGTAGTTCACCAGCACCGGACCCAGCACGCCAGCAGCAGCCCATGCTGTCAGCAGACGACCGTGGATCGCACCGACCATCTGCGTGCCGAACAGGTCGGCCAGATAGGCCGGAACGGTTGCGAAGCCACCGCCGTACATCGACAGGATGATGCAGAACGCCGCCACGAACAGCGCAACGTTGCCCAGATGGCCGAGGTTCGGAATCAGCGCGTACAGCGCAAAGCCCAGCGCGAAGAACACGAAGTAGGTGTTCTTGCGACCCAGGTAGTCCGAGAACGACGCCCAGAAGAACCGGCCGCCGATGTTGAACAGGCTCAGCAGACCAGTGAAACCGGCCGCAATCGCTGCGATCGACGCCAGTTGCCCGGCATCCAGCTGACCGAACGGCAGATCATTGCCCAGCAGCTTGCCGCCGAACACTTCCTGCAACAGTGGCGAAGCCATGCCGAGGATGCCGATACCGGCGGACACGTTCAGGCACAGCACCAGCCACACCAGACGGAATTGCGGGGTTTTCCACGCCACATTCACGTGTACGTGACGGTGGGTGATCATCGCATTCGACGCTTTCTTCGCTGGCGCGGTCCAGCCTTCAGGCTTCCAGCCGGTCGGCGGGACGCGGTACGACAGCGCACCACCGATCATGAACACGAAGTAGATCGCGGCCATGGCCACAAAGCTCTGCCACACGCCCACGTCAGCCGGCGAAGCGAAATGGCTCATCAGAGCGGTCGCCAGTGGCGCACCGACCATCGCGCCACCACCGAAGCCCATGATCGCCATGCCGGTGGCCATGCCGCGCTTGTCCGGGAACCATTTGATCAGGGTCGACACCGGCGAGATGTAGCCCAGGCCCAGACCGATACCGCCGATCACGCCGGAGCCGATCCACATCAGCCAGATCTGGTGGGTATAAATACCCAACGCCGAGATCAGCAGTCCGCCACACCAGCACAGTGCCGAGACCACACCGGCCTTGCGCGGGCCGGCGTGTTCGAGCCAGCCACCCCAGATCGCTGCCGAGCAGCCGAGGAAGATGAAGAACAGGGTGTAGATCCAGCCGAGCATGGAGATCGGCCAGTCGCATTGCGACGAGAAGACTTGTGCGATGAAGCTCATGTCCGGCGCGCAAGCCACCGGAGCGGTGATGCCCAGCGCCTTGGACAACGGCAGCCAGAACACGGAAAAACCGTAGGCCATGCCGATGCACAGGTGAATGGCCAGAGCGGCCGGTGGTACCAGCCAGCGGTTGAAACCGGGCTTGGCGATGATGCGTTCCTTGGACAGGAACGCAGGCTGGGCGGCGCTGAGGCCGTCCGCCGTAATGCTCGTGCTCATTGTGTATCCCCCAATTATTAGTATGGTTCGCCAGCCACTGCTCACCCCCGGCCTTTATGCACGCAGGCATGACCGTGTTGGTGGGTGAAGCTCCTTGAGGCGCGACCAAAAGTCGCAGAAGGGCGGACGAACGGGCGAAGGTTACCATCTGCACGTGACAGAAAAACCAAACTGATATCACCTTTTTTGAGTCATCTGATCTCCTGTGACCGGGGAACCCTCCTGCCGACCGTTGTCGAAGCGCTGCACGTCGCGGATCAACAGGTTCCTCAGGACGCCGCACCAGCGCGGGGTTATGCAGCGCTATACTCCCCGGCTAAATTACGAATTCGACTAACTACAAGGACTCGCCCATGAAAGCGTTCGGCAAAATCCTGGGTCTGGTACTTCTCGGGCTGTTGCTGATCATTGTGGCGGCGGGCTTCGCCCTGACCCACCTCTTCGATCCCAACGACTACAAAGACGAGATCCGCCAGATAGCCCGCGACAAGGCCCACATCGAGCTGACGCTCAATGGCGATATCGGCTGGAGCCTGTTCCCGTGGCTCGGCCTGGAATTGCACGAGGCCAGCGTCGCCACCCTGATCAAGCCCGCCGAACCGTTTGCCGATCTGCAGATGCTCGGCCTGTCCGTGCGCGTGCTGCCACTGTTGCGCCGCGAAGTGCAGATGAGCGATGTGCGTGTCGAAGGCCTGAACCTGCGCCTGAACCGTGACAAGAACGGTCACGGCAACTGGGAAGACATCGGCAAGCTGCCTGCCGCAGCGCCTGCGCCGGGCAGCACCCCGCCGGTTGCCGCTGGCGAGCCGGTTGCCGAAACGCCTGCCCAGCCGGAGAAACCGCCGCAGCCGATCCGCCTCGACATCGATAGCCTGACCGTCAACAACGCCCGGGTTGAATACAACGACGAGCAGACCGGCAAGCAGTTCAGTGCCGAAAGCATCCAGCTGAGCACCGGCGCGGTACACGATTCAACCAACATTCCGCTGAAAGCCACGGCGTTCCTCAGCACCAATCAGCCCGTGTTGCGAGTACGCACCGAGCTCAATGGCGAGTTGCGCATCGAGCGCGCCCTGCAACGCTACAAGTTCGAAGACTTGAAGCTGTCCGGCGAACTGACCGGCGATCCACTGCAAGGCAAGGCCATGACGTTCTCCGCCCAGGGGCAGATGCTGCTGGACAAGGCTGCGAACGTCGCCGAATGGACCGGGATCAAGATCTCCGCCAACCAGTTGCGTGCCTTGGGTGAGCTGAAGGCCAACGATCTCGACAAGACCCCGCAGATCACCGGCGGGATTTCCATCGCCCAGTTCGATCTGGCGAAATTCGTCGACAGCATCGGCCAGACCCTGCCGGCGATGGCCGAAGGCAGCCTGAGCAAGGTCGAGCTGGTCAGCCGCGTGTCTGCCACGCCCACCAGCGTGGCGCTGGACAACATCAACCTGAAACTCGACGACAGCAGCTTCAGCGGTCGCATCGCCGTCGAAGATTTCGCCAAGCAATCGCTGCGGGCGATCCTCAAGGCCGACACTTTCAACGTCGACCGCTACCTGCCGCCAAAATCGGAAAAAGCCACCAGCGCCACCCAGGCACGTCAGACCGAAGTCGCCAGCACCGAAGCCGATGCCATGGCCGGCGCCGGCAGCACCCCGCTGCCGGACAAACCGAGCAAAAGTGCCTGGAGCACCGAGCGACTGTTTCCGGTGGAGCGCCTGAGCAAACTGGACGTGAACGCCGACCTGACCTTCGGCCAGTTGACCCTCGACAAGTTGCCGATCCAGAACGCTGCACTGAAAGCCACCGGCCAGGGCGGCCTGCTGACCCTGGAGAACCTGCGCGGCGAGCTGTACAACGGCGACTTCGAAGCCAAGGGCACGCTGGATGTACGCCAGACCGCGCCAGTGCTGAATCTGCAAACCCGGATCAACCGCGTACCGGTGGAAAAAATCCTCGAAAGCCAGGGCAAGAATCCACCGGTCAAAGGTCTGGTAAACCTCACCAGCACTGTCACCGGTAGCGGCAACAGCCAACAGGCGTTGATCGACACCCTCAACGGCAATGCCAGTTTCGTGATCAACAACGGCGTGTTGCTCAATGCCAACCTTGAACAGCAACTGTGCAAAGGCATCGCCACGCTCAACCGCAAATCCCTGAGCGGCGAGCCACGCGGCAAGGACACGCCGTTTCAGGAGCTCAAGGGCAACCTGACCTTCCGCAACGGCGTCGCCAACAACCCGGACCTGAAAGTGCGGATCCCGGGCATGACCGTCAACGGTGACGGCGACATCGACCTGAAAGTGCTGGGCATGGACTATCGCGTCGGCATCATCGTCGAAGGCGACACCAGCGCCATGCCGGACCCGGCCTGTCAGGTCGGCGACAAATTCGTCGGCATCGAGTGGCCGCTGCGCTGCCGTGGCCCGCTGGAGCTCGGTGCCAAGGCTTGCCGTGTGGATAACGAGCGGCTCGGCCAGGTCGCGACCAAAATGGCCGGCGACAAACTCAGCGAAAAAATCGAAGAGAAACTGGGCGACAAAGTCAGCCCTGAACTGAAAAACGCATTGAAGGGGCTGTTCAAGCGATGAGAGCGGAGCAGTTTTCCACGGCGGTGCTGGAATGGTTCGACCGCCACGGCCGCCATGATTTGCCTTGGCAACAGAACATCAACCCATACCGGGTGTGGGTGTCCGAGATCATGTTGCAGCAAACCCAGGTCAGCACCGTGCTCAATTACTTCGACCGGTTCATGGCTGCGTTGCCGACGGTCGAAGCCCTGGCCGAAGCGCCGGAGGACGAAGTGCTGCACCTGTGGACGGGCCTGGGTTACTACACCCGCGCGCGCAATTTGCAGAAGACCGCGAAGATCGTCGTCAGCCAGTACGGCGGCGAGTTTCCCCGTGATGTCGAGAAGCTCACGGATTTGCCGGGCATCGGCCTGTCCACCGCTGGCGCGATTGCCAGTATCAGCATGGGTCTGCGCGCACCGATCCTCGACGGCAACGTCAAACGGGTGCTGGCGCGCTTTACTGCGCAGGAGGGCTACCCCGGCGAGCCAAAGGTCGCCAAACAGCTGTGGGCCAACGCAGAACGCTTCACGCCGCAGGATCGGGTCAACGCCTACACCCAGGCGATGATGGATCTGGGCGCCACGCTGTGCACCCGCAGCAAACCGAGCTGCCTGCTGTGTCCACTGGAGAAGGGCTGCGAAGCGCATATGCTCGGTCTGGAGACGCGCTACCCGATTCCCAAGCCGCGTAAAGCCATCCCGCAGAAACGCACGCTGATGCCGCTGCTGGCCAACGAGGAGGGCGCGATTCTGCTTTATCGCCGCCCCTCCAGCGGATTGTGGGGCGGTTTGTGGAGCCTGCCGGAACTCGACGACCTCGACGACCTGCAACACCTCGCCGCGCAGCACTCGCTGGAACTCGGCGAGCAGCAGGCGCTGCCGAGCCTTGTCCACACCTTCAGCCATTTCCAGCTGTCCATCGAACCCTGGCTGGTTCAGGTGCAGGAAGCCGGCGGTCACGTGGCCGAGGCCGACTGGCTCTGGTATAACCTCGCCACCCCGCCGCGCCTGGGCCTCGCCGCCCCGGTCAAAACCTTGCTCGAACGCGCGGCCGCCGTCTTGAATGCAGGAGAGTCGACATGACCCGCACCGTAATGTGCCGCAAGTACAAAGAACAACTCGAAGGTCTGGAGCGCCCACCGTACCCGGGCGCCAAGGGCCAGGACATCTTCGAACACGTCTCGGCCAAGGCCTGGGCCGACTGGCAGAAACACCAGACCCTGCTGATCAACGAAAAACGCCTGAACATGATGAACGCCGAAGATCGCAAATTTCTGCAGGGCGAAATGGACAAGTACTTCTCCGGCGAGGAATACGCCCAGGCGGAAGGCTACGTGCCGCCAGCGGAATAACCCCCGAAAATCGGGGGTCGGATCGTAAGCGACGGAATTAATTTAAGAAATTTTAAAAAAGTGTTTGACGTAAATCCGAAAAACCCTTTTAATGCGCCCCGTTGCCCAGATAGCTCAGTCGGTAGAGCAGGGGATTGAAAATCCCCGTGTCGGCGGTTCGATTCCGTCTCTGGGCACCAAATACCGAAAACCCTGAATCGCAAGATTCAGGGTTTTTTTATGCCTGCGATTTGATGGAGGCTGGATCCCGCGCTTCTTGCAGGCCGGAATTCGCGATATTTTTCCCAGCCCTTACGGAAGAGGGTCATCCAGTCGATGAACCAGAAAAGAACCCGCGTCCCCCTACCCCATCCACCACCCTATCGCCAGAGCCGGGCTTCGTTCTGGCTGACGCTTCTTGTCGGGCTGTTGATAACGTTCGCCATTGGCGCGTCGATTTACATGATCATCGACAGCCTGATCAGTGGCTCGATCACCACAACCAATCGCGGCCCGCGCACGACTTACACTCTGGCCCAGCAGCCACGGCGGTATTGGTTCGAGGTCGCCGGGCAAAGCCTTGTCCCCCTGTTGTTGCTGGGCGTTTCGCTGTATGGGTTCCGGATCTATCGCAAGGTGCGCGGGCCTGTGAAAAAACACAAACACAGGCGCGCTGATTAGTAACACCAAGACCGGACCTAGAGCGTATTGACGTAGTCAACCGGAAGTAAAACCGTATCGAGCACAGCGTCGACCGGCAGTGAGACAACCGTGATCAGCGGGCACACAATCATGAAGTAACAGATGATCGCGGCGGGCTTGCTTTCTTTCCCTCTCACGCCAAGCAATTGCAGGTTTCCGTCGACGCCCTTGTAGTAATCCACATCGGACATTCCGTTGCTCACGCGCCCGATCATGGTTCCACAACCAACCAGCTCCGGTACGAGGGCCGCCAACAAGCCCGCACGCAAAATCCATTTCAAAGCCAAATCCTTGCAATCAAAAAAAGAAGGGCGGGATTGTACCGGCTATCGCCCGCCGAACCCCGCCCTCGCCTGCCTTATTGATGCCAGTCCCAATGGAACACCAGGTTACTTGCCCCGCCGCTGCCAACATTGGCAACGTCCCGCCGCACCTCACCATTGCGCGTGGCAACCACGGTGTATTTGCCTGGCGGCAGTTGCGCATAGACCAGCGGCCCGATCTGACTCAGGTTCAGCACCGGTTGTCCTGTCGCTTTCTGGACAACCAGGTCGACGTCCGAGGTGTACAGATTTTGTGCGCCGACGGAGAAGGTCATGTGCAGGTTGTAGCCGGCGGCTTGCTGAATGGCTCGCGACTCGTCCAGGCCAATCCCTCCGGACAGGTAATTGATACCGTTTTGCTGTTGTTGCTGGACTTGCACACCGGCACTGTCGATCGGCTCGGCGCTGCTCGCCTGCGCCATGAGCGGGAACATCAGAACAGCCACTGCAGCGACCGGCAGCATGAATGAAATGACGCGTTTCATGATGAGTACTCCCGGGTTCTCGCAGAACCCAATCGTTACTCCTGTTTAGATTTTGCTGAGCGGGACGGGTTTTAGATTGATTGGAACTTGGAGCGGGTACGAAAAGGACTACGCGTTGTATTCCTCAATCGCTATCTTCGTCGGTCGTATCTTGCAAACCCCGTCCCCCCTTCCTTCGTTTGAGCCAGACACGGCCGGCATCGCCAGTCCGTGAGTTATTGGCATGCTCTTGCTTCTGTTTCTCCTGAGCCGGAAGACCTGATGAGCCAACTTGAACCTGCTGATACGCAAGATCCAAAATTCGATTCGCTGTTGGGCGATCTGGGTGACCTGATACGCCAGGCGCGGCAGAAAGTGCTGCGAACGGTCGACACGATTCAGGTCCAGACCTGCTGGCAGATCGGGCGACATATTGTCGAGTTCGAACAACAGGGGGCCCGGCGGGCGGGGTATGGAAAACAACTTCTGGCTACGTTGGCAAAAGAACTGACTGCGGACTTTGGGAAAGGCTTCGATTCTTCAAACCTTCGCTACATGCGTTTGTTTTATCAGGCATTTCCAATTCGTGACGCACTGCGTCACGAATTGAGCTGGACCCACTATCGCAAGCTATTGGGGATAGAAAGCGAATCAGCCCGCCAGTGGTACATGAACGAAGCCGCCACGCAAAACTGGTCAAGCCGCGCCCTGGATCGCCAGATCAACACGCTCTACTACGAACGTCTGTTGATGAGCCGAGACAGAACCGACGTCTATGCAGAGGCAGCGACCAACATTGCCGCGATGAAAAGCAATCCCCGGGAATTCATCCGCGACCCCGTCCTTCTGGAATTTCTCGGCCTGCCATCACCGGGCAAGCTTCAGGAGTCAGAACTGGAACAGGCCTTGATCGATCAGCTCCAGGGTTTTCTCCTCGAACTGGGCAAGGGCTTCGCTTTTGTCGGCCGTCAGCAACGCATCAGTGCTGGAGACGATGATTTTTACATCGACCTGGTGTTCTACAACTATCTGCTCAAATGCTTCGTCATCCTGGATCTGAAGCGCGGCAAACTCAGCGCTCGGGACGTGGGACAGATGGACATGTACATACGCATGTACGACGACCTGAAATGCAGTGAGGGCGACGGGCCTACGGTGGGGATCATTCTCTGTGCACAACAAAATGAATCGGTTGCGCGCTACACAATCCTCAAGGGCAATGAACAACTGTTCGCCAGCAGCTACAAACTGGTGCTGCCGAGCGAAGAGGAATTACGAGCGGAGCTAAACCGGGAACACACGCTGCTGGAAGAACGCTTGATTGATCAGCCGGATGATTAACCGACGACGGATTGTTCACGGAGCCGCCTGAGACTATCGTTGGCAGCTACTCCGCGAAGGTCGAGAGCCATGGGTTTTCAAGAGACGCACGCACTGGAAGATGCCCGGAACAGAACCGCGCTCGCAAGCGATGTTCAGGACGCACCCTTTCAGGAGCCCGCCGCCGATGGCTATCGCCTTGGTGGTTTCACCTGGCGCCACGCTTCGCCCGACCCACAGCGCCCGGTGGTGATCATCAACGCCGCCACTTCTGTGCGCTGCCGTCACTATTCGCGCTTCGCCGCGTACCTGTTCGCCAACGGTTTCGACGTGATCATTTATGACTACCGGGGCATTGGTGAATCGCGCCCGAAGTCGATGAGGCATTTGCAGGCTTCGTGGACGGATTGGGGCGTGCTGGATTTCGAGACGATGCTCAAACGCGCTCAGAGGGAGTTTCCCGGTCAGCCGATCGATGTGGTCGGGCACAGCTTCGGTGGTTGTGCGGCGGGGCTGGGGGCCTCCGGACAGGTAATCCGACGATTGGTTACGGTCGGCGCGCAGTTCGCTTACTGGCGCGATTACGCACCGGAACACCGCTGGCGGATGTTCGGCAAATGGCATCTGCTGATGCCGCTGGTCACGCTGTTCTGTGGCTACTTTCCGGGCAAACGCCTCGGCTGGCTGGAAGACACGCCCGCGGGCGTGGTGCGCGACTGGAGCACGCCTGGCGCACGTTATGAGCAGCGTCCGAGCGGTCGGGCGATGCTGGCGAAAAACGACCGCCTGCCCTTCTCCAAGGTCCACGCAAACACCCTGGCAATCAGTATCGGCGACGATCCTTACGGGACCATTCCGGCAACCGAACGCCTGCTCGATTACTTCGACAGTGCGCAAAAGACCCACCTGCGAATCGAACCCCAGGACATCGGCGAACAAGAAGTCGGACATTTCGCCTTTTTTCGCAGCGCATACCAAGCCACACTATGGCCCATCGCTCTGACCTGGCTGCAAACCGGCGCACTGGCCCCCGACACACCGGGGCGGCAAGTACCGTGCAGCTGAGCCCCTCCAACGCACCACGGAACACACACCATGGCTTCCGCCAACAAGCAGCAAAAACGTGCCGCCCGGGCCAAGACCAAGGCCAAGCAGAACCGCACCAAACGTGCGGAAGCGCCAGTCGAGCTGGACCCGAACGACGACCGCATCGATTTCGAATCGGTGGACCTGACCGAGCTGTTCAAGAAAATGATCGACGCCGAGAAGATCAGCCAGCAGGCCATGTGCGCTGCGTTCCTCGAAGACCCGTTGCTGGAACTGGTGTACGAACAGGAAGGCGAAGAAGGTGCGATGGACTTCATCCTCGCCGCGCTGATCGAGTACCGCCAGTGGTCCACCGAGACCGACGAGGCCGGTGCCCTGGCGTGGATTGAATCGCCTGCCTTCCAGAAAGACTATGTGGCCGCGTCCGACGCAATCGCCGCACAAACCCAACAGAAAAACTGAGTCCCCATGGCATCCCTGAACAAGCAGCAGAAACGCGCCAAACGCGCCAAGGCCAAAGCCAAGCAGATCCGCATGGTCGGCCGCAAACCTCTGGCCCAGGACGATGACCTCGGTCACCTGGCCGAGCCGATCCCGGAATACACCCTGGCGATGTTCAGCAAGATGCGCGACGCCGAAGCCGTCAGCCGCAACGACATGCTGCTGACGCTGCTGCGGGAGCTGGCGTTCATCATCGTTGATCATCCTGAACTGCTGGACATGGAAAACGCCGACAACGAAGGCATGGCCGCCACCCACCTGGCCGCCGACATGCTGATCGACTACCGCATGTGGGCCGACGGCATGGACCGCGAGACCGCCCAGGCCTGGCTGAGCGAACCGCAGTTCATCACCGACTTCGGGATTGCGCTGGACACCTACGGCCAGTCGCTGGATGCGCCGGAAGAGAAGAGCGAATAAACCCCGCTCAGTAACAAAAACGGCCGCTTGTCATCACTGACAGCGGCCGTTTTGCATTACGCGATACGGATCAGTTCAGAACCGGCGCACCACGGTTTTCCGCCTTGCGACGGCGAGCGACCAACAGACCGGTCGCCACAACGACCAGACTCAGCAGGCCGGTCGCGAGGATTTCCACACGGTGGGCGTCCTGGAACAGCATGATGGTCAGGGCTGCCACGATGAAGGCGATCACCGCGTAGGTCAGGCCCGGGAACAGCCACATGCTGAAGACGATTTTTTCGCCGCGAGCCATGCGTTGTTTACGCATGCGCAGTTGCGAAATCGCGATCACCAGGTACACCAGCAGCGCGATGGCGCCGGAGCTGGCCAGCAGGAACTCGAACACCGCAGCCGGGGCCACGTAGTTGGCGAAGGTGCACAGGAACGCCGCGCCAGTGGACAGCATCACCGCCCAGTAAGGGGTGCCGCTCTTGTTGGTGCGGGTTGCCATGGCAGGCGCATCGCCACGCTTGCCGAGGGAGAACAGCATGCGCGACGAGGTGTACAGCGCCGAGTTCAGGCAGCTTGTCACCGCGACCAGTACCACGATGTCGACGATCATCTTGGCGTTCGGGATGCCCATGCGCTCAAGCACAGTCTGGTAGGAGCCGAGGCTCGCCAGAACCGGGTCGTTCCATGGCACCAGGGCCACAACGATGAAGATCGATACGAGGTAGAACAGGCCGATCCGCCAGATCACCGAGTTGGTGGCCTTGGAGATCTGCTTGCCAGGGTTCTTCGATTCCGCGGCCGCGATGGTCACGATCTCGGTACCCATGAAGGAGAACATGGTGGTCAGGATCGCGCCCAACACCGCGCCCATGCCGTTTGGCAGGAAGCCCTGGGTGTCGAAGATGTGCGAAACGCCGCTGACCTGGCTGTTCGGCAGGAAGCCGAAAATGGCCGCGATACCGAGGATGATGAAACCGATGATCGCCACGACTTTGAGCAGGGCGAACCAGAATTCGAACTCACCGTAGTTTTTCACGCTGAACAGGTTGGTCACCGTCAGCAGCATGGTGATGATCAGCGCGAAGGCCCAGATTTCCACGCTCGGGAACCAGGCGTGCAGGATGGTCGCGGCGGCGTTGGCCTCCAGCGGGATCACCAGTACCCAGAACCACCAGTACAGCCAGCCGATGGTGAAACCGGCCCAATGGCCGATGGCGCGGTCAGCATAAGTCGAGAAGGAGCCGGTGTCAGGCGAAGCAACAGCCATTTCGCCGAGCATGCGCATCACCAGTACAACCAGCGCGCCAGCAGCGGCGTACGCCAGCAGAACAGCGGGACCGGCGGCGGCGATGGCGTGGCCGGAGCCTACGAACAGACCTGCACCGATCACCCCGGCGATCGACAGCATGGTCACATGACGCGGTTTGAGCCCCTGTTCGAGGCCATTGGAGCTTTGGGTACTGCTCATTGAAACTACCTTTGCGAGGAAAGCGATTCAGTCCGTCCCGTCTGGCGTTCCTTCTCGTAAAAAGAATCCAACGGGGCGTTCCGGATTCTGCACGCAATAATTGCGCCAAAATGTTTCAAACTCTTCTGCCTCGCGGTTTTCAGCGCGACCGGACAGTCATCGCAAGTCCTTGAGAATGCTGGCCTTTCGCCAAAGCGTTACCCTGCGACTCACTTTTTAAACGATCGAGCGCACCAGAAACACACTGAAAAAGTGTGGGATGCACAATAAAAGGGCGAATGAGGAACGTTCGGCCGGTTAGCGCTTCCAACACCCCGCCAAAGGTGGCAACATCGCGCCTTTTTTTACGCGGCACCCACGGGAATCAACGTTCAAACACCCGTTCGGTTGTTGATGGGGCGACAGTCTGCTGCGCCGATGCGACAACCTGCCACACGCCATCCGTTTACCGCCCGTAGCGCTGTTGGCTGCCATTGAAACGCTATGCTAGCTTGGCCGCCTCGCCAGGAAGGCCAACCAACAGCAGGAGCGCAACATATATGAGGAACGCACATGGCTGAGGCCACGCCCGCGCTTGAAATCCGCAACTTGCACAAACGCTACGGACAGCTTGAGGTGCTCAAAGGCATCTCGCTGACCGCCCGCGACGGCGATGTGATCTCGATCCTGGGTTCCTCCGGTTCCGGCAAGTCCACGTTCCTGCGTTGCATCAACCTGTTGGAAAACCCGCATCAGGGCCAGATCCTGGTGGCCGGGGAAGAACTCAAGCTCAAGGCCGCCAAGAATGGCGAACTGGTTGCCGCCGACGGCAAACAGATCAATCGCCTGCGTTCCGAGATTGGTTTTGTGTTTCAAAACTTTAATCTGTGGCCGCACATGAGCGTGCTCGACAACATCATCGAAGCCCCGCGCCGCGTGCTCGGCCAGAGCAAGGCCGAAGCCATCGAAGTCGCCGAAGCCCTGCTGGCCAAGGTCGGCATCGCCGACAAGCGCCACGCCTACCCGGCGCAACTGTCCGGTGGTCAGCAACAACGCGCGGCGATTGCCCGCACGCTGGCGATGCAGCCCAAGGTGATCCTGTTCGACGAGCCCACCTCCGCCCTTGACCCGGAAATGGTCCAGGAAGTACTTAATGTCATCCGCGCATTGGCCGAAGAAGGCCGCACCATGCTGCTCGTGACCCACGAAATGGGGTTCGCCCGTCAGGTTTCCAGTGAAGTGGTGTTCCTCCACCAGGGCCTGGTCGAAGAGCAAGGATCGCCACAGCAGGTGTTCGAAAACCCGCTTTCGGCGCGCTGCAAACAATTCATGTCCAGCAACCGCTAACGGAGCTACCCGCATGCAGAACTACAAAAAGGTCTTCCTGGCCGCCGCCGTATCCCTGGCGTTCAGCGCCGGCGCCATGGCCGAGACCCTGAAGATGGGCATCGAAGCGGCTTACCCGCCGTTCAACAACAAAGATGCCAGCGGTAACGTCGTCGGCTTCGACAAAGACATCGGCGATGCCCTGTGCGCCAAGATGAAAGTCGAGTGCTCCGTGGTCACTTCCGACTGGGACGGCATCATCCCGGCCCTGAACGCCAAGAAGTTCGACTTCCTGATCTCTTCGATGTCGATCACCGACGAGCGCAAGCAAGCGGTGGACTTCACCGACCCGTACTACTCCAACAAGCTGCAATTCATCGCGCCGAAAAACGTCGACTTCAAAACCGACAAGGCTGCGCTGAAGGGCAAAGTGATCGGCGCCCAGCGCGCGACCCTGGCCGGCACCTTCCTGGAAGATCACTTCGGTGACGACATCACCGTCAAGCTCTACGACACCCAGGAAAACGCCTACCTCGACCTGACTTCCGGTCGCCTGGACGGCATCCTCGCCGACAAATACGTCAACTACGAGTGGCTGAAAAGCGACGCCGGCAAAGCCTACGAATTCAAGGGCGACCCGGTGGAAGAAAGCGACAAGATCGGTATCGCTGTACGTAAAGGCGACGCCATCCGCGAGAAGCTGAACGTCGCGCTGAAGGAAATCGTTGCCGACGGCACCTACAAGAAGATCAACGACAAGTACTTCCCGTTCAGCATCTACTGATCCTGACCTGCCGGATCGACGCCGCTACAGAGTGGCGCCGATCCCCGGCCTTGCCTGCCGCGATTTGAAAAGAAATCCATGATTATCGACCTCTACGGATTCGGCCCGGCGCTCGCCGCCGGCGCGCTGATGACCGTCAAACTGGCACTCTCGGCCCTGTGCCTCGGGCTGGTGCTCGGTCTGCTCGGCGCCTTGGCCAAGACTTCCCCGTACAAGCCGCTGCAATGGCTTGGCGGCACTTATTCGACCCTGGTGCGCGGCGTCCCGGAATTGCTCTGGGTGCTGTTGATCTACTTCGGTACGGTCAACGCCATGCGCGCCCTCGGTGAGTTCTTCGGCAATCCCGATCTGGAACTCAGCGCCTTCGCCGCCGGCGTCATTGCGCTGGGCCTGTGCTTCGGCGCCTACGCCACGGAAGTGTTCCGTGGCGCGATCCTCGCCATTCCCAAAGGCCACCGTGAGGCCGGCGTGGCCCTGGGCCTGTCGAAATGGCGGATCTTCACCCGGCTGATCATGCCGCAGATGTGGCGCATCGCCCTGCCCGGTCTGGGCAACCTGTTCATGATCCTGATGAAGGACACCGCACTGGTGTCGGTGATCGGCCTGGAAGAAATCATGCGTCACGCGCAGATCGGCGTGACCGTATCCAAACAACCATTCACCTTCTATATGGTCGCCGCCTTCATGTACCTGGGCCTGACCGTACTGGCCATGACCGGCATGCACTTCCTGGAAAAACGCGCCGCACGCGGCTTCGCGAGGAGCGCTCAATGAACTGGGAAGTCATCATCAAGTGGCTGCCGAAACTGGCTCAGGGCGCGACCCTGACCCTGGAACTGGTGGCCATCGCCGTGATCGCCGGATTGCTGCTGGCAATCCCGCTGGGCATCGCCCGTTCTTCGAAGCTGTGGTACGTGCGCGCATTGCCCTACGCCTACATCTTCTTTTTCCGTGGCACGCCGTTGCTGGTTCAGTTGTTCCTGGTCTATTACGGCCTGGCGCAGTTCGACGCGGTGCGTAACAGCTCGATGTGGCCGTACCTGCGCGATCCGTTCTGGTGCGCTACCGCGACCATGACCCTGCACACCGCGGCGTACATCGCCGAGATCCTGCGCGGCGCGATCCAGGCGATTCCCCCGGGTGAAATCGAAGCGGCGCGGGCGCTGGGCATGTCCCGGCCGAAAGCGCTGTTCTACATCATCCTGCCGCGTGCTGCGCGCATCGGCTTGCCGGCCTACAGCAACGAAGTGATCCTGATGCTCAAGGCCAGTGCCCTGGCCAGTACGGTGACTTTGCTGGAACTGACCGGCATGGCCCGTACGATCATTGCCCGCACTTACTTGCCGGTGGAGATCTTCTTCGCGGCCGGTGTGTTCTATCTGGTAATGGCCTACGTGCTGGTTCGCGGCTTCAAGTTGCTGGAACGCTGGCTGCGCGTCGATGCCTGCCAGGGGCGCTGAAGCTTCTTATGTGCTGACGGGCGAGGATCTGCTCGCCCGTTTCACGGCACTGGATACATTTCTCACGGCGCATCAGGCGCTGTGGAAACCCCGCCCGTTCACTCATCTGCAACTGCCCTGGGAAGCGTCCTACCCGGAGCTGGCCTTGTGGCTACGTGGTCGGTCGCTGGAGGATGCGGAAAACGCCCACAACCATCCTGCCGAACTTTTGGGTGCGCCCGAACCCTTTGCTTCATTGGCAGCGTTATCGCTTGAGCTGAGCTCGGTGGGTGAATTACCTGCACACGAGTTGGAAGCTTCCAGCCATCGACTGAATGTCGATGTGCCGGGGCGCAAATGGCAGCAGATCGAGGCCTTCGCCAGCCGTTTGTCGTTTGCCTCGCAACCGAAGCACTGGCTGGATTGGTGTTCGGGAAAAGGTCATTTGGGCCGTCGCCTGCTCGGCGCTGACCAGCAACTCACCTGTCTGGAATATGACCCGGCGCTGGTCGCCAGCGGTCAGGCGCTGAGTCAACGTCATCACCTGAATACGCTGCATGTCGAGCAGGATGTGCTCGCGGCGAACACCGCTTTATTGCTGAACGCCGAGCACACACCCGTCGCCCTGCACGCTTGCGGCGACCTGCATGTGCGGCTGATGCAACTGGCTTCCGACGCTGGCTGCCGACAATTGGCGATCGCACCGTGCTGCTACAACCGGATCAGTCTTACTGAATATCAGGCATTGTCCTCCGCTGGTTCGCGATCAGACCTCCAGCTCTCGCTGGAAGATCTGTCCCTACCGATGAGCGAAACCGTCACTGCCGGGGCCCGCGTCCGACGTCAACGTGATACCTCCATGGCCCGTCGGTTGGCCTTCGATCTGCTGCAACGGCAAGTGCGGGGCATCGACGAGTACCTCCCGACGCCATCCCTTCCCAGCGCCTGGCTGGACAAGCCGTTCGACGACTTCTGTCGCGACCTGGCGGCGTTGAAAGAGTTATCCACAATCGGCGAGCACGATTGGCCGGCACTGGAAGCAGCGGGTTGGCAGCGGTTGGCCGAAGTTCGCAACCTGGAATTAATGCGCGGACTCTTCCGACGACCGTTGGAGCTTTGGCTGAATCTTGATCGGGCACTTTTCCTCACCGAACAGGGATACGTCGTACGTCTCGGTACCTTCTGCGAGGCGCCGCTCACACCCCGCAATTTCCTGCTGCTGGCCGAACGCGCTTAATTCCTTGCAGCCTGTGGATAACTCTGTTGATGGATTTATCGTGGATCCAATATCCACGGCTGTTTCAAGCCATTAACAGCCCTGGTCATTTTTTGTTCATATGAATAAAAAACCGGTAAAACAGGGATTTGCGATTCAAATGAGAACCCGTCCACAAAATCCCGCCTGACCCTGTCGAATTAAACGCCTGTTGTGCATAAGCCCCCAAGCAAAAGGACATAACCGCCGAATCACGGACGCCGGCAACCGAAAATTGCGCCTGCCCACCACCCTTGCTATACAGGCTCACACCGTGCCGGCAGCGCACGCACGAACAAGAAGAACCTGACCGACAGGGAGCGACCGTGACGTTCATCTCTTACGCACAGAATTTCGAAGACATCCGCCTGTGGCGCGCCCTCAAGTTCTTTGAAAACGGCTTCTACATCGATGTCGGCGCCAACGATCCGACCCACGACTCGGTCACCAAGGCGTTCTACGATCGCGGCTGGAGCGGCATCAACGTCGAGCCGATGCAGAACTTCCACGACGCCCTGTGCGAACAACGCCCGCGCGACACGACCTTGCAATGCATCGCCAGTGATAAGCCCGGTGAAGTGACCTTCTACGGCATTCCCGGGACCGGCCTGTCCACCGCCGACCCCGTCACCGCCCAGGAGCGCCGCGATCTCGGCCTCGACGTGCGCAGCCTCACCGTCCAGGCCCGGACCCTGACCTCGATTTGCGAAGAACACACCAGCGGCCGCGAAATCCATTTCCTGAAAATCGACGTCGAAGGCCACGAGGAAACCGTGCTGCGCGGCATGGACTTCAGCCGCTTCCGTCCATGGATCATCCTCATCGAAACTCCGTTCGAACGCGACCACACCTGGGAACACCTGGTCACCGACGCCGGCTACACCAACGTTTGCTTCGACGGCCTCAACAGCTACTTCCTGGCCGACGAACACCTGAATCTGAAACCGGCCTTCGACATGGCGCCCTGCCAACTCGACAACTTCCAGCTATGCCTCGGCCACCCCTTCGCCCACCCCGTCAGCCCCGGCGAAGCCGACGCTCTGGCGCAAATCAGCGCCGCTCTGCAACGCGCCGAACACGCCGAAGCCCAACTGCGCGCCATCCAGAACAACCGCGCCTGGCGAGCGATCCAGAAACTGCGCAACGTCCTGCGCCGGGCCTGATCGAAGCCCGCGCAAAAATAGTCTGAATTCAGGGGTTTACAGAAGCAACCGAGTCGCTATAATCGTCGCCCACACGCCGGTATAGCTCAGATGGTAGAGCAACTGACTTGTAATCAGTAGGTCCCGGGTTCGATTCCTGGTGCCGGCACCATACAAAACAAAGCCTCTGCAGAAATGCAGGGGCTTTGTTGTTTCTAGAAGCCGTATTTAATGCTTGCTCGCATAGCTACCTCTCACAACTCGGCCGATGTAACTATTTAGCCCTTGCCCCGCTACAGCCAATCGCTGCATCTCCGCCACGACCAAAGCACCCGGCCGATTCGAATCATATACATACGTCCTGTGGGTACCGGTTGCGAACTGAACAGTAATTGAACCCTGCCCCAGCTCATAGGCGACCACATTCGAATCGCCACCTAAATTTCTGTATCGCTCCATTTATATCCCCAAAAGAATAAGTAGCCAATTGCTACCACCCTTAACGATAGTTCGCCTCCTCAGAACTCCCGAAAGATTCTCTTTCAAAATGTAAAATGTCATGAGAAATGGGGACTGAGAAATGGGGACAGATTTATTTCCAGTGTGGCCTTGGGAAGGATCATTTTCAGAGCCTACCCATACCCGGCACTCAATACGTGATTAAGGTGCAAGATTTTCTGGTTACAACACGCACTTGCAGCTTCCCTCCCACGCTCAACATTACCCCTCCGTATCAGATGAGCGTGCTAAAAATAGATCTGTCACCATTCCCAAAATAACTGCTTCCGTTTGAATACGATGATCCGTTTCGGGGAGAATGTTGGTCGCTCAAATGCCACCAGGCCAAGGATCTCAAATGGAAGTCACACAAATCGCTGCGCTTATCGTCAATCGGCTTGACGAAATGGGCACTGACATTCAGAGACAGTGGAACAATCCCGAGGGCACCCACACTCGCCACTTCTTCGTTGACGACCTGCTCACGGACGAAATGGCCGAGGCGATTTATGAGGCGTTCCCGCGTAATGCTGATGGGTTCTTTGACCGCCAGTCGTTCCGGGAGAAGAAAAAGACGCTGACCAATCTCTCCGACTATCCGCAGATCCTGAGCGCCGTGACCTACGCAATGCAGCACGAATCTGTTGTGGCCAAGGTTGCACAACTGGTCGGGATGGACGATGTCGTGCCGGACCCAAGCCTGTACGCCGGCGGCCTGTCGATGATGTTCCAAGGTGACTTTCTGAACCCTCACATCGACAACAGCCACGACGGCACGCGCAACCTGTACCGCCGCCTGAATCTGCTCTATTACGTGTCGCCCGACTGGGTGCTTGAAAATGGCGGCAACTTTGAGCTGTGGGATCCGAAGGTCAAGCAGCAGAAAACGATCGTGTCCAAGTGCAATCGCCTGGTGGTGATGGAAACCAACAAATACTCCTGGCACTCCGTGAGCGGTGTTCGCGCCGAAATGCCTCGGTGCTGTGTTTCCAACTATTACTTCTCGGCAACTTCGCCGGATGATCACGAATACTTTCACGTAACGTCGTTCAGTGGCCGCCCGGAAGAAACGGGTCGTCGCCTGCTGGGTATTGTGGACAACAGCCTTCGTAATGTGGTCTCGAAAGCGCTGCGAGTGGGACGAGGAACCAAGCTGATCAACAAAAAGGATCAAAATGATTGAGCCGAATTTCAGCGATCCGTTCGGTATCAAATTGATTCTGCAGTCCTGGTTTCATTGACAGGCGTAAGAAAAACAAGCCCCCCCCTGCGGCTTGATCCTATCGTTCACGATTCTGTATGGATGCAGCTGACCGAAGCCTCGGCCAGCCGCATCAGGTCAATCAGTTGCACCCGATCGACACGCCGACGGTCAGTGCCCGGCGCTCTGCCCGCCATCCACATGCAGAATCTCACCCGTCACAAACGCCGCGTTATCCAGATACACCACGGCCTGCGCGATATCGTCGACCTCGCCCATGTGCCCAACCGGGTGCAGAGCCCCCAGTGCCGCGTGGGTTTCCTCGCCATGCATCGGCGTCTTGATGATGCCAGGCGAAACCGCGTTCACCCGGATCCCGCGTTTGGCGTATTCGATGGCCAGGGATTTGGTGGCGGCGTTGAGACCGCCCTTGGTCAGTGAGGCGAGGACCGAGGGCACGCCGTCGACCGCGTGGTCGGTCAGGCTGGTGGTGATGTTGACCACGTGGCCCTTGCCCTGTTTTTCCATTTCGGCGATGGCCAGTTGGGTGATGTAGAAGAAGCCGTTGAGGTTGACCGACAGCACCGCCGCGTAGTCTTCCGGGGTGTAGGCGGTGAACGGTTTGGCGACGAAGATGCCGGCGTTGTTGACCAGGGTGTCGATGCGGCCAAAGCGCGCCACACCTTCGCTGATCACACGCTGAGCGGTGGCAGGATCGCCTATGTCGCCGGCGATGGTCAGGATCTGCGGATCGTTCGACGGTTTGATCGAGCGCGAAGTGGCGACGATGTTGTAGCCCAGTTCACGGAAGGCCTTGACCATGCCTTCGCCCAGACCTTGGGAGGCGCCAGTGATGACGACGGTTTTTTTCGAATGGCTCATGATGAAATCCTCAACAGGTTGATGGTGACCGAAAAGACAGTGAGTGCGGTCATGACTGATTCCGTTCCGCCAGTTGTCGGCGGTATTCGGTGGTGGTGATGCCGGCGTAACCCCAGTTATCGGTGTCGACTTCTTCGATCACGATGTGGGTCAGATCCGGGCGTTTGTTGAGGACGCGTTCCAGGGTTTCGGTGATTTCGGCGATCACCTGAGCTTTCTGCTCGCGGGTAACACCGTCGCGGGTGATGCGTACGCTGACAAATGGCATGACGATTACTCCAGTGACCTGGCCTCGGGATGATGGTCAGGTGTTGGAGCTCAATTTAGGCGTGTGCCGGTAGGGGAAAAAGTAGGGGTGGGGTACTTCATTTGTGAGGTGGTGTAATGAATAACTTGTCACAACCAGGCCTGAATTTGAGCAAAAGACCGCGTCCGATATCAGCTCATTCGCAGTGATCTCTGAGACCTATCCGTAAAAATTGCGGGCGAAAGCCCCCATTCGTGTCAGTCGTTTCCCTTTGAAAAACCCCGGAAACGCACCCAAACCGTGCACTTTTTTTGACCCCAATCACCCCCGCGTCACCAAAAACCCCGATCCTGTGTCAGCCTCCAGCCATCGGCAGGGACATCAATTCGCTACTAATTGCGCGACAACTATGCTCAGGTGCAGGAATATAGCCGGCAAATGGAGCCGTTCAGGCCGTCACGTACACAACAATACCCAGCCCACTTCAGAGGGCATTACCCATGGATAGCAGAACCTTACGCAACCTCATGCGCATCGTGCAGACCGGCTCGTTGTCGGCCGCAGCCGAGCATTCGTGCCTGACTGTGCAGGCCCTGGCCGCGCAGTTGAACAAGGTCGAAGAACAGTTCGGTTTCCGCTTGTTTCGCCGTTCCAACAAAGGGCTGACGCTGACGCCGCAAGGCACGGAGCTGACGCCCTATATGGACAGAGTGCTGATTGCCACGCGGCAGATGGAAGAGAAAGTCGAGGCGCTGAAGGTGCCGGGACAGCGCACGTTGAAAGTGGCGTTGAACACCACGCTGGACCCGGATTTCAACCGACGATTGATCGGACGCCTGATCGACGTGTTTCCCGACTACCAGATGGAATTCAGCTACGCCGAGTCGATGGAAAACCTCAGCAAGCTGAAGAACGAGGACTTCGACCTCGCGGTGTTGATCGGCCCGCAACGTCCGGGTTTGCCGAGCATTGTCCTGCCTGAAGTGCAGGTGCAAGTGGTCGGCGCGCATTGCGGCCAGGAAAACGATCCGCTGACGTTGCTCGGCAACAAGTTTCAGGTGCGTCCGGCAGAAGATTGTCCGTATTCCCACAGTTTTTTGCGTTTTCTCGACGCCGGGCTGGGCAATCACGAGAACAGCCAACGGACGATTTATTCCTGCAGCGAAACGCTGACCCTGTCGCTCATCACGCAAATGGACGCCGTCGGCATGGTCTCCCGCGAGGCCGCGCAGAAGAACGGCCTGACGATTTTCCCCGGGTTCGAGGATTTCCTCGAAGTGCGCCTGGCGGTGAACAACCCGGATCTGTCCGGCCAGGCGTTGAACGATGTGGTCGATCTTCCGCTACATGAACGAGCCGAGCGCAATGTACGCAGCCGTCCCAACCGCCACACTGAGAAAGAGGTTTTTGCTGAAATACGCACATAACAGCGTCGGAATCGCTGCATAGAATTCCGGGCGATCGAGCTGTATGTGCTGATCCTTGATCAACAAGGGAGTCAGGCTGATCGCAGCGACGATCGCCACCGGCAGGTATTCCAGCGCCCGGGCGATGAAGGGCGGCCAGTGCTCGGTGTTGACCTGCAACGGCAAGGCACGCGGCAGGAAGGTCACGGCCATCATCAGCGCGACCACCAGAATCAGGAACGTTTGGTCAGGCATACACCCACTCCGCAGCCCACAAACGTGGCGATGAAAACGTTGAATGGCGAGCTGCCGACCAGGCTCAGTGCGCCCATGCAGACCACAGCGGCCAGTGCGGCGATGAGTTTGTTGCGGGTGTTGCACAGCGAGACCAGCACGTAGAGCATCATCGCGGTCAGCGCATAGTCGAGCTGGTATTTGATCAGGTGTGACGCGTACTGCGCGCACAGGGCGCCGAGCAATCCGCCGATCACCCAGGAGGTGTGGCAGAACAGGTTGAAGCCGATCAGATAACGGATGTTTACCGGCGCACCGGTGCCCAGTTTGACGCTGTGGAAGGCGAACGATTCATCGGTCAGGCCGCCGGCGTAGCACCAGCGCTCCATGCGGCTCAGGCCCAGCGCCCGCAGGGCCTTCGCCATGTACACCGACATCAGCATGTGCCGCGCATTGATCAGAAACGTGGTCAGCACGATGGTGGTCAGTGACGCCCCGCTGCTGATCAGCGCCAGCGCCGCGAATTGCGAAGCCCCGGCATACACGAACAGACACATTGCCACCGGCAGCCACAGCGGCAGCCCGGCGTTGACCGCCATCAACCCGAACACGAACGACACGGTGAAATAACCGGCCACCACCGGGCTGGCTTCGGCAAAAGTGCGCGACGGCTGACGGTCGACCATCAGCGGCGCACTGCCGGATGTTTCATTCATAGATCCCTCTCAAATGTCCGCTCGCCGTGTGGTTCGCAAAAACCCTGGGCAGTCCAGAAACGCTTGCCCGCGAGGTTAGCATCATCGACGAACAGGAACATCCGCAGCACACCGACCCGTTTCATGTCGGCCGACGCTGCTTCCACCAGCCGCTGGCCGACGCCCTGGCTGCGATAGCGCGCGCTGACTGCCAGATGGTTGATCGTACCGCGACTGCCCAGCATGCCGCCCAGCACCGCGCCGACGATCTCGCCTTCGACATCGAAGGCCAGATACGCCGTGGTGGTCTTCTGGATCAGCACGCCGCGCAGGCATTTGGCGTCCTGCCATTCGCAGAACGACACTTCGTCGAACTGGCGGAAGAAGCGCTCCATGCGCTGCGCATCCTTGGCCGTCGCGCGCCGCAGCACCACCGGCGTCGAGCATTCGACGCCGTCAATTTGAGTGATCTGATTAGCGAACAATGTCGAAAGCGGTCCCGGGCCGCGAGAAGGAAATCGCCAGAATCTGCCGGTACGCCATGGCATGGGAGTGGGTATTGCGTGCCGGTGTCACGTAGTGGCGCATGTCGCGGTCGAGGAAGTAAGTGGTGTCGAGGATTTCCAGGTAAGTGGTCGACGCCAGTTGCTGCTCGTGAATGTCGTACAGACGACTTTCGGCGCCCTCGACATTGTTGCGGCCCCAGAAGTGCACACCGCTGAACGGATAACCGTCGCAGTGAATGCCTTCCGGTGTGATTTCCAGTTGTTTGCCGGGTTTGATCTCGATGCGGATCTGATGGATCTGGCATTGCCAGATTTCATCGTGCAGCTCTTCCGGCAACACGCTTTTGTACACTTCGAAATCGGTGTCGATCAGGCTGCGCATCACCGGCGAACTGATGACTTCATCAGAGAAGTCCTGGAAGTGCCGTACAACGCCGCCCACGTAAGCATTGTTTTCCTTGGACTGCACGTACGCGCGGTGTTCCAGTTGCTTCAGTTCGCGTGTCTTGGGGTTGTACTCAAAGTCGCTGTAACGACGGTAACGCATGCCGGCTTCAGCCTGACCGTAGTAACTGTCAGGCTCCATGTTTTCCCAACTTTTGGTCAGTCTGACGAAGTCGGCGAAATGACCGTAGAGATTGAAGTCAGCACCCTGCACATTGGCGTACTTGTCACGCCGTAGCGATTCGCCCACTTCTCTGGTTAAAACGATCATTACCAAATTCTCCGCTGCATTGAGCGGCCTAATCTATTAGGTGGAGAATTTGCGTCCATGAGAAAGAATTTCAGGCATTTAAAGCCCTGTTTGAAACGCGATTTGAAACGCCTTCAAAGTGCGTTTCAAATGACAAAAACACGGGTTTTTATGCTTTTTTTTCAAAAAACGTCAAAAAAAAACCCCGAACCAGTCGGGGTTTTTTATGGCGTTTCGCAGCCTTAACCGATCATCAGAAGATGTTGATCGGATAATCCACGAACACACGCAGCTCGTTGCCGCTGACGTTGTATTCGCTGGATTTCTGCGAAACACGCAGGATCGAGCTGCGCAGTTTCACGCTCAGGTCTTTGGCCGGGCCACTTTGCACGACGTACTTGAACTGGTTGAAGATTTCGCGCTCGGTGCCGCCTTCGCTAGTGGACGTGGTGATGTTATCGCCACGCACGTACGCGAAGTTGTAGCTCAGACCCGGTACGCCGAATGCGCCGAAGTCCAGGCCGTAGCCCAACTGCCAGCTGCGCTCGTCTTCAGCGTTGAAGTCCGACCAGTAGGAGTTGGCCAGGTAGATGGTGTTGCCACCGTCACCCACGCGACCCTGACCTTTCTGGTAGCCGCCATAGGCGTAACCCAGGTTGCTGTCGCCGGTGGAACGCTGGTGCGCCACGGTGAACGAGTGCGGACCGGTAGCGAAGGTCGCTGCCAGGCTCCAGATCTTGTTGTCGTCGCCGGTCACACCGTTTTCGCGGACATAGGAGTTGTCCAGCTTGGTGCGGTAACCGTTGAAGTCCAGGGTCAGGGACTGATCCTTGTCGATCGGGAACACGTAGTTGGCGTTCACGTATTGCTTCTTCAGCACGTCTTCGACGTCGGAAGCGTACAGCGCTGCCTTGAACTGTTCGGTGAACTGGTAGCTACCGCCCAACACGTTGATCGACTTCAGACCACCGCTGTCACGGCCTTCAGCGCTTTTGCGCGATTCGGCAGTGAAACGACCGGCATCCAGTTGCAGACCTTTGATCTCTTTGGAAGTGATCAAGGTACCGGTGTAGCTTTCCGGCAGCAGGCGCGAGTTGTCGTAGTTCAGCACCGGCAGGGCCGGCATCTGGTCACCGTAAGTCAGGGTGGTGTTGGACAGGCGGAATTTCACCGCTGCGCCGCCCTTGGACAGGTCATTGGCCGGGTGGCCGCTGTCGCCCTTCTTGAAGAAGTCGATACCCTGGGCGCCGCTGCGATCTTCGCTGCGCTCCAGGTTCAGGGCGTACAGACCGAATGCGTCCACACCGACACCGACGGTGCCCTGGGTGAAACCGGATGAGAACGTACCGATGGCCGCCTGGCCCCACTCGGATTTGTCCTTGTTGCCGTCTTTATAGTCACGATTGATATAGGCATTGCGCAGCAGCACTTTGAGGCTGCTGTCTTCAACAAAACCCTTGGACTCTGCCTGGTCGTTAGCCATGGCCTGAGTGGCGCTCAACATCCCCAATGCGATCAGACTGATCCGCTTGTTCAACATTTTGTTTTCCTTATTACGGGTTGAAACGCGCTGTGTCGAACGGCTGAAACGGCGCTAATGCACTCTTTTTTCACCCCGAAACAAAAAGGCCCGCCCACGACAAAGTCGTGGCGGGCCTTCTTATTATTTTTGAGTCATGGCGGTTGGCCACAGGCGTTGGGCCGAATCGTAGCCGCGCCCTGAACAATGTGTCAATTTCAAGAATCGTCTTTAAATAGGCAAAAATCGTCTAAAAAAAGTAAATTTTTCGATGGCTGCGTGCAGGGAAACGCCTGTAATCAGGGATTTTGATGCCGTCTCACGCGCAACCGTCGAGGCCGCAAACCGGCAAGGTTTGCGCCGATGGTACCGACGGAATCGACTCGCTCAACCACTGTGCAAAGGCCTGCGGTTTGCCGAGCCACGGGCCGATATCGATCAGGGTGAACTTGCCGTCCTGCTCCAGCGCGAAGGTGGGAAAGCCTTGGCCGCCGAGTTTCGCCAGCAGTGCGCGGCTGTTCTTTATGTGCTGATCAATGTCAGTCGCTTTGAGGGTTTTGAGGAACGTATCCGCCTCGTAGCCCATCTCTGCCGCGCACTCCACGAGCACGGCTTCATCGGCAATTCGCCGGCCTTCTACATAGTGTGCGGTTTGCAAACGGCCAAGCAGTTCCAGGCCACGCTCATCGATGCTTTCTGCTGCCATGACAGCAGCAATCGGTGGCGCGGAATCAAAAACTGCCGTGTGATCGCGCAACAGACCTTCGAAATAGGCTTCGCCGAACGGCTGTCCGGTGTATTCGGCGATGCGTCGGTCGTGAGGCATCACGTAATTGCGCAGTTGCGGTGAAACACTCTGGCGGTTGGCACCGGTCATCATGCCGCCCGCGTGGGCGATCACCGGCAGCACTTGTTGTGCGGCTTTTACCAGCGGTTTGGCGCCATAGCACCAGCCGCACAGAGGGTCGTAGATGTAATGAAGCGTCATCGGAAAGCTCCGGCAAGAAGGTGGGAAAAACGATGTCGCCACCTTAATCCTCTGGTCGTTGCGGAAAAACGCCGGAATGGCTTTCAGTCTGTTTCGGCAATCGGTCGAATGGGGTCGTTGTCAGTCTTGTAACAGTCTTGAAAAAGACCTGAAACAAAATGAAACAATCAAACAACGGAACCTTTCAGGAATAATTAACGGAAGTAAATGCAAAGCATTACCATTCGCGCACTCGAATTCTTCCACCCTTCCGGATGCGCTTTTCAATGCCTGCCCCGTTCCGTCTCACGCCCGTCACGCTTGGGCTTTCTGCCTTTTTGTCCTCCGGTTTTGCTTACTCCGCGACCGAACTTCCCGCCACTTCGATCAGTGCTGAAGCGCAGGCCGACGACCCGCGCGTAAAGGTCAGCAACACCGCAACCCGCACGTCCACCCCCGTGCGCTACGTGCCGCAGGCGATCGATTCGATCAAGACCGCCAACGTCGCGGATTACGGCGTCAATGACATCGAAGATGCCCTGAGCGGGATTCCCAACGTCAGCGGCGGAGGCGACACGCGCTTCGACAGCCTGCGCATCCGTGGTTTCGACGCCAGCAACGACTTCTACCTGGACGGCATCCGCGACGACAGCCAGTACAAGCGCGATCTGCACAACATCGAACGCGTCGAAGTGCTCAAGGGCCCCGCCGCCGTGCTGTACGGCCGTGGCAGCCAGGGCGGGATCGTCAACCGTGTGAGCAAGGCGCCCGAGTTCGGCCGCCGCTCGACCATTGAGGCCCAGGGCGGCAGCGAGGATCTGCGCAGTCTGTACGCCGACCTCAGCGCCGACCCGAGCGAGAACATCAGCCTGCGTCTGAACATGGGCAACATGGACGAGAACAGCTTCCGCGACGGTGTCAGCGGCAACCGCAAACTGTTTGCGCCGTCGATGAGCTGGCAGCTCACGCCTGACCTGAACTGGCTGGTGCAATACGAATACAGCCGCTACAACCGCACGCCGGATCGCGGCATTCCCGGGGTCGGTGGACGTCCGGCGGATGTTGGCCGGGACACGACCTACGGCAACGATCACGACTTCATCGACGACAAGACGCAGTCCCTGCGCTCGAAACTGAGCTACGAAATCAATGACAACTGGCAACTGCGCCACACCCTCGGTGTGTTCAAACTCGACAGCGATTTCGACAACACCTACCTCACCGGTTTCGACGCGAAGACCAACAAGGTCACCCGCCAGCACTGGCAACAGGACCTGACCACCCGCAACGTGTTCAACAACGTCGAACTGGAAGGCGGCTTCGATACCTTCGGCCTCGAACATCGACTGCTGACCGGAATCGAAACCGGCAGCCAGCGCCGCGACCCGACGCTGTACAACGCGGCCACCGGCCGTGGCACCCAACCGGTGCCGTCGCTGGATCTGTACAACCCGGATCGCAGCCAGCGCCACACCGGGCGCATGCAGGTGTCGAGCAGCAGCCACACCGAAGTCGAAAGCCGCGCGATCTATGTTCAGGATCAACTGCGCCTGAACGATGAATGGCAACTGCTGGCCGGTCTGCGCTACGACACTTTCGATATCGAGTCGACCAACAAACTGCGCAACATCTCCGAGGACCGCGACAGCCACAGCACCAGCCCGCGTTTCGGCGTGGTCTGGACGCCGCTGCAGAATCACTCGTTCTACGCTTCATGGACCAAGACGTTTTCGCCGGTTGGCGGCGGTCTGATCGGTATCACCCCCGGTGCAGCCGGCAACACCAACGACTTGAGTCCGGAGCTGACCAAGCAAAAGGAAATCGGCGTCAAGAGCGACTGGCTCGACGATCGCCTGAGCACCACCCTCGCCGTCTACGAGCTGGAACTCTACAACCGCCGCACCACCGACCCGGTCGATCCGACGCTGACCGTGATGAGCGGTTTGCAGCGCTCGCGCGGGATCGAACTGACCGGTACCGGCAAGATCGTCGGCAACTGGTATGTGCGCGGTGGCGTTGGTGTGCAGGAAGCGACCATCGAGAAGGACAACAACGGCCTGGAAGGCAAACGCGTCAACAACGTCGCCAAGCACAACGGCAGCCTGTTCCTGACCTGGAAACCGGAGATGGGCTGGTACGGCGAAACCGGTCTGACCCTGGTCGGTCAGCGTTACGCCGACAACGCCAACACCACCGTGCTGCCGGGCTACGGTCGCTGGGACGCCCTGGTCGGCTACCGCCACAAGGACTGGGACTTGCGCGCAGCGCTGAACAACATCACCGACCGCGAGTATTACTCGTCGGCCACCAGCGCCTTCCAGATCCAGCCAGGCGCACCACGCAGCCTGGTCATGACCGGCACCTACAGCTTCTGATTCACGCCCATAAAAAAGCGCTGCCATCCCGGCAGCGCTTTTTACAATCCTTGTTTGTTCTTCTTATCCTTCCATCACATCCCACAATGCGTCCAGTTCGGCCTCGCTGAACAGGCCAGCGGGGTAACGCTCGATCATCATCCGGCGCGGATCAGGTTCCCTGATCTGACGCGTTCCATTGGATTTCAACCAGTGCGCGACAATCTGGAGCGACTCACTATTTACAGCCATGGGATGCAACGTCCGCTCGCTGATTACGTTCACTTCGGCGTTCATTTCAGCGCTCTCTCCCCGTTCGTGAGCGGCTACGTTATCCAAGGTTTATGACAGAACTGTTGAAGTTCTCCCCCCTCCCTAGTGCGTCATGAGCGATACAAGAGCTATGCCAATGTGTTGAAAATGCCGACAGGCGGATATAAAGAAACCCGCAGTCCTGACGGGCTGCGGGTTTCTCTTCAAGCGTGGGCAACAAATGACTGCCCGGTCGATTTTTCAATCAACTCAAGCTGTTACATCCGCACTCACTCTTTGTGCGGCGCGGGTTGCTGTTGGGTAAGGCAGTGAATGTTGCCGCCACCCAGTAACAGTTCACGACCCGGCACCATCACCACTTCGTGTTGCGGGAACAGGTTCTGCAGGATTTCGCGGGCCGGGGCGTCCATTGGATCGTCGAAACTCGGTGCGATGATGCCGCCGTTGACGATCAGGAAGTTCACGTAGGAACCGGCCAGACGCACGCTCGGGTTGCGCTCCTGAGTGCCGTCCACCGGGTCCACGCCCGCGCACTCTTCTTCGGTGGCAAACAGCGGCCCCGGAATCGGCATCTTGTGCACCGTGAACGGGCGGCCCTTGGCGTCGGTGCTGCTTTCCAGCACTTTCATCGCAGCCTGGCAGCGCGGGTAGTTCGGATCCTGCGGATCGTCGGTCCACGCCAGCAGCACTTCGCCCGGACGCACGTAGCAGCAGAAGTTATCCACATGGCCGTCGGTTTCGTCGTTGAACAGGCCATCCGGCAGCCAGATGATCTTGTCCACCGACAGGTTTTCGCTGAGCACCGCTTCGATTTCCTCGCGGCCCAGGTGCGGGTTGCGATTGCGGTTGAGCAGGCACTCTTCGGTGGTGATCAGGGTGCCTTCGCCGTCGACGTGAATCGAGCCGCCTTCAAGCACGAAACCTTCAGTGCGGTAGCGTGGGCTGCGTTCGATCTCGAGGATCTTGCCGCCAACCTGAGAATCACGGTTCCACGGCGAATACAGGCCGCCGTCAAAGCCGCCCCAGGCGTTGAAGTCCCAGTTCACACCGCGCACTTCGCCGCTGTTGTTGATCACGAAGGTCGGACCGCTGTCGCGGACCCAGGCGTCATCGCTGGACATCTCGACCACGCGGATATTCGGCACGTCGAGGCGAGCGCGAGCGTTTTCGTACTGGCCGGCGGACACCGCCACGGTCACCGGTTCGAAACGCGCGATGGCCTTGGCCACGGCGGCGTGAGCGGCCTGCGCGGGCTTGCCGCCCAGACGCCAGTTGTCCGGACGCTCGGGCCAGATCATCCAGGTCTGGGTTTGCGGCGCCCATTCGGCCGGCATGTGGAAGCCATCGGCGCGTGGGGTACTTTTCAAGGTGGTCATGTCGATCAGGACTCCAGGGAACGGTCGAGGGTGTTCAACGCGCCGAACAGGTTTGGACGACGGACTATGGCGACTTTATAAACGATAAATATCGACTTTAAAAGCTAAAAACAAATGATCGCTTTTGAATCTACCGATTAATGCCGATACAAATCGGCATTAATCGGCCTATCACAGGCTCAGAGGCCTTCTTCCAGCACCTTCGACAGCATGTCGACAAAGAAATCCACGCTCTGACGCGAAGTGACCATCGGCGGTTTGATCTTGAGGATATTCAGGTCATCGCCGGTCGGCTGCATGAAGATCCCCAGCTCTCGCAGGCGATCGCACAGCAACGTGGTTTCTTCGGTTGCCGGCTCCAGGGTCTGCCGATTGCGGATCAGTTCGACCCCCAGATAGAACCCCGAGCCATGCACCGCACCGACCAGCGGATGTTTATCGATCAATGCCTCCAGCCGCTGCTTGAAGTGCCCGCCGACCAACTGGGCGTTTTCCCAGAGTTTTTCTTCTTCCATCACATCGAGCACGGCCATGCCGATCTGGCAACTCACCGGACTGCCGCCCGCGGACGAGAAGAAGTAACCCTCGGCTTCCAGCGCTTCGGCGATTTCCCGGCGGGTGATCACGGCGCCCAATGGCTGGCCGTTGCCCATGCCCTTGGCCATGGTGATGATGTCCGGCACCACGCCTTGCTCTTCGAAGCCCCAGAAGAAGTGGCCCATGCGCCCGTAACCGACCTGCACCTCGTCGGCGATGCACACGCCGCCCCGGGCGCGCACCAATTCATAGACTTTTTTCAGATAGCCCGGCGGCAGCGAGATCCCGCCCGCATTGCCGTAGACCGGCTCGCAGATGAACCCGGCCAGTTGCCGTTTCTGCTCGTCGATTTTGGCCAGGTTGTGTTCGACACTGCGCACGTAGTCCGGCGTCGAATCGAGGCCTCGGAATTCGCCGCGATAGATATTCGGCGCAGTCACCGGGTGTACCCAGTCCGGACGGCTGCTCAGGGCCTGCGGATTGTCGGCAATCGAGGTCGACACTGCATCCGCGCCGACCGTCCAGCCGTGATAGGCCTCCAGCACACTGAGCATGTCGCGCCCGCCGCTGTAGGCCCAGGCCAGACGGATCGCCAGATCATTGGCCTCGCTGCCGCTGTTGACCAGGAACACCCGGTCCATGCCTTCCGGCGCCAGTTTCAGCAAGCGTTCGGAAAACTCGGCGACCGCCGCATAGTTGAACCGCGAGTTCGTGTTGAGCAACGACCACTGCCGGCTCGCAACCGCGGCCATACGCGGATGACCGTGCCCGAGCACCGCGACGTTGTTGAGCATGTCGAGGTAGGAACGGCCCTGCATGTCGATCAAGTGATTGCGCCAGCCGCGCTCGATGCGCGGCGGGTCGACGTAATAATGTTTCTGGGTGCGGGCGAAACTGGCATCACGGCGTGCCAGCAGGGTTTGCGCATCCAGTTCCGGCTCAGCGTCGCAGGCCAGGCCCAGCAGCGCCGCTGGCGATGGGGACAGCGCCTGCCACGCCGGCGCGCGGGTCGGCGTGCAGAACAGCGGTGCCTCAAGGTGCGCATCGCGAACCAGTTGCACGATCAACGGACCGTCCACCGAACCCAACACCTGGCCTTTGACCAGCGCCGCGCCGCTGTGCAGCGACGGCGTCACACCCCACAGGCGCACGCTCAGTTGCGGGCCATCGAGTCGCAGCGCGCCGTCAGCCGACAGATGCAGAACGCCCGCAAACGGCGCTTCCACCGTCGTACCCTGAGGTACGCGCAATTCAACGTGCAGCGGGAATGTTTCTGGCTCCTCGGCACTGTCAGGCCGGGTACGAGACAGACGGTATTGCCCGTATCGACTGGCGGCCAGACCGTGGATGGCGGCGGCCTCGTTCAACAGACGTTGATCAATGCCCGATTGCTCCCAATTGCCCGCCTCGAAGTGCGCACTCAACACACCCAGATCAATCAGCGCGAACTCGCGCCCGACCAGACCGGGCAACAACGGCGCGAAGCCTTCACTGTCGATGGCCGGCAACGTCTGCCCGACCGCCGAGAGGATCGCCGCCTCCATCAGCGCCAAAGGCACCGAGGTGGCGACCCGGAAGATTTCCCACTCATGAGTAAGGTTGTCGCGGCTGTAGGTATTGCCCGGATCAATGCTGACCTGTTGCTCGCCACTGAGCACCAGCACCGCCGCGCGCGCCACGATCAGCGGCCACAGCGCCTGCAATTCTTCGTGTTGCAACGGATTGACCGCGTGGTAGGCCTGCACTGCCGGCAGGATCACGAACGGATCGCCCCCGGCGTGATGCAGCAACGCCGCACAGGTGACCGACAGATCGGTGATACGCCAGGTGCGCACCAGATCACCGAAATCGATGACGCCCTGCAACTGCCAGTGTCGCCGGGCATCACGCTGCCAGACCACGTTGTCGTCGGTGATGTCCATGTGGATCGCCTGCACCGGCAGCTTTTCCAGCAACGGTTGCAGACGGCGACCAGCCTGTTCGGCGGCCTCGGCGATCAGTGCGCGCTGGCGCTGATCCTCGATCACCGGCAGCAGGTGCTCGATCAGGGCACTGGCGTGGCGCGCATCCCATTGCAACGTGCGCGCGAGCCCCGGATGGTCGAACCCGGCCAGGGCCAGGTCCATTTCACCGCAGAGCCGGCCGAATCCGGCGACGACTTCGTGGCCAAGATGATCGAGCGCCGTCAGCGGCTGACCTTCGATGTAATCGAGCAACCGCACATGCACCGCTTCACCGCCGATCTCCAGCGACAACAGGTCCTGGCCGTCATTGGCCGGGATGACCCGGGGAACATGGACATCGCAGTGTTCGGCCAAATATTTCAGGCCAGCATGCTGGGCCTGCAACTCCACCAGCGAATAGTCGCCCCGGCAGATTTTCAGCACGAATCGCCCGCGCTCGCTGTCCACACGATAGTTGAGGTCCTGCTGGCTACCCAGTGCCTGCAACGTGCCGTTCAGCCCGTAATGCTGCGCCAGAACCTGCAACGCCTGCTCCGCAGTGACCTGTGGGCCTGGCAGACTGGCACGATGAATCAACGTGGCGAACGACATGGAACGACCCCTGAAATTTTATTAGGCGCCTATATCGCCATTGCTTTGGACGATTCGCAACCCCTGCTCCCTCGGACGGGATCGCAAGTTCGGGCGAAATGTTTCAGACCACTCGCGCCCACCGGCACTTTGCGCAAGAATGTCGACCATTCACACCTCTCACTGGAAAAAACTCATGAATGTAATCGCTACCGATCTGCCCGGCGTTCTGATCATCGAACCCAAGGTGTTTGGTGACGAGCGTGGTTTCTTTTACGAAAGCTTTAATGCCAAGGCTTTTCAGGAAGCGACCGGTCTGGATACGCAATTCGTCCAGGACAACCATTCGCGCTCGCAGAAAGGCGTGCTGCGCGGTCTGCATTACCAACTGGAAAACACTCAGGGCAAACTGGTCCGTGTCACCGTTGGTGAAGTGCTCGACGTGGCGGTAGACATCCGCCGCAGCTCGCCGAACTTCGGCAAATGGGTTGCTGTACGGCTGTCGGCCGAAAACCACCGCCAACTCTGGGTACCGGAAGGCTTCGCCCATGGCTTCGTGGTGTTGAGCGAATTCGCCGAATTCCTCTACAAGACCACCAACTACTACACCCCGTCCGCGGAGCGCAGCATTCGCTGGAACGACCCGGATCTGGGCATCGACTGGCAGTTGGACGAAGAACCGAAACTGTCGGCCAAGGATCAGGCGGGTGCACTCCTCAAGGACGCCGACGTCTTTTCCTGAATGCCTGTGTGAAACTTCAGCGCTGCTGTGCACCCGACAACGGGTGCGCAGACTGCGACTGCAAGCCTAGGCATAATGCGCCTGTATCCACAGGCGCATTATGCTCATGACTCCGACCCTTCCCCGCCGCCCCCGCTGGCGCAGCCTCGCCCTGCTGGCCCTGTGCCTGGCCCCGCTGCTGTGGCCGCTGGAGCATCTCGCCGAGCGTTACTACCGCAGTGAGCTGGCTGGCCAGAACCGCCAGACTCTCGACCTCTACGTCGCCAACCTGCTGGGCACTCTGCATCGTTACGAAGTGCTGCCACAGATCCTCGGCGATCTGCCGGCCCTGCGTGCGGTCGTCGGCGCGCCGGACGACGGTGTCACCCAGGGCAATGCCAACCGCCTGCTGAAGAACATCGCTTCCCAGACCGGCGCCGAAGTCATGTACCTGATGGACACCACTGGCCGAACGCTGGCGGCGTCGAACTGGGACAAGCACGACAGTTTCGTCGGGCGCAATTTCTCGTTCCGGCCCTACTTCAGCGAAGCCATGGCCGGACGCCTGGGCCGCTTCTTCGGCCTTGGCACCACCTCCGCCAAACGCGGCTATTTCTTCGCAGCGGCCGTGCGCAATGGCGAGAAAATCATCGGTGTGCTGGTGATCAAGGTCGACCTCGACCACACCGAAAGCCTGTGGGGCAAAACCCCGGAACAACTGCTGGTGACCGATCACAACGGCGTGGTCATTCTCACCTCGCGCCCGGAATGGCGCTTCCGCTCCACCCGTCCATTGAGTAACGACGAACGCTCAGCAATCACCGCGATCCAGCCGTACCCGACTCGCGAGCCGCGGCCATTGAACCTCAGCCCGACCGCCTGGCTGACCCAGACCCGGGACATCGAAGAAACCGGCTGGAGCGTCAGCATTCTTGCGCCGCGCACCCTGATCGACCGTCCGGTGCGCACCGTGGTGGCCGTCGGCGGCGCCACGTTACTGGTGGTCATGCTATTGCTCGGGCTGATGATGCAGCGCCGCCGCCATTACCTGGAACGGATCGCTTTCGAAGCCAAGGCGCGACGGGAACTAGAAGGCCGGGTCGCCGAGCGCACCAGCGATCTGGAGGGGCTCAACCGGCGCCTGAAACAGGAAGTGCTGGAGCGTGAACAGGCCCAGCAGGAACTGGTGCGGGCCCAGGACGACCTGGTGCAGGCCGGCAAACTGTCAGCGCTCGGGACGATGTCGGCGAGCATCAGCCACGAACTCAACCAGCCGCTGGCGGCGATCCGCAGTTACGCGGAAAACGCCGAGGTGCTGCTTGACCATCAGCGCACCGACGACGCTCGTGGCAACCTCAAGTTGATCAGCGAACTGACCGGGCGCATGGCGTCGATCATCGCTCACCTGCGCGCCTTCGCCCGCCGCGATCGCCACGCCCCGGAAAGCGTGGCCCTGCAACCGGCACTGGACGATGCATTGGCGCTGCTGGCCAAACGTCGCCGGAGCATGGACGTCGAGCTGATCCGCGACCTGCCCGCCGCAACCTTGTGGGTTGAAGCCGGGGAAACCCGTCTGCGCCAGGTCCTCGGCAACCTGCTGGCCAACGCCCTCGATGCCCTGACCGAGAAAGGCCCGCCGCGCAAATTGTGGCTGAGTGCCGAATCCACCGGCGAGGGCGTCAATCTGTACATTCGCGACAATGGCCCGGGTTTTTGCATGGAAGCGCTGGGCCGCGCCAGCGAACCGTTTTACACCACCAAGACCCGCACTCAGGGGCTTGGCTTGGGGTTGGCCATCTGCGAAACCCTGATGCGCGCCTTCGGCGGTGAACTGTCGTTCGCCAACCACAAGCAAGGTGGCGCCTTGATCACCCTGCGGCTGCGCGCCGGCGCGCCCGGGGTCAGCCTGCAACCGTCCGAGGATCGAAGTGCATGACCATCGACAACCGCATTCAGGTGGTGCTGATCGACGACGATCCGCACCTGCGTCAGGCCCTGGGCCAGACGCTGGATCTGGCCGGCCTGAAAATCCTTCCGCTGTCCGAAGCCAAGGGGCTGGCCGCCCAACTGGAGCGTGACTGGCCGGGCGTGGTGGTCAGCGACATCCGCATGCCCGGCATGGACGGTCTTGAGTTATTGAGCGAACTGCACGCTCAGGACCCTGAGCTGCCCGTGCTGCTGATCACCGGCCACGGCGACGTACCGCTGGCCGTGCAGGCCATGCGCGCCGGCGCCTACGACTTCCTCGAAAAACCGTTCGCCAGTGACGCCCTGCTCGACAGTGTGCGCCGCGCATTGGCCCTGCGGCGTCTGGTGCTGGACAACCGCAGCCTGCGCATGGCCCTGAGCGACCGCAACGAACTGAGCGCGCGACTGGTCGGCCAGTCGGCGCCGATGGCGCGCCTGCGCGAGCAGATCGGCGCACTGGCCGCGACCAAGGCCGACGTCTTGATCCTCGGCGAAACCGGTGCCGGCAAAGAAGTTGTCGCCCGCGCATTGCACGACCTGTCGAGCCGGCGCAACGGCCCGTTCGTGGCGATCAACGCCGGGGCGCTGGCTGAGTCAGTAGTGGAAAGCGAACTGTTCGGCCATGAGCCAGGCGCGTTCACCGGTGCGCAAAAGCGCCGAATCGGCAAGTTCGAATTCGCCAATGGCGGCACGCTGTTCCTCGATGAAATCGAGAGCATGAGCATGGACGTGCAGGTCAAACTGCTGCGCATGCTGCAGGAGCGAGTCGTCGAACGGCTGGGCGGCAATCAGTTGATCCCGCTGGACATCCGCGTCATCGCCGCCACCAAGGAAGACCTGCGCCAGGCCGCCGATCAAGGGCGGTTCCGGGCCGACTTGTATTACCGCCTCAATGTAGCGCCACTACGTATCCCGCCATTGCGCGAACGGGGCGAAGACGCGCTGGTGCTGTTCCAGCACTATGCCGACGAAGCCAGCGCCCGCCACGGTTTGCCACCGCATGAACTGCAACCGGCGCAACGGGCATTGCTGCTGCGTCACTCATGGCCGGGAAATGTGCGGGAATTGCAGAACGCGGCAGAGCGTTTCGCCCTTGGCCTGGAGCTGGCGCTGGACAACACTCAGCCTGACGGCAGCAGCACCGCCATCGAGGTCACCAGCGGTGGCCTCAGTGAACAGGTGGAGAATTTCGAGAAGTCATTGATCGCCGCCGAACTGGCCCGTTCGCACAGCTCGGTACGCAGCCTTGCCGAAGCCCTGGGCATTCCGCGCAAGACCCTGCACGACAAACTGCGCAAGCACGGTCTGAATTTCGCCGACAGCAGCAGCCATGGAGACGAATCCGAATGAATCGCGACAGCCGCTATCTGGAATCCGTCCTCCATCACGACATTCCGCTGACCCGGGACATGGGCCTTAAGGTGCTCGACTGGCAGGAACAGCAACTACGCCTGCATCTGCCGTTGGAAGCCAACGTCAATCACAAGAGCACCATGTTCGGCGGCAGTCTGTATTGCGGCGCGGTGCTGGCCGGCTGGGGCTGGCTGCACTTGCGTTTGAAAGAAGAAGGCATCACCGACGGACACATCGTGATCCAGGAAGGACAGATCAGTTATCCGCTGCCGGTAACCGGCGATGCCAACGCCATCTGCGCGGCGCCGAACGCAGCCGTATGGAAGAAATTTCTGACGATGTATCAGCGCTACGGGCGGGCGCGATTGACGCTGCATACGCGAGTCGTCAATGCGGGGAGCGATGAGGATGCGGTGACCTTCAGCGGGCAGTACGTTCTGCACCGCTGAAGGCTGAGCGTTCCCGAGTCCGGGAACGCACTTACGAACGGGCCAGTTCCAGCAACTTCGAACGCCACGCCGCTTTCGCCGGCAGCGCCAGAAAGAATGCGTTGCGCAACGATTCCCGTGGTGGATAACAGAACGCATCACCGTTCAAATCCAGGACCTCACCGCCGGCACCTTCCAGCACGCCTTGCGCCGCCGCCGTGTCCCACTGGGACGTCGGCGCCAGTCGCGGATAACAATCCGCCGCACCTTCGGCCACCAGACAGAACTTCAGCGAACTGCCGATGTTGGCCAATTGCAACTCGCCAAGGCTTGCGCTCAAACCGGCCAGCAAGCGTTCCTGTTCCGGGCTCGAATGACGGCGGCTGGCAACCACAGTGAACGCTTCGCCAGGCCCCGGCACGTCACGAACCTGAATCGCCACCGGCGTGCCGCCCGTGTCGCCACGCCAGGCACCGAGCCCGGCACCGCCAACGTAGTAACGCCCATTGGTCGGCATCGATACTACGCCAAAGACCACCCGGCCATTTTCGATCAGGGCAATGTTGACGGTGAACTCTTCGCTGCCGCTGATGAACTCCTTGGTGCCATCCAGCGGATCCACCAGCCACCAGCGCTGCCAGCCGGCACGCACGCTTTGCGGGATGTTGGCGTCCTCTTCGGACAACACCGGGATGCTCGGATCCAGGGCGGTCAGGCCGGCGACGATCACATGGTGCGCAGCGATATCCGCAGCGGTCACCGGCGAATCATCGGACTTGGCGGTCACCGCCACATCGGCGCGCCAGAACGGCAGAATCGCCTCGCCGGCCCGCAGCGCCAGTTCAACCACCGGCGCCATCAACGGATGGGAAAAACTCATAGACATCTCACTCATGACTGGAAAAAACCGCGCTGGGTCAGCAGATCGCGGGCCAGGTACAACGCCGCCAAGGCACGACCTTCGGAAAACTGCGGATTTTGCGCCAATGAAGAGAGATCCCGCAGGTTGATCTTGTCCACTCGCATCGGCTCCGGCTCGTCGCCTTCCAGTCGCTCCTCGTACAGATCGCTGGCAAGCACCACCTGGATTTTCTGGCTCATGTAGCCGGGGGACAACGACAACTCGGTCAGGTGTTCCAATTGCCGGGCACCAAAGCCCGCCTCTTCCTTGAGCTCACGCTCGGCCGCCGCCAGCACATCCTCGCCCGGTTCGATCAAGCCCTTGGGCAGGGACAATTCGTACTCGTCGGTACCGCCGCAGTATTCCTCGACCAACACTGCGTGCTCGGCATCGAGCATGGCCACAATCATCACCGCGCCGTAACCGGCGCCCTTGCCCACCAGCCGCTCGTAGGTGCGCTCCACGCCGTTGGAAAAGCGCAGTTTCAGCTCTTCCACGCAGAACAGACGACTGGTGGCGACGATTTCGCGGGCAAGTACGGTTGGTTTCTGGCGCATGCAAAGCTCCTTGGCGTGAACGCGCTACTATAACGCGGCTTTTCCGATTGTTTGCGTCGGATATCTTTCTACCGTTCGAGACGTTGCCATGCCTTCATTACCGTGGTCCGACATCGATACCGTTCTGCTCGACATGGACGGCACGTTGCTGGATCTGCACTTCGACAACCATTTCTGGCTGGAACACTTGCCGCAGCGCTACGCCGAACTGCATGGCGTGAGCCGGGCCATGGCGGAAATGGAATTGCAGCCGTTGTTCGAACGTCATGCCGGTCAATTGCAGTGGTATTGCCTGGACTTCTGGAGCACGGAATTGAAGCTGTCGGTGCGCGAGCTGAAGCTGGAAACCGCCCACCTGATTGCCCTGCGCCCGGACGCCGACACTTTTCTGGCCGCGATCAAACGGGCCGGTAAACGCGTGGTGATGATCACCAACGCGCACCGCGATTCGCTGTCGCTGAAACTGGAACGGGTTGAACTGGCGCCGTACTTCGAGCGGCTGATCAGCTCCCACGATTACGGTTTTCCCAAGGAGAACCCGCAGTTCTGGGATGCCTTGCAGGCCGATATCGGTTTCGACCCGGCGCGCAGCCTGTTCATCGACGACACCCTGCCGATCCTGCGCAGTGCACGGGACTTTGGTGTGGCGCATCTGTTGGCCGTAAAGGAGCCGGACAGCCGCAAGGGGCCGAAGGACACAGCGGAGTTTGTGGCCGTCGAAGATTATCGGGACTTGATAGCAGGACTCTGAACATTGCAGGAGCTGCCGAGACAGCTCCTGCAAGTCTGTTGTTACTCAGGAATACGCAGCGTCTGCCCCGGATAGATCTTGTTCACGTCCTTGAGCAGCGGCTTGTTGGCCTCGAAAATCTTGTTGTACTGGTTGGCATTGCCATACACCGCCAGGGAAATCGCGCTGAGAGTGTCGCCCTTTTTCACCACCACGAAACGTGCGGCAGCCACTACCGGCCCAGTGACCGTGATCTGGTCATCGACACTGCCGACGCCTTCGATATTGCCCACCGCCAGCAGAATCTTTTCTTTCTCTTCCTGGCTCGCCACCTCGCCGGTGACCGTCACCTTGTCGCCATCCACCGTCGCCTGAACATTCGGGTTACCCAACCCGACCTTGCTGATGTGTTCCTTCAATTGCTCGCTGGCATTGGCGTTGCCAGGGGTCAACAGGTCGATCAGCTTCTCACCGGCCTCTTTTACAAAGCTCAAAAGACTCATAGCGCACACTCCTTGATTTAAGTTCCAGACGCCCAAGCCTAGACCACCACAAACCAACCCGGTTCCAGACCGACCAATGACCCTGTCACCGCGCAAACGGTAGAATCGCCCACCCTTGCCAGCGCCCCGGAGCGAAGATGGACATCAAGCAGCTGAAATTCCTCATCGCCCTCGACGAAACCCGCCATTTCGGCCAGGCCGCCGCCCGGTGCCACATCACCCAGCCGACTCTATCAATGCGCCTGCGCAGCCTCGAAGAAGAACTCGATCTGCCGCTGGTCAATCGCGGCCAGCGCTTCGAAGGCTTCACCGCGCCAGGCGAGCGAGTGCTGGCCTGGGCGCGTACGGTGCTGGCGGCTTACGACGGCTTGCAAGCGGAAGCGGCAGCCTGTCGCGGCAACCTGATCGGTACCTTGCGCCTGGGGGTGGTGCCGCTGTCGAGTTTTGATCCGCTGCCGTTGATGCAACGCCTGCACGCTGCGCACCCGGAGCTACGCTTCGAATTGTCGGCACTGAGTTCGGAGCAGATCCTCGAACAACTGGCGGACAACCGGATCGACATCGGCGTGTCCTACCTGGATCGTCTCGACAACGAGCGTTTCGAATCCCTGGCGTTCGACGAAACCCGCATGGGCCTGCTTTACGATCAGCGCTCCTTCAGCTTCGGCGAGGCACCGCTGAGCTGGCAGGCGCTGATCGAACTGCCGCTGGGCATGCTCACCAGCGGCATGCACTTTCGCCAGTCCATCGACCACAACTTCCACAGCCGGGGCCTGACACCGCAACCACTGTTGCAGACCGACGCCGTGCATCAATTGTTACAAGCTGTGCACGGCGGATTCTGCTGCGCGATCATGCCGCTGGACGGCGGCCTCGAACGCCTCACCGATCACCTGCGCCTGCAACCGATCGAAAACGCCCAGACCCTCGCCCGGCTGGGCCTGATCATGCGCCGCGGCGCCCCGCGTTCGGCACTGGCCGAGGCCTGTTTCGCGCTGTACCAGAAATCGCCAGCGGCCGCTTGATCGACGGCATCTATCGATAGATCGACACTAGCGATTAGACGCGACAAGTTGCCGCGCCTAGTCTTAACGTTGATCAATCCGTCGGTGATGCCATGAACGCCAAGCGCCCGGCCTGCGCGGCGCCTGCACTCGAAACGCCCGCGCCCGCCGCCAGTCAGACCTACAGCTACAGCGACCTGCCCCTGGCGGAGTCGGCCAGCACCGCGCTGGCCGAGGAAGTCGCACTGGCGATTGCCTACAACGGCATCAGCCAGGCCGTGATGCTGGTGACGCCAACCGACCTCGAAGACTTCATCGTCGGCTTCAGCCTGGGCAGCGGCATCATCGAAGACGCCTCGGACATCTATGACCTGCAACTGACCGGTTCAGGCTCGGCGCAATACGCCCAGGTGACCATCGCCAACCGCGCCTTCTGGAATCTCAAGCAGCAGCGTCGGCAACTGGCCGGCACCAGCGGTTGCGGGCTGTGCGGCGTAGAAGCGGTGGAACAGGCGCTGCCCGATCTCAAGGTCTTGCCCGGCGCCCCTTTGCCGCCGATTGAATGGCTCGACGGTCTGCGCCAGCGCATCGGTGCGTTCCAGCCGCTGGGCCAGCATTGCGGCGCGGTACACGCGGCGGTGTTCATGAACGCCAGCGGTGAATTGCTGCTGGGCCGCGAAGACATCGGCCGACACAACGCCCTCGACAAACTGATCGGTGGCCTGATCCGGCAAAAGATATCCACAACCGGCGGCCTGGCGATTGTCACCAGCCGTTGCAGCCTCGAATTGATCCAGAAAGTCCTGCGCGCCGGGATCCAGACCCTCGTCAGTCTGTCCGCGCCCACCGGCCTCGCCGTGCAATGGGCCCGCCGCCACAACCTCAATCTCATCCACCTGCCGCAGAAAAACGCGCCGCGGGTGTATAGCCCAGAAATGGAGAAACACTCGTGAGCCAACACCATCAAGCCGACCAGAAACCCGTCCCGCGCTACAAGCCCTACAAGGGCGCAGCCGGCGGCTGGGGCGCACTGATCAGCGTGGCCCAGGCCTGGTTGACCAGCGACAACGCGCTGAAGAACCTGCGCATGATGCTCAAGACCAACCAGAACGGCGGCTTCGACTGCCCGGGTTGCGCCTGGGGCGACTCGCCGGAAAGCGGCATGGTCAAGTTCTGCGAGAACGGCGCCAAAGCAGTGAACTGGGAAGCGACCAAACGTCGGGTGGACGGCAAGTTCTTCGCCAAACACAGCGTCACCTCGTTGCTGGAGCAGAGCGACTACTGGCTCGAATATCAGGGCCGTCTGACCGAACCGGTGGTCTATGACGCCGAAACCGACCGCTACAAGCCGATCAGTTGGGACGATGCCTACGCGCTGATCGGCAAGCACCTGCAAGCCCTGCCGAGTCCGGACCTGGCCGAGTTCTACACCTCGGGTCGTGCCAGCAACGAAGCCGCCTATTTGTATCAACTGTTCGTGCGCGCCTACGGCACCAACAATTTCCCCGACTGCTCGAACATGTGCCACGAGGCCAGCGGCGTGGCGCTCGCGCAAAGCGTCGGTGTCGGCAAAGGCACCGTGACCTTCGACGATTTCGAACACGCCGATGCGATTTTTGTCTGGGGCCAGAACCCCGGCACCAACCACCCACGCATGCTCGAACCGCTGCGTGAAGCGGTGAAACGCGGCGCTCAGGTGGTCTGCATCAACCCGCTGAAAGAACGCGGTCTGGAACGCTTCCAGCATCCGCAGCACCCGATCGAAATGCTCACCAACGGCGACAAGCCGACCAACACCGCGTATTTCCGCCCGGCACTGGGCGGTGACATGGCTGTGCTGCGCGGCATGGCCAAGTTCCTGCTGCAATGGGAACGCGATGCGCAGAAGGCCGGTGCGCCGGCGGTGTTCGATCACGACTTCCTCAATGAACACAGCGTCAACGTGCTGGAATACCTCGGCGTCGTCGATGACACGCCGTGGGAGCAGATCGTTGCGCAGTCCGGCCTGACGCTGGTTGAAATCGAGCAAGCGGCGCGCATGTACGCCAAAGGCAAGAACGTGATCATGTGCTGGGCGATGGGCATCACCCAACACCGCCATTCGGTGCCGACCATCCAGGAAATCGCCAACCTGATGCTGCTGCGCGGCAACATCGGCAAGCCCGGCGCCGGTCTGTGCCCGGTGCGCGGTCACAGTAACGTGCAGGGCGACCGCACCATGGGCATCAACGAGCGTCCGCCGGTGGCGTTTCTCGATTCCCTGGAGCGTCGTTTCCAGTTCAAGGTGCCGCGCCACAACGGGCACAACGTGGTCGAAGCGATCCATGCGATGGCCGAAGGTCGGGCCAAGGTGTTCATCGGTCTCGGCGGCAACTTCGCCCAGGCCACGCCGGACAGCCCGCGCACCTTCCAGGCCCTGCGCAACTGCGACCTGACCGTGCAGATCAGCACCAAGCTCAATCGCAGCCACCTGGCCCACGGCAAAGACGCATTGATCCTGCCGTGCCTGGGCCGTACCGACATCGACATCCAGACCGAAGGCCCGCAGGCCGTCACCGTGGAAGACTCGTTCAGCATGGTGCACGCCTCCAACGGCCAGTTGCAGCCGCTGTCGAACCAGATGCGCTCGGAGCCGTCGATCATTGCCGGCATCGCCGCCGCGACCCTGGGCAGCAAACCGGTGGACTGGAACTGGCTGGTGGCCGACTACCGGCGCATCCGCGAACTGATCGCCGACACCATCCCGGGCTTCAAGGACTTCAACGAGAAGGTCAAGAACCCGGGCGGTTTCTACCTCGGCAACAGTGCCGGCGCGCGCAAGTGGAACACGACTTCGGGCCGGGCCAACTTCAAGCCGAACATGCTGCCCAAGGATCTGATCCATGAGCGCACTCGCGCCACCGGTCAACTGCCGGATCTGATCTTGCAATCGATGCGCTCTCACGATCAGTACAACACCACGATTTATGGTCTCGACGATCGTTATCGCGGGGTGAAGGGACAGCGTGACGTGCTGTTCGCCAACGAGGCGGACATCATCCGTCTGGGCTTCAAGCCTGGGCAGAAGGCTGACATCGTGTCGCTGTGGGACGATGGCCGTGAGCGTCGCGTGAAAGGCTTCACACTGCTGGCGTTCGATATTCCGGCGGGGCAAGCGGCGGCTTATTACCCTGAGGTGAACCCGCTGGTGCCGCTCGAAAGCACCGGGGACGGCAGCCATACGCCGACGTCGAAGTTCATCGCGATCCGGTTGGAAGCGGCGAGCGAGACAGGGCTGATCATGGCCAGGTCGGCCTGACACCAAACTTTTCAGCGCCCACAAAAAAGGCCGCTTTTGTATAAAAGCGGCCTGTCCGAAGCAGTTAAAGACCGGTGAAAATCGGTTAAGTTCCACCCAAAAATCAGTAACTTGCATAATTGTATACAAGTCGTGTTATTCGTCGGATTTCGATTGTCAGCCTTGTTACACAGCCTCAGGATCGCGCCGTCATCCCTTTGAGGCTCCTCTATGAAGTTCTCCCAGATTCTCTTGTTGTCCCTTGGCCTGGTCAGTGGCTTCGCTTCTGCCGGAGGCACCACCGAAGCAGGTGTGGGCGGCGCATTGGGCGGGGTTCTTGGCTCGGTCGTCGGTCAGTCTTTAGGCGGCAGCACAGGTTCAACCATTGGCGCGGCCCTGGGCGGCGCGGGTGGTAGCGCGGTGGGCGCCAACAAACACAGCCGTGGCGAAGCGGCCATTGGCGGTGCGTTGGGCGCAGCCGGCGGTAACGTGGTTGGCCGCAGCATGGGCGGCACCACCGGCAGCCTGATCGGCGCCGCAGCGGGTGGCGGCGCCGGTGGCGCGCTGGGTAACTACATGGGCAACGAGAGTAATCGCGAAGACCGCAGTTACGATCGCGGCCGTGACCGTGGTCGCTACTACCGTGACGACCACCGTGGTCGTGGCCATGCCTACGGCCATCGCAAGCATCACCGCTACTACCGCGACTGAGGCTTGACCTCGTTGCCGGTACAGCCAGATCGCAGCTCCCCCGAGCTGCGATTTTTTTTGCCTGTCAAACCGCCAGCCGTTCCAGCGCTCCGCGTAACCCCGCAGGGATCGCCACCGGCTGATTCGATGCACGATCAACGAACACATGCACGAAACGCCCCGCCGCACAGGCTTCATGCTCGCCAGCCTTGAACACGGCCAGCTCGTATTGCACTGAACTGTTGCCCAGTTTGCCGACCCGCAAGCCAACTTCGATCAAGTCCGGGAACGCAATCGAGGCGAAGTAATCGCAAGACGAACTCACCACAAACCCCACCACCTCCCCATCGTGGATATCCAGGCCACCCACCTGAATCAGGTAGGTGTTTACCGCCGTATCGAAAAAGCTGTAGTAGGTGACGTTGTTGACGTGGCCGTAGGCATCGTTGTCATGCCAGCGCGTGGTGATCGGCTGGAAATGTGGGTAATCGGCGCGTTGCGGCATCGGGTTGGACATCAGTGTCGATTCCTTGAGTGATCGGCCCAGTCTAAAGGTAAAAACCTTTGCCTCGTGCCGCCAGCTCGCCAATCAGTTGCGCCGGCCGCCATTGATCACCCTGCCGCGTTTCCAGCGCCAGCAGCCGCTTGTGAATGTCTGCCAGCCCCTGATCGTCCGCCCAGGCCATCGGCCCGCCTCTCTCAGCCGGGAAGCCATAGCCGTTCAGGTAAACCTGATCGATGTCATGCGCCGACTCGGCAATCCCTTCCTGCAGAATCTTCGCGCCCTCGTTGACCAACGCCAGAAGACAGCGCTCAAGGATCTCCTCAGATCCGATCTCACGGCGATGAAACCCCAGACCTTCACTGACACTCAACACCAGTGCATCCACCTCGGAATCATGTTCGGCCTGACGACTGCCCGGTTCGTAGTGGTAGTAACCATTGCCAGACTTCTGCCCGAACCGACCCAACTCGCACAAGCGGTTATCCACCTGAACCTCTGGCGCATCCTGGCCCTTGCCGGCCAGCTCACGAGCACGCCACTCAAGATCGATGCCGACCACGTCGTACATGCGAAACGGCCCCATGGCAAAACCGAAGCCCTGCAATATTGCGTCGATCTGCTGCGGCCAGGCCCCCTCAAGCAGCATCTTGCGCGCCTCGAGCACGTAAGGATGGAGCATGCGATTGCCGATGAATCCGTGGCAGTTGCCCGACACCACACTGACCTTGCCCATACGCTTGCCCAGCTCGAGTGCAGCCTCAAGCACGGCTGGCGAGGTCTGTGCACCACGGACTATTTCCAGCAGTTTCATGATGTGCGCCGGGCTGAAGAAATGCAGACCCAGCACTTGCGTCGGTCGTCGTGTCGCGGCGGCAATCGCATCGATGTCCAGTGCCGAGGTGTTGCTCGCCAGCAGGGCTTCGGGTTTCAGCAAGCCATCGAGCTCACGGAAGATCTTCTGCTTGAGTTCGAGATTCTCGTACACCGCTTCGATCACCAGGTCGACATTGCGGATCGCCACATAATCCGCCGCCGCACTGATCCGGGCAATTCGCGCATCGGCCTCGGCCTGATCGATCCGACCCTGACGCACGTTGTGCGCATAGGTATCGGCCACCGTCTTCAGCGCCTGCTCAAGCATCTGTGGATTGTTATCGACCCATTGCACTGACACGCCGGCGTTGGCCAGGCACATGACAATGCCACGGCCCATGGTGCCGGCGCCGATCACGGCGGCCTGCCGAATTTCGAAGGATGTCTGGCTCATTGTTGTTCTCTTGTTGGAGATCCAAAGACAGCCTTCACCATAGTCAGCCAACGGGTATTTTTGAAGTTTATTGCTGTGATGATCGACATTCAGCAAATGGATTCGTTGCATCAGAGATGCGCCTGAGCCCAAGCCCGCACGTCCGCGTAGGGATACGCCTCCAGCGCCGCATACCCGGAAATGGTCCGTGCCTTGAGCTTGGAGAACAGCGGCACACTGATCCCGCACAGAAAGCGCGTCAGCCGCTCCGCTGAAGGCGCACTGCCTGTCTGCTGCTCATGCCTGTGGATAAAATCGCCGCACAACGCCGAGAAACTTTTATCCACAAGCGCCAGCAATTCCGGAGGCGCCGGGAGCCGGGCAACCTGCCCGTGGCACACCGAGCAATGCCCGCACTGCTCGGGGGCGTTGTGATCACCGAAGTACTCCGCCAGTCGATAGCCCAGGCACCGCTCGGTGGCGAACAATTCGAGCATGGCGTGAATCCGCGCCACTTCGGTCTGTTCGTGGCGAGAGAAATAATCATGTAGCTCGCCACTCAAGACCTGGCTGTCGAAGGCGCTGTGCAGCACGTTGTAGACTTCGGTCATCTGCTTGCTTTCCAGCTCGACCCAGCCTTTCTCCTGGAAGTAATCCAGCGCCTTCACCACACGATTGCGCTCAGCCGAATACTGCGTGTACATCGCCTCGAAATTCACCGTGGCCCAGGTCCGAGCGCGATTCGAGGTCTGGATGATCGCCGCAACGAAATCCCTGCGCTCGCCCTCGAAACGCTCTAGCAGCGCCTCGGGTTCCAGCAGGTATTTGAAACGGTATTCGGCGTAGTACGCGTAGCGCGGGGCAATCAGCCCTCGCAGCTCCAGTTGCACCAGCAACGTCTTCAATGGCAGCGCACGAATGTTGCTCTGATCCGCCAGCGGCCCGAGCAAAAACTCCCACTGACCTTCAGGCGCAGCGGCCTGCAACTCGTCCAGCACATGGCGAATGCCATCGCGCTCCGGCGTGTCGCCGTAGACGAAGTTTTCCAGCACATTGAGGCTGTCGCGGTTGGCCAGCACCAGACAGTCGGACGGTTGCCCATCACGCCCGGCGCGGCCGATTTCCTGGCTGTAGTTTTCGATGGATTTGGGCAGGTCGAAATGCACCACGTTGCGGATGTCGCTCTTGTCGATGCCCATGCCGAACGCGATGGTCGCGACGATGCAATTGGACTGCCCGCCCATGAAGCGCTTCTGGATCGCTTCCCGTTGTTCGTGAGGCAGCCCGGCATGGTAAGCCTCAGCCTGAATGCCATTGCGCCCCAGATGTTCGGCGATGTGTTCGGCGGTTTTCTGCAGGGTGACGTAGACGATGCTCGGTTGACCCGCCCGCTCGGCCATCCACTCCACCAGCCGTCGCCGCTTGTCCTCACCGCGCACCGGCTCCACCAGCAGATTGAGATTGGGCCGATAGAAACCCGTGGTCACAACGTCTTCGGCAGCGATGGCGAATTTCGCCTGCATGTCGGCGATGACTTTCGGTGTTGCCGTGGCGGTCAGCAGCAAGGTTTGCGGGATGTTGAACTGACGCTGGTAGTCCGGCAGCTTGAGGTAATCAGGCCGGAAGTTGTGGCCCCATTCGGAGATGCAGTGCGCCTCATCCACCACCAGCAGCGAGATCGGCACCTGCTGCAAAAAATTGCGGAAGCGCTCGTTTTTCAGGCGCTCCACGGAAATCATCAGGATCTTCAGTTCGCCGGAACGGGCACGGGCCATCACATCGTTGGCGTCTTCGCGACTCTGCGCAGAATCAATGCTCCCCGCCGAGATGCCGTGACGTTGCAGAAACGCCAGCTGATCCTGCATCAGCGCGAGCAATGGCGAGACCACCAGCGTCAGGTGCGGCAGCAGGAGAGCCGGCACCTGGTAGCAAAGGGATTTGCCGGAGCCCGTGGGAAAGATCGCCGCCGCCGAGCGCCCGGCCAGCACGGCGCTGATTGCCGCTTCCTGACCGGGTCGAAATTGTGGGTAACCGAAAACCTGTTCCAGGGTGTTGTGCATTCGCTGTCACTCCGTTGACCGCTGTGATGCCAACAGCCTAGCGGGCGATCGCAGCGAATCGAGAAAAGGTCGGGGGGCAAATCGATACGGGATGATACAGCGTCGGCAGCTCCGCCACGGGATCAAACAAATGAAACACATTGTTCATCGCCGCGTGAATCGAACCGAGGGTAATGTCCGTCACGCCTCGAGCCAGGACGGCCGATGCGCATGGATTTTTATCAAGGAGTGAACATGTCGAACCCTTTGAAACTGCCCCTCGCCCTGATCTTTGCATCCCTGTTACTGAGTGGATGTGCGCCCTCTCCCGACAACTTTCCACCGCCCTGGGCCTCCGCCGTGACAACGGATGAAACCTCTTCGGCCTGACACCCGCAAAAGCAGCGTTATGGCCGCAAGACGGCCACCCGCAGTTGCTCATCCAGTACCCGCTCATGCACGTCCAGGCTCTTGCTTGCCCATTGTGCATGGGCCGGGCTGATATCACCCGTAAATGCCGCCGCCAACTGACGCAAGTCAGCGACGCTGCGCACCCGTGGGCAAAACGCTTGATCGTCACAGTTCTGGCTGGCGTTACGGTAGGTGCTGAGCAAGCGATCCCACAGACCGTCGCGCACTTGCCGGATCGACTTGAGCTGCATTTGCTGCACGCCCAGCCGTTGTTTGAGTTCCTGCTCATCCAGAGCTTCGCTGGCCAACAGGGCCTTGCCGAAGATCAGTACCTCAGCGCGGGAGGCCGTATCGATGTTGTCCTGAGTGGTGAGCGCGTCCGGCCAGCCACTGCGCTCCAGATTGGCAAGCGCCAGCCCATTGCCTGTGTCGGAAGCCGCCGCCAAACGACAACCACTGGCCCACAGCAAAATGATCGAGGCCATTCGTAGCCATTGCATACCTAATTCCCTTTAAGCGCGTGTCGGACGTCTGGAAACGCCCTACGGATTCTGGCGCGCACCATACAGAGGTTTACCGGGAATCGCCCGACAAACATGTGGGAAATTTCCCCCCTCAGGGTTTGGCTGTGAAAACGCCGCAAAAACGCGTAGGGCAAATGCCCGAACCCCGGAAAAACCCCTACGAATCCTGTCCATTGTGGCTGTCTTGTCCCACTCGATGGCGCCCTTCTATAGTGGCCGGCGCGGCTGAAAACACTGTGTCGGCCCACCGACGCGACTTCGTAAAGGACACGCCCCAATCATGAACATGTTCAAACCGCTGAATACTCGTTTTCGCCCTCTCAAAACCTGCGACGGCGACACCCCGGTCATGGTCATCGACACCGAAGCCAAACCTGGGGATCTGCTTAATGCTGCCGATCAACGCCTGCGCGCTGCCAGCGATCTGCTGGAAACTCTTTACTGCTTGTGTTTCAAACAGGCCGACGTGAAAGACATCCCCAACATCGTCAATGTGCTTTATTTGTTGACGCAGGACGGCTGTGACTTGCTGGAAGTTGCCAGGCAACGAATAAACAATTAACGCAACGAGCCAAACTTACAAAGTTCGCAACAACCCTTCGCTTCCATTACTGCAAAGTTCAGAACTAGCCTGCTTGCTCTTACATCAACCCAGAGCAACAACATGACTACGCTGACTATTTTCTTTTGCGGTACAGGTTCGACAAAGTTTGATAATACCCACGAAAACTATTGGGACGGCGAACTGGTTTCCACACTCGCCTCCCATCACACCGGTCGCGAGTTTGCCGAATGGATCGTGGTCGATGGCCCTGGCACCAGCAACCTGCAGGCCGATGATCTGTTCACCAAATCCAAGGACTACGGCCTCAGCGGAACCCTGTTCGGCAAGGGCTGGGAGGAAAACGTCCAGCATGCGATGAACATCATCAAAGGCCAATGCGACTGGCAGCGCGAGCAACTGACCGAAGCGGAATATAACCGCCTCAAGGCTGCTGGCATTCCTATTGAGGACGTAAAAGTCGAGGGCTCCTGGCTGTGGCGCAAATACAACTATGGTGATCGCAGCATCACGCAACAGAAGTTACAAGAGCAAATCATTAAAACGTTCCGCAAGGACGGCGTTATTCCAACAAAGGTCAATCTGGTAGGCTGGAGCCGTGGCGGCATTAGTTGCCATATGCTGGCCAATGCCATGTTCAACGACAGTGCGCTGAAAAACATTCCGGTCAATATCTTTGCCATTGATCCTGTGCCGGGCATCGGTAACTTTCAGGAACACCGGGTGAAGCTCAATTACAACGTAAAAGAGTACGTGGGTTTCTATGCACGGGACGAACGCTCCAAGGGTTTCAGCTGCGTCATCCCGCAAACCGCGACCGGCACCAAAACCAGCATCTTCCCTATGCCCGGCCGTCACGCCACCCTGGTTGGCAACGCCTCCGCCGATGGCAACAGTGGACCAAAAGTGCTGGCCGAACCCGGTCTCATCGTCCGCCACTTTGCCGAGGTCTGCCTGAAACGCTGGGGCACCGTGCTCGACAAAAACCTCAACCTTACTGACGCCACCCTGCGAAACCACACCGCGGCCCTCGTCAACGCGGCAGCGAAATACAAGGCCATGGAGAAATGCTCCTACACCTGGTTCACCGAACTGGACCAGGGTGAACGCTACGTGTCGCTGGGCAGCAAAGGCGTCCCGTTTTCGACAGTGAAAGGCACGATCTACAGCCCGGCGAGTGGACTGACGACGAGTGTGCTGGATGTTGAAGGGTATCGGGCGATTCGTTGAGGCGGGACCGGTAACAGACGTCAACACAATCACGGGAGAATTGAACGATGGATAGATCCACTGACGGAATTGAACCTCACTGCGACGAGGAGACCTACAAAGAGTGGGTTACTCGGCAAGTTCAGAAAAGCATCGATGATCCCCGGCCAAGCATCCCCGATGAAGAGTCGAGACGCTTGATGGCAGCGAAACGTGAACTGTTGAGAACACGCAATAATCCGTAGGAACGACCCTATTGAATCTTCGTCCACGTCCTACATGGAGTGATGCCTTATCGGCTATCGCCGTTTGTTAGCTCAAATCTATAGTCGTGACTGTCGCTGCCAAATCAGCGACTCGGGTTTGGTCACCTGAAAATGAGAGAGAAACTTCGCATGCCCTTGTATGCTTGCCGCCTGATTCATGCGGCACGCGTTATGGCGGCTGTGTTTGGGACGCTTCGGCGTGCCTGGAGTTCTCTCTCTCTGGTTGACCAACCCGAACACAGTCCGCCTCCTATCGTTTGGTCATGATGTTGGCGGTTCTTCGGATACTTGAGAGAGTCTAACCAATGAAATCATGGAACCAGTTCCCCAACGATCGCTACCGCCCACTTGATACAAACCTCACCGACACCAAGCCATTGGTCATCGACACCGAGGCCAACCCGCAAGACATCCTCGAATGCGCCGTCCAGCGCCTGCGCGCTTCAAGCGACCTGCTGCAAACTCTCTACTGCCTCTGCTTCAAACATGCCGACGTTGAAGACATTCCCCACATCACCCACGCCCTTTACCTGCTGACCAAAGACGGGTTTGACCTGTTGCAGGTCGCCCAGCAACGAATGCTCAACTGGAAAGCTCCAGTCTGAGGTTGAGTGATCAGATCGTTCCCATGTTCGACATGAGAACGATCACTTACCAGTCATCTACTCAAATCCCTTCAGCATTGCTGGGAGGTAAGCCAATGGCGTACATTTACGATGATTTTTGTTGAGACTCGGATCTTTACCCGTCGAGTAAAAGAGCTGCTGGACGATGACACGTATGCCGCTTTTCAGAAGCAACTGGTTGTAAGTCCTTCGATTGGCGATGTAATTGAAGGCACAGGCGGGATCCGCAAAACCCGAATCGCAGCGAAAGGACACGGCAAGCGAGGCGGAGCACGGGTTATCTACTACCACTTCGTTTCGGCGTCACAAATCGGGTTATTGATGATCTACCCTAAAAATGAACAACACGATCTGTCCAGCGATGAGCGTAAAGCACTCAAGGTCTTGATCGAAAAATGGAGATGCCCATGAGCAAATTTTTTGATGAGCTGATGGAAAGTGTGCAAGAGATGGACGAGATTGTACGAGGCCAGCGCGCACCTTCTCGCGAATTCCACGTTGATGCATTGCAGGTCAAAGAAATTCGTAAAGCTACCGGTTTGACCCAGACCAAATTTGCGGCACTGATCGACGTCCAACTCGGCACGCTACGAAATTGGGAACAGGGTCGTCGCGAGCCAACCGGGCCGGCAAAGGCTCTGCTCAAGGCCATTCATAACGACCCGGTTCATGTTTTGAATGCATTGGCCCATTGAGAAAATGAACGCCCACAAAAAAGCCGCCCTCAAGAGGCGGCTTTTTCATTCACCAGAACTAAGTCTTACAACTTAGGCCCGGCAGCCTTGATCGCGTCGCTCACGTCGAACTTCTTGAAGTTCTCGATGAACAGACCGGCCAGTGCTTTGGCAGCTTCGTCGTACGCAGCCTTGTCAGCCCAGGTGTTGCGTGGGTTGAGCAGGTTGGTTTCGACGCCCGGTACGGCCAGTGGCACGTCCAGGTTGATGGTATCCAGGTGTTCGGTTTCGGCACCGATCAGTGCACCGCTCTGGATCGCTGCGATCACGGCGCGGGTGGTCGGGATGTTGAAGCGTTTGCCGACGCCGTAGCCACCGCCGGTCCAACCGGTGTTGACCAGGTAGACCTTGGAGCCGAAGCCCTTGATGCGCTTGATCAGCAGCTCAGCGTATTCGCCAGCCGGACGCGGGAAGAACGGTGCGCCGAAGCAGGTGGAGAAGGTCGACTTGATGCCGCTGCCCGAACCCATTTCAGTCGAGCCCACCAGTGCGGTGTAGCCGGACAGGAAGTGGTAAGCCGCTTGCTCGTTGTTCAGGATCGACACTGGCGGCAGTACGCCGGTCAGGTCGCAAGTCAGGAAGATCACAGCGTTAGGCTCGCCGCCCAGGTTCTTCTCGGAACGCTTGGCAACGTGCTCCAGCGGGTAGGCTGCGCGGCTGTTCTGGGTCAGGCTGACATCGGCGTAGTCGGCGTGCTTGGCATCGTCGATCACGACGTTTTCCAGCACAGCGCCGTGCTTGATGGCTTTCCAGATGACCGGCTCGTTCTTCTCGGACAAGTCGATGCACTTGGCGTAGCAGCCGCCTTCGATGTTGAAGACAACGCCTTCGCCCCAGCCGTGTTCGTCGTCACCGATCAGGTAACGGCTTTCGTCGGCGGACAGGGTGGTCTTGCCAGTGCCGGACAGACCGAAGAACAGGGTCACGTCGCCCTCTTCGCCGATGTTGGCAGCGCAGTGCATTGGCAGCACGTCAGCGGCCGGCAGCAGGAAGTTCTGCACGGAGAACATGGCTTTCTTCATTTCACCGGCGTAACGCATGCCGGCGATCAACACTTTTTTCTGTGCGAAGTTGAGGATCACGCAACCGTCGGAGTTGGTGCCGTCACGCTCAGGCACGCACTCGAAGTTGGCCACGTTCAACACTTGCCACTCGTCACGACCGGCCGGGTTGTACTGAGCCGGGTTGATGAACAGGCAACGACCGAACAGGTTCTGCCAGGCAGTCTGGGTGGTCATCTTCACGGCCAGGTAGTGATCTTCGGCCGCGCCTACATGCACGTGGGAAACGAAATGCTCTTGCGCGTTGTTGAATGCTTCAACACGAGCCCACAGCGCGTCGAACTTGTCGGCCGGGAACTTGCGGTTGATCGGGCCCCAGGCGATTGCGTCCTGGGTGGAAGGCTCTTCAACGATGAAACGGTCGACTGGCGAACGGCCGGTGCGGTGACCGGTGCGAACTACCAGAGCGCCGGTATCGGCAAGCTCGCCTTCACCGCGTTTCAGGGCTTCTTTTACCAGATCATCAACACTCAGATCGGTGTACACGGCGTTATTGGCTTGCGTCATGAGGTTCCCCGTCGGCCAGTGGCCGAGTGTGCTCCAAACGTTTTGTAGTAGAAAGTCGTGCACTACTACCGCGAAAAAAGTGGGCCGGATTATGCCAGAAAAGCCCAAAAAGAGTAGGGCCCTCCCGTCGTAACGGCGTTATTCCGTCGTTGAGCAGTGAATTTACCTGCGCTGAACCGTTTTAGTGCCGGGTATCTGACGGCGTCTCGACGCCCGCACCAGCGAACAATTGAGCGATATCCGCCGCGTCGAACAGGTAGCGCTGGTTGCAGAACTGGCAATCGATCTCGACGCTGCCACCCTGCTCGGCCACCAATTGCTGCGCATCTTCCAGACCCAGGCTGACCAGTGCGTTACCCGAGCGTTCGCGGGAGCAGCTGCAATGGAAGCGCAGTTTCTGCACATCGAACAGACGGACCTGTTCTTCATGGTAGAGGCGATGCAGAACCGTTTCGTTGTCCAGGCTCAACAGTTCATCAGCGGTCAGGGTGTTGCCCAGCGCGGTGATGTGCTGCCAGCTGGCGGCGCGTTCTTCTTCATCTTTCAGGCGATCGGCAGGCAGTTGCTGCAGCAGCAGGCCACGGGCGCGACGGCCGTCGGCGCACAGCTTGAAGCGGGTGCCAACCTGCTGGGACATGACGAAGTAGTTGGTGAAGCAGTCGGACAGGGTTTCGCCGTCGAGGTCGACGATGCCCTGGTAGCGCTGGCCCACCGTCGGATCGACAGTCAACGCCAACACGCCGTTGGGCATCAGGTCGGAGAGGGTCGCATCAGCGGCGATCAAGTCGGCTTCATAACGGGCCAGGCCACGAATTTCGCGGTCACTGGAGCACTCGATCATCAGCAGCGGGATCGGGCCTTCGGAGCGCGCCTGAAGAATCAGCAAGCCATCGAATTTCAGGGTGCCTACCAGCAACGACGCAGCAGCCATCAGTTCGCCCAGCAATTGCGCAACCGGCTCCGGATACGGGTGCTTGGCGAGCACTTCGGCGTAGCTGCGTTCCAGCGACACCAGTTCGCCGCGCGTGTCGCTGTCATCGAAGATGAAGCGTTGGGTGTAATCGGTATCGAGGAAATCGGTCATAGGTCTAGGTATCTGATTTTAATGACAAAAAGGTTACAAAGAATGAAAATCCCGCGCTTCTGGCATCCATTTTGATGCCTATGTTCAGCCACGGGAGGCATTTTATGAACAATCCGGGTTTGTTCCAATCAAGGTGGAACCTCGGCCGGCTGGTTCTGTGCAATGCAGTGCCATTGGCACTACTGGCTTTCTGGTTATGGCCTACGGGTCAGATGCTGTGTGTGGTTTTCGACGAGTGGCTGTTCCGCTCACTCAATGCACCGCTGGCCAGCAACCCCATATGGCTCCACATCTGGGCAATTGCAAGTCTGCGCCCGTTCGACGTTGTCGTCGGACTGATCCTGCTCACGCTGCTGATCAAGGGCGACTGGGTGTTCAAGGCGATTGACGTGCGTCGCGCCTTCTTCGGATTTTTCTCGATCCTGCTGCTGATGGTGGTGATCCGCGCGCTGTTTTCCAAATTCGCCGACCACATGGGCTGGCAGCACAATAGCCCATCCATGGTGCTCCAGGGCGCCGTTCATATGAGCGACTACTTCCCGCATCTCGAGAAGACCTTTGAGCTGAAGGATCGCTCGAGCCAGAGTTTCCCCGGTGACCATGCTTCGGTGCTGTTGATCTGGGCGCTGTTCATGGGCGTTTTCAGTCGCTCCGCCGGCCAGTTCCTGACGATCTGGGGTCTGGCGCTGCTATTCATGCTGCCGCGTCTGGTGGCCGGCGCGCACTGGGGCCAGGACGATTACATCGGTGGCCTGCTGTTGGCGGTATGGGCGTTGGGCTGGGGTTACTACACACCGTTTGCCTATCACGCGGCGAACTTCTGGCTGAAGATCACAGCGCCGATTTTCACGCTGGTGGGCAAGTTGCCGGTGGTTTCGCGGATGAGTGTGGTGGCGCTCCGCTAATTCGATACGCCTGAAAAGATCGCAGCCTCCGGCAGCTCCTCAGGGAGCGCATGTAGGCTGCGATTTTTTATTCGCCGCTACTGTTCCCACGAAATTTAAACAAGTCCCGACGCTGTTTCTTGCTCGGTTTGCCGTCGGTGGTCACACCCAACGCGCCCGCCTTGCGCATCGCTGCAGCCGCCTCGCGCTTGGCGATACTGGCTTCGGTTTCCGCATACAGCGTCTGCGCTTCCGGCGCGCCACGGCGCACGATCGACAGGGCCTGGACCACGACAGTCTTTTCATCGAAGCCGGTACGAATCTCGAATTCATCGCCGATGCGTGGCTCTTTGCCAGGCTTGCAGCGCTCTCCCCGACAATGCACCTTGCCACTTTCGATGGCGGCTTTGGCCAAGGCACGGGTTTTAAAAAAACGTGCAGCCCACAGCCATTTGTCGAGACGGACCTTGTCGTCCTCTTCGCTTTTTTGTGCCATGGAATTTCCTCATTCTGAAATATTGATGAACTGTACTACCGTTTCTGTCGTGCCATGAATTGCGCTGTCCCGGATTACAATGCACACATTCCGGGGCGTGCTTGAGAGCGCGCAAATCCGGGCCATAGATATCTGTCGCCTTTTAACCACTATTCTGCGTGAATACCGCAAATCCGGCCCCCTGCGGGCTGATCGGTTTTCACCGGTTGAGCATTTTTTTGAAGACATTTGACCATTTGACCGTTGTCGGTCTGCGCGAGTGGGTGGCGCTCCCAGGTTTGGGAGTCGCAGGCCTTCGGGCGAAAATCGACACCGGTGCCAGTACCTCCAGCCTGCACGCCACCGATATCGAGCCGTTCGAACGGGACGGCGAGAAGTGGGTGCGTTTCACCGCGCACCTGGGCACGGTGGTGCAATTGCGCCACCGGCGTTGCGAAGCACCGCTGGTCACCCGCAAGACCATCAAGAGTTCCAACGGCCAGGCCCAGGTGCGCTATGTGATCAGCACCACCCTGGCCCTCGGTGATCGGGTCTGGCCGGTCGAGTTCACCCTCGCCTGCCGCAAGTCCATGCGCTATCGCCTGTTGCTCGGTTCCAAAGCCCTGATCGACGGCCAGTTGGTGGTCAATCCGGGTATCAAGTATGTACAAGACAAGCCGGTGTTCCCGGTATCTACCTCCTCCACAGGTGTTGCATGAAGATCGCTGTGCTGTCGCGGAATCCGCGTCTGTATTCCACCCGTCGTCTGGTCGAAGCCGGCACCGAACGCGGGCATGAAATGGTGGTGATCGACACCTTGCGCGCCTACATGAACATCGCCAGCCACAAGCCGCAGATCCACTATCGCGGCAAGCCGCTGGAAGGGTTCGACGCAGTGATTCCACGGATCGGCGCGTCGGTGACGTTTTATGGCTGCGCAGTGTTGCGTCAGTTTGAAATGATGGGGGTGTTTCCGCTCAACGAATCGGTGGCCATCGCCCGCTCCCGGGACAAGCTGCGTTCGCTGCAATTGCTGTCGCGCCGGGGCATCGGTTTGCCGGTGACCGGCTTCGCCCACTCGCCGGACGACATTCCCGACCTGATCGACATGGTCAACGGCGCGCCGCTGGTGATCAAGGTGCTGGAAGGGACTCAGGGCATCGGCGTGGTGCTGTGCGAAACCGCGACGGCGGCGGAGTCGGTGATCGAGGCGTTCATGGGCCTCAAGCAGAACATCATGGTGCAGGAATACATCAAGGAGGCCGGCGGCGCGGACATCCGCTGCTTCGTGGTCGGCGACAAGGTGATCGCGGCGATGAAGCGTCAGGCCAAGCCCGGGGAATTCCGCTCCAACCTGCACCGTGGCGGTAGCGCCAGCCTGATCAAGATCACCCCGGAAGAGCGCATGACCGCGTTGCGCGCCGCCAAGGTCATGGGCCTGGCGGTGGCGGGTGTGGATATCCTGCGTTCGAATCACGGGCCGCTGGTGATGGAAGTGAACTCGTCGCCTGGCCTGGAAGGGATCGAGACCACCACCGGCAAGAACGTGGCGGGGATCATCATCGAACACCTTGAGAAGAATGGCGGGCCGAACATGACCCGCACCAAAGGCAAGGGTTGAACCTTGAATCAGGCGGCCGCAAGGCCGCCTGAAACTTAAACCGCGTCTCGCGGCAGCATCAACCCCAGCGGCAAGCGCACCCGCGCCTCCAGCCCGCCACCGGAGCGGTTGCGCAGCTCGACATTGCCGCCATGCATCGAAGCAATCCGCTTGACGATCGCCAGCCCCAGCCCGGTACCCTTCCCGCCCCGCGCGCGGTCGCCACGGGTGAACGGGTTGAAAATCGCCTCAAGCTCCGACGGATCAATCCCCGCGCCACGGTCCATCACGCTCAGCACCACGTACGGCGCACTGGTATCGCCGGACACGTAAGCCGCAACTTCGACGCCGCTGCCGGCATGATTCAACGCATTGCCAATCAGGTTGTTCAGCAAACGCTTCATCGATACCCGGCGTAGCGGAAACGGCTGGATCGGCTCCAGACGCAAGCGCACCTTTTCTTCACTCTGGTTGTACGGCGCCGCGACTTCACGCACCAGATCGCTCAGATCCACTTCTTCCACCGACTCGTCCCGACCATCGCGAATGAACGCGAGGAACTGGTCGAGAATCGCGTCCATGTCTTCAATGTCGCGCACCATGTCGTCGGTCAGGTCGGTGCGGTCACCCATCAGTTCCAGCGACAGCCGTAGGCGGGTCAGCGGCGTGCGCAGGTCGTGGGAAACCCCGGCGAGCATCAGTTCACGTTCACGGCCGGCCTGTTCGACGTCCTCGGCCATCTGGTTGAAGGCGCGATAAACCTCGGTCATTTCGCTCGGTGTGTCACTGATCGGCAGGCGCACGCTGCGGCCCTGGCCGAGTTGCCGTGCGGCATACACGAGACGCTTCAAAGGCTGATTGAGCTGGCTGACGAAAATCCATGCCGACGCGGTCGAGAGCAACCCGATGGCGAGGAACCAGCCGAGTACGTTCCAGATTTTCTGGCCGCGCAACGGATGCGGGTACAACGGCACTTTCAACCAGCCATCACCCAGGCTCGGCGCACGCACCCACAACGCCGGCGGTGAATGCATGCGCAGCCGAACCTCGGTGTCGGCCCCCAGTTCCGCCTGCATCTGCCGCTGGTAGATTTCGCTGTACGGCCAGTGCTGTTCGCCTTCCGGCACACCGGCACCGACCACCCGGATCAGGGTCGCGGCATCAGCGATCTTCGCGCGGTTTTCTTCATCGGCGGCCCAATAGGCACGCAGCGTCAGGGCGACGCCGTGGCTGTATTGACGGTCCACCAACACGTCCTCGTTCATCAGCAGATAAACCAGGGTCAGTGCCTTGGAAAACAATACGACGATGAGCACCAGCCAGAGGGTGCGGGAGAAGAAACTTTGGGGGAACCAGACAGGGGTTTTCATGGATAACCGCTACGCACTTGCAGGAGCGAGCAATGCTCGCATATTGCGGATAACGAGTCTGCGGAGGCGGCATTTTTGACCGTTCTACACAGACCCGCTCCTACAAATCACCCGTCACTTGGTGGAGTTGCCATCCGGCACGAACACATAACCCACGCCCCAGACAGTCTGGATGTAGCGCGGTTTGGACGGATCGGGTTCGATCATCCGGCGCAGACGGGAAATCTGCACATCGATGGAACGCTCCAGGGCATCCCACTCCCGGCCACGGGCCAGGTTCATCAGTTTGTCGCGGGTCAGCGGCTGACGGGCGTTCATCACCAGGGCCTTGAGTACCGCGAACTCACCGGTGGTGAGCATGTGCACTTCGTCGCCGCGCTTGAGTTCGCGGGTGGCCAGGGACAGCACGTAGTCACCGAACGTGACGTTCTCTTCTTCGCTGCCCGGCGCGCCCGGCACCGGTGCGGCCTGACGGCGCAGCACGGCTTTGACGCGGGCCATCAACTCGTCCGGGTTGAATGGCTTGGCCAGGTAATCGTCGGCGCCCAGTTCCAGGCCCTTGATACGGCTCAACTCGTCGCCCTTGGCGGTGAGCATGATGATCGGGATCTGATTGTTCGCGCCACGCAGGCGACGGCAAGCGGTCAGGCCGTCTTCGCCCGGCAGCATCAGGTCGAGGACGACCAGGTTGAACACTTCACGCGACAGCAGACGATCCATCTGCTCGGTATTCGGTACGGCGCGGGCGCGGTAGCCCTTGCTGACGAAGAAGCGTTCCAGCAGGCTGCTCAGCCCCGGATCGTCGTCAACAATAAGAATTTTTTCGCCTTCAGCAGTTTGTGCAGTGCTGCTCATTGGATGCTCCTTTTAGCTCGGCGCGCATTATGGCGTAGCTGCCGTTATACGCACCGTGTGCATTGTTAGCAGATTTTTCCTTCACTGCCAGAAAACCGGGGCTTGAGCCTACAGACTGTGTCGCCCCCGAATGACAGAACGCTGGTTATAATGCGCGGCCTTTTGTGTCAGGCAACGTCTGAATCGTTACCGCAGGTGGCCGTCTCTTATTTTCCGGGCCGTCGCAGTAATTGTTCGATTTCACGGGTCAATGGGATGCCTTTTGACCCAGGCAGCGGCAAGCGTCAGGCCGCCCAACCAGACTCCGGGCCTTTATTTACGTGCCTGCGAGCCTGCTTTCACAATTTGTCAGGTGGTTTTATGGACAGCATCAACAGCCGCATCGCCGAGGAACTCGGCGTACGCCCACAACAGGTCGAAGCGGCCGTCGCGCTACTCGATGAAGGCTCTACCGTTCCCTTCATCGCCCGTTACCGGAAAGAAGTGACCGGCAGCCTCGATGACACTCAGTTGCGTCATCTGGAAGAGCGTCTGCGCTACCTGCGAGAACTCGACGAACGGCGCATCAGCATCCTCGCCAGCATCCAGGAGCAGGGCAAACTCACCCCTGAACTGGAGCGCGAAATCAAACTCGCCGACACCAAGACCCGCCTCGAAGACTTGTACCTGCCGTACAAGCAGAAGCGCCGCACCAAGGGCCAGATCGCCCTGGAAGCCGGCCTCGGCGAGCTGGCCGACGGTCTGTTCAACGACCCGAGCCTGGCCCCGGAAGCCGAAGCCGCACGCTTCATCGACGCCGAAAAAGGCGTGGCCGACGTCAAGGCTGCGCTGGAAGGCGCCAAGTACATCCTCATGGAGCGCTTCGCCGAAGACGCCAACCTGCTGGAAAAACTGCGCACTTACCTGAAGCAGGAAGCCACCCTCAGTGCCCGCGTGATCGCCGGCAAGGAAGAGGAAGGCGCCAAGTTCCGCGATTACTTCGAACACGACGAACCGCTGAAAAGCATGCCGTCGCACCGCGCGCTGGCGATTTTCCGTGGCCGCAATGAAGGCATTCTCAGCTCCGCACTGAAGGTCGGCGATGAACTGCCGGGCACCATGCATCCGTGCGAAGGCATGATCGGCCAGCAAGTCGGCATCCAGAACCAGAACCGTCCGGCCGACAAATGGCTGGGTGAAGTGGTGCGCTGGACCTGGAAGGTCAAGCTCTACACCCACCTGGAAACCGACCTGCTCGGCGAGCTGCGCGACGGCGCCGAAACCGAAGCGATCAACGTGTTCGCCCACAACCTGCACGACCTGCTGCTGGCCGCTCCGGCCGGCCCGCGCGCCACCCTGGGTCTCGACCCGGGCCTGCGCACCGGCTGCAAGGTCGCGGTGGTCGACTCCACCGGCAAGCTGCTGGATCACGCCACGGTTTACCCGCACGTGCCGCACAACAAATGGGATCAGACCATCGCGATCCTGGCCGCTCTGTGCGCCAAGCACTCGGTCGACCTGATCGCCATCGGCAACGGCACCGCCAGCCGTGAAACCGACAAACTGGCCATCGAGCTGATCAAAAAATATCCAGCGATGAAAATGACCAAGGTCATGGTCTCCGAAGCCGGCGCATCGGTGTACTCGGCATCGGAACTGGCAGCCAAGGAATTCCCGGATCTGGACGTATCGATCCGTGGCGCCGTGTCCATCGCCCGTCGCTTGCAGGATCCACTGGCCGAACTGGTGAAAATCGATCCGAAATCCATCGGTGTCGGTCAGTACCAGCACGACGTGTCGCAGCTGAAACTGGCACGCGGCCTGGACGCCGTGGTCGAGGACTGCGTGAACGCCGTGGGCGTGGACGTGAACACCGCGTCCGTGGCGCTGCTGGCGCGGATCTCCGGCCTCAACGCGACCCTGGCGCAGAACATCGTGACTCACCGTGACGAACACGGCGCGTTCAAGACTCGCGCTGCACTGAAGAAAGTCGCGCGTCTGGGCGAAAAAACCTTCGAACAGGCCGCCGGCTTCCTGCGCGTGATGAACGGCGACAACCCGCTGGATTCCTCGGCGGTTCACCCGGAAGCCTATCCGCTGGTGCAACGCATCGCCGCTGAAACCGACCGCGACATCCGCTCGCTGATCGGCGATGCCGGGTTCCTCAAGCGTCTGGATCCGAAGAAATTCACCGACGAGACCTTCGGTCTGCCAACCGTCACCGACATCCTGCAAGAACTGGAAAAACCGGGCCGCGACCCGCGTCCGGAGTTCAAGACCGCCGAGTTCCAGGAAGGCGTCGAGGACCTGAAAGACCTGCAACTGGGGATGATCCTCGAAGGTGTGGTGACCAACGTGACCGCATTCGGCGCGTTCGTCGACATCGGCGTGCATCAGGATGGTCTGGTGCACATTTCGGCGCTGTCGGAGAAGTTCATCAAGGATCCACGCGAAGCGGTGAAGGCCGGTGACGTGGTGAAAGTGAAGGTCATGGAAGTCGACATCCCGCGCAAACGCGTCGGCCTGTCGATGCGCATGAGCGACACCCCGGGCGAGAAGATCGACGGTGCCCGTGGCGCGCGTCCAGGCTCGGCGCCACGCCAGTCGCAGGGTTCGGCGCCGCGCAAGGAAACCACGCCGGCGGCTCCGGCGAACAACGCCATGGCGTCGCTGTTCGCCAACGCCAAGCAGTTGAAGAAACGCTGATGGAAATTCCGGCCGGGCTCGTCGAGAGCGCGTTTTTCAAGCTGTTGGGCTGCCGCCTGCACAGCCTGGAAACCGGGGTGGCGCAAGTCGCCCTGGTGCTGGAACCCGAACTGCGCAACCGCGGCGGCAAGCTGCACGGCGGCGCGCTGTTCAGTCTGGTCGATATCGCCATGGGGCTGGCCTGCTCCAGCACCCACGGCTTTGACCAGCAAAGCGCGACCATCGAGTGCAAGATCAACTACATCCGCGCCGTCTCCGAGGGCGAGGTGATGTGCACGGCGCGGGTGATCCACCCGGGCCGGCGCACGCTGGTGGTCGAAGCCGACGTGATGCAGGGCGACAAACTGGTCGCAAAAGCGCAAGGCACGTTCGCTGTCCTGTAGATGTTGTTCATCATTTTGAGTTAATTTCGGCGCTGTGATCGCAGCGTCGGAGTTTTCCTCGCCCGCGTCTGCCAGATTCAGGGACTGAAGTTGGCGTTTCCAATGGGGCTTTCATGGCCCGAAAACCAGGCGAAAACGCCAGTTTCAACTTCCCCCTTGTAGACCGTCCTGCCCACCCCCATATTGGGGCGACTGACGCGTGAAGGAATCCAAATTGAGCGAACTTCTCAACCGCCGCCTGGCTCTGCTCGGTGAGCGCGCCAACCTCTCTCTGCTCGAGCAGTGCCTGCACGGTATCGAACGTGAATGCCTGCGCGTGACCGGCGAGGGACGTCTGGCGCAAACGCCGCACCCTGAAAGCCTGGGTTCCGCGCTGACCAACGAACAGATCACCACCGACTATTCCGAGTCGCTGCTGGAATTCATCACGCCTGCCCTGCCAGACCCGGCCGACACCCTGGCCAGCCTGGACAAGATTCATCGCTTCGCCTACAGCAAGCTCGGCAACGAGTACCTGTGGAGTCCATCGATGCCGTGCCCGTTGCCGGCCGAGGAAGACATCCCGATCGCCTATTACGGCACCTCCAACATCGGTCAGCTCAAGTATGTCTACCGCAAGGGCCTGGCCCTGCGTTACGGCAAGACCATGCAGTGCATCGCCGGGATTCACTACAACTTCTCCCTGCCGGAAAAACTCTGGCCGCTGCTGAAAGAAGCCGAAGGCTTCGTCGGCACCGACCGGGATTTCCAGTCGTCGTCCTATATCGCGCTGATCCGCAACTTCCGTCGCTACAGCTGGCTGCTGATGTACCTGTTCGGTGCTTCGCCGGCGCTGGACGCGGGGTTCCTGCGCGGCCGTTCGCATCAACTGGAACAGTTGGACCCGGACACTCTGTACCTGCCTTACGCCACCAGCCTGCGCATGAGTGACCTCGGTTACCAGAGCAACGCCCAGGCTGGCCTGACCCCTTGCTACAACGACCTGGCAAGCTACACCGACAGTCTGCGCAAGGCGGTGGCCACGCCATACGCGCCGTACGTAGAAGTCGGCACGCACCAGGATGGCGAGTGGGTGCAACTGAACACCAACATCCTGCAGATCGAAAACGAGTACTACTCCAACATCCGCCCGAAACGCGTGACCTACACCGGCGAGCGGCCGATCCAGGCGCTGGTCGCCCGTGGCATCCAGTACGTCGAAGTGCGTTGCCTGGACATCAACCCGTTCCTGCCGATGGGCATCGACCTCACCGAATCGCGCTTCCTCGACGCGTTCCTGCTGTACTGCGCACTGAACGACAGCCCGCTGCTGACCAACATCAGCTGCGGCAACGCCACGTCGAACTTCCTCAGCGTGGTCAAGGAAGGTCGTCGTCCGGGCCTGCAATTGCAGCGTGACGGCCAACCGGTCGAACTGAAGGAATGGGCCGCCGAACTGCTGGAAAAAATTGCTCCACTGGCGGCGCTGCTGGATCAAAGCCATGGCGGCGATGCCCACAGCAAGGCACTCGACGCACAACTGGCCAAGGTCAAGGATTCGTCCCTGACGCCTTCGGCCCAGGTGCTGGCGGCGATGGCCGAGCACAAGGAAAGCTTCGCGCAATTCTCCCTGCGCCAGAGCCAGGCTCACGCCGAGTTCTTCCGCAGCGAGCCGTTGGCGGCTGAGGAACAGGCGAAGTTCGAAGAACTGGCGCGGTCGTCGCTGGCGCAACAGGCTGAACTGGAGCAGAACGAGGTGGGCGATTTCGACGTGTTTGTCGGGTCGTATCAGGCGAGTATTCTGGCGATCAGCAACTGACTGCCTTCCACTCGTTGATCGTTCCAACATCGAGGCGTCGAGCCGTCCGCTTGGGAACGCCTCACGCTAATGATCGTTCCCACGCTCCGCGTGGGAATGCCTCAAGGGACGCTCTGCGCCCCAGTGACGCGGAGCGTCACAAGCTGAATTCCCACGCAGAGCGTGGGAACTATCAAATACCCCCGGCTTAGATTTTTCCGCTCATAAGCTAAGTCTAAAAAGTTATTTATTTCTAGATTCTTAGATCATTTAGTCTCCTTTCACGCCGATCCTCGGTCGCCTGATATGGAGCTCTCCAATGAAACTGAATGTCCCGCTTCGCCTGCTGGCCGTGGCCTCTCTGGCTGCCGCGAGTTTCCTGGCTCAGGCCGCCGACCTCACCGTCGCCTACCAGACCACCGTTGACCCGGCGAAAGTCGCCCAGGCCGACGGCGCCTATGAAAAAGCCACCAAGGCCGACATCAGCTGGCGCAAGTTCGACAACGGTGCCGACGTCATCACCGCCATCGCTTCGGGCGACGTGCAGATCGGCTACCTCGGTTCCAGCCCGCTGACTGCTGCGATCACCCGCAAAGTCCCGGTGGAAACCTTCCTCATCGCCACCCAGATCGGCGCTGCTGAAGCGCTGGTCGCCCGCGACGGTTCCGGCATCAAGACGCCGCAGGATCTGGTCGGCAAGAAAATCGCCGTGCCGTTCGTGTCCACCGGTCACTACAGCCTGCTGGCCGCGCTGAAGCACTGGAACATCGATCCTTCGAAAGTCACCGTCCTCAACCTCGCCCCGCCAGCGATCATTGCCGCGTGGAAACGCGGTGACATCGATGCCACCTACGTTTGGGATCCGGCGCTGGGTGTGGCCAAGGAAAACGGCAAAGTGCTGATCACTTCCGGAGAGCTGGCCAAGTTCGGCGCGCCGACCTTCGACGCCTGGATCGTGCGCAAAGACTTCGCCGAGAAGCACCCGGACATCGTTACCGCATTCGCCAAGGTCACCCTCGACGCCTACGCCGACTACCGCAAGGATCCGAAAGCCTGGATCGCCAATCAGAGCAACGTCGACAAACTGGTGAAACTGTCCGGCGCCAAGGCCAGCGACATTCCTTTGCTGCTGCAAGGCAACGTCTACCCGCTGGCGGCGGATCAGGTCAGTGACCTCGGCGCGCCGACCACCAAAGCCATCACCGACACCGCTGCGTTCCTCAAGGAGCAAGGCAAGGTCGAAGCGGTTCTGCCGGACTACGCGCCGTACGTCAGCGCCAAGTACATCACCAACTGATCGGGAGTTAATTGCGATGGCCTTGCTACAGCTGGAGCGCATCAGCGCACAGTATCCCGGCAGCCCGGAACCGGTGCTGGCGGATATCTCTCTGACCCTGGGGCCCCAGCAATTGCTGGTCGCCCTCGGCCCGTCCGGCAGTGGCAAGACTTCGCTGTTGAACCTGATTGCCGGCTTCGTCGAACCGAGCGCAGGGCGCATCACCCTCGACAACGTGCCCGTCAAAGGCCCGAGCGCCGAGCGCGGCGTGGTGTTCCAGGACGACGCCCTGCTGCCCTGGCAGGACGTGCTGGCCAACGTTGCCTTCGGTCTCGAACTGGCCGGTGTCGCCAAGGACAAACGCGAACAGCGCGCCCGGGAAATGCTCGCGCTGGTCGATCTCTCCGGTTTCGAAAAACGTCGCATCTGGCAACTCTCCGGTGGCCAGAAGCAACGTGTCGGCCTGGCCCGCGCCCTCGCGGCCGACCCGCGCGTGCTGCTGATGGACGAACCCTTCGGTGCCCTCGACGCCTTCACCCGCGAACAGATGCAGGAACTGTTGCTGCAAGTCTGGCAACGCACCGCCAAACCGGTGTTCCTGATTACCCACGACATTGAAGAGGCGGTGTTCCTCGCCACCGACCTGATTCTGCTGGCGCCGAATCCGGGACAGATCGTCGAACGCCTGCACCTCGACTTCGGCCAGCGCTATGCCGCCGGCGAATCGGCGCGGTCGATCAAGTCCGATCCGCGCTTCATCGAAACCCGCGAACACGTGCTCGCCAAAGTGTTCTCGCAACGCAGCGCCGTTCAGCGGCAGGAGCGCGCATGAGCAGTTACGACGTTTCCGCCACCGCAGTGAAACCCGCCGCCACGTCGGTGGTGATTCCTGTGCGTCGCAGCCTCAGCACTCGCTGGATCAGCCTGCTGACCTTGTTCGCGTTGCTGGTGATCTGGTGGGCCGTCACGGCCACCGGCCTGATCGAACCGCTGTTCCTGCCGCCACCGTCCGCCGTACTGCAAAAAGGCTGGTTACTGGCGACCACGGGTTACATGGATTCGACGTTGTGGCAGCACCTGGGCGCGAGCCTGAGCCGCATCGGTCTGGGCCTTGGTTTTGCGATTCTGACCGCGGTGCCGGTGGGCATCGCCATCGGCGCCAACCGCATCGCCCGAGGTGTGCTGGATCCGCTGATCGAGTTCTACCGCCCTATTCCGCCGCTCGCGTATCTGCCGCTGATCGTGATCTGGTGCGGTATCGGCGAGTTGTCGAAAGTGCTGCTGATCTACCTGGCGATTTTCGCCCCGATCGCGATTGCTACCGCCACCGGCGTGCGCACCGTCGACCCGGCCAAACTGCGCGCTGCGCAATCGCTGGGGGCGACTCGCGCACAACTGATTCGCCACGTGATTTTGCCGAGCGCGCTGCCAGACATTCTGACCGGTGTGCGCATTGGCCTGGGTGTCGGCTGGTCGACTCTGGTCGCCGCCGAATTGATCGCGGCCACCAGTGGCCTGGGCTTCATGGTGCAGTCGGCTGCGCAATTCCTGGTCACCGACGTGGTGGTGCTGGGGATTCTGGTCATCGCCCTGATTGCCTTCGCCATGGAAATGGGCCTGCGCGCCCTGCAACGCAAACTGGTGCCGTGGCACGGCCAGGCCCACTGATTTTTCAGCACTGACTACCCCGACAGTTTCGGGGCCCCGGAATTGAAGAGAACCACCATGAGCAGCCTGAACATCACCCCGTTAAGCTCGGCCCTCGGCGCACAGATCAGCGGCGTCGACATCAGCCAGCCGCTGAACCTGGAACAGCGCGACGCCATCGAGCAGGCACTGCTCAAATACCAGGTGCTGTTCTTCCGCAATCAGCCGATCGAGCCGTCGCAACAGGCACGTTTCGCCCACTATTTCGGCGACCTGCACATTCACCCGATCTACCCGAATGTGCCTGAGCAACCGGAAGTGCTGATCCTCGACACCGCCGTCACCGACGTGCGCGACAACGCGATCTGGCACACCGACGTGACCTTCCTGCCAACCCCGGCCATGGGCGCGGTGCTCAGCGCCAAGCTGTTGCCGGAGTTCGGTGGCGATACGTTGTGGGCCAGCGGGATTGCCGCGTATGAGGCGCTGTCGACGCCGATGAAAGCGCTGCTCGAAGGGTTGACCGCGACTCACGACTTCACCCGCTCATTTCCGTTGGAGCGCTATGGCAACACGCCGGAAGCACTGGCGCAGTGGGAAGAGGCGCGGCGCAAGAATCCACCGCTGTCGCATCCGGTGATTCGTACGCACCCAGTGAGCGGGCGGCGTTCGTTGTTCGTCAACGAAGGCTTCACGTCGAAGATCAATGAGTTGTCGGAGACTGAGAGTGAAGCGGTGCTGAAGTTTCTGTTCGCCCACGCGACGCGGCCGGAGTTCACCATTCGCTGGCGCTGGCAGAAGGATGACATTGCGTTCTGGGATAACCGCGTGACGCAGCATTACGCGGTGGATGATTACCGGCCGGCGCGGCGGGTGATGCAGCGGGCTACGGTGTTGGGGGATGTGCCGTTTTTTCGCTGAACAATTGATCGTTCCCACGCTCTGCGTGGGAACGATCAGTGTGTCGTTATTCCGCCGTCGAAGGCTTCTCCCAAAGATTGATCCCGCCCTCCTGGGCAAACCGGTCAATCTCCGCCAACTCCTCCGCACTGAATCTCAGATTTTTCAACGCCCCGACGTTCTCGACAATCTGCTCCGGCCGGCTCGCGCCGATCAGGGCCGAGGTCACTCGCGGATCCCGCAGCGTCCACGCCAGCGCCAGTTGCGCCAGACTCTGCCCACGACGTTTGGCGATTTCATTCAACGCCCGCACATGAGCGATGTTGGCCTCGGACAAATGCGAAGCCTGCAACGAACCACCCCCCGGACGATTGACCCGTGCATCCGCCGGCACGCCGTTGAGGTATTTGTCGGTCAGCAGACCCTGCGCCAGCGGGGTGAACGCAATCACACCGGTGCCGAGTTCGTCGGTGGTGTCGAGCAGGTCCTTTTCCACCCAACGGTTGAGCAGGTTGTACGCCGGTTGGTGAATCAGCAGCGGCACTTTCCACTCTTTGAGCAGCGCGGCGATCTCACGAGTTTTCACCCCGGAGTACGACGAGATACCGATGTACAGCGCCTTGCCCTGCTGCACCGCAGTGGCGAGGGCGCTGGCGGTTTCTTCCAGCGGGGTGTCCGGGTCGAAGCGGTGCGAATAGAAGATATCCACATAGTCCAGGCCCAGGCGTTGCAGGCTCTGGTCGAGGCTGGCCAGCACGTATTTGCGCGAACCGCCGCCCTGGCCGTAAGGGCCGGGCCACATGTCCCAACCGGCCTTGCTGGAGATGATCAGTTCATCGCGATATTGCTTGAAGTCTTCGCGCAGCAAACGGCCGAAATTGGTCTCGGCGCTGCCGTAGGGAGGGCCGTAGTTGTTGGCCAGGTCGAAGTGGTTGATCCCCAGATCGAACGCGGTGCGCAGCAAGGCGCGCTGGGTGTCGATCGGCGTGCTGTCGCCGAAGTTGTGCCACAGGCCCAGGGACAGCGCCGGCAGCACCAGACCGCTGCGTCCGACGCGGCGGTAAGGGATGGAGTCATAACGGTTTTCGGCAGCGGTGTAAGTCATCGAATCCTCTCTTGTCGGTCTTGAATTGGGTGTCGATTGCTACGCAAATCTGTTGCCGGGCCGGGCAAGGCCAAGGTTCTGGCGCAAGGTCCGGCCCTCGTATTCGGTTCTGAACAATCCGCGCCGTTGCAGTTCCGGGACCACGCCATTGGCGAAGTCTTCGAGCCCGCCGGGCAGGTGCGGCACCAGCACGTTGAAGCCGTCCGCCGCGCCCTGCTCGAACCATTCCTGCAAACGGTCGGCAATCTGCACCGGAGTGCCGACGACGCTGTAATGCCCGCGACCGCCAGCAATTCGCCTGCCCAGTTCGGCCAGGGTCAGATGCTCCCGGCCGGCCAGTTCGGTCAGCAGTTTCTGCCGGCTCTGCTGGCCGCTGTCGGTCAGCGGCAACTCCGGCAGCGGCCCGTCCAACGGGTACTTCGACAGGTCGAAGTTGCCCAGCATACGCCCAAGCAGGGCGACACCAACCTCGGGTTCGACCAATTGCTGAAACGTTTCACATTTTTCCTGCGCTTCGGCTTCCGTCTGCCCGACGACGACAAACACACCGGGCATGATTTTCAGCGAATCGGCGCTGCGCCCGTACTTCGGCAAGCGTCCCTTGAGGTCGGCGTAAAACGCCTGGGCGCTGGCCAGTGAGGTCTGCGCGGTGAACACCACTTCGGCCGTCTGCGCCGCCAGTTCACGCCCGGTTTCCGACGAGCCAGCCTGCACGATCACCGGCTGACCCTGTGGCGAACGTGCGACGTTCAGCGGGCCCTTGACCCGGAAGTGCTCACCGACGTGATCCAGCACATGCAATTTTTCCGGGTCGTAATACGCTCCGCTGGCCTTGTCGCGGAGGAAGGCGTCGTCCTGCCAACTGTCCCAAAGTCCAGTGACCACCTGATGAAATTCCCGGGCGCGGCTGTAGCGTTCGGCATGGCCGATGTGTTCGTCGCGGCCGAAATTCTGCGCTTCGGCGGCGTTGTCCGAGGTCACCAGATTCCACCCCGCTCGCCCGCCCGAGAGGTGATCGAGCGAAGCAAATTTACGCGCCACGTGATACGGCTCGTTGTAGCTGGTAGTGGCGGTGGCGATCAGGCCGATGCGTTCGGTCACGGCGCTCAAGGCCGAGAGCAACGTCAGCGGCTCGAAGTGATCCGAACGGGCCATCCGGCTGGCGATATCCTGGGTCGGCGCAGCGACGCTGTCGGCGACGAACAACGTATCGAACTTCGCTGCCTCGGCAATCTGCGCCAGACGTTTGTAATGGGCGAAATCCAGCCCGGCGTTGGCCGGCACATCCGGATGACGCCACGCGGCGACGTGGTGCCCGGTGGCCATGAGAAACGCGCCGAGTTTCAGCTGTCTGCTCATCTCAGAAGTCCTTGCGCAGTTGCACGCCGAAGTAGCGCTCGTCGTCGCGAGGCACGGCGCGGTAGATGTAATTGCCACCGCTGGCGAGCAACGGCGAATACGACTTGTCGGTGAGATTCTTGCCCAGCAATGCCACGCGCCAGCCGTTGGTGTAATCGGCCAGGGCGACGCTGGCATTCCAGAGGCCGTAGGCGCCCTGCTTGGTGTCGGCGTTCTGGCTGATGTCGTACTGCACTTCGCTCTGCCAGCTGTAATCGGTGCCGAGTTCGATATCCAGGCCGTTATCCAGCGGGATGGTGTAGTCGGCCCGCACGTAGCTTTTCCAGTCCGGGCTGAATGGCAGCGGTTTGCCGTTGACGTTGCACGACGCCGCCGCACCCGCCGGGCAGGCGAACTGGTCGATGCGGGCGCGGGTGTAAGCCAGCGCTCCGGAGAACTTCAGTTGCTGGGTCGCCTGCAAGGCGTAATCGAGTTCCACGCCCTCGGTGCTGACGCTGCCGGCGTTGATCAGGCGCGTCACCACTTGCCCGGCGACGGTGTCGAAAAAGTTCGCCTGGTAGTTGTCGTAGTCGCTGTGGAAAACCGCGAGGTTGGTGGTCAGGCGATTGTTCCAGGATGAAGCTTTGATCCCCGCCTCCCAGGTGTTGGAGGTTTCCGGCTTCAATGCTTCAGTATCGCGCGGCTGCATGTTGAAGAACACGTTGTAGGCCGGGCCTTTGTAACCGCGCGAGTAGGTCAAATAAGTGGTGACCGCATCGCTCAAGTCGTACTGCAAACCGAGCCGACCGGACCAGCCGTCCTCGTCCACCGAACCGGAACTGCGGGTGGCCGGTTGAATGCCGCTGACCGTGGTTGTAGAAGTGGAAACGCGACGGTGATCGTATTCCAGATCGTCGTGGGTATAGCGCAGGCCGGCAATGCCACGGAAATCCGAGGTGAAATTCAGCGTGCTCTCGCCGAACACCGCGTAGCTGTCGCTGGTGGCGCTGTAGTCGGCGACACCACGGTCAGTTCGAGTAGTTGTGGTCAACGTGCGCTGATAGGTCTCGTCATCCTTGCCGTGCATGTAGAACAGGCCGCCGACGTATTCGAGAAACTCGCCTTTCGGCGAGGCCAGACGCAACTCCTGCGAGTACTGGTCGAAGGCCAGATCGCCCTTGTCCGCCGTGCCGGGGAACGCGGCCGTCACCGTGCCGAGGCGGTCGCCGTCCTGATACTGGGTGTTGTCCCAGCCACGCCACGCGGTGATCGACGTCAGGGTGTAATCGCCCAGTTGCCAGTCGAGCTGGCCGGACAGGCCCTTGTTGGTGTCTTCGACGTGGGTGCGGGTGTCGGTGTTGATGTCGCGGTTGTGGCTGGTGGCGCTGACCGGACTCAGCGCGTTGGCGAAGGCCGGGGTCAACGACTTGGTGACGACGCCGTTGGGGCCGTCATCGTGGGACTGCATGTAGTCGGCGATCAGGGTGAAGGTGACGTCGTCGTTCGGGGTGAATTCCAGTTTGCCGCGTACACCGCGATGGTTGTAACCGTTGACCTCCTGGCCATTGTGCTTGTTATCGACGTTGCCGTCGTAAGTGCCGAACAAGGTGCTGATCGAACCCTTGAGCGTGTCCGGAATCAGGCTGCCGCCAATGCCGAAACGGGTGCGGCTTTCGTTGCCGCTGTAGTACGACTGATCGATGTAACCGTGGGTCTCGGCGGTCGGCGCCTTGCTGGTGATGTTCAGCACGCCGGCCGACGCGTTTTTGCCGAACAGCGTGCCTTGCGGGCCGCGCAGAACCTCGACGCGCTCCAGATCCAGCAGATCCAGAGTCGACTGGCCAGGACGGGCGTAGACCACGCCGTCAATCACCGTGGCCACCGTCGGCTCGACGCCCGGCGAGGTGGAAATCGTCCCCACGCCACGCACGAACAACGAGGTGTCCTTGTTCGATGCGCCAGTGCGGAAATTCAGCGACGGCACTTGCTGGACGATGCTCGCCACGCTGTTGCGGTTGTCGCGCTCCAGTTGCTCGCCGTCGATTACCGACACCGCCACCGGGACCTTTTGCAGCGACTCTTCGCGGCGGGTGGCGGTGACCGTGACGGACTTGAGTGTCGGCTCCTGATCGGTGCTGTCGGCGGCGAACGCGGCGGGCAGCGGCAGCGCGGCCAGCCCGGTGAGTAGCCAGCCCGCAGCGCGGATCGATTGCGCCAGTTTGTGTGTCGCCCCAGGAATGTTGTGCATGTTTGCCCGCTCGAAAAGTTGCCCTGAACCGCTGCCGTTCTGCGACGACAGCGCCTGTCTCGGTGTCTTGGGCATTCGCTCGAGCGAGTAGCAGACAACGCGCCTTGTTAGCGCTAACATCGCCAGTATTGGCAAGCCGAACATAGACCGTCCAATACTGAAAAATTACTTTTATATGCGTTTTGGTTTTTAAGAAGGATCGAGCCTTGAGCGAAGAAAAGCCCCGCAAACGCCGTGGCGCCGGTCGCGTGACCCTCAACGCGGTGGCGCGCCAGGCCGGTGTTTCGGCAATCACCGTGTCGCGCTACTTCAACCAGCCGGACCAGGTGTCGCCCGAACGCCGCGAGCGGATCGCGGCGGTGGTCGCCGAGCTGGGTTATGTGCCGAACCTGGTGGCCGGCGGGCTCGCCTCGGCGCGGGGAAAAATCGTCGGCATGGTGATCCCGAACATCTCCGGGCCGATCTTCGCCAACACCATTCAAGGCTTCAGCGACACCCTCAGCCGCCACGGTTATCAGTTGCTGCTGGCCTCGAGTTACTTCAGCGCCGAGCAGGAAGAAAACGCGGTACGGGCCTTCCTCGGCTGGTCGCCGGCGGCGCTGGTGGTCACCAGTCACTTTCACAGCGCGGGCACGGAAAAGATGCTCGCCGAAGCGGATATCCCGGTGATCGAAACCTGGGATTACCAGCCAGATCGCGAGCCGATGCAGATCGGTTTTTCGCACTTCGAGGTGGGTGTCAGCGCCGCTCGTTATCTGCACGGCAAAGGCTATCGGCGAATCGCCTTCGTGCAGAACAGCGCACCCGGCGACTTCAGCGCACTGGAACGCCGCGACGGTTACGCAGCGACCGTCCGCGAGTTCGGTCTGGAACCGTGGGTATTCGCACCAGATGCCGATCGCGCCCCGTTCGAGGCCGGCAAACAAGCGATGGAAGCGCTGATGAACGCCTCACCGCGCCCGGACGCCATCATCTTCGCCAACGACAACCTCGCCGCCGGCGGCCTGCTCGCCGGGCAACGGGCCGGCCTCAAGATTCCCGAAGACTGCGCCGTCCTCGGCTTCGGCGACTACCCGTTCGCCGAGATGCTGCTGCCGAGCCTGAGCACGATCAAACCGCCGGCGCTGGAGATCGGCGTACTGGCGGCGACGCGAGTACTGGAAAGTCTGGGCGTGCTGCCGAGCGATGAGGTGCAGCGGTTGAATCTGCTGCAATGCACGGTCATTGAGCGGGAAAGTACCTGACCCCAAATGCTGTAAACCGGCCTTAAGCCGACAACTCACGCAAGGCAGCAGCAGCCAGAAATCCGGAGCGAGAGCTGTAACGCTGATCCCGTCGTACAGTTTGGTCAATACGCTCCAGCAACTGCTCCGGCAGCGTAGCGTTGAAGCGCACCGACTTGCCGAAATAGGGAGTGATATCAAACTCGACTACACCCCAGATACCGCCGGTGTAATCCGGGTTCTTGAGATGAGCATCAATGTCCTGAACCCGAGGCAACGGCGCGCCATCAGCGACCAATCCCTCATAGTGCAAGGCCAGTGCCTCCTGAGTGTTGTCAAAAGCTTCGGCTACCGTTGTGCCTGCGGAGAAACAGCCCGGTACATCCGGGATAATCACTCCGTAGTCTGAGTCGGCATCCTTGTGCAGAACGACCGGGAATTTCATGTAAGTGAATCCTTCCTCTGACATGTCCATAAAGGGACTTTCGTTTCCAATCACGGGCTTCATTTCAAACCCGCCTGTTTCAAGATGCTGTTGATCGTACCCTTGGGAAGATCCGAATCCGGATGCTTGATCGTCACCCTCCCTGGCTTGCCCGGATGTTTGTATTGGTGGTGACTACCTTTGACGGCGACCAGATACCAGCCATCCTCCTCGATCATCCTGATCATTTCCCGACTACGCATTTCCTTCGCCCTGTTCGACAGCAAGAGCTGCGTACTTTAGGAGCTGGACGCCTCACCCAATACACACCATACACACTTGGACAAATATTAGCCTACCAGGCAGACACGTGTTTAATATCCAGATCAGCGGTGAGCGCGCCTAACAAGCGACCCGCATAAACAGATGGATACGTGCCGAAATGTGTCGAACGACATGAGGCTGACAGCTGACCTATGCTCAGCAAAGACAGGACGACTCCCTTTCACAGGCAGATCCCGACCATGCACACCGCAATCATCATCTTCTTCGGCCTGATCCTGCTGGCGCTGATGTTCTATATCGGCGAGCGCATCGGCTTCAGCCGGCAGACGCTGGCCTACGGCTTCGCGGCGTTGTGGCTGGCGTTGACGGTGATCAATGGCGCGGTCGGCGTGGTGCACGCCGGGCAGCCGCTGGGGTCGGAGATCGCGATTGGCAGCGCCGTGTTCGGCGTGCCGATCGCCGCGATGGTTTTGTTCATGGTGCTGAGCGCCGAGACCTGAATCCGTCCCGGCGCCCTGCCCCGATCAACGCACCAGATGCAGGAACTGCATGTGCCGTTCGTACTGGTCGAGGATGTCGTTGATGATCTGTTCTTTCGTGTAACCGACCAGATCGTAGTCCTGACTGCCCTCGCTCAGATGCACTTCGGCGCGGTAGTAGCGGCGGTTATTGAGCTGCTTGGAACCCATGCCACCACGAGCGAACGACGGCGTGAAGTAGCCACGCATCTGCACCTGGTAGATGAACGGGTGCAACTCACCATGGCCGATTTCCAGGCTGACGCTGTCATGGGCCGGGTCCGGTTGGGTGACCACGTTCAGACCTTTCTCGACGAACACCGCGGTCACTTCTTCGATGGCCGGTTTTACCATGGTGTCCATGAAGCGGTACACCTCGTCCCGCGACGGGAAGTGCACGGCCTGACTCAGGCGCTGGCGCCAGCCACCCTTGCCACGCCGTGAACCGGACACAGGCGCCAGCGAATGCAGTTGCGCGATCTGTTTCTGCGACTCCAGATAGAACGCCTTGTGCAGCCCCCACATCATCAGCAGCAGAATCAGCGAGAACGGCAGCGAGGTCAGCACCACCGCTGACTTCAGCGCATCGATGCTGCCGGAGAACAGCAGCGCACTGGTGATCAGTGCGGTCATCGCCCCCCAGAACACCCGCAGCCATTTCGGTCCGTCTTCATCCGGGTTGCCACCCTTGGCGGACAGGGTCGAGAGCACTACCGTACCGGAGTCGGCGGAGGTGACGAAGAACACGAAGCTGATGAACACCGTCACCGCGATGACAGTTTTGCTCCACGGGTAGGTTTCCAGCAGCAGGTACAGGGTCATCGACGGGTTGTCGAGGGCCGACATGCCCAGTGCCGACATGCCGTGATTGAGCACCTGATCGATGGCGCTGTTGCCGAAGATCGACATCCACGCCAGGGTGAAACCGAGCGGAATCAACAACACGCCGAAGACGAATTCGCGGATGGTCCGGCCACGGGAAATCCGTGCGATGAACAGGCCCACGAATGGCGACCACGCGATCCACCAGGCCCAGTAGAACACCGTCCAGCCACCGAGCCAGTCGCTCGGTTTGTCGTAGGCGTAGAGGTCGAAACTCTTCATCGGCAACGCGCCGAGGTAGTCGCCGAGGTTCTGGATCAGGGTGTTGAGCAAATGCTGGGTGGGACCGGCGAACAACACGAACAGCAGCAGCGCACAGGCCAGCAGCATGTTGATGTCGGACATGACCCGCACGCCTTTATCCACTCCGGAAACGGCGACGATGATCGCCGCGCCCATCATCAGCGTGATCAGGCCGACCTGAATCCACTGGGTGTGGGCGATGCCGAACAGGTAGTCCAGACCCGAGTTGAGGTGCAACACGCCGAAGCCCATGTCCGCACCGAGGCCGAACACCGTGGCGATGATGCCGAAGCCGTCCACCGCGTAGCCGATGGGGCCGTTGATGCGTTTGCCGATCAGCGGGTACAGCGCCGAACGCAGGGCCAGCGGCAGGTTGTGCCGATAGGCGAAATACGCCAGCGCCATGCCGACGAAGGCGAACACGCCCCAGCCGTGCAGGCCCCAGTGCAAAAACAGGATCTGCATCGCCTGGCGCGCCGCGTCCGCGGTGCCGGCCTCGCCTTGCGGCGGCTGGAGCATGTGGGTCAGCGGCTCGGACACACAGAAGAAAAACAGCGTGATGCTGATCCCGGCGGCGAACAGCATGCCGGCCCAGGACAGGTAACTGAATTCGGGTTCGTCGTGGTCGGCACCGAGTTTGATCTTGCCGTAGCCCGATAACGCGGTGACCACCACGAAGACCAGATACAGGGTCATCGCGAGCATGTAGTACCAGCCGACCGTATTGGCCGCCCAGTTTTGCGCTTCAAGGAGCCAGGCACCGGCCTGTTCCGGCATGGCGATGACAACCAGGCCAAACAGCAGAATCACTGTCGCGGCGAACCAGAACACCGGCGGATTCATGCGTACCAGGCCGCTGGCAGGGGTGGACGATGCACTCATGAACGGTGCACCTCAAGGGATTGGAAAATGGCTGAAATGATCGGACTCAGCAAAGGCAAGCCTCCTGTTGTGAGCGGGCAGCGAGCTACCGGTTTAACTTGAATGAACGTTCAAGTTAAACATGGATAGCACGCTAAGGACTAATCGCAGGGCTCAGCGGTCGCTTTCGTACGCTAGCTCAAGGAGGGGTATGACGCTGTGGCGAGGGCGTTCGTTCCCACCTCGCGCGGGAACGAACGGACAGGAAAATTACTTCTGCGTCCCGTCATCATGCTGCAGGTTGGCCTGGGTCAGGTTGCACCCGGCCGGCACGCTGCGGGTCAGCCATACGTTGCCGCCGATGGTCGAACCCTGGCCGATGGTGATGCGCCCGAGAATCGTCGCGCCAGCGTAAATCACCACGTCGTCCTCGACAATCGGATGCCTAGGATGGCCCTTCTGCAACTGGCCGTCCTCGTCCGCCGGGAAGCGTTTGGCGCCGAGGGTCACTGCCTGATAGATCCTGACGCGCTCGCCGATGATCGCGGTCTCGCCGATCACCACGCCGGTCCCGTGGTCGATGAAGAAACTGCGGCCGATCTGCGCGCCCGGATGGATATCGATACCGGTCGCCGAGTGGGCGATTTCCGAACTGATCCGCGCCAGCAACGGCAGACCCGCGCGATACAAATGGTGCGCCAGACGATGGTGGATCACCGCCAGAATCCCCGGATAGCACAGCAGCACTTCATCGACGCTGCGCGCCGCCGGATCACCGTGATAGGCGGCCAGCACGTCGGTGTCGAGCAGGCTGCGCAGGCCCGGCAATGCGAGGGCGAAGTCCTGGATGATCCTGATCGCCTGCGCCTCGACTTCGGTGTCGGCCCGGGCGCTGTGGCGGGCGACGTAACGCAGTTCGAGTCGCGCCTGCGCCAGCAATGCATTCAACGCAACGTCGAGGGTGTGACCGACGTAAAAATCTTCGCTTTCTTCTCGTAGATCAACCGGCCCCAGACGCATCGGGAACAACGCGCCGCACAAGGCTTCGAGAATCTGCGCCATCGCATCACGGGACGGCAACTCGCGCCCGCCCTGCTCGCCGCTGGCGCGGCCATTTTGTGTACGCCACTGATCCCGGGCGGTACGCAGTTGGCTGACGATGGTCTGCAATTGCCAATGGCTGGAACGCTCGCTCACGGTAAAGACTCCTCACGGGCGGCCGGACTGTCTGGCCGCGTCAACGGCCACTACTTTACGGCAACGCCTAGGAGGCGAATTAAGAACCGATAGTGCTGGCCTAAGCACATTTGGCTATAAGCGATTGGCGGTTGCCCCGGTAAATCGGCGTGCCTATAGTCCTGACATCTCCTTGCATCAGTACGGACTCATGATCAAACAACAGCTGGACCGCTTTAACCGCCTCGACCTGCTCGGCCAACCGACCCCACTGGAAAAGCTCGAGCGCCTGTCCACCTGGCTCGGCCGCGATGTCTACATCAAGCGCGATGACCTGACGCCGCTGGCCATGGGCGGCAACAAGCTGCGCAAGCTCGAATACCTCGCCGCCGATGCCCTCGCCCAAGGCGCGGACACGCTGATCACCGCCGGCGCACTGCAATCGAACCACGTTCGCCAGACCGCCGCGCTGGCCGCGAAACTCGGCCTGGGCTGCGTGGCGCTGCTGGAAAATCCGCTGGGCACCGATGACAGCAACTACACCGGCAACGGTAACCGTCTGCTGCTGGATCTGTTCGACACCAAGGTCGAACTGGTCGACAACCTCGACAACGCCGACGAACAACTGGCCGCCCTCGCCGTGCGTCTGCGCAGCAACGGCAAGAAGCCTTATCTGGTGCCGATCGGTGGTTCCAACGCCCTCGGCGCACTGGGTTACGTACGCGCCGGCCTGGAGCTGGCGGAACAGATCAAGGACACCGGCCTGCAATTTTCCGCCGTGGTGCTCGCCTCGGGCAGCGCCGGTACACACAGCGGCCTGGCACTGGCCTTGAGCAAAGCACTGCCGCAACTGCCGGTGATCGGCGTGACCGTCTCGCGCAGCGAAGAAGATCAGCGCCCGAAAGTGCAGGGCCTGGCCGAGCGCACTGCCGATCTGTTGGGCGTGGCGCTGCCGGAGAGTTTCAAGGTCGAGTTGTGGGACGAATACTTCGGCCCGCGCTATGGCGAGCCAAATGCCGGGACATTGGCGGCCGTGAAACTGCTGGCGAGTCAGGACGCCGTGTTGCTGGATCCGGTCTACACCGGCAAGGCCATGGCCGGGTTGCTCGACGGTATCGGTCGCGGGCGTTTCGATGACGGCCCGATCATTTTCCTGCACACCGGCGGAGCCCCGGCGCTGTTTGCCTACAAGGATTTTCTGTAGGCCTGAGCGCGTTCCCGCGCCCTGCGTGGGAACGCTCAGCGTCGGCTCGAATGCATATTCATTAAATGCATAACAAATAGAAAATTCATTATTTTCCATTCTAAAAGAACCGTCTTATAGTCTCGCCGCAGGCGAATTTCGCGAGAGACGCATAAGCTGCTTTAAGGCAGGATAGCGCTGTCGTTCAACTCCCGGATTCGCCAACTTTCCTTAAGCGTCTTCCATAAGAAAACACAGGGGCTTGTCATGATTCTTTCCGCACTACGTCGAAATCTGCTGGTAGGTTCGCTGGGCCTGGCACTGAGCGCCGGTCTGATCAGCAGCGCCGTTGCCGGTGAGCAACTGCAACAGATCAAGGACAAAGGCGTTATCAACGTCGGCCTGGAAGGCACTTATCCACCGTTCAGCTTCGTTGATGCCGACGGCAAGCTGTCGGGCTTCGAAGTCGAACTGTCCGAAGCCCTGGCCAAGAAGCTTGGCGTCAAGGCCAAGATTCAGCCAACCAAGTGGGACGGCATCCTCGCCGCGCTGGAATCCAAGCGTCTGGACGTCGTGGTCAACCAAGTGACCATCTCCGACGAGCGCAAGAAGAAGTATGACTTCTCCGAGCCGTACACCATCTCCGGGATTCAGGCGCTGGTGCTGAAGGACAAGGAAGCTGCGCTGAACATCAAGTCCGCCGCTGACCTGTCCGGCAAGAAAGTCGGCGTAGGCCTGGGCACCAACTACGAGCAATGGGTTCGCGCCAACGTGCCGGGTGCCGACGTGCGTACCTACGACGATGATCCGACCAAGTTCGCCGACCTGAACAACGGCCGTACCGACGCGATTCTGATCGACCGTCTGGCCGCGCTCGAATACGCCAAGAAAGCGCCGAAAACCGTAGCGGCCGGTCAGGCGTTCTCCCGTCAGGAATCCGGTATTGCCCTGCGCAAAGGCGAGCCTGAACTGCTGGCGGCCGTGAACAAGGCCCTCGACGAGCTGCGTGCCGACGGGACCCTGGCCAAGATCTCGGAAAAGTACTTCCAAGCTGACGTCACCAAATAATGGAAGCAGCTTTCCAACTCGCACTGGACTCCGCGCCCTTTCTGCTCAAGGGCGCGTACTACACGGTAGTCCTCAGCCTCGGCGGCATGTTCTTCGGCCTGCTGCTGGGCTTTGGCCTGGCGCTGATGCGCCTGTCGCGTTTCAAATCGGTCAGCTGGCTGGCCCGCATCTACGTGTCGTTCTTTCGCGGCACGCCATTGCTGGTCCAGCTGTTCGTGATCTATTACGGCTTGCCGCAAATGGGTCTGGAACTCGATCCGCTGCCGGCGGCCCTGATCGGCTTCTCGCTGAACATGGCCGCTTACGCCTGTGAAATCCTGCGGTCCGCGATCGGTTCGATCGAACGAGGCCAATGGGAAGCGGCTGCGAGCATCGGCATGACCCGCGCGCAGACCCTGCGCCGGGCCATCCTGCCGCAAGCGATGCGCACGGCGTTGCCGCCGTTGGGCAACAGCTTCATTTCACTGGTCAAGGACACCGCGCTGGCTGCCACCATCCAGGTGCCGGAGCTGTTCCGTCAGGCACAACTGATTACCGCCCGGACTTTCGAAGTCTTCACCATGTATCTTGCCGCCGCGCTGATCTACTGGATTCTGGCCACAGTGCTGTCGCACTTCCAGAACAAGTTGGAAGAGCGGGTCAATCGGCACGACCAGGAGTCCTGACCCCATGATTGTCGTGGAAAAACTGACAAAGCAGTTCAAGGGTCAAGTCGTGCTCAACGGCATCGATCTTGAAGTGAAGGAAGGCGAGGTCGTGGCGATCATCGGCCCCAGCGGTTCGGGCAAGACCACGTTCCTGCGCTGCCTGAACTTCCTCGAACAACCCACCAGCGGCCGGATCAAGGTCGGCGATATCGAGATCGATACCAGCCGCCCGCTGAACCAGCAGCAAAGCCTGGTGCGCAACCTGCGCCAGCATGTGGGCTTCGTGTTCCAGAACTTCAACCTGTTCCCCCACCGCACCGCCCTGGAAAACGTCATCGAAGGCCCGATCGTGGTCAAGAAGATGCACCGCGACGTAGCCATTGCTCTGGGCAAGAAGCTGCTGGCCAAGGTCGGCCTGGCGGGCAAGGAAGACGCTTATCCACGGCGCCTGTCCGGTGGCCAGCAACAGCGCGTGGCGATTGCCCGGGCGCTGGCGATGGAACCGGAAGTGATCCTGTTCGACGAGCCTACATCGGCCCTCGACCCGGAACTGGTCGGCGAAGTGCTGGCGACCATTCGCGGCCTGGCCGAAGAAAAACGCACCATGGTTATCGTGACTCACGAAATGGCGTTCGCCCGTGACGTGGCCAACCGTGTGGTGTTTTTCGACAAGGGTGTGATCGTCGAGCAAGGCGAAGCCAAGGCGCTGTTTGCCAATCCGAAAGAAGAACGCACACGACAGTTTCTCAGCAAGTTCCGCAACAACGGCTGATAACTTCGCAAGTGCTATCACTCACTTCCATGGATGGAAGTAGTGTTTTCCCCGCAATACATTCCCCCTCCAAAAATAAACAATAAAACCCTTCAAAGCGCAGTACATATATATGTCCTGCAACACGTTCCCTGTGCGTAAAATTCGCCGCGTCTTGATTTTCCGCTTCGGTAGAACTCACAGCGAAACAGGCTGAAAACCGCAGCAATCTGTAGCTCTCTTCCTTACAAAGCCTAGGCTGACAGCCGCGACAATGTAGGAACCTTCTGATTAATCCGTAATTCACGGATTAACTAATCCACTCGCTTGACACCTCTTCCGGCGAACTCTTATCTAGTCTCCAACCGGCACACGCTAGTTCAACAAGATACTTTCAAACTTGTACGGAACTCCGAAGTTTTATTGCCGGGTAATTCACGCCATTCGTTCTTTCGAAAACGGACTTCGCTGCAAGGCTTCAAGGAGAGAAACCGATGACCTGCATTTCAAACACCCCGCTGCTGGCACCACCGACCCTGGAAAAATCCCACGGGGCCGGTATCAACCTCATGGCGGCCGCCAACCTGACGGTCGACATCAGGCCCTGGCACAACATGGACAGTGGCGACCTGATCGAGCTGTTCTGGGATGGCTGCTACGTTGCTTCCCGCGTGCTGAATGCCGGGGATGTCGGAAGCACGGTCAGCCTGCGGGTACCGGAAAGCTTCATCATCAGCGGTTCGCCGCGCGTGCATTACCGGGTCATGCAGGTCGGAAGAAACCCGGCGCTGTCGGCCAGCGCGCAGTTCCAGGTCAAGCTCGACTGCCCGGGCGGGCAATTCGCGGCAGGCTGCGCGGAGGAAAACCAGTACCTGCTGCCGGTCAGTCTTCCCGAGGTCATTCGCCGACGCGGAATCAACCCGAACCAGATCAAGCGCGGCGTTCCCCTGACTATCGAGCCTTACCTGAACATGGCCGAGGGTGACGAAATCACCCTGCGCTGGGGCGATGTACGTATGGATCTGCCGCGTATTACCCAATCCGATATCGGTCACGGCATTCAGGTCTGGGTGCCCCCGGCAATCATCGTCGAAGCCGGCGAAGACCTGCAGCTGGATGTGACCTATTGCATCATCGACCGGGTCGGCAACAACTCGCGTTGGGCACCATCACAGACGCTGAAGATCGGTTGCGTGAATCCTTATCTGAAAGTGCCCTTGAGGCAGATTCCCATGGCCGCGGAGCGCAAAGCCGAGTGAGCTTTTGATCTTCTATGCATATTCCTAAAAGTTAGTTTATTTAATATTTATACGCGCTTAGGGTATATGAACCGGACCACCGGACATTCTTTCGTTCGCCGCACTTTTGCGGCGTTTTTCATGAGATGTGAGGTAGGTAACATGGTCCGGAACACAATCACCCCAGTGCAAAACGCCAGGGCATTGCGTGCAGCCAAGGAGTGGCACTGATGTCCAGTCTGGCAGACGCAAACGTCCAGAGTGACCTGGACATCGCCCCGCTGTTGTTGCCCGCGCAAGTGCTGCGCAACGACGCTCAAGCCATCAAGGCTGCACATGAACTGGCGCAAGTCGCCCGCGTGCAGGCCGCCAAACGTGACCGCCAGCGCAAGCTGCCGTGGTCGGAAGTCGAACAGTTCACCCGCAGCGGACTGGGCAGCATCGCGATTCCGCGCGAGTACGGCGGCCCGCAGGTTTCCTTCGTCACCCTGGCCGAGGTGTTCGCGATCATTTCCGCGGCCGACCCGGCACTGGGACAGATCCCGCAGAACCAGTTCGGCATCATCAACCTGATCCTCGGCAGCGCCACCGAAGAGCAGAAAAAACAATTGCTGCAGAGCGTGCTCGAAGGCTGGCGCATCGGTAACGCCGGGCCTGAACGCGGCACCAAAGATACCCTGGAGCTGAAAGCGCGCATCACCGCCGATGGCGATGACTACGTGATCAACGGCCAGAAGTTCTATTCCACTGGTGCCCTCTTCGCCCACTGGGTCGCGGTCAAGGCACTCAACGATGACGGCAGGCAAGTGCTGGCCTTCGTCCGTCGTGGCACACCGGGCCTGCGCATCGTCGATGACTGGTCGGGTTTCGGCCAGCGCACCACCGCCAGCGGCACAATCCTGCTGAACAACGTGCGGGTCGATGCTGGTCTTGTGGTGGACAACTGGAAGATCAACGAAAAGCCCAACACCCAGGGCGCGGTGTCGCAGCTGATTCAGGCAGCAATCGACGCCGGCATCGCCCGTGGCGCCATCGATGACGCCATCGAATTCGTCAAGACCCGCGCCCGGCCGTGGATCGATGCCAAGGTCGAACGCGCCAGCGATGACCTCTACGTGATCGCCGACATCGGCAAACTGAAAATCGAACTGCACGCCGCCGAAGCGCTGCTGCGCAAGGCCGGTCAGGTGCTGGATCAGGTGCACGCCGCGCCGCTCACCGCCGAGTCCGCCGCCCGCGCCTCGATTGCCGTGGCCGAAGCCAAGGTGCTGACCACCGAGATCTCGCTGCTGGCCAGCGAAAAGCTCTTCGAACTGGCCGGCAGCCGCGCCACCCTCGCCGAATTCAACCTCGACCGTCACTGGCGCAACGCACGGGTGCACACCTTGCACGACCCGGTGCGCTGGAAGTACCACGCGGTCGGCGCCTATCGCCTCAACGGCAAGTTGCCGGCTCGCCATTCCTGGATCTGACGACCAGAACACTTTTGACCAGATCTCTGGAGAAACACATGACTCTTTCCCATCCCGTCGCGGTCATCACCAGCGACGAGCAAGCCCTGATCGTCGCCAGCGACCTGGCCGAAGACTTCCAGCGCGACAGCAACCTGCGCGACCGCGAACGCCGCCTGCCGCTGCCGGAACTCGACGTGTTTTCCCGCTCCGGCCTGTGGGGCATCAGCGTGCCCAAGGAATACGGCGGCGCCGGCGTGTCCAACGTGACCCTGGCCAACGTCATCGCCCTGATCGCCCGGGCCGATGGCTCGCTCGGGCAGATTCCGCAGAACCATTTCTATGCCCTCGAAGTACTCCGAGTGAATGGCAGCCACGAGCAGAAACAACGTCTGTACGCCGAAGTCCTCGCCGGCCAGCGCTTCGGCAATGCCCTGGCGGAACTGGGCACCAAGACTGCCCACGATCGGGTTACCAGCCTGAAACGCGACGGCAGCGGTTATCGCATCAACGGTCGCAAGTTTTATGCAACCGGCGCCATTTACGCCCAACGGATTCCAACGTCCGTGGTCGATGAAAACGGTGTGCAGCAACTGGCGTTCGTCCCGCGTGACAGCAAAGGCCTGACGGTGATCGACGACTGGAGCGGCTTCGGCCAGCGCACCACCGGCAGTGGTTCGGTGGTGTTCGAAGACGTGTATGTCGCCGCCGAAGACGTCATTCCTTTCCAGAGTGCTTTCGAACGCCCGACCACCGTCGGCCCGCTGGCGCAGATCCTTCACGCCGCCATCGACACCGGCATCGCCCGCGCCGCCTACGAAGATGCGCTGCACTTCGTGCGCAGCAAGACCCGGCCATGGATAGACTCGGGCAATGACAAGGCCACCGAAGACCCACTGACCCTCAAGAGCTTCGGCCACTTGAGCATCCGCCTGCACGCCACCGAAGCCCTGCTCGAACGCGCCGGCGAATTCCTCGATGCAGCCCAGGCCGAGACCAACGCCGAGACGGTGGCGGCGGCCTCGATTGCTGTCGCCGAAGCACGGGCGATCAGCACTGAAATTTCTCTGGCCGCCGGCAGCACGTTGTTCGAACTGGCCGGCAGCCAGGCCACCCTGATCGAGCACGGCCTCGACCGTCACTGGCGCAACGCCCGGGTGCACACCCTGCACGACCCGGTGCGCTGGAAGTATCACGCGGTGGGCAATTACTACCTCAACGATGAAAACCCTCCGCTGCGAGGGACCATCTGATGAGCAAGAAAAAGATCCTGCTCAATGCGTTCAACATGAACTGCATCGGCCACATCAACCACGGGTTGTGGACCCATCCACGGGACACCTCGACCCAATACAAGACCATTGAATACTGGACCGAACTGGCGCAATTGCTGGAGCGCGGGCTGTTCGACGGGTTGTTCATCGCCGACATCGTCGGCGTGTACGACGTCTACCAGAACTCGGTCGACGTCACCCTGAAAGAGTCGATCCAGCTGCCGGTCAACGATCCGCTGCTGCTGGTGTCGGCCATGTCCGCGGTGACCAAAAACCTCGGTTTCGGCCTGACCGCCAACCTCACCTACGAGCCGCCGTATCTGTTCGCCCGACGCATGTCGACCCTCGATCACCTGAGCCGTGGACGGGTGGGCTGGAACATCGTCACCGGTTATCTGGACAGCGCCGCCAAGGCCATGGGCCTGAGTGAACAGGTCGAACATGACCGGCGTTACGACCAGGCCGACGAGTACCTCGAAGTCCTCTACAAACTCTGGGAAGGCAGCTGGGAAGACGGTGCAGTGCTCAACGATCCGCAGCAGCGGATCTACGCGCAGCCAGACAAAGTGCACAAGGTCGAGCACAAGGGCGAGTTCTATCAGGTCGAGGGTTATCACCTGTGCGAACCGTCACCGCAGCGTACGCCGGTGCTGTTCCAGGCCGGCAGTTCGGATCGCGGTCTGCTGTTCGCCGGGCGTCATGCCGAGTGCGTGTTCATCAGCGGTCAGAACAAACCGTCGACCAAAGTACAGGTGGACAAGGTCCGCGCCAGTGCCGTCGAGGCAGGTCGCAATCTCGAGGACATCAAGGTGTTCATGGGCCTGAACGTGATCGTCGGCGAGACCGAAGAAGCGGCCTGGGCCAAGCATGCCGAATACCTGAGCTACGCCAGCGCCGAAGCGGGCGTGGCGCATTTTTCGGCGTCCACCGGCATCGATTTTTCCCAGTATGAAATCGACGAGCCCATCCAGTACGTCAAGAGCAACGCAATCCAGTCCGCCACCAAAAACCTGCAGAACAACGACTGGACCCGCCGCAAGTTGCTCGACCAGCACGCCCTCGGCGGGCGCTACATCACGGTGGTCGGCTCGCCGCAACAAGTGGCGGATGAACTGGAATCGTGGATCGCCGAAACCGGCCTCGACGGCTTCAACCTGACCCGCATCGTCACCCCGGAAAGCTATGTGGATTTCATCGATCTGGTGATTCCGGAACTGCAACGGCGCGGGTCGTACAAGACCGCGTACGACACCGGCAGCCTGCGGGAAAAACTGTTTTACGGCGAAGCGCACCTGCCGCAGCAACACACCGGCGCCCACTACCGACACACCTCCTCGCACTGACTGGAAAACCACCATGACCAAGAAACGCCTGTCCCACCCAGTCAAAGCACTGGCCCTGGCCTTCGGCCTGTTCAGCTCGGCGGTTTTCGCCGCCGACGCGCCGTTGAAAATCGGCACCACAGCCGCGTTCGCGATTCCGCTGGAGGCCGCCGTCGAGGAAGCCTCCAAACAAGGCCTGAAAGTCGAGCTCGTGGAGTTCACCGACTGGATCGCGCCGAACGTCAGCCTCGCCGCCGGCGACATCGACGTGAACTACTTCCAGCACATCCCGTTCCTGGAAAACGCCAAGGCGGCCTCCGGTTTCGACCTGGTGCCGTTCGCCCCGGGGATCATCAACAACGTCGGCCTGTACTCGAAGAAATACAAAAGCTTCGCTGAGCTGCCGGAGGGCGCCAGCGTCGCCATCGCCAACGACCCGATCAACAGCGGTCGCGGCCTGCAACTGCTGGCCAAGGCCGGTCTGATCACGTTGAAACCGGGTGTCGGCTACAAGGCCACCGAAGACGACATCGTCGCCAACCCGAAGAAGATCAAGATCCTGCAAGTCGAAGCCGTGCAACTGGTACGCGCCTACGATGACGCCGATCTGGTCCAGGGCTACCCGGCCTACATCCGTCTGGCGAAGACCTTCGATGCAGGCTCTGCGCTGCTGTTCGACGGCCTCGACCACAAGGAATACGTGATCCAGTTCGTGATCCAGCCGAAGAGCAAGACCGACCCGCGTCTGATCAAGTTCGTCGACATCTACCAGCATTCGCCGGCCGTACGCGCCGCGCTGGATAAGGCCCACGGCAAGCTGTACCAGGCCGGTTGGGAAAGCTGAGGATGACCGCAGCCATTCAACGGCGACTGGATCTTCCAGAGCCACCCGCGCTGGCACAGCGCACCGAGCTGCATCCCGAGCTTAACCGCGCCCAAGTGCGTTTCGTCGGGCTCGGCAAAACCTACGACGGCAAGCAAGGCCCGGTCGCAGCCCTGCAAGGCATCGACCTGGCGATCCAGCGCGGTGAAGTGTTCGGCATCATCGGTCGCAGCGGCGCCGGCAAGTCGTCGCTGATCCGCACCATCAACCGCCTCGAACAACCGACCTCGGGCCGGGTGCTGATCGATCAGGTGGACATCGGCGAGTACGACGAGGATCGCCTCGTCGCCCTGCGTCGGCGGATCGGCATGATCTTCCAGCACTTCAATCTGATGTCGGCAAAAACGGTGTGGCAGAACGTCGAACTGCCGCTGAAAGTCGCCGGTGTCCCGAAGGAGCAACGGGAGAAAAAGGTTCGCGAACTGCTGGAGCTGGTGGGCCTGCAAGCCAAGCACAAGGCGTATCCGGCGCAGCTGTCCGGCGGGCAGAAACAGCGCGTCGGCATCGCCCGCGCACTGGTGCACGACCCGGACATTCTGCTGTGTGACGAAGCCACTTCAGCGCTGGATCCGGAAACCACTCAGTCGATCCTCGGCCTGCTGCGCGAGATCAACAAACGCCTGGGCCTGACCATCGTACTGATCACTCACGAGATGGCCGTGATCCGCGAAATCTGCGACCGCGTCGTCGTGCTGGAACACGGGCGCATCGTCGAGCAAGGCCCGGTCTGGGAAGTGTTCGGCAACCCGCAGCACGAAGTCAGCCAGACCTTGCTCGCACCGCTGCAACACGCCTTGCCCGAAGAATTGCAAAGCCGTTTGCAGGCGCAACAGTCGTCCGATGCGGCCGTGGTGCTGCGTTTGCAGTTCACCGGCAGCCAGCAAGACGAACCGGATCTGGCCGCGCTGTTCGCCGCGCTCGGCGGTCGGGTGAAATTGCTGCAGGGCGGCGTGGAACGGATTCAGGGGCACGCGCTCGGGCAACTGTTGCTGGCGGTGGCAGGCTCGAAGCTGAACGCCGAGGAATTGCGCCAGCGTGCCAGCCAATGGGCACAACGCACGGAGGTGCTGGGCTATGTGGTTTGATCGCTTGCTGCAGGGTTTCATCGATACGTTTCTGATGGTCGGCGTGTCGTCACTGATCGCGCTGCTGGCGGGTATTCCGATGGCAGTGATTCTGGTCACCAGCGACAAGGGGGGGATCTACGAAGCGCCGGTGCTGAATCGCGCGCTGGGCGCGTTCGTGAATCTGTTTCGCTCGATCCCGTTCCTGATCCTGATGGTGGCACTGATTCCGTTCACCCGGCTGATCGTCGGCACCACGTACGGTGTGTGGGCGGCCGTTGTGCCGCTGACCATTGCGGCCACGCCGTTTTTTGCGCGAATCGCCGAAGTGAGCCTGCGCGAAGTCGACCACGGTTTGATCGAAGCCGCGCAAGCCATGGGGTGCCGACGCTGGCACATCATCTGGCACGTGTTGTTGCCTGAAGCGCTACCGGGGATCGTTGGCGGTTTCACCATCACCCTGGTGACGATGATCAATTCGTCGGCCATGGCCGGGGCGATCGGCGCCGGCGGCCTGGGTGACATCGCTTATCGCTACGGCTATCAGCGCTTCGACAGCCAGATCATGCTGACCGTAATCGTGCTGCTGGTGGCGCTGGTAGCGGTGATTCAGCTGGGCGGCGATCGTCTGGCACGAGGGTTGAACAAGCGCTGAACTGCATGGCGTATAGTCGGCAACATCCATTGCCAGCGCAGTCCGACCATGAAGCAGACCCCCACCGATCTGGAACAGATCACCTCCACTACCCTCGGCCACTACAACGCGGTGGCCGAGGATTTTCGTGAAGGCACCCGCGACCACGATGTCAGCCAGAACATCGATGCACTGCTGCGGCACATTCACGCTGAGGCGCCGTTTTCCATCCTCGATTTCGGCTGTGGACCTGGGCGGGATTTGCAGACCTTCACGCGCATGGGTCACGTCGCCGTCGGCCTCGACGGCGCGGAAAAATTCGCGCAGATGGCCCGGGAAGACAGCGGCTGCGAGGTGTGGTGCCAGGATTTTCTGAAGCTGGATCTGCCGGCAGAACGCTTCGACGGCATCTTCGCCAATGCGGTGCTGTTTCATGTGCCGTTGCAGGAACTGCCACGGGTTCTGCAGCAGTTACACGGGACACTGAAGCCGGGTGGGGTGTTGTTCAGCTCCAATCCACGCGGGGATAACCGTGAAGGCTGGAATGGGCCGCGTTATGGCTCGTACCACGATCTTGAAGCCTGGCGCGGATTGCTGACCGCTGCCGGGTTCGTGGAACTTGAGCATTACTACCGACCGGCGGGGCTGCCGCGTGAGCAGCAGCCTTGGTTGGCCAGTGTCTGGCGCAAGGCCTGAAACTCAGGGCCTCGCTTCAACCTGAAACCAGGTTGGCGCACTCCCCGGCGAGCGCACCATGATGCTTCGCCCGGGCACAGTCTGCCCCTGCACCTCATGCGTCTGCACATCAAAGTTAGCCAATAAGCGCGTGCCGTCTTCAAAGGATGTCTGCTGAACCAGCCGGTCCGCGCTCAACCATTCGAAACCGGTGAGCGCCTGGGTTGCCAGACGTTCATGCAAAGGCCGGAAGAATGCATCCTGACGGGCAATCTGCGGCAATCGCTGCGCAAGCGTGTCGACACTGAGGTGATACAGCGGCGCAACGTTGTAGAGCAACTGCGCGAGTTCGTTGTCCGCCCGTACATTGGTCAGTTTCAGACTATCGAACAGCCAATGGTGGGACGTGATGACCGAGCCATGGAACACCGCCTGATACAACGGCAAACGGCTGGCCGGATCAAAGTGAATACGCCGCAACGACTCCTTGATCGGCACAGGTTTGAAGAAAACCTCTGGCTGCTCCGGCGGATACCACTTGCCTGCAAAGTACCTGGACTTGGGGTTCTTGCTCATTTCGACATCGCCCCAACCGATCACTGGCGTCTGCATGCCATGGGCGAACAACACGCCTTGCGCGGTCGTTGCGTTGCCATCCTCGGAACCTGCGGGCAGTTTCAGCACTTCATTGATCCAGCGTGATGCCCCGATGTTGCCTTCGGCATTCTGTGCCTGGGTCATCGTTGCCCCGAGACGGTAGCTGTCGAACAGCATGCCGGTGGCATAGGCATCGAGAAACCAGCTGTTGAAACCGGCGGCGTCGCGAATGGCCGCGACCCGCTGCTCAAGCAGCGGTCGCACGCAACGGGGGTCGGTGTAATGCCCCGATTGCTGGAAGCCGCTTTTCAGCGTTCCGTCGCTCTTCACGATTGCGCACTCAAGATTTGCCTTGTCCCCCAGGTGTGCGGTGGTCCAATCAGGGTTCTCGCTACGGCTCAGCGCCGTCTCATAAGAGTCGTACGGCGCGATCAGATAACCCGCCGCCACGCCGGCCTTGATCGTCTCGGGGTGCCAGAGGCCACCCTCCCAGCCCTCACCCAGTCCCAACCACAAACGGGACAGCCCGGCGTTCTGTAATTGCTTGATCGTATCCAGCGACAAGGTGCTGCCCCAGCGCTCGGGTTCAGGCGTCAGCGCCTCACCGAGGTGGGCTGCCACTTGTGCGCGCACATCAGCGTAACCGTTGACCAGAGCCTGCATGTCCGGCACGGCCCGGGCCTGCCAGGTCTTGCGCGCCAGGGTATTCAGGGCGTGATTGAGACTGCGCAAAAGTACGGTTTTCTGATAGCGGTTCAACTCCCCGCCAGTGGCAAGGATCTGCAACGCCTCACGATCCATTCCCGCTTTCAGCTCACTGGCCAGTGAGCCCCCACCGCGCAAGGTGTCGAGCAGCACAGACCAACTGCGCACATCTTTGGCTCCCAGCAGGTCGTTGCCCCACAGGTACAGATGACTGGCGCCCGGCAGTCGCCTCGCCTCAGGTGTTTTCGTGAATTTGCTGCTCAAGGCTTCATAACGATCGTTATCGATCAGCCATTGCCGATAGCGCTTGGCGCCGGCCAACGGGTCGGTTGCCCCGAGAAACAGCGTGAACGTCAATGGCGTCGACGGATCGAGTGAGGTGAAGCGATGCCGGGCGGACAGCGCCAGAGTCTTGCCTTCGGCGCTGAACAGCAGTCGATTGTTGTAGGGATTGGACATCAGCCAATGCAGGCTGAATCCATCATGTTCAACCCCCCAAAGCGGCAAACTCAGATCCTGCGTGGTATTGAATTCGCCCTGATTCAAAAGAAACGAATGCCACACCGGATCGCCGCGCGGCACGTAGTGCCCCTCGGCCAGAGGCCAGATCAGCCCCTTTCCCATCGCGCTGGCGGGCTGACGGAGAAACTCCAGTTCTGCGGGCTCACGCGCCGTGATCGAGAAGGACAGATCACGTTGATCGAGCGTGGCGCTGAGGGTCCAGGCTCCGTCATCCCATTGCCAGTCGACGCGGTTGTCGCGCCTGATCAACTGACTGACCTTGTGCGGGGCAATCCCCGTCGACGCCTGCACCGTCTCCCGGCCCACAGGAGTGATACGGACAGCCAGCGTTGCCGGATCGAGTTGCACGCGCCACAACGAGTTTTCCAATAGCGTGTCGGCCCACGACAGGGACGACAGGCATAAACCGGCAATCAGCAATAACGCGCGCAGCCAGCAAGTAACGGTAAGCATCAGACGTCCCTTCTCCTAAAGGAGGAGGGACGTTAACCGAATACGCCGACGCTGTAAGTCAGGCCCTTCGCAAATATGTAACAAGCGCACTCACTGTGCCGATGACGAGGCGTCCTTCTTCGGCTCGCGAATCTTGTACCAGGCCACATACAGCGCCGGCAGAAACAGCAGCGTCAGCAACGTCGCAATCACGATCCCGCCGATCATCGCGTAGGCCATCGGCCCCCAGAACACTTCCCGGGCGATCGGGATCATGCCCATGCTCGCCGCCGCCGCGGTGAGCAGGATCGGCCGGCGCCGGTGCTCGGTCGCTTCCACCACCGCATCCCAGGGCGCGTAGCCTTTTTGCTCGTACTCTTCGATCTGCGTCACGAGGATCACCGAGTTGCGGATGATGATGCCGATCAGCGCCAGAATCCCCAGGATCGCCACGAAGCCCATCGGCGTACCGGTCGGCACCAGCGCCAGCACCACGCCGATCAGCCCGAGCGGCGCGACACTGGCCACCAGGAACAGCTTCTGCACGCTGTGCAACTGGATCATCAGGAAGGTCGCCATCAGGAACAGCATCAGCGGCAAGACCTTGGCAATCGGCCCCTGCGCCTTGCCGCTCTCCTCGACCGTACCGCCAGTGGCGACTTTGTAGCCCACCGGCAGTTTGGCCGCGAAGGCATCGATGGTGGGCTTGAGGACTTTCACCAGATCGGTCGGCTGGATTTCATCGCGCACCGAGGCCTTGATGGTGATGGTCGGCAAACGGTCGCGACGCCACACCAGCGGCTGCTCCAGTTCATATCGCACCGTGGCGAAGGCCAGCAGCGGAATCGACGTGCCGTTGGGCGTGACGATCTGCAGGTTTTGCAGGGTTTCCGGTGTACCGCGTTCGGAATCCACCGCGCGACCGACCACGTTGATCAGGTAGATATCGTCGTCGACCTGGGTCAGCGGCGAGCCACTGACAATGCTGTTCATCAGGTTGGCCACATCTTCCGATGACAGGCCGAGCTGACGCGCCTTGTCCTGAGCGATGTCGATGCGCAGGACTTTGCCGGGTTCGTTCCAGTCGTAAATGATCTCGCCGATATGCGGGCTCTTGTCCAGTTCGGTGGCCAGGTCGATGGCGTGCTTGCGCACCTGATCGACGTCCTTGCCGCTGACCCGGTACTGGATCGGACGGCCCACCGGCGGGCCCATTTCCAGGGCTTGCACGTAACTGCCGATGCCGACGAAATCCTTGCGCAGACGATCACGCAGGCGCTGGCTCAAGGCTTCGCGGGCCTTGAAGTCTTTGCTGACGATCACCAGTTGCGCGTAGTACGGGTTCTGCAATTGCTGATCCAGCGGCAGGTAGAAACGGATTGCGCCCTGGCCGATGTAAGTGCTCCAGCGCACGATGTCCGGGTCGCCCTTGAGCGAGGCTTCGAGCTTGTCGACGGCCTTGCGGGTTTCATCGATCGAGGCGTTTTGCGGCAGGTTCAGGTCAACCAGGATTTCCGGGCGATCGGACGACGGGAAGAACTGGTTCTGCACAAAGCGCATGCAGAACACTGCAAGGACAAAACACAGCACCGTGATACCGATCGCCCACCAGCGATTGCGCATGCACCACAGCAGACCGCCATTGAACGCCCGCCCGATGCGTCCGGGTTCGGCTTCATGGGGTTTTACGTTGGTGCTGAGGATGTGCACGCCGATCACCGGTGCGAAGAACACCGCCACCACCCACGACACGATCATTGCCACCGCGATCACCGCGAACAGCGTGTAGGTGTACTCACCGGCGGAGCTGGCGTTGAGACCAATCGGCACGAAACCGGCCACTGTCACCAGCGTACCGGTGAGCATCGGAAACGCTGTGGAGGTGTAGGCGAACGTCGCCGCCTGCTCCTTGCTCTCGCCCATCTCCAGACGCGTCACCATCATCTCCACGGTGATCATCGCATCGTCCACCAGCAACCCGAGGGCGATGATCAATGCACCCAGAGAAATCCGCTGCATGGTGATGCCGCTGTACTCCATGTACACAAACACCATCGCCAGCACCAACGGGATCGAGCACGCCACCACCAGCCCGGCACGCACGCCGAGGCTGATGAAACTCACCACCAGCACGATGACCACCGCTTCGAACAGCGCACTGGTGAAGCCACCGACCGCCTCTTCCACCACCACGGCCTGATCGGAAACCGTGTGCACGCCAACCCCCACCGGCAGGTCGGCGGTGAGTTCATCGATGCGCGCGTGCAGGGCCTTACCGAATGCCTGAACGTTGCCACCCTTCTGCATCGCAATGGCCAGGCCAATGGCCGGCTTGCCGTCGAAGCGGAACTCCGGCGTTGCCGGGTCGACATAACCGCGACTGATCTCGGCGATGTCGGCCAGACGATAGAAGCGGTCATTGAGCTTGAGATTGACCTCGGCCAGATCCTTTTCCGAGGCGAACTGCCCGGAGGTGCGCACCGAAATGCGTTCCGGTCCGGCCTCGATCACACCTGCCGGGGTCACGGCGTTCTGCGATTGCAGGCCCTGCACCACCTGACGCTGGTCGATGCCCAGCGCCGCCAGTTTGCGGGTCGAGAAGTTCAGGTACAGCACTTCGTCCTGCTGGCCGATCATTTCGATCTTGCCCAGCCCCGGCACACCGCGGATCTCGGCGCGGGCCTGCTCCACATAGTCGCGCAACTGACGCATCGTGAGGCCGTCAGCCGTGAACGCATAGACCGAACCGAAGACGTCACCGAACTCGTCGTTGAATCCCGGCCCCTGAATGCCCTGGGGAAACTGGCCGCGAATGTCGTTGATCTTCTTGCGTACCTGGTACCAGATTTCCGGAATGTCCTTGGCGCTGGTGGTGTCGCGCAGGTAGACGTAGACCGTTGACTCGCCGGGGCGCGTGTAGCTTTTCACGTAGTCGAGGGAATCGAGTTCCTCGAGTTTTTTCTCGATGCGGTCCGTGACCTGCTTGAGCGTTTCCTCCTGGGTCGCACCCGGCCACTTGGTCTGGATCACCATGGTCTTGATGGTGAACGACGGGTCTTCCTCGCGCCCCAAATTGATGTACGAGAACACCCCCATCAGCAGCCCGACGAACATCAGGTACCAGACGAACGACTGATGCTTGAGGGCCCATTCGGAGAGATTGAAAGACCCTTTCATTGACTGTCCTCGTCGAGTTTCACGGCTTGTCCGGGTTTGAGGCTGTTGACGCCGGCGCTGACCACACGCTCGCCGGACTTGACCCCACCGGCCAGCACCACGGTGCTGTCGGTGCGGCTGGTCACGCTGACGTCACGCGGGGCAACGGTTTTGTTTTGCGGGTCGATCACCCAGATCCGGGTTTTGCCGTCGGCCTCCTGCAAGGCTGTCGCGGGCAATTCGATTCGCGGCTTGATCGCCGAACTGAGGGTCACGCTGATCGCCGTACCGAGGCGGAATCCGGGCGGCGTTGAAGCCAGCGTCAAACGCGCGCGGCGGGTACGGGTGGCGCTTTGTGCCTGAGGCTCGATTTCACGGATGACGGCCGTGGTGTTGATGCTCGGATCGAGTTGCCCGGCCACCAGAAACACCACGTCGCTGGGAATCTGGTCGACCAGCGTGTCCGGCAGATCGATCACCGCTTCCTTGATGTCCGGTTGCGCCAGCGTCACCACTTGCTGGCCGGCCGTCACCACTTGCCCGGCCTCGGCGTTCCAGGCGGTGACCACGGCTTTGTGGTCGGAACGCAGTTCGGTATAGCCGAGCTGATCCTTGCTCTGGTTCACCGCCGCCCGCGCCTGATCGAGGGACGCCTGGGTGGTCTTCAGATCAGTGGTGGCGATGTCCAGTTGCGCCTGGGCGCCGACGCCGCGATCAAACAGCGCCTGCTGCCGCCGAGCGTTGGCCTGGGCGTTGATCAGTTGTGCTTCGACTTTCGCCAGATCGCCCTGGGCCGAACGCAACTGGTTCTGCTGGTCGGACGGATCGAGGGTGGCGAGCAAGGTGCCCTTCTGCACCTCGGCGCCGACATCGACGTTGCGGCTGGCGATGCGCCCGCCGACGCGAAAACCGGTGTTGCTCTCGTAGCGTGCCTGAATGCTGCCAGCGAAACGGCCGAGGTTTTCCTCGCTCAGCGCTTCGACCTTGATCGACAGCACCGGGCGCACCGGCTCCGGCGGTGGCTCGTTCTTGGAACAGGCACCCAGCAGCAGCCCGATCGACATCACCCACAAAGGCTTCATGGCTGCGCTCCCGATTGCAGATCCTTGTAGGTGTTCTCGGCGATCTCGACTTTCATCCCCGGATGCAGCAGTTGCCCGCCGGCAATGATCACTTTCTCGCCGCCCGTGAGGCCGGCGCTGATAATCACGTGCCCGGTCAGGTAGCGGCCGACGGTGACGTTGTGCAGTTGCGCCTCACCTTTGTCGTCCACCATCCACACCGCAGGTTCGCTGATGTTTTTGGTCAGGGCCGACCACGGCAATTCCACCGCCGATTTGCCGCTGCCCTTGGCGGTGGCGCTGACCACCGAACCGAGCTGCATGCCCTGCGGCAGACTGTCGAGGGTAACTTTGACCTGCACCGTGCCGGACTGCGCCGACACCGCCGGGGTGATTTCGCGCACGGTGCCGGTGGTCTTGATTTGCGGATTGTCGAGCAGGCTGACGACGATCGAACGCTCCGCCGGGCGCTCGGCCAGCAGCGATTCGTAAACGTTGAACACCGCGTCGCGGTCGCCGTCCCGGGCCAGGCTGAAAATCGGCGCGGTGGCCTGAACCACCTGGCCGACTTCGGCCTGACGCTCGGTGATGATGCCGGGTGCATCGGCGATCAGCGCGGTGTAACTCAGTTGATCCTTGGCATTGGCCAACTGCGCCTGGGCCGCGCTCAAGGCACTCTGGCTGCTGCGCAATGCGGCTTGTGCGGAATCGTATTCGCTCTGGCTGGTGTAACCCTTGGGCAACAGTTTCTGCTGACGGACGAATGCGGCGGCGCTCTGCTTGACCCGCGCCTGCTCGGCCAGCACCTGGGCCTGGGCGGAGTCGACGTTGGTCTGCAAGTCCTTGGGATCGAGTTTGGCCAGCACTTGTTTGGCCGAAACGCGGTCACCGACATCGACCATGCGCTGGATGATCTTGCCGCCGACCCGGAACGACAATTCGGTCTGCACCCGCGCCTGAACGTCACCGGTGAGGGTCACGGACGCCGCGAAGTCCGCGGGTTTGACCTCTTGTACAAAGACCCGTGGCAGGTATTCCTGAGGCGGCTTCTTTTCGCTGCAGGCCGCGAGCAAAGCGAGCAGGCTCAGCATCACCGCTGTTTTCAATCCGGGACTCGCCATGCAGACTCCTTCCTGTGTACGAACGTGCAAGTGACGGTACGACTGTGAGCTTAGAACAGGGTTCAACCTTCGTCCGGGCGATATATGCATTTATGTGCAGCAGGTATCCTGACCCGGAATTCGGGGCACCCAAGAAGGATTTTCATGCTCAAGACCCTCGCGGTAGCCAATTACCGCTCGATCAACAAATTGGTAATCCCGCTGGGTTGGCTGAACCTGATCACCGGCCCCAACGGCAGCGGCAAGTCCAATCTTTACCGGGCGCTGCGACTGCTGGCGGAAACCGCTCAGGGCGGCGTGGTCAATGCGCTGGCCCGTGAGGGCGGGCTGGACTCGACGTTCTGGGCCGGGCCGGAAACCATCAGCCGGCGCATGCGCAATGGCGAAGTGCCGATTCAATCGACGGTCCGCCAGGGCGTGAAACGTCTGCGGCTGGGGTTTGCCGGAGAGGATTTCAGTTACTCGATCAGCCTCGGGCTCCCCGACTCCAACGGGCATTTCATGCTGCCTGGAGACCGTGTACCGACCCCTTCGCGCTTCAGCCTTGATCCGCAAATCAAGCGGGAATGCATCTGGGCCGGGCCGCTCTATCGACCTGCCAGCTTGCTGGTGGACCGCGACGGGCCAATGATTCGCACCCGTGATGGTCGCACCTGGGATGTCATGGCCCAGCACACGCCGACATTCGACAGCCTGTTCGATCAGGTCGGCAGCCTGCGCACCTCGCCGGAAGTGTTCCAGATGCGCGAGTTCATCCGCCGCTGGCGCTTCTATGATCACTTTCGCAGCGACGCCGACGCCCCGGTGCGCCAGCCACAACTGGGCACGCGCACGCCGGTGCTGCATCACGACGGCCGGGATCTGGCGGCAGCCTTGCAGACCATCCGCGAAATCGGCGACCCCGAGGCGCTGCAGGCCGCGATCAGCGATGCGTTTCCCGGCGCACGGTTGAACATCGCGCCGCTGGCGGGCGGACGCTTTGCCATCGAGTTTTTTCAGGAAGGGTTGTTGCGACCGCTGTCGGCGGCAGAGTTGTCGGACGGCACGCTGCGTTATCTGCTGCTGGTCGCCGCACTGCTGACGCCACGTCCGCCGTCGCTGATGGTGCTGAACGAACCGGAAACCAGTCTGCATCCGGATCTGTTGCCGGCGCTGGCGCGGTTGATCATTCGCGCATCGCAGGAGTGTCAGGTGTGGGTGGTTTCACACGCACGGCGATTGATTTCGGCGTTGCAGGAAGATGAGGAATGCAATTGCATCGTGCTGGAAAAAACCCTCGGCCAGACCGGGATCGTCGGGCAGAGGGTGCTGGATGAGCCGGCGTGGAACTGGCCGGATTAGCTTGTTGATGATCGTTCCCACGCATGCGTGGGAACGATCATCGGCTTAGCCCTGCCACTTCCCGCCTTCGACAATCACGCTCTCAGGCTTGGTGTCATCGCTCAGCTCTTTACGCACATATTGGTCATACAGCTTGAGCAGGTATTTCTCTTCTCCAAGCTTGGCCAACTCCGCATTCACCCAATCGCGCAATTCGATGTTGCCCTTCTTCACCGCCGGTGCAATCGGGGCTTCAGCACCGAGTTTTTCATCCAGCACGCGGTAGCCCGGGTTCTGCTTGGCCCAGCTGAACAGCACCAGATTGTCCTGCGCGTAAGCATCGCCACGGCCGTTGGCCAGGGCTTGCAGGGACTCGGAGTTTTTCTCGAACTTCAGCAGTTTCCAGTCCGGGTGATTCTTGGTCAGCCAGATATCGGCAGTGGTGCCGGTGGTTACGATGGTGGTGCGGGTCGCCAGGTCATCCAGTTTCTTCACTTCGCTGCCCTGAGCCACCAACGCCTGCACCGCGACTTTCAGGTTCGGGTTGGTGAATTCCACCGCTTCCTTGCGCTCCGGGGTCACGGTCATGTTGGCGAGGATCAGGTCGACCTTGTCGCTTTGCAGGAACGGAATGCGGCTCGCCGGCTCCACGGCCACGAACTCGACCTTGTTTTCATCGCCCAGCAGATCCTTGGCGAATTGACGGCCGATGTCGGTATCGAAGCCGACATAGCGACCGGCTTCATTGACGAAACCGAACGGCGGTTTGTCGGTGAATACGCCGACGATCAGTTTGTCGCGGGCCTTGATCTTGTCCAGATAACCGGCCGGCGCGGTGCTTTCGCTGGCGACTTTCGGCTTGGCCGGTTCTTCGGTCTTGTTGCAGCCGGCCAGCAGCGCGAGGCTGATCAGCGGTAATGCGAATAGAGCTTTGGCAGTTTTCATGGCAGTTCCAGTTCCTTGGTTTGAGTCGTTTTAGACGAAGTCGTTGAAGGCAGGGCTTCGACGTAGGAGAACTTCTCCAGGAACTGCTGCGCGCGTGCGGTTTGCGGGTTCGTAAAGAAAAGCTCGGGCGGGTTCTGTTCAAGGATGCGCCCGGCATCCATGAACACGATGCGATCGGCCACTGCGCGGGCGAAGGCCATTTCATGGGTGACGATCAACAGGGTCATGCCTTCGCGGGCCAGGCCCTGAATCACTTCCAGCACTTCCTTGACCATCTCCGGGTCGAGGGCAGCGGTGACTTCATCGAAGAGCATGACCCGCGGGTTCATGCACAACGAGCGGACGATGGCGATGCGTTGCTGCTGGCCGCCGGAGAGCTGGCGCGGGAAGGCATCACGTTTGTCCAGCAGACCAACGCGTTCGAGCAATGCTTCGGCTTGCTGCCGTGCTTCGCGGCGTTCGCGTTTCTGCACCTTGAGCGGGCCGAGCAGCAAGTTATCGAGCACGCTCATATGCGGGAACAGGTGATAACTCTGGAACACCATGCCGATCTGCTGGCGCACTTCACGCCAGTCGGTGGCCTTGTCCAGCAGTTCGCGGCCGGCGAATTTCAAGTGACCGCTGTGGGCGGTTTCCAGGCCGTTGAGGCAACGCAGCAGTGTGCTTTTTCCGCAGCCGCTGGGGCCGAGGATGACGATGACTTCGCCGGATTTCACTTGCAGGTCGATGCCCTTGAGCACCTGCTGTTCGCCGAAGAATTTGTTGAAACCCTGAAACTCGATCAATGCGCTCATGCTTGCGTCCAGCGCCGCTCCAGCACGCGCGAGGCGGCCGACAGCGGGTAGCAGATGAAAAAGAAAAACAGGAACAGCGCACCGTAGATCAGCACCGATTCGTAGGTGCGCTCGATGATCTGCTGGCCAACCTTGATCACATCCACCACGCCGATCAGCACCGCCAGCGAACTGGTCTTGATGATCCGCGTGTAGACGTTGATGGTCGGTGGCGTCATGCGTTTCAGCGCCTGGGGCAACAGCACGTAGCCATAGAGCTGCGCCGCGTTCAGACCGACCGACAGCCCCGCTTCACGCTGCCCGCGCGGCAACGAATGCAGCGCACCGCGCGCCACTTCGCCGACCTCGCTGGCGCCCCACAGCGACAGCACCAGCACCGCGCACCAGAAACTCGGCAGGCTCAGGCCAAAGAAAATCGGCAAGCCAAAAAACAGCAGGTACAACCAGACCAGCACCGGAATCGCCCGGAACAGCTCCAGATAAATTCGCAGCACCGCGTTCAGCCACGTCACGTTGAGCGTGCGCAGCACACCGTAGAGCACGCCGCCGACGGTACTGATGGCGATGCTGAGGAACGAGATCGACAGGGTTTGCCCGGCGCCTTTTGCCAATTGCGGCAACGACACCCAGAGCAGTTCAAGACCCGAACTGGCCATGCTGGAGCCTCCTTTCCAGACGGCTCAACAGCAGCGACAGCGGCAGGAACAACAGCACGCAGATCAGCGTCAGCACGGCGAGCATTTCGTAGGTTTTGTAGTAGAGCGCGATGTAGCTCTTGGTGGTGTAGAGAATCTCCGGCACCGCCACGGCCGAGACCACGGTGGTCTCCTTGAGCAGGAAAATGAAATTGGCGAACAGCGACGGCAGGCTGAGGATCCCCGCTTGCGGCAGGATCACGTAGCGCAGCAACTGACCGTGGGACAAGCCGATGGAACGACCGGACTCCAGTTGCGCCTGAGGCACCGCATCGACGCCGGCGCGCAGCACTTCGGTGAGGTAGGCGCCGCCGAGAAAAGTCATGGTGATGATTGCGGCAGTGAAACCGGAAACCTTGATCCCCAGTGCCGGCAAGGCGAAGTAGACGAAGAACAACTGGATCAGCAGTGGCGTGTTGCGCGCCAGCTCCACATACAGCCCGACCAGCTTTTGCAGGTAAGGCGTGCGGAACACCAGAATCGTCGCATTGAGCAACGCCACCAGCAGCGAGGTGCCAATGGCGATCAAACCGACCTGCAGCGTCACGCCCACGGCTTTGAGAAACGCCGGCAGGGTGCTGAGGATAAATGCGTAATCGAAGTTCATGAAACATCCTGACGCCGCTCGGTAAGCGACGGTGGTGCAGTCCATGGGCAGCGGATAGCTGTCCGGCAGGCACCGACTTTAAAGGTATAAAAAGAAGAATTTAAATACCGATAAAGCATATTGATATCACACAAAAAACTAATCGACGGGTTTGCCGGGAAGGAGGAGGAAGGCTATTGTCCCCAGCGCTGTAGGACGGATCTTTTTTTCATCAAAGCCCTCCAAGGACGAACAGCTTTTGGCCAGACTCCCTCGGCCGAACCCCATAACAAGGAAGAGAACATGGACGTAAAAGTGCCGCAGCGACTGGATCCGCATGAGATTGTGAAATTGTTGGTGGCGTTGCGCCGGGCGTTGAAGACCGGGATAGCGTGAGCTTAAAAACCCCTCACCCGCACACACAAAAACGCCGATGACCATCACTGGCCATCGGCGTTTTCATACCTGAAGGGGTTGTGTTGCTGCGTCAGATCAGAACGCCGGCAGTACCGCGCCGTTGTACTTCTTCTCGATGAACGCTTTGACTTCCGGGCTGGTCAGGGCCTTGGCCAGCTTCTGGATCGCGTCGCTGTTCTTGTTGTCCTCACGGGCCACCAGGAAGTTCACGTAAGGCGAATCGGCACCCTCGATCACCAGAGCATCCTTGGTCGGGTTCAACTTGGCTTCCAGCGCGTAGTTGGTGTTGATCATGTCCAGGTCGACTTCTTTCAGAACACGCGGCAGCAGGGCCGACTCCAGTTCCTTGAACTTGAAGTTGTGCGGGTTCTTGGCGATGTCTTTTGGCGTCGCCAGGGCGTTCTTCGGATCTTTCAGTTCGATCAGGCCAGCCTTCTGCAGCAGGATCAGTGCACGACCGCTGTTGCTGCCTTCGTTCGGAATGGCGATGGTGGCGCCGTCCGGCAGCTCGGCCAGGGTCTTGTACTTGCTCGAGTAGCCGCCAAACGGTTCAACGTGCACACCTTGCACGGTCACCAGGTACTTGGCTTTGTCGTCCTTGTATTTGCCCTGGTTGAAGCTGTTCAGGTACGGCAGGGTCTGGAAGTAGTTGGCGTCCAGACGCTTCTCGCCAACCTGTACGTTCGGCTGTACGTAGTCGGTGAAGACTTTGATTTCCAGATCCACGCCTTCTTTGGCGAGGGTCGGTTTGATCAGTTCGAGGATCTCGGCGTGCGGAACCGGGGTCGCGGCGACAACCAGTTTCTCGCCGGCCTGCGCCAGGGAAGCCGTCAGAGCAGCCGCCAATGCGGTAAACAACAGAACCTTTTTCATGCAGTGTCCTTATCGAAAATCGGTCGTCATCGACGACGGCATTAATACGTGTGCCAGCGATGTGCTACTGCTGGCGTGAAGCGGACAATACCGGGATTTTTTATTCCCGGACAATAACGTTTATTCAGCTTCATATTCCATTTTGTTCATGTTGAACAAAATGGTTACAACGCCTCGCTCAGGCTCAACAGTAATTTTTTCAATGCCTTACGTTCCTCGGCTGTCCCTTTGGCAGTGATGCTCGCCACCTGACGTTCGATCTGAACCAGCGTCCCAGACACCTCGGGCAGGTTCAGGTGCTCCGGCAGAATTTCCTCGCCAGTGCTCACCAGCAACGCAAAATGAATGACGTTTTCCAGCTCCCGGGTGTTGCCCGGCCAACTGTGTTGCTCCAGCACCTCCTGCGCCGCTTCGCTGATCAGCGGCACCGGTAGATCCAGGCGCTGGCTGTAGATGCCGAGGAAGTACTCGGCCAACGACAGAATGTCGCCGACCCGCGCGCGCAACGCCGGCAGTTCCAGATGCCCCTCGCTGAGATAGTGATAGAGCCGCTCGTGGAATTTCCCCGCCGCCACCGCTTGCGCCAAATCGATGCTGGTCGCCGCCACCAGGCGCACATCCACCGGGCTCGGTTGATGGGCACCGACGCGGGTGACTTCGTGGTTTTCCAGCGCGGCGAGCAACTTGATCTGGATCGGCAACGGCAGGTCGCCGATTTCATCCAGGTACAACGTGCCGCCGTTGGCCGAACCGAACCAGCCAGCGCGGCTGCTGGCCGAGCCGCTGTAACTGCCGGCGGCGTAGCCGAACAACTCGGCATCGGCATACGTCGGACTGATCGCCCCGCAATTGACCGAGACAAACAAGCCGCTGCGATCACTGGCGCGGTGGATATGGCGGGCGAGCAATTCCTTGCCGGTACCGGTCTCGCCACGAATCAACACCGAAATCGAGCGCGGTGCGAGTTGGGCCATTTCCTCGCGCAGCTGGCGCGAGCGTGGATCGACGAACACCAGCGCCTTCGCGCGAATGCTCAGGGGACTTTTTTCCGCATCGGGAAAGGTCAGCAACGGCTGACCGAAGGTTTCGAAACTCATGGCAGACTCCCGCCCCAAATCGCCGGGAGACGGGGGCGCTGAAAAAAAAAAATGGTCAGGCACGACGCCGGGCGTGGTGTTCCATGCGGTTTTGCAGGCGATACAGATAAGCGAATCCCTGCTCCCAGCGTTGATGCCCGGACTTCACGTTGATATGGCCGGCACCCGCGAGAATTCCCGCCTCGGCACCCCAGTTGCGTGCCAGCTCCAAGGCACGCGGTGCACTGACGGCGGCGTCGTTGTCGGAGCTGACGACCTGGCTCGGGAACGGCAGCAGGTCGGTCGGAATCGGTGCGAAATTGCGCAGTGCCGGCACGCAGGCCGGACGTTCTACATCCGCAGGCGCGACCAGCAGCGCACCGCGCACCTGACGCAAATGCTGCAACGGCGCGGTGGCCGCCCAGTGCGCCACGGTGATGCAACCCAGGCTGTGGGCGATCAGGATCACCGGCGTGCTGTCGGCGGCAATCGCCTCGGCCAGCGCCGCGACCCAGTCTTCACGACGCGGCGTCAGCCAGTCGGCCTGCTCCACCCGCGCGCTGTTCGGCAGGCTGTTCTGCCAGTGGCTTTGCCAATGATCTTCTGGCGATCCTTGCCAGCCCGGCACAATCAGATAGCGGATTGATTCGTTGCGCATGGGGGAGCTCTCCTGCGTCGTGTCTGTTCCTGAAGGAGTATAGGGACGGGATTTATATTCGTTAAGGAATAAGAAGCTATTTATTAAGACCTGAAAAGAATATAAATCCTCGGGCAAAAAAAGGGGCCGCACCCTGCCAAGGAGACGGCCCCGGAAAAACGTGAAACCCTTATCGTGCAGTGATCACCGACAGTTTGGTGATGCCTGCCCGCTCAATCGAAGCCATGGCTCGCGCCACTTCGCCGTAATTCACCCCGTCGTCAGCCTGCAATTGCACGCGCACTTCCGGGTCCTTGGCCTTGGCCGACTTGAGGTTGAACTCCAGCAGGTCCGGCTGGATTTCGTCCTTGTTGATAAACAGTTTTCCAGCACCGTCGATACTCACCACCAACGGGTCTTTCTGCTCGACCGGCGCCACCGCTTCGGTCTTCGGCAGGTTGATCGGTATCGCGTTGGTCAGCAGCGGCGCGGTGACGATGAACACCACCAGCAGCACTAGCATCACGTCGACCAGCGGCGTCACGTTGATCTCGCTCAGCACCTCGTCGCTGTCTTGCGTGGAGAAGGCCATATCAGGACGCCTCCTTCACTTTTGTTGCGTTGCCCTGGGCCGCAGCCTTGTGCGCGGTCGGGTGGATCAGCACGCGGAACGAACTCTTTTGCGCCAGGCTGTAGAAGTCGTGGGCAAAGTCGTCCAGGTCCGCCGCCGTCAGTTTCAGACGACGCAAAAAGTAGTTGTAAACCAGCACCGCCGGCACCGCGACCGCGATCCCCACCCCGGTGGCGACCAGCGCTGCACCGATGGGACCTGCGACCGTTTCCAGACTCGCCGAGCCTGCCGCGCTGATGCCTTTCAACGCTTCCATGATTCCCCACACCGTGCCGAACAGACCAATGAACGGCGAGGTACTGCCAATACTCGCAACCACCGCCAGACCGGTTTCCAACGAACGACGCTCGCGGACGATCTGCTGACGCAAGGCACGTTCGAGGCGATCCTGATGGTTGATCGCCTGGCTCAGGTCATTGGCCTGAGGCGCCTCGCCCACTTGAATCGCCGCATAACCGGCCTGTGCCACCCGCGCTGCTGCGCCGGGCTGGGTTTCGCTCAACTCGGCGGCGGAGTCCAGACTCGACGCCGCCCAGAAGCGCTTGTGAAATTTGCGATCCTGCGCCTTCAACCGGCCGAACTGCACAGCCTTGAGCAATGCCAGGCCCCAGGTGGCGACAGAGAAGACCACCAGCAGCCAGATCACCGCGCTTTCGATGGATTCCAGTGGAGATGCCAGTAACGTCATGATGTGTTCCCTCGTGTAAACGTTTAGCGCGAAATTGGTTTCGGTTTAATGAATCTTGAAATCGATGGGCACGCTGACCCAGCCGTCCTGGGCGACATCACCCTGCTTGGCCGGCACGAAGCTCCAGCGCTTCACGGCGTCCAGCGCCGCGTCGTCGAGCTGTTGCCGGCCACTGCTTTTCTGAATCTGGATCTCGCCCGGTTTGCCGCTGGCCAGTACGTGCACCCGGAGCAACACCGTGCCTTCCCAACCGCGACGCTGGGCCAGCGACGGGTATTCCGGCGCCGGGTTCTTCAGGTACGCGGCGTTGGCCGAGGCCGGGGTCACCGGAGCAGGCGCCGGTGGTGCAGGTGGCGCTGGTGCGGCGACCGGGGCCGCCGGTTGTGGCGGAGCCGGGGGTTGCTCGACGGCTTTGGGGGCCGGTTTTGGTACGGGTTTGGCGACCGGTTTCGGCTTGGGAATCGGCTTCGGTTTTGGTGGTGGCTTGGTTGCCAGTTCGTCTTCCACCGGTGGCGGTGGCTCGACCACAGGTGCCGGTGGCGGCGGTACAACCACAGGTGGTGCCGGTGGTGCCGGGCGCGAAAACTCGATGGTCATCGGTGGAATTTCCGGCGGCACGATCGGCAGCGCCGGCGTCGGGTGCTGATTGATCCAGTAGATCACCGCGCCATGCACCACCAGCGCCAGAACGCCGAGCAGAATCGTTTCGCGGCGGCTCAGAATGCCCTTGGGCGCGCGCTGCAAACGCAGTTGCCCCAACGGCACACGATGGGGCCGGCCGAGATCGACCAACTCGCCGCTCGGCGCCTGGCGCCACAGCACCTCCTGTGCACTGGCGGCGGTCTGGACATTGCCCATTGATTTACTCCCTGCGGTCTCTTTGCGTTTTTTCGCGTAGCCGATGCGCCGCTTGTTGAATCCCCCACGGCGTGATCGATGGGTTAATCATTGGGCTAGAGGCTTATCTCCGAAAGTAATCTTTCATGTTATGGATAGATGTTTATGGAATATAAAAAACGGTCATTTCCGCCAAAGCCACGGCCCGCAAGGCTTCCAGCGATTCGCCAGAATCGACATGCTTTCCCGGCATAAAAAGTATTCATCCAAGGCATCGGGTTATCGACGCCCCGGCATTCAGTGACAACTAATACCAAGGTGATAGTTGACGAACTTTTCAAGAGGCAAATAAAAAGGCCGATGCATGCTTAATGCATCGGCCTTCGACTTACAGAATTTCTTATTGCTTCACAAACTCCCCGGCCAGACCGACTACATCACCGTCAAAGTTGGTGCGTGAACCCACCGCACGAACTTTCGAGTAGTTGTGATCCGGCGAGAACAGGGTCCAGGACTGATAGCCAGTGCCGTCATTCAGAGCCGCGAAAGTAATGATCGTAGGCTGCCCGGTGCTGTTCTGGAAGTGGTAGTGACCGTACGCGATGTCGTAGTTCACGCCGTTCTGGCTGAATTTGCCGCTGAAGGTGCCGTTGGAGTCGTTGCCATCGGTAATCGTCAGTTTGGCGCCAGCGTTAGCGTTTACATAGTTGCCATTAATGCTCGACATAACGAGATTTCCTTTATCGTTGGATAAGTGTCTTCCGATGAGAGCAAGTTTCCTCCTGGAAACTCACAACACTCAGGATGGTTGGACATTTACTTATTGTCCACGCGACTTTTCAACGATATTGCTATATGCACTATTCATGTCGCTCATAACTTATTTCGAATCTGAAGAGTGTTAATAGCATTTAAACTAACGGCTGGCGTTGGTCTGTTGCACACCGACTACCGGCGCAATCACTGCCGTCTCCGAACGCGGCGTTCCGGCCGGTACCCAGTCATAACTCACAGGCAGTGCTCGATACACCCAGTTGCTGATCGCATCGCTGCCCGGCGCCTTGCCCAGATAAGGGCTGACGTATTCCCAGACGTTTTCACCGCTGGCCGTTACCTGGAAAAACCGCCCGTTCATGCCCTCGTCGATCAACGTGTTGCCGTTGGGCAAACGCCGCGCGCTGCTGATGAACGAGCTGTAGAACGCCCACCCCGGCTGCTTCGAATTGGCGGCGCTGTACTGCCAGACGATTTCGTTTTTCACCGGGTCGATTTCCAGAACCCGCGAGCCGGAAATCAGCCCCAGCGTGACGTTTGGATAACCCGCCGAACCCTGGTTGTCGAACACCAGCAGATTGCCAGCGCCAGGCAGCCCGGCCGGGATGATGTGTGCGTCATGCTGGCCGACGAACTGGTCTACCGGGCGCGGTATTTTCTGCGCGGTTTTCGGGTTGGCCAGCGGCAGGTTCGGCCCCAGGCGCCAGACCACTTTGCCGCTGTGTTTGTCGATAATGGCGATGAAATTGGCGTTGCGTGAGTCGAGCAGCAGATTGTCCGGATTGAAGCGCTTGTCGCCTGAGTCAAACCATTTGTTCGGCCCGACCAGGCTGAGGTTGTTGATGTGCAGGTAATCCGGATTTTCACTGGCACGCACCAGCTTCAATTGCTCGGCAGTGAAACCGAATTCGTTCAAGTGATCCGACGCCAGCCACTGCCATTTCACCTCGCCTGCGGGGCTGACTTCATAGATCGCATCGTCGATCACCTCGGGCACTTTGAAGCCTTTGACCTTGTGCACCTTGTTCGCCAGCACCACGGTGTTGCCGTTGCTCAGGCGACGCTGGTCGTGATGCTGTTGCGCGGCGCCACCGGGTGCCTTGTCGCCCCACTGCCAGACGACTTTGCCGTTCCAGTCCAGCTCGCCGACACTCTGATTGCCCAGGCCGTTACCGGCGGAACCGAGCTTGCCCGGATCCTTTTCGCTCAGTTGCAGCAGGACGTGACCGCGCTCACCACCGACCAGTTTCGGGTCGATGACTGCTGACGGGAAACCGGCCTGAGGCCAGCTCTTCACTTCGTTGCCGTTCATGTCGATCAGGTGCGTCTGCTTGTCGGCACCGCTGAAGATCACATATTGGTTGAAGGCCTTGGCCGGGTCGTATCGGGTGACGCCTGTGGGATAGACGCTGGGCGCGGCGAGCGCTCCGGCACTGAGCACTGCGCCGGACAACAACACCGGTAAAGCGGTTTTGATGCGCAACATGATGCAGCTCCTTGAAGGATCGATCAGAAGTCGTAGCGACCGGTGACGCCGAGGGTGCGCGGCGTGCCGAGCAGGCCTTCATAACCACCGTTGCCGCCGGTCCACAGGGTCGTGTAGTAGGTTTTGTCGAAGGCGTTTTTCAGCCACAGCGAGACATCCCACTGTCCCTGATTGAAATCGCCGCGCAGGCCGGTGGAGAGATTGACCACCGCGTAACTCGGGATCTGGCCGTAGTCGGAATCCTCGACGGTGCCCACCGCTTTTGAGCGGAATGCGTAGCTGCCGGTGACGTAAGGTTGCAGCCCGTTGGCCAGATTCCATTCGTATTTGCCGTTGGCGTTGCCGATCCATTTCGAGGCACCGACGACCTGATGACCGCTGAGGTCGCAAGAGGCCGGAGCCCCCGGTGCCAGGCTGACTTCCGGCGGGCACGGCGCGTCTTTGTACGAGAGGTAACTGACGTCGTTGAACGAGCCGTTGAAGTTCAGGGTCAGGCCACGCAGCGGGATCACGGTGCTTTCGAATTCCACACCACGCGAGCGCACAGAGCCGGCATTGGTCAGGTATTGCACGCGGTTGACGTCGTCGTAGGCGTTGGTCTGGTAGGCGTTGACCTGAGTCCAGAACAGGTTGGCGTTGAGCTGCAGTCGGCGGTCCCACAGGGTGCTCTTGAAGCCGAGCTCGGCGTTGTTGGCGCGCTCGGTGCCGATCAGCAGCGAGTCGGCGCCAGCGGTCGGAGCGGAACCGACCACGAGGTTGACCCCGCCGGATTTTTCGCCGTGGGACAGCGTGGCGTAGCCGAGCAGATCATCGGTAATGCGATAGCTGAGGTTGAGCAATCCGGATGGGCTGGAGCTGTACTGGTTCAGATCGCCAGAGTCGTAAGCGCCGGTACGTCCGCGTCGTGCAGTGGCCGCTGCACCGGTGACAGCGGCGCCGCCGACCGGTGCATCGCGAGTGACCCAGGCATTCTTTTCTTCATAGGTGCCGCGCACCCCGGCGGTGAAATCCAGGCGTTCGGTGAGGTGCCAGGTGCCTTGGGCGAACAGGGCGAAACTGTCGGTCTTGATGTGACCGTTGCCGACGCTGCCGACATTGGCCAATGCGCCCCGTGGCGTGCCGTTCCAGATGTCGGCCTGCGGGCCGTAATAGGCGAAGGATTTGTTGTCCAGATCCGAACCGAAGTAGTACGCGCCTAGCACGTAATCAAAGAACTCCCCCTTGGGCGATGCGAGGCGAAATTCCTGCGAGTACTGTTTGTCCTCGACGGAAACCCCGGCGTTGTAGGTCGCCGCGACATTGAGGCCATCGTCGTTGGCCGGGGTGAAATTCCAGAAGCGATAGGAGCTGATCGACGTCAGGGTGAAATCGCTCGGCAACGTCCAGTTAGCCTCCACCGATGTGCCGCCCTGATGCACCGTGACGTGCTGGTCGTTGTCCAGATTGACCTTGCGGTGCGAACCGTTGACCAACGTTGCGCCGGCGGCGTTGGCCCGCGACTGATAGAGGTTGACGCCGTTGATGGTCGGCCCGGTGTTGTACAGCACGCGGGTGCCGGCGCTGGAGTCCTCTTCGTTGTAGTCACCGATCCAGCGCAGATTGAAATCTTCGTTGGGCTTGAACAGCAACTGCGCACGGAAGCCGTCGCGGGAACCGCCGTTCAGGTCATGACCGTTGAATTCGTTTTTGATGTCGCCGTCGCTGCGGGTGCGATAAGCGGAAATGCGCCCGGCCAATTGATCGTTGAGCGGTCCGGAAAGCGTGCCCTTGGTCTGGAAATAACCGTCCTCGCCGACCGAGGTTTCGATGCTGCGTTCCGGGGTGAAACTCGGCGCGCGGGTGCTGATGTTGATCACCCCGGCGGTGGTGTTTTTGCCGAATAAAGTACCTTGCGGCCCGCGCAGGACTTCGAGCTGTTCGATGTCCATCAGGTCGAACACCGCCATCCCCGGACGGCCCAGATAAACGTTGTCGATGTACAGGCCGACGCTGCCTTCCAGACCGTCGCTGGCCGGGTTGTTGCCCAGGCCCCGGATTGACACGCTGGACTGGCGTGCATGCATGTAGGCGACGTTGACGCTGGGCACCAGTTGCTGCAGATCCTGAATCCGATAGACCCGCTGCGTCTCCAGAGTCTGGCCGCTGACCACGCTCATCGGCGTCGGTACATCCTGCGAACTTTCTTCGCGACGGCGAGTGGTGACCGTCACGGTCTCCAGTTGCGAAGTGGCGGTGGCGTTTTTGCCTGCCGGGGTCGGTACAGGGTTTTGAGCTTCATCGGCGTAACCCTGATTCCAGCTGGCACTCCCCGCCAGCAACAGGGCCAAAGGCAAGCGTTTGAGCCGTCGTGGCGGCGGCGGTGAAGCGAGGTTCAACGGACTCATGGGGCTGCTCCTGGTCAAAAAACACGCTGACATCTTCTGTGCCGCATATTCTTTTAAGTTATTTATTTATGTTTTTACAAAGATTTACTGCATAAGAGATTGCCTTTATAAGGAGTCGACCTAATGCATATCCAATGCATTTCCCGGATATTTTTTATGTGAAAAATGCATATCGACTTGCGCCAGCTCCGCCACTTCATCGCCCTCGCCGAACAACGCAGCTTCGTCGCGGGCGCGCAGGCGGTGAACCTGTCGCAGTCGGCATTCAGCCGCAGCATTCAGGCGCTGGAGCACAGCGTCGGTTGCCAGTTGGTGGATCGCGGGCGCAAGGAATTGCCGCCGACCAAACAGGGCCAGGTGCTGCTTGAACACGCACGGCGACTGGTTAGCGGCGCCCAGCAAATGGCCAATGAGATCAGCCAGTTCAACGGGCTGGAGGCGGGAGAGTTGCGCTTCGGTTGCGGCCCGGCGCCGGCGGCTGGATTGATCCCACGGGCGATCGGCAGTTTCATCGGCCGATACCCGAAAGCGCGGGTGCATTACCAGGTCGATGACTGGCAGAGCCTGAGCAAAAGATTGCTGAGTGAAGAGTTCGAATTCTTTGTCGCCGACACTCGCCACTTCGAGGCGGATCCAGATTATCTGACCTACCGATTGCGGCCACGCAAATGGCATTTCTGCTGCCGCGCCGGCCATCCGCTGGCCGCTTTTGAGCGGGTCTCGGCCGAGCAATTGATGAGTTATCCACTGGCGGTCAGCATTCGCCCGCCGAATCTGCGCAAGGTCATCGTCGACCTCAGTGGCCGCCCGGATTTCATACCCAATGTCGAGTGTGAGAACAGCGCCAGTCTGCTCGGTGTAGTGCTGCGCTCCGACGCGATCGGCATCGTCGGTGCCTATTCGGATGCACTGCATCAGGCCCGGGGTGAACTGGTGTGTTTAAAAATCGAGGGGTTGGCGGATGATCTCGAGGAGCTGTACACGCGCTACGGAATTGTCAGTCGCGCCGGGTATCGGTTGTCGCCATTGGCCGAGGCGATGATCGAGCAAATCAAGGCGATTGATGCGGTGGATGAGGAGGTGTGCTCGCTGGCAAACCTCGCCGTCTGAGCCCATGCGTTTCATGCATCACAAGCATTCCCCGAATGCACTTGCCGAACACCCTCGCCGAAAGCGAAAAACCTCGCCTGTCTTTCTGACTGGTGAACCCCATGTCCAACCCGCAAAACCCCGTGCGCAATGTGCTGTACATCATGTGCGATCAACTGCGCCGCGATTACCTGTCCTGCTACGGCCACCCGCACCTGCACACCCCGAACATCGATCGCCTGGCCGCTGCCGGCGTGCGCTTCAGCCGCGCCTACACCCAAGGCACGATCTGCGGGCCGTCGCGGATGTCGGCCTACACCGGGCGTTACGTCAGCAGCCATCAGGTGGCGTGGAACGCCGTGCCGCTGCCGCTGGAAGAACTGACCATCGGCGATTACCTGCGGCCCCACGGCATTCGTACTGCGCTGGTCGGCAAGACCCACGCCACGGCCAACGTGGATGCCTTGCAGCGGCTGGCGATCAACCCTGAAAGCGCACAGGCCGAAGTGCTGAATGAAGTCGGCTTCGAGCCGTACTTTCGACACGACGGCATCTTCCCCGACGACCCGCTGTTCGATGACAAACGCGAATCCGCGCCGTACACCCATTACCTGCGCGAGCAGGGGTTCGAGGGGCGTAACCCCTGGCACGACTGGGCCAACGCTGCCGAAGGTGACAACAGCGAAATTCTCAGCGGCTGGAAAATGCGCAACGCCCATTTGCCGGCGCGAATTCCCGAGCAACATTCAGAGACTGTCTACACTACAAATCGAGCCATCGACTTCATCGGTGAGCAAGGTGAAAAACCGTGGTTTTTACACCTGTCCTATATCAAACCCCACTGGCCCTACATCGTACCGGCGCCGTACCACACTTTGTACAGTACGAAATCGATTCTCGAACCGGTACGTAATGCCTCTCCAAGCGACCACCCGGTCTATCAGGCCTTTCGCCAGCATGAGGAAAGCCTGAACTTCTCCAAAGATCCGGTACGACAGAACGTGATCCCGACGTACATGGGCCTGGTCAAACAGGTCGATGACCAGTTGGGGCGGCTGTTCGATTTCCTGCAAAGCAACGGTCGCTGGGATGACACCTTGATCGTGTTCACCAGCGATCACGGCGACTTCCTGGGCGATCACTGGCTGGGTGAGAAGGAGTTTTTGCTGGAGCAAGCGGTGGGCGTACCATTGATCGTGCGCGACCCGCGTGCGGCGGCGGACATCACACGGGGCACGGTGGACGAACGCCTGGCGGAAACCATCGACGGCGTGCCGACCTTTCTCGAAGCACTGGGCGTGACGGGCGCGGAGCATCGACTGGAAGGTCGCTCGTTGATTCCATTGCTGCACGGTGAAAACCCTGACTGGCGCCACTATGCGATCAGCGAATACGACTACGCCTTCCAGGCCCCGGCACGGGAGCGACTGGGCCAGCCGATCGACCGTTGTCGCATGACCATGGTGCGCAGCGAGCGCTGGAAGTACCTGGCGTACGACGGCTTCCGGCCGCAGCTTTTCGATCTGTTGAATGATCCACAGGAGCTGCAGGATCTGGGCGCTGATCCGGCGTATGCGGCGGTGCGCGAGGAGCATGCGGGGTATCTGTTCGAGTGGGTGCGCGGGCTGAAGCGGCGCACGACGATCAGTCATCAGGAGATTGATTTGCGTGGGCAGCGGTTTCGTTATGGGGAGCCGGAGACGGAGAAAATGGTGCAGATCGGGGTTTGGTGACAGTGATCGTTCCCACGCTCCGCGTGGGAATGCAGCCCGGGACGCTCTGCGTCCCAAAGCGGACGCAGAGCGTCCATTGAGGCATTCCCACGCAGAGCGTGGGAACGATCATCTTAATCGCGCCCTTTGATGGTCTGGCTACGCTGCCCGTTCGCCCCGACCGGCACTTCCCCTTTGAGCGTCACCCGACGCACCACCCGGTCCTGAGTGCCGTAATCATCAATCGCGTAATGCTGCGTCGAACGGTTATCCCAGATCGCCACATCACCGGCCTTCCAGCGCCAGCGCACGGTGTTTTCCTGACGAATCACATGACTCTGCAACAAGCCGAACAGGTGCGCCGAATCAGCCTGGGAGTAACCCTTGATGCGTTTGACGAAATGCCCCAGCAGCAAGCTTTTTTCGCCGCTGATCGGGTGTACGCGGACCACCGGATGCTCGGTCTCGTAGACGGTCGAGGTGAAGATCTTGCGATAGCGCTCAAGCTTCTCCGCCGACACGTCCGGCTTCGCCCCGGCGTAGTCGTACTCGTTGCTGTGCACGGCCACCAGTTTGTCCGCCAGCTCGCGCAATTCGGTCGGCAGTTCGTTGTACGCGGTCGCGGTGTTCGCCCACAGGGTGTCGCCGCCGAATGCCGGAGCCGCCACCGAACGCAGGATCGACGCTTTCGGGTAGGCATCAACGAAGGTCACGTCGGTGTGCCAGGAGTTGGCTCGCTGCCCTTCGGCGCCATCCAGCTCCAAGAGATAACGAGTGCCCTCGCGGGACGGCACAGTCGGATGCGCCACCGGCTCGCCGAGCAAATGTGCAAAGGCTTCCTGGCGCTGATCGTCAAGCTGAGTCTGCTCGCGGAAGAACACGACCTTGTATTGCACCAGCGCCTGTTGAATGGCTTCAACCGTCGCGGCATCCAGCTCACCGGACAGGTGCACGCCCCGGATTTCGGCGCCGATACGGCCGGCCACCGGATGAATCTCCAGCGCGTGGACAGCGGGTTTTACAGCGAGTGCGGCATTGCTCATGGGTAGACCCTCATCGACTGCTTGCGGTTGGACGGCAGCGAAACAACGCTCTATCTATATTCCATTTACATCTAATAGATATTCACATGCTTCGTTGACGGAATAAGAGCTTGCATTTAAAACCTCAAGCAACCCTCGTCGCAAATGCCTTCGAGCTATTTTTAGGATGCCGGAAAAGCATATGGATCTTCGCCAGTTGCGCTACTTCATCGCCCTCAACGAACACCGCAGTTTTGTCCGCGCGGCCGATGCCATGGGCATCACTCAACCGGCGTTCAGCCGCAGCATTCAAGGGCTGGAGCAGGAGTTCGGCTGCGTGCTGGTGGATCGCGGCAACAAGGATCTGCGCCCCACGCCCGAAGGCCAGGTGGTGCTGCAACACGCCCTGACCCTGGTACAGGGCGCGGCATTGCTCAGCGCCGAGGTGACGCAGATGACCAAGCTCGACGCCGGCGAACTGCACTTCGGTTGCGGACCGGCGCCGGCGGTGAAACTGGTGCCGGATGCGGTGGCGCAATTCATCAATGCGCACCCGAAAGTGCGCACCTGTTTTCAGGTGGATAACTGGGAAAAACTCAGCCGCGCCCTGAGCCGCGAGGAGATCGAGTTCTTCATCGCCGACATCCGCCATTTCGAGTCCGACCCGAACTTCCAGACCCAGCCGCTGACACCCAAGCGCGGGGTATTTTTCTGCCGGCCGGGGCATCCGCTGCTGGCCAAGGAAAGCCTGTCGACCAACGACATGTTCGACTACCCGCTGGCGACCACGCTGATCCCGCCGGGCATTCGCAAACTGCTGGCGAACCTCAGCGGCCGGATCGACTTTTCCCCCACCATCGAGACCGAGCATTTTCCGGCGCTGGTGAAAGTGGTGTTGCAATCCAACGCGATTGGCGTGGGCACTGAAGAGGCGTTTGTCGAAGACATTGCCCAGGGCTCGCTGGCGCTATTGCACTGGCGCAACCTGCCGCAGAATCTGGAAAGCATGAATGCGCGGTGCGGGATTGTGAGCCGCACGGGATTCCGGCTGTCACCGGCGGCGCGGGCGATGATCGAGACGTTGGTGGCGGTGGATAAACAGGAAATCAGTGTCGCGGTTTAAGGATCCTTCCCACGCTCAACGTGGGAAGGATCACATCACTCAGAGCTTCGCAGCCGCCAGCTCAGGCGCCACCCACTCGTTCACCTTGAACGGCTTGCGGATCAGCTTCTGCTGCGCCGCCAGGTCCACCTTGCCCTGCAGGTTTTCGAGGAACAGCGGATCCAGTGTCGACGGGAACACTTCGCTCAGATTCTGATCCTTCAGATCCTGGGTGAGGATGACCGGCGGATAGCTCGCGAGTCCCGACACAAGCTGCACGTAGGCGTCCTTGTTGCTGTCCTGCGTCAGCCACTCCACCGCCTGTTGCTGCGCCTTGAGCAGCTTCGCCACGGCTTCCGGGTGCCCATCGACAAACTTGCCGGTGCCCACCAGCACCGACTGCACACTGCCGGCACCGCCAAGATCCTTGGTGTTCAGTGGCAACTCGGCCAGGCCCTTGGCCTGCAAGGCGGTGAGCCCGGAGCTGCCCCACGACGCATCGATCTGCTTCGCCGCCAGCGCGGCAACCGCTGCGTTGAAATCGAGGTTGATCACCTTCACGTCCTTCTCGCTCAGGCCCACGCTGGCCAATGCCGCATCGAACGACAACTGGGTCGCGGTGCCCCGGAAGATCGCCACGCGCTTGCCCTTGAGATCCTGCAACGTTTTGATCCCCGAACCCGGCACCACGCCCAGGTATTGCTTCACACCCCGGGCGCTGGCGCTGAGCAGACGCGTATCCAGCCCGTTGGACTTGCCGATGATGGCCGCCAGATCACCCAGATACGCCAGGTCCACCTGACCGTTGGCGAACGCCTCGTTGATCACCGGCCCGGCGCCCTTGAAGAAACTCCACTGAATCTTGATGCCCTGATCGGCGAAGGCCTTTTCGAAGATCTGCTGATCGCGCAGCACGTCCACGATGCCCCCGCCGCTGTGCTGGGTGCCGGCGCTCAGATCAGGCACGGCGATCCTGATTTCCTTGAGCTCGTCGGCCTGGGCAGAGAACGCCAGCAGACCCGCCAGTGCCGGCGCGGCAAACAGGCTGATGACACGTTTGAAGGGAAGGTTCATGGGTGCGGCTCCTGATCACGGCGGGCATTGAGGAGCCGAAAGTAGGCGCAATCCGCACCAGCGCTTAAATACTTAAAAAGCACATTTTTATAGCTTTTAAAGCTAAGCCAGCAAAGTCGGGACATGCAGAGCGGTATGCATGGAGAGCATCGAAAATATTCTTCGAATGCATTGGATGCGTGCAGGGCTGGAGGCCTTAAATGGCGCTGCTTATCTCCAAAATGATTATTTTTTAATTCACTTATAACAATTAGTTTTTAGCTAATTCCGCTGACTCGATCCAACCCGACAACGGAGGTCACCCATGGCCCGTGAATCCCTGCTCAGCCTGCCATTGGCCGCACCGCCGTTGAAAAACCGGCGCACTTGGCCAAGCCTGAGCCACCGCGTTTTACCCTGGCTACTGCCGCTCGGGCTGTTCGCCCTGTGGTGGCTGGCTGCGCGCAATCAATGGATGAGCGAACAGATTCTGCCGGCGCCATCGCTGGTGTGGAGCAGTGCCGTCGAGCTGTCCCAAGGCGAGTTGTGGAGTCACTTGTGGATCAGCCTGCAACGACTGTTCTGGGGCCTGCTCGCCGGGATCTCGGCTGGTGCCGTACTCGGTGCAGCGCTGGGGTTCAGCCGTCGCCTCGAACGCCTCATCTTTCCGACCTTCGCCGGTCTGGCCCAGGTGCCGACGCTGGCGTGGATTCCGCTGTTCATGGTGTTTTTCGGTATCGGCGAAACACTGAAACTGGTGGTGCTGGTCAAGGCCATCGTGGTGCCGGTGACCCTGCACACACTGGTCGGCGTGCGTGACGCACAACCGAAACTGCGCGAAGCCGCCGCCGTGTTGCGCCTGCCGCCACGCCTGCTGATCCGCCGACTGGTGCTGCCCGCCGCCCTCCCGGCGTTCATGGCCGGCGTGCGTCTGGCGCTGGCCGCTGGCTGGACTTCATTGCTCGCGGTGGAACTGCTGGCCTCCAGCGAGGGCATCGGTTACCTGATGGTCTGGGCGCGGCAGCTGTTCATGCTCGACATCGTGTTCGTGTGCATCGTGGTGATCGGCCTGATCGGCGTGGCGATGGATCGCGGCATCGGCCTGCTGGACAGAAAACTGGTGCACTGGCCGCACCCGGCCACGGCAGAAATTCGTCGCGGGCCGCGCTATGAAGGCTGGCAGCGCGTGCAGCCGTGGCTGTTGCCGCTGGGGTTGTTTGCGCTGTGGCAACTGGCGGTCGATCAGCAATGGGTCGACGCCAACATTCTGGTCAGCCCGTTGGCGGTGCTTGAGGCGACGAAAAACGGATTACTCGATGGCACGTTGATCTCGGGCATGGCCCTGAGCCTGGGCCGCACACTCGGCGGCCTGTTGATTGGCGGCGGCCTCGGCCTCGTTCTGGGTTTGCTGCTGGGTCTTTCGCGCACCAGCGAACGCGTGCTCGGCCCGACTCTCGCCGCGCTGCGGCAGATCGCGATTTTCGCCTGGGTGCCGCTGTTGACCGCATGGTTCGGTCTGGGCGAGTTGGCCAAGTGGGTGTTCGTCGCCCTTGCCGCGTTTTTCCCTCTGTTCGTCGCCACCCAGCGCAGCGTCGCCAACCTTTCGCCACAACTCAACGAAGCCGCGCAGGTGCTGCGCCTGAGCCTCGCCCAACGCCTGCACCGACTGGTGCTGCCGGGCGCCGCGCCGGGGATTTTCGCCGGGCTTCGACTGAGCCTGATCTACGCCTGGCTCGGCACCATCGGCGCCGAATATTTCATGCCGTCCAACGGCGGCATCGGCAGCCAGATGATCGGCGCCCAACAACTGCTGCGCATGGACCTGATCATGGCCGGGATGCTGCTGGTCGGCCTCACCGGCGCCCTGCTCAACCTCATTGGCCAACGCCTGGAAATCCGCGCCACCCGCTGGAGACACGCATGAACGCACCGATTGTCAGCTTCACCCACGTAGGCAAATCCTTCGACGTCGACGGCTTCGAACTGGAGGCGATTCGCGAATTCAACCTCGACATCGCCGAGGGCGAATTCGTCGCCATCGTCGGCTCCAGCGGCTGCGGTAAATCCACCTTGCTGCGCTTGCTGGTGGGCCTCGACACGCAGTTTCGCGGGCAGATCACGGTCGATGGAAAAGCCGTCAGCGGGATCGGCGGCGAGCGCGGCATCGTGTTTCAGGAACACCGTTTGTTCCCGTGGCTGACGGTGGCCGACAACATCGGCCTGGGCCTGGTCAACGAGCCGCTGGCTGCCTCCGAAAAGCAGCAACGCATCAACGATTTCATCGAACTGGTGGGCCTGCGCGACTTCACCCGCGCCTACCCGCACCAACTCTCCGGTGGCATGGCCCAGCGCGTGGCGATTGCTCGCGGGCTGGTGGCGAGCCCACGGATCCTGCTGCTCGACGAACCCTTCGGCGCCCTCGACGCGCTAACCCGCCAGCAAATGCAGGACGAGCTGCTGGCGATTCGTGAACGGGCAAAAATCACCACGATTCTGGTCACTCACGATGTCGAGGAAGCGATTTTCCTCGCTGATCGCGTGGTGGTGATGGAACCGCGCCCCGGCCGGATCAAACAAGTGGTGGACATCGCCCTGCCCCATCCGCGCCAGCGCAGCAGTTTCGACTTCCACCAATTGCGCGAAGAACTGCTGCACGAACTGACCAGTGATGACCATTACCAACCGAGCGTGCCGGTACAGATCCGTGATCTGCCGTTGTCGTTCATTGCCTGCTGAACAGGAGCCTGTTGATGCCGCAACGTCCCAACTTTCTGGTGATTCTGGCCGATGACCTCGGCTTCTCCGACATCGGTGCCTTCGGCGGCGAAATCGCCACGCCGAACCTCGATGCCCTGGCCAACAACGGCCTGCGCCTGACCGACTTTCACACTGCACCGACCTGTTCGCCGACCCGCTCGATGCTGCTCACCGGCACCGATCACCACATCGCCGGCATCGGCACCATGGCCGAAACGCTGACGCCGGAACTGATCGGCAAACCGGGTTACGAGGGTTACCTCAACGACCGCGTCGTCGCGCTGCCGGAGTTGCTGCGCGAGGCCGGCTACCAGACGTTGATGAGCGGCAAATGGCACCTGGGCCTGACCGCCGAACTGGCGCCCCACGCCCGTGGCTTCGAGCGCTCGTTCTCGCTGCTGCCCGGCGCCGCGAACCACTACGGATTCGAACCGACCTACGATGAGCACACGCCGGGATTGCTGAAATCCACCCCTGCGCTGTACATCGAAGACGACACTTTCATCGACGAATTGCCCAAGGATTTCTATTCCTCCGACGCGTTCGGCGACAAGCTGTTGCAGTACCTCAAGGAGCGCGATCAGAGCCGGCCGTTCTTCGCCTACCTGCCGTTTTCCGCGCCGCACTGGCCGTTGCAGGCACCCGCCGACATCGTCGAAAAATACCGTGGCCGCTACGACGCGGGCCCCGAAGCCTTGCGCCTCGAGCGTCTGGAAAAACTCAAATCGCTGGGGCTGATCGAGCCGGATGTCGAGCCGCATCCGCTGATCCAACTGACCACTCAATGGGACGCGCTGAGCGATGAGCAAAAACGGATTTCCGCGCGGGCGATGGAGGTCTACGCCGCGATGGTCGAGCGCATGGACTGGAACATCGGCCGCGTCGTCGACTACCTGCGCCAGCAAGGCCAACTCGACAACACCTTCATCCTGTTCATGTCCGACAACGGTGCCGAAGGCGCGCTGCTGGAGGCTTTCCCGAAATTCGGCCCGGAGCTGGTGACTTACCTGAGCCAGCATTACGACAACAGCCTCGACAACATCGGCCGTGCCAATTCCTACGTCTGGTACGGGCCGAACTGGGCGCAGGTGGCGACCGCGCCGTCACGCCTGTTCAAAGCGTTCACCACCGAGGGCGGGATTCGCGTTCCGGCACTGTTGCACTATCCGCAGCTGCCGTTGAAGGGGCAGATCAGCCATGGTTTCGGCACGGTGATGGACATCACGCCGACCATCCTCGATCTGGCCGGCGTGCGCCATCCGGGCAAGCAGTGGCACGGCAGACCGGTGGCGCTGTTGCGTGGCAAATCGTGGCTGGGGTTCTTGTCCGGCGAAACGGCGCAGGTGCATGACGAACACACCGTTACCGGCTGGGAACTGTTCGGGCGTCGGGCGATTCGGCAGGGGCAATGGAAGGCTGTGTGGATCCCCGGGCCAGTGGGGCCGGCGACCTGGCAGCTTTATGATCTGGGCAGTGATCCGGGGGAGATTCATGACCTTGCGTCGAGTCAGCCGCAGAAGCTTGAAGCGCTGATCGAGCATTGGCAGCGGTATGTGGAGGAGACCGGGGTGATTTTGAGTGAGTCGCCGTTTCAGCCGGATTGAGGGCAAGCTCAAAAGCCCTCCCTCACCCCAGCCCTCTCCCGGAGGGAGAGGGAGCTGACCGAGGTGTCTTTCGCTATACATCGACCTGAAATACCGAGTCGATTATGGATTCGGCACATCAAGATCAGGTCGGCGTACCTCCCCAATATCCCCCATTCAGTCCCCTCTCCCTCCGGGAGAGGGTTAGGGTGAGGGCTGGATCTCCAGCCGAAAACACAACGTCAATTCACCTCGATCGCTTTACCCGCCAAAGCCTGATTTTCCTTGCGAACAAACCTGTTCGCCCGCCCGAACGTCCCGAAATCATTGAACCGAACCCCCATCTCCCGCATCACCTTGTGCGCCACCGGCACCGTCAACTGACGAATGTAGAACGGCTCCTTCACCACAAAATGATGAATACCGTGACTGCTGCCGAAGTTGAAGCAAAACGCCTGCAACGGCCACAGCCACCAAGGATTCAACACCTGGCACTGCTGCAGCACATTGCCCGCTTCGATGTCGCCGTAGTAATGCATGTTCGAACTGATGAAGTGCAGGCAGAAAGTGCGCAACACGTTCGGCCCGATGATGACCACAGCGGCGATGTCGATCACTTGCATCACCGACAACGTGGTCGCTGACCATTCAATCGGCGAGCCCATCAAGTAGGCGATGCCGTTGGCCGCATGGAAACCGAGAAACACATACCACGCGCCCCAATGCACCAGCGCCAGCGGCGCGTAGACCTTCAGCGAACGCTTGATGATGCTGAACTTGTGCGTCCATGTCCTGGCCCGCAGCATGCGGATGAACGCCGACATCACGTTGTCGCCGACCATCAGCAACCGCGCAAAACCCCAGGGTTCACCGTTGGTGATCGCCCGCTCTTCCATGTCGGTTTCGGTGCCGGACACCTTGTGGTGATTGAGGTGCAGATGACGACGTATCCACGGGTTGATCGTGCTCGGCCGCGCCAGCCACACCAGCCCCATCATCAGGTTGTGCGGCACGCGCTGTTTGCGGAAATACATGCTGTGAATCAGGTCGTGTTCGAGCTCATGGGTCTGCGAGGCAAAAAACGCGTTCAGCAACAGGCATACCCACCAAGCCATGTGCCCGCTGATGTAGAGCGCCGCCGAACCGATCATCCCGGCCAGCGCGAAGGCCAGAATCCCCGCGCCGAGGGCGTCCTGATGGTTGAGAATCGGGTAGCGCTCGCGCAGCTCGACGCCTTTGGCCAGCACCACTTCGCGAATATGCGCTGATCGCTGGGCAGCATTGTGTCGCTGGGGACTTGCAGAAGTACGGTCCATGCTTCCATCCTCTGGTTATTGATGTTCGTATCCTGCCCCGCGCGGATTCCGAACGCGGTAGCCGAGAACGCCAACCTGTTGACCGGAAGCGCCAATCAGCATGAAGGAACCGACTTCTCTCGCCAGCTGGACCCGTGCCCTGCGCAAGCAACTCGACGCGCTGGGGCTGGACAGCACTGCCCTGTGCCAGCAGGCCGGGCTCGATCCACAATTGATGGACGACCCGAACGCCCGCTATCCGTTGTCCGCCACCACGCGCCTGTGGGAAATCGCGGTGCAGGTCAGCGGTGATCCGGCGATCGGTTTGCGGGTGTCGCGATTCGTCAGCCCCACGACATTTCACGCGCTGGGATACGCGTTGGTGGCCAGCGGCAGCCTGCGGGAGGTGTTCGAGCGGATCGTGCGTTATCACCAGGTGGTCAGCGACGCACTGGAGCTGGAGCTGACGCGCACCGAAGACCGCTACCGGTTTCGCCTTAAGATTCCGGCCGACAACCCGGCCCCGGCGTTCGAAGCCATCGACGCCTTCGCCGCAATCTACGTGCGCACCTGCCGCAATCGCCTGGGCCGCGACTACGCGCCACTGGCGGTGTATCTGCGTCGGCCTGCACCGGCCGATGAGCACCAGTGGCACAAAGTGTTCCGCTCACCCGTGCATTTCGCCGCCGAAGAAGACCGCATCGAATTTGCCCTCACCGACTTCGACAGCCACCTCGACGACGCCAACCCGGAACTGGCCGAGCACAACGAAGCAGTGCTCAAACGCACCCTCGCCCAGCTCAAGCCGCTGACCTGGGAGCGCAAAGTCCGCGACGCCATCGAAGAGCAACTGCCCGAAGGCGAACCCAGTGCCGAACGCATCGCCCAGGCTTTGCACCTGAGCCTGCGCAGCCTGCAACGGCATCTGGCGGACGAGGGTTGTCGCTTCGACACGCTGCTGAATGAGAGCCGCGAGAACCTGGCGCTGCTGCACCTGCGGGATCCGCACTGCTCGTTGAGCGAGGTCAGTTATCTGTTGGGGTTTGCTGATACGAGCAGCTTCAGTCGCGCGTTCAAACGCTGGACGGGAATGACGCCGGGGCAGTTTCGGGATCAGTTGCGCTGATCACACATGGGTCGCTCAACTCTTGGTCAGACTGCGTTCAATCCCGGATTCCCACTGCTCGATCATTGCCACACCCACCTCTGCGAACGACTGATGGGTTCGGCAATGCTCAAGCATTTCCTCCATCGCCGTCTGCATGCCATGAACAACCTGCAGCAGTAGTTCATTGCACCGGCCTTCAGTGAGATTGCACGCCGTACGACCGAAGCGGATGAGCGCCTTGTGCTTGGGCCATGCCTTCGACCCGCCCAACAGCAAGGCCAGGCTGTCGTTCCTGATGTAAACCGATGTGGTGATGATGTCGTAAGCCGGGGCCAGCCGGATCGAAGCCTGCGCACCGCAATGGTCATACAGCACACCGAAGTTCTTCAGATGCGCATCGCCGTTTTTCAGTCCCGCTGACAGCGCTACGATCTTGAAAAAAGCTTCCAGCGCCTGACTCAACAGCGCAGGCGAAACAAAGGCCTTGATCTGTCGGGCAGCGCCTTCGTAAGAACCATCGTACTTGGCTCTGGAAGGCCAACCATTGAGTACGCAAAAGTCCTCGAAACCCAGATAGCCGTGCTCAATCAGGTCAAAACGCTCGACCACCAGAAACTTGCCCTGCTCACTCAATTCAAACTTTGGCACTTCAAGTCCGCTAAGCGCGGCGGCGCGCATACAGAAGTACTCGTTGGTCGCCAGCTCGGGAAACTCTTCGGGACGGAAGGCTTTGAGCAGATGTGTGGAGCCTCGGTGAGTCAGGCGATCAACTGCTGCCGCGCTATCGCGTACCAGCACTTTGGGCTGCACGCCCGAAACCCCGGAGTATTGGCCGTACTTCTGTAACAAGTCATCGAACAGTCCCTGGGCACCGTCATGCACCAGAAGCTCGGCCAGTGATGTTTCGGGCTGACGCTCGGTTGCCGACTCACTGGTAATCGCCAGCCGCCCCAACTGATGCGGTCCGACAATAGCGAGCAAGGCGAAATCATCAAAACCGCGGACGGCCTTACTGAAGCGTCGAACCAGCTCATCGCGCAACGCGCCTTCCGGCAGATTCATTTCGAAAACGGGATGAATGCCCCGCTCCCAGCCGTAGCTCTCCAGCCGGGTCGGCATTGTCAGCGACACCGCGTTTTCGTCGATCGCGTCCTCGCGATAGCTGAACACACTGTCCATGCCCGGCTGCCCTCGACCGAGCGTTCCGACCGGGCTATCCGCGACGGTGATGTGCAAGCGATCTGTCGGCTCAGTCATGGAAATTGACCTTCTGCAACGCGTCGAGTGTCGGGCGTTGTGCTCTCACTGGAACCGCAGTCAGCTCATAGCCAAAGCCGTTGAGGATCGCCTCGACTTTGCGCAGACCAATTTCAGAAATCGTATTGTTTTCGATACCCGAAATGGTGGCGCGGCTCATGCCGTAACGTTGCGCCAGCGCCTGTTGCGAGAGTTTTTGCGCTTTGCGCAGAGTTCTGATCAGTTCGCCCAACTGTTCCATGACACACCAGTGCATTATATGCAGTGCAATAAAGCGTAATTAAAATTATATGCATCGTATTTGATGCCAATTCAGGGCGAGTCTAGCTTAGATGAAACGGCATGTGCGGGCCGATTAGCGACTGGTTACAAATCCAAGCTCAAAAACCGTAACCTGCACATCACTACTCACCCGCACCTGCCCCCCATGCAATTGCATGATCGACTGCACGATCGCCAATCCCAATCCGCCGGAATCTCCCGGTTCGGCGCGGGATGGGTCGACGCGGTAGAAGCGATCGAACAGTCTGCCCAGATGCTCATCCGCGATGACCGGGCCAAGGTTGTGGACTTGCAACCAGCACACGCCTGGCTCATCGCGCCGGCACAGGCTGATGACCGAACCTGCGTCGGCATGGCGTACGGCGTTGGCCAGCAGATTGCCCAAGGCGCGTTGCAGCAGTTGCTGATCGGCCAGCAAATCTCCGCTGAGCGTGTTTTCGAGGCGGATTCCACGGTCATCGGCCAGGGCTTCGAAGTACTCGCACAACTCATCGCCGATTTCGTGCAGTTCCAGCGTGCGCAGATCGAGCGCTCGCTCAGCTTGCTCGGCGCGGGCGAGAAACATCAGGTTCTCGGCCATGCGCTTGAGCCGTTCGAATTCTTCCATGTTTGACGCCAGCACTTCCTGATACTCCGCGCTGCTGCGTGGGTGATTTAGTGCCTGGCCATTGCTCGCGAGCAAGGTGTGCAGCGGCGTGCGGATTTCATGGGCAAGGTCGGCGGAAAACTGCGAGAGGCGCTGGAAGCCGTCGTCCAGCCGCACGAGCATGCCGTTGAGCGCCTGCACCGGTTCGAGCAATTCCGCTGGTGTGCCTTTTGCGGGCAAGCGTTGATCGAGGCTGCGCAGGTCGATACCGCGCACCGCCTCGCTCAGCTTGCGCAGAGGAAGCAAACCCCGGCGCAACAAAACCAACCCGAGGGCAAAGGCGAGTAAAGCACCGAGTCCGACAGCCAGGTACAAACGCAGGCGATAACTGCCGAGCATCTGCTCGCGTTCGCTCAATACCTTGCCGGCGATCACGGTCAGCGATTCGCCATTCGGGCCTTGGGCCTGACCTGACAACAGCGCCAACTCGACACCGTCGGGCGCCTGCCAGGTCAGCACATCGCTGCGTTGCGGAGGTTGCTCTCGCGGAATGGCCCGCACGGTCGGAAGTGCGCGTTGGCGGGGGTTGATCGCGATCACGTTCGAGCCGTCCGCACGTTGCACCAACAGCAGACTGTCGAGGTTGCCAAGCATGTTCTGGTACAGCCGTGGCCGTGCCTGCAAGGCGTCGAGGCTGTCGCTGTCGGCGAGTAGCGCGCGTACCTGTTCCAGACGACCGAGCAAGGCCATGTCGTCGCGCCAGGCGATTTCCGAGGCCAGCGAGCGATACAGGAACACGCCAATCGCGCTGAGCACCAAGGCACAGACTGCAGCGAATGCCAGCGCCAGGTGCCAGGCAATGGATCTAGCGCGCATCGTCGGGCGCTTCCAGTTGATAGCCGACCCCGCGCACCGTGTGGATCAGTTTGGGCATGTACGGATCATCGACTTTCGAACGCAAGCGGCGCACTGCGACTTCGACCATGTTGGTGTCGCTGTCGAAATTCAGGTTCCACACTTGCGAGGCAATCAGCGTGCGCGACAGCACTTCGCCCTGACGGCTGGCGAGTAAATGCAGCAGGGCGAATTCCTTGTTGGTCAGGGCGATACGCTGACCGCCTCGGCTGACCCGGCGGCGCAGCACGTCGATTTCCAGATCGGCGATGCTGTACGACTCGGCTTCGCGCATCGGCCCGCGCCGCAACAACGTGCGCACCCGCGCGAGCAATTCGGCGAAGGCGAACGGCTTGAGCAAATAGTCATCGGCCCCCAGTTCGAGACCGCGCACGCGATCTTCGATCGCATCCTTCGCCGTCAGGAACAGAACCGGCGTGGCGCCACGCTGACGGATCAGTTGCAGCAATTGCCAGCCGTTGAGGCCTGGCAGCATCACATCGAGGATGATCAGGTCGTAGTCCTGCTGCTCGATGAAGTAGCGCCCGTCGAGGCCATTCAGCGCCACATCCACGGCAAAACCCGACTCACCCAGCCCTTTGGCGAGGAAATTCGCGGTTTTGGCTTCATCTTCTACAACCAGCAAACGCATGGCACACCTCGATTATTCAGAGGCACAGGCTAGGCCCCTTCCGCGGCGTTGCCCATTACAAACTTGTAATCCGACTGACGAGGTTTCGACGGGGACCGGCGGATAAGGTGGCGGCCTTCGCTTCTGGAGCCTGTCCATGTCTGCTAAATACTTGATCGCCAGCCTGGCAATCAGCTTCGGCACTGCCGCAATCGCCGCGCCTGAGCTGCCCCGTCACGCCGATCTCGATCTGAAAACCGCTCGGCTGCTGGCCGATGCGACGCTGGAAAACTGCACCGGCACGGTGTCGGTGCTCGACCGGGGCGGCAACCTGTTGGTGACCTTGCGCGGCGACGGTATCGGCCCGCACAACACCGTCGCCAGCCAACGCAAGGCCTACACCGCGCTGTCGACGAAAACCCCGACCCGGTTGTTCGCCGAGCGTGCCCGAAGCAACCCGGAAGCCGCCAACCTCAACACTCTCGATAAATTGCTGTTGCTCGATGGCGGCATCCCGTTGTTTGCCGGCAAAGAACTGGTCGGCGCCATGGGCGTGGCCGGTTCCGGTGGCGGCGAGCAGGACGAAAAATGCGCGATCAAGGCCGCCGAAATCGTCGGCCTGTCCATCAACCGTACTTGAACCCAGGAGCATCACCATGACCCCACTGCGCATGACTTTCGCCGCGCTCGGCCTGAGCGCTTTTTCGAGCCTGGCGCTGGCCGCCGGCAACCCGCTGAGCGTACACGTACTCAATCTGGAAAACGGTCTGCCATCGCCGGGTATCAACGTGACGCTGGAACGCCACGTGGGCCAGAACTGGCAGCCGCTGGCGCAGGGCACTACCAATGAACAGGGGCGGATCGCCGAACTGTTCCCGGCGAACAAACCGTTCGAGGCGGGTGAATATCGAGTGGTATTCAAGACCGGCGAGTACTTCGAGAAGACGAAGCACGAGACGTTTTTCCCGGAGATTCCGGTGATTTTCAAAGTGGAGCAGACGGATCAGCACTACCACATTCCGTTGCTGCTGAGCCCGTATGGCTTCTCCACTTATCGCGGTTCGTAAGCCATTGATCGGTAGCGATCAGAGTGTCGCCAGCGCGCGCAATCGCGTGGCGTCAAGGATTTCGATTTCGCCATAACTCAAGCCGATAATCCCCTGCCCCTGCAGCTCCTTGAGGATCTGGTTGGTGGTCTGGCGCGACAGCGACAGCATCGATGCCAGTTGCTCCTGAGGCAGTTGCAGCACCCGGCGTGGCGGATCGAGTTCGCCGTAGCCTTCGGCGATCATCAGCAAGCGATGAGCCAGACGCGCCGGGGCCGGCAGCAGGCTCAGCTGTTCAAGGTTGATGAAGGTCAGACGCAGTTTGTGGCTCATCAGCAAGGCCAGATGCCGCCAGTAAACGGGGTGTTCGTCGAGCAGCTTCAGTAGCGTGGCCTGAGGAATGTTCAGCAGGGTACAAGGACCGACCGCATAAGCATCGTGGGTGCGTGGCTGACCGTCGAACAAGCAAATTTCGCCGAACCAGTGCGGCGCCTCCACCAGGCTCAGCAAAGCCTCCTTGCCCTGCTCGCTAACCGCACCGATGCGCACTGCGCCGTCGAGTACCGCATACAGCCCGCACGGCGCATCGCCGCGCTGGAACAGCCGCTGCCCCGCCGCCAGCCGCCGCTCCTTGGCCGTCGCCAGCAGACTATCCTGAAAGGACGAAGGCAGATGACTGAACCATTGCCCGGTCAGCAGGCGCTCGCGCAAGACCTTTTCCATGCGTTCTCCTAAAGATTGTCGCCTGCCTGACAGAGCGAACCGTTTACCCGGGGCATGATTCGATCACCCTACAGGAGGAACAACAATGAAAAGCCTCGTCGATCATTTGAGTCAATACGCCGCTTACCACCGTGACCCGCGCAACATCGCCAGCCACTTTATCGGGATTCCGCTGATTGTGGTGGCGGTGGCCGTGCTGTTGTCGCGGCCGGAATGGTCGGTAGGCGGATTGTGGATTTCGCCTGCCGTTATCTTGGCGCTGGCCTCGGCGTGGTTTTACCTGCGACTGGAAGTGAAACTCGGTGTGTTGATGACGGCGCTGATGGGGCTTTCCGTCTGGGCCGGGCATGCTTTGGCACAGCAAAGCACCCTGGTCTGGCTGAGCAGCGGCCTGGCGATGTTTGTGATTGGCTGGGTGATCCAGTTTGTCGGGCACCACTATGAAGGGCGCAAACCGGCGTTCGTCGATGACTTGAGCGGGTTGATTGTCGGGCCGCTCTTTGTGGTGGCCGAGTTGGCTTTCATGCTCGGGATGCGTCATGAGCTGAAAGAGCAGATTGAAGCGCGGGCAGGTGTGGTGCGGGTCAATCCGAATCGTGCGGCTGTCTGAATACAGGCTGATTCGCTCGTTCCCACGCTCTGCGTGGGAATGCATCCCGCGGCGTTCCCACGCAGAGCGTGGGAACGCGCAAGATCAAACGTTGGCGACTTTCTGCCACACCTTCGGCTTGAAGAACAACGTCTCCCCCTTCGCCAACCCGGTCAGGCTGTCGTGGTCTTTCACCACTTCAGCCTCGATCAGATCCGTCTGGCCTTCAACCTTCAACGTCACTCGCGTGGTCGCACCTAGCGGCCGGATATCGCGGACTTCAGCGGCGTGGTGATCCTCCAGCTCATGCCGCGACAGCGACACTTCGTGTGGACGGAACAGCACGTGGTTGTCATCGCCCAGATGCAGACGGTTCGAATCGCCGAGGAAGTGATAGACGAAATCGCTGGCCGGGTTTTCGTAGACATCGCCCGGTGAGCCAATCTGCTCGATCACACCCTTGTTCATCACCACGATACGGTCGGCCACTTCCATCGCCTCTTCCTGGTCGTGGGTCACGAACACCGAGGTCAGGTTGATGTCTTCGTGCAGACGCGCCAGCCAGCGGCGCAGCTCTTTACGCACCTTGGCGTCGAGGGCACCGAACGGCTCGTCGAGCAGCAGCACTTTCGGTTCTACCGCCAGGGCGCGAGCCAAAGCGATACGCTGACGCTGGCCGCCAGACAGTTGCTCCGGATAACGATCCGACAACCAGTCCAGTTGCACCATGTTCAGCAGCTCGTGAACCTTGGTCGCGATCTGGCTTTCGCTCGGGCGCTGGTTTTTCGGCTTCATGCGCAGGCCGAATGCGACGTTGTCGAACACGGTCATGTGGCGGAACAAAGCGTAGTGCTGGAACACAAAACCGACGTTGCGATCCCGCACGTCGTGGCCGGAAACGTCTTCGCCGTGGAACACGATGTTGCCGTTATCCGGGGTTTCCAGACCGGCAATAATGCGCAGCAAAGTGGTCTTGCCGCAGCCGGACGGGCCGAGCAGCGCCACCAGCTCGCCGCTGTGGATATCCAGGCTGATGTTGTCCAGCGCCTTGAACGCGTTGAAATTCTTGCTGACGTTACGCACTTCGATCGACATGAATTATTCCTCCGCGGCGCTGGCGCGCAGGCGGTTGATACGGTTTTCGCTCCACTGCTTGAGCAGCAGGATGAAGAGCGCCAGGATCAGCAACAGGCTCGCCACGGCGAACGCGGCCACGTGGTTGTATTCGTTGTAGAGGATCTCGACGTGCAGCGGCAAGGTGTTGGTCACCCCGCGAATGTGCCCGGAAACCACCGACACCGCACCGAACTCACCCATGGCCCGCGCGGTACACAGCACCACGCCATAGATCAGGCCCCATTTGATGTTGGGGACGGTCACGTGCCAGAACATCTGCCAGCCATTGGCGCCGAGCAGACGCGCGGCTTCCTCTTCCTGAGTGCCTTGTTCCTGCATCAGCGGGATCAGCTCACGGGCCACGAACGGCACGGTAACGAAGATCGTCGCCAGCACGATGCCCGGCAGGGCGAAGACGATCTGGATGTCGTGATCCTGCAGCCACGGCCCGAACAGGCCCTGGGCGCCGAACATCAACACATAGACCAGACCTGCGATCACCGGCGACACCGAGAACGGCAGGTCGATCAGCGTCACCAGCATACTCTTGCCACGGAACGAGTATTTGCTCACGCACCACGCGGCGCTGACACCGAACACCAGGTTCAGCGGCACCGAAATCAGCACGGCGATCACCGTGAGTTTCAGCGCCGACAAGGCATCCGGTTCAAAGATCGCGGTGAAGAACGCACAGAGGCCGTTCTTCAAACCCTGCGACACCACGATGAACAGCGGCAACAGCAGAAACAGGAAGAAAATCAGCCAGCCGAGGCCGATCAGGATTCTGCGCGAAGTGGCGCTGCCACGGCGGGCGGCGTTGGCCGAGGAAGCGGCCGCAATAGACGATTGGGACATGGTTCGCGCCTCCTTATGGGGTTTCGATGCGCCGCTGCAGCAAGTTGATCAGCAGCAACAGGACGAAGGAAACCACCAGCATCAGCACGCCGATGGAGGTAGCGCCGGTGTAGTCGTACTGGTCGAGCTTGACCATGATCAGCAGCGGCAGGATCTCGGTTTTCATCGGCATGTTGCCGGCGATGAAAATCACCGAACCGTACTCGCCGACGCCCCGGGCGAACGCCAGGGCAAAACCGGTCAGCCAGGCTGGCAACAATGCCGGCAGCAGGATGTGGCGGAACACCTGCAACGGCTTGGCACCGAGGCACGCCGCCGCTTCTTCGACTTCACGCGGAATGTCAGCCAGCACCGGCTGCACCGTGCGCACCACGAACGGCAGGGTCACGAAGGTCAGTGCCAGGGTAATCCCGAGCGGGGTGTAGGCAATCTTGAAACCGAGGTCGGCGGCGAACTGCCCGACCAGCCCGGTCGGCGTGTACAACGCAGTGAGCGCGATACCGGCCACTGCGGTCGGCAGGGCGAACGGCAGATCGATCATCGCGTCGATCACCTTGCGCCCCGGGAACGTGTAGCGCACCAGCACCCAGGCCAGCAACGTGCCGATGATGCCGTTGATGATCGCGGCGCACAGCGCAGTGCCGAAGCTCAGCTTCAGTGCGGCGAGAACGCGGGGCGCGGAGATGATCGTCCAGAACTGATCCCAGGTGAGTTGGGCGGCGTGGACGAACATCGCCGCCAGCGGGATAAGCACAATCAGGCTGAGGTACACCAAGGTGTAGCCCAGCGTCAGCCCGAAGCCGGGTATGACGGGGGAGATACGACGCGACATAAAAGTCCTTGGTTTGAGAACGCGCAAAGCCCCGAACATAAATCCGGGGCTCGTTTTAGGCTATTGAAACTTACTGCGCCTGATAGATCTGGTCGAACACGCCACCGTCGTTGAAGAATTTCGGCTGCGCGGTTTTCCAGCCGCCGAAGTCCTTGTCGATGGTCACCAGTTCCAGTTTCGGGAACTGCTGGGCGTACTTGGCAGCCACGTCCTTGTCACGCGGGCGGTAGAAGTTCTTCGCCGCGATTTCCTGGCCGGCCGGGCTGTACAGGTGCTTGAGGTAGGCTTCGGCGATCTGCTCGTTGCCCTTCTTCTCGGCGTTCTTGTCGACCACCGCCACCGGTGGTTCGGCGAGGATCGACAGCGAAGGCACGACGATGTCGAACTTGTCCTTGCCGCCGTCTTCTTTCAGCGCCAGGAAGGCTTCGTTTTCCCAGGCCAGCAACACGTCACCCTGACCGTTGTTGACGAAGGTGATGGTCGAGCCACGGGCGCCGGTGTCCAGAACCGGAACGTGCTTGAACAGGGTCTGTACGTATTCCTTGGCTTTGGCTTCGTTGCCGCCGTTGGCTTTAAGGCCGTAGGCCCACGCCGCGAGGAAGTTCCAGCGTGCACCGCCGGAGGTTTTCGGGTTCGGGGTGATCACCGAGACGTCGTTCTTGACCAGGTCACCCCAGTCCTTGATGCCTTTCGGGTTGCCCTTGCGCACCAGGAACACGATGGTCGAGGTGTACGGGGTGCTCGCGTCCGGCAGACGCTTCTGCCAGTCGGCCGGCAGGGTCTTGCCGAGCTTGGCGATTTCGTCGATGTCGCCGGCCAGGGCCAGGGTCACGACGTCGGCGCGCAGACCGTCGATCACCGCACGGCCCTGCTTGCCCGAACCGCCGTGGGATTGCTGGATTTTCACGGTGTCGCCGGCATGCTCTGCCTGCCAGTACTTCACGAATTCGGCGTTGTAATCCTGATACAGCTCGCGCGTCGGGTCATACGAAACGTTGAGCAGTTCGTAATCCTTGGCAACCGCGGAACCGGCAAACACAGCGCTGGCCAGGGCGGCCAAAGCGTAACGGCGAATCGACGACATGGTGAAAGCTCCTGGAATTCTTGGTGGTGGCTTTTTCTTATGTATTGCTGGAATCGGGTTGCTCATTCAACGACCGCAGCCTGTGGCAGCTTCTGCCAACAGCTCCCCGCAGGAGCTGCCGCAGACTACGAATCAGGCCGGTTTGTTACCCGGTTGCTGCAGACGGAATTTCTCTTTGCGTTCGATCTGGACCACTTGGGCGTTGTGCACAGTGATTTCCACCGCGCCGAAACGCAGGTCGCGCAAGGCGCTCTGGATTTCGCGCAAGATGGTGGTTTCGTCCTGACCGTCAACGCTACGCAGGGATGCGCTCATGGTGCTGCTCCTTTGTATGGGATATGCCTGGCAGTGGGCGGCACTGCGTTCGGCGTGGGAGCAATATAAGAGAGGCGCGGATATTCTTAAAAAGACTATTTAAGAATGTTTATATAACTGGAAAACATTATGTGATGCAGCAAGGGTTTGCGGCGGATTTGCCCGATTACAAACCCGCTGTGCACATCCGTCAGCCGATTGCCGGCGCTCGGGTCCAGTCGATTTGAGCTTCGGGCACCGGCCGCCCGAACCAGTAGCCCTGCCCCAGATCGCACGCCTGCTCCAGCAGGAACGCCGCCTGCTCGGCCTGCTCGATGCCCTCGGCATGCACCTGCATGCCCATGCTGCGGGCCAGGGCGATGATTACCCGGACGATCGCTGCGTCGTCCTCGTCCCACGGCAGGCCGGCGACGAAACCCTGATCGATCTTGAGCTTCTGCACCGGCAGGCGCTTGAGCCGCAGCAGCGACGAATAACCGGTGCCAAAGTCATCGATGGCCAGGCGAATGCCCAGTTCGCGCAGACGATGCATCTGTTCCAGCGCGACTTCCGGATCGTCCATCACCGCGCTTTCGGTAACCTCCAGTTCCAGATAGGCCGGGTCCAGCCCGGTGTCGTGCAGCACCTGGGCCACCTGTTGATACAACTCGCGACGGGCGAACAGCCGTGAAGACACGTTCACCGCGACAAACGACAGCACGACCCCGGCCTGCTGCCATTGGCACATCTGCCGGCAGGCTTGCTGCATGACCCAAGCGTCGATTTCCGAGATCATCCCGGTGCGCTCGGCAATCGGGATGAACTCCGCCGGCGACACCAGCCCCCGCTGCGGATGCTCCCAGCGCACCAGCGCCTCGACGCCGATCAGTCGGCTGGTTTTCAGGTCGTGCACCGGTTGGTAGTAAACCCGCAGTTCTTGCTGCTCCAGCGCACGGCGCAGTTCGAAGGCGATCTCGACCCGCTGCTGGGCGTGGGCGGTGAGTTCTTCGGTGTACAGCGCGTAGCCGTTGCGGCCGCTGCTCTTGGCCTTGAACAGCGCCGCATCAGCGTTGCGCAACAGCTGTTCGGCGCTCAAGGCATCGCTGGGGAACAGGCTGATGCCGAGGCTCGCGTTGATGAACAGTTCATGGCCGTCGAGGCAGAACGGCTCCTTGAGCGCATCGAGAATGCGCTGCGCCAGCGCCGCCGCTTGCGCAGGCTGTGGACAACTTTCCGCCAGCACCGCGAATTCATCGCCACCCAGCCGCGCCAGGGTGATACCTGACCCGAACAGCGCCTGCAAACGCGCGGCAACAGCCTTGAGCAAGCGGTCACCGATGTTGTGGCCGAGGCTGTCGTTGATCAGTTTGAAGTGGTCCAGATCGATCATCAGCAGCGCACAGCCGCGCTTGTGGGTCTGCGCCGACGCCAGCGCCTGTTCGGCGCGATCGCTGAACAGCAGGCGATTGGGCAGATCGGTCAGCGGATCGTGGTGGGCCAGGTGCTTGAGTTCATGCTCGGAATCCTTGATCGCGCTGATATCGGAAAACACCGCGACGTAGTGGCTGAGCCGACCGTCTTCGTCCCGAATGACGCGGATCGTCTGCCATTGCGGATAAATCTCGCCGCTTTTACGACGGTTCCAGATCTCGCCGCTCCATTCATCCTGCGCCTGCAATGTGGCGAACATCGCCTGATAGAACCCCGGAGGATGGTGCCCGGACTTGAACAGGCTGGGCTGCTGGCCAATGACTTCTTCACGCTGATAACCGGTGATTTCCATGAAGGCGCGATTGACGTGCACGATCAGCCCCTGCCGGTCCGTGACCAGCACGCCTTCGCGGGTGCAGTCGAATACCGCAGCCGCCTGACGCAGGCGTTCGCGATCGGCCTGGCGCTCGCGCAACCGGGCACCAATGCCAAGGCATTCGAACAGGCGCGCCCGGGCAAGAAAGATCAAACCGGCGCTGAACACCACAAAGGCATAGCCGTTGATCAGTTGCCAACGCAGCAACTCATCAGAGCTATCGAAGAAACTGTTCAATAAATAGCCAATGCCTTGCAGCCAGACAACGGCAAGGACCAGGTAAAGCAGCGCTGCACGCAAGGCATCGCGGTATGAGGCAGACATTCGGCCGTCCATGTCCCTACAAAAATGTCGGGATTATAGGTCAAGAAACATCCAGCCATCTCTTATCTGAAAGGGCGACTGGTTTTATCTGTGTGCTTGGTGATAATGCAACGGCTGTTTTTTCTTTATCGAGGGCCCTATAGCCTATGTGGTACGAAGGTTTTCTTGGCTTGTCGGCCTGGTCACTGGTCGCCGTCACCCTGCTGATGACCCATGTGACGATCGTTGCCGTCACGGTCTACTTGCACCGCTACTCGGCCCATCGCTCCCTGGAGCTGAATGCCGGCCTGAAGCATTTCTTCCGTTTCTGGCTGTGGCTGACCACGGCGCAGAACACCCGCGAGTGGACGGCCATCCACCGCAAACACCACGCCAAATGCGAAACCGCCGATGACCCGCACAGCCCGGTCGTCAAGGGTCTGTCGACAGTGCTGCGCAAAGGCGCCGAGCTGTACCGCGAGGAAGCGCAGAACGCTGAGACCCTGCGAATCTATGGCAAGAACTGCCCGGAAGACTGGATCGAGCGCAACCTCTACAGCCGCCACCGGTTGCTGGGCATTGCAATCATGGCGGTCGTCGACCTGCTGCTGTTCGGCACCATCGGCATCACCATCTGGGCGATCCAGATGATGTGGATCCCGGTCTGGGCGGCCGGCGTGGTCAATGGTCTCGGCCATGCCATCGGCTACCGCAACTTCGAATGCCGCGATGCCGCGACCAATCTGGTGCCATGGGGCATCCTGATCGGCGGCGAAGAGCTGCACAACAACCATCACACCTACCCCAACTCGGCCAAACTGTCGGTCAAGAAGTGGGAATTCGACCTCGGTTGGGCCTGGATCCAGGTCTTCAGCTTCCTGCGTCTGGCCAAGGTGCAGCGCGTTGCGCCGATCGCCCACCGCGTCGAAGGCAAGGGCAGCCTGGACATGGACACCGCCATGGCGATCCTCAACAACCGCTTCCAGATCATGGCCCAGTACCGCAAGCTGGTGATCGGGCCGCTGGTCAAGCAGGAGCTGGACAAGGTCGATCATTCGGTACGCCATCAGTTCCACCGCGCCAAGCGTCTGCTCTCCCGTGAAACCAGCCTGCTGGAGGATCGCCACCACGCGCGCATCCAGAACATGCTCGAGCACAGCCAGGCGCTGAAGGTAATTTACGAGAAACGTCTGGCCCTGCAGCAGATCTGGGTCAAGACCAGCGCAAATGGCCACGACATGCTCGCGGCCATCAAGGAATGGGTACACGAGGCCGAGGCCAGCGGTATCCAGTCCTTGCGCGAATTCGCCGACCAGTTGAAAACCTACTCGCTGCGCCCCGCCGCCGTCTGATGCCGTTGATCGGTGCGCCCGGTTCCCGGGCGCACCCTTCGGAACTTCACCCCCGATCCCCTATCTCAAAGACACTTCGCCACCCCCGGCGGGCTGTCCCGTGGCCGTTGTCGACTGATCGGCACGCCCTTTGAGATCCGTGTCGATGGTCAACAACAATCAAAAAGACTCATCCCTTCCCCAGTGGCCAGAGGCCGCACAAACCCTGATGGCGCTGATGCACGCCCAGGGCGAAGTGGCGCGCCTGAGCGAACGCGAACAGCTGTTCAGTTCGCTGCTGGTCAGCGTCAACGCCGTGCTTTGGGCCTTCAACTGGGAAACCCGTCAGGTGCTCTACGTCAGCCCCGCCTATGAACGGATTTTCGGCCGTTCGGCCGCCCTGTTGCTCGCCGATCATAACCAGTGGCGCGACAGCATCTACCCCGAGGATCTGGAATACGCCGAACGCAGCCTCGCCGAAGTGCTGCACAAAGGCGCCGTGGAAGACCGCGAATACCGGATCATCGACGCCGACGGTCAGGTGCGCTGGATCAGCGACAAGTGCTTCATCAACCGCCAGGAAGAACCGGGACAACCGGTGATCATCGTCGGCATCGCCGAAGACATCACCGAGAAAAAACAGATGGAAACCGAGCTGCAACGCCTGGCCACCACCGACGTGCTGACCCAAAGCAGCAACCGTCGACACTTCTTCGAATGCGCCAACCGCGAGTTTGAAGAAGCCCGTTTGCAGGGTGCGCCACTGGCATTTCTGTTGCTGGACATCGATGACTTCAAAGTGATCAACGATACCTACGGCCACCCGGAAGGCGACCACGTGCTGCAACGAATCGCCGAAAGTGGCCGCGCCTCGTTGCGTCGGGGGGATCTGTTCGGACGGATTGGCGGTGAGGAATTTGCTGCGGTTTTTCCGGGCTGCGCGCCGGACATGGCGATGCAGGTGGCCGAGCGCCTGCAACAGGAAATCCAGCGCCTGAGTTTCAACCACGGCGAACAGACGTTCGGAATCACCGTCAGCCAAGGCCTGACCAGCCTCACCCCGGAAGACGAAAGCCTCGACGACCTGTTCGCCCGAGCCGATGCGGCGATGTACGAGGCCAAGCGTCAGGGCAAGAACCGGATCATTTCCGGCTGAACACAGCGCTGATGCGGAACAAGCGCTATTTGCGCATCCGCATCAGCTCCGGCAGCCCGATCTTGAGCAGGCGCGCCGTGCGGCTCTTCGCCAGCTCCTCGACGCCCTCGTGCTCGGTCAGCCGCGCCATCTGCGCCGCCATGTTCATCACCAATGCTTCGCGGGAGTACACCCCGCCACCGAGCTGGTAGACGGATGCAATCAACTCGCGCAGCTCCAGCGGCAAACGCCAGCGAGTACGCAACGCCGAGCCGTACGCCGCACCGAATTCCGCCAGCGCATCGCCGACTTCCTCCAGTTCATCCAGCTCGCCACCGGCCTGCTTCCACTCCTGCAAACAACGCAGCAACGCCAGATCGCCGAGACGATGGAGCATCCCGGCGCAATAGCAGCGTTCCTGATCCAGATCGAGCAGACGCGCCAGGGTACGCGCGTATTCAGCGGTGTGCAGCGACAGGCCCCAATAGCGCTCCGCGTAGTCCGCCAGGCATGGATCGCTGAGTCTGGCGCTGCGCTTGAGGGCCAGGCCGAGGATCAGGTTCATGCTTTGCCCGGTGCCCAGGCGATGCAGCGCCTGAGCCAGGGTCTGCACCGCCGCACCGTGATGCTGAGCGGCACTGTTGGCTGCGGCGATCAACACGGCGGTGATCTGCGGGTCGGTGCGGACTTCCTCTTCCAGCAGCTTCAGATCCAGCCCGTTGGGGTTGAGGCTGCGTTTGACCGCCACCTGTACGTCAGTCATCAACGGTGCGCCGTCGGCCTGCTCGCGGCGACGCTCGAGGAACACCGACAGGGTCATGCCCGGCGCCAGTGCGGGCACTTCGCAGAACACTTCCTCGCCGGCATTGAGCAGCAGCCCCTGCAAACGCTCGGTCAGGCTTTCCATGTTCAGGGGTTTGGCCAGGTAGGCCGTCGGCGCCAGCGGCAGGGCTTCGCGTACGCTGGCGCTGTCGTTGCGGCTGCTCATCAGAATGAACGGCAGCGGCGGATTGCGTTTGCGCTGGCGGACACTGCGCAACACGTTCAAACCGTCGACACCGGGCAACTCCCAGTCGACGATCGCCAGGTCATAGGGGACTTCACTGAGCAGCGTCATAGCCTCCTGGCCATCGGCGCACAGATCCAGCCGCGCATCGCAGCGCACATTGAGCAAAACCTGTTTGAGCAGGTCACGAGACCAGGGGTCGGCCTCGGCAATCAGGACTCGGGGTACAGCGGGTAATTCGACGGCAGGCATGCTCGCCCTCCCTTGCAATGCTTGAACCTTAGCCAATGCTGGCGTTTCGATACAGCTCGAATGCGGGGTATGTGTTTCAGCAAGCGTAAAAAAACCCGCCGAAGCGGGTTTTTTGTCGATCCGATCACACAGTGCCCGGGCTTACAGCTCCGAGAAGCACTCTTCGATGATCGCCAGGCCTTTGTCCAGTTGCTCGTCCGGCGAGGTCAGCGGTACCAGGACGCGCAGAACGTTGCCGTAGGTGCCGCAGGACAGCAGGATCAGGCCCTTGTCACGCGCCTTGGCCACGACGGCAGCGACTGCGGTCGGGTTTGGCTTGTGACTGTCGCCGTTTTCGAACAGCTCGACGGCAATCATGGCGCCCAGGGCACGGACTTCGCCGATCGCCGGGTACTTGGCCTGGATGGCCTTCAGGCCGGTTACCAGACGCTCGCCGACAGCCTTGCAGCGGTCCAGCAGTTTTTCTTCTTCGAACACTTCCATCACGGCCAGGGCCGCGGCGCAAGCGATCGGGCTACCGGCGTAGGTGCCGCCCAGGCCGCCTGGCGCGATGGCGTCCATGTATTCGGCCTTGCCGCACACACCAGCCAGCGGGAAGCCGCCAGCGATGGATTTGGCGAAAGTGGTCAGGTCGGCGGCAACGCCCATCTGTTCCATGGCGAAGAAAGTACCGGTACGGCCAGCGCCGGTCTGCACTTCGTCAGCGATCAGCAGGATGCCGTGCTGGTCGCACAGGGCACGCAGACGCTTCATGAATTCCTTCGGCGCGACGTAGAAACCACCTTCACCCTGCACAGGCTCGATGATGATCGCGGCGATGTCTTTCGGCTCGGCGTCGTTCTTGAAGATGCGCTCGATGGAAGCGATAGAGTCGTCGATGCTCACGCCGTGCAGTTCGTTCGGGTACAGCGCGCGGAAGATGCCGCCTGGCATCAGGCCCATGCCGGCCGAGTAAGGCACGACTTTACCGGTCAGGCCCAGGGTCATCATGGTGCGACCGTGGTATGCGCCGGTGAAAGCGATCACGCCAGCACGGCCAGTGGCAGCACGGGCGATCTTCACGGCGTTTTCAACGGCTTCGGAACCGGTGGTCACCAGCAGGGTTTTCTTGGCGAAGTCACCCGGTACGCGAGCGTTGATTTTTTCGCACAGCTCAACGTACGGCTCGTAGGCCAGTACCTGGAAGCAGGTGTGAGTCAGCTTGTTCAGCTGTTCGGTCACGGCGGCGATGATTTTCGGGTGCACGTGGCCGGTGTTCAGCACGGCGATACCGCCGGCGAAGTCGATGAATTCACGACCTTCAACGTCGGTCACGGTCGCGTTCTTCGCGGACTCGGCAAAAATCGGGTGGATCTGGCCAACACCACGTGGAACAGCTGCGGTACGACGGGCCATCAGTTCAGCGTTAGTCTTGCTCATTACAGTCCTCATTCACCGCTCATCGGGCGGCGTGGTTCAAGGATTAAGCGGGAGGAATCGGCGGTGGCAGCATGCGATGATCGACTGCCACGGCGTTCCCGGCCGCAGAGAAAATTCCGGTTTGAAACGACGCAAAGGGACAGCGCTCTCGTGCCCTTTGCGTTTGCAGCGATCCCTTTCCCGGCTTAGATGCCCAGGCAGAGGTATTTGATTTCCAGGTAATCTTCGATGCCGTACTTGGAGCCTTCACGGCCCAGGCCCGAGGCCTTGATGCCGCCGAACGGCGCGACTTCATTGGAGATCAGCCCGGTGTTGACGCCGACCATGCCGTATTCCAGGGCTTCCGCCACACGGAATACACGGCCCAGGTCGCGAGCGTAGAAGTAGGAAGCCAGACCGAACTCGGTGTCGTTCGACATCGCGATCACTTCGGCTTCGTCTTTGAAGCGGAACAGCGGCGCCAGCGGACCGAAGGTTTCTTCCTTGGCCACCGCAGCGTTTTTCGGCACGTTGGTCAGGATGGTCGGCTCGAAGAAGTTGCCTTCCATCTGCTTGCCACCGGCCAGCACGGTTGCGCCTTTGGCAACGGCGTCAGCGATGTGCTCCTGCACCTTGGCCACAGCTTTCTCGTCGATCAGCGGGCCAGTGGTGGTGCCATCTTCCAGACCGTTGCCGATCTTCAGTTTGGCGACGGCCGCTTTCAGCTTCTCGGCGAAGGCGTCGTAGACCGAATCCTGAATGTACAGACGGTTGGCGCAGACGCAGGTCTGGCCGTTGTTGCGGTACTTGGAAATGATCGCGCCTTCGACAGCCTTATCCAGGTCCGCGTCGTCGAACACGATGAACGGTGCGTTGCCGCCCAGTTCCAGCGAGACTTTCTTGATGTCCTTGGCGCATTCCGACATCAACTGACGACCGATTTCGGTCGAACCGGTGAAGGACAGTTTGCGCACGATCGGGTTGCTGGTCAGCTCGCTGCCGATGTCGCCGGCGCTGCCGGACACCACGCTGAACACACCTTTAGGGATGCCGGCGCGCTGGGCCAGTTCGGCCAGGGCAAAAGCGGAGAACGGGGTTTGCGAAGCAGGTTTGAGCACCATGGTGCAACCGGCAGCCAGGGCCGGGCCTGCTTTACGGGTGATCATCGCCGCCGGGAAGTTCCACGGGGTGATGGCGGCGGTCACGCCGATCGGTTGTTTGATCACGATCAGGCGCTTGTCAGGCTGGTGGCCCGGAATCACGTCACCGTAGATGCGCTTGGCTTCTTCGGCGAACCACTCGATGAACGAAGCGGCGTAAACGATCTCGCCCTTGGCTTCGGCCAGTGGCTTGCCCTGCTCGAGGGTCATCAGGCGAGCCAGGTCTTCCTGGTTCTCGATGATCAGTTCGAACCAGCGACGCAGCTTGCCTGCACGCTCCTTGGCGGTCAGTGCACGCCAGGCCGGCAGCGCCTTGTCGGCAGCTTCGATGGCACGGCGGGTTTCGGCAGCGCCCATCTTCGGCACGGTGCCCAGGATTTCGCCAGTGGCCGGGTTGTTGACCTTGATCGTCTGACCGTTGTCCGCGTCGACCCAAGCGCCATCGATGAAGGCTTGCTGGCGGAACAACTGGGTGTCTTTAAGCTGCATGTCGGCTTTCCTTAACAGCACCGCGGCCAGCGCGGAGCAAAATTATGATTGTAGAAAGGCGCCTCGCAAGGCTGCCGTCAGGGAAATCATTCACCGGGCTGAAGCACCTGAAGTGTGCACGGTTGCAAACACGTGCGGCTCGGCACCCGATCAAAGAGCGTTTGAAATCTCAAACGGATCGTAGGATCAAAGGGGGTAAAGGACAATAGGTCGTTCGAAAAAAAGAACAAAAACGCCGCTTTTGCCGGATTTTTCAGATCAACGAGCAAACCAGCCTGCGCCGCAACGAAACCTTAGTTCAGTCCCGCCAAAGCGCCAAGCGAGCCTTTTGCAGGACGTTACAGCTTTATGGAATGCAGCGCTTTCGACCGACACGCGCACTGACAATAAGCGCCAAAACCCGGCATGGACGCCCCGAGCCGACCTAGGTATGATGTCGCCCGCTGCACCAGTAGCTCAGCTGGATAGAGTACTGCCCTCCGAAGGCAGGGGTCGTGGGTTCGAATCCCGCCTGGTGCGCCATGAACAGAAACGAAAAAGCCTCAGGCCGTAAGGTCTGGGGCTTTTTTGTGGGTGCTGATTGGCGACTCACTCCGTCGTCCAGTCAAACTCGTCATATTCATCATCGTCTTCGTCGTCCTCGATCAACTCATCATCAAGAACGTCTTCCTCCAGATCCTCTTCTGCCTGTTTCGCCAGAAGAAACTCCTTGCGACTCTCGGTCACTGCTCGCCGCAGTTCCTCACCCTTCACCGGGCAGTTGAGCATTTGGGCGATGCGGTCGATTTTTTGGGCCACGGCATCCTCCAGCGCATCGGCAATGGCCTGATAGTGCGCGTTTTTGCGGGGCAATGCCAAATGGCTGAGAGATCACCCGGTCAGTTCTGGCGGATTTGTTCGAGGCGCAGGTCCAGATTCACGCTCGGGTAACGCTTGTGCAGATTGTTGTACAGGGTATCGGCAGCCTGTGATTGACCGGATTCGCGCAGGCGCAGGACTTCGCGCAGTTGCTCGTCGAGGCCATTGGCCGGGGCAGCGGGTGCTGATAATGTCCGGGATTCGATGGCCTCTTTACGAGCCATTGGCGCAGCAGGTTTGGCGGCTGGGGCGAAATCGTAATGAGCCACGGGTTCCGGCGCGCGATGCACCAGCGACAGCATCAGCGCGATGCCGACCAGACTGGCGAAAGCTACCTGATAGCGCGGTGTCTGGCAGGCCTTGATCCAGCGCTGCCACAGGCTCGGTTTCGGTGCCGGGATCTGGCGATGCGCGGCGTTGAGAATCAGCGCGTCTAGATTCGCCGGCGGCTCGCCGTTCTGTTGCTCGCGGTAATGCTTGAGCAGTTGCTCTTCGGGTGTCTGGCGGGTGTCCGTCATGTCAGTACCTCCTCGGCCAGCAGCCGACGCAATTTTTGCTGGGCGTAGCGCAAGCGGCTCTTGACGGTTTCCAGCGGTGTTTCGGTGAGGCTGGCGATTTGCGCCAGGTCGAGGTTGCCGTGGGCGCGCAGCAGGAACACTTCGCGCTGGTCGGCGGGCAAGGTTTGCAGGGCGCTGTCCAGGCGTTGGCTGTCGCGGCTGAGGCTCAGCAGTTGCTCCGGGTCGCTCGCATCGTCACTGACCGCATGGGCCTGTTCGTCGTAACTGTCATGCAGCGGTTGATGGGCGCCATGCTTGCGCCAGTGATCGATCAGACGGTTGCGGGCAATCTGGAACAGCCAGGTACGAAAAGTCGCCCGGCCTTGTGGCTGACTGCTGCTGCGGATCAGGCTCAGCCACGTTTCCTGATACACCTCGTCGGCCAGTTCCGGTTTGCCGCTCAATCCGAGCAGAAACCGGTAAAGACTCTGGCGATGGCGGGCGTACAGGATCTCGAACGCCTTGCCGTCACCCTCGCGATAACGGGCCAGCAGCGATTCGTCGCTGCTGGCCTCAAGGCTGTCTGCGGAGGCAAACAGCTGGCTGATAAACCCCTTCAGGCGGCTCACTATTCAATCCGTCGCTCGGTCGGCATCGTGTTGGAGGCGGTCGAAGTCCGCAGGCTCTGCGCCAGTTCCACCAGTTGCACGAACTCGTTGCGCAGGCCGAAGCGGTCATCGCCACGGGCACCTCGGGCCAACGCTTCGGTGTCCTTGAGGCTGAAATCGCCGGTGTAGCGACCGTCCTTGAGTTGCTGGGAGAACGCTGCGACGGCGGCAGCAAAGCGCAGGTCTTCGCTGGCGGGCGCAACCTGACTGGCAATCGGCCGCTCGATCAGCAGACTTTTCCCACCTTCAGGCTTTTGATATCTCACACGCAGCATTGCCAGTTCTCCTTTCTTTTCAGAAACCACTGCATCGGTTTTTCCGTAACGCAGCGGTTCCAGCCAGCCCTTCTCGCCTGCGGGGACAATTTCGTACAACGCCGTCACTGTGTGTCCCGCGCCGATCTCACCGGCATCGACCTTGTCATTGCTGAAATCCTCACGCTTGAGCGCGCGGTTTTCGTAGCCGAGCAGCCGGTATTCGCTGACCTGCGCCGGGTTGAATTCCACCTGCAATTTGACGTTTTTCGCCACCACGGCGAGGGTCGAACCGAGCTGATCCACCAACACCTTGCGCGCCTCGCGCAGATTGTCGATGTAGGCGTAGTTACCGTCGCCGGCATCCGCCAGTTGTTCCATCAGATGTTCATTGTAGTTATCCACACCAAAACCCAGGGTGGTCAGGGAAATCCCGGTCTTGCGTTTATCCACAGCCATTTGCTTGAGGCTGTCGAAGTCCCTGACACCGACGTTGAAGTCACCGTCGGTGGCCAGCAGGATGCGGTTGATGCCTTTGGGGATGAAGGCTTGTTGTGCCATTTGATAGGCCAGCTCGATGCCGGAGGCGCCTGCGGTCGAGCCTCCCGCCGTCAACTGCTCGATGGCTGTGCGAATTTTCGCCTTTTCCCGTCCGGAAGTCGGTTCCAGCACGACTCGTGATTCGCCGGCATACACCACAAGCGACACGCGATCCTGTTCGCGCAGTTGATCGACCAGAAGCTTCAGGGTGCTTTTGACCAGCGGCAGCCCTTCGCGACGATCCATCGAGCCAGATACGTCCACCAGAAACACCAGGTTGGCCGGGGCCAGTTCCGCCACCGCACGATCAGAGGCCTTGATACCGATGCGCAGCAGGCGGGTGTGCGGGTTCCACGGCGAAGCGGCCAGTTCGGTGGTTACGCCGAACGGCGATCCGTCAGTGGGCAACGCATAGTCATACGGAAAGTAATTGACCATCTCCTCCAGCCGCACCGCGCCTTCCGGCGGTAGGCGTCCCTGATTGAGCAGACGCCGGACATTGGCGTAGGCGCCGGTATCCACATCGGCACTGAAGGTCGAAACGGGCGTTTCGGCAACGCTGTGGATCGGATTATCCGCCAGGGTTTCGTATTGCTCACGCGGCTCGGCGCGATAGTCCTGTGGATAACTTTCCCCGGCCGGCATCGGTGCAAAACTGGCCATCGGCACCGCCAGCGCGCTGCGCTTGGCCAAGGAGTGATCGGCCATGACCACTTCTTGCTGCACCACCGGTTTCGAGGGGAGCTGCGCCGGTGGCGGCACGGCGGCGGATTCCGGACTGGAGGAAATGCCGCAACCGGCGACGGCCAACAGCACACCGGCAGCAAGGGGTCGCAGAAGCATCGAAGGAAGAGACATGGGGCTGACCTCGAGGAAGAATTGATCCATTCAACCTCTGAGACGGACAGCCCTTTCAGTTCGGGTTAAACGCCGCCGAAATTTTTTTTCAGCGGTGATAACGCCGCACTGCACTGCTGTTGCGCAGCACATGGCCTTTGATTTTCTCCAGCAGCTGTGCGCGAGTCAGGCCGGCCGGCAAGGCGTCGGGGGCCAGGTCCAGGGCGTAGATCTGAATGATGTAGTGGTGCGCGCTGTCGCCGGTCGGCGGGCACGGGCCGACATAGGTGGTCGTGCCTTTGCTGTTGGTGCCCCCCAGGCCTTCGAAGGTCGGCTTGGTGCCAATGCCGGCCGGGATCTGCCGGGTCGTGGCCTTGATGCCGTAGTGAACCCAGTGATCGACGCCCAGGCCTTTCTGGCCGTCCGGATCGTGCATCACGATGGCGTAGCTCTGGGTTGCGGCCGGGCCGGCGTTCCAGCTCAACGCCGGCGACTGGTTCTTGCCGCCACAACCGGCTGCGTCACTGGCTGCCGCCGCCGTGAACAGACGGTTGTCCGAAACACCGGGAATGCTGAGGGTGAAGCGCTCCTGGGCCTGCGCCGGAAACTGCACGCAAAGGGCGACGGCAACGGCCGCCAGCCAAGGGTTGAGAGAGGTCAATCGGGTCATTCCGGGAGCACCTTGTGCAGTTGGGCCGTCTTCGGCCTGCAGACTATAGCTGTACCGTTCGTGCCGTGGCAGTGGCAAATGACGCCCATTGGTATCACCGCGCTTACAGACGGTTCACCGGCTCACGGTTATCGTCGTCCTCGGCATGCAGAAAGATCACCCGCGGATGCTCCAGTGGCGCCAGCGGTGGCGGCAATTCCGCCTGTTCCACCGGCCACAGGTGCGGCACCACATGGCTGACGTCACCGTCCTGATTGTTGTGGATGGTGATGACGCCCGGGCTGCGAAGCTTCTGCAGGCGGTCATCGCACAGCTTGAAGCTTTTGCTCAGGCCATCATCGTCAACCACCGGAGCCGCCAGGCGACGCTGAGCAAAACTGCGGCTCTTGCGTTGTTGATAACGCGCCCAGGAAATCAGAATGACGGCGTTGACCAGCGCCACCCACAGGTAGATCTGCAAGGTCCCCAGCGCTTCGAACGCCGAGTTATCGATGCGCGGCCCGCCGGCATGGGTTTCGATCAGCGGCCACAGCCCGCGCACCAACAGATACAGCAGGCCAACCCAGGCCAGCACCGTGAGGAACACATCGACCACCACCAGGAATGGTCGCTGGCGGGTCCGGATGATTTTCATTTGATGACCTCCTCTTCGTCGTCCCCGACCGGTTTGATACCCCGGTCCGGGCTGACCCAACGCGCACGCTTCTGATGCTGGCCGAACAGCACCTTGGGAAAACTGACCAGCGTGGTCAGCAGGCTGATGAACCAGAACACCAATGGATACCAGACCACCCAGAACATGGTCTTGCCCAGACCCGGCTCGTAGCGCCGGTCGATGATGATGCTGACCGCGAACTGCACCAGGCAGACAAACGCCAGCAGCAACCCGGTAAACGCCGGCGGCATCAGGTGATGCACGGCGATCGCTTCAGGCATGACCATGAATTTGCCCATCACCCAGAAAATCACCGACAACAGGAAAGTGAACGCCCAGCCGGTCGACAGGCAGTATTCGAACAGCAGCGGCCACAGGTAACGGTGACGGTATTGCCAGATGCCGCGAATGTTCTTGAACAGCACTTCGGCACCGCCCTGGGCCCAGCGCAGGCGCTGCTTCCACAGCCCGCCCAGGGTTTCCGGCATCAGGATCCAGCACAGGGCGCGGGGCTCGTAGAAGATGCTCCAGTGGTCCAGTTGCAGTTTCCAGCTGATGTCGATGTCTTCGGTGATCATGTCCGGGCTCCAGTAGCCGACCCGGTTCAGCGCCGTGCGGCGAAACGCGACGATCACACCCGACACAGTGAAAATCCGCCCGAACACTCGTTGGGTGCGTTTGATCAGCCCGATGATCGACGAGAACTCGCCGACCTGAACCCGCCCGACCAGCGTCGAACGCGTGCGGATCCGCGGGTTACCGGTCACCGCGCCCAGTCGCGCGTTGTCGAGCATCGGCGCCACGAGGTAAGCCGCCGTGTTCGGCGCCAGCAGCGCATCACCGTCGATGCACACCAGATATTCACTGCGTGCAGCGATGGCGCCCATGCGCAGTGCCACGGCCTTGCCCTGGTTCTCCGCCAGGTGCAGCACGCGCAACCGTGGATCTTCCTTGGCCAGCGCATCCAGTACTTGTGCGGTGTTGTCCTTGGAGCCGTCGTTGATCGCGATGACTTCGATGTTCGGGTAATGCTGGGCCAGCGCCGCGTGAATGGTGTCGGCGGCGTTGTCGCCCTCGTTGTAGCAAGGGATCAGGATCGAAATCAGCGGTTCGCCTTCCAGCGGTGGCGGCAGCGTGTCGTCCTTCCACGGCCAGTGCCGCTCCCAGTGCAGCCAGAAATACAGGCCGCCGGAAATCCACAACCCGGACATGAACAGCGGGTAGAAGAACACGAAGTCCATCAGGAATTGCCCGGTGACCAGGAAGATCAGCCCCAGCGGGACGCCGAGGACAATCGCCAGAACAAGCAGGGCCAGCAGTCTATCCAGCATGTCATGGGTTCCATTTGTTGGAGAGCGCAGGCCGCACGGTTTTCAGGTCCGGCAGGTTCTCGAGGAAGTTGTCCGGGTAGTAGCCGAAACTCGTCGCGCCCTGACGCTTGAGGCGGCCCATCCAGTCGGCCAGTTGTGCACCTTCGATGTCGGCCTGGTCCTTTTTCGTCCAGTCCCGGGCCTGCAATTCGAACACCGTGCGATCCAGCGCACCGGGGCGCTGTTTGATCTTCGCCACCAGTTCTTCCAGCCACGGGCCGGATTGCGCATGGGTCTGCTTTTCCATGAGCGGCATGGCCATCGGCGCCGTCCAGTCGTAGCTCACGAGGAAGTCGTCGAGGTTCTGCGCGAACCACGCTTCGCTTTGTGGATTGAGCACCGGCTCGGCAAAGATGTTGCGTGCGGTCAGCACTTGCGGGCCGCGAATCGCGCGGACCTTGGCGGTCAGTTCGTTGGTGAAGTCGATCAGGTAGCGGCTCTTGAACCGTGTCCAGCGCTGCATGGCTGCCGGATCGTCGCGCAGGGCGGCAATCGAGCCCGGCAGACCGTGGGCGGCATAGGCCTTGAGAGCCTCGGGGCTGGCGTCCTCGAAGTCCGACAGCACGGCGTCGTCGTGGTAGAGGATGCCGTCGACCGAGGTCAGGCGCGCCACGTCTTCGTAGATTTCACCAATGATCCGCCGCACTTCGGGGTCGAACGGCGACAGCCGCTTGTACTGATCCGGGTCGACCGACGTGGTGCCGGTCTTCGGATCCCAGCGCGTGACCCGTGGCAGCTTCGAATCCAGCGCAAAACTCAGCACCGGCATCCAGGCGAACACTTTCACGTGAGCCCGAGTGCGCAACTGCCAGGCGACACGGTCGAAAATGTCGGCACGCATGGGCAGATGACGGTTGGGGAAGTACAGCGAATGCACTAGGCCATCGCCTTTCGGATCGGCGAAGGCTTGCAGGAACACCGTGTTGGCGCCCATGTCAGCCATGCGCTGGATCAGTTTGCCGAGGTTCACTTCCTGTTGCGCAGGATCCGGGTCGTAGACGTTGTCCAGGTCCACATGCACCACGCGCATGGCGAAATCGGACTGCACCGCCACGATGCTGTTGGCGAAATGCTCGCCGTCCGGGTCGGAGGCGACGAGGAATCGTGGGCTGCTCATCAGGTTGTCTAAGGCATCGAGACCGTCGTCGAGGGTCAGGGCCATTTCATAACCCTGCTCGCTCACCACGGTCAGCGAAGTGCCGTCCGCCGTACCGTATGGCCAGACCCAGATACGCGGTTTCTTGCCGGTGGCCTTGCGGATTTTCTCCGAAATGGTGGCCACGTCGGTGCGGATCCGCGCCTGGAAATCCGCCTCGGTTTCATAGCGTTTGGTCACCGGATCGTAGCGCCGGGTCGCGGCGGCCGGCTGCAGGTTGCCTTGCGGGTTGGCGAGGATGCCTTTGTGGCTGGCATCGGTGTGAGCGGCGATTTCCACGAGGCCGGATTGCGAGATTTCGCGCACCTGATCCCAGGTCAGGAAGTCAGAGCGCTGACGCGGAGTGCCGGCGAAATCCACCGGTTGATTCAGCGGTGTGTCGATCCACACGCCGACCGGCGCCAGCAGCGCATGCCAGTTGTAGGCACGCAGCACCGGCAGCACACGGGTGTAGAAGCTCGCATAACCGTCGTCGAAGCTGAGCAGGATCGCTTTGGGCGGCAGTTCCGGCCCGCCCTTGCGCGCGGCCATGATCTGATCGACCGTCACCGGCTTGTAGTTGTTTTCCCGCAGCCACGCCAGTTGCTCGATCATGCGCTCGGTGCGCACCGCCACCACCGCCTGATCGGGATCACGGTCTTCGATGTCGTGGTAGGCAATGCCCAGCACGTGGTTTTTCGGCCATGGTTTTTCATTGGCCGCCACCGGGCGCTCGGACGGCGGTGCGAAGGCCGGAGCTTGCTGGGCGCAGGCGCTGACCAGCAGCACTCCCAGCAGAAGGATGAAACGCGAAATAAAAGGCATCTTCAAACTCTTCTAGAAGCGGAAAGTGAGGTCGACGAGCAGACGCAGATCGGTTTCCCGGTCACCGTCGTAGGGCCGGTTGATCACACTGAACAAACCGCCCACCTCGAACACGTCGTTCCAGGCATAGCGCTGGCCGTAGCCCAGCAACGCCATGCCGCCGGTGCCGTGGTCACGCTGGCTGTACGTACCCGCGCCGGCCTGGAACTGCTGGCTCCAGGAGGTTTCGTAGCGGTGGTAGAGCACGTGGTTGACGTTGACCGTCGGCATCACGCTGAGATCCGCCTTCGGGTTGTAGTACGGCACGTCTTCGGAATTGGAGTTGTGGCTGGTGGCGACTTCCAGACCCGCGTCGACCTGCACGTGGGTGGTGCTGTAGACGCCTTCGCGCCCGGTCAGCAAGGCTTCGACGCGGTTGTTGCCGTCACTGAAATGCGACGGGCTGACCGACAGTTTCCACTCGCGGCTTTCGTTGGCGCGCCAACGGATGAAACCGCTGCCGCCGTTGGCCTTTATGTCGCTGTTCAACGCGCGCAACGGGGTGTCGGCCGACAGGTATTCAAGGCTGCCGCCGTACTGCCAGTTGTCGTTGATGTCCCGGGCAATTGCCAGACGAGCGCCTTGCTTGTCGCCGTAACCGTAGGAATGGTTGGAGACTTCGGCTTCAAGGGTCATGTCACGGGTGCGGCGCTCCAGGCCGACGCGCTGGAAGCGGTGGTTGCCGGTGCCTTCGGCGAAGTCGCCGGTGGCATAGCCGACCCCGGCGAACACACGCCAGTCTTCATCGATCGGCGGGCTGTACAGCGTGCTCTGGATGCCGAAGTCCCGACTGCCGCTGACCGCGCCGGCATTGCCGCCGCTGCCGCCATTGGCCTTGCCGCCGTAGGCTTCGACGCGCAGCTCGGACATGTCATGCACTTCGCGCTCGCGTGCGGCGCGCTGAACCTGGCGGTTGTCCGGGAAACGCTCGACGACGTCGTCGGTCAGCGCATCCATCTGCCGCCACTCTTGCAACGTCATGGCCGTGCGGGCCTGAGCGACTTCCAGGCCCATGTCCCGTGGTACCACGCTCTCGACTTCCTTGAGCTGGCTTTCTGCGCGACGCGGCCATTGGCGGGCCAGGTACAGATCGGCCTGGGACAGGCGCAAGCCGATGTTTCCCGGCGCCTGATCGACCAGCGTCTGCAAGCGATCCTCGCCGTGGGGCAAGTCCGCGCCGTAGGTACCGGCAGCCTGTGCCGAGAGCAATTGCGCGTCCATCCAGTCGTCGCTGGGGTTGCCGATTGGCAGGCCCTTGAGTTCGACGCGCGGTTTCTCGTTTTTGGCCAGGTCTTCGGCGACCTTGCGTGCCTCGTCGGCCCGGTCGCTCTCCAGCAGCGAGTAATACAGCGCGGTGGTGTCTTCGAGGCGATCGCCGGCATCGGCGTCCGGCGCCGAGAGCACCTGGCGATAGAGATCGGTGGCGACTTCCGGTTGCCGTCGATCCAGATAAGACGCGGCGACCCAACGCAAAGCGTAGGTCGGAATCTTCACGCCTTCCGCTTGCAGCTTCTGGTATTCGGTGATGACGTCGGCAGTGCGCGCCCGGGCCTTGAGGGCGCCCATGCGGTCGATGCGCCAGCGGGTCACATCGTCGTGGGCGCTGGCGTCGGGGGTCCAGGTGGCGAGCAGTTTGTCGTAGTCGGCCAACGCACGGTCGGCGATCACATAACGTTCTTTTTCGCTGCGGGTGGCGAATTCGGCGAGACGCACGCGTTCGGCGGCCAGATCGCCTTCGAGACGGCGCAGCGTCACCGGATCGATCAGCCCCGGACGCTGGTTGGCCAGGCGTAGCGCAGGCTCAGGCAGACGGGCTTTTTGCAGAGCGACCACGTACTCACGGGCAACTTCCGGTTTGCTGCCGGCACGAGAGAAGGCCTGATCGTATTCGAACAGCGCGTCGTATTGCTTGCCGGCGCGGGTCAGGGCATAGCCCAAGGCGAGACGGCGGGAAGGATCGTCAGGTTTGGCCGCCACCAGCGTCTTGGCGCGAGTGACTGCCTCGTCGGGTTTGCCGGAATCAGCCTGGGTCAACGCCAGACCGAGTTGCAGGTCGGCATTGTTCGGTTCCAGCGCCAGGGCCTTGGTGTAGACCTCGGAGGCCTGATCCCAGCGCTTGAGATTGCGATAGGCGCGGGCGGTGGCGGTCAGGGCCTGGATCGGCAATGCGCGGCCGCGTCCCTGGGTCTCGTAGACCTGCACCACTTCGGCGTCGAGCCCGGCCCAACTGGCGATTTGCAAGTGATCGCTGACCTGCCCGGTGGAAGCCTGGGCCGGCGGCACTTGACGCAAAGCGGTCAGCGCAGGCGTGTAATGCCCTGCCCGGGCGTCGAGCACCATTTGATCGTAGGCCGTATCGGCCAACGCGAGTACCGGCCAGAGCAACTGGCTGCACAGCGCGACTCGAAACAAAGGGCGTAAACCACGATGTAATACGGGAACATCAGTACGCGGCATTCGTCAGCATCCTTACATGGCCAGCCGGGTTGCAATGCCCCCCCTTGCCCAATTCGTAACGGAGGCCAAGTCAGAATCACTTGGCCAAGCTTATCCAAGCAGTCTTGCACGCAAGCGTAGACCAATATTCAGAACACAATATTTGTTCAGATTCGTGACCGGAAACGCTGGCGCGCGCCGCAAACGCAGAGTCCAGACAGCAAAACGCCCGGCGTCTGCGGGAAGCAAAGGCCGGGCGTTGAGGTGTAGCGAGGGGTTTTACTGTTCCTGGCTTACGTTGACGCCAGCGAATTTGCTCATCAGGAAACCGACGAACTGCTCGACGGTCATTGTCTGGCCGTTGAACTCCACCTGATTGGCGGCGTAATGCAACTTGGTCGTCACATTGGTGCCATCCAGCGTTGCCAGCTGCGAACCCACGGCCATGCCGGAGAACATGTCGGCAGCGGCGCTGGCCTGGTCAACGATGGCTTTGGCGTCGGTCTGACCATCGATCTGGGCCTGAACGCTGAGCAGGTCCACCAGCATCGGCTTGGACACCTGCACATTGACGTCGAGCAGCGCGATCAGCTGTTTGCCCAGTTGATCCGGCGGCAGGTCCATCGAGGCCGGTTTGGTCAGGTCGAGCACCAGATTGGCCCGGCTTTCACCGTTGGCGGTTTTCAGCGACAGGTCTTCCAGCGCCAGCTGCGGGCCGGCTGCCAGCAGTTTCTGCAGGTCAGCCTTGACCTGAGTGGACTCGGCTTCGGTCAGGTTCAGCTCGGGCGCCGGCAGACCGGCGGCGGTGGCTTCGGCGGCGGCTTTTTCGTACGGCTGCAGCTTGGTCTGGTAGATCTGCATCAGCGACAGGGCCGACGGGATGTCGAGGTTTTTCAGGCTCATGGCCAGATTGGCCGAACCGATTTTCTTGTCATTGAGGGTCACTTCACCGATTTTGTAGTCGGCACGGCCGGAAGCATTGGTGCCGTTTTCTTCGGTGAGGTTCTTCATTTCGAAGTTCTTCACACCCAGCACGGACTGCTTGGCGCCGAAAGTGGTCTTGCTGCTGGTCAGTTCCAGGGTGTTTTCGCCGGTGTAGTAGCCGTAGCTGCTCTTGGCGAGGTTGCTGGCCAGGGTCAGGCCGCTGAGTTCGATCTGCACCGGCGCCTGGTCTTCAGCCACGGTGGTCAGGTGCAGGCTGTCCATGTAGCCGTTGGCCTTGACCTTCTGCGCCTGGGCACTGGCGGAGATATCCATGTTCAGGCCGGAGAATTTCAGGCTCGACTGCTCGTCCAGTGCGGTTTCCAGTGGCAGCAGTTCGATGTTGCCGGTGGTGGACTGGTCGTAGCCGATATTGACCACACCTTTCAGTGGTGCGGCGCCCTTGGTGGCAGCGAACCATTTTTCGGTGATCGGGGTCTTTTCCAGCTCGTAGTGACTGGTGGCCATGACCGGCAGCCATTTCAGCGAGACCAGACGCGAGAACGGCAGCGGGCCATGTTCAATGTTATCGACGAACAACAGCTCGACCGGCGCCTCACCGAACATCTCGCCTTCGCCCTTGAGGCGATAGTGCGCGGTGCTGCTGAAGGTGTGACGTTCCAGCGACACCAGCTCCAGCGACGCACTGCCGTTGGAACCGGCCATGGCGGCTTGCAGCTCTTTGTTGGCGTCGACGACGGCGTTGTTGAGCACGCCTTCGATCTTGGTGCCGGTGTACCAGGCCCCGCCGACGCTGATGGCGCCGATGGCAACAACGATTCCGAGAAGCACGCCTGCTGATTTATTCATGAATGACCTGATCGATTTCCGTGGCTGAAAGTGTGGTCGTCTTCCGTGAACCCGTGACCGGGCCGTGGCTCGACTCCGCTGAATTTAGCGGTGGAGATTAGCACTGGCAGCGCGGGGCGGCCCAATGTTTAAAGGTTAAAGAGTGTCCACGGGACATGGACAAACAAAAAGATCGCCGGGTTCGGCGATCTTTCGGGAGATCAGGAATACTGCACCTCGATCTCATCGAGCTGATGATCGAAGCTTTTCAGGCGTGCGGTCCAGGTGTACACGAGCACCTCGAAGTCCCGGTCGATCACCGCCCCGCCCGGCCCGTCGCCGCGCGGGTCGCAGAAATCCAGTTGATAGCGCTCACGGGCCATGGCCGTGGCGACGTCGGACAATTCACGGGCATTGTTCAACCAGTGCCAGCCTTCATCGGCGACTTGTCTGTCGAGTGCCAGGCATTGTTTTTTCAGGGCTTCAAGGCTTTTTTCCAGCGGGGTGCCGGTGAGTTCGCCCATGACTTCGGCGAAGGTGCGCCCCGGTTGCCAGTAACTGCCCCAGAAGTAGCGGTCGAACACGGTTTCGACTTTGCGCAGCGCGACCTTGGTGTCCCAGATCAGCAGCAGGGTCTTGCTTTGTTCAAGCTGTCTTTTCTTGAGCTTTTGCACCTGCACCAACGACCAGGCCACCACCACGATCGCCATCACGGCGATCAACGCAGTCGCGCTGTCGAGGAAGACCATCGCCTTGTCGATCTGATGGGCCAGCATGATGCCGTAGAAATAGGTGGCCGACAGCAGCACCAGTGCGACCAGGGCGCACCAGAAGCCGAGAGCGTAAGGGTTTTTCATTATTGGTTTCCCCTAGACCTGCGCTAGCAATGTGCACTGAAAAGGCGCCTTGCTCAGGGCGCCCCTTCAATACTTCAAAGCATAGCAACGGCCTCAGGGTTTGCTGGCGCTCGAGGCTTGCGTTCGTCCGCTTTCCCAACCGCCGCCGAGGGCGAGGAACAAATCGATCTGGCTCATGGCAACCTGGGTGTTGGCGGCGGCCAATTGCGCGGTGACATCGGTGTAGGTGCGGGTGGCTTGCAGGTCGGCGAGGAACGACTCGCGGCCCGCCTGGAAGAAGCGGTGAGTCTGGTCAGCGGCCAGCTTCGCCGACTGCTCCGCATCAGCCAGCGCATCGCGGCGTTGCAACAGCGCGGTGTATTGGGCCAGACCGGTCTGGGTTTCGCGAATGGCGTTCAGCACCACACCGTCGAAATGCGCCAGTGCGCCCTGGGTCGAGGCTTCGGCTTCACGAATCCGCGCCCGGGCACCGTTGGTCGGCACCTTCCAGCTCAGCGACGGGCCGAAGCCCCAGCGGTTGGTCGACGGGTCGCCGAGGTCGGAGACAATGCCGACGGTGCCAATGGTCGCGCCAATGCTGATGTCCGGGTACAGCTCGCCGGTGGCAATGCCGATCCCGGCAGTCGCGGCTGCCAGTCGACGCTCGGCCTGGCGGATATCCGGACGGCGCTTGAGCAGTGCAGCGCCGTCACCGACCGGCACCAGTTGGGCGATTTTCGGCAATTCGGCGCAGGTCGCGGTGCCGGCCGGCAATTGATCGACCGGTTTGGCCAGCAGCATCGACAGGCGGAACAGCCCGGCCTGACGCGCCGCTTCATAACGCGGCATGTCGGCGCGCAAGGACTTGAATTGGGTCTGCGAGCGGGTGACCTGGGTTTCGTCCCCGCGCCCGGCATCGCGCAGACGCTGGATCAGCGTGGTGCTCTGGGATTGCAGGTCAAGGGAATGCTGGGCGATTTCCCGCTCTTCGTTGGCCGCACAAACCTGGGTGTAAGCCCGAACCACGTCGGCCACCAGGGTGATGCGCGCGGTGTCGGCAGCGGCCTGGGTTGCATCGGCGTTGGCTTTCGCCGCTTCGATCCCACGTTGCAGAACGCCCCACAGGTCGAATTGGTACGAGGCGCTGATGCCGATGTCGGCGACGTTGGCCACCGGGACTTTCTCCGGCAGCAGGAACGCCTGACCGGATTCCTGCAAGCGCTGGGCGCCCATCTTCACACCGCCACTCCAGCCACCGGCGGCCTCGGCCTCATCGACCTGGGCACGGGCCCGCGACAGGTTCGCCGCCGCCACCCGCAGATCGGTGTTGGACGCCATCGCCTGCTGCACCAGTTGATCCAGTCGCGGATCGCGATACAACCGCCACCAGTCCGCCGGCACCGGCGACGAGACCACCGGCTTGCCGGCCACCGCCAGATCGCCCTGAAAATCCTTGCGCTGGATGGCCGCGTCACCCGGCAGGTGATAGTCCGGCCCGACCATGGAACAGGCCGACAACATCACGCCCAGCCCGGCGATCATCAGGGCCCTGTTCATTGCGCGGGCTCCTGCTGTTTATCGTCGATGATCGACACCGTGGCGGTACGCCCGGCGATCATGCGGAAGTCATCCGGCACGTCATCGAAGGCAATGCGCACCGGAATCCGCTGCGCCAGGCGCACCCAGCTGAAGGCCGGGTTGACGTTGGGCAACAGGTTGCTGCCGCTCGAGCGGTCACGGTCTTCGATGCCGGCGACGATGCTTTCGACATGCCCGCGCAACCGTGCGCGGTCGCCGATCACGCGGATATCCACCGACTGGCCGACGTGGATGCCGTCGAGTTTGGTCTCTTCGAAATAGCCGTCGATGTGGAACGAATTGCTGTCCACCACCGACAACACCGGACGCCCGGCCGTTACGAATTCCTGGGTGCGCGGCGCGCGGTCGTTGACGTAGCCGTCCACCGGGCTGCGGATCACCGAGCGGTCGAGGTTGAGCTGGGCACTGTCCACTGTCACCAGCGCTTCGGCCAGTGCCGATTGCGCGCGAGCGACTTTCGACTGGCTCTCTTCCAGCTGTTCGGCCGGCACCAGATTGCCCAGACCACGATTACGCTTGGCTTCACGCTGGGCCTGGGCGAGGGTTTCTTCGCGGTCGGCAACGGCTGCCTTGGCCTGACGCAACGCCAATTTGAAACGGTCCTGATCGATGCTGAACAGCACCTGGCCGCGCTTCACCAACTGGTTATCCTTGACCTCGACCTGCTGGATCAGCCCGGACACGTCCGGGGCGATCTGCACGATATCGGCGCGGATGTGGCCGTCACGGGTCCAGGGCGCGAACATGTAATACATCACCATGCGCCAGACCACGACGACGGCGAAAGTCACGATCAGCAAGGTCAGCATCACGCGACCGATGGTCAAAAACGGTTTTTTCATGTCATCAGGTATCGACTGAGTGAGTCCACGCCGTACAGCATCACGGCGTAGAGAGCCACGTTGAACAATGCCCGGTGCCAGACCAGACGGTAGAAATGCAGGCGTGTAAGCACGCCATGTACCAGCACAAACAGCACATACGTGATGCCCATCAGCACCAGCAGGGTCGGCAGGAAAATGCCGCTGATGTCCAGGTCACCGATCATAGGGGCGCTCCCTCGGGCAGCGGTTCTTCGGGCTCGGCGCTGGAGACGAATTCGACGCCGGGCAACAGCGCCAGACGCAAACCGCTCAAGGCGTGCAACAGGTGTAGTCGGGTTTCTTCATCGCCGTGGCCGTTGAGCGCGCGACGGGTGCGGTCCATGGTCATCAGCAGCGGGCTCGGCGCCGGCAAGCGTTCGCCGGCCTTGAGGCAGGCCCGGAAGTAATCGCCGACCTCGGCCACCACTTGCTGCAACAACGCGTTCGGCCCGCCGGTCACGCGCGGGGTGTAGGCCAGCAGGTCGAGCAGATTCAGGCCAACGCGCACTTCGCGCATGGCGATGCCGGTGTCCTGGCCGGTCAGCGCCAGGCGCGGCAGGTGCTGCATCAGGCGGTCGAGCAGTTGCACGCCCAATTGCCGGTGCTCAGCGAGGTTCGCCGGCTCGGTCATGCTGACGATGTCTTTCCAGCTGAAACGGGTCAGGCGCTTGGCGGCGAGCTCGGCGCCGAACGGCCGGGCGATCAGCGTCCAGATAAACGCAAACAACAACCCCATCGGGCCCGCCAGGTTGGAGTTCACGAAGGCGAAGAAGTCCGCATCGTAAGCGCCCGAGATACTGATGAACGACGAGGTGTTCACCAGGGTCAGCAGCATGCCGAGGTAGAACCGTGGTTGTACCGTCAGGGTGCCGACGCAGATGAACGGGATGGCAAATGCCAGCACCAACATCGGGAAGTCATGCAGGTTTGGCAGCACCAGAAACAGGTACAGACTGGCGAACAGCACCGACATCCCGGTCCAGAAAAAGAACCGGTAAATCTGCGGTGCCGGGTCGTCCATCGAGGCAAAGAAACTGCACGACACCGCTGCCAGAATCACCGCGCTGCCGCCGTCGGTCCAGCCCAGCAGAATCCACAATGTCGAGGCGACGATGATCGCCAGAATGGTCGAGGCCACCGAATACAGCATCAGCCCACGGTCGAGAAACGGCGTCAGGCGTCCAAGGCGCCAGTGACGATAAACCGCGCGCCAGCTGTCCTGGCGCTCGCACAGGATCGCGTCCTGCAGGCTGCGGCAGTCCTGCCACAGATCGATGAATTCGCCGAGGCGGTACAGCGCGTTGGAAAACAGCAACTGTTTGCGATCTTCGAGGGCTTCGGCGCTGGGTTGCAGGGCTTCGAGCTGATCGCGCAGGGCTTGCCAGCGGTCGAGATCGGCGTCTTTATAGCCGAGCCATTCGCGGGTGGCGCTGAGCAGCGGCGCGAATTTTTCCACCAGTTCCGGCGTGCGCCGTTCGAGGGCGTAAAGCGAATCTTCCAGTGCGTCGATCACCGGTAGAAGGTGAATCATCCGCCCGCGCAGTTCCTTGGTGTTGCGCACCGTCTGCGGTCGTGCACCTTCGTGCGGCAACTGGCCGATCATCAATTCGAGGCTGTTGAAACTGCCGACCATGGCCATGCGCAGGGCGGTGACTTCTTCGGGCTGCACGTCGCGGCTGAGGAATTTCAGGCTGTAGGTCGTCGCATCGGCAAACCACTTGCCCACCGCATCGTTGAACACGGGCGCCAGGCGCCGAGGCCAGAACATCGCACCGACCACCGCCGCCACCGCGATGCCGAGGAAGATCTCTTCGGTGCGCGCTTCCGCCACATCCCAGACCGCCAGCGGGTTATCCACCGTCGGAAGGGCGATCAGCGGCAAGGTGTACCCCGCGAGCATCAGCGCGTAATTGTTGGCGGTGCGCAGGTGCAGCGACAGGAACAGCAGAATCCCGGTCCACAACGCGATGACCACCACCAGCACATACGGGCTCTGGACGAACATCGGCACGAACAGCACCGCCGCCGCAGCACCGAGAAAGGTCCCGATCGCCCGGTACAAAGCCTTGGAACTGGTCGGCCCTAGGAACGGGCTGGAAACGATGTACACCGTGGCCATCGCCCAGTAAGGACGCGGCATCTGCATCAGCAAGGCGATGTACAACGCGATCATCGAGGCTGCAAACGTACGGATCCCGTAGAACCAGTCCCGGGCCGGAGGAATGCCGGAAAAAAAGCCGTTCACGGATAGATCACCGCTGGCGGGCTGGCCGCCTCAAAAGCTCTCAGTACACGAAGCGTAGCCTCCAGATCACTCCGGTCGATGCCTTCGAGCACCTCATTACGCAGACGCACCAACTCGACTTCCACCGCTTGTACCAGCTCACGGCCGGTGTCGGTCAGGCTCAGGCATTTGGCCCGGCGATCCTGCGGATCTTCAGTGCGGCAGACGTAGCCGGCGTGGCACAACTGATCGAGCAGCCGCACCAGCGAAGGGCTCTCGATCCCCGCCGCCTGCGCCACCTGCACCTGATGCACGCGCTCCCCCAGACGCCCGATCATCAACAACGGGACGGCACAGGCTTCGGAAATTCCATAGTTGACCAGCGTGGTCTGGCAGATCTTCCGCCAATGCCTGGCGGCCACCACCATGGCGCTGCTGATGTTCATCTGGAGGGCGTCGAGGGTATTCGGCACGAGGGAATGCACACACTGTTAGTTTGCTAACTATCAATATGGCATTTGAGGGGAAATTCAGTCAAGTTTTGAAACAAATTGCCCCGTTGGTCGTTAGAGCGATCAGGTGGTTCCTAATTAGGAACTTACAATGTATATACCTTTTCAGTACGAACCCCCTTTCGAAGGAGTTGAGCATGTCAAAACAAGCCGTTTTCACAATGAAGCTGGAGCCGGAGTTGCGTGAGCAATTCATGGCCGAAGCTGAAGCAACGCATCGCCCTGCCTCGCAAATCGTAAGAGAAATGATGCGGCACTTCGTCCAGACTCAACGTGAGGCTCGCGAGTACGAGGCGTTTCTGCAGCGGAAGGTAGATATCGCACGAGCCTCTATACGCGACGGGGATGGCTTGTCGAATGAAGAAGTAGAAGCAGAATTCGCCGCAAGGCGCAGGCGGGCAGACAATCAAGAATGAGGATTATCTGGACGAAAACCGCCAAAAAGGATCGTGAAAAAATTTGGGATTATCTTCACTCCGTAAACCCAAAAGCCGCTGTAGATATGGATAACCGCTTCAGCGAAGCGGTTTCCCGAATTTCTCAGAATCCGGAAATTGGCCCAGTCGGTATCATTGCCGGCACGCGAGAAGTCATTCCACACCAAAGCTATCGGCTCGTTTATCAATTGGAACACGATGCAGCCTGGATTCTGGCACTGGTCCATACCGCTCGATTATGGCCGTTACCACGGTGACTGCTACCCCGCCCGCCCCTTCCTCAACATCACATCCAACTGATCCACCACCTCCGCCCAATCCGCATCATCGAGAATCTCGTCCCGCAGGAAATCCGCCTGGCTCTTGGTCCAGAAAAACGCGTCGCACAGGTGCAGTTCGGGCTTGAGCGGGGAATGGGTGGCGATGAACTGGTCGATGCTGACCGGGTCGTTGGGCAGTCCGAGCTGTTTGAACAGGGACGGGAGGCTGTGCGTCGGATTTTCCATTGTTCTACTCCTTCGAAGATTCAGTGGATGCAAACATTTCGCGAGCAAGCCACATTGCCACAGATTCATTGCAGAACCTGTGGGACCGGGCCTGCTCGCGATTGGCGTCGGCGCAGACGCTAACAAAAACCTACTGACTCAACTCCCGCACCTGGGCATGGGGCACCATTTTCAGGAACTCGGGCATGCTCATGTGCAGCAGGTTGTTGTGGTTGCCGGCCTCCAGGTAAATGTCTTTTTGCCGGGTCAACAACGGGTCGATGACCATGTCCAGCCCGTAGGAGTCGCCCAGCGGCGGCACCGCGCCGCGCTCGCAATCGTCGAACAGGTGCGCCAGGGTGCTTTCGCGGGTGATCTGCCACTCGCCGCTGGTGCGCACTTTGCTCAGGTCCAGATGGCGGCTGGCGGGCAGCACGGCCATCAGGTAATGCCCGTGGTGGTCGTCGAGGATCACCGATTTGGCCACTCTATCCGCCGGAATCCCCGAAACCCGCGCCGTTTCAAGGCTGCTGCTCGAGTGCGGATGGGAGAGGACGTCATATTCGCATTGCGCCCGGGTCAGGCTGCTTTGCACTTTTCTTGCCATACGCATGATGCACCTCGGTGCCCGCCGACGCTGCGCGGCGGGCGGTGATGAACATTGTTCCTGTCCTTGAAAGTCTAGTCGGGCACGCTGCGAGTGAAGGGAATTCCGCCCACTGGCGACACGGGCAATTTGATCAAAATTCATCCAGCTCCAGGCTCAACTAGACTGTAAAGAGAACCCCTGACTCTCCCGGAGGGTCACGTGAACACCCGTCGCTGTGCGTTTGTCCTGTTGATGCTGCTGAGCGGATCGGCCCTGGCTGTGGACACCCCGCTGCACGCTGTCGACCCCATCGGCCTGTGGCTGATCACCTTGGGCATCGCGTTCCTGATCGCCGAAGCCGCGCTGCCCAACTACGGCGTGATCGGCCTGGGCGGCATCGTCATGTTCGTGATCGGCGCGCTGATCCTGGGCAACGCCGAACTGCCGGTGCCGATGATGATCGGCCTCGGGCTGGTCAGCGCCCTGCTGCTGATTGCGCTACTGATCCGCGCTTTGAAGACTCGACCGCGCCATCCGGTCAGCGGCGACGCGGGCCTGCTTGGCAGCGTAACGGCCGTGACGGTCGTGCAGCCGCAGGACGCTCGCAACGGCTGGGTGCAATTACAGGGAGAACGCTGGCAAGTTCTGAGCGCGACGCCACTGCACACCGGGCAACCGGTGCGGGTGGTCGGGCGCAAGGGCTTGTTGCTGCAAGTGGCCGCGGCTGACGCGGCACCGCTCGGAGAGTGATCATGGGTCTGCAAATCGGTTTTGTCGCGCTGCTGCTGTTGCTCATTGCCCTGGCCGGCTCGACGTTCCGCATCCTGCGTGAATACGAACGCGGCGTGGTGTTCCAGCTCGGGCGCTTCTGGCAGGTCAAGGGACCGGGGCTGATCCTGTTGATTCCGGTGGTGCAGCAAATGGTCCGGGTCGATCTGCGCACCATTGTTCTCGACGTGCCGCCGCAGGACGTGATCACCCGCGACAACGTCTCGGTCAAGGTCAACGCGGTGCTGTATTTCCGCGTGCTCGACCCACAGAAAGCGATCATCCAGGTCGAGGACTTCCTCATGGCCACCAGCCAACTGGCCCAGACCACCCTGCGTGCGGTGCTCGGCAAACATGAACTGGACGAACTGCTGGCCGAACGCGAACGCCTGAACATCGACATCCAGCAAGTGCTCGACGCCCAGACCGACGCCTGGGGCATCAAGGTCGCCAATGTCGAGATCAAACACGTCGACCTCAACGAGTCGATGGTGCGCGCCATCGCCAAACAGGCCGAAGCCGAACGGGAACGGCGAGCCAAGGTGATCCACGCCGAAGGTGAATTGCAGGCCTCGGAAAAACTCATGCAGGCCGCCGAAATGCTCGGGCGCCAGCCAGGCGCCATGCAGTTGCGTTACATGCAGACCCTGAGTTCGATTGCCGGCGACAAGAGCTCGACCATCGTCTTTCCGTTGCCGATCGAATTGCTCAAGGGGATGGCGGATCTGTCGGCGAAATCGTGAGCGCGCGCAGGCGCTCAAGCGCTTCGTAGGGCGCCCGGGCACAACGTTCCACTTGCGTCTGCAACAGCGTGGAAGCTTCACGGCGTTTGCTTTCGCCATCGGCGACAAACGCCTGTGACGGCTGTTTCGCATGTTGTGCCGAGCCTGCCAGAGCCTGTTCACGTTGCGTGACGTTCAACCTGAAAAACCTTGCCAACCGCCCCGTCATCGCCTCGGGCAACTCGTTGTAATTCACTGCCAGCCCGCCGAAATCAGCGCAGTGCAAGCGCCCCGCCTCCAGCAGGCGTCCCAGCCTCCGGGCGATGAAATCCTCACGCCCTTCGAATGGCAAGTTGTCGTCCAGCACGCACTCGCCGAGCATGCCGGGCACCATGTGCATGCCCGGGCGCCGCAGATGCGAAACGGCGATTTCCAGCGGATCGCGGTAGACGAACAACCAAGGCGTATCGGAGAAGCATTCGTGAAGCAGAGGCCATTCACCGATGTTCCAGGCGTCGAGCTTGATCACCAGCCGTTGCTCCACACCGCGCCGGCGCTGACCGTAGGCCGAGAGCAACCCGGCGATGGCCGCACGGCGTTCGACGGCCGGTAGATCACTGCGTAGCAAGGCATCGAGGGGCGGCGGTTCCGAGATCACGATGTGATCGTCGAGGCGGGCGAACATCTGGCTGATCAGCGTCGATCCGCAACGCGAGGCGTGCAGGATGAAGGCGCTCGGCGCCAGGCCAGGACTGAGCGCCTGCCAATCCGTGAGTGCCGATAAGGGTGTTTGCCGGCGAAACGCCTGATTGAACGGCAGCCGCAGCGCTTCTTCCACCGCATCGCGAAAAAACGGCTGATGCAGCGGCGTATCGCCAAACCAGCACCAGTCCACCTGCCATTGGCTGGCGTCTTTCCAGATGCGAATCGGTAGCCAGCCGTCGAAATTCAGGCTCGCCATTGTTCGTTCCATGACCGGCGCCCCTTGCGCATCGCCGCCTCCAGCTCTTCCCGGGAGAATGACAAGCCGCGCTCGGCGGCCAATGCCAGTGTCTGGCTGATGAACACTTCGGGGTCGTGCAGTGCCTGCAAGGTCGCCGACAACGAAGGATCCACGGCCAGCAGACGATGAAACCGCTGCAACGCCGAGTCTTCGGCATCAGGCTGCGGCGTGTTCGGTAAACCCTCGGCAATCATCTGCTCCAGCCAGACGTCGGGACGGCAATCGAGTACCAGATGAATGCGCGCCGTACTGTCGCGATTGTCGACCCGATGCGGCCGCGCAAGGTCGAGAAACCAGCACTCGCCCGCCGACATCGGCATGCGCAGACCGTCGAGCCAGAAGTCCACGGCAGGTGGGCTGAGCAGCGGAATATGCAATCGGAAATCCGCGTCAGGTCCTTCGAGGTCGTAGTCGCGATGCTCGTGAATCTGACCACCCGGCCCCAGCCGCAGCAGCCGGGCACTGACGATATCCAGCGGCAGATCACGCAACGCCTGCTGCCAGCGGCGGTCCTTCAGCCATGGCACACGCTGTACAGGTTCGGCGGTTCCTGGGGACAGTTCAGTCAGCGCATCGGCAGCGGAAATCAGCGCCACGCCGCTCCAGTCGCCCGCGAAATAGGCCGTGTTGAAATGCCCGCGCCAGGCATCGTTTTCAATCGCCGCCAGCGCCTGCAACAGCAACGGCAGCTCCACCGTCACCGGCAGCCGCGAAAACGCCGGCCGGCTCATGTCCTGGGCAACACCGCGGATTCGCCGAGCCAGGTCAGCAAGCGGTCAAGGCAGGCCTCGACTGTCAGCGACCCGGTATCGAGTACCAGCGACGCCTGGGCCGGTGGCTCGTAAGGTGCCGACACGCCGGTAAACCCGGCCAGCTCGCCGCGTCGCGCCCGGGCGTAATGCCCTTTCGGATCGCGCTGTTCGCACACCGCCAGCGCGGCGCTGCACCAGACTTCGCGATAGTCATCGCCCAGGCGTTGAGCGAACACGTCACGCAACTCCACCAGTGGCGCGATCATCGCCAGAATCACGATCTGCCCGTTCTCCACCAGCAGCGCCGCCAGTTCACTGGCCCGACGGATGTTTTCCAGGCGGTCGGCATCGGTGAATCCCAGATCGCGGTTGAGCCCGACGCGCAAACCATCGCCGTCGAGCACCACACTTTGCAGACCTCGTTCGAAGAGTTCGGCATGCAGCGCCTGAGCCAGGGTCGATTTGCCCGCCGCCGGCAAACCGGTCAGCAAGACGGCCGTGCCGCGATGGCCATTGCGGGCCTCGCGTTGTGCACGGCTGATGCTGGCGGTCGGCGCCAGCACATCACTTCGCAGAGGCATGGGCCACCGGCACCGAAATATCCCCCGACGCCCACGCCGCTTCGCGGTTGGCCAGCGCCGTGGCGATCGACTGCACTTCGGTCGACTGCACCTGATCCGGTAACGGATCGAGCCCGGCACTGGCGAAGATCTGGCCATAGGCATTGCGCAGATCGGCGTAGGACAGGTCGCGACGCAAATCCGCTTGCAGGTTGTTCAGTTCGCCCTGAATCAGATCCAGTTCGCCGATGCCCGCCGCCTGATGACGGTTGCGCAGCTGACCGACGATTTGCCCGTCGATGTCCGACAGTTGCTGGTTGGTCTTGAACTGACGCAGCGCCTCCTGATAGTTGGCGTTGGCCACGTACAACTGCGCCAGCACTGCAATCGACATGGCCTGACGGCGTGCGGTGGCAACTTCTTCGCCGGCCTTGGCCACGTCGATGGCCGCCGGGGCGGAGATCACGTTGAACAGGTTCCAGGTCACTTTCACGCCATAGTCGGCCCAGCGGTCGTTCACCAGGAACGAGTTGCTGTCGTAGTGCCCGCCGGCGGAAAACTCCAGGCCCGGCAGCATGCGCAACATCGCCTTGCGGGTTTCGGCGGCGCTGATTCGGGTCTGGTAATCCTGCTCACGCAGTTCCGGACGGCTGGTCAGGGCTTCCTGTTCCAGTTTGGCGATATCGACCTTGAGTTCCGGGATCTGATATCCGTCGTCGGTGGCCAGCGTCAGGTTGGTGCCCATCGGCAGGTTGATCAGGGTCGCCAGTTCGGTTTTCGCCAGCGACAGCGCACGGCGCTGCTCTTCCAGCTGTCGGGTGGCTTCGATCAGCGAACGTTGATAACCGAGGGACTGCACCGGATCGCCGATACGCTGCTCGCTCATGCTTTCGCTGTTGCGCCGGGCAGCGTCGACCCGCGCCATCAGGCTGTCGATCTGCTTGAGCAGACGTTCGGCCGCCATCGCCCGCCAATAGGCCGAGCGCACATCCTGAACAATGGTGTTGATCACCTTGCGCCGACGTTCCTGAACGATCAGACGCTGGTCGCCCTGTTGTTTGGCGTTGATGTAGCTGACACCAAAATCGAGAACGTTCCAGACCATGGTCAGGTCCGCGACGTTGCGGTCGCGGTCCTGGGAGGTCGACGGTTCCAGAGACTGGGTGCCGGTGCGTACGCTCTGGCTGCTGGAAGCGCTGACGTTGTTGCGCCCGACGTAACCGGCGTCCAGCGCCATGCGCGGCAGCATGTCGAAACTGGCAAGGTCGAGCTGCCGTTTGGCCAGCGCTTCCTCCATGATTTTCAAGCGCCCTTCAAGGTTGTACTTCACGGCGCGGGCCATGGCCTGGTGCAGGGTCAGCGGACCGCGCAGCGGTTCCTGGCCCTTGTACATGGTTTGCAGGTCGGCTCGGGCCCGTTGCTCACTGACGCTGCGTTCGATCGGTTCACTGGTGACTGCACATCCGCTGATCGCCAGCGCCAGCAGGCTGGCGCCGAACAACTTCTGACTTTTCTTCATCCCTGGATCGCCCCTAGGTCCCGCACATATTGAGTTGTTGTGTGTTGTCAGGCCGGCATTTCGCTGATGCCGACCTGTTGCAGAGCCGCCGCCAGGTTGTCGACCCGGTGCTGCTCGCTGTCCTTGATCTGTTGCAGTTGCTGGCCCAGGGTCGGCGCGCCGAACACACCGCGCAGGCCTTGGGACACGTCGCCGCCCCGGATCGAGTGGCTGTCGAAAGCGTTCAGCGAACCCCGCTCGGCGGCGCTGTCCTGATTGAACAGACTCGACAGCGTGCTGCTGCCAAATACCCCGCCATCGCCGCCGCCGAATCCGAGGAAGCCATGGCCGGAACCGTCACCGCCGCTGTCGCTGCTGGTGAAGACCTGGGCAATGAAACTCGGGCTCAACGCACCTTGGTTGATGAAAATATCGCCCAGCGGACGGATGCCGTCGCCGATCACCCGCTGTTCGAACAACGGTGCGAAAGTCAGCGGTGAACCGAGGTTGCCGGTGGGCGGCATGAAGACGATCGGTTGCAGCGGGACGTTCGGCGGTGGCGGCTGCACGACCGGATCGCTGCTGCGGAACTCCGGATCCGGCGTCACCACGACTGACGGTGAAGTCGGTGACACTGCCGGCACTGTATTGATCACGTAGTTGCCGGAACTGCTGACACCACTGCCGCTGTTTCCGGACAGATCGCTGACCCCGGCACTGTTGATGCTGATCGCATTGCTGGCGCTGTTGACGTTGGCGTTCGGCGTCAGGGTCGCGGTCCAGGTCTTGCCGCCGTCGCTGCTGCTCAGGTTGGACAAGGTGCCGTTGGCCACGCTGAGATCCGACAGGTCGAAACCGGTCACCGCTTCGTTGAAGGTGATGATCACCTGCGACGTCTGGCCGACGCCCAGATTCGGGTTGGCGACCACTACCGTGGCGGTCGGCCGCTCACTGTCGAGGGCATAGTTGTTCGACACCGCCACCGTGCTGCCGACGTTGCCCGCCAGGTCGGTGACGTTGCTGGTGTCCAGGGCAATGAAATTGCTTGGGTCGGTGACATTCGCGGTCGGCGTGAAGGTCGCGGTCCAGGTCTTGCCGCCATCGCTGCTGGTCAGGTTGCTCAGGTCACCGTTGGTCACGCTCAGGTCGGACAGGTCGAAATTGCTCACCGCCTCGCTGAAGGTGAAGGTCACCGTGGTGCTCTGACCGATGCCCAGATGCGGGTTGGCGACCACGATGTTCACCGTCGGCCGGGTCGCATCGAGGATGTAGTTATTGGAGATGGCGATGCTCGCGCCAAGGTTGCCGGCCAGATCCTGGACACCTGCGGTGTCGATCAGGATCAGGTTGGTCGCGTCGTTGACGCCGGCTGTTGGCGTGAAGGTCGCCGTCCAGGTCACGCCGCCGTCGCTGCTGGTCAGGTTCGACAGCGCACCGTTGGCGACGCTGATGTCGGACAGGTCGAAACCGCTCACCGCTTCGCTGAAGGTGATGGTCACGGTGGTGGTTTCACCGATGCCCAGCCGGTTGTCGGCGACCACGATGGTGGCGGTCGGCAGCGCGGTGTCGATGACGAAGTTGTTGGAATCGGTGTTGCCGATGCCACTGTTGCCCGACAGGTTGGCCACCCCGGCGTTGTTCAGGGTGATCAGGTTGGTGGCGTCAGAGATATTGGCCGTCGGCGTGAAGGTCGCGGTCCAGGTAATACCGCCGTCGCTGCTGCTGACATTGCTCAATGTGCCGTTGGCGATGGTCAGGTCACTGTTGTCGAAACCGCTCACCGCTTCGCTGAAGGTGATGGTCACCAACGAGGTTTCCCCGGCCTTGAGCGAAGTGTCGGCAACCACGATGGTGGCGGTCGGCACCAGGGTCTGCACCTGGTAGTTGGCCGAACTGGTGGTGCCAGTGCCGGTGTTGCCGGCCAGGTCGGTGATGCCGGTGTTGTTCAGGACAATCAGGTTGGTGAGGTCGGTCACACCGATGTTTGGCGTGAACGTGGCCGTCCAGGTGATGCCGCCGTCGCTGCTGCTGACGTTGCTCAACGTGCCGTTGGCGACGCTCAGGTCGGAATTGTCGAATCCGGTCACCGCCTCGCTGAACGTGATGGTCACCAGCGACGTTTCACCCGGCCGCAGGCTGGAGTCGCTCATGACAATGGTCGCGGTCGGGCGCTGACTGTCGACCGCGTAGTTGTTGGAGTCGGTGGTGCCACTGCCGGCGTTGCCCGCAAGGTCGGCGATGCCGGTGTTGTCCAGCGTGATGATGTTGGTGGTGTCGGTGATACCGGCCGCCGGGGTAAAGGTGGCCGTCCAGGTGATGCCGCCATCGCTGCTGCTCACCGCACTCAGCGTGCCGTTGTCGATGGTCAGGTCGGCATTGGTGAAACCGGTCACCGCTTCGCTGAAGGTAATGGTCACCAGACTGGTCTGGCCGACGCCGAGTGCGGTGTCAGCCACTACGATAGTGGCGGTCGGGCGCACCGTATCGATCGAATAATTGTTCGAATCGGTGGTGCCGCTGCCGGCATTGCCCGACAGGTTTTGAACACCGGAGTTGTCCAGCGTAATCAGGTTGGTGGCATCGGTGATGTTGGTGGTCGGCGTGAAGGTGGCCGTCCAGGTGATGCCGCCGTCGCTGCTGCTGACGGCCGACAACGTGCCGTTGGCAATCGTCAGGTCGGCGTTGGTGAAACCGGTCACCGCCTCGCTGAAGGTAATGGTCACCAGCGAGGTCTCGCCGATCTTCAGACTGGGGTCGGCCACGATGATGGTCGCGGTCGGCAGCACGGTGTCGATGGTGTAATTGGCCGAGCTGGTGGTTCCGCTGCCGGCGTTGCCGGCCAGGTCGGCGACCCCGGCGTTGGCCAGGGCGATCACGTTGGTGGCGTCGTTGACGCCCACGTTCGGGGTGAACGTCGCCGTCCAGGTGATGCCGCCGTCGCTACTGCTCACGGCCGTCAGCGTACCGTTGGCAATCGTCAGGTCGGCGTTGGTGAAACCGCTCACCGCTTCGCTGAACGTGATGGTCACCAGCGAGGTTTCACCGGCGCTGAGGTTGCTGTCGGAAAGCACGATGGTCGCGGTCGGGCGCTGGCTGTCGATCGCATAGTTGTTGGAATCGGTGGTACCGCTGCCGGCGTTGCCCGCCAGATCGGCGATGCCGGTGTTGTCGAGTGTGATGATGTTGGTGGTGTCGGTGATACCGGCCGCCGGCGTGAACGTTGCAGTCCAGGTAATGCCGCCATCGCTGCTGCTCACCGCACTCAGCGTACCGTTGGCGATGGTCAGGTCGGCGTTGGTGAAACCGGTCACCGCTTCGCTGAAGGTGATGGTCACCAGGCTGGTCTGGCCGATGCCGAGCGCGGTGTCGGCGACCACAATGGTGGCGGTCGGACGCACGGTATCGATCGCGTAATTGTTCGAATCGGTGGTGCCGCTACCCGCGTTGCCCGACAGGTTCTGTACGCCGGTATTGTCCAGGACGATCAGGTTGGTGGCGTCGTTGATGTTGCTGGTCGGCGTGAACGTTGCCGTCCAGGTGATGCCGCCGTCGCTGCTGCTGACCGCCGTCAACGTACCGTTGGCGATGGTCAGGTCGGCGTTGGTGAAACCAGTGACCGCCTCGCTGAATGTGATGGTCACCAGCGAGGTCTCGCCGATTTTCAGCGAGTTGTCGGCAATGATGACGGTCGCGGTCGGCACCACGGTGTCGATGGTGTAGTTGTTGGAGTTGGTCGTGCCGCTGCCGGCGTTTCCCGCCAGGTCGGCGATGCCGGTGTTGGCCAGCGCAATCAGGTTGGTCGCGTCGTTGATGCCCACGTTCGGCGTGAACGTTGCTGTCCAGGTGATGCCGCCGTCGCTGCTGCTCACGGCAGTCAGCGTACCGTTGGCAATCGTCAGGTCGGCGTTGGTGAAACCGCTCACCGCTTCACTGAACGTGATGGTCACCAGCGAGGTTTCACCGGCCGTGAGGTTGCTGTCAGCGACCACAATGGTCGCGGTCGGACGCTGGGTATCGATGGCGTAGTTGTTGGAATCGACGGTGCCGCTGCCGGCGTTACCGGCCAGGTCAGCGATGCCGGTGTTATCCAGCGTAATCAGGTTGGTGGCATCGGTGATGTTGGCGCTCGGGGTGAACGTCGCGGTCCAGGTAATGCCGCCGTCGCTGCTGCTGACGGCCGACAACGTGCCGTTGGCGATGGTCAGGTCGGCGTTGGTGAAACCGGTCACCGCTTCGCTGAAGGTGATGGTTACCAGCGAGGTTTCGCCGATTTTCAGAGCGTTGTCAGCCACCACGATGGTCGCGGTAGGACGCTGGGTGTCGATCGCGTAATTGTTTGAATCGGTCGTGCCGCTGCCGGCGTTGCCGTTCAGGTCAGCGATGCCGGTGTTGTTCAGGGTGATCAGGTTGGTCGCGTCAGTGATGCTGGCGGTCGGCGTGAACGTTGCCGTCCAGGTGATGCCGCCATCGCTGCTGCTGACCGCCGTCAACGTGCCATTGGCGATGGTCAGATCAGCGTTGGTGAAACCGGTCACCGCTTCGCTGAAAGTGATGGTCACCAGCGAGGTTTCGCCGATTTTCAGAGCGTTGTCAGCCACCACGATGGTCGCGGTCGGCCGCGCGGTGTCGATGGCGTAGTTGTTCGAGTTGGTGGAGCCGCTGCCGGCGTTGCCGGCCAGATCGACGACCCCGGTGTTATCCAGGGTGATCAGGTTGGTGGTGTCGGTGATGCTGCCGGTCGGCGTCAGCGTGGCGGTCCAGGTAATGCCGCCGTCACTGCTGCTCAGACCGCTCAGGGTGCCGTTGGCCACCGTCATGTCGGCGGTGGTGAAGCCGCTGACCGCTTCGCTGAAGGTAATGGTCACCAGCGAGGTTTCACCCGCCGCCAGATTGGTGTCGGCAACGACAATGGTCGCCGTCGGCCGCACGGTATCGATCACATAATTGGCCGAATCCGTCGTGCCGCTGCCGGCGTTGCCGGCAAGGTCAGCAATACCGGTGTTGTCCAGGGAGATAAGGTTGGTGGTGTCGGTGATGCTGGCGCTCGGGGTAAATGTTCCGGTCCAGGTGATGCCACCGTCGCTGCTGCTCACCGCCGTCAATGTGCCGTTGGCGATAGTCAGGTCGGCGTTGGTGAAACCGGTCACCGCTTCGCTGAAAGTGAAGGTCACCAGCGACGTATCGCCGATCTTCAATGCCGTATCGGACATCACGATGGTCACGGTCGGCCGTGCGGTATCGATCGCGTAGTTGACGGAATTGGTCGTGCCGACGCCCGCCACGCCGTCGCTGATCGCGGTCACCCCGGTGTTGTCGAGGGTGATCAGGTTGGTGCTGTCGGTAATGTTGTTGGTTGGCGTGAAGGTCGCGGTCCAGGTCAGACCGCCGTCGCTGCTGCTGACCGATGTCAGCGTGCCGTTGGCGATGGTCAGGTCGGCGTTGGTAAACCCGGTGACTGCCCGGCTGAAGGTGATGGTCACCAGCGAGGTCTCGCCGATTTTCAGGGCTGTGTCCGACATCACGATGGTCGCGGTCGGTGGTTCCACATAGGCGGTATTGAGCGTGCCGCCATTGTTGTAGATCGCCGCGAAGGCCAACGGTACAGAGCCCGTCACGCCGCCGCCCAGTTCCGTACCGCCGGCGCCGCTGCCGGCCGCGTTGCCGCTGATGGCGCTGAAGTTGGCGGCGGTGATCAGTACCGTGCCGCCCTGGTTCCAGATCGCACCGACACCCCGACCGCCGTCGCCGCCGTTCAGGTTGTTGCTGCCCTGGCCGCTGCCGCCACCACCCCCGCCGCCTGCACCGATGTTGTTGCTGATGACCGAGGTGCCGACGATTTTCAGGGTGCCGGTCGAGGCGTTGTAAATGCCGCCGGCCGCGTTGCCGCCGACGCCGCCGACCTTGTCCCAACCGGAGCCGCCACCGCCGCCGCCAATGGAAATGGTGCCGTTGTTGGCTGTGCCGCCGTTGCCGCCGTTACTGTAATAGGACACGCCCACACCGCCGGCGCCGCCGGTGGTCGAGCCGCCGCGTCCGCCCATGTGCGTTGCGTCATAGCCACCGCCGTAGCCGCCGACACCGCCACTGCCGGCCTGGCCGCCCAGCGTACCGGTGCCTGGCCCGGCCGTGCCGCCATGGCCGCCGCCCTGACCGCCTAGGCCACCGCCACCGCCACCACCGCCGCCGTAGTTGGCGCCCGTGACACCGCCGCCGCCACCACCGCCGGCCGCCGCGTTACCCGTGACCGAAACGTTATTCAGGGTCAGGATGCCGGCGTTGAAAATCCCGCCGCCCATGGCGCCGGTTGCGCCGTAGCCGCCATTGCCGCCGTTACCCGAGACCAGGCCCCGGGTAATGACCAGGCCATCGAGCGTTACCGTACTGCCGGAGGTGATTTCCACCACCCGGGTCTTGTACTGGCCATCGAGCGTGACGTCGGCGACACCGTCGTTGTTCAGGTCGCCATCGACCGTGATGTTCTTGTTGATCAACAATTCCGAAGTGAGCTGCACCGTCATGCTGGTGCCGAAGGTCACGATGTCGCCGTTCTGCGCCGAGGCCAAAGCTGCTCGCAGCGAGCCGACCCCGGTGTTCGCGTTGTTGGTGGCGGTCCAGGTGGCGAGGCCCCACTGGTATTCGCTCATCGACAGGGTCGACAGCACGTTGGCGCTCTCGATCTTGCCCGTGGCGATTTCCAGATCCCAGTCGCCGCCCACACCGGTGCGGTTGTTCGATGCCGCCACGTCGCGGCCGGTCAATTGCGCCAGCGAGTCGACGAAGCTCAGGCCTCGGTCACCCTCGGCGGTGTAGCAGCCGTAAATGAGGATGTCGCCGCCGACGTTCATGTCCTTGCCGATTTCCGCCAATACCGCGCTGCGCTGCGCGACGTTGTCCGCCGACAGGTAACTGTTGCCGAGCCACAGGTCACCGGCGTTGCCGTGGGCGATGATCTGCACCGAGCTGACGCCCGAGTGCTGGTCGAGATAATCGGCGATCTGCTGCAAACCATCCTTGCTGGCATCGAGCTTGACCACTTGCGTGCCGGGAGCGACGCCTTTGAGCAGGCTGTCGGCATCCTTGACCCGGGCATCGACGAACACCACGCTCTGGCCCGGTACCGCGACAGGGCTGGCGGCAGGCGTGGCATCGGCCTGGCCGTGGGTGTCCTTGCTGGCGACCGGATGATCGGCCGTCGGCGCCTTGGCTGCATCGGCGGTGGGGTGGCTGTCGGCCTGGGCGGCTGTATCAGCGACAGTGGCCGCGACGGCACCGTCGAACAGCATGCGCGGTTCCAGCGACATGATCAGCGGCGCAGCCAGCGTCCGTTGCCCTTCGGTTACCCGCGACTTTTGCTTGCTCCACCACATGTTGCTCACCCGGACTCGAACAGTTGTAACGCATCAATGAAAAACGCCGCGATCAGCTGATCGCGGCGTCGGACTTCATACGAATGACATTGGCAGCGCTGGCTGAGCCATCGAGCCAAAAGGACAAATCGGCGTATTGCTTGAACAGGTCCGGCGGCAGAATCGTGCGCCGGGACTGCAGGGCGACCTTGGGTTTGACCTTGTGCAGGCCGGCCACGCCAAGGGCCTGGTCGAACTCTGGCGCGTCATAGGCCAGGTGTTCGAAATCGTGTTCGAACCAGGGTTCGCCAATGAAGTCGTAGACCAGCCGCAGCACGCGCTCCGGGGCTTGGGTCAACAAGTCGTAATCGACGATCAGCAGCGAATCGGCGTGCTCGCCGTAATAGGCTTCCTTGAGCGCTGCCCAGGCGAATCCCACCAGACGGTTGCGCTGGGCCAGGGTTTCGCAGCGGCTGTAGACCGTGTTGCGCTCGACGGCATCGCCGAACAGCTTGGTGTTTTCATAGGGATTGGCGCGGTACAGCCGTTCCAGGCTGTCCATCACCCAGGCAACGTTGCGCACGCAGGCAATGACTTTCGCTTTGGGAAACAGGTCGCTGATGGCCGGCAGGCGTGAGCTCCACTGCCGATTGGTGTCGAACACCACCGGTTTGTCGGCCTTGTCGGCGTAGTAGGAATCGAAGAGCCCGCGCAGCAGGCGACGGCGCATCTCGGTGTCGATCACCGCGCCGAATTCGCTGCCGGCGCTGCATTGTTCAAGGACACCGGAGAACAGTGCGCCGACCGGGCTGGTCATGCCGGCATGAAAGCGCGGATTCTGCAGAAGGATCGCAGAAAGCAGGGTCGAGCCCGAGCGCGGCAAGCCGGAGATAAAGTGGAACTGCTGCATCCCTTCACCGTATTTGTAAGTCCCTTTGTCCGACGAGCGTAGTCCAACAATACCCTTTCGACTAGTAGTGTTTTGATATCAAAATAGAGCAAAACGGATTATTAAAATCCGTTTTTATCGCGAATAAAAAGGTGAAGCGTTTAAGTCATCTGGCTTCTGTTCCTTGCGCTGTTTTCAACGAAAAAAGTCGCGCTTTCGCTCCACCGGCATGGGTCTGATCACGCAATTCCCAGGTCGGCGGCAAGGGTACGAATGGATCGGGTACATCCACGTCCAGATCACCGACCAGCCAGACTCGAGCGCTGTCCTTCGGCAGATCCCCCAGCCGATCCAGATAGACCTCATCGGACACCAGCGTGCCGAAACCATAGTGGTTCGGACGCGTCGAACGGCCATCGGCGGCGGGCGGTGTATACAAGCGGATCTGGGCATCCGTGCGGTTGTAGTAGACGTAGCTCAAGTACCAGAGCATGTCGCTGGTGACGATCCGGTCGCCGCTGACGAAGTGGCGGTTGATGTGATCGACCATGACATTGAACTGGTCGTTCGGATCGACCGTGGCGTTGGTGTTCACCCCGATCATCTCGACCCCGATCAGCGATACCAGCACCGCTATCGCGAGCACACGAACATGGCTGTACAAACGATCGATGGCCAGCCCCGCCAACATCGGCAATCCCAGCGCATAGGCTGTCAGATAACGTTCGATAAACACCGGGCTGATGAAAGACACCGCGAACACCAGCAACAACGGCACACCGGTGTAGAGCGCCAGCAGCACACTGCCATGATTCACACTGCGGTCGCGGGCAACGGCCACGCCCGCCAGCACCAGCAAGGCCAGCGGCACACCGCCGAACAGCAACAGCGGAAGATGGTCACCATCGTTCTGGATCAACCACAGCCAGATCATCGACGGCAGGGAAGACAGGGTCACCGGATCTTCCCAGCCGACATCGCCACCGGCCTTGAGCTCTTCCATGTGTTGCATCAGACCGAGCAGGTTCGGCAGCCACGGCAGGTAGAGCACGACAATGGCCAGGTTGGCCAGCCACCAGTCCTTGCGCTGGAGATGCCGCAGGCGATAACCCGGCAGCAAGCGGATCAGCCCCAGATATAGCCAGTGGCTCAGCGCCGCCAGCACGGCGAAATAATGGGTGTACAGCGCGGCGGTCATCAGCAGCGCATAGATCAGCAGATACCGGCGACGCTGCGGGCGCCTGATCCAGCAGATCAACGCCAGGGTGGTGCCGATCAGCAGCAGGCCGAGCAGTGAGTACATGCGCACTTCCTGGCTGTAGCGCACCGCTGTCGGCAGCAGCGCCAGCAGCACCCCGGCGATGATCGCGGCGCGGCGGGTGGCCAGACGGTCGACCAGGCAAACACCCAGCCCGACCGTGGCGATGCCGGCCAGGGCGCTGAGGCTGCGGATCGACAGGATGCCGTCGCCGAACAACCCGATCCAGCCATGCAGCAGCATGAAGTAAAACGGCGGATGCACATCGAACGCCGCATGCTCCCAGATGCCGCCCAGCGAATAGTTCGCCAGCAGCAGGCTGGAGCCTTCGTCGCCCCAGATCGCGGCAGCGGTCAGGTCATAAAAACGCACGACCGTCGCCAACAGCAAAATCGGTATCAGCCACTGCTGGCGAGCCCAGCGCAGCAAACGCCGGACACCGGCATTCGGTGCGGCAAACGGGTCCTGGGTATCCCCCAGCGGAGTCTCGCGACGCGCTTCCATCAACCTTCCCTTACGGTATTCCGAGTAAAAAAACAGCGCCATTCATTGCGCACACTGTAGGCCAGAGCTGAAGCCGACGCGCGGCCACGACGACGTCCGGCAAGTCCGTCGATCCGGGTCTACGCTACGGCTTGGCGTGACCTGCCCGCGCAAATGGAAGGAGTCAGTAAAGCGTTTCGACCTGCCCGGCAGTAGAGGCTACCGCGCGGCGCGCCGACCACATAACAGAAGGATGAGGAACCATGGAAGTCTTTATGGGTACGATTCAACCGTTCGCCTTCAACTTCGCTCCCAGCGGCTGGGCCTTGTGTAATGGACAAATCCTGGGCATCTCGCAATACCAGGCGTTGTTTGCCTTGCTGGGTACCTACTACGGCGGTAATGGCACGACCAACTTTCAGTTGCCCAATCTGCAAGGGCGCACGATGGTCGCTCAGGGGGCCGGGCTGGGGCTGACGCCGCGTGTCATCGGTGAAGTGTCCGGCACCGAGAGTGTCACCGCCACCATTGCCAACATGCCCAATCATACGCACGCCATGACCGGTCTCACCGCCAATACGGCCTTGAAACTGGCCGTACCCGCGAGCAATCCGGCGACCACGCCAACCGCCACCAACTCCTACATCGGCGCCTCCGGTGGCGGCCCAGGCTCGGCGAATATCTACTCCGACGCCCAAGGCGCCACGCCGGTTCCAATCCAGGGCCTGACCACCACCGTCACCGGGGACATTTCCTCCACTGGCGGCAGTCAGCCGCTGGGCATCATGAACCCCTTCCTGGTCCTCAACTTCAGCGTTGCCCTGAACGGCCTCTTCCCTTCGCGCAACTGAACAACTGCCGGGGGCTTCGGGCCCCCGGCCGTTTCTCTCGTCACTGGAGTCAGACCATGCTGCAAGCGGTTCAGATCCAACACGCCCAGGCATTGCTGGGACAACAACACACGCTGCACCTGCCGGACGGCACAGCGCTGCCGATTCAGATCGAATACCTCGAAGAAGTCCCTGCGGCGAAAACCCGCTTCAGCGAACGCATGCCCTTCTGCCTCGAATTCAACAGCCTGGTGCCGACCGAGTTTGTCGACGGCTTGTGCGCACTGGAGCTGCCGGAACTCGGACGGGTAGAGGACATTTTTGTGTCGCGGGTGCCGGCGATGGGGCGGGATCCGCAGTTGGGCTACTTCTGTATTTCCTTCAACTGAGTTCCCGGGCTCACTGCGGATACCACACCAACCGCTCCGCCGCCGGATTGCGCTCTTCCACCGCAAAGCCCAGCGCCAGGTAATGCTGGCGTGCATGGGGATTGTTGGCCCAGACCACCGTCGTCACCGGGCAGCGGACTTGTTGCGCGGCCTTTTGCACGCCTTGCAACACCGCACGGCCGTAACCCTTGCCCCGGGCCTGGGGGATGAAGGCGATGTACAACACGCGGATTTCGTTGGGGCCGAAGTCAGTGCTCAACGCGCCGATAGCCGTGCCGAGCTTTTCCACGACGTAGTGCATGGCATTGGGATGGTTTTCACCCACACCCTGCTCCTGCACCTGAAATTGCTGCGCGACCACGTGCTGCACCACTTCCTGCTCGCCGTCGATCCATTGCAGATCCGGGCGCGCCGACTGATAGAGGCTTTGCAAAAACGGTCCGTCGGTGGCTCGTGAAGGCCGCACCACCAATCCGTCTGCCGACACTGCTGCGTTGTCCGCCATGTTCACGCTCCCTAGAAACCGCTTTCCCTGACCCCCAGCGCCGCCAACCGACGCCAGGCCACGCCGAGCACCGACTCGCCACTGCCCTGCAACACCACCACACCGCGCAACGGTTGCACCGGCGTCGGTGGCTGATCCAGCGTAGTCAATCGCGCGCCGTATTGCGCCTGCACCGGTTCCGCCCGTTGCTGTTGATCGCGGCGCACGGCAATCGGCCCGTGGTGATCGGACGTCAGCGCTTCCTGATCGACATAGGCCACGCCATTGGTATCGATTTCATCGAGTTTCACTGTGATCGCCGGGTGCATCGGATCATCGGCGATAAAGCGCCCGGTTGCGCCCGGTTTGACCCGCCACAGTTCAGCTTCGGCGACATAACCACGCAGGCGCGAACCGTCCTCGACCACCCGCGCCAGCGCATCCTTGCTCGACAGCCAGCGGCCCGGTGTCAGGTTCGGTAGCAAATCACGCACGGTGCCGGCATGGGGCGCACGCAGCAGCAGGCGTTCGCGGCGGGCGCTCAGGCCACGGTATTCCGCCACGGCTTCGGCGAGGCGTTGCTCGACGATGCCGGCGTCGGCAGCCGTTTCGCTGCGACCGGCCTGACGGCGCATCAGCAACTGTTGAATCTGGATTTCCCGGCGGACGATCGCCTGCCGCGAATCAAGGTCCGGCGACTCAAGCTCGATCAGCACGTCGCCCTGAGCGACCTTCTGGCCGTCCGTGACCTTCACCGTTTTGACCCGCGCCGCCACCGGCGCGTGCAACGCACTGGCTCGACCGCCCTCAAGCATCGTCGGCAGTTCGACCGCGCTGCGCCACGGCACGATCAGCACCAGCAGCAGACCCAGCACCGCCAGGCTGCTGAGCAGCACACGGGGGCCATGCGCCTGTTCGCGGCGGCTCCACCACTGGCGCCACTCACTCATGATCGGCAAAAAAATGAACCACACCAGTTCCACCAGCATCAGGAAGATCCCCAACACCTTGAAGAACAGGTGATAGACCGCCAGCGCGATCCCGAAAAACAATGCCGCACGCCATAACCATGAGCCATACCCCCAGATCAGCAAACGCCGTTGCATCGCCGGCGACCAAGGCTCTGGCGCCGGTGCGCCATAGCCGAACAAGAATTCACGCAGGCGCCAGCGGCAAAAGGCAAAGGCCCGGCCCTGAAGGTTGTCGACCTCCCACAAATCGCTGAGCAGAAAGTAGCCATCGAAGCGCATGAACGGGTTGAGATTGACCACCAGCGTGGTGATCCAGGTTGCACTGGCGAGCATGAACGCCGCCGTGCGCGCCGGGCCGTCGGGCAGCAGCGACCAGATCAGCAACGCGATGCACGCCAGCAGCAATTCCGCCATCACCCCGCCAGCGCCGATCAGCAGCCGCGCACGTCGGTCATTGACCCGCCAGGCATCGCTGACGTCGGTGTAGAACATCGGCAGCAAGACCATGAACGCCACGCCCATGCTCTGCACCCGACACCCGGCGCGCTTGGCCATGAACGCGTGGCCGAACTCATGGCAGAGCTTGGCGAAGAACAGCGCCACACCGAATGAAATCGCCCCGCCGAGGCTGAACAGGTGCGGAAAGGTGCCGACAAATCGCTGCCAGTCCCGCGAGACCAGAAACACCCCGAGCGCCAGCGTCGCCGGCAAGCCGAAGCGCAGCACCCTTGGCCCGAAGCGCTCCAGCCACGGCCACGCCCGATTGAGAAACGCATCCGGTCGCCACAGTGGAATGCGGAAAAACAGGTATTGATGCAGCAGGATTTTCCACAGGCTCTGGCGTTGCGCGAGGGCCTTGAGCTGGTAACTGGCGCGTTGCTGATCGTCGAGGGCGCTGATCAGGTCATGCCCGCGCAGAAACGTCAGCAATTGCTCCAGCTCGACGCCGTCCAGCGGCAAGCCGGGTTCGCGGTTGGCGGCGCGCAGCACTTGCTCGGGATCGCCCAACGACCAGTGGCGCAACAGGCGCATCGCCGCCGTGCCGAGTTTGAAATAGCGCCCGCGCACCGGGTCGGCCAGGGTCCAGCGCGGCGAGCCGTCCAGTGCCGGCGCCGCGGGCGACAGTTGCAGGTCGGCACGCAGGCTCGGCAGGTTCATTTACAGGCCTACGCTCTGGCGTAGACCGGCCAGCGGGCGGCGCAGCAGATACAGCGCCAGAGGCGCGCGGTCGCCGAATATCTTTGCCGTGCCGCGCAGACCGATACGCGGCGGTACCTCGGTGAAATTCGCATCCAGCCGATAGGCCAGTTGGCCGCCGGCGGTGGGCTGCGCCTCATAAGCCGAACGCTCAAGTCTGGCGACATGGCGTTGCAGCGGATCGCTGTCGAGGAACAGCGCAATGTCGGCGCCCGGCTCCAGCGAAATCGCATCGCCTACCGCCAGTTCGATGCGCAGTTCGGCCTGGTTTGGGTCGGCGATTTCCATCAATCGCTCACCGGTCTGCACCGGTTTGCCGGTCCAGCGCTCGGCGTCGGCGAACACCGCAATGCCGTCGCGCTCGGCACGCACTTCGCTGCGGTTGAGCAGTTCGCGAGCGTAGTCACGCTCGGCGCGTTTTTGCTCGACGCGGGCGGCCAGCAGATCCACCCGTGAACTGGATTCAGCGTCGGCGAACGAGCGTTGGGAGTTGGCTTTGAGTTCAGCTTCGGCTACCCCAAGCGCCCGTTCGGCAACATCGGCCTGGGCCTTGAGGGTGGTGCTTTCGAAGCGCAGCAACAGGTCGCCGCTTTTCACGGTTTGATTGGGTTTGACCAGAAACTCGGCGATCACCCCGTCCACCGGCGCCGCCACCACACGACCGCCCTGCGGCACCACTTCGGCCGGGGCCAGCACCGACTGGCGCACCGGGATCAACAGGCCAAGCAACAACACCGCGACCAGCGCCACCTGGCGTTTGCGGGTCCAGCGCAGCCGCCACGGCTTGCGCGGTTGCAGCGCCAACCAGGCGTGGCTGTAGGTGTCGCCCAGTTGCGACAGCAGCACTTGTTCGGATGGATTCCACGGCACGTCGCGGGCCAGCCACAAACCGCCGAACACCTCGCCCTCGCGGTCGATCAGTGGCAGCCAGAACACCTGAGCGGCGGACAGGCTGCGCCAGTCGGCCTGAATCGATTCGCCCACAAGCTCAGGCGCGATCACCCGCGCAACCTTCAACACATCCTGCTTGAACAACTGCGCCACCGCCTGCTCGACGAACGCCACGAACGGCGCGTTCGGTTCCACCGCGCTGACGCCGGTCACGGCCTGCACCTTGCCGGCGATCAGCAATGCCGCATGGCGATAACCGAACAGCGACTGCCCATCATTGACCAGGCTGTAGGCCAGTTGCGACGCATCGCGGGCGGCGCGGGTCTGCCGTTCGAGATCGAGAAACCGCGCGAACACCTGCTCGGCGGCGCCGCTCACCGGGGCGTTCACTTAAGCTCCGGAAAACGCGCGGTGCCGCTCATGCCGGCGAGCAGGCCTTTGGCTTCGGGAAGTGTGGCGACCAGCAACAGGGTCTGACTGCCTTCATCGATCCGCGCGCCAAGGCGTTTGACCGTGGCGTCGATTGGCTGGCCGGTCTCATCGGGGACGAAGCTGAACGTCTGGCCGGGCTTTAGCCTGGCCATCCAGCGCGAGGGCACCAGCAGATGGATTTCCAGCGTGCGGTTGTCGACCACATCGAGCAGCGGAGCCCCGGCCGACACGCTTTCGTAGCGTTGCACCTTGCGCTCGACCACTTGCCCGTCGAACGGTGCAACCACGCTGCAGCGTTTGACCTGAACTTGATAAACCTGAGATTGCGCCTGAGTTTCGCTGACCTTGGCCTCGGCCCGGGCCACCTCGAAACGCCCGACGGAATTGAGCGCCGCCAGTTGCCGGTTGTGCGCCAGTTCTTCACCGGCGCCACGACTGGCGGCTTGCGCGGCATTCAACTGGGCCTGATAGGCCGAACAGTCGAACCGCGCCAGGGTATCGCCCTTCTTGAACGGCTCGCCCTCGCTGAACGGCAACTCGACAATCCGCCCGGACAACTCACTGGCGAGCGTCGCCTGATCCCGAGCCCGCAAAACACCCCGTGCTTCGCTGCTGGCCGACGCATTGGCCGCCCCGCCACTATCCTGCAGCGGATCGTCTGGCGCGGGCGTTTGAGCCTGAACTGCACACGTTACTAAGGTCAATCCGACAACCCAACCACGAAAACGCCGCATAACCGTTACTCCCTGACGGATGCTCGGAGTCTACGACAGCGGGGGTTAGCGTCAAGCGAAAGGCCATCATTCAAGTGCGAGAATCAACGCTGCGCCATCTCCCCCACCGGATACACCGACTCCCATCCCCCGCCCAACGCCCGGTACAACCCGACCATCGCCAGTGAAACGCCGGTGGAGCTTTCCACCCATTGTTCCTGGGTTGCGAGCAGTGCGCTTTGCACGGTCAGGACGTTGACGAAGTCGACCACGCCTTCGACGTATTGCTGTTGTGCGGTGCGCAGGGCGATCTGGTTCTGGCGCACGGCTTCGGCGAGGCTGTCGCGGCGGCGCTGGCTGGCGTTGTAGGCGGTCAACTGGTCGTCGATTTCGTGCCAGGCGCGCAGAACGGTCTGTTGATAACCGATGGCGGCTTCCTGCTGCTGGGCTTCGCGCAGTTGCAGCACGCCACGCAAGCGACCGCCGTCGAACAGCGGCAAGCTGAATTGCGGACCGATGCCGAAGGCGCGTGAGCCCCAGGAGCCGAAATCGCTGAGCTGCATGGCTTGCGAGCCGAGATTGCCGGACAGAGTGATGCGCGGATAGAAATCCCCCTTGGCCACGCCGATATTGGCGGTGGCGGCGTGCAACCGGGCTTCGGCCTGGCGGATGTCCGGACGGCGTTCGGCCAGTTGCGACGGCAGGCCGATGGCGACTTCCAGCGGCGACTGTGGCACCGGCGCGTCTGTGGATAACTCTTTACTCAGGGCTTGCGGTGGTTCGCCCATCAACAGGCTGATGGCGTTGATCAGTTGCGCCTGACGCTGCTCCAGCGCCGGCAGCCGCGATTCGATGGCCGCCACTTGCGCGGCCGCTTCGGCCACGTCTAGATCGGTGGCCACGCCGTCGTTGAGGCGCAGTTGCGAGAGTTTCAGGCTGTGCCGCGCGACATCGAGGTTCTGCTCGGTGACGGCGCGGGTGTTCTGCACGCCGCGCAACTGAATGTAGTTCTGCGCGGTGTCCGCGAGCACCGCCAGCAACACGCCGCGACGGTCGTTTTCCGCGACTTCGAGATTGGCATCCGCCGCTTCGGCTTCCCGACGCACACGGCCCCAGAAGTCCAGTTCCCAAGAGGCGGAGAAACCGGCGTCCCACAGGTTGAAAGCGGAATCGCCGTTGTGCCCGGACGGGTCGTTCAAGCCTTCGCCGCTGTTGCGTTTGCGGGCATAACTGCCAGTGGCAGCGGTGGTCGGATAACGATCGGCGGTGATTACCTGGCGGGCGGCGCGGCTTTGTTGCAGGCGGCTGCTGGCCAGTTGCAGGTCGAGGTTGCTGCTCACGGCGCGCTGGGTCAGGGCTGAGAGTTGCGCGTCGTGAAAAACCTCCCACCAACGCTCGTTCAGGGGTTCGCTGACGGCCTGGCTTGGTGCGGATTTGGCGGGCTTGGCCCAGTCGGCAATCTGCGTGGCTTCGGGCTTCTGAAAGTCCGGGCCGACGGTGCACGCCGCCAACGCCGACAGACTGAGAACAACCGTCAGAGATTGAAAGCGCTTCATCGCTGCGTCACCTCACGCACCGACGTCGCCGAGCTTTTGGTATCAATGCTCGCCTCCACCGACATCCCCACGCGCAGGCGCTCGGCCAGCGGCTGGCCCGGTTCCAGCAGGATTTTCACCGGAATCCGCTGCACGACTTTGGTGAAGTTGCCGGTGGCGTTGTCCGGTTTGACAGCGGCAAAGGTCACGCCGGTGGCCGGGGCGATGCTTTCGACGCGACCGCTCAGGGCTTCTCCGCCGAGGCTGTCGACCCGCACTTGCACGTCTTGTCCGGGCTGTACGTCGGTGAGCTGGGTTTCCTGGAAGTTGGCGACCACATAAGCCTGCTTCAACGGCACCACCGCCAGCAGTTTGCTGCCCGGTGTCACGTAGGCGCCCACCCGCACGGCGCGTTCGCCGATCATGCCGTCCTGAGGCGCGGTGATGCGCGTATAGGACAGCTCGAAACTGGCGATTTCCAGCGCCGCCTGTGCCTGTTTCAGACTGCCTTCGGCGGCATCGCGCTGCGCCGTCAGAATCTCGACCTGTTTGCGTTCCGCGGCCAGTTTTGCCGTGGCCGTGTCCAGCCGCGCAGAAGCCTGATCAATCCGGGTGCGCGCCTGTTGCGCGTTCTGCACGGTGCCGGCACCGACGCCGGCCAAGTGGTTGTAGCGGTTCAGTTCCTGCTGGGCGAAGGCCATTTCAGCCTTGGCCGAAACCACCGACGCCTGCGCCTGAGCGATCACCGAGGTCTGCCGCTCCAGCGTGGCCTTGGCGTTTTGCAATTGAGCGCGGGCGACCACGGTGTGCGCATCGGCGGCTTCGGCGGCGGCGCGCAGGTCGCGGTCATCGATCAGCGCCAGCAACTGCCCGGCCTTGACCTGCTGGTTGTCTTCCACCAGCACTTCCTTGATGAACCCCGCCACACGCGGCACCACCAAAGTGAAGTCGGCAGAAACGAACGCGTCGTTGGTGCTCTGCTGGGTGCGCTTGCCGAACAGGCCGGGCATCGCCAAATACACCAGCACACCGACCGCCAGAGCGGCGGCCACGGCCACCGCGAGTTTTTGCTTTGCTTGAGTCGTCATAAAAACCTTCTGTTCCAGTCAAGTCGGCGCGCGCGGCGGAAAGATCCGCGTCGGCAGCCAGAAAATCAGCAGGATCAGCGTCACTGCGACGCCAGCCATGCACAGATAAAGATCCGAAGAAGTCAGCACCACGGCCTGTTCGTGCAGGCGATGGGCGAGGCCCGGGTCGTTGCTCGCGGCCAGCGGCGAGTTGCCGAGGCGATCCACCAGCATCGTCGAGTGAAAATGCAGGCGAGCCGTGGTCAGCGCCTCGATGGCCCCGGTGGCGACCACCGCCGCCAGGCCTTTCACGGTGTTGAACCACGCCGACGCGAATGGCCCGTCCTGTGGCTGGATGCTGCCGGTCGACAGCATCAGCAACGGCAGCACCGCCATCGGCTGGCCGAAAATCTGCAGCCATTGCAGGACGTAGAAATCGTCGCGAATCCATTCCGAGGTCAGCTGCGAGCCGCCCAGGCACGACAGCGTCAACATGCTCAAGCCGATGCCGAGCACCCAGCGACAATCGACCCAACGCAGGTTGCACAACGCCGCCACCAGCGGCAGCGCGATCAGTTGCGGCAACGCCGCGAGCAACATGATCGGCGCGGTCTGCACCGGCCGGTAACCCTGCACCTGAGCCAGGTAACTCGATGGAATCAGCACCACTGCCAGCAGCACCACCAGCACGCCAGCCAAGGTCATCAGGGCGAACGACAGGTTGCGAATGCCGAGCATCTGCAACTTGAAAAACGGGATCGGCTGCGACCATTCATTGATCAGGAACGCCACCAGCAACAGTGAACCGGCGCCGAGCAAACCGCAGATCAGGTTCGACTCGAACCAGTCCAGACGATTGCCCTGCAACAGACCGATCACCAACATGCAGATCGCCGGAAACCCCAGCAACAGGCCTTTCCAGTTGAACGACTTGAAGCGCTCCAGACGCAGCGGATCCTGCGGCAGGCCATACGCAACAGCGGCCATGGCGATCATGCACGGCACGATGATTTGCCAGAACGTCCACTGCCAACCGGCGTACTCGGTCCACAACCCGGCCAGCGGTGTTCCGAGGCCTGGGCCAAACGTGGCGGTCAGGGCGTAACCGGCGAGGCCGTAAAGCTTGAAGTTGGGTGGCAGAAACCGCAGCGCAACAGTCATCAGCATCGGCGGCAACGCGCCGCCGGCCAGGCCTTGCAGGATGCGCATCAGCAGCAGGCTTTCGTAGTTCGGGGCGAACGGACAGAGCACCCCGAGCAGGGTGAACACGCCGATGGCGCACAGGGTGAAGCGACGCAGAGAAAAGGTCACCGAGCACCACGGCGCGAACGCCATGGCCGCCACCGAAGTCGCGGTATAGCTGGCGACCAGCCAGGTGCCTTCGTCGTAGCCGATGCTCAGGGCGCCGCGAATGTCGGCCAGGGCGACCTTGGTCACCATCTCGTTGAGGCCCGACACCAGCACCGCCAGCAGTACGCCGACCAGGCCAATGATGATCCGCGCCCCGAACACCGGGGGCGCGGCGGCCATCGGAGCGGCAGCGGCAATCGGCGCCGTAACCGTCAGGGATGTCATGCAGGCAAACTCCGGAGGGAAAAATACCGGAGCATCTTAGTAAGGCTTAGAGCTGACGAAAATTGACTTGTTGGCAGCTTATAAGTGCGTCAGACGCAATCGTCAGGGCTGCGCCGCCAGCCAGGTTTCGTCGCAGCAGGTCTTGAGGGTTTCCCGCAGCCAGCGGTGGGCCGGATCCTTGTCGAAACGCGGGTGCCAGGCCTGGGTCAGCATCAGCGTCGGCAACGGGATCGGCAGGTCGAACGAGCGCAACTTCAATCCCAGTCGCCGCACGCTGAGCAGCGCTTCCTTGGGCACCGGCAGGATCAGGTCGGAGTCCGGCAGGGCGAACATCGCCGCGTGGAAACTTGGCGCGATCACCGCGACTCGCCGCTCCAGCCCCAAGGCATTCAACGCGGTGTCGATAGGCCCACGGGCGATGCCCCGGCGGGACATGCTGATGTGGGAAAACCCGGCATAGCGTTCAGCGGTAATTTCGCCATCCAGCAGCGGATGATCCTCGCGCACCAGACCGACGAAGTGGGTGGAAAACAGGTTCTGCACTTTGACTTCCGGGGTCACCGGACGGGTGTTGCTGACACTCAGGTCGATTCGCCCTTCGCGCAAGGCTTCATCGTCGCCGTCACCCTCGGGAACGAAGCGCAATTCACAGTGCGGCGCCAGTTGATCCAAGGTGTCGAACAGCTTGCCGCCGTACACGCCGACGAAAAAATCGTTGGCGCGAATGCTGAAACGCCGGCGCAGGGTGCCTAGTTCCACCGCATCCGCCGAGCGAAACAGCAGCGCCGCCTGCTCGACCACATCGCGCACCTGTTCGCGCAGTTCCAGCGCCTTGGGCGTCGGCACCAGACCCCGGCCGGCACGCACCAGAATCGGATCGCCAATGGCTTCGCGGATTCGCGTCAGCGTGCGGCTCATGGCTGCCGGGCTGAGGTTCATCCGCCGCGCGGCGCCGACCACGCTGCCCTCGTCGAGCAAGGCGTCGAGGGCGACCAACAGGTTCATGTCCGGGAGTTGCATGCTGAGCACTCGTGACCGATCAGGATTGATTCGCACGCAATGCTAGCAGATCAGAAAATCAGCGCTGCATTCCCCAGCGTTTCACCGTCACCCGCTCCAGCGTGTCGAACACCAGGTTCTCCACCAGCAGACCGATGAGGATCACCACGGCCAGACCGGCAAACACCTTGTCGGTATACAGCTCGTTGCGGTTCTGGAAGATGTACCAGCCCAGACCACCCTTGCCGCTGGTGGCGCCGAACACCAGTTCGGCGGCGATCAGGGTACGCCAGGCGAAAGCCCAGCCGATTTTCAGACCGGCGAGGATCGACGGCAGCGCCGCCGGAATCAGGATGAACAGCACGAAGCGCATGCCCTTCAAACCGTAGTTGCGCCCCGCCATGCGCAGGGTTTCCGAGACGCCGAGAAACCCGGCGTAAGTGTTCAGCGCCAGCGCCCACAACACCGAATGCACCAGCACGAAAATCAGGCTGTTCTGGCCCAGGCCGAACCACAGCAACGCCAGCGGCAACAGCGCAATCGCCGGCAACGGGTTGAACATCGAGGTCAGGGTACTCAGTAGATCCCGGCCGAATTGGGTCGAAACCGCCAACGTGGTCAGGGCGAAGGCCAGGACGATACCAATCAGGTAACCCTTGAGCAGCACCACCAGCGAGATCCACACCTTGCCCAGCAGTTCACCGCTGAGCAGGCCGTCGTACAGCGCATGACTGGTCTGCAAAAAGCTCGGCAGCAGCAGGTCGTTGTTCTGCACCCGGGCGACTACTTCCCAGAGCACTGCGAGCAAAATCAGGATCACGCTTTTGCGCAGCCAGCCCTGCTGCCACAGGCGCTGGCCCAGCGGTAATTCGCGCTCCACCGGCACGCTGGTCAGCGGCTGCAAATCAATTTCGAATTCTTGACGTACGGATGATGAATGGCTCATCGGGCGATCCTCCGGGTGGCTCAATAAGCGATGCGAATGTCGTTGAAATCGTGCTCGCGCTCGGTTTCCGGCGACTGCCCTTCATCGAACAGCAGCCGATGAATGCGCCGCGCCGATTCCTGGAACGCCACACCGCCGAGGCTTTGCAGATCGTATTGATGACTGTGCACTTCCGCCCTCACCCGCCCCGGATGCGGCGACAGCAGCAGGATGCGATTGCCGACCACCAGCGCTTCTTCAATCGAGTGAGTGACGAACAGCAAGGTGAAACGCACCTCCTCCCAGAGCAGCAGCAATTCCTCCTGCATCTTGCGCCGGGTCAGGGCATCCAGCGCAGCGAATGGCTCGTCCATCAGCAGGATTTTCGGCTGCATCGCCAGCGCCCGGGCAATCGCCACCCGCGCCTTCATGCCGCCGGACAAGGTGTGCGGATAGGCATCGGCGAACGCCGCCAGACCGACTTTTTCCAGATAATGCAGGGCGCGCTCCTCGGCTTCCTTTTTCTTCAAGGTGCGCGAGGCCAGCAGCGGAAACATCACGTTCTGTTTGACGGTTTTCCACGGTGGCAGTTGATCGAACTCCTGAAACACCACGATCCGGTCCGGCCCCGGCGCGTCGACGCGCTGACCTTGCAGACGGATCTCGCCCTCGCACGGCGCAATGAACCCGGCGACGGCTTTGAGCAAGGTTGATTTGCCGCAACCGGACGGGCCGAGCAACACGAAGCGGTCCTGTTGATCGACTTCGAAACTGACTTGGTGGGTAGCACGCACGACGCGTTGCGGCGTGCGGTATTCGAGGCTGACCTGGTCGACCGCCAACAGCGCCTGCGCCGTGGCGATCGGGTTGCTGGCCGCGTGGCCTTGCAAGGGGGCGTTCATGTCGATCAGCTCCCTTGCAGCGGTTTGGCGTCCTGGAAGAAGTAGTCCTTCCACGATTCAGGTTTGTTCTTGATCGCGCCGACGCGGTAGAGGAACTCGGCGAGCGGGTAGGTGTTTTTCGGTGTGACGCTGAACTCGAACTGCGGGTTGTCGATGATTTTCAGCAGCTCGGCGCGGTCGATCTTGGCCTTGGTCACGCGGATATAGGTGTCCGCCGCCGCGCCTTTATCGTTCTGCGCAAATTGCGCGGCTTCAGTCAGGGCTTCAACGAACGCCTTGTAGGTCTTCGGGTTGTCGTTGCGGAATTTCTCGGTGGCGAACAGCACGGTCGGCGAGTTCGGCCCAAGCACGTCATAGGAGTTGAGCACCACGTGCACGTTCGGGTTCTGCAGCGCCTGATCCTGGAATGGCGGATTAGAGAAATGCCCGGTCAGCTCGGTGCCGCCGGCGATCAACGCAGCGGTGGCGTCCGGGTGCGGGACGGCGATGGTGTACTTGTCGAGGCGATTGAATTCCTTGTCGCCCCACTGCTTGGCGGCCGCGTATTGCAGGAAACGCGACTGCACCGACACCCCGACCGCCGGCACCGCGATGCGATCCTTCTCGGTGAAGTCGGCGATGGTCTTGACCTTGGGATTGTTGCTGACGAGGTAGTACGGGAAGTTGCCCAGCGAGGCCACGGCCTTGACGTTCTGCTTGCCATGGGTGCGATCCCAGATGGTCAGCAACGGCCCGACGCCAGCGCCGGCAATGTCGATGGAACCGGAAAGCAGCGCATCATTGACCGCCGCGCCACCCGACAACTGAGTCCAGTCGACCTTGATGTCGAGCCCTTCCTGCTTGCCGTACTTCTCGATCAGTCCCTGATCGCGCACCACATTGAGCAATAAATAGACAATGCCGAACTGTTCGGCGATGCGGATTTCACCTTCGGCGTGGGCCACGGTCGGCGCCACCAGGCTGCCGGCGATCAGGCTGAAACCGAGGCCGATGGCCGCCGCCAGCGGCGCAAATGGAAGACGTTTGGACATGATCGGATCTCCGGCAAATCAGAAAGGCGCATCGCCCTGGATGGTGGTGCGATACAGCTTGCGGCGCAGGTGCGCAGGGCAACCGGCGGCAAGGTGGATCAGCGAACGGTTGTCCCAGAACACCAGGTCGTGGGGCTGCCATTGATGGCGATAGATGTTCTGCGGCAGCACGCTGTGGGCGTAGAGCTCATCGAGCAGTTGTTTGCTCTCGTCCTCCGGCAGGCCGACGATGCGGGTGGTGAAGCCTTCGCTGACGAACAACGCCTTGCGGCCGTTTTCCGGGTGGGTGCGGACCACCGGGTGCACGACCTCGGCGACTTGGGCCAATTGCTCCGGGGTCAGGGTCGGGCGCCAGTTGCCTTCGAATTTGGTTTCGCTGTAACGCGCAGTGTAGGAATGCGCAGCCGAACGGCCTTCGACGGCTTTGCGCAGCGCGTCGGGCAGGCTGTCCCAGGCTTTGTGCATGTCGGCGAACAGGGTGTCGCCGCCTTCGGACGGCAGCTCCTGGGCGTGCAGCATCGAGCCGAGGCTCGGCAGCTCTTTATAGGAGAGGTCCGAGTGCCAGAATTTGCCGGCATCACCGAGGCCGATGTTCTGGCCGTTCTCGACGATGTTGGAAACTATGAGGATTTCCGGGTGATTGGCCAGCAGGAACTGCTTGAGCACGTGGATCTGCAACACGCCGAAGCGGCGGCTGAAATCGATTTGCTGTTGCGGGGTGATGCGCTGGTCGCGGAACACCACGACGTGGTGATCGAGGTGCGCGCGGTGGATGCGGGCGAAGTCTTCATCGTTGACCGAACGGGTCAGGTCGAGGCCGATGATTTCGGCGCCGACGGCACCGCTGAACGGGCGGATCTCGAAGGTTTGCGGCGCGACAGTCGCGGCGCTTGGGGTAGCAGTAGCTGCGGACATCAATCAATCTCCCACGCACGGCACGCTCAAGGGCGCGCGCGTCGATCAGAAACTCACGCTGGATTGCGTGTGGGTTCGTGTCGTGCGGCGCGCCGATTGGTCGGCAGGTACGCAGGAGGTCGACTTTATAGCTATAAGAAGCGGAATTTAAATACCGTTAGCGAATAACGATATGGCGATTGCTTTGGAATGGACTGGATGGTGAGTGACCATTTGTGTCACTTCTGGACGGGATACGTTGTTGCGACGGACGCCTTCGCGAGTCCCGCGAAGGCGTCCGTGAAGGCTTATCGCTCGTGCAACGCCTCAGCCCGCGCCCGGATGATCGGTTTGAGCAGGTAGCTCAGCACGGTCTTCTTGCCGGTGATGATATCCACCGACGCCACCATCCCCGGGATGATCAGCAACGGCTTCTCGTCAGTGCCGAGATGGCTGCGATCGGTGCGCAGCTTGATGATGTAGTAGGTGGTTTTCTTGTCTTCGTCGGTGATGGTGTCGGCACCGATTTGCTCGAGCTTGGCCTTCAGACCACCGTAGATGGTGTAGTCATACGCGGTGAATTTCACCGTGGCTTCCTGGCCCGGATGCAGGAACGCGATGTCCTGCGGACGGATCTTCGCTTCGACCAGCAAGGTGTCGTCCAGCGGCACGATTTCCAGCAAATCGCTGCCTGGCTGGATCACACCGCCGATGGTGTTGACCAGCATCTTGTTGACGATGCCGCGCACCGGCGAGGTGACGAGCGTCCGGCTGACCCGGTCTTCCAGCGCCTTGCCGGTGGCCTGGGCCTTGTTCAGGTCGGTGCGGGCTTCGTTGAGCTGAGTCAGGGCTTCGCTGCGGAATTTGCCGCGAGTTTCGTCGATCTTGCGCTGCACTTCCTTGATCGCCGATTCGGCACGCGGGATCGCCAGTGTGGTGGCGTCGAGCTGACCACGGGTTTCCACTTCTGCACGCTTGAGTCGCAGCACTTCCACCGGCGACACCGCGCCCTGGGCCACGAGCGGCTCGGACATGTTGATTTCCTGGCGTTGCAGGCCGAGTTGCTGGCGGTACTGCGCCTGCTTCGAGGTGAACTCGCGCAACTCTTGCTGACGCTGGATCAACTGCTCCTGCAAGCCGCCGACTTCATCGTGCAATTGCTGACGACGGCTGACGTACAGCGATTCTTCGCTCTTGGCCTGACCCGGCACGGCTTTGAGCACGTCCTCCGGGAAATTCAGCGGACGGTCATCGACTTCGGCGCTCAGGCGCTCGACCCGCAGCAGCATCGACAAGCGATCGGCTTCGGTTTCGCCGACGTTGGAAGCGAATCGCGTGTCGTCCAGGCGAACCAGCGGGGCGCCGGCTTCGACAATCTGGCCTTCCTTGACGAACAGCTCAGAGACGATACCGCCCTCAAGGTTCTGGATTTTCTGGATCTTCGACGAGGGAATCGCCTTGCCGTCGCCCTTGGTCACTTCGTCGATGACGGCGAAGTTGGCCCACAGCATCAGGAACACGAAGAAACCGATGATCGCCCAGATCGTCAGCCGCACCACACGCGGCGCGTCCTCGATCAAGGCCTTGTTGACCTCCGGCAGCGGTTGGCCCTGCAGCGAGGCAGAGCCTTTGAAGTAGCGACGGATCGAATCCTTGAAACCCGACTTAAGCAACACTGATCTGCCCCTTCTTCAACGCTTCCATCACGGCGGCTTTCGGGCCATCGGCGAGAATCTGCCCGCGGTCGATCACCAGCAGACGATCCACCAGCGACAGCAGCGACGCCCGGTGCGTCACCAGCACCACGGTCTTGTTTTCAACGACTGCAGCCAGGCGTTGCTTGAGGCGCTCTTCGCCGGTGTTGTCCATGGCGCTGGTCGGTTCGTCGAGCAGCAGGATCGGCGGATTGAGCAACAGCGCCCGGGCCAGGGCGACGTTCTGCCGCTGGCCGCCGGACAGGTTCTGCCCGCGCTCGCCGACTTGCAGTTCATAACCCTGCGGGTGCAGGCGGGCGAATTCATGCACGCCGGCCAGTTCGGCGGCTTGCAGCACCAGCTCGTCCTCGACGTAACGGGCGCCGGAAATCAGGTTGTCACGCAGGGTGCCGGCCAGCAGTTGGATGTCCTGCGGCACGTAGCCGATGTTGTAGCGCAACTCGCTGACGTCGATCTGGCGGATATCGACGCCGTCCACCAGCAACGCGCCATCGTCCGGCTGATACAGGCCGACCAGCAGTTTGGCCAGCGAGCTCTTGCCCGAACCGCTGCGGCCGATGATGCCGATCTTCTCGCCGGGACGGATCACCAGGTTGATGTTTTTCAGCGCCGGGTTCTGTTGATCCGGGTAGGTGAAGTTGAGCTGACGGCATTCGATCGCACCTTGCAGCACCTTGCGGCTCAGCGGGCGCTCTTCGAAATTGCGCTCCTGCGGCAGCTCCATCATCTGGTCGACCGAGGTCATGGTCACCCGCGCCTGCTGATAACGAGTCAGCAAACCGGACAGCGATGCCAGCGGGCTCAGTGCGCGACCGCTGAGCATGTAGCAGGCAATCAGACCGCCCATGCTCAGGTTGCCGGCGATGATCTGGTACACGCCGAAGACGATCATGATCACCCCGGCCAGTTGCTGGATCAGCAGGGTGATGTTCATCGCCAGGCCGGAGAGCATTTTCACCCGCAGCTCGAGGCGGCTGAGAGTGCCAATGGTTTGTTCCCACTGATACTGGCGTTCGCTTTCGGCGTTGTTGACCTTCACCGCGTCGAGGCCGGCGAGGGTTTCGATCAGGCTCGACTGACGCTCGGCCCCCAGCGCCATGGTGCGTTCCATGGTTGCCACCAGCGGCTTCTGCAGTGCGTAGCCGATCAGCAGCGCAATCGGGAAGGCCAACACCGGAATCCACACCAGATGCCCGCCGAGAATCGCGATGACGATGAAGATCAGGAGGGTGAACGGCAGGTCGATCAGGCTGGTCAGGGTCAGCGAGGCGAGGAAGTCGCGCAGGCTCTGGAACTCATGGATGTTCTGGGCAAAGCTGCCGACCCGCGCCGGGCGGTATTTCATGGCCATGCCGACAATGCGTTCGAACAGCGTGGCGGAGATGATCAGGTCGGTTTTCTTGCCGGCCAGATCCAGGCACAGGCTGCGCAGGCTCTTGAGGATCAGGTCGAAAATGTAGGCGCCAGTGATGCCCAGTGCGAGGACCCACAGGGTCGCTTCGGCCTGGTTCGGCACTACGCGGTCGTAGACGTTCATCACGAACAGCGGCGCGGCCATGGCGATGATGTTGATCAGGAAACTGGCGGCGATGGCGTCGACGTACAGCCAGCGCGAGCGCTTGAGGGTGTCGCGGAACCACGAGCGTGCACGCGGGATCAGCGTGCCATGGTTGACGTCGAATTTGTGCTGGGGTTGGGCGAAGAACACTTTGCCGAGGTAGTCGTCGGCCAGCAGCTCACGGTTGACGAGGGACTCGCCGCCGTCGGTTTCGCTGAGCAACACCCGGGCTTCGTTCTCACCCTGCCAGCCGAGCAGGACAGCGCTGCGACCATCCTTGAGCAGCAACAGCGCCGGCATGGCGATGGCCGGAATCTCTTCCAGCTTGCGTTGCAGCACCCGCCCCTGCAGTCCGGCGCGCGCCGCCGCACGGGGCAGCAGCTCGACACTCAGGCGTTGCTTGGGCAGCGGCAGACCGGTGGTCAGCATCGCCGCGCTGGCGGGTTTCTGGTGCAGCATGCAAAGGGCGAGCAGACCATCCAGTAACGGATCGTCGTGCAACGCGCGTGGATCATGACTGAGATGAACTCGACTGACTTCTGATTCCACGCTCGACACTCTTTAACAGTTGAAAAGGGACAACTCAATTCATCCCGGGCAGTTGGACCTTGGGCTTCACGTCGTTCTGCACAACGGATGCCATCGGTGCGACCACTCCCTGGCTCTTGAGCAACTCGCCCATGGTCGCCTTGATTCGGTACTGAGTAAATAACTGAATGTTTTTGATCTCGGCCAGACGGCGCGAAGCGGTGAACAGTTCGTTTTCACTGTCGAGCAAATCCAGCAGGGTTCGTTCGCCGAGGCTGAACTGACGCTGGTAAGCGGTACGCACCGAGGTGCTGTGATCAACGTACTGCTGAGCGATCGGCACCTGGGCGTTGGCGTTGTTCAAGGCGTTCCAGGCCAGGCCCAGTTCTTCGTTCAACTGACGCAGGGCGTTGTTGCGGATGTCCAGCGCCTGATTCGACAGGTAGGACTTGGATTCCAGGTCAGCCTTGTTGCTGCCACCGGAGTACAGGTTGAAGCGCATGCGCAGCATCGCCTGCCATTCATTGTTGTGACCGTTCTGACCGTCGAGGTCGTTGTCGGCGGTGCGGCCCAGTTCGGCGTCGAAACGTGGGTAGAAGGTCGACTTGGCGGTTTCGTACTGCTTCTCGGCAGCAGCGATGTCGGACTCGGCCGAGCGCAGGATCGGGCTGTTTTCCAGCATCTGCTGGCGCGCTTCATTGAGGTTGGCCGGCATCATCGCCATGAACGGCGCCGGACGCTCCAGTTGATCGGGCATCTGGCCGACAGCGCTGAGGAAGTTGGTTTCCGAGTCGGCGAGGTTGGTCTGCTCGGTCAGCAGATTGTTGCGGGCCTGGGCCATCCGCGCTTCGGCCTGGTCGAGGTCGGCACCGCTGCCGACGCCGCGCTGGGTGCGCAACTGGATCTGGTCGTAGATACGCTGGTGGCTCTTGAGGTTTTCCTCGGCCAGACGCACGAATTCGCGACGGGTCAACACGTCCAGGTAAACCTGGGCCACGGTCAGCGCGGTGCGTTCGGAGGTGCCCAGCAAGGAGTAGGCGCGGGAGTTGACGGTGGCTTGTTGACGCCCGACTTCGCTGGACGTCGCAAAACCGTCAAAAACCATTTGCGACAGGCGCACACTCGACTCGCCGCGATTCAGGGTTTCCCAGTGATTGCCGCCGCCGTTGGCACGGGTGGTGACGCTGTCGGTGCCTTCACGGCCATAACCGCCGAGCAGATCGACCTTGGGCAGGTATCCACCTTTGGCAGCCTTTAACTGATAATCCGCAGCCAATCGACTGTTGACCCCTGCCTGTATTTCCGGATGGACATCCAGTGCCTGTTGCATGGCTTCCGGTAAGGATTGTGCTTGTGCAAAAGAGGCGGCGAGAGCGAAGGGTAGAGCCTTGAGCAGGTGCGAACGCATGGTAAAGATTTCCCAGAACTTCTTGTCTTGAATCACAGCAAAATGGCGAGCTGCGTCGGAAGATGGCAACCGGAATGACCGTATGTCGGAAAGTTTAAAACCGGAACTGGATCACACGCTGAAGGCAGGTCGCCGCATAAATATCAATGTGACATTACTGGGGCGATTGTTTAGGATGGCTCCCAGAAGGTCAATAGTTTGGCATAAACTTAATAGCGAAAGAATCTAGCCAAAATATTGACGAAGATCAGCGTCAAACTTGATTCACATTTTTTTAAAAGTACGTCCAGACTGAATCGGCGCAGAAAGCCATCAGGTCTATGGAAGTCAACTGAACGTGACACCCGGAGAGTCTTCAATGAGCAGTGTTGTTGCCATCGTCAAAAGCATTGTCGGTCAGGTTTTCGTGGTGTCCCCAGAGGGCGTCCGTCGCGTACTCGTTGAAGGCGACCGTTTGTTCGTCGGTGATCAGGTCGATACCGGCGTTTCCGGCGCGGTGTCCCTGGAACTGGCCGATGGTCGCACCCTGGACCTGGGCCGCGACACGCAGTGGAGCGCCAGCACTCCGGACTCCAGCACCGATCTGGCCGAGGCCACTGCGCAAGCCGCGCCGTCCGTTGCAGAACTGCAACAAGCCATCGCCGCCGGCGCTGACCCGACCACCGCTCTTGAAGCCACCGCTGCCGGCCCAAGCGCCGCAGGCACTGGCGGTGCTGCAGGTGGTGGCCACAGTTTCGTGATGCTCGATGCGACCGCGGGTCGTGTCGACCCGACCATCGGCTTCCCGACCGCGGGCATCAATTCCGCCGGCCAGGCCGCCCAGAACATTACCGGTGGCCAGACCACCGACACCACCACCAACGCCCTGCGCGACTCGACCCTGAGCCTCAGCGCCACGCCGACCATCACCGAAGCCGGCGGCGTGCTGGTGTACACCGCGACCCTGACCCAGGCGCCGCTGACCGACCTGACCATCACCCTGTCCAACGGCTCGGTGATCGTGATTCCGGCAGGCTCCACCACGGGCACCGTCAACGTGCCATTGGCACCGAACGACACGGTCTACAACGACCCGACCCAGATCAACGTGACCGTCACCGGCACCACCGGTGGCAACGGCATTACCGTCACCGTGCCGACCACCCCGGCCGTGACCCAGGTCACCGATACCATCGACACCACCACCGTCACCCTGACGGCGGGCAACAGCGTCACCGAAGGTGGCCAGATCACCTACACCGCGACCCTGACCAACCCGGCGCAGACACCGGTCACCGTCACCCTGTCCAACGGCTCGACCATCACCATCGGCGCCGGCCAGACCACCGGTACCGTCAACGTGCCGACCGCGCCGAATGACGTCTATAACAACGGCAGCACCGTCACTACCACGATTACGGGCGCAACCGGCGGCAACTTCGAAAACCTGGTACCGAACCCGACGCCGGCCGTCACCACGATTGTGGACTCGATCGACACCACCGGTTTGACCCTTACAGCCACCGGCACCGTGGTCGAAGGCGGCCAGATCACCTACACCGCGACCTTGACCAACCCGGCACAGACGCCGGTGACCGTCACCCTGTCGAACGGCTCGACCATCACCATCGAAGCCGGCAAGACCAGCGGCAGCGTCAACGTGCCGACCGCACCGAATGACGTCTACAACAACGGCGGCACCGTCAGCACCACGATTACCGGCGCTACCGGCGGCAACTTCGAAAACCTGGTACCGAACACGACACCGGCGACCACCACGGTCACCGACTCTATCGACACCACCAACCTGTCGCTGAGCGCCACCGGTTCCGTGGCTGAAGGCGGTTCGATCGTCTACACCGCGACCCTGACCAATCCGGCCGGCACCCCGGTGACCGTGACGTTGAGCAACGGCTCCGTCATCACCATTGAAGCGGGCAAAACCACTGGCACTGTGACCGTTCCGGCGCCTGCCGATGACGTTTACAAGGATGCGGGCAAAGTTGAAGTCAGCATTACCGGTACCACTGGCGGCAATTTCGAGAACCTGGTGCCGAGCACCGTTCCGGCCGTCACCGAAGTCACCGACACCATCGATACCACTACGGTCAAACTGACCGCGACCGAGTCGGCGGCTGAAGGCGGTACTGTCACTTATACCGCTACGGTGGGCGCGCCAGTGACCGGTTCGCCGGTCACCGTCACTTTGGCCAACGGCCAGACCATCACCATCGAAGTCGGCAAAACCACCGGCACCGTCACCACTACCGCGCCAAACGATGCGTTGAACGGTCATGAGCCACTGAGCAACTCGATCACTGGCGTAACGGGTGGCAACTACGAGAACCTCGTAGCCGACAAGACCCCGGTCAGCACCACCGTGACCGATACCGTCGACACCACCAACCTGACCCTGAGCGCTACCGGCTCTGTGGCCGAAGGCGGCTCGATTGTTTACACCGCAACCCTGACCAACCCCGCAGGCACGCCGGTGACCGTGACGTTGAGCAACGGCTCCGTCATCACCATCGAGGCCGGTAAAACAACTGGCACCGTAACGGTTCCTGCGCCAGCCGATGACGTCTACAAAGATGCCGGCAAAGTCGAAGTGACCATCAAGGACGCTTCCGGTGGCAACTTCGAGAACCTGGTGCCAAGCACCGTTCCGGCCGTCACCGAAGTCACCGATACCATCGACACTTCGACCGTCAAACTGACGGCTGATACGTCGGTCGCGGAAGGCGGCACTGTCACCTACACCGCCACGGTGAGTGCACCGGTCACTGGCTCGCCAGTAACTGTCACTTTGGCCAACGGCCAGACCATCACCATCGAAGTCGGCAAGACTACCGGTACCGTGACCACCACGGCGCCAAACGATGTGCTGACCGGCCAGGCGCCGCTGAGCAACTCGATCACCGGCGTTTCCGGCGGCAACTACGAAAACCTCGTGGCCGATAAAACGCCGGTCAGCACCACCGTGACCGATACCGTCGACACCACCAACCTGACCTTGAGCGCCACTGGCTCCGTGGCCGAAGGTGGTTCGATCGTTTACACCGCTACATTGACCAACCCGGCCGGTACGCCGGTGACCGTGACCCTGAGCAATGGCTCGGTGATCACCATTGAAGCGGGTAAAACCACCGGTACCGTGACGGTTCCAGCCCCTGCCGATGACGTCTACAAAGATGCCGGCAAAGTCGAAGTGACCATCAAGGACACTTCCGGCGGCAACTTCGAGAACCTGGTGCCAAGCACCGTTCCGGCCGTCACTGAAGTCACTGACACCATCGACACGACGACCGTGAAGCTGACCGCTTCCGAAACCGCTGCTGAAGGTGGCACTGTCACCTACACCGCGACCGTGGGCGCGCCTGTGACCGGCTCGCCAGTGACTGTCACTTTGGCCAATGGCCAGACCATCACCATCGAAGTCGGCAAGACCACCGGCACCGTGACCACCACGGCACCGAACGATGCATTGAACGGTCATGAGCCACTGAGCAACTCGATCACTGGCGTGACTGGCGGCAACTACGAAAACCTCGTGGCCGACAAGACGCCGGTCAGCACCACAGTGACCGACACTGTCGACACCACCAACCTGACCCTCAGCGCCACTGGCTCTGTGGCCGAAGGCGGCTCGATTGTTTACACCGCGACCCTGACCAACCCGGCCGGCACCCCGGTGACCGTGACGTTGAGCAACGGCTCCGTCATCACCATCGAAGCGGGTAAAACCACGGGCACCGTGACGGTTCCGGCACCAGCCGATGACGTCTACAAAGACGCCGGCAAAGTCGAAGTGACCATCAAGGACGCGTCCGGCGGCAACTTCGAGAACCTGGTGCCGAGCACCGTTCCAGCCGTCACCGACGTCACCGATACCATCGACACCACCACGGTGAAACTCACCGCGACCGAGTCCGCTGCTGAAGGCGGCACCGTCACCTACACCGCCACGGTGGGCGCGCCAGTGACCGGTTCGCCGGTCACCGTCACTTTGGCCAACGGCCAGACCATCACCATCGAAGTCGGCAAAACCACCGGTACCGTGACCACCACCGCGCCGAACGATGCACTGAACGGTCATGAGCCACTGAGCAACTCGATCACTGGCGTGAGCGGCGGCAACTACGAAAACCTCGTGGCCGACAAGACGCCGGTCAGCACCACCGTCACCGATACCGTCGACACCACCAATCTCTCGCTGACCGCGACTGGCTCCGTGGCCGAGGGCGGTTCAATCGTCTACACCGCGACCCTGACCAATCCGGCCGGCACCCCGGTAACCGTGACGTTGAGCAATGGCTCCGTCATCACCATCGAAGCTGGCAAGACCACGGGCACCGTGACCGTTCCGGCTCCGGCCGATGACGTCTACAAGGACGCCGGCAAAGTCGAAGTGACCATCAAGGACGCTTCCGGCGGCAACTTCGAGAACCTGGTGCCAAGCACCGTTCCGGCCGTCACTGAAGTGACCGATACCATCGACACCTCGACCGTGAAGTTGAGCGCCGATACGTCCGTAGCCGAAGGTGGCACCGTCACCTATACCGCGACCGTTGGCGCCCCCGTCACCGGTTCGCCTGTGACCGTGACCCTGGCCAACGGCCAGACCATCACCATCGAAGTCGGCAAAACCACCGGTACCGTCACCACCACCGCGCCGAACGATGCGTTGAACGGTCATGAACCGCTGAGCAACTCGATCACTGGCGTTTCCGGTGGCAACTACGAAAACCTCGTGGCTGACAAAACCCCGGTTTCGACTACGGTCACCGACACTGTCGACACCACTAATCTGTCGCTGACCGCGACTGGCTCGGTGGCCGAAGGCGGTTCGATCGTCTACACCGCGACCCTGACCAACCCGGCCGGCACGCCGGTGACCGTGACGTTGAGCAACGGCTCCGTCATCACCATCGAAGCGGGCAAAACCACCGGCACCGTGACCGTTCCAGCCCCTGCCGATGACGTCTACAAAGACGCCGGTAAAGTCGAAGTGACCATCAAGGATGCAACCGGCGGTAACTTCGAGAACCTGGTTCCGAGCACTGTTCCTGCCGTGACTGAAGTCACTGACACCATCGACACCACCACGGTCAAACTGACCGCGACCGAGTCGGCAGCTGAAGGTGGCACAGTCACTTACACCGCGACTGTGGGTGCACCCGTGACTGGTTCGCCGGTCACCGTGACCTTGGCCAACGGTCAGTCGATCACCATCGAAGTGGGCAAGACCACTGGCACCGTCACCACCACCGCGCCGAACGATGCGTTGAACGGTCACGAGCCACTGAGCAACTCGATCACTGGCGTCAGCGGCGGCAATTACGAGAATCTGGTTGCTGACAAAACCCCTGTTTCGACTACTGTCACCGACACCGTCGACACTACCAATTTGACCCTCAGTGCTACCGGTTCTGTGGCTGAAGGCGGTTCGATCGTCTACACCGCGACCCTGACCAACCCGGCCGGCACGCCGGTGACCGTGACGTTGAGCAACGGCTCCGTCATCACCATCGAAGCGGGCAAAACCACCGGCACCGTCAGCGTTCCGGCGCCGGCCGATGACGTCTACAAAGACGCGGGCAAAGTCGAAGTCACGATCAAGGATGCAACTGGCGGCAACTTCGAGAACCTGGTGCCAAGCACCGTTCCGGCCGTCACCGAAGTCACCGACACCATCGACACCACCACGGTCAAACTGACCGCGACTGAATCGGCAGCTGAAGGCGGCACCGTCACTTACACCGCCACCGTCGGCGCGCCTGTCACCGGTTCGCCTGTGACTGTGACCCTGTCCAACGGACAGTCGATCACCATCGAAGTCGGTAAAACCACCGGCACCGTCACCACCACAGCACCTAACGACGCGCTGAACGGTCATGAGCCACTGACCAACTCGATCACCGGCGTAACCGGTGGCAACTACGAAAACCTCGTGGCTGACAAAACCCCGGTCAGCACCACCGTCACCGACACCGTCGACACCACCAACTTGACCCTGAGCGCCACCGGTTCTGTGGCCGAGGGTGGTTCGATCATTTACACCGCGACCCTGACCAATCCGGCCGGCACCCCGGTGACCGTGACCCTTTCGAACGGCGCCGTGATCACCATCGAGGCCGGCAAAACTACCGGCACCGTCAGCGTTCCGGCACCGGCCGATGACGTCTACAAAGATGCAGGCAAAGTCGAAGCAACCATTTCGACCGCCACCGGCGGCAACTTCGAGAACCTGGTGCCAAGCACCGTTCCGGCCGTCACCGAAGTGACCGATACCATCGACACCTCGACCGTCAAACTGACCGCGACCGAGTCGGCGGCTGAAGGCGGCACCGTCACTTACACCGCAACGGTTGGCGCACCTGTGACTGGCTCGCCGGTCACCGTGACCCTGGCCAACGGTCAGTCGATCACCATCGAAGTCGGCAAAACCACCGGCACCGTGACCACCACCGCGCCGAACGACGCACTCAACGGTCACGAACCGCTGACCAACTCGATCACTGGCGTGAGCGGCGGCAACTACGAGAACCTCGTAGCCGACAAGACACCGGTCAGCACCACCGTGACCGACACCGTCGACACCACCAACCTGACCCTGAGCGCGACGCCGGCAGTCAACGAAGGTGGCCAGATCACCTACACCGCGACCCTGACCAACGCCGCCGGCACCCCGGTGACCGTGACGTTGAGCAACGGCGCCGTGATCACCATCGAGGCCGGCAAAACCACCGGCACCGTGACCGTCGATGCACCGAAGGACGACGTCTACAAGGACGCCGGCACCGTCGAAACGACCATCAAGGGCGCGACCGGTGGCGACTTCGAACACCTGGTCACCAGCACCACCCCGGCGGTCACCACCGTCAATGACACCATCGACACGTCCACCGTGTCGCTGACCGCTACCGCCAACGTCGCCGAAGGCGAAACCGTGGTCTACACCGCGACCGTGACGGCGCCCGTGACCGGCTCGCCGGTCGTCGTGACCCTGTCCAACGGCCAGACCATCACCATCGCCGTCGGCGAGACCACCGGCACCGTGAACTTCGTCGCACCGAACAGCCCGCTGGCTGGCGGCAGCTCGCTGAGCGTGACCATCGACAAGGCCACCGGCGGCAACTACGAAAACCTGGCGGTCGACAGCAAACCGGCAAACACCTCGGTGTCGGACACCGTCGACACGACCAACCTGAACCTGACGGCCACCGATTCGGTCGCCGAGGGTGGCTCGATTGTCTACACCGCCACCCTGACCAACCCGGCTGGTACGCCGGTGACCGTGACCCTGTCGAACGGCGCGGTGATCACCATCGAAGCCGGCAAGACCACTGGCACCGTGACCGTTCCTGCGCCAGCCGATGACGTCTACAAAGATGCGGGTAAAGTCGAGGCGACCATTTCGACCGCCACCGGTGGCGGTTTCGAGAACCTGGTGCCAAGCACTGTTCCAGCCGTGACCAACGTCACCGACACCATCGACACCACCACGGTGAAACTCACCGCGACCGAGTCGGCGGCTGAAGGCGGCACTGTCACTTACACCGCGACTGTGGGTGCGCCTGTGACTGGCTCGTCGGTGACCGTGACCCTGTCGAACGGTCAGTCGATCACCATCGAAGTCGGCAAGACCACCGGCACCGTCACCACCACCGCGCCGAACGATGCACTCAACGGTCACGCGCCGCTGACCAACGCGATCACTGGCGTGACGGGCGGCAATTACGAGAACCTCGTAGCTGACAAGACCCCGGTCAGCACCACCGTGACTGACACCGTCGACACTACCAACCTGACCCTGAGCGCTACGGGCTCCGTGGCCGAGGGTGGTTCGATCGTCTACACCGCGACCCTGACCAACCCAGCCGGTACGCCGGTCACCGTGACCCTGAGCAACGGCGCGGTGATTACCATCGAAGCCGGCAAAACCACGGGTACCGTCAGCGTTCCGGCTCCGGCCGATGACGTCTACAAAGATGCGGGTAAAGTCGAAGCAACCATTTCGACGGCCACGGGCGGCAACTTCGAGAACCTGGTGCCGAGCACTGTTCCGGCCGTAACCCAGGTCACCGACACCATCGACACCACCACGGTGAAACTCACTGCGACCGAGTCGGCGGCTGAAGGCGGCACCGTTACTTACACCGCGACTGTTGGCGCGCCTGTGACTGGCTCGCCAGTGACCGTGACCCTAGCCAACGGTCAGTCGATCACCATCGAAGTCGGCAAAACCACCGGCACCGTCACCACCACCGCACCGAATGATGCGCTGACCGGCCACGCGCCGCTGACCAACGCGATCACCGACGTGACGGGCGGCAACTACGAAAACCTCGTAGCTGACAAAACCCCGGTCAACACCACCGTGACTGACACCATCGACACCACCAACCTGTCGCTCACCGCGACCGGCACCGTGGCCGAGGGTGGCTCGATCGTTTACACCGCCACCTTGACCAACCCGGCCGGCACGCCGCTGACCGTGACCCTGTCGAACGGCGCCGTCATCACCATCGAAGCCGGCAAGACCACGGGCACCGTGACCGTTGCCGCTCCAGCCGACGACGTCTACAAAGACGCCGGCAAGGTCGAAGTCACCATCAAGGATGCAACCGGTGGCAACTTCGAGAACCTCGTTCCGAGCACCGTTCCAGCCGTAACGGAAGTCACCGACACCATCGATACGACGACGGTGAAGCTGACCGCTTCCGAAACGGCCGCTGAAGGCGGCACCGTCACTTACACCGCGACGGTTGGCGCGCCAGTCACCGGCTCGCCTGTGGTTGTCACTTTGGCCAACGGTCAGAGCATCACGATTGAAGTGGGTAAAACCACCGGTACCGTGACCACCACTGCGCCGAACGATGCGCTCAATGGCCACGCGCCGCTGAGCAACGCGATCACCGGCGTGACGGGTGGCAACTACGAGAATCTGGTGGCCGACAAGACACCGGTTTCGACCACCGTCACCGATACCGTCGACACCACCCACCTGACCCTGAGCGCCACTGGCTCCGTGGCCGAAGGCGGCTCGATCGTCTACACCGCCACGCTGACCAACCCGGCCGGCACTCCGGTGACCGTGACCCTGTCGAATGGCGCCGTGATCACCATCGAAGCCGGCAAGACCACCGGCACCGTAACCGTTGCGGCTCCGGCCGATGACGTCTACAAGGACGCCGGCAAAGTCGAAGCGACCATTTCGACGGCCACGGGCGGCAACTTCGAGAACCTGGTGCCAAGCACCGTTCCGGCCGTGACCCAAGTCACCGACACCATCGACACCACCACGGTGAAACTCACCGCGACCGAGTCGGCGGCTGAAGGCGGCACCGTCACTTACACCGCAACCGTGGGTGCCCCGGTGACCGGTTCGCCAGTGACCGTAACTCTGTCGAACGGTCAGTCGATCACCATCGAAGTCGGCAAGACCACCGGCACCGTCACCACCACCGCACCGAACGATGCGTTGACCGGTCACGCGCCGTTGACCAACGCGATCACCGGCGTGACGGGCGGCAACTACGAAAACCTCGTAGCCGACAAGACCCCGGTTTCGACCACGGTCACCGACACCGTCGACACCACCAACCTGACCCTCAGCGCCACCAATTCGGTCGCCGAGGGTGGTTCGATCATCTACACCGCGACCCTGACCAACGCTGCTGGCTCGCCAGTCACCGTGACCTTGTCGAACGGCGCCGTGATTACCATCGAAGCCGGTAAAACCACCGGCACCGTGACCGTTCCAGCCCCGGCAGATGACGTCTACAAAGACGCCGGCACTGTCCAGGCCACGATCACCAACGCCACGGGCGGCAACTTCGAGAACCTGGTGCCAAGCACCGTTCCGGCCGTGACCCAGGTCACCGACACCATCGACACCACCACGGTGAAACTCACCGCGACCGAGTCGGCGGCTGAAGGCGGAACCGTTACTTACACCGCGACTGTTGGCGCACCTGTGACCGGTTCGCCAGTCACTGTGACCCTGTCCAATGGTCAGTCGATCACCATCGAAGTCGGCAAGACCACCGGCACCGTCACCACCACCGCACCAAACGATGCGCTCAACGGCCACGCGCCGCTGACCAACGCGATCACCAACGTGACCGGTGGCAACTACGAAAATCTGGTAGCCGACAAGACACCGGTCAACACCACTGTGACCGACACCGTCGACACCACCAATCTGTCCTTGAGCGCCACCAATTCGGTCGCCGAGGGCGGTTCGATTATCTACACCGCCACATTGACCAACGCTGCGGGCACTCCGGTGACCGTGACCTTGAGCAACGGCGCCGTGATCACCATCGAAGCCGGCAAAACCACCGGCACCGTGACCGTTCCTGCACCGGCCGACGACGTCTACAAAGATGCCGGCACTGTCCAGGCCACGATCAGCAACGCCACCGGCGGCAACTTCGAAAACCTGGTGACCAGCACCACGCCAGCGGTGACCAGCGTCACTGACACCATCGACACCACGAACGTGAAACTGACCGCCACCACCAGCGTGGCTGAAGGCGGCACGGTCACTTACACCGCGACTGTCGGCGCCCCTGTGACCGGTTCACCCGTCACGGTGACCCTGTCGAATGGCCAGAGCATCACCATCGAAGTCGGCAAGACCACCGGCACCGTGACCACCACCGCACCGAACGATGTGTTGACCGGCCACGCGCCGCTGACCAACGCGATCACCAACGTGACCGGTGGCAACTACGAGAACCTGGTCGCCGATAAAACCCCGGTTTCGACCACCGTCACCGACACCATCGACACCACCAACCTGTCGCTCACCGCGACCGGCACCGTGGCCGAGGGCGGCTCGATCACCTACACCGCGACCCTGACCAACGCCGCTGGCTCGCCAGTGACCGTGACCCTGAGCAACGGCGCGGTGATCACTATCGAAACCGGCAAAACCACGGGCACCGTGACCGTTCCTGCGCCAGCCGATGACGTCTACAAAGACGCCGGCAACGTGCAGGCCACGATCACCAACGCCAGCGGTGGCAGCTTCGAGAACCTGGTCACCAGCACCACGCCAGCGGTGACCAGCGTCACTGACACCATCGACACCACGACCGTGAAGCTGACCGCGACCACGACGGCAGCCGAAGGTGGCACTGTCACCTACACCGCGACCGTGGGCGCCCCGGTGACTGGCTCGCCAGTGACTGTGACCCTGTCGAACGGTCAGTCGATCACCATCGAAGTCGGCAAGACCACCGGCACTGTCACCACCACTGCGCCTAACGACGTGTTGAATGGTCATGCACCGCTGACCAATGCGATCACCGGCGTAACCGGTGGCAACTACGAAAATCTGGTGGCCGACAAGACACCGGTCAGCACCACCGTGACCGACACTGTCGACACCACCAACCTGTCCCTGAGTGCTACCAATTCGGTTGCCGAAGGTGGTTCGATCATCTACACCGCCACACTGACCAACGCTGCCGGCACTCCGGTGACCGTAACGTTGAGCAATGGCGCCGTGATCACCATCGAGGCGGGTAAAACCACCGGCACCGTGACCGTTCCAGCCCCGGCAGATGACGTCTACAAAGACGCCGGCACTGTCCAGGCCACGATCAGCAACGCCACGGGCGGCAACTTCGAAAACCTGGTGACCAGCAACACACCAGCGGTGACCAGCGTCACCGACACCATCGACACCACCACTGTGAAGCTGACCGCGACCACAACGGCGGCTGAGGGTGGCAACGTTGTCTACACCGCGACTGTCGGCGCACCGGTGACCGGCTCGCCAGTGACTGTGACCCTGTCCAATGGCCAGACCATCACGATCGACATCGGTAAAACCACTGGCACCGTGACCACCACCGCGCCTAACGATGCGTTGACCGGTCATGCACCGCTGACCAACGCGATCACCAACGTTTCTGGCGGCAACTACGAAAACCTCGTGGCCGATAAAACCCCGGTTTCGACCACCGTCACCGACACCATCGACACCACCAACCTGTCGCTCACCGCGACCGGCACCGTGGCCGAGGGTGGCTCGATCACCTACACCGCAACACTGACCAACGCCGCTGGCTCGCCAGTGACCGTGACCCTGTCGAACGGCGCCGTGATCACCATCGACGCCGGTAAAACCACGGGCACCGTGACCGTTCCTGCGCCAGCCGATGACGTCTACAAAGATGCCGGCAACGTGCAGGCCACGATCACCAACGCCAGCGGTGGCAACTTCGAGAACCTGGTAACCAGCACCACGCCAGCGGTGACCAGCGTCACCGACACCATCGACACCACCACCGTGAAGCTGACTGCGACCACAACGGCGGCCGAAGGTGGCAACGTTGTCTACACCGCGACCGTGGGTGCGCCTGTAACCGGTTCGCCAGTGACCGTGACCCTGTCCAACGGCCAGTCGATCACGATCGACATCGGCAAGACCACCGGCACCGTGACCACCACCGCGCCGAACGACGCGTTGACCGGTCATGCACCGCTGACCAACTCGATCACCAACGTTTCTGGCGGCAACTACGAAAACCTCGTGGCCGACAAGACGCCGGTTTCGACTACGGTCACCGATACCATCGACACCACCAACCTGTCGCTCACCGCGACCGGCACCGTGGCCGAGGGTGGCTCGATCACTTACACCGCAACACTGACCAACGCCGCTGGCTCGCCAGTGACCGTGACCCTGTCGAACGGCGCCGTGATCACCATCGACGCCGGCAAGACCACCGGCACCGTGACCGTTCCTGCGCCAGCCGATGACGTCTACAAGGACGCCGGCAACGTGCAGGCCTCGATCACCAACGCCACCGGTGGCAACTTCGAGAACCTGGTGACCAGCAATACACCAGCGGTGACCAGCGTCACCGACACCATCGACACCACTACCGTCAGCATCACCGGCAGCACCTCGGTGACCGAAGGCCAGACCGCCAGCTACACCGTCAGCCTGACCCACCCGGCGCAAACCGAAGTGACCCTGAAAATCGTCTACAGCGGCACCGCCGCCGACGGTTCGGACTTCACCGGCGTGTACACCGTGAAGATCCCGGCCGGTGCAAGCACCGCGACCTTCAACGTTGCGACCATCGACGACAAGATCACCGAAGGCACCGAGAACTTTGTGGTCAAGATCGACTCGGCCACCGGCGGCAACTTCGAGAACCTCGCCGTCAGCAGCACCAACGGCAGCGTCAGCACCTCGATCATCGACAACGATGCGCCACCGGTCATCGACCTCGACGCCAACAACTCCAGCGGCGCCACCGGGGCCGACTACAAGGTGACCTTCACCGAGAACACCCCGGGCGCGGGTGTGTCGATTGCCGACACCGATATCAAGATCACCGACCCGGACAGCACCATGCTGACCGGCGCCACCATCGTGCTGACCAACCGTCAGGACGGCGATGCGCTGAATCTGGGCAACAGCGTCAACGGCATCACCATCAATGCCAACAGCACCAACGGCACGATCACGCTGACCCTGTCGGGCAATGCGACGCTGGCCGACTACATGCAGCAGATCAAGAACATCAGCTTCACCAACAGCAGTGAAGACCCGAGCACCGTGCCACGGATCATCACCGTGACCGTCACCGATGGCGGCAACTACTCCAACGTCGCCACCACCACGGTCAATGTGGTGGCGGTCAACGACGCGCCGGTCGCCGCTCCGGTCAATGTCACCGGTACCGAAGACACCCCGCTGATTCTCGGCTGGTCGACCTTCGGCGTCAGCGACGTGGACAGCCCGGCCTCGAGCCTGGGCGTGAAAATCACCCAGCTGCCGGGCGAAGGCAAACTGCAGTATCTGGACGGTTCGACCTGGAAAGACGTCGCCACCAACCAGACCTTCAGCAAGACCGACATCGACGCCGGCAAGCTGCGCTTCCTGCCGGATGCCAACGAGTCGGGCGTGAACGGTTACGGCGGCACCGGCCTGGGCAACAACCAGGCTGACTACGCACAGATCAAGTTCCAGCCAACCGACGGCCAATTGCTGGGCAACACCGGCACCATCAAGATCGACATCACGCCAGTGGCGGATGCACCGACCCTGTCGGTTGCCGATAACAGCGTGAAGTCCACCGGGTTGATCAAGGAAGTCTGGACCGGCCTGTCGGGCCTGGGCACCGACGGCAGCGGCGCGAATTCGACCACGCTGAAAAACGTGATCGACGGCGCCGGCACACCGAACTCCAGCGGCACCGTGACCAACGTGCAATCCGACGGCAGCGTGACCGCCGGCACCGCATCGAAGACTTCGGGCCTGATCTATCTGGAAGCCGGCAAGACCTACACCTTCACCGGTACTGGCGATGACAGCCTGCTGGTGACCATCGGCGGCAAGAGCGTGGCGTCCACGACGTGGGGCGCGGGCGGCAACCTCAACGGTTCGTTCATCCCGACCACCAGCGGCTACTACACCCTGGACATCTACCACCACAACCAGAGCGGTCCGGGCAGCTACGACGTCAACCTGTCGGTCAACGGCAGCACGCCGATCGATCTGAGCAGTGCCGGCGTGCCGATCTACACCGGCGTGACGGATCTGGTGAACGCAGGCGTGACCGTCTCCGACCTGCACGGCAGCAACGGCGAAGGCTATTACGACGGCTACAAACTCAACACCGGCGCCGAAGGCACCACCGTGAAACTGTCGTCGATCAGCACCGCGCTGACCGACACCGACGGCTCGGAAACCCTGAGCATCAAGATCAGCGGTGCACCGGTCGGTTCGGTCCTCAGCGACGGCGCAGGCCACAGTTTCACCGTGACCGCCACCAGCGGCGACGCAAACGTCACCGGCTGGAACCTCGGCACCCTGACCGTGACCCCGCCGACCTACTACAACGGCCAGTTCAACCTGACCGTGACCTCGACCTCCACCGAGGCCGTGGGCGGCTCGGCCAGCACCACCGCGACCATTCCGGTCACCGTGGTGCCGGCGGTCTACAACGCGGTGGTCGCCACCTCGGGTGACGACACCTTCACCGGTACCGACGGCAACGACATCATGGTCGCCGACATCGGCGGCCTGACCGTGGTGCCGGGCACCAACTACAACATCGCGTTCATGGTCGACAGCTCCGGCAGCATGAGCGCCTCGTCGATCAACGCCGCCAAGGACTCGCTGACGTCGGTGTTCAACACCCTCAAGCAGAGCCTGGGCAACAACTCGGGCACGGTGAACATCTTCCTGGTGGACTTCGATACCCAGGTCAACAAGTCGGTGTCGGTGAACCTCAACGACCCGAATGCGCTGACCTTGCTCAAAGCCGTGCTGGACTCGATGACCTCCGGCGGCGGCACCAACTATGAAGACGTGTTCAAAGCCACGGCCAACTTCTTCCAGAGCACTGAAGCGCTGGCCAACACCGGGGCGAAGAACCTCACGTACTTCATCACCGACGGCCAGCCGACCTACTACCAGAGCGGCGAGCAGACCAACCCGACGCTGTACGGCAACGTGAAGCTCGACGACGTGGTGAAGACCAGCAACTACAAACTGGGCGACAGCTTCAGCACCTACATCGACAGCACCCACTACCTGAGCATCAACACTGCCGGCGCCGTGGTATTGCAAACGCTGAAGAACGGCAACTGGAGCTGGAACAGCCTCGGCACCATCCACGCCCAGGGCGACGGCACCTATGAGCTGTCGAGCCTGGCGGGTAGCGGCAACAGCACCACGTCGGCCACCACCGACAACGCCAACAGCGGCTTCGCGCTGCTCAGCGGGCTGTCGAACGTCGAGGCCATCGGTATCAACAGCGGCGTCAGCCTCAACGATCTGAAACCTTACGACAGCGATCACAACCCGCAGACCAACATCGATCCCAAGGATCTGGCGAACTCGATCATCGGCCACACCGAGGCGACGATGCCGGGCAACGACACCGTCAGCGGCGGCGACGGCAACGACATCCTGTTCGGCGATCTGGTGAGCTTCAACGGCATTGCCGGCGAGGGTTACCAGGCGATGCAGGCGTTCGTCGCGCAGCAGACCGGCGTCGATGTCAGCAAAGTCACCACCAGCAACGTGCACCAGTACATCACCGAGCACTATCAGGCGTTCGATGTGTCCGGTGCCCATGACGGCAACGACACGCTGCTGGGCGGCGCGGGTAATGACATCCTGTTCGGCTCGGGCGGCAACGACCTGCTCGACGGCGGCAAGGGCAATGACATCCTGCTCGGCGGCACCGGCAACGACACGCTGATCGGTGGCCCGGGCAACGACATCCTGATCGGTGGTTCCGGTGCCGACACCTTCGTCTGGAAGGCAGGCGACACCGGCAACGACGTGATCAAGGACTTCAAGGCCAGCGAAGGCGACCGCATCGACCTGCGTGATCTGTTGCAGGGCGAGACCGGCAGCACCATCGACAACTTCCTGAAGATCACCACGGTCGACGGCGTGTCGTCGCTGCAAGTCAGCTCTGGCGGCAAGTTCAACTCGGGTGATGCCGCAGCCGCCACACCGGACGTGACGATCAAACTGGAAGGCAACAACTGGTCCACTGCCAACATTCACAACCTGATTGCCGGCAGCGATCCGACCATCAAGGTCGACCACAACAACAGCTGATGCGTGAACAAAACGGCCGCCCCAATGGGGCGGCCGTCACGTTTGCGCCCATCACCCCGGTGACGATTTCGTCGGCGCACCGCATACTCGCGCGCAGTTGGCTATGCTGCTGACAGCATGACGCGGGTTCATTTCTGAGGGATGCTCAATGTTTTACGTGCAACGCGATGCGCAGGGTCAGTTGGTTCGCGTGGAAGCTGCCGCCTGGGCCGAGGCCACGGAAACGCTGCCGGCCGACCACCATGAAATCCAGGCCTGGTTTGCCAATGCCGCGGTGGAAAACAGCCTCAAGCAACTCAAGCAGAGCGACCTGGAAATGATCCGGGTACTCGACGACCTGATTCAGGTGCTGACCAGCAAAGGCGTGATCCGCGTCACCGACCTGCCGCCGGCGGCCCAGGCCAAGTTGATGGACCGTACCCAGGCCCGGGAAGCGCTGGGCGGGTTGAGTCAGTTGATCGATGATGAAGAGACCGGGTTGATCTGATCTTTTTGTACTGTCCGTGCCCACGCTAAGCGTGGGAACGGACAATTCATCACCAGGGTTTTGGCTCACCGAAGAGCTGTCCCTGAACCCCGTACAAGCCCATCTCGCGAATCACCGACAATTCCCCTTCCGTCTCGACCCGCTCGGCAATCAACGGCAGATCGATGCTGTGCGCCGCACGCTGGATCGCCTCGATGAACAGACGTTTGTCACTTTCCTGATCGATCGCCCGAATGTAGCTGCCATCGATCTTCAAGTACGCCAGCCCCAGCCGCGCCAGGTTGCCGATCATGCTGAAGCGCCCGCCGAAGCGTTGCAGGCTCAGGGAGAAACCGAGTTCGCGCAGGCGGCGGGTCAACTGTTCCAGCACCGCTTGTTCCGGCAATTGCTCCTCGCCGATTTCCAGGGTCAGACGCGGCCCCAGATTGGAGTGCGAGCGCAGAATCTCGAAGACTTTGTTCAGCGCCTGTGGATCAGCCAAGGTCGCCGACGACAGGTTCAGCGCCAGGGATTTTTCATGCCCGGCCATTTGCTCCAGCACCCGCTCGAGCATCAGTCGGTCCAGCCGTGCGGTCCAGCCAAAGCGCTCCAGCCACGGCAGGAAGCGTCCGGCGGGAATGGTCTGGCCCTGCTCGTCGAGCAAGCGTGACAGCACCTTGTAATGCAGCACCAGTTGCGTGTCCTGCGCCGCCACTACCGGCTGGAAGAACAGCTCGAAACGCCGCTGGCTCAGGGCCTGATCGAGCAGGCGATGCCAGGCGTGGTGATCGTCACCGACGTCCGCCACCAGGCTCTGATCGAGACACGCCCAGTTCTGCTCGCCCTGCCCTTCGGCCTGCGCCAGTGCCTGATCACCGAGGCTGAGCACCGCTTGCGGCGAATCGCCGTGGGCGAACGGTGCGAGGCCGATGGAGGCCACGGCCGCCACGTCGGTGGCGCCTGTCGCATGCAGGCTGCTCAGCGCACTGTCGAGGCTTTGCGCCAGTTGCAGCGCTTCTTCCCGCGTCAGGCCCGGCGCCAGCACGGCGAATTCACCGCCGCGAATACGTGTGACGAGATTCTGGGTTTCCGGGTATTTGGCGCACTCGCGGGAAAGCTGCTCGCCGACTGCCTTGAGCAATTCATCGGTGCGTTGACCGCCGAGGCGCTGGTTCAGCCCGGCCAGGTCCTTGACCCGCAACAGCAGCAGATAACCGGAGCTGGCCTGCTCCGGGTTGCTCACCCGGGCGTTCAGTTGCATCTCGAAATAGCGTCGGTTGGCCAGCCCGGTGAGGTTGTCCTGATAGGACTCGGTACGCAGTTTTTCACTGCGTTCGGCCTGCTCCTGGAACAGCGCCTTGAGCTTCTCGACCATCTGGTTCATGGCCAGCACTACGCGACGCAGTTCAGGCGTGCGCGGCAGGTCCGGCAGGCTGAGGAACTCGCGACGGGCGATGGCGTGGGATTGCTTGACCATGTAATCCAGCGGCCTCAGTTGTCGACGCAGCAACAGCGCACCGAGCACCGCACTCACCGCGCCGCAGACCAGCAGCCAGCCAAGACTGCCCAAAGCGCTCTGCCAGAGTTTGGCCAGGGCGAACATCGGGTGGCTGACCACCTCGACCCGCGCCGCCTGCTCCCAGCCACGGCTGACCAGCGCATCGCCACCGGCCGGCTCCAGACCGATCAGTTTGACGAACCAGTCCGGCACGTTGGTGACCGCCGGAATGCCGTTGCGCTCGACGATGGTCTGGTCGGTCTTCAGATCGACCACGCGGATGCTCGAGTAGTAACCGCTGTCGAAGATCGAACTGACCAGCAGCTCGACCATCGCCGGGTCGTCGATATTCGGCGTCAGCGACAGCGCCAGCGCCGTGGCGGCGTCCTGGGCGTGGGAGCGCAACTGATTGACGTACTGGGTGCGCGAGCTTTCCAGACTGACCATGAAGCTGCCAGTGAAGGCGACCACCAGGAACAGACAGATAGCGATCAACAGCTGTTTGAACAAGGACATCTGAGCGCGTGCTCCTAGTTAGTCGTCTCGACCGGGAATCCTTCGGCCTGCATTTTCTTCAACACATCCTGCCAGCGTGACAGACGTTTGGTGTCGCCGACCTTCTTGTTGCCCTTCGCTCCCGGCAGGTACAGACCTTCGGCATTGAAAGAGTAGACCGGCAGCAAATCGGTTCGCTCGGACGCCGGCTTGATCGGGTCGATCAGGCTGTCGAGCACCAGTGGCATGGCGTCAGGGCTGGAATAGTAAGTCAGGACCATGTGCGCGCGGTTCTGGCGCAAGGCCTTGACGTAGGTGATACGTAACTTGTCACTGGCCACCCCCAGATGGCGCAGGCTGAAATACTTGGCGATCGCATAGTCTTCGCAATCGCCGGCACCTTTCCACAAGGCTTCGATGGGAGTTTCCCAATAATCGACTTCACCCCACAGGTCGATATCTTCGACGTAGCGCATCTGTTTGTTGAAAAACAGGTTCACCACTTTGAGCTTTTCCATTTCGCTGACCTGCTTCTGCGTGGCCAGCAGATTCTGCCAGGCATCGATCCGTTGCTGTCCGGCGCCCAGAGGGCCGTACAACGCCGTAGCCTTGCGACTGATCGCAGAAAAATCCCAATCGGCATGCAGACCGCCCAGCATGGCGCCGGCCAGCAGCAGCGCGCAGGCAAGCCAGCGCACAATCCGAGGGATCGCGAAACGTACCGCCAATGCAAGGCATCCAGGGCAGGGAAGAAAGGCGTTTGATGGTGAAGGTTAGTCCAGCAAAAAACAATGGCACCCTGAGATCATCGCTGGCGCGCTAAACTTCAGATATGACAGGGTTCTTCTACACGGTTTGACAACCTGTAGAGCAATCACTAGTGTCCTTTGGATCCAAATTCAGCCGTCAACAGGGTGTGCAGTTGTGACCCAGAAGCCCAAGCCACTCCACAGCATCAAAGTCGAAGGCCCGATTCCCGCGCACCTGGCGCGTTCGGTCATCGAAGAAACCCTGCGCTCGGCGATCCTCGATGGTCGCCTGCCGTGCGGCACCGCCGTGCGCCAGCAAGACCTGGCGGATCTGTTCGGCGTCAGCCGCATGCCGGTGCGCGAAGCCTTGCGTCAGCTGGAAGCCCAGGGCCTGCTGAGCGTGGTTGCGCACAAAGGGGCCGTCGTGGCGCCGCTGATTCAGGGTGACGCGACCGAAACCTATGAGCTGCGCATCCTGCTGGAATCCGAAGCGCTGCGCCAGTCGATCCCGCTGCTGACCCCTGCCGATCACGATCGCGCCGCCGGCTACATCGAAGAGCTGGAAACCGAGCACGACTACACCGAGATCGGCCGGCTCAACCGTCTGTTCCACATGGCGCTTTACTGCAAATCCCCGAACGGCCGACTGCTGCGGCTGGTCGAGGATGGCTTGAATGAAGAGGAACGCTTCCTGCGTTTCAACCTCGAGGCCATGGGCCTGGGCAAACTGTCCCAGGACGATCACCGGGCGCTGCTGCAGGCCGTTAAAGAACGCGACACCCAACAGGCGGTGATGCTTCTGGAGCAGCACCTCAATCGGGGTGTCGAGGTGATCACTCGCTATCTGGCCAGCTCCGCCTCCAAAAGCCGCCAGGCGGCACTCTGAAAGTCCCCTCCCGGGTGAGCCCCCGCTCCCCCGGCGAATAACCCGCTTACAAATCCCCACGCCGGTCACGCTCAATTGCCGTGGCACTTCGGCGCCTGCGCTCTAACCTCCCCCCTGCTTCGAACAGCCCGGAATTTGCACCGCAAGGAAGTCATTTTCGACGATAGCCGCGGCGCCGATTTACGCGCACCCTTGAATCGCCAACCCACTATAGAACGGGGACGCGCCGCCCCGGCAGCAGTCTCCGCACCAGGAACCTACGGAAGGAGCCTTGTCACGGGAAAAGGAAGATTCGCCGCCGTATCAGGCCAACTTCATCCCCTCAGATCATTTCAATTACTTCATTAGAAAGTTGCTTCGAGTGAGGCATTCACTCTTGTTATTCAATTTTGGCCTTTAAACGCCGAAAGGAGCAACTACGCCCAAATAAAACTCAACTTAAAAGTTTTATCAGCCTCGCTCATACTTGAAAAACGGCCAACTTAAATTAATTGAAAATATACTTGTTAAGTTGTTTTGCGATGTATTAGTTTTTCTACGCCGGGTTTTGCAGCGAACCGACAAACCGGCGAGACCCAGCAATATGGCCCAGTTCACAGCCGCCTTCAGCGGTATGCCGTTGTACCTGGGCTTTCAATGAAACTTTAACTTTCATCGAAACGAATGAGGCTATCGCTCGCCTGGAAACTATATCCAACGTTGTTAGCCATTGATTGAGAAGTCCCTATATCCCTATAAGCCAGAGGCTCGCATCATGCCAACTAAAGAACAACTCGCCCAAAAGAAAGCCGAACTCAGCGTTCACCCGATCTTCTCCGAAATCGATTCGCTGTCAGTGTTGCGACGCTTCATGGAGTCCCACGTATTTGCCGTGTGGGACTTCATGTCGCTGACCAAACGACTGCAACAGGAACTGACGTGCACCCGTCTGCCGTGGCTGCCGCCGCGCGATCCGCACGCCGCGCGGCTGATCAATGAAATCGTGCTCGGCGAAGAGTCGGACGATCGGCTGTCACACGGGCATTACAGTCACTTCGAGTTGTACCTGGATGCGATGCGCGAAGTCGGTGCGAGCACCTCGGCGGTGGAGCGTTTCGTCGCGCTGCAACAGGAAGGCGTGAGCTATGACGTCGCGTTGCAAAGCGTCGACGTCGACCCGGCCGCCGCTCAGTTCGTCCGCGACACCTTGCACACCGCGCTGCATGCGCCAGGGCACAGCGTCGCCGCCGCCTTCCTGCATGGCCGCGAGAGCGTGATCCCGACCATGTTCCAGCGCATGCTCGATGCCTGGGGCATCGGTGTCGAACAGGCGCCGACCTTCCGTTACTACCTGGAACGACACATCGAGGTCGACTCCGAAGACCACGGCCCGGCAGCGGAGCAACTGTTGGAGCGACTGGTCGATGGCGATCCGCAGCGTGAAGCCGAGGTCTACGCCAGCGCCGTCGCCGCCGTGGAAAGCCGTATCGCCCTGTGGGACGGCCTGCGCCTGAGCATGCGCGAGCCGTTGGCGGAGGTGGCCGAATGAACGCCGCCGACTACCAATCCTTCGCCGACGCCTGGGAAAGCCGCGCCACCATCCGCACCCGGCCGCGCCGCGTGCTGGAGGACGACGCGCGGCTGATCTACCCGCTCAGTCGCCAGCCGTTGGTGCTCAGTGAAACCTTCCTGCGCGAATGCCCCGAGCAACGGGACTTTGCGCTGGTGCAGACGCTGTACAAATTCATCAACGACGTGGTGATTTTCGAGACTGAGATCGTCGACAAGACCGCCCGCAGCATCGCCAAGAACCGCTTCGCCGTGGCCTTCCCGTTCGCCTGTCGCTACGACGCCATGACTGTTGTCGTTGACGAGGATTACCACGCGCTGGTGGCGATGGATTTCATGCAGCAGACCGTGGCCATGACCGGCATCGAGCCCATCGAGTTGCCGAATGAAATCGAACTGAGCCGGGCGATTCCGGCCGCCGTCGAATTGGCCCCGGAGCACCTGCGCAGCGCCGTGGAGCTGATCTGCGTCGCCATCGCCGAGAACACCGTGACCGGCGATGTTGCGGCATTCGCCCGGGACGACACGGTCAAGCCGTCGATCAAGGGGCTGATGGCCGACCACTTGCTCGACGAGGGTCGCCATTCGAGTTTCTGGGCGCGGATGGTGCGCATCTACTGGCACACCGCAAGCGATGCAGATCGCGAATGCATCGCGCAGATCCTGCCGGTGTTCATCGGCCACTACCTGACCAACGACATCCAGAAGGCATTCGACCTGCGCCTGATCGATGCCTTGCCGGTCAACGACGCAACCCGCCGCGCACTGAAAGACGAGATGGCCGGGCTGGCCTTCCCGATCAATCGCCACCACCCGCTGGTGGGCAACATCGTGCGGTTTTTCCACAACAGCTCACTGCTCGACACACCGTGCGTACAGCACGCCCTGCGCGACTACCTGGTTTGACAAGGAGGCTGACATGAGACGTCTCGACATTTTGCTGATGGGCCGCAGCCAGGCCTTGACCGACCTGGCGCAGGAGCTCGAACAACACGGTCATGCATTGCTGACAGACGCTGTTCCGTCGGTGGATCTGGTAATCGATGACGGCAGCCTTGCGCCACAGGATCACGGCGCGACACCGCACCTGACCTTGCGTCTGGGAATTGGAGCAACAGGCGTCGGCGGACTGCCGGTGCTCGATCTCCTTTGCGTCTGCAACTCGACACTGCTGAGCCGCGTGCCGATTGCCGACGAGCCCTCCGGCAACGGCCAGGCCCTGCGCCAGCGAACACTGGCGCTAGTGGTGGACGAAGTAGCGCTATTGGTCAGCCGTTTCTCCCGCGATGCCGAATACTTCCAGCACGCGGCAACCGCCCGTGCGCCGGACTTCGAGCAGGTGGAAAACCTGCTGTTTCTCGATCATCTGGCCTACGTCCACCGCTTCAATGCCACGGCCAACCCGGCGTTACTGCAACAGGCTCAGACTCCGGTGATCGAGCGGCTGCAACAGAGTCTGATCGAGCATGCGGAGCGCCCAGCGCTGCACCTCGCCGAGCAGTCGATCAGCTATCGCCAGTTGCATGATCACAGCCGGGCGATCCAGCAACGGTTGCTGGCAATGCTGGAGACACAACCGCAACCGTGGGTGGTGGGGATTTGCCTGCCGAAATGCGATGCGCTGTTCGCTTCGATCCTGGCGGTTCTCGGCAGCGGCGCGGTGTACCTGCCGCTGGAGCCGAGCCATCCGCTTCAGCGCCAGCAGTACATTCTGGAAAACGCCGGGGCGGTGTTGCTGCTGCACGACGGCGAACATCTGCTGAGCGCTTCGATGCCGGGGCTGGATGTCAGTCGCATCGACAGCACTGTCGCCGATCTGTCATTGCCGTTGATGCGTCGTCGGCCTGAGCTCGATGCGCCGTGCATGGCGCTCTACACCTCTGGCACCACCGGGCATCCGAAGGGTGTGCTGCTCAGCCAGGCGAACCTTGCGCACTTCACCGCGTGGTACGCCGATTACGTGCAGTTGCACGCCGAGAGTCGGGTGTTGCAGTTCTCGTCGCTGAGTTTTGACTCTTCATTGATCGACATCTTCCCGACCTTGCTCGAAGGCGCGGAACTGGTGGTGCCCGACGACAACCAGCGCCGCGATCCGCTGCAACTGGTGGCACTGATCCGCCGCCGACAACTGACTCACGCCTTCCTGCCGCCAGCGCTGTTGAGCATCCTGCCGCTGGAGCAACTGCAAAGCGTCGGGCAAATCATGACCGGCGGCGATGTCTGCGAGCCGTTCGTGATTGAACAGCTGACGCGCCAGGGCAAGCTGCACAACCTATACGGCCCCACCGAAGCCACGGTGTTGATCACCGCGCGGCAACTGCAACCGGGCGACAGCAATCGCACCCTCGGCGGACCGATCGCCAACAGCCAGGTGCTGATTCTCGATGACGATCTACAACCGGTGGCTGAGCAAACGGTGGGCGAACTGTTCATCGTCGGCCCGGGTGTATGCCTGGGTTACCTGAACAATCCACAGCAGACGGCGGAGCGCTATCTGAACCTGGAATTGCCGGACGGCCAGCGACTGCGCGCCTACCGCAGCGGCGACATGGCCAAGTGGGACGAGGACGGCATCGAGCTGTGTGGGCGCCGCGACAATCAGGTGAAGATCCGGGGTTTCCGGGTCGAGCCGGAAGAGATCGAACGGTGCCTGCGCGAGAGCCAGCTGTATCGGCAGATCGCCGTGGTGATCGACAGTCAGCGGCGGATTCTGGCGTTCCTCGCCCAGCCGCAATCAGACGCCGCCCGCGATGCGCTGAAGGCGCATGCCCAGCAGTTCTTGCCCGACTACATGCAACCGGTGGCGTGGACGGAACTGCCGAACATGCCGTTCGCCGCCAACGGCAAAGTCGACCGCAAGGCGTTGCTTGAACTGCCGGTCAGCGTGCAGGACAGCGGCCCCAAATGCCTCCCCGCCAACGCCGACGAAGCGCTGCTGCTGGAGATCTGGGGCGAGTTGCTGGAGCTGCCGACCAGCGACATTTCCACCGACGAAAGCTTCTTCAATCTCGGTGGCCACTCGATTCTGCTGTCGCGCATGCTCCTGCGTCTGCGGGAGGAATTCGGCCGCAGCATTTCAATCAACCGCTTCATCGAACTGCCGACCATCGCCAAGCTCGCCACGCTGGTGCGCGGCACCGATGACAGCGCGGTACTCAGCGCCCAGGCGATGGCCGACGCCGAGCGACCGCTGGACATCGAGCCGTTGCCGATCAGCCGCATGGGCGATGTGCACAAGGTGATCGTCACCGGCGCCAACAGTTTTGTCGGCGTGCACATCGTCGAGGCGTTGTTGGGTTGGGGCGCCAGCGAGGTGGCGTGCCTGGTGCGCGACGGCGGCGGGCAAACGGCGGCGCAGCGCTTTGCCCATTCGTTGCGAGAGAACCGGCTGGAACATCTGGACCTGAGCCGGGTGCGGGTCTATTCGGCCGACATCACCCGGCCGCAACTGGGCCTGGCCGATAGCGATTTCGAACGACTGGATCGGGAGTTCGGCGCGCTGGTGCACAACGCCGCCAACGTCAATCACGTCCTCGACTACGAGTCGCTGGCGGCGGACAACGTCGAGCCGATTTTCGAACTGCTGCGGCTGTGCGAAGGGCGCAGCAAGAAGGTCTTCAATTTCGTCTCGACGCTGTCGGCCTCCAGCACTGTCGACGACGCAGGCCGGGTGCTGGAATTGCCCGCCGCACCGACGCCGCCGATCTACATCCGCAACGGCTACAACCTGTCGAAATGGGTCGGTGAACGCATCCTCGAACGGGCGCGGGAACGCGGGGTGCGGGTCAATCTGTATCGGCCCGGCAACATCAGTTTCAACAGCCTCAGCGGCGTCTGCCAGCCGCACAAGAACCGTTTGATGCTGATGCTCAAGGGCTCGATCCAGCTCGGGCAGGTGCCGGCCTTCGCGCTGAACTTCGACCTGATGCCGGTGGACTTTCTCGCCCGTTTCATCGCCTTCCACGCCAGCCGTTATTCGGCCGAACGGGCGGTGTTCAACCTGCATAACCCAGAGCCTCTGAGCTGGGATGCCTACGTCGCGTCATTCCGCGAAACCGGCAGCGAGTTTTCGCTGGTCAGCGTCGCCGACTGGCAGCAGCAACTGGGCCGGGTCGATGCCGACAACGCGCTGTTCGGCGTGCTCGGTTTCTACCTCAACGGCTTCGAGGAAGACATCGGCGACATCTCCCTGATCGGCCATGCCAACGCCCAGGCCGGCGTGCAGCAGATGGGCGCGCACTACCCGGAAAAATCCCCGGCGCTGCTGCGTCGTGGCTGCGATTACCTGAAAGAAATCAACTTCATCTGAATCACCCACCAAGGAGCAACACCATGAGCAATCTTCAACCCGACACCCTGATCAAAAACCCTCACGGCTGCCACGTCGTGTCTTCGGTGGAAGTGCCGGTGGACGCCAAACAAGTGTGGGCGGTGGTCGGCAAATTCGACGGCTTCGACCGTTTCATTCCGGCGCTGTCGCACATCGAGATGACCGGTGAAGGCGTGTCTTCGCTGCGCAAGAAGTTCTTCAAGGACGGCAACGTGGTGGTCGAGCAACTCAACTCCCGGGATGACCAGGCGCTGAGCATGACCTGGACCACGATCTACAACACCCTGGGCGTGGCCAATCTGTGGGCGGCGATGAATGTGGAGTCGCTGAGCGCGGGCAAGTCGCGGGCGACCTGGACGATCATTGCCGAGCCGGCCAACGGTGGGCCCGAGGCGCTGCCGGGGTTCAAGGATTTCGTGCAGGGGTTCGCCGATGATGCGATGGGCAATGTGCTGAAGCTGTTTGTGTAAGGCATGAAAAAGCCCGCTGCGGATCACTCCGCAGCGGGCTGTTTTTTGACCGCAAGCGATCAGATCTTGAAGCTGTCGACCAGTTGTTTCAAACGGTTGGCCTGCTGCGACAACGCATCGCAATCCTTCAACGTTTCATTGAGGTTGGCCACGCTCTGCTGGTTCAGCAGGTTGATCTGGTTGACGTCGACGTTGAGGGTTTCCACCACCGCAGTCTGCTCTTCGGTAGCCGCTGCCACCGACTGGTTCATGCCGTCGATTTCGCCGATGCGCTGGGTCACGCTGACCAGACGCAGACCGGCCTGGTTCGCCACTTCAACGCTCTCTTCGCTGGACGCCTGACTGGCGTTCATGGTGGTCACCGCTTCGCGCGAGCCGACCTGCAGCGAGGTGATCATCTTGTGGATCTCTTCCGCCGATTCCTGGGTGCGGTGAGCGAGGTTGCGCACCTCGTCCGCCACCACCGCGAAACCGCGTCCGGCTTCACCGGCACGGGCCGCTTCGATGGCCGCGTTGAGCGCCAGCAGGTTGGTCTGCTGGGAGATGCCTTTGATCACATCGAGAATGTGGCCGATGTTATCGGTGCTCGCATTCAGGGTTTCGATCTGGGTGCACGACAGGCTGATCTTTTGCGACAGCTCGGTCATCGCCTGAATCGTCTGCTCAACCACCTGACGACCGTCATCGGCCTGCTCGCTCGCGCCGCTGGCGTGTTGCGAAGCATCGGCCGCGTTGCGGGCGATTTCCTGGGTGGCGGCGCCCAACTGATTGATCGCGGCAGCCACGCTGTTGGTGCGCGCGCTTTGCTCGTCGGAACCGATGATCGAGGCGTTGGACGATGCCATCACCCGTTGCGACAGGTCGTGTACGTGGCGAGTCGCGGAAGACACTTCGGAGATGGAGGCGTGAATCCGCTCCACGAACTGGTTGAACGAACTGCCCAGCTCGCCGAACTCGTCTTTGCTTTCCACTACCAGACGACGGGTCAGATCGCCTTCGCCCTGGGCGATGTCCTGCATCGCACGGCCCATGGTGATCAGCGGACGCATCAGCACGGTGATCAACAGGCTCAGGAAGACCGCAATCGCGCCCACTGCGACGAACATCGCGATCAGTGCCGAAGTACGGAACTGGCTAAGTGCGGCGTAGGCCTTGTCGCGGTCGATCGACAGACCGATGTACCACTCGGCATTCGGCAGACCGGTGACCGGGGTGAACGACAGGATGCGCTCCTGACCGTTGAGCACCACGTTCTGGTTGCCCTTCTGGATACGCACATCAGCGTTCGGGTAGATGTCCTTGAGGTTCTTCATCACCTGGTCTTTGTCCGGGCTGACGATCACCTGACCGTCACCGCTGACCAGGAACGCGTGGCCCAGGCCACCGAAGTCCACCGAGTTGATGATCTTCACCAGGGTTTCCAGGCTCAGGTCACCGCCCACCACACCGAGCAGCTCGCCGTTCTTTTTCACTGGCATGGCGATGGTCACCACCAGACCGCCGACGGCAGCCATGTAAGGCGGGGTCAGCATGGTCTGGTCAGCGGCCACGGCCTGCTTGTACCAGGGACGCTGACGCGGGTCGTAGCCGTCCGGCATCTTCGCGTCAGGGCGCTGGGTGAACACACCGTTGGCCTGGCCGACGTAGGTGAACTGGAAGTTCGAGGTGAAGGCCGGTTGATCGACCAGCCCCGGGAAATCGGCGTTCTTGCCTTGATGAGCGACGTTCTGCGCGAGGTTTTCCAGCACCAGAATCCGCCCGCTCATCCAGTTCTGCACACTGCTGGCGGTCAGGTCGCCGGCCTGCTGGACGGAGGACTGGAGGTTCTGGCGAATGGTGTTTCGCTGCAGATAGTCGTTGTACAGAGTGAATAGCGCGAACGCCAGGACCACGACGCCCGAGGCGGCCAACAGGATTTTATGGCTGAACTTGAGATTCATTTCATGGGACTTCTTATGCCAAAAGTGGGGATGCGTTCCGGATGCAACATTCCATGTACAGCGCAGGCAGCGTTCTGATGGCCGCTCTACTTTGGTGCACGCATGTCTCACCAGTCTGTCGGCACGCTTCGGAGAAAACTTAGCGCTTTGTAGGAAATGGACGGCATTTCTGCCAGATTCCCGCCGAACGGCGTGCCAGAGCGTTCGCCTGTCATTTTTTGATGACTGTTTTGCAGCGCCGGTTGCAAATTCTGTAACCCTTGATGACAATGCGACTAATTATCATTTGTGACGTTCGGGCTGTCGCGTTCATGTCCTCACCTGAGTTTGCAGTACAGGCGCTTTACAGTCGTCATCACGGCTGGCTCAACGGCTGGTTGCGCGCGCGGCTGGGCAATGCGGCCGATGCGGCGGATCTGGCCCAGGACACGTTCGTTCGCCTGCTGCAACGCACCGAACGTCTCGAACTCAAGGCACCCCGCGCGTTTCTGCGCACCATCGCTCGTGGATTGGTGATCGACCATTGGCGTCGTGAGGAAATCGAACGCGCGTATCTGGAAACCATCGCCCACTTGCCGGAAGCCGAAACACCCAGCGCCGAATCCCGCGCACTGGTGATCGAGCTGCTGGAAAGCATTGCCCGCATGCTTGAAGGACTGAAGCCAAAAGTACGTCAGGCGTTTCTCCTGGCGCAGTGCGAAGGATTGACCCACAAGCAGATCGCCGAGCAGATGGGCCTGTCCTTGCGCTCAGTGGAGCGCTACGTCGCCGATGCGCTGTATCACTGCTACGTGCTGCGGTACGAAAGCTGATGCCGGTGGATAACGTGTCACTCGCCCGTCGCGCCGAGCCACCGCAACAAGTGGTCAAACAGGCGATCCACTGGCTGCTGCGCCTGCGCAATAACCACGGCAATCCGCGCCTGAACCACCAATGCGAACAGTGGCGCGCCGAACATCACGATCACGAACTGGCCTGGCAGCGGGTGCAGTCGTTGCAAAGTGAGCTGACCCAAAATCTGCGCGCCGTTCCGGGTGCGCAAGTGGCATTCAACACACTGGAAAACAGTGCACAGAGCCTGGGTCGCCGTCAGGCGTTGAAGCTGCTGTCCGGCGCGTTGTTGATGGGCTCCGCCGCGTGGCTGGCCAAAGACACGTCAGCCTGGCAGCAATGGAGCGCCGATTACGCTACCGCCACCGGCGAGCGCCGCGGATTCCAGTTGCCCGACGGTACGCGGATCGAACTGAACACGGCCAGCGCCGTGGACCTCGATTACACCGCGCAACAGCGGCTGATCAAACTGACCCGGGGCGAGATCATCGTGACCTGCGGCGGCGCCGACGAAGGTTCGGGGATTGATCGACCGCTGCGAGTGCAAAATCGTCATGGCAGTTATGAGCCGTTCAACGCGCGGTTCATCCTGCGTCAGGAAGGTGATTGCACGCGCCTGAGCGTCACCAGTGGCCGAGTCGCGATTCATTCGCCGCGGACGAGCGATGGCGCTTCCACCGAGGTGCTTGCCGGTCAGAGTTACTTGATCGATCACCATCAGGCGCGTCCCGCTCCGCCGCTGGACATGGATGCCGGCGCCTGGATCGACGGGCTTATCGTGACGCGCAATATGCGCCTGGGTGACTTCCTCAAAGAGGTTGGCCGCTACCGTCAGGGCTTCCTGAATTGCGCCCCGCAGGTGGCGGATCTGCGCTTGTCCGGCGTGTTCCGCCTCGATGACACCGACAAGTTGCTGGCGATCCTGCCGCAAACCCTGCCGGTGCAATTACGTTATCGCACCCGCTGGTGGGTCACGCTGGAACGAGCAGTCTGAAATTTTTTGGCGGGTTTTCGTGGCAAGGCCGGCTTAGTCAGTAAGCACTTCAATTCAGCCTTCGCGACTTGCCACGGAAACCTACAATGACTGCGCGCGTTATCTGTAAGAACCCTCTGAATTTCACTGCCGAATCGGGCCTTCTGCGCCACGCCGTTCGGGCCGCGTTGTTCTCCACGGCACTGGGCGTCGGCCTGCTGCCGAACCTGAGCGTCGCGGCGAGCGGCAGTGAGGTCAGCAGCCATCGCTACAACATCGCCGCGGGGCCATTGGGCGAGGCGCTGAACCAGTTCGCGCGCCAGGCCGGCATCACGTTGTCGATGACCCCACAGCAGACTCAAGGCCGGCAATCACCCGGCGTACAGGGCGAGTATTCGACCGATCAGGCACTGAGTCATCTGCTCGGTGGCTCAGGGCTGGAGGCGGTCAGTCAGGACGGCAGCAGCTATGTGTTGCGCTCCGTCACGGAAACCGAAGCCCTGGCCCTGCCGACCACTGACATCAAAGGTTTTGCCCTCGGCAACGCGCTGGGCAGCATGGACGGCTACAACGCAACGCACAGTCAGATCGCCACCAAAACCAGTACCGCGCTGCTGGAAACTTCGCAAAGCGTGTCCGTGGTCACCCGCGAGCAAATGGACGATCAGGGCTCGCAAACCGTGTCCCAGGCCATGCGCTACACCCCCGGTGTGCTGACCAACCCCTATGGCGCCACGCACCGTTACGACTACGTGGCGATGCGCGGCTTCAACGATGGCTCGGTGGATAACATCTACCTCGACGGCCTCAAGTCCATGGGCGACAGCGGCACCTACAGCACCATGCAGGTCGATCCTTATTTCCTCGAGCGCGTGGACATTCTCAAAGGCCCGTCGTCGGTGTTGTACGGCCGCAGTTCACCGGGCGGGCTGGTGGCGTTGACCAGCAAGAAACCGCTGTACGAGGCCTATCATCAGATTCAGGCCACCGTTGGCACTCAGGGCCAGCGCGGTGTTGGTTTTGACTTCAGCGGCCCGGTCGATGACGACAAGCGCATCGCCTATCGTCTGATCGGTTTGACGGATCAGTCCGACACGCAATTCGACCACAACAAGGAAAAACGCTTCGCTCTCGCGCCGACGGTCAGCATCGATTTCAACGAAGACACTTCACTGACCCTGCAGGCGTATCTGCAACATGACCCGGATGGCGGCTATCACGGTGGCGTGCCGGCCGACGGCACGATTCATCAGCGCAACGGCAACCGGATCTCACCGCACTTCTTCGAAGGCGAACCGGGAGTCGATGGTTACTCCCGCGATCAGCAGTCGTTCGGCTATCAGTTCGAACATCGCTTCAACGACGTCTTCACCGCGCGGCAGAACTTCCGTTACCTCGACTCCAAAGTGAACATGGATCAGGTGTACGCCTATGGCTGGACGTCGCCGACCAGCAACGAGCTGAATCGCTACTACACCGGCGGTGACGAGCGACTGCATGCGTTCATCGTCGACAACATGCTCCAGGCCGAATTCTTCACCGGTGCGACCAAGCACACGGTGCTGATGGGAGCGGATTACCAGCGACGCAAAACCGTGGTCGACTGGACCAGCGGTGGCCTGGCGCCGATCAATGCGTTCAACCCGGTGTACGGCAATTCCGCTATTACGCCGTACGGTGAGACCAGTTACCTGCGACGCCTGGAGCAGACCGGGGTTTACCTGCAAGACCTGATTGAGATGGACAAATGGCGTTTCTCCCTCGGCCTGCGGCAGGACTGGGTAGAGACGTCCGAGGAAAACCGGATTGCCGAGGCGAGCCGTCCGGTCGGCACCGAGATCAGCGACAAGCGCACCAAACTGACGGGCCGTGTCGGGGCGCTGTACCTGTTCGATAACGGCCTGGCGCCGTACATCAGCTACTCGGAGTCGTTCAACCCCAACTCCTATGCCGACAGTGCCGGTAATCCGCTGGCTCCAACGGATGGCACGCAGTGGGAAGCGGGTCTGAAATACCAGCCACCCGGCACCGACAATCTGTTCACGGCCTCGCTGTTCCGTATTGATCAGGAAAACCTGGCGACCAAACTGCCGCAGGAAAACTTCTATCGCGCTGTAGGCGCTGTCCGCTCTCAGGGTCTGGAACTGGAAGCGCACATGCAGTTGACCGATAACCTGAAAGTGCTCGGTAGCTACACCTTCACTGACATCGAGTACTCGAAGTCGATGGTCAGCACCCTGAGTACCCCGACAAACGTGATCGAGAATAAAGGCAACTCGCCAACCCAGGCACCGCGTCACATGGCATCGCTGTGGGCGGACTACAAGTTCGACAGTGCGGCGCTTGATGGCGTGCGAGTGGGCGGCGGTGTGCGTTACGTCGGCTACAGCTGGGCGGATGCAGAGAACACCATGAAGGTGCCGTCCTACACGTTGTTCGACGCGTCGATCGGTTATGACCTGGGCAAAGTTGGCTTGAAGGGTGTGGACGTACGCCTGAATGCGAACAACCTGACCAACGAATCCTACGTGGCCTCCTGCGCCAGTCTGAACTTCTGCTACATGGGCGAGGAGCGCAACGTCGCCGCCACGGTCAGCTACCAGTTCTAAGCCTTTGTCTTGTGCATAAAAAAGCCAGTCCCTGAGATTCAGGGACTGGCTTTGTCGTATTCGTGGGGAAAATTTCATGCGTTCGTTTCTGGTTTTACTGCACCGGTACATCGGGTTGGCCACGGCTGTGTTTCTGCTGCTGGCGGGAATCACCGGGAGCATTCTGGCGTTCAACCATGAGCTGGATGAGTGGCTGAATCCTGGGTTTTACACGGCGTCGGCCGAGGGGCAGCGTCTACCGCCAGGTGAGCTGGTCGATGCGGTGCAATCGGTACATCCGAGGCTGCAGGTCTGGTACATGGAGTATCCGAATGAGGCAGGTCACACAGCCTTGCTGGCGGCGGTTCCACGTAATGATCCGGCGACGGGCAAACCGTTCGATGAGCGTAATCAGGTGTTCTACCTCGACCCGGTCAGTGGCGAGCGAAAAGGCCAGCGTTACTGGGGTGAGTGCTGTTTCCAGCGTGAGAACTTCATTCCTTTCATTCTCGAGTTCCACTACAACCTGACGCTGCCCGGGAACTGGGGTTTGCTGTTGATGGGATTGGTGGCCATTGCCTGGGTGATCGATTGCTTCATCGCTCTCTGGCTGACGTTGCCTCGGGGTAAACCGTTCTGGAAGAAGTGGTCGACGGCCTGGAAGATCAAGGGCGGGCATGCCTATCGGCTCAACTTCGATCTGCATCGCGCGGGGGGCCTGTGGCTGTGGTTGTTATTGTTGCCGATAGCCGTCAGCAGCGTGGCCATGAACTTGCCGAGTCAGATCTTCAAACCGGTGGTATCGCTGTTCTCTCCGATTGAACCGAGCGTGTATGAGGCCCGAGGGCGGATGCCTGCCGACGAACTGGGGTTCACTCGACTGAGTTATCAACAGGCCTACGAAAGGGCGCAGCAGGAGGGAAAAAGGTTGGGACTGACTGCGGCAATCGGTGAGTTGTATTACAGCTTTGAGTACAACTTCTACGGTGCGGGGTTTGGACAGCATGACACCGAGGCCCATGGTAAATCCTGGTTGTTTTTCCACGGTACGGACGGGCGATTACTGGGGCAGGAAATCGCAGGAGAAGGGACGTTGGGAGAGCGGTTTTATCGGTTGCAGTTGCCGATACATGGAGGACGGATCATAGGCTTTACCGGGCAAGTGATGATCGCGGTATTGGGTGTTCTGATTGCGGGGTTGTCGGGGACTGGCGTCTACATCTGGTGGCGCAAATGGCAGGCTCGTCGAAGCAGCAAGGCACGCAGAGCGGTTTGAAGATCGGACTTTTGCAGGCTCTGAAACGACAAAACCCCTGTCTGCGTTAGCAAACAGGGGTTTCGGAATTTAATCTTGACGATGACCTACTCTCACATGGGGAAACCCCACACTACCATCGGCGATGCATCGTTTCACTTCTGAGTTCGGGATGGGATCAGGTGGTTCCAACGCTCTATGGTCGTCAAGAAATTCTGTGACCAGCCCGTTACCACGGTAACGTGCCAGCAAAAACGGGAACTTCTACTAAAACAAAACCCCAACTGCTTTCGCAATTGGGGTTTCGGAATTTAATCTTGACGATGACCTACTCTCACATGGGGAA
>NZ_JBXARH010000004.1:0-484443 GCF_058808055.1 Pseudomonas sp. GW821-FHT11G12
ACTACGCCTTTTAGCCGCCTCCATTACGTCCTCCTGAAAATAGATCAGAAGGTGTAAACCTTATTCAGGACGGGACAGGACGATTAAATAAATCTGTCCCCTTTTTGGAAATAAATCTGTCCCCTTTTATGTGGTCCCCTTTTATGTGCTTTTATGTGTCCCCTTTTATGAAATGTGGCCTAAAGTTAGCAAAGTTAGCAAAAGAAGCTCTATTTCCCAGCTCCTCTTCGATCCGAAGAAGCTGGTTATATTTCGCCGACCTCAACACAATAGGAGCAGCGGGCTCATAGAGAATCAATCCAATTGTTGCGCGCGCTTCTCGCCTAAGCTCCAAAATAGTGTCGGCGCAACCCGCCTTAAGCACACTGAGAATTTCCTCATTACTTTTTTCCGCAGGCAGACCAGTTACAGAAATAGATTTCATAGCAGTATCTCGCGATCATATAAAACGAAGGAGACAACAAGAGCCTACAACAAAGAGGGGAAGGCCCAATTCTTACCCGATCCAAATTTTAACAACTGAAGCCCAACCTATAATTGCGCGCTCACCTCCTCAAAGCCAAACAAAACAAAAACAAAGCATTAAAAGCATTAAAGGGGACAGATTTATTTTCCAACCCCACTTACCAAAAGTATCAACGTAACCATCCGCGGCCGCACCTGACAGAAATGACAGTTTTTAATACTTATTCAGAACAACCAAAATTCCGAACAACTATAAGAAGCAAATAACACAGACTTATTTAATGAGTCCCCTCAGCTCAAGCGGATACATTTTCTGACACATCCCGCCAACTTCAGCCTCGCCACCTTCTAAGCTTCATCCGTCAAAACAAGGACGTAGGAAGACTCATGCCCAGAACGGGACGCATCGTGCTACCGCACTACCCGCACCATATCGTGCAGCGCGGCCACAATAGGCAGGTTGTTTTCGCCGAGCCAGCGGACTTCGAGCGCTACCTCTCTGACCTGCGCGAGCTCAAGGAAGCATTAGGTATAAAAGTTTATGCCTACTGCCTGATGACCAATCATGTGCACTTGCTACTCGCCCCAGGGGAATCAACATCCAGCCTTGGACAGCTCATGAAAGCCCTCGCCGGGCGGATGACGCGGTATCGCAACAAGGTTGAGGGGAGGACTGGCACGCTGTGGGAAAGTCGCTACAAATCCAGCGTTGTTCAATCCGACACCTATCTATTGGCTTGCAGTCGCTACATAGAGCTAAACCCAGTGCGGGCCCGCATGGTGGCGCGTGCAGAAGACTATCGCTGGTCGAGTTTTACGCTACGCCTGAACGACTTCTCGAAAACCACATGGCTGGATAGGGATCCTTGCTTCCTGGAGCTAGGTCCTACCGACGCCATACGATGTGAACGCTACAAGTCGTTTGTCGAGGTGGCGCCCCCCTCAAATGAATTACAACTCATAAGGGGTGCACTTCAGCGGGGCCAACTGACTGGCAACATGAGATTCGTCGACGAAATCGAAAAAATCACCGGAAAACGCATTCAATTCAGAGACCGAGGACGGCCAGAGAAAAGTGCTTAACGTCAAAAGGGGACGATTAAATAAATCTGTCCCCTTTTGATTACATCTCTAACACCTGCACTTTATATTTGCGTTGAATTACAGCCTTGACACTGTCAGGCGTCGCCCCCTCAGGCAAGTCCGTGACCAAAAGCGTTTTAGTAGCCATTGCCGCGCCTCCTTGAATTCCATTAATAGATCCGTGCCCTTTGCACTCTGTTCTTAGCTCTTAACAACTTGAGCCAAAATCATACTTGCGCTTCCACTTCTGCAAATCCACTGTCAGAAATGCCAGTTTTTTATATTCATTTGAAATTGCAGCCATCACTGTTTCTTCTTTTCGCTGGCAGCCCGCCCCCCTCCTCCAACTGGATATCCCCCCAATCCCAATTATGCTCAATGAAACCCCGCCCTCCCGCGCGAGGTCCTGATTCTGTGCACGCTCCAAGAAACACCTGCTCCAGCACCAACCAAAGGCCTCGGGTACGCGACGTTGATGAAGTGCTCCGGCCTACAACAACAAGCACGACGGAGAACACCCATGGCAGTACTCGACAGCATGTCCACCGGCAGTGCCCCGCACCACAGCGTCAGCCGAGAAGAGCGCAAGGTCATCTTCGCCTCCTCCCTCGGCACGGTGTTCGAGTGGTACGACTTCTACCTCTACGGCTCGCTCGCCGCGATCATCGCCAAGCACTTCTTCGCCGGGGTCAACGAGACCACGGCCTTCATTTTCGCCCTGCTCGCCTTCGCCGCCGGTTTTGCGGTGCGGCCGTTTGGGGCGGTGGTGTTCGGGCGGTTGGGTGACATGATCGGGCGCAAGCACACGTTTCTGATCACGATTGTGATCATGGGGGTGTCGACGGCGATTGTCGGTTTCCTGCCCGGTTACGCGACCATCGGGGTCGCGGCGCCGATCATTCTGATTACCCTGCGATTGCTGCAAGGCTTGGCGCTGGGCGGTGAGTACGGCGGCGCGGCGACCTATGTCGCAGAGCATGCGCCGAAGGGCAAGCGCGGGTATTTCACGTCTTGGATTCAGACGACGGCGACGCTGGGGCTGTTTCTGTCGCTGCTGGTGATTCTGGCCTGCCGCACCGCTCTGGGCACCGAGGCGTTCGAGGCCTGGGGCTGGCGGATTCCATTCCTGCTGTCGATCTTCTTGCTGGCCGTGTCGGTGTACATCCGTCTGCAACTGAACGAGTCACCGGTGTTCATGAAGATGAAGGCCGAAGGCAAATCCTCGAAAGCGCCGCTGACCGAATCCTTCGCCCGTTGGGACAACCTGAAAATCGTGATCATGGCCCTGCTCGGCGGCACCGCTGGTCAAGCGGTGGTCTGGTACACCGGGCAGTTCTACGCGCTGTTTTTCCTGCTGCAAACCCTGAAGATCGACCCGCAGACCGCCAACCTGCTGATTGCCGGTTCGCTGCTGATCGGCACGCCGTTCTTCGTGATTTTCGGCAGCCTGTCCGACCGAATCGGGCGCAAAGGCATCATCATGGCCGGGTGCATTCTGGCGGCGGTGACCTACTTCCCGATCTTCCACGCGCTGACCCAGTACGGTAACCCCGACGTGTTCATCGCCCAAGAGAAGAACCCGGTCAAAGTGGTCGCCAACCCTGACCAGTGCTCGTTCCAGTTCGATCCGGTGGGCAAGGCCAAATTCACCAGTTCCTGCGACCTGGCGAAAACCATTCTGGCCAAACGGGCGATCCCCTACGAAAACGTGGTGGCGGAACCGGGCACCGTGGCCCAGGTGCGCATCGGCGACAAGGTCATCGAAAGTTTCGAAGGCACCGCCATGCCAGCCGCCGACTTCAAGACCCGCAACGACGCCTTCACCGCCAGCCTCGGTACCGCGTTGAAAGAAGCCGGTTACCCGGAAAAAGCCGACCCGGCCAAGACCAATTACCCGATGGTGCTGCTCCTGCTGACCGTGCTGGTGATCTACGTGACCATGGTTTACGGCCCGATTGCGGCGTGGCTGGTTGAGCTGTTCCCGGCGCGCATCCGCTACACCTCGATGTCGCTGCCCTATCACATCGGCAACGGTTGGTTCGGCGGGTTCCTGCCGACCGTGGCGTTCGCCATGGTCGCGGCCACCGGGGATATCTATTACGGCCTGTGGTACCCGATTGTCATCGCAGTGATGACGGCGATTCTCGGCATTTTCTTCATGCCGGAAACCAAGGATCGGGACATCCATCACACCTGAGGATAGAGCGCCGCCCGCTTCTGCAAAGAAGGGGCGGCGCCAGCCTCACCGTGTTTCCCAGCGTTGCACGGCAGGCGGGATTGTCGAAGCAGCCGTCACTGACGCATCGATTTCTTCCAGGCTCAAGTGCGCGGTTTCCTTGAGGAAGAACGAGCAGACCGCCACGATCCCCAACGCCACCGCGCCGTAAACTGCTACGCCAAACGCGTCGTGGTTGTTGGCGATCAGAATGGCCGTGGCCACACTCGATGCCGTCCCGCCTCCCAGCGCGGCACCGATCTGGTACGCCGCCGACATCCCTGAATAACGCATGTCCCGTGGAAATTGCTCGGCCAGAAACGCCGGGATCGGCCCTTGCGTTGCGCCCATGAAGGCACCGATCACGATGTAGGCGAGCGTGGAGATCAACAGGCTTTTCAAACCCACCAACGGGAAGAACATGAAGAACCCGGCCGCCATGATGAATGCCCCCAGGATCATCACCTTGCGTCGGCCGATTCGGTCGGAAAGCAAGGCAAACAGCGGCGCGGTGATGACAATGGCGACCGACAGCGCGATGTCGAAAATCAGTGCGTCGGTGCTGCCATAGCCCAACTGCGTGGCGTAGGACAGGAAGAACGTGCTGCCGATATACGCGATGGTCACGTAGCCAAACGCGATGCCGGTGCACAGCAACATGGCCCGAGGTCGCGCACGCAACGCTTCAATCAACGGCATGCGCCCGTGGACGTTCGGTTCGTTGAGTGACTGCGCCGGTTTCTGTAACCGCGCATACAGCCCGACCAGCACCAGCACACCGCCCAACCAGAATGGAATGCGCCAGGCAAAACCGGCGAGGTCATCGTTGGCCGCGACGCTGACCACGGCGAACACCGCCGAGCCGAGAATCCCGCCAATGCCGATGCCCATGCTGGTGAAACTGCCCCACAGCCCTCGACGCCCCACGGGTGCCGACTCGATGCCGAATAGCGCCGCCCCGCCCCACTCGCCTCCCGCCGCAAAGCCCTGCACCAGTCGCAGCAGCACCAGCAACGCCGGCGCGCCCAAACCGATCGACGCGTAGCCCGGCAGGCACCCGATCAGAAACGTGCTGAGCCCCATCAACAACAAGGTGATGACCAGCATTTTCTGCCGCCCGAGTTTGTCACCGTAGTGCCCGAACACCATGCCGCCCAACGGCCGGGCGAAGAACCCCGCGCCGAACGCGCCAAAGGCAACGAGCGTCGCCGTGAGCGGGTCCATCTGCGGGAAAAACACCTTCGGGAACACCAGCGCGGCGGCGGTTCCGTAGATCACGAAGTCATAGAACTCCAGGGCGGTGCCCATGCCGGAGACAAAGAAGGTTCTCAGCGCCGACGGTGAACCCGCCGTGCGTTCAGGGTGACTGGCCATATGGGGTGCTCCTCTTGTTGTTGTTTTTCGGGGCGTTGCTTCAGGGTTTCAGAAACGCTGGTAACCGTTTCTGGCCAACTGTTTCGGGTTGCCGGCGGCGTATTCGAGGACGCCCAGTTCGGTGTCGATGCCAATGGTCAGCAAGGTTTCCCAACGCTCGGTGGCCGGCATGCTCAGATCGGGGCGGAAGCAGATCGGTGCTTCCTCCCCGGCCGCGCCGCACATGGCATCGGCCCGAAGTATCAGGTCGCCCTCGGTCATGCCGCTCAGCAAGGCGTTCACATGGTCGATGCGGGCGTAGGTGGTCGAGGCGTCCGGCGTGCGTTCGCCAGCGCTCAGGCTCGGATCGAGGAAATGGTTGGTGTGGGTGATCCAGCCTTCGGCGTTCGGCAACACCACGGCTGTGGCGGCTGGCGACAGCTCGATGCTGGCGGCACGAAGGGTCGAGTCGGCGCGGGAGAACACCGTCAACACCGTGGACGCGCTGACCCGCGCCGAGCGCGCCAACTCGATGGCCTCTTCCACGCTGCGGGCCTGTTCCAGAATCCGTCGCGCAATCGCATGCACCGGTACACCGGCGGCGCCGTTGTCGCTGGCATGGTGAAGAATGTTGAAGTGCAGCCCGAGCCCGGCACTGTTCACGCCGATCTTGCCGAGCATGCCGAATTCGGTGAATAGCTTGACGGTCATCCCGGCGTCGGTGGTGAGTTGCAGGATCAAACCGTTGGGCACCAGCGTGTCGTGCCAGTCCCAGGTCTGAATCGTTTTTGGTGCCGCCGAGCCATGGGGGGCGAAGACCGCCGTCGAGCATTCGCCTTCAGTCGATGGCATAACGGCAAGGATTTCGGTGCGAGCATTGAGGGCCGCAAGCTGCCACAGCGGCAGATCCGCGCCTTCGGCCATGGCGACGATTTCCTCGGCCAGTGCCGGGCTCCAGTCTTCCAGGGCTTTCAGGCTGGCGTCGCCGATGTCGCGTACTTGCTGCGACGGAATATCGAGTTGATCGAAAAAGTCGAGATACAGCGCAACAGTCTGGCGAATCTGCGCGCTGAAGGCGTCACCGATCTGGTGCCCACGGGTTTGCGGGTTATGGGTGTCTGTGACGAAGCAATGAAGGTTCACGAAAGGGTTTCCTTTTTTAGTGTTGTAATCGGAGTACGGCTTACGGCTGGCGGCGATAGATTTCGCGGCCGGCGAAGAAAGTGTTGAGCACCTGGGTGTCGCGCAGGGCTTCGGGGGCGACGGTGAACACATCGCGGTCGAGCACGATCAGGTCGGCCTGCTTGCCGGGTTTGAGCGAGCCGATGCTGTCTTCAAGGCGCAGAACCTTGGCCGCATTCAGGGTGTAGGCCTGGAACATGGTCTGGCGGTCGATGTCTTCGGCGGCGTTGAGCACGCCTTTCGGGCCCTTGCGGCTGACGGCCTGGTAAATGGCTTTCCACGGTTCGGGCGTGGTGATCGGCCAGTCGCTGGCACCGGCAATGGTGGCGCCCTGCTTGAGCAGCGAGCGCGCCGGATAGGTGTACATGAAGGCCATGGCGCTGACGTATGGCTTGACCAGATCCATGCTCGATTCATCGGCGCTGGCCCAGTACATCTGCATCGAGGCGATGACGTTCAGCGCCTTGAACCGGGCGAATTCTTTCGGGTTGACCATCTGCAAATGGGTGATCGAATGAGCGATGCCGCTCTGACGATCCTTGCGCGCCTGCTCGATGCCGTTGAGTGATTCGCGCACCGCGCGGTCGCCGATGGCGTGGATGTGCACCAGCCAGCCACGGGCGTCGGCGGCGCTGACCAGCTCGCCAAAGTGCGCCGGGTCGATCAGCAACTCGCCGGACTTTTTCGAGTTCTTGTAAGGCTCCAGCATGGCTGCGCTTTGCGCGGGGGATTCAGCCACTCCGTCGGCGAACACCTTGATGCCCGGCAGCGTCAGGTTGTGCACGCCGAGGAACTGCTGGCGGACCTTGTCCAGCTCATCGAGGTCGGCAGGTGTGGCCTTCGAATCGGCCATCAGCAACGCGGCAACGTGGGCGGTGAGTTCGCCGTTTTCCGAAAGCGTCTTATAGGTTGGCAAGACGCCCAGCGAGTCGTTTTTCACGTCGGCGCCGGGCAGTTCGTTGGCCAGCGGGTCCATCCATCCGGTAATGCCCAGACTCTTGTAGTAATCCAGCGCGGCGCGACCGCCCGCCAGCAGCGCTTCATCGGTCGGCGGCGGCAACAGGGCCTGCACCGGGTAGAGCCCGGCATCCACCATAAAACCGTTCGGCTGTCCGTTTGGGTGATGACCGAGGGTGTCTTTCTCTTCGGGCTTGAGCGCCTGAATGCGCGCCGCATCGATGCCGGCACGTTTGAGCATCGCCCGATTCGCCCAACCGGTGTGCAGGTCCCAGCCCAGCAGCAACAGCGGCTGATCAGCCCACTCGCCCTGATTGAAACGCTGTTCCAGCGCGTCGGTCTGGCTCCAGTAGGTCGAAGGCAATCCGCCGACACTAAGGAACTCGCCACGCCGGGCCTTGCCGTCCTCGCGCCATTGGCGCAACCGCGATTCCAGCTCATCGAGCGGCAGCATCTGCCCATCGAGATTGGCCTGAAGCAGCTGCAAACCGCCCTTGATCGTGTGGGAGTGGGAGTCGATGAAACCGGGCATCACCACTTTGCCACCCAGATCGATCAGGCGGGTGTCGGCGGTCTTGAGGCGCAGCACCTGCGCATCCGAACCGACCGCCACGACCTTGTCGCCCTCGATGGCAACAGCCTGCTGCAACGGCTGGCCGGGTTCGGCGGTGTAGATCTTCGCGTTGTGCAGGATCAGGTCGGTGGCCGCCAGACTTTCCAGCGAGGCACAAGCCAGTGCGGACGACACCATCAGGGTCAGAAGCTGCTTCATGAGCGTTCTCGTTATTTTTGTTAGGCTGAGGCCAGATTAGCCAAGCCCACCGGATAACTGAATGCCGTCTCACGCACAACTTCTGTGCCCGCCAGGAATAGATCAATGGACAAAATGAGCGCCCTGACCATGTTCGTCGCCACCGCCGAACACGGTAATTTCAGCCGTGCCGCCGAGGTGCTCGGCAACACGCCGTCGGCCCTGACCAAGGCCGTGGCGCAACTGGAAGAGGAACTCGGCAGCCGCTTGTTCGACCGCACGACACGACGCATGGCGCTGACCGAGGCCGGGCGGATCTATCTGGAAGGGGCGCGTCAGGCGCTGTTGCAACTGCAACTGGCCAGCGAAGGCGTCGAACAGCTCAAGCACGAATTGCGCGGCGAGTTGCGCATCATCGCCCCGCCCTCCTTCGCCCCGGCCTTTCTCAATCAGGTGTGCTGTCGCTTCCTGAACGAGCACCCGCAGGTGAATCTCGAAGTGGATCTGAGCGACAACTACGACGACCCGGTCGATGGCAGCTACGACCTGGCGCTGCGTGACGGGCCGATCGACCTGCCGGGGGTGATCGCTCAACCGCTGGTGGAAAACCGCGTACAGCTCTGCGCCAGCCCGGCCTATCTGGCGCGCAAGGGCAGCGATGTGTCACTGGACAACTATCACCAGCACGACTGGCTGATCTTCCGTCATCCGTTGCTCAACCGGCATTTCTGGTGGGTCAAACAGGGCGAGCGACGCCTGCGCATGACCCAGCCGACGCCGCGCATCGCCAGCGACAATTACGATTTCCTGCTGGCCTGCCTGCTCGACGGCCAGGGCCTGCAATTTCTCCCGCAGTGGAGCGCCGCGCCGTATCTCGCCCGGGGCGAACTGGTGGAATTGATGCCTGAATACTGGCGTGAACCCAGCGCTTTCGGCCCGTGGATCTACGTGCTGTATCAGGCCCATCGGCGCAATACGCGCAAGGTGAAGGTGTTTATCGACTTCCTGAAGGCGCACTGGCAAACGCCGTAATCCGTTTGTGTCATGTCGCTGTCATTCTCGGTTGCTAACGTCCTCGCGCCTCTTTGCCCCGACTGCCAAGGTGACCCTCCCGGTGTACTCAAGCCCGACGCGCCAGACCATCATCCTCAGATCCGCCGATATGTCCTGCGACGACTTCGGCGCGTTGTTTTCCCGCATGTTCGGCAATCGTTATGGCGACACACCGCCACCGCCCAAGGACATCATCATCGGCGGCGTCTACGGGCGGCACGACGGGGTCAGTTTCCGGCGCATGCATTATCGGGGTGATTTCACCGTAGCGTTCCCCGAGCCCTACGATGAAATCACCTTTGTGATTCCCACCGCTGGCAGGATCATCTTCAACGACTCCGCCGAATCCCTGGGTTTGCCCCATATCGGGCTGGCGATCGACAAGGCGGACCTGCGCTCGATGCGTTTCGTCGACAATCACGCCCAGCACGGCATGTCGATCAGCCGCGCGGCGCTCACCGAACGCCTGTCCTCGCTGCTGGGACGACCGATCGTGCACAAGCTGCATTTCGAGCCGAGGGTGGATCTGAACAGCCCGGCGTTTCAGGGCATTCGCGCGCTGATCGATCTGGCCACCGGCACCGAGTTCGATCTGTTGTTGAACGCCGGTTCCCTGATGCCGTCGCGCCTGCGGGAAATGCTGGTGGACGCGGTGCTGGAAGCCTGGCCGCACAACTTCAGCGAAGCCTTGCGCCGCCCCGAGGCATCGATTGCACCTCGACATGTGAAGCAGGCCATCGAATACATTCAGGCGCATCCCGAGCAATTGGTCAGCGGGACGGATCTGGCAGGACTGGTGAACGTCAGCCTGCGGGCCTTGCAGGAAGGCTTCCGGCGGTTCGTCGGGACGTCGATTGTCGCGTATCAGCGCCAGGTCAGGCTGGAGCGGGCCTGCGAAGCGCTGAAGCACGGCCAATCGTCTTCGGTGACCGATGTGGCCCTGCAATACGGATTCAGCAACGTCGGCCGGTTCTGCCAGTATTTTCAGGATGCCTACGGCGTGAGCCCCGCAGAAATGCGAAAAGGACTGCGCTGAGGCAGTCCTTTTTCTTCACCTTCAGATTGATCAGAACTGATAACTGGCCTTGAGCCCGCCGCTGAAGCCGTGGCTGTCGCCCCCACCGCTGGCACCGACTTCGGCCCCCAGGCTCAGTGCGCCGAGGTTGGCCATCAGGTTGACGCCGCCGCTGAACTGATCGCGGTTGTCGAACGCCGCGCGTTGTTCGATATCCAGCCCCAGCAGGTGCCCTTCGCTGTCGACCTGATGATCGCCGAGCACACGCTCATAACCGACCCGCACGCCCGGCACCAGTTGCCACGCGCCCATGGGCATCGGGGCAAACGAGACGTCGAGATTGGCCACGGCGCTGCGCCGGGTTTGCTGGATGTCGTCGACGTCGAGGGCCAGTTCGCTGCCCTTCTCCTGGAAGCCCGACAGATCCAGACGACTGACGCGCAGGCCGAGGCTTGGCTCCAGAATCACACTGTTCACTGGCATGCGATAACCCAGCGCCAGCGTCGCGCCGCTGAGGTTGCCATGGGTGTCGCCCTTCGCCGAACCGAGGCCACCGCCGAGGTCGCGCTTGCTGTCGTAGTCGACGTAACCGGCGCTGATGTTGGCATCGACAAACAGGCCACGTTCAAGGCTGGCGAAGCCATAACGCGCGCCAAGGTCGAAGAAGGTGAAATCGGTATCGACCTCGCCACCCGCCCCGCCGACAGTGCCTTTGCTGTAACCGATGCCGCCGCGCGCGCTGAGTTGCTCGGAGAAGCGTTGGGTGACGCCGACCATCAGGCCCTGACTGTGTTCATTGCTGCTTTGCGCATGGGCCGAACCGTCGGTGCCCAGGTAGCCGGCGAGCGCGGTGCTCCACAACCGGTACTGGCCGACTTTGAGATCGGAACCGCTGGCGAATGGCGCGGCGGCTTGCTCGATCATCGCGTTTTGACGCAGCAGGTAACTCGCCGCATCGGCGTGTACTTGACCGCCGACGGTGGATTCGACGCCGCCAAGGGTGCCGGCCTCGATGGCCGATTGCAGGTAGTAGTTGTAGGCGCTGTAGGTGCCCGACAGTTTGCTGTTCTGCAACTCCTGCAACAGTTGCGCGCCAGCCGCGGCGTTGCCGATCAGCCCTGCCTGACCGGGCAGACTGTTGTACTCGACCATTTTGCCGCGCAGCACGTAAATGGTTTCCTGAGACAGACCCAACCCCTGTTTGAGGTAGTTGTCCATGCTGCCGTATTGCGCGGTCACCTGATCCAGGCCGGCTTGCAGGTAACTCGCCTCCACGCCCAGCAGCGGCGCGTAGATCGCGGCCATGCTCGGCGGCATCATCGCCAGGGTTTTCGCCACGCGGGCGGCGGTGTAATCGTTGGTCGCCAGGTAGTTGCTCATGATCGTGGCGTTGTCGACCCCGGCGATGCTTTGCAGCACAGCGGCCGTCCAGCCGGTGCGGTCCTTGCCGGCGGTGCAATGGAACAGCGCGGCACCGTCGACGCCGGCCAGTTCGTTGAACAGCACATTGAGCTGACCGCGCATGCCGGCGTCGCTGACAAACGCACGGTTGGTCTCCTGCATCATCGCAACCGCATCGGCCGCGCTTTTGAACGAGACGGTGGTGATGTTCGCATCCGACGTGGTGGCGCCGATGATGTCGATGTTCTGGTAGGTCGCGCCGCTGATCATCGTGTCCGGCGTGCCAGCGATTTCGCTGGGCGTACGCAAGTCATAAACGGCCTTGATGCCCAGACCGTTGAGGGTCGCCAGGTCCGACGCCGTCGGCGTCAGCGCGTTGGAGCGGTAGAACACACCGGCGCGCATCGTGCCGTCGTGGGTCGTTGAGTAGGCCGTGGTGATACCGGCGATATCGCGGAAGTTGTCGATGCCCTTCAGGCGCGGGGTATCAAGGTCGGCCGCGTGGGCGGCGGCGATGGACAGACTCAACACGGACAGCGAACACAGAAGACGTGGAAACACGATGCAGCCTCATTGGAAACCGGTTGGGCTGCCCACTATCTACACCGCAATATGACTGAATATGGCAAATCTTCGAAAAGCGTAAATGGCGGCGCGATCTGTCCGGCGGGTGCGCGTTCTGTCCGCGACGCGGACTAAATCCTCACCGTGCTTTGACGTTTTTTTTGCAAGACGCCACGTAAATTGCTCGCTTCGGCCATCCTGGGAACCGTCAATGAACGACGCAGACGAAGAAATCCTGACGCAAGCGGCGCACTGGTGCCTGCGTTTGCAAGACGATACCTGCACGCCTGACGAGCGCCTGGAATTCCAGCAATGGATTCAGACCGACCCGCGCCACGCCTTCGAATACGCGAAGATGCTCGAGGTCTGGGAGCTCAGCGATCAACTGCCGGACGAGCGCGACAAGTCGAAAAAGCGCAAGGCCACGACGCTGCCGTGCAGCTTCGAAGAGTTTCAACGCAACCTGGCGCAGCGCAACTGATGCGCCGCGATACGCCGGGGCTGTTGATCTGACGCAAAGCTACGACACACCCTGGCTCGCCCAGTCCCGCACGGCCTGAGCGAACAACCGCAGCGCGGTGGGCGGATGACGGTTAGACGGGTAATACAGACATAGCCCGGAATAATTCGGGCTCCATTGTTCCAGCAAACGGACCAACCGTCCGGCCTGCAGAGCCTCCGCCACCAGTGACTGCGGCACCCAGGCGATTCCCGCACCGGCCAGCGCGGCCTCGACCATCAGGTTGAGGTTGTCCATCGTCAACTGACCTTCCACATCCAGGCTGACGCTTTGTTCGCCCTGTTTGAATTCCCAGCGAAACAGACCACCACCGGTGAAGCGAAAGCGAATGCAGCGATGGGCCTTGAGATCCTGCGGCGCTTGTGGCGCCGGATGCTGTTGAAGGTAGTCCGGCGAAGCCACGGCAGCGAAACACACGTCCGGCCCGAAGCGGATGGCGATCATGTCGCGTGGCACGTCATCGATCAGCCGGATGCCGGCATCAAAACCGTCGCCGACAATGTCTTGCAGCGCAGCGTCGGCCACGAACTCGATGTGGATGTTCGGATAGCGGGCAATGAACTCGGGAACCACGTGGCGAATCAGCGGCCGGATCGATGACTCTGAGGCGCTGATGCGGATCGACCCTGAAGGGCTGATCCGGGCGGATGTGACCTCGTTGACCACGTTCGCCAGGTCATTCATCAACGGTCGAACCCCGTTGAGCAACTGCTCCCCCGCCTCGGTCAGCGACACCGAGCGCGTCGTGCGGTTGAACAGGCGCATTTCCAGGCGCGCCTCCAGATTGCGCATCGAATGGCTGAGCGCCGACGAAGACACTCCCAACACCCGCGCGGCGCCACTGAAACTGCGCTGTTCGGCAATGGCGATGAAGGCGGTAAGGCCCGGCAGATCTGCGCGCAACATTGATGAAAATCCCTCACTAAGGCATGCAGCCAACCCTATATTGTTGAGCAATCAGCAGCAATATAGAGTCGTTCACCTCGTCGGGAATCCGGCTCTCACGTGAGATGAACCCATGAACAATTCAGCGAAAGTAATCGTGGTGATCGGTGCGGGCGCCATCGGCCAGGCGATTGCCCGGCGCGTCAGTGCCGGCAAGCATGTGGTGCTGGCCGATCTCAAGCAGGAAAACGCCGATGCAGCAGCAAAGGTCTTGCTCGATGCAGGTTTCGACGTGACCACCACCGTGGTGGACGTCGCCTCTCGCGCCTCGGTGCAAGCGCTGGTCCAGACCGCTACCGCCCTCGGTGACATCAACGGGGTGATCCACGCGGCCGGGGTTTCGCCCTCGCAAGCGTCAGCCGCAACCATTTTGCGCGTCGACCTGTACGGCACGGCCGTCGTACTGGAGGAATTCGGCCAGGTCATCGCTGCCGGCGGTTCGGCCATCGTGATTGCCTCGCAATCCGGTCACCGCTTGCCGGCACTGAGCGCTGAACAGAACAAGGCGCTGGCCACGACACCGACCGAGGAACTGCTGGCGTTGCCAATGCTTTCCGCCGAACGCATCAGCGATCCGTTGCACGCTTATCAGGTCTCCAAACGCGGCAACTCGCTGCGGGTCATGGCAGAGGCCGTGCGTTGGGGTAAACGGGGTGCACGGGTCAATACGATCAGCCCGGGCATCATCTTCACGCCACTGGCCCGGGATGAGTTGAGCGGCCCGCGCGGTGAAGGCTACCGGCGCATGATCGAACGCAGCGCCGCCGGTCGTGGCGGCACACCGGACGAAGTGGCGGCCGTCGGCGCATTGCTCATGGGACCCGAGGGCACATTCATCACCGGCAGCGACTTCCTCATGGATGGTGGTGTCACGGCGGCCTACTGGTATGGGGATCTGGCGCCGGACTAAATCACGCTTCATCCTTTATTCGGGGTTAGAATCCGCCCGGTTCGGCTAACAGTTTAAGGATGACCCCGGCATGTCCACCCTCGACACTTCCCTGCAAGACACCGCCGCCCCCGACGGCGTCTGCTTCGGCTGCGGCAGCAGCAACCCGCACGGCTTGCACATCAAGAGTTTCTGGCACGAGGACGGCGTGCACGTCATGGCCGAACACATCCCGGAAGCCAAATACTGCGGCTGGCCGGAGCTGGTCTACGGCGGCCTGATCGCGATGCTGGTGGACTGCCATTCCAACTGGACCGCAATGGCCTACCACTACCGCGCGGAAAACCGCGAAGCGGAAAGCCTGCCGCGCATCAACTGCGTCACCGGCAACCTCGGCATCAAGTTCATCAAACCGACACCGATGGGCGTGCCGCTGACGTTGAAGGCCAGAGTCGAAGGTGAAGTCGGACGCAAGAGCCGGGTGATCTGCGAGGTCTACGCCGGGGAGGTGCTGACGGCGGTGGGTGATTCGGTGTTTGTTCGGGTGGATACCGAACAACTGGCGGCGGCCGCGCATGGTCGCTGACCCAAAACGCTTTTTTCAACAGCCCTGTTCACCCTGAGTTTTTTCGTCGAAACCTCAATATGCTTTGCCTTCAGCAAATTGAGCCCGTGCACAGGCGTCGGTTAACATCGCAATGATGACCAGGCGCCATCATCCCCGCGCCCGCATTTGATTCAGGTTCTGTCCAAGGAGAAAGGCATGCTGTCGGAGGGGGCGCTTCGCGCGCAACGGATTTGTCGCGAGCTGGAGAAGCATTCGAGGGACAAGGGCGTCAGTCTGGAAGAGCTTGAAGAGACCGCTTTTATCATTCTGGGAGGCATGATTCTTCTCCGGGAATCGCGCATCTACAACTACCTTCCAGAAGCGGAGGCCTCTCGATTCGTGGCCATACTTCGCGACATCCTTCATGTCAGTGATCCGGACACTGCCGAACCACAGCTTCATCAACTAAGGCTGATCCTCTCTAGAGCAATGTATTGCGAGTGGTGGGGAGTAGAACGTAGTGCCGGCTCGCTGGCATATGCGATCTATTACCTTGCAGGCATGCTCATGCATGAATTGAGCGAAATGGACTCGAGCGTGCAAAGGCATGTACTCAGCGTTCTTTTCTACAAACTGTATGCACGGCGTGTTCCCATTTCGCAAAAGCATTACCAACTTGTTGCCGCCTACACCCGCCCTCTGGCTCAAATGTTCGGGGGCGTTGCAGAACTGCAGCCCGGTCCCGGTGAAGTCTTCACTTTTTCAGGGTTGCAGGAAGGACAGGATACTCACTTCAACCAGTATCCCGAGGAAATCCCTCACCGCCTGAATGAACGATTGCGCTTTCTTCGTAACCTTCGCCTGGCGGCATATGATCTTGACTTCGAAGGAAGGGACGCGAAGGAAAAAACCCGGAATTTATGGCTGGTTGACCACAGCTTCGATATTCCTCGAGAAGCCTACGGCGAGGCACCTGTCATCTTCTTCAGGACAAACAAGATTCAGAAAATCGTAGAGTTTCGCCGGGCTGGCCATCCTCCAACTATAGTCGTTCTGCGAGGCAGAGACCGGCGCCAAGGTATCGCCCATCTGAAGTTGCGCCGCGAACTGGTGATACATCACCATTTGCGGGCAGTGGTCGACTTCAGTAGCTACTCACCTAAAAAAACCACGTCTGATTTTAGTCTTTTGTATTTTGGTCCGCCGTTTCCCGAATATCCTGATCAAATCGCCCAGATAGATGCCAGGCAACTGCACCCTGACCTCCATACCGACGAAGCAATAAAATGCGCTGCGCTGGTGGGGATTCTGCTGCGTACCTGGACGCAAGGGCAGCATTTGTCCAGAGAGATTCTGGAGGAGTCTGACGCTCCGCGCCGCGTTATTGACTTCATTGAAGACGGACTTCCTCGCGCATATCCTCAGGTTCCCGGCTTCGTCCGCTTTGTCACTGCTAGTCAGATGGGGGAAAAGAAATACTCATTACGCGCCGATGACTATGTCGAGCAGAAGGAGGATCGTGGCTGGCATTCAGATGTCGAGATTGGTCAAATCTTGTTTAGTCTTCGAGCCAGCAGTCCAAATCAGTCGGTATATCTAATTGGCGACAATGGCTCCGGCAAAAGCCTTGCCTTGCGCGACGTAGCGATTGCACTTGCCCGTGAACAACGCCAGAGCTACGGCATCGCGTTCGGAACCACGGACCGGTTCGACAAGGCACCACTCTCTGAACCGATGAAATCGAACTTCACCTATGCCGGTGCGCGAACCTTCCAAAGCGGGCCAAATTTGCGCAGGGCGCTTGGTGAACTGGGCGACATGGCCAACCGGATCTTCGATGATCCCGATCGTCTCAGTTGCTTTGAAACAGCACTCGACTGTTTGGGTTTCAAGCCGAGGCAATACTTAGTACCCATCGGTATGAGCTCCACATCGGACCCCAGGCAGAGGGCGCTGGCCGACATTCATCCCTTGTCGGCGCTCGACGAAACAGAAAGACAGCGCAAGGAGCTAGAAACGCGCCGCGCCCTACCCAAGGGTGCTTACAAAATTGCGGTAATTCGGAATGACTCCCCCGAAATCGTAACCTTCGACGCGTTGAGCTCAGGCGAGCAACAGATCCTGACAATGGTGATCAAAATCGTCGCCAATGTTCAACCCAACGCCACCGTTCTGCTGGATGAACCTGAAATCAGCCTGCATGTGGGATGGCAGCGCAAGCTTCCGCAAGTGCTGCGCGAATTTTCACATGCACTTGGGTGTTCATTTGTAGTTGCCACCCACTCCCCTATCCTCATCGCATCGACCAACGATGCCAACGATCACTGCTTCGTGATGCGCAAGCGTCGCCTGTTTGAGCTGTCGCCCACACAACGCCGCTCTGTCGAAGCCAGCCTGTTCGAGGGTTTCCAGACCTACACGCCATACACCCACCATGTTCAGGAACGTTGCGCGGCGATAATTTCCGGTGTCATCGGTGAATCCGACGACCAGGGGCTGGTGTCCAATGATGACAACGCATTCCTTGATCAACTGCTATCACTCAAAGACCACTTGGGTGAAACCGGGGTATCAGGGGCGGCCAATGACCGGATACTGGTCGACAAGGCCATCATTGCAGTACGCGAGATCCTGACCTCATGAGCGATTTCAACGACTTCAGCGCAGTACGCAAACGCCTGCGCGATGAACTGGCGGCGTATATGGATCGCCCTCACAGAACCAAAAAGCACCGGCCCAAAGCACGAAATTTGGTGCATTCGCTTTTTCAACAGTCAAGAAAGAACAAAGAGGATGGTTGGAAGCTTCTTGAGGCACTGGCTGACGACAAAGAAGCCATCGCTACGCCATCGCAACTCAAGGGAGCACTTCGCGATCAGTTGGTGAAACAACAAGGAAACCGCTGCTGCTATTGCCGGCGGTGGCTGGTGAATACCGCGTATGCCAGGCCTGTCGAGCACATTCTGCCAAGAGCCTCCTACCCCCAGTTTTCGCTGCATTTCTGGAATCTGGCAGTCGCCTGCACCGACTGCAACGCTCTCAAGAGCGACAAGGTATGGGGACGGATTGATCTGAACCGGTTGAATTATCCCCTGCCACACCATATTGATGACTGGTTCCACCCTCGATTCCACGATTACGATCAGCACATACGTTATGTTCGTCTGGAGTCGAACGAAACGACGGTCATTGTCTATCGTCCAAAATCCGAGCAAGGAAAGGCCGTCTGCAACTCGTTACTACGCCATATCGCGGCCAAGGAAATGCTGATTGCAAACAACCCGACCCTGAGTTCTTTCGTCGCAAGCGTCAACGAATGCGGTGATCGTTTCGACGGTGCAAAGGCGCAGAAACTGCGTGAATTCCAGGACGAGTTGAACGCTTCGGTTGCCCGCATGATTGATGGCTGATACGCCTGATCCAACTGCTAAAATCTGCGAACCCTTTGCCCGAAGCCCAAACAATGCCCGATCGCGAAATCATCATTCCCGAATCCATGAAACCCATCATCGAACGCGCCGGTTACGCCCCGGCGGTTCTGGTCGGCGACACGCTTTACTGCGCCGGTCAGGTGGGCAGGACAGCAGATTTGAAAGTCATCGAAGACCCCGAGCAGCAATTCATCCGTGCCTGGGAAAACCTCGACGAAGTGCTGAAGGCCGGCGGTTGCACCTTCGAAGACGTGGTGGAGATGACTACTTATCACATCGACATGAGCCGGCACATGCCGGTGTTTCGTGAAGTGAAGAACCGCGTATTCCCCAAAGGCTTCTGCGCCTGGACGTGCATTGGCGTCTGCGAACTGGCTCATCCGGGGCTGCTGGTGGAAATCAAATGCATGGCCGTGCGCAGGCGCGCTATACCTGTGTAGTGCTTTTCACCACCAACGCGAGGCGTTGAACCATGGACTTGACCCTCTATTACCACCCGTTGTCGTCCTACTGCCACAAGGTACTGATCGCCCTTTACGAACACGGCACCACATTCGACAAGCGCGTCATCGACCTGTCCAGCGAAGCCGAACGAGCCGAGCTGCGGGCTCTGTGGCCGCTGGTCAAATTCCCGGTGCTGCATGATCGTGCCCGCCAGCGCAGCGTGCCGGAGTCGAGCGTGATCATCGAGTATCTGGATCACTACCATGCCGGCGCTGGCCGGCTGATCCCCGACGATTGGGACACCGCCCTGCAAGTGCGCCTCTGGGACCGGTTTTTCGACAACTACGTGATGACGCCGATGTCGCAGATTGTCGCCGACCGCATCCACGACCGACACGGCGACCTGACCAGCCAGCGCACCCTGCTGAACACCGCGTACGGCATGCTCGAACGTCAGTTGGCGACCCGTCAGTGGATCGCCAGCCCGGACTTCAGCATGGCCGATTGCTCCGCGAGCCCAGCCCTGTTTTACGCCAGCACGCTGGTGTCGTTCCCCGGTGACCATGGCCACTTGAATGCCTATTTCGAGCGGCTGGTTCAGCGCTCCGCCTTCAAACAGGTGCTCGAAGAAGCCAAACCGTGGTTTGACTTCTATCCCTTTGCCGAGGCGATTCCCCCACGGTTTCGCTGAACGCGGCCCTTAAGCCGGCTGGTGACTGGTCACGCAGTGAATCCCGCCACCACCCGCCGCGATGGCGTCGATGTTGATCTGCACCACGTCGCGGTTCGGGTAAAGCTGTTTGAGCAGGTCGAAGGCCTTTTTGTCGGCGTCCTTGTCGCCAAACTCCGGGGCGATGACCGCGCCGTTGATGACGAAGTAGTTGATGTAGCCGGCCGCGAAGTCGTCATTGTTCTTGTTGAACTTGGTCTTGCGCGGTTTCAGCGGTGGCGACACGGTGTGGATCTGCAACGGGCGACCGTCGGCGTCGGTGGCCTTTTTCAGGATTTCCAGGTGCGCCAGCGTGACCTTGTTGTCGTAGGATTTCGGGTCGGTGTCGAGGTTGGCGATGACCACGCCAGGCTTGACGAAGCGTGCGTAGAAATCGACGTGAGCGTCAGTGATGTCCTTGTCCTTGATGCCCGGCAGCCAGATGATTTTGCGCAGGCCCAGGCGTGCCTTCAGTTCCGCCTCGACATCAGCCTTGCTCCAGCCGGGGTTGCGGTTGCTGTTGACCCAGCAGCTTTCGGTCATGATCCCGGTGCCGTGGCCATCGACCTCAATGCCGCCGCCCTCGCCCACCAGTTCGCTGCGGATGTAGGTCGCTTGTGCGTCTTGCGCCACTCGTTGGGCGATTTTCGCGTCTTTGGAGTGCTGCTGCTTGTTGCCCCAGCCGCTGAAATTGAAGTCCACCGCGCCGAGGCCGCTTTTGTCATCGATGACGAAGTTGGCGCTGATGTCACGCATCCAGATGTCGTCGAGATTGGCGATCTGGTAAGTGATGTTGGAGGTGCCGCAAATCTCTTCGGCCAGGCTGCGTTCGCCGCTGCGGCAGTAGATGGTCAGCGGTTCGTAGCGGGCGATGGCGCGGGCGATCCGGCCCAGCGCTTCCTGGACGTCTTCGGTGAAATCTTCCCAGATCGCGTCCTGCGCACCAAAGGCCATGTAGGCGCGTTCGTGCTTGTCGCCCTCGTCGGGCATGAACCAGCGACCTTCGCTGGCCGCCAGCACCCGCGCCGGGGACAGGCCGAGGCCCATGACGGCAGCGCCTACGCCGGCGGCGACTGAAACCTGTTTGATGAACTCGCGACGAGTCGGCATGTGTACGTTCCTGATGTGTAAAGGGGCTGCCGAAGCAGCCCGGAAAAATCACTTTGCAGTGGCGGTCTTGAACTTGGTCCAGGTGCGCATGCGGGCGCGCATGTCGGCCTGGGGAATGTCCTTGCCCGGTATCAGACGAGCATAGGTCGCTTCGTCGAGGTAGATGTCCGGGTTATTGCGCATCGCCTCATCCACGTTTGGCCGGGCCTTGGCGTTGGAGGTCGGGTAACCGGTGAAATTGCTGATCGCGGCCATGTTCTCCGGACGCATCACGAAGTTGATGAACGCGTAGGCGTACTCCGGGTGTTTGGCATCGACCGGAATGGCCATGGTGTCCATCCACACCGTGGTGCCCTCGCGGGGAACGCGGTACTGGAAGCGGGTCTGTTTGCCGGCACTGTCCGAGGTGCGCTGGGCCTGGGTCATGTCGCCGCTGTAGCCGAGGGACAGGCACAGGTTGCCGTTGACCAGATCGGTGACCGGTTGCGACTGGAACTTGCGGATGTGCGGCCGCAGCTTCATCAGCAAGTCACTGGCCGCCGCCAGATCCGCAGGCTTGGCGCTGCGCGGGTCGCGGCCCAGGTAATTGAGCACCACCGCCAGCACCTCGTCCGGCGAGTCGATCATCGAAATCCCGCAATCGGCAAACTTGGCGGCCAGTTCCGGTTTGAACAGCATGTCGAGGCTGTTGACCGGGGCGTCGGCCATGCGCTGCTTGATCTGCTCGGCGTTGTAGGTCAGACCGATGGTGCCCCAGGTGTACGGCACTGTGGCCTTGTTCGAATGCTCGTAATGGCTGCGCAGCTTTTGCAGGCCCGGCTCGATGTCGTTCATCGCTGTGACCTTCGAAGGATCCAGCGGCAACAGGCTGCCGGCACGCATCAGCCGCTCGGCCACGGTGTCGCCGGGGAAGATCAAGTCATAGCCGCTGCCACCGGAGAGCATCTTCGCTTCCAGGGTTTCGCTGCCGTCCATCACGTCGTAGATCACCTTGATCCCGGTTTCGGCGGTGAACTTTGTCAGCGTGTCTTCGGCGAAATAATCCGCCCAGTTGTACAGCCGCAGGGTCTTGTCTTCGGCGTGCACGGCCGGCATCAAACCGGCCAGCGCCAGGCCCAGAGCGCCAAGCAACCACTTGTGTGAAGTAGGCATATCAGACTCCTTGAGGATTCCAGCGGGCGTGAAGGTGACGGCCGTCCTGGCTCAACAAGGCGCCGTACATTTCCGGGCGACGGTCGCGGTAGATGCCCCAGCTCAAGCGATCTTCACGCATGGCTGCCAGATCGAGGCTTTGCACCAGCACACCAGTGCTGGCGCGGTCGGCTTCGGCGAGCATTTTTCCCTTGTGGTTGCAGATGAACGACGAGCCGTAGAAATTCATTTGCAGCGCCGCATCGGTGCCCGCCACTTCACGGCCAACCCGGTTGGACGCGATCACCGGCAGCAGGTTGGCAGCGGCGTGGCCACGCATGGTCATCTGCCAGTGGTCCCGCGAATCGAGATCCGCGCAGCCCGGCTCAGAACCGATGGCGGTCGGAAACAGCAGCACTTCGGCGCCCATCAAGGCCAGGCAGCGAGCGGTCTCCGGGAACCACTGATCCCAGCAGATGCCCACGCCGAGGCGGCCGAACGCGGTGTCCCAGACTTTGAAACCGGTGTCGCCGGGACTGAAATATTCCTTCTCCTGATAGCCGATGGCGTTGGGAATGTGGGTCTTGCGGTACACACCCAGCAAACGCCCGTCGGCATCCGCCACGCTCAGGGAGTTGAAGTAGGCATTGCCGGCCTTTTCGTACCAGCTCAGCGGCAGCACCACACCGAGTTCACGGGCCAGCGCGGCGAAACGCGACAGCACCTGACTGTCGCGAAACTCCTCGGCCAGCGCCATGTGATGGTGGCTCTGTTCGATGCAGAAATACGGCGTGGCGAACAACTCCTGCAACAGGATCACTTGTGCGCCCTGTGCGGCCGCTTCACGCACCAACTGCTCGGCGCGATCGAGGTTACTTTTCAGATCCCAGGTGCACGGCATCTGGGTAGTAGCGACTTTCAGCATCGTCATCGATCAACCCTCCACCGGCCAGGCTGGCTGTTGCTGGGTGATGCAATGCACACCGCCGCCACCGTGGGCCAGATGATTGATCTGCACCGGCACCACTTCACGTCCCGGGAACGCCTTGGCCAGCGTTTCTGCCGCGACATGGTCGGCCTCGATGCCGTACGCCGGCATGATGATCGCGCCGTTGGCGATGTAGCAGTTGGTGTACGAGGCGCAGAACACTTCGGCTTCGGTGTCCACCGCATCGGTGGCTTCATACAGTTCGATCAGCTCGAATTTTCGGCCCTGGGCGTCGGTGGCCAGTTCCAGTGCGCGGCGGTTTTCCCGCACCACTTCGGCGTACACCGAGCTGCGATCATGGGTGGCGTCCACCAGCAACACACCAGGGCGAGCGAAGGCACAGACGCCATCGACGTGGCCGTCGGTCATGTCGCCGGTGACGTAATCCGGATCGCCCGGCAACCAGATGGTTTTCTTCACGCCGAGCAGACGGCTGAAGATCTCTTCCATCTCGGCCTTGCTCACGCCAGGGTTGCGGTTGGGGTTGAGCAGCACCGATTCGGTGGTGATCAGCGTGCCCTCGCCGTCCACGTGGATCGCGCCCCCCTCGTTGCTCAGCGCCGTGCCAAAGCACTCGCCGCCCAGGTGATTGAGCACGCGACGGGCCAGGCTTTCGTCCAGGTCGTGAGCCGACTTGCCGCCCCACGCGTTGAAGCGCCAGCTCACCCCGGCCAGACCTTGCTCCGGATGAACCACGAAGCTTGGGCCGGAGTCGCGGCACCAGCTGTCGTTGACTGCCAGCGGGATCAGTTCGATGTTCGGCCCACACAAGGCTTTGGCGCTGGCGATGGCCGACGGATCGACGACCATTTTCACTGGCTCGAACCGGGCGATGGCATTGGCGACCCGGGCGAAATCTTCCTGCACCAACGGCAAGGTGACGCGCCAGCCCGACTCCCACAGGGCCTGATTGTGTGGCCAGACCATCCAGGTCGCGGCGTGCGTTACCCACTCTGCCGGCATCATCCAACCGCTGTTGTTGTTTTTGTTCTGCTGCATGGTAAAAAGCCCTTTGAGTTAAGCCATTGTGTTCAATGAAAACAGCCTTGGCGGCGTTGACGTGCATGCTAATGGCGGCCTCACGGGCAAACAAACGATGGATTTAGCGGAAAACTGATTAGAGGAACTTATCAATCATGCTGAAACACTGGCCACCCCTCAGCTCGTTGCGCGGCTTCGAAGCCGCCGCAAGGCTGGGCAGCTTCCACAAGGCCGCCGAGGAACTGAGCCTCACGCAGTCGGCCATCAGCCAGCAGATCCGCAGCCTTGAGGCCTATCTGGAGCAGCCGCTGTTTTTCCGCAGCGGACGCAGCGTCAGCCTGACCGACGCCGGCCACGATCTGCTCAGCACCACTCAGGCGATGCTGCAGCAACTGTCGGTAGGGATTCGGCGGCTGGGGCAATACCAGAAACCCAATCAACTGGTGCTCAACACCACGCCGGCGTTCGCGCGGCACTGGTTGTTGCCACGACTGGGGGATTTCCGCCGCCAGCACCCGAATGTGGACCTGTGGATTTTCAGCACCGACGAAGTGCCGGAGATGGCGACCCAGACCATCGATCTGGCAGTGCGCGACGACATCAGCTCCCAGGCCGAATGCAGCTTCAAAGTGCTGCACGCTGATCGACTGTATCCGGCGTGTCATCCAAGTCTGCTGGCGGTTCCGCCTGCACAGCGCACCACCCTGCACGGCGAGCGGGAAATGGACTGGAGCCATTGGGCGGTGGAATCCGGGATCGACGTCGGCCAGCAGGATCAGGGCCTGAACTTCTCCGATCCGGGGTTGCTACTGGACGCGGCGTGCGGCGGGCTCGGTATCGCGCTGGTCAGCCAGTTGCTCAGCCGCAAGGCCCGGGCCGACGGGTTGTTGCAGCCCTTGGTGGACGACACCATTCGCGGCCCGAACTGGGCGCTGCTGACCCACCGCGACAGCGAGAGCGATCCGATGGCGCGCAGTTTTACCGAGTGGTTGCTGGCGAACCTGAGCGATCCATGACCGGTGCGTGGCGGGCCATTACCTCGGCGATCCAATCGATGAACACCCGCAGCTTGCGGCTGATGTGGCGGTTCGGCGGGTAGGCGACATAGAGCGGCATCGGATCGAGGCGCCAGTCTTCGAACAGCGGCACCAGATTACCGCTCGCCTCGTGAGCCTTGGACATGTACTTGGGCAACCACAACACGCCCAGCCCCGCGAGGCCCGCCGACAGGTAGGCATTGCCGTCATCGACGGCCAGCACATGGCGCCCCTTGATCTGCAGATCTTCGTGTTCGTTGTGCAGGGCGTAAGGCACGGGTTTGCCGGTGCGCGCCCAGAGGAAACCGACCACCCGGTGATGGCTGTCTTCCAGCTCTCGGGGATGCGCCGGGGTGCCGGCACGGGCCAGATAGCTCGGCGCGGCATACACGCCAAGTTGAAGATCCGCAACCTTCCGGGCCATCAGTGACTGATCCCGCAGCTCGCCCCCGCGCACCACGCAATCGACGTTCTCATCGATGATGTCGACGATTCGGTCGCTGACGCCCATGTCGATCTGAATCTCCGGGTAACGCGCGCAGAACTCCGGCAGCGCCGGCACCAGAATCAGATTGGCCAAGGGGCTCGGCACATCGACCCGCAAGCGTCCCTTGGGCTGGGCCGCCGCGCCGGGAAGGCTGGTTTCGGCATCGTCCATATCGGCCAGCAACTTGATCACCCGCTCGTAATAAGCCGCGCCGTCCGCCGTGGCGTTGACCTTGCGCGTGGTGCGGTTGAGCAACTTGACCCGCAGGCGTGCCTCCAGCTGCTGCACCAGATGGGTCACGGTGGTCTTGCTCATGTGCAGGGTCTCGGCGGCTTTGGTGAAACTCCCCGCCTCCACCACCCGGGCGAAGGCTTGCATCGCGTCAAAACGGTCCATCACCCACCTCTAATAGCGGCTCGATTGTTTGGGATTTACAAACAGTGATCGCCAAGGTTGCGCGTTTATCGCGCCGAGGCAAGTCCCTAGAGTTTCTCCATCGCAGGTTTTCAACCCATTGAAGGAGACACTCCATGACCAACGCTCAGCCAAAACGTGACGTGGTTTTCCCGCCCGGACGCCATGCCCTCTACGAGCGCAATCGCTATTCGCCGGCCGTACGCTCCAACGGTTTTCTGTTTGTCTCGGGCCAGGTCGGCAGTCTTGAGGACGGCTCGCCCGAGCCAGATCTGAAACAACAGGTGCGCCTGGCCTTCACCAACCTGAATGCGATTCTCGGCGCGGCCGGCGGCAGCTTTGATGACGTGGTGGACGTGACCGTGTTCATGGTCGATCCGCAATCGACCTTCGAAACCATCTGGGAAGTGGTGCCCGAGTTCTGGGGCGAAGCGCCGCATCCGACCATCACGGCGGTCGGTGTGACGTGGCTGTATGGCTTTCAGTTCGAGATCAAGGTAATCGCCAAGCTCCCGGAATGACCTGATATCGCGTCGATTTGCAGCACGGGCCGACAGTCTTCAGACTGTCGGCCCGCCTTCCTTTTGCGATCCATCGCCATGCCCGACACCTTGTTGAAGCCCAGTCTGCCCGGCATCGCCCTGCGCCGCTGGCGCGTGCTGCACCGCGTCAAGCAGAGCCATGCAGCGGAGTTGTTCAGGGTCACCCAGTCGACGATTTCCCGTTGGGAAAGCGGCATGCAGGCAATGGACCCGGAGGCGCACAGACAACTCGAGACTTTGCTCGCGGCGCGACTCGACAGCGCGGCCGATCAGGCCCTCGCACGACTGGTTACGGACAGTGCGCGCCCGGTTCACCTGGTCTGCGATCTGACCCATCGCCTGCTGGCCTGTTCCCCGGCCCGCGCCGCGCAGTTCAGCAGTCCGCTGAGCGATCTGCTGGGGCAATCGCTGTGGCGCTTTGCGACGGCGCAAATCCAGCACAAGGAGTCCTTGCTGGATGACGCTGGCTGGCGAGAAGTCCAGGCGCCACCGGCACTGGAATTCGTCACCGGCCACAATGATTCAACCCTCGTTCCCATCCGCGAAAGTCTTTGCCGCTGGACGCGAATTGCGCTTTCAGACGGCACCGCCGCACGACTGGTAGAAACGCTGTAGGCCGAGTGCCGCATATTTTATGCGTGGACGATGATCGAGGCCGGGCCTAGGCTTTGAGCCCTGCTCTCTTTATCCCGGCCACCGTATGAACCTCGAAAAAATCAAGGGACGCCTCGACTTTCTGCGCGAAGCAGAACGGCTCAAGGACGTCCTCAGAAGCGCTCACACCTCCTCCGGTCGCAACGAAAGCACCGCCGAACACAGCTGGCGCCTGTGCCTGATGGTGATCGTGTTCGCCGACGACCTGTCCGGGCTCGACCTGCTGAAAGTCCTGAAAATGTGCGTCATCCACGACCTCGGCGAAGCCATCAATGGTGATATCCCGGCGGTCAACAAAGCCGACTTCCCCGACAAAGGTGAACAGGAGCGCAACGACTTGCTGCTGCTCACCCGTTCCCTGGACGACGCGCTGAGAAACGAAATCCTCGCGCTCTGGGACGACTACGAAAACGCCCGTTCTCCCGAAGCCAAAGCGGTGAAGGCGCTGGACAAGCTGGAAACACTTTTACAACACACTCAAGGCAAGAATCCGCCAGACTTCGACTATGGCTTCAACCTGGCCTACGGCAAGCAATACACCAACGCCGATCCGCTGTTCGAAACCCTTCGAACCCTGATCGACCGGGATACCCGAGAACGCATGAATACAAACATCACAATCCGCAACGAACGCCCCGAAGACATCGACGCCATCGCCCGAATCACCGAGGCCGCGTTCCAGCACGAAGAACACTCCAGCCACACCGAACAATTCATCGTCAACGCCTTGCGCCGCGCCGGTCAGCTCAGCGTTTCGCTGGTGGCCGTTGAAAACGACACGGTGGTCGGCCATGTCGCCATTTCACCTGTGACGATTTCCTCCGGAACACAGGACTGGTACGGCCTGGGCCCGATCTCTGTGTGCCCGACCCGCCAGCAGCAAGGCATCGGCTCGGCGCTGATGAAAGCCTCGCTGGCGGAGTTGCAGCGCATCGGCGCAGTGGGTTGCGTGGTGCTTGGCGATCCGGGCTACTACGGCCGCTTCGGCTTCAAGGCCCATGCAGGTCTGGAGTTGCCGGGGATTCCGGCAGAGTATTTTCAGGCGCTGGCGTTTGGCGGTGAGTTGCCGGTCGGTGTCGTGAAGTATCACGAGGCTTTCGACGCGACCGCGTAACGGTTCGCTGCCGCTCAAAGCGGCAGCGAGCAACTCGAATTGCTCACAATCCGTGTTCAACGGCTTCACCAAAGCGCTCTTGATGCCGTTTCGGCGATCAATATTCTGTCAGTAGCCGTTTTTGCACCTGACAGAAAAGAGCCCACGCCATGCCCAGCCCGAGAACCCTGTACCAGAAACACATCGACAGTCACACGGTCTGCACCCTCGACGATCAGGGCCACGTGCTGCTTTACATCGACCGCCAGGTCGCCAACGAATACACCAGCCCGCAAGCTTTCAGCGGCTTGCGCGACGCAGGACGCAAGGTCTGGCGCCCGGCTGCCACGCTGGCGGTGGTCGATCATGTGAACCCTACAGCGCCGACCCGCACTGCGACCATGCCCGACGCGGGCGGTGCGCGGCAGGTGTCGTATTTCGAAGAGAACTGCCGTGACTTCGGCATCGAGCTGTTCGACGTGCTGGACAAGCGCCAGGGCATCGAACACGTCGTGGCGCCGGAACAGGGTTTCATTCTGCCGGGCATGGTGGTCGCGGCCGGTGACAGCCACACCACCACTTACGGCGCACTGGGTGCGTTCGGTTTTGGCATCGGCACCTCGGAAATCGAGCACCTGCTGGCGACACAAACCCTGGTCTACAAACGCCTGAAAACCTTGCGCGTAACGGTCAATGGCGAGCTCGGTGCGGGCGTCACGTCGAAAGACATCATCATGGCCCTGATCGAAAAGATCGGCGCTTCGGGGGCCACCGGTTATGCGATCGAATTCACTGGCCCGGCGATCAGCGACCTCAGTGTCGAAGCGCGCATGACCATCTGCAACATGGCCGTGGAGGCTGGCGCCCGTGGTGCGTTCATGGCGCCGGACGACAAGGTCTTCGCCTACCTGCAACTCAAGCCGCGCACGCCCAAAGGGGAAATCTGGGAACAGGCCGTCGAGCGCTGGAAAACCCTGCACAGCGATCATGGCGCGGTGTTCGATCGTGAAGTCAGCCTCGATGTCGCCGCGCTGGAACCGATGGTCACCTGGGGCACCAGCCCGGATCAGGCCGCCCCGATCGGTGGACGAGTGCCGGACCCGGCCGGCCAGCCCGACCCGATTCTGCGTCAGGGCCTGCAACGCGCCCTCGATTACATGGGCCTGACACCCGGCACGCCGCTGAACGAAGTGGTGATCAGCCACGCCTTCATCGGCTCCTGCACCAATGCGCGGATCGAAGATTTGCGTGACGTGGCCCGCGTGGTGCGCGGCAAGCGAGTCGCGGCTCACGTGCGGGCGATGATCGTGCCCGGCTCGACTCTGGTACGCGATCAGGCCGAAGACGAAGGGCTGGCGCAGATCTTTCTCGATGCCGGTTTCGAGTGGCGGCAATCAGGCTGCTCGATGTGCCTGGCGATGAACGACGACGTACTGGCAACCGGTGATCGCTGCGCATCGAGCACCAACCGCAACTTCGAAGGCCGCCAGGGCGCCGGTGCACGCACGCACCTGATGAGCCCCGCGATGGTCGCCGCAGCCGCCATCACCGGACATTTGACTGACGTTCGCGCCTTCGCGCCGGGAGTTTGAGCCATGCAACCTTTCATCACTATCAGCGGCAGTGCCGCGCCGTTCCTGGCTGCCAACATCGACACTGATGTGATCATGCCCAAGCAGTTCCTCAAGGGCATTGATCGTCAGGGGCTGGATCGAGGGCTGTTTTTCGATCTGCGCTTTCTCGCCTCCTGTGAACCCAACCCTGACTTCGTGCTCAATCAACCAGCCTGGCAGGAAGCCGCGTTTCTGGTGACGGGCCCCAATTTCGGCTGCGGTTCCAGCCGGGAACACGCGGTGTGGGGCTTGAAGCAGGTCGGGATCCGGGCGCTGATCGGCACCACGTTTGCCGGGATTTTCTATGACAACTGTCAGCGCAACGGCGTGCTGGCGATTCAACTCGATGCAGAGCAGTTCAAACAGGTCGCCGACGTCATCAGCGTTCCGGCGACCGCGCACATCCGCGTGAACCTGCCCGAGCAAACCATCGAGTTGGCGGACGGCACATTGATCGCTTTCGAGATTGATGAACTGCGCAAACAGTCACTGTTGCTGGGGCTGGATGCCATCGGCACGACGCTGCAACGCACCGAGCAGATTCGCGCTTTTGAAGCGCGGCATCTCGCGGGAAATCCCTGGTTGGGCTGAGAACAAAAAACCGGGCGGTTCACTGAACCACCCGGCTTCATTCAACCGACAAGTCGCGAAAATACTCTTCGAGAAATTCCACACACACCCGCAATTTGGCCGACTCGCTGAGCCGTGTCGGGTACACCGCCCAGACGTTGGCGCTCTGGGTGTAATCCTCCAGCACCTGTACCAGCCGCCCTTGTTCGAGCATCGGTTTGACGTCCCACATCGAGCGCAACAGAATCCCGCCGCCGCTCAAGGCCCACTCCATCACGATTTCGCCACTGTTGGAGGACAACGGGCCGCTGACCCGCACCGATTCTTCTTGCCCGTCGCGGGTCAGGTTCCAGATGCCGAATGAATTGTTGCGCTCCTTGAGCACCAGGCAATCGTGATCCTTCAGGTCCTCGAGCGATTGCGGCGTACCCCGGCGTTCGAGGTACTCCGGCGTGGCGCACAGCACTCGCCGATTGCTGACCAGTTTGCGCGCCAGGTGCTGGCCCGGCAGATCATCGCCGACAAGGATTTCCAGATCGAAGCCCTCGCCCACCAGATCGACCACGCGATCAAATACGTCCAAGCGAATGTCGAGCTTCGGGCACGTTCGGGACAGCTCACTGATCGCTGGCGCGACGTGATTGCGGCCGAACCCGAAGCTGCTGCAAATGTGCAGCGAACCCGCCGGCTGGTGCCGGGCCTGGGCAATCTCGCCGAGAAAGTCATCGAAATCACCCAGCAGTTTTTCCGCCCAGACCCGCACCCGCTCGCCATCGTCGGTCAGCGCAATGCGCCGGGTCGTGCGGTGCAGCAGCTTTGTCGAGAGCGTGGTTTCGAGCACCGCGATGCGTTTGCTGACGTAGGCCGGCGAATAACCCAACTCATCGGCGGCGCTGGCGAAGCTGTTCTTGCGGATGACGGTGAGGAAGACCTTGAGGTCTTCGGGCAAGGGAAATTGGTCACGATTCGTGTTCATAGGCCGAGTTTTTCCACGCTCTATCTCGCAATCTGCGCAGGATAGCAGCGGCCATGACCGTTCGGCGCTTTTTCTGGCAGCCCCGTACAAACGGGGCTAGGGTTGCGTGGCTGGCGATATGCTGGCCATTTGGCAAACATCTCTCGATGGGCGCCATCAGCCGCACTGGAAGAAAAATCAGGGATGGTTTTTGTGGTTGCGGGTTATTACGACCTATCCCTGTGTTTCGTTGCTTTCTATCAAGGACAGAAAGATGACCAACGTACAGGTGAGCTCCCCCCCTTTGCCGTTCCGGCAAACCTCATTATTGACGCCCGCCGCGAGGCCTGACGGTTTTGGCTGACGACGCCTGCGCGTGAGTCGAGACAAAGACCTCGAACCCGCGCGAATCAACTGACCCGCTCCACCGGATCCAGACGGATCAGGCGTTCACGTAGCCGGGAACCACTGTCGCCAGTCGTTCTTGCCGTTGGCTGTCGCCTGCCTGTCAGGGAAGGCTCCCCTCGTCTGAAGGGGACGTTTGGCAACCACCACGAGGAAACCCTCGATATGACTGGCTCAAAACACAACATGCCGCCTTACGGCGTCGCCATCCAGAGCGCTATCACGGGAGGCGATCTGCAACAGATGAAGACTTTGTTGAAACAGCGCGATTCGACGAAGCCGGAAGCGAAAGAGCTGCAAACCGCGTACGAAAAACTGGCCAAAGAAGTTTCCCGTCTGGAAAAACACTAAGGCCATTTCCCACATTGCAATGGAGGCAATCACTATGTCAGCTACTCAGCAAAATGTCGGCTTGTTCCCGTTGAGTTACCGCATTGGTACGGGGCTGCCCGGCGCGCAAAGTCTGTTGCTCAACCTGTTGGTGTCCACGCCGCAGCATGAGGTCAGCGGCGGCGCCACCGTCACTCAAGCGACCAACCCGCCGCTCGATATCCACTCTGATGTGTGGGGCGAGTACACCTACCTGACCGTCATGAAGCCCGGCGTCAGCAAAATCCTGATAACCGCCGAAGGCAATCATGGCGGCCACGGCTCCAACTCCATCATCAACTTCAAGATTCGTCTGGTGGTCGGTACTGACTGGAAAGAAGGTATCGCCAATTACCAATACCTCAATGGCACGCACTGGGTCGAGGTCAACAACGTCCCTGTGCACCTGGCGGAAGTGCAGTCGAAGGTCTTCCCACCGTTTGAGCCAGGCCCGGTCATCATTCAGCATTACCCGCCGATTCTGCCCCTGTATGCCGCTCCTATCCAGAGCGCCATCGCCAGCGGCGACCTGGCCCAGATGAAGAATCTGGCGAAGCTGGCCAAGCAGCAACTGGACCAGCAACCGCAATTGCAGAGCGCACTGGAAGCCGCGAAGAAGGAAATCAGCCGGTTGCAGGCACGCTGAGCCGACCACTGAATCCATCATTCACTTTAGGGAGTAACACCATGTCGATCGGACTTTTCCATACCCGCCTCATCGCCAGCAATTCATTGCTCGGCGCGCCGGTTCTGACCCTCGACCTGCTGGTCAATACCGTCAGCAAAAAGGTCAGCGGAGTTGCCAGTGTCTTCCAAAGCACCTGGCCGCCGGTCAATTTCCGGGCGCGAGTCTGGGGCGACTACAGCGAGGCCAAACTGACCTCGGCGGTCGAGAATCACATCGTCCTCGTCCTCGACGGCAGCCCGAGCGGCCCGTACAGCCAGATCGCCGAGACTTTTCATCTCAAAGGCATCCTTGATGGCACCTGGGAAAGCGGATTTGTCGATTACAGCTACGACGGGCATCAGGTGAAACACGTCGCCGTGCATCAGGCGCCGACCATCGAGCCGCAACCGCACGAGCGTCACTTCCAGCCGCTGTATGCCGTGGCCGTGCAGCAAGCGCAAACCAGTGGCGATCTGGCGCAGCTGAAAACCGTGGTGCAACAGGGTGAGCAGCAACTGGCCCACCAAGGCGCGTTACGCAGTGCCCTTGAGCATCTGAACGCAGAAATCGCGCGTCTGGAAGCACGCTAAACCGCACGCCCCGGGCGAGGTCACTGCTGGCCTCGCCCGGTCTTGCGGCGAATCGAGATCAGTCCAATCGTGCCGCGCACAGGACCGTGCGCAAGGATCTCCCATGACAGACATCCGCCCTGCCCGCTACCTCAATGACACCGATCTCAAACGCTACGTGCCGGTGCACGTGGTCTGGGAGATCACCCTGGCCTGCGACCTCAAATGCCTGCATTGCGGCTCACGCGCGGGGCATCGACGCCCCGATGAACTCAATACCCGCGAATGCCTCGATGTGATCGATTCCCTCGCCGCACTCGGCACCCGCGAGATCACTCTGATCGGCGGCGAAGCCTATTTGCGCAAGGACTGGACGCAACTGATCCAGGCCATCCACGACCACGGCATGTACTGCGCGATTCAGACCGGCGGACGCAACCTGACGCCGGCGAAGATGCAGGCAGCGGTCGATGCGGGCCTCAACGGGGTCGGGATTTCTCTGGATGGGCTCGCGCCGTTGCACGACAAAGTGCGCAACGTGCCCGGTTCGTTCGACAAGGCTGTCGACACCCTGCGCCGGGCCAAGGCGTCCGGGCTGGCCGTCAGCGTCAACACCCAGATCGGCGCGGCTACGTTGCCTGATTTGCCGGAGCTGATGAACACGATCATTGAACTCGGCGCCACCCACTGGCAGATCCAGATCACCGTGGCCATGGGCAATGCGGTGGATCACCCGGAACTGTTGCTGCAACCCTACCAGTTGCTTGAAGTGATGCCGCTGCTCGCGCGGTTGTACCGCGAAGGCGTGGATCGCGGCCTGCTGATGAACGTCGGCAACAACATCGGCTATTACGGTCCTTACGAACATTTGTGGCGTGGCTTCGGTGACGAACGCGTGCACTGGAGCGGCTGCGCAGCGGGTCAGACCGTACTGGCGCTCGAAGCCGACGGCACGGTGAAAGGCTGCCCGTCACTGGCGACCGTCGGTTTCTCCGGCGGCAACGTGCGCAACATGAGCCTACACGATATCTGGCATTACAGCGAAGGCATCCACTTCGGTCGCCTGCGCTCGGTCGACGACCTGTGGGGCTACTGCCGCAGTTGCTATTACAACGATGTCTGCCGGGGCGGCTGCACCTGGACTTCGCACTCATTGCTGGGCAAACCCGGCAACAACCCGTACTGCCATTACCGTACCCTGGAACTGCAAAAACGCGGACTGCGCGAGCGTATCGTCAAGATTGAAGATGCGGCGCAGCGTTCCTTCGCCGTCGGACGCTTTGACCTGATCACCGAACGCATCGACACCGGCGAGCACGTCAGCAGCGTCAGTGACAGCGGCCAGGTGATCAAACTCGCCTGGATCAATCAGGGCCAGAAATCCCCTGAGGAAGGACGCATCCCCGTGCAACTGGCGCTGTGCCGCAGCTGCCTGCAATACATCCACCCCCATGAATCGATCTGCCCGCATTGCCACGCCGACGTCGCCGCCGCCGAAGCCAGGCACCAGACGGACCGCGCCCGTCAGCAGGCGATCATGAACACATTGACGGGGTTGCTGGGGGTGGCGCCGAGTACTTTGGTATGAAATCGGGTTCAAGCGCCCGCAGGATTCGGGCGCTTGGCCCCCTCAGGCGTCTTGAAAATCCGGCCGTTTCAACCGCTCCGGGAAATAAGTAGCTGTTTTCCATGAAATTTATTTGCTTCAGGGGTTCCCAGAACGCAAGAGCGCTGGTAAAGTGCCGCCCACTGTTGCAGAGGTCCTCTCGGGACTGAAACCAATAGCTACAGGGGCGTCGCCAAGCGGTAAGGCAGCAGGTTTTGATCCTGCCATGCGTTGGTTCGAATCCAGCCGCCCCTGCCATTTTTTCCTCGTTTCACCCTCCCCCGCTTCACCTCTGCCTCAACGGCAAATCATTTCCTTGTATTCAACGTAATCGCCGAACGCACCAGCGCTTTCAGTGCCTTTGCATCTATTTTATCGTCCTCGTGAACATCAATCGCCCGCCGGGTATTGCCCTCCAGACTGGCATTGAACAGTCCCGACGGATCCTCCAGCGCCGCGCCTTTGGCAAACGTCATTTTCACCACGGCCTTGTAGGTTTCCCCGGTGCAAATGATGCCGTTGTGTGACCAGACCGGAACGCCCCGCCACTTCCACTCCTCGACGACCTGCGGGTCCGCCTCGTGAATGATCGCGCGGATCTCGGCCAGTTTCTGGCCACGCCAGTCGTTCAGTTCCTGGATTCTTGCGTCGATCAGTGCAGAAGGCTGTTCAGCCGCCGAGTCGCTGCTGTCTTTCTTCATCTCCTTACTCTCCCGAAAAACCTTATCCGCTCTCCAGCGTAGCGCCGACTGCGCCAAACGCCGGGCAAAAAAAGCCCCGCAAAGTGCGGGGCAAAGGAATTGGTTGGTTGCGGCCAACCAAAGGAGCATCGTCAAAAGCGTTAACCGTCAGGCGTTACAGGCACTCCTGGGCAGCCCGTTCAAAACTCGACGGTGTGAAACTTGAAGCCAGCAAGTGGCGCTCGTACAAAAACACCTTGCCGCCGTCCTGTGCCTTGTAGGCTTCCAGCACGTTGTCTGCCGACACTTTGCTCGGCACCACGATCCGGTAGCTGCGCTGGGTCTGCGAGACCGTCGGGTTCATCGCACCGTGCTGCAATTTCGGCACAACGCATTCGGCGTACTGGGCGGGCGTCTTGTGGGTCTGCAAGGTCAGCGTCGGGTCGTTCGGTGCGGAGGCGCAAGCAGTCAACAACAAAGTGGCAGACGCCATGGCAGGGATAAAAAAGGCACGCATGGATAAAATCCTGAAAATAAACGGTTCGGTTCTCAAGCAACGTTCAGCGTCACGGGCGCTGCCGTTGCGATTTTTGATTTGGGTGTTCAGCCAGCACTCACCAGGGCCTTGAGCGAGTCATCGAACTGCTTCAGGGCGCTGAATTGCAGGTCGCGTTGCTGTTCAATCTGCGCTGCAATCTCGGGCGCTGCCTTGTTGTGGACCCACACCGAAGGCATCTGCTTTTGCACTGCGCCTTCCGCCTTGCCGATGTATTGCAGGTTGGCGTCGTAGAAGCGTGCGGCGAACCGTGCTTCGACCTGGCTGTTGCGTTGCGTCAGCAAACGGTTGTGGGTGTCGAGCATCACCACCACATCCGGATGGGCTTGCACCAATGAATCGAGGTTGTCGTAGACGGTCACCGAGAGAAATTGCTGCTGCAGCGAACTCATCAACCAGTCGATGGCCAGTTCCGGATCGGAGCTGTTGACGAAGGCGTCGCGGATCCGCGCATCGAGCGCATCCTTGGCACCATTCACCGCCACGTCGTGATAACGCTCCAGGTATTGCTGGTTCTCCAGCGTGTTTTCGCTGTACAGCACACCCACGGTTTGCGAATGCTGCAGCCCGCTGCTGGCACCGGCGATGGGCAGAAAATGGCACGTACCGGCGTCGCTTGCGTAAGTCGGTGCGGTCACGGCCACCCCGCCCATCAGCAGGGCGACTACAGCCAGTCGGGTCAATGTCTTCATCGCGCAAATTCCTTCAGCAGCGTCTTCGATGGAGGCGATTTTCCGCCTGTCGGCCGCAAAGCAGAACTTGCGTTTCTTGATGGTCACTATTACTTGAACCAATAGTTGCGCAGCGTGCAGACTGCTGCACACTCGATCACAACGAAAACAAATGAGGATTATCCGTGCGAACCTTTGATTTGATCCGCGATGCCGTGCTGCCCGAATTCCGCGACCGGGTGGCCGAATACCTCGTCGAATACGAAACCGTGCTGGGCCAGTCAGCGGACGATTCGGAGTCGGTGCGGGCCGTCGCCAATCAATTGCGCGGCTATCTGCGCGGGCTCAATACCACGCGAGTGCTGGGCATGGCGGACTGGGAAGAACTGGACCGACGCGTGCTGGACACCTGGCTCTAGCGATCGCCCGATGACCCGCTAGACTCTTCAGGCTGCGCCCGCAGCACCGGGCCGCCATGGCCCTGTCGCCAGACCTGGAGGTGTCCAATGAGCAATAACACCGAACCGACGACGTTTACCGGTTGGGCCGCCACATCGGCCGGCGCACCACTGGAGCGCTACAGTTACGATCCCGGTCCGCTCGGGGATGAAGAAGTCGAAGTCGCCGTGGAATATTGCGGCGTCTGTCACTCCGACCAGTCGCTGATCGACAACGACTGGGGCATCAGCCAGTACCCGTTCATTCCCGGTCACGAAGTGGTTGGCCGCATCGTGCGTGCAGGCCCGCAGGTCCGCGGCCTCGAAGTCGGCCAACGGGTCGGCATCGGCTGGTACAAGAGCAGCTGCATGCATTGCTCGTCCTGCATCGGCGGCTCTCATCACCTTTGCGCGACCGCCAAACCCACGATCATCGGCAGCCACGGCGGTTTCGCCGATCGGCTGCGCACTCACTGGGCCTGGGCCCTGCCGCTGCCCAAAGACCTTGATCCGGCGTTGGCCGGGCCGCTGTTCTGCGCAGGCTCCACGGTGTTCAACCCACTGGTGGAATTTGGCATCAAACCCACTGACCGGGTCGGTGTCGTCGGGATCGGCGGTCTCGGTCACCTGGCGCTGCGTTTCCTCAATGCCTGGGGCTGCGACGTCACGGCATTCACCTCGTCACTGAGCAAACAGGACGAAGCCAAGCGCCTCGGCGCCCACAAGGTCGTCGCCTCCACCGACAGCAATGCCTTGAAAGCGATTGCCGGTACTCTGGATTTCCTGCTGATCACCGCCAACGCCAACCTCGACTGGACGGCAATGCTCGCCACCCTGCGCGGCAAAGGCCGGCTGCACTTCGTCGGTATCGTGCCCGACGCGATTCCGGTGCACGTGTTCAATCTGATTCCCCAGCAAAAATCCTTGTCCGCCTCACCGGTGGGCTCGCCTGCCACGGCGGCGACCATGCTGGAGTTCTGCGCGCGGCATCAGATCCTGCCGCAGGTTGAGGAATTTCCGATGAGCCGGGTCAACGAAGCCATCGATCATTTGCGCAGTGGCAAGGCGCGGTATCGGATTGTGTTGAACGCCAGCCAGTAAGAGACAGGCAGCAAACTTGCCCTCTCACCTGTTCCAGACCTGCTGACTGGAACAGGTGATCGCTGGCAGGCATCAGTGATGGCAAGGGATAATGCTAATATGCCACCATTTTAATCCTCAGCAGACTCCGCATGGGCGCCACGATTTATCATCTCAAACGTTTATCCCCGATTTTTCTGGTTGTAGCACTGTCCGGTTGCCAGTCGCTCTATGGCATAGACACAACCCCCAAGCCGCCTCCGATTGCATTCGAGATCTTTGATGACGCCCTGAAGGGGCTCCCCACCCCCAACTCGATCGTGCGCGAGGCCGACATCGTCACTTATTTTGTGACATCTCCCGCGAACGGAAAGCTGAATTACATCGCGCGATTTGATGCGGACTGCCATCGACCGGATGCACAAATGGGCTACGCGACCAAATCCGGGCTCGTGGTACTCACGACTGAACGCCGGGGCGCCAGCGATCGTAGACAATTGCCAGACAAGCAAAAGAGCCAATACCTGCACAGCAACCAATTCAAAGACGCATGCGCCCAGACCGCAACACCACAATGGCGAGTGTTTTCGACAGCCGAAGATCAAGTCTGGCAAATGATCGACCAGGCCAACCTGAAAGCAGACGGTAATTCCGTGACGTTCTGGTCAGCCCGGGTGCTACCTGCCGAGATACGGACGCCAGGCTCGTCTTCCTTGTATTCACAGGTCCGGCAACGCTGGACAGCCGACTGCGTCTCGCAGCGACTGACTCCACTCAGCATGTTCCAGCTCAACAGATATGGCCAAGTGCTGGGTGGGGAGTTGAAAACCACGATCGAACCGGTTGACCTGAAAAATCTCGACGATGATCAGCGCCGGATCTTTCAGCAAGTCTGCACCAGGCCGCTGGCGCTGGATCAGCTCAGACTTTTCACCGGCCGTGAGCTGAAGCCCTTTGTGTTGCCGGAGCCCGAGCTGGCGCCAACCGTCAAGCAGGCCATCGAAGCCTTGAAGATGCCCGAGCCGGAAAAAAGCGTCGCTCGTCTGCGACAGTCAACGGTCATTACTTCCCAAGGCCAGCCAAGCGAGCCGCCACGCATGGGGCCGATGAATAAATTCCTTCCGGCCAGGGCGGGCAGCCAACTGACCGAACGTTCAGGCTTCGATCTGCATCAGTCGGTCGAATTGAGTTTTCGCGGATTGATCCCCCTCGCCAAATCCACGTTTGCTTATAAAAGACCTCTGGAAACAGAGGAAGAAGGACTCACCGATCTCAGGTTCACCGGCGACTGGGCGACCATGCCGCTCGGCGCGCATCTGAGTTACACGATTCAAAGGCCTCACAAGTGGTACGAGGAGCCCAAGCCGCTGATCGAAAAACAGTTCAACTGCGACGTAAAGGAACAAAAGGCTGCCAACGAGCTTTATCCGTCCTGGACCGGTACTGCCAAAATCATCGGTTGCACTGGCGCAAACGACATCATCGGTGACGGCACGATCACCTACGCGTATCTGCAGACTTACGGACTGTTTGTACCCCTTCACTTCTCCGGAAAAGGCTGGGAGAAAAAATGGTCCCTCAAGGTCTTTGAGTGATCGGTCCCGGCCTGAGCAGCCATTCGATGTTCAGGCCGGTGCCCAGCGCCGGTGCAGTCCTCGAGCCAGCGCATCAAGGGCAAATCCGAGTACACCGATCAACAGCACCATCGCCATCAATTCCGAGTACGCCAGCCGATCCCGTGTGTCGAGGATGAAGTAGCCCAGCCCTGCGCTGACACCGAGCATTTCGCACGGCACCAGCACGATCCAGAGAATCCCGATCGACAGCCGAACCCCGGTCAACACGTGACCGAGCACGCCGGGCAGGATGACTTTGCGCAAGGTTTCCCAGCGTGTGGCACTGAGGCTGCGGCTCAATTGCAGCCAGCGTGGGTCGAGCTGGCGTACCCCGGCGGCGGTGTTCAGCAGGATCGGCCAGATCGCGGCGAAGGTCAGCAGGAAATAGATCGGCTGATCGCCCACGCCCATCAGCATGACCACCACCGGCATCCACGACAGCGGCGAGATCATTCGCAAGAACTGAAAGGCAGGTGTGGTCGCCGATTCGAGATGCCGGTAGCTGCCGATCATCAGCCCCAGCGGCACGCCAATCAGCAAGGCCAGCAGCAAGCCGACCACGATCCGTTTCAGGCTGACCAGCACATGTTCGTAGAGCTCGGCCCGCCCTAATAACTCAACAAGGCTGGCCAGAGTCGCCTGCGGCGAAAACCGCGCCGCCAGACCATCGCCTCCACCGGCCAGATGTACCCCCAGCCACCACAGCAGTAACAACCCCAGCAATCCTGCCGCGCCCAACAACCCGTGGACGATGGGTGAACTCGACTTGCTCATCAGAGACTGAACTCCTCGCTGCGCTCAAAGCCTTCGGGCAAGCCGAACGCCTTCATCCCGCCGACCGTTGCAATGGCGTTGCGCACGAAGCGGTCGTCCACCAGATCCCTGGCCGTGTGCTGCGGGTCGAGGCTGGCGAGGAGGCCCTTGTCGCCTTCGATCAACGTGTCCTTGAGGCGCTTGACCAGTTCTTCGGTGTAGCTGGGGAACGGGTACGGCTGGAAGTCGATGCGCTGCTCGTCCCAATGGCTGTGCTGGATCGCGCCGCTGGCCAGGTATTGCTCGCGATCTGCGGCGGCCGGCGCCAGTACGCGGTTCAACACGGTCTGGGCATGGGGCGTGTAGCGGTTGTCGCCGTCCCGGGATAACAGCTTCGCGGCCTCGGCGCGGTTGTCGCGGGTCCAGAGTTGCGCCTTGACGATGGCATTGACCACTTTCTGCGACCACTCGGGGCGGTTGTTCAGATCCTGCTCGTGCATGAACACTACGCAGCAGGCGTGATTGCGCCAGACGTCGCCGGTAAAACGCTGCACCCGCCCGACCTTGAGTTCTTCGGCCAACGCATTGAACGGCTCGGCGACGATGTAACCGGCGATGCGTTTGCCGGCCAGTGCCGGCGGCATGTCCGAGGGCGGCAATACCACCAGGTTGACCTCGTTGGCGGCCAGCGCGGCACTTGCCGGTTTGCTCACCGGCAGCAGTCCGTGATCGCGAAACAACTGCTGTACCACCACGTTGTGGATCGAATACCAGAACGGAATCGCCACCGTTTGCCCGGCCAACTGTTTGACCTCGGTGATCCCCGGGGCCACCGTCAGGCCGGAGCCGCCGACATGGTTCCAGGCCACGATCTTGGCCGGCACCTTACTGCCGTAGCGGGCCCAGACGGTCATTGGCGACAGCAGGTGAATCACGTTGACCTGCCCCGACAGGAACGCCTCGATCACCTGCGCCCAACTGCGCAACAGCACCGGGCGCTCGGCCTGGATGCCTTCGGCTTCGAACAGCCCGTTGTTGTGCGCCACCAGCAATGGCGTGGCGTCGGTGATCGGCAGGTAGCCGATGCGCACCGGCGCGTTCGGCTCCGACGCAGCGCGGGCATTGAGGCTGTTGAGCAGCGGCAGTGCGCCACCTGCGGTCAGCAAGGCGCTGAGCTTAAGGAAATCACGACGTGTGTGAGTGAAGTCGTCCAGGCACATGATCAATCTCCGACGGTTCGGGCAAAGGTGGGGTAAGTGGATTGCGGCTCGCCCGCCGAAGGGTTTTGAGGATATCGATACGCAGCGCACCCAGTTCGTCCACCAGCTCGGCGCGGGGCTGAGGCAGGTCGACGCGCCATTCGCCGAGGATCCGCGCCGGGCTGTTACCCAGTAGCAGAATCCGCTCGGAAAGCAGCAGGGCTTCGTCAATGTCGTGAGTGATCAGCAGCGCTGCGGTGTTGTGTTCGGCGATCAGTTGCAGCAACAGCTGTTGCATGTCGGCGCGGGTGATTTCATCCAGCGCACCGAACGGTTCGTCGAGCAACAGAACTTGCGGCTGCCGTGCCAGGCACCGGGCCAGTGCGGTGCGCTGGGCCATTCCGCCGGACAACTGCGCCGGATGAAACTGCCGGGCGTGTTCCAGGCCGACAGCGGCGATGGCGTGGTCGACCCGTGCCTTGCGTTGCTCGGCACTCAGGTGCGGTTGACGGGCGAAGTCGAGGCCGAACGCCACGTTCTTTTCCAGCGTCAGCCAGGGCAACAGGCTCGGGTCCTGAAACGCCACCGCCACCCGTGGATGAGGACCGCTCAGCGGTTCACCGAGCAGGCTGACGCTGCCGCGCTGCGCCGGTTGCAACCCCGCCAGCACCCGCAACAGACTGGATTTGCCGACGCCGCTGGGGCCGAGGATCGACACCACTTCACCCGGCTGCAACTGCAAGTCAAACGCCTCCAGCACGGTGTGCCAGCCTTCGGCGCGCGGATAGCCGAGACTGATGTCGCGGGCATGCAGCAACGGCTGAGTCATACCGCCGCTTCCCGCTTCTGCCGTTGCAGTTCGGCGCGCAATTGCACCAGGCTCGGCGTGACGATCGGCACGAACGCCGACTCGCGCCAGCGCCGGGCGAACCCGCTGCCATGTTCGGTCAGATAGGCTTTGCCGCCACTGGCCTGCAACTCCAGTTGCACCGCGCTGGCCGCCGATTCGGCAAGGGCGATGCGCAGCTGGAACAACGTAGCGGGCCTTGCCAGGAAGCGGCCATCGAGCAGGCCCTGTTTGAGTTGTTCCACCGTTTGTTGCAACTGTTCGCGCTGTTCGTGCAGCGGCTCCAGCAGGATCGAGCGACCGTCCTGCAAATGGCTTTGCACTTCGCTCAAGGCGCGCCGCGCCAGACCGATGGCCAGACCACATTGCAAGCCGAGGAACGCCGGACGCACCGCCGGCAAAAACGCCCGCGCATCGTCATGCAACAACCACTCGCGACCGACCTGCACCTGGGCAAAATCGATGGCTGCCGTGTTGCTCGACTGCAAGCCCATCAGTTGCAGATCCGCCGAACGCAACACGCCTGTGACCTCACCGGGAATCGCCAGCACAAACGGTGAGCCGCCCTCCTCGTGCTCAATCGCAGCGGCGACGACGAAGCCGCTTTTGCGCAGATTGGTCACCCAATGCAACCGGCCTCCGAGGCTCCAGCCGTTGCCTTCGGTGCGGGCGCGCACTTGCAGGGCTTCGATGCCCGAGAGGAATTTCATCGCGTTCGACAGCCCGGTCGCGCCAGCCAGTTCGCCGCTGATCAACGAGGGCAACAGCCGCTCGCGCAGTGCCCCGTTCGGGCTCTGCAGCAGGTATTCGATAAACGCCCGCTGGCCCCAGAACACAAAAGCCGCTGCCAGCGAATGACTGGCCACCTCGGCCAACACTTCCACGGCGTCGCTGATGTCGCCGCCGCTGCCGCCCAATGACGGGCTGATACCGACCCGCAGGACATCGGCCGCCGCCAGTTGCGTCAGCACTTGCTGCGGATCGCTGTCGCCCAGGTCCAGGGCCTGGGCGTGGGTGTCCAGCCATTGACTCAATGCCGGATCGAGCATGTCGTTTCTCTCCTTGTACGCAGCGTCAACCATAGACCACGCTGCCTGAATCGATCCGCCGGTCACGCGCGGTACGGCGCCAGCTCCGGGTTGAGCGGCGTATCGGCGAACACGTTGGCGAAGTTGCACAGGGTCGCCAGGCTAACGCCGAGAATCACTTCCAGCGCGTTGCCTTCGGTGTAACCGGCGGCCTTGAACTGGTTGTAGGTCTGCTCACTGACGTTGCCACGGGTGGCGATCACTTCACGGGTGAACGCCGCCAGCGTCTCAAGCTTTTGCTCGGGAACGGTCGCCCGCTCACGCAATGCGCTGACCACTTCCTGCGGCAGTTTTGCCTTGTTCAGCGCGACGGCGGTATGACCTGCGACACAGAAATCGCATCCATGGTTAGTCGCTGCGATCAACTGCACCACTTCGCGCTCGGCCAGGCTCAACTCGGCTTTGCCATTGAGCGCCGATACCGTAACGTAGGTTTCCAGCGCGGCCGGCGCGTTGGCCAGAACGGCCAGCAGGTTCGGAATGAAACCGGAATTCTTCTGTGCATTCTCAAGAAACGGCCGGGCCGCTTCGGGCGCGCTTTGCAAGGTGTGTAGTGTGACGCGTGACATGGGCTGGACTCCTGTAGTCGGGGTGTCTGGCCAGTCTGTTGGTTATAAGAATTCAGATCCATATTCTAAAGTAGCGATTACTTGCTCCTGAGTGTTTCCATTAGATGATTTCGTCCAGCCCACTGGTTGATTGGTTATTAGAGAGCCTCGAACTCGACGCCAGCCTGTTCCATGTCGGCCGCTATTGCGGCGGCTGGCACGCCAGCACGCATGGCCTGGCGCGGGCCAGTTTTCACCTCGTCGTTCAGGGCCATTGCTGGCTGCACATCGAGGGCGAGACTCAGGCCTTACGCCTGAATGCCGGCGATGCGGTGTTCCTGCTGCGCGACCTCAACTATCGGCTGTCCAGCGCTGAGGATTCAGGCATCGCGCAGACCTTGCCGCGCATGACCATGACGGCTCTGGACAGCCAGGCAGAGGATGGCGTCGGGCTGGTCTGCGGGTTCTTCCACTTCAAGTCAGGGCTGTCGTCGCTGATCATCGAAGGCTTGCCGCACTGGATCGTCCTGCGAGCGGGGGATCCTTCCTCGAGTGCGGCGCGGGCCTTGTTCGAGTTGATCCTGGAAGAATGCGAACGCCAGCCGACGCCCTCTTCGGCGCTGCTGGAGCGGCTGAGTCACCTGCTGTTTCTGTATGTACTGCGCCAACAGATGGCCGACAACCCGTCACTCGGCGGTCTGGTAGCGCTGGCGCGCAATCCGCAATTCGCGCCGCTGCTGGACCGACTGATCGAGCAACCCCAACTGCCGTGGTCACTGGAAAGCATGGCGGCCTGCATCGGACTCTCGCGCTCGGCGTTCTTCAAGCGCTTCAACGAACTCGCAGGGCAGTCGCCAGGGCAGGTACTGCTGGCGCTGCGCATCCGCCATGCCTGCCAGTTACTGAAGAACAATCACACGGTCGAGCAGGTTTGCGCCGCCGTGGGCTATCAGTCGATTGCCGCGTTCACACGGGCGTTTGCCAAGTCGGTGGGGGTGCAACCGGGGGCTTATCGCAAGCAGCATGAGGGGCGCTGATTAAATAACCTAAAAGAATTAATAAATACAAAATCAGTATTTATCGTTATAAAAATATCGGCGTACTCTCAGCTCATCCCGTCATTGATCACAGTGAAGTGCGCCATGAATCCAACCGACAACCTGATCGACTTCGCCGCCTACCGCAAACGCCGCCAAGCTCAGCAACGGGCCCGGGCCATGTGGGAAATGTATGCGCGCAACGCCGGCTACCAGGCTTTTCAGTGGGTGCAGGCCGCTCGTTCCGACGAGCCGCGTCAAGCGTGAACGCACGTGAACCTTCGCGCTTTCTGGCGAGCGCCGACGAACCCGTGCTGGATCTGAACAACCTCGAATCACTGGAAGAAGACCCGATCTGCGAGCGCGTCGCGCAGAACCTGCAACGCCTGCGTGGCAAGCGGCATCTGTCGCTGGATGCCCTCGCCCGCCAGTGCGGCGTGAGCCGGGCGATGCTGGCGCAGATCGAGTCCGGCCGCAGCGTGCCGTCGATCAAGGTGCTGTGCAAAATTGCCAAGGGTTTGAAAGTGTCGGTGGCGGCGTTTCTGGAGCACCGTGCGTTCGAAGGTGTGGCCGTGTTGTCGGCGAGTCAGAGCAAACGGCTGGTGAGTGCCAGCGGTGCATTTGTCAGTCGGGCGCTGTTTCCGTTCGATGTGGCGCGCCAATCGGAATTCTACGAATTACGCCTGAGCCCCCTGGGTGAGGATCACTCCGAGGGCCACGGCCCCGGTGTGCAGGAAAATCTGGTGGTGTCACAGGGCGTGCTGGAGATCAGCGTCAACGACGAGCGTTATCTGCTGTCGACCGGTGACTCGATCCTGTTCTACGCCGACCAGCCGCACCGCTATCGCAATCCGGCTGACAGTGAGGCGGTGGCGTATCTCGTGGTGACCTACCCGGAACGTCTGGACTGACAAACGCCTTCACCGAATTCCAGAAATGCAAAAGCCCCGGCAGCATCAAGCTGCAGGGGCTTTTTCATGCGCGATCAGAAATCAGCAGGTGCAGCACATCATCGGCATGCCGTTGCAGCTCATCATCATCGGCATGCTGCAGTCGTTCATCATCTTCATCATCAGGGCGCAGCAGTTTTTCATCATGTCCATGTTCATGCCCGGCATCGGCATGATTTTGCACATCATGCAGTCGGCCATCATGGTGCATTCCATCACGCACTTCATCGAAGGCATCGGCATGCCCATCATCGGCATCGGCATCATCATGTTCATCATCGGCATGGCCATGGCCGCCTGGGACATGCACATCATGCTCATGTTGCCGCAATGCATCATCATCGGCATGCCGCAGTCCATCATCATCTGCATCATTTCGCAGCTGTTCTTGAACATCGCCATGTCCATGCCGGCGGCCGGCATCATCTTGCACATCATGCCGTCGTCCATCATTTCACAGGACATGGTTGCCATCATCATCGGCATGCCTGTCATCGGCATCATCGGCATGTTGGCGTTCATCGGCATTTGCATCTGCATGGCGTTCATCATGGTGAAGCTCCCTGAGGATTAAGAACTGGATGAGAAGTTGATGGAGCGGATTCTAAGGATTGGCCAAACCGGAACAAGCTGCCCATCGAGCAGCAAAAAGTGCTGTTCAAACGCTTCAAGTGCAGCATTCCGTGCGCGTTGAACCGTTGCAGCAGCAGAGTAGACGCAATGACAGATCTATCAAATGCAAGAACAGGTTTTTGAACGTTTTGGATATGCGATCCAAAACCAAGTAAATAACTTAAAGAAATAATCGTTCTAACCAGCGGGAATTATTTTCACACCATCTGCTTATTCCATTAGTTAACGATCGATACACTTTTTAATCTTTTATTGCTATTACCACCTCCTCCTATAATTCGGGACAGTTCTTAACAATAAGGAAGTTCCATGCCGCAACGTTTCCTGATGGCAGCACTGTTCCTGGCGGTCGCCGGTTGTGCCAGCCCTCCTCCTGTTTCCGTACATACCAAAGACCCCGCCAGCTCAACCCTGCAAGGCGATGCCACACGCCCGGCGCAGGCGCAGTGGGTGCGCACCGAGTTGTACTTCTCGGTGGGGCCGATTGATGGCAAGAAAGGAGTGGTGAGCCCGGCGCGCTGGCGCGAGTTTCTCGATCAGGAAGTGACGACGCGGTTCCCGGACGGTTTCAGCGTGTTCGATGCCTATGGGCAGTGGAAGGACCACGATGCGAAAACGCCTGAGCGGCTGGCGACCAAGGTGATTGTGATCCTGCACGAAGGCAGCCCGAAGCGTGAGAGCGACATCGAGGCGATTCGTCTGGCTTACAAACGGATTACAGGGGATCTGTCGGTACTGCGTTTGTCACAACCGGCGCAGGTATCGTTCTAATCGCTGGTGCGCTGCAGAGCTTGCCGAGGTGTCGACACCAGGCGGCTCAACACCGCCAGCAACAGCGCGCCCACCAGCAACACCCCAATCCCCAGAAACGCCCCCAACCCCACCACCGTCACGCTGGAATACAACATGTACACGCACAACCCGAAAAACAGCAGCGGCAAAATCGGATAAAGCGGCACCCTGATCGGCCGTGGCACTTCGGGAAAGCGCTTGCGCAGGATGATCAACGCCAGGCTGCTCAAACTCAGGAACAACCAGTACACCGGCGTCAGGTACTCGACCATGGTGTTGAAACCGCTCTGGGTAAAACTGCCGAACAACACCAGCAACAACGCCACCGCGCCCTCGGCCAGCAAGGCCTTGCGCGGCACGCCATCGCGTTCGTCCCATTCACCGAAGCGACGCAGTTGCGGCACGTCGCGGGCGGCGGCGTACGTTGTGCGGGCACCGACCAACAGCGTTGAATTGATGGTGGCGATGGCCGCGATACCGACCATCAACAGAATCAGCATCACCCCCGGCGCACCGAATGCGCGGTTCAACAATTCCACCGCCGGCGCGTTGCTCGCGGCCAGGCCTTCGAACCCCAGGCCTTGGACGAACGCCCAGTTCAGCGCCAGGTAGATCGCCATCAACACCGTCAGCGCACCGAGCATGGCGATGAAGATTCCGCGCCGGCCATCGCGCACTTCGGCGGACAGCGTCGCCGCATCACTCCAGCCGCCGAAGGCCAGAAACACGAAGATCATCGCCGCAGAAAACCCCGCAGCGCCGGTATGCTCAGGCGTGACCGGCGCACTCGGCGCCAGCGGTTCGACGCCCTGCCACACCAGCCACACACCGGCGCTGGCAATGCTCAGAAAGCCCACGGCAAGCAGCCCCACCAGCACGGTCTGGGTGATGAAACCGATGTGTTTGCCCGTCAGATTCAGCAGCACCAGTGCGGCAATGATCGCACCGGCAAACAGTCCCGATCCGTACTGTCCCAGCGGAAAAACCGCGTTGAAGTAATCGGCGAACATGAACGCCGACAACGCGATCCACCCGGTGTGCATCACCGAGAAGCGCGACCAGGCGAACAGGAAACCCATGCGCTCGCCATACGCGGTGCGCAGGAAATGATAGTCACCGCCCGGGTGCGGAAATGCGGTGGCCATCTCGGCGAAGCACAAGGCCCCGGCCATCGACGCCAATCCGCCGAGGACCCAGACCCAATAGAAATGTTCCGGCCCGACGTTCAAGGCAACGGTCGGCGCGGTTTTGAGGATGTCGGTGGTGATGACCATGCCCAGCGTGATCAGCAATGCCTGGAATACCGGCAGATGCCGCTTGGGGCCATTGGTTTGAGTCATGAAGGTTCCCGCTGATGATCCGCCATCCTTGGCGGCAAGACTCAGAAGCCGTAGGTGGCGGTGGCGTAGTAGTAAGCGCCGTTGGTGCCGATCGGCGACAGCACGTCGTACGGCAGGTTGCCGCCGTAGTTGATGGCCGAGCCGGAGCGTTCCGGGTAGTTGTCGGTCAGGTTGTTGCCGCCCAGGGCGATGCTGAATTTCGGGGTGAATTTGTAGGTCACCTCGGCATCCAGTTGCCACACCGCGCCATAGGTTTGCTCAGGCTGCGAATCGCCGAAATCGAACACCCGGGTGGTCTCGCCCTGACGAGTCAGACGGCCGAGCAAACCCCAATGTTCGCTGGCCCAGTTGGCAGAAAACACGAAGCGATCCTTCGGTGCCGCATCGGTGAGGGTGTTGGTTTCCTCGACGCCGACCAGTGCATCGTTGCCGATTCCCAACGCGGTCAGTTGCGACGGAGTGCCCTTGGTGCTGGTGACTTTGGTGTGGTTGTAGGTGTACGCGGTGGTCAGGCCCAGTTGCCCTTCGTAGAACGGCTGGTGATAGTTGAGCACCAGTTCGGCGCCGTGGGTGCTGGTGTCGGCGGCGTTGGTGAAGAAGTTCACATCGTGGACGCCCGCCACGCCGAAGTTGTCATTGATGTAGCTTTCCAGCGCGTCGCTGCCGATGCGTTGCGAGAGCGTGATGCGATCCTTGACGTCGATGCGGAACACGTCGAGCGACGCGTCGAAACGTTCGTTCAACTGGAACGTCAGGCCGAGGCTGTAGTTCTTCGAAGTTTCCGGATCGAGCTTCTGCGCACCGAGGGCACGGGCGATCGGGTCGTTGACCGAGAGCACGCGAATGTCGGTGAGCGTGCCGCCGTCGCCGAAGTTGCTGGTGGTGCTCTGGAAGCCACTTTGCGCCAGCGATGGCGCACGGAAGTTGTTCGATATCGCACCGCGCAACGCCCACTGCTCGGTCAACTTGTAGCGACCACTGAGCTTGCCGGTGAGTTTGCTGCCGGCGTCGTCGTAATGCTCCCAACGCGTGGCGGCATCGACGAAGAAACGGTCGGTGAGATCACCGGACAATTCGGCGTAGGTACCGAACACGTTGCGGTCCAGGTCCGACTCTTCACTCGGGCGCAAACCGTTGGCGCCGTCTGCACCGGAGCCGATGTAAGAGGCCTCGTCACCGGCGTAGGTCAGGTAGTTTTCGTAGCGGTATTCGCTGCCGAGCGCGAGGACGAAGGAGCGTCCGCCCAGCCGCAGTTCACGGCTGAAATCGAGGTTGGCGGTGGTCTGGCGCAACTCGTAATCGCCGGTGTCGAATCGGGTCGGCGAGTCTTCGCCCAGGCTGACGTTGAGGGTGCGCCGGGTGGCTCCATCGAAACGGTTGCGACCGTGGGTGACGCTGCTGTCGAAGTCCCAGTCGTCGCCGATCAGGCCTTTGAAACCGGCCGTGGCGGAGATGTCCTTGTTGTCGCCGATCGACTGCGGCAAATAACCGTTGGGGTAGAACTGCGGCTGCTCGGACGGATAGCGATAAAACTCGGCACCTGTAGTGTGCCGCTGGTTGTAGGTACCAAACGAATAAGCCTTGCCGCCAGCCAGCGGCAATTCGCTGTTGAACCAGAGGTTGACGTCCCGTGCGATGCCATCGCCCATCACGTAGTTGCGCTGGTTCGGTGTGTCGGCAAAACCGTCGTAACCGGCACGGTTGGTCGGGTTGCGATTCTTGTACTCGGTACCGCCACGAATGAAGCCGCCCTCTTCGCCCAGCCGCGTGCCGATCTTGGCAGTGGTGACGCTGTTCTGGCCGTCGGTGGTGGTTTTGCCGATGGCGTCCTGATGGGTGTGATAGGCGCCGTAGCTGGTGGACACTTCACCGCCCTCGGGGGCGTCGTCGAGGATGATGTTGATCACCCCGGCAATCGCGTCGGAGCCGTACTGCGCACCGGCGCCGTCACGCAGCACTTCGATGCGTTTGATGGCGCTGATCGGGATCGAGTTGAAATCCACCGGCGCCGTGCCGCGACCGATTTTCGACGAGTCGTTGACCACCGCCGAGGTGTGCCGACGCTTGCCGTTGACCAGCACCAGCACCTGATCCGGGCTCATGCCGCGCAACTGCGCGGCACGTACATGGTCGGCACCGCCGGAGTTGGATTGACGCGGAAAACTGAACGACGGCAACAGCGTCTGCAACGCCTGACCCAACTCGCCGTCACTGGCGCCGGCGGTCTTCAGGTCTTCGGCAGTCAGCACGTCCACCGGTACCGGTGAATCCAGCACCGTCCGGGCGGTGCCACGGGTGCCGGTGACCAGCACGGTACCCAACCGTGTGTCATCGTCAGCGCGGGCAGAAGAGTCTTCGGCTTGTGCGGGAAGTTGCCAGATCGCACTGACAACAGCGACGGCCAGTAATGAACGGGAACGGTGAATCATGTGACAGCTCCTTGAATCGCAGTTAATAACCGGCCGCTGCCGAATCATTAAGCGTCGGCAATCAGTGCACGGTAATTTCTGCTGTAGTTTTGATGTTCAGAAAGGCAGCGAAGTGTGTCGAACAACTATCGACTGTTAGAGTGCAAGAACCCCAAAGTTAGTAGAACCCCCTGTTTACTGATCCTAGATGAGCGGTCGCCCGCCGCAAAAGAACCAATAACGCTTAGGTTATGCCCAACGAACGGAGTGTTGCCTGAGCAACACTTGTGTTTACGCAACAACATGAACAACCAACTAACGAACAACTAATCACGCACAAAAACTCACGCCACGCTGTTGTAGAGCACGTTTTTAATCTGTGTTTTTTTTCGGCGCGAAGTTAAATGCCGTCAGTCGAAATCCTTTTCCCGCCAGGCATCTTCGGCTATGTCCAGCGCATCACCGCTGAAGCGCTGTTCAATGAACGGATCAGCGTGCAAATGAAAGCCGTTGCGCTCCCAGAAGCCCGGTTGCTCCTGATCGGTGAACTCGAGCCCGCGCAGCCATTTCGCGCTCTTCCAGAAGTACCTACCTGCCACCACCAGACGTAGCGGCCAGCCATGTTGCGCAGTCAGCGGCTGACCGTCGTAATGAGTGGCCAGCAGACTGTCCGGGTGCAACAGATCTTCGAGACGCAGGTTGGTCTGGTAATCGTGATCGGCGTAGGCCATGACGAAGGACGATATCGGTTGAATGTCCAGGGCCTGCAACAGGTCCTGCAGGTGCACCCCGCTCCAGCGGGTGTCGAACTTCGACCAGCGTGTCACGCAATGAATGTCGCATTGCAACTGGCGTTGCGGCAGCGCTTGCAGATCGGCGTAGGTCAGCTCGACCGGGTTAGCCAAGGTGCCGAACAGGCGCAGCGACCACGTCGCCAGGTCATACGCCGGCACCTCGCCCTCGTGCAGGATCGGGAAACGCTCCGTCAGCACCTGCCCCGGTGGCAGCCGTTCGCCCAGCGCCACATCGGCTTGCGGCGAACGGCTTTTGCGCAGACGCGCAGCCTTGTCGTGCATGTCGGTTCCTCAGTTCGCCACGGGAATCCACGACTCTCGCGCCACATTGGCGGTATCGCCGAAGGACGGCAGTTTCTGCCCCAGGTCGCGCACGTTCTTCACGTCCAGATCCAGCAGTTGCTGGCGGGTGATCAGGGTCGGAGGAACCAGCACCTTGTGCCCCGGATTTTCCCCGGCGATCAACATCGCCAGACTGCGCACGCTGATCGCGCCGGCCACTTGCGGATTGACCGCTGCCGTCGCGGCCCAGGCACTGTTCGGCTCTTTCATGATCTGGATATCGGCGGTGGAAATATCGGCGCTGTAGATCTTCACTTTGCTGCTCAGACCCGCCTCGTCCACGGCGATTTTCGCGCCTTTGGCGAACTCGTCGAACGGCGCGAAGATCACGCTGATTCCCGGATTGGCCCGCAACACGGCGCTGGCCTGATCGGCCACCGAGTTGGCAATCGGTGGATTGAGCGTGCCAAATCGAGCCTTTTCGATGATCCCCGGATTGCTCGCCTTGACCTGGCTCCAGATCTCGTCGCGGCGTTCCATCGGTGTGAAACCGCTGATGTAGACGTACCCGGCGTCGAAACGGGTGCCGTTGTCCTTGACTGCTTGATCGAGTGCCAGACGCGCCAGCGCGTGGTGATCCTGCTCAACCTGAGTCACTTGTGGCGTGTTCAGGTCGACGTCGAACGCAACCACCTTGATGCCTTTGGCAAGCGCCCGGTCGATCGGCCCCTTGAGAGTTTCCGCCAGACCCAGTTGCACGATGATCCCGTCGACGCCAAGGTCGGCGGCCTGATCGATCATTTCGCCCTGGCTGGCCGCCTGTTGCCGGGCGTCGAACACCCGCAGGTTGGCGCCCAGCGCTTCGGTCTGTTTCTCGACGCCGCGCAGGTAGGCTTCAGGGAAATCCCCGGAGAACAGATAACCCACCAGCGCGATCTGTACCTGACCTTTGTCGAACGGTGCCGGCGCCCCCGGCAAGGCTTTGGCCTGGGCGTTGAGTGCCAGTGCCGAGAGCAAGGCACCAGCGAGACAATGGCGTGCGAACTGCTTGATTGAACCGTGCATGGATCTTTCCTTGAAGCTTCAATGAACCGGCTCAGCGCGCCCGATGCGCGAGGCCGAAGGTGAACATCAGGGCCAGCACCAGCACCAGTCCCTTGACGAAATCCTGCGCGTAATACGGCGCGTTGAGCATGGTCAGGCCGTTGAGCAACGAAGCCACCAGCAGCGCACCGACCAGCGTGCCGAACGCGTTGGGCTTCTTCGCGCCGAGTACGGCAAAACCGATCAGCGCGGCGCCGAGTGCGTCCAGCACCAGACCGTTGCCGGAGCTGACATCGCCGCGCCCCAGGCGCGACGCCAACAACAATCCGCCGAGCGACGCCAGCAGCGCCGAGAGCACATAAGCGAGCAGCTTGAAGCGCTGCACCGGCGCACCGGCCAGACGCGCCGCCTGCTCGTTGCCGCCAATCGCATAGAACAACCGGCCGATGCGCGTGCGTTCGAGAAACAGCCACACCGCCACCGCGACAACCGCCGTGATCAACACCGGAATCGGCACGACGTCCCACAGCCGCCCGCGCCCAAGCGCAAGAAACAGCGCACTGAACGCGCCTTCGGCTTCATCGCCATTGGGCAGGGTCATGCCCACCGCAATCGAGCGTCCGCCGGTGGGAATCAGTTGCACGCCGATCACCAAGAACATGCTGCCGAGCGTTGCGAGAATGTCCGGCACGCGCATCTTCACGATCAGCCAGCCGTTGAGCAGCCCGACCAGCGCGCCACCAGCCAGGCTGATCAGCACCGCCGGCACCGCGCCCCAACCGAGCACCACCATCACGTAACTGGCGATCATCAGGCTCATGGCCGCCACCGCACCGATGGACAGATCCAGCCCGCCGACAGCCATGGTGAGGGTCACGCCCAACGCCAGCAGCGCGACAATCGACACCGACTGCAAGATGCTGAATAGGTTGCCGACCCGCAGGAACGCTGGTTCCGCGACACTGAAAAACACCACGATCAACGCCAGCACCCACAGCAGGCCGTAGCGAATCAACGCTTGTACAAAGCGCTCGGACGTTGCCGGGGAGGATGACAACAGGGAACTCGAATCAGGCACTCGCTCTACTCCTTGGCGCGGCTTGAACAAAAGAATTTTCTGGATCAGTGCCGGCCAGCGCGGCGACCAGGGTGGCGCGATCCAGCCCGGCACGCGGGTACTCGGCCACCACGGCGTGATCGCGTACCAGCAGGATCCGGTCGGCGATTTCCAGGGCTTCATCGACATCCGCACAGATCACCAGCGTGGCACGACCGTCGGCGCTATCACGCAGCAGCTGACCGATCTCGCGTCGGGCACGCACATCGACACCCTGAAACGGCTCGTCGAGGATCAACACCCTGCCCTCGCCAAGCAGCCAGCGACCGAGCACGACTTTCTGTTGATTGCCTCCGGACAACGCGCTCATCGGCACATCGATGCCGGCGGTCTTGATTCCCAGCGCTGCGACTTGCGCCTCGACCGCCGCCGCTTCGGCACGGTTGCGGATGAAACCGCCACGGGTGAAGCGTTCGAGGAACGGCAGGGTCAGGGTTCGGCGCAATGAAAAATCCGGCACCAGCGATTGGCTCGCGCGATCCTCGGCGGCGAAGAACACGCCACTCTGGATCGCCTCCCGAGGCGAGCCCGGCTGCCAGTCGGCGCCATCCAGTTGCAATGATCCGGACAAGGGTTTGCGCAGACCGAACAGCACTTCGGCGATCTCGCTTTTGCCGGCACCGAGCAATCCGGTCAACACCACGACTTCGCCTTCGTGCAGGGTCAGGTCAAAGGCTCGGGTGCGCGGCAGCAGTTTCACGTCGTGCAGCTTCAGCACTTCGCGCCCCGCCGCTCGCGGCGTATAGACATGCGCCTCCAGCGCCTGACCGAGCATGGCTTCCAGCGCCTGAGGCAGTTGCCGGGCACTGAATTCACCGGCCAGTTGCCCGTCACGCAGGACGATGGCGCGGTCGGCCACCCGTTGCAGATCCGACAGGCGATGGGAGATATAAACGATCGCCACGCCCCGGCTGCGCAGCGTGTCGATCAGGCCGAACAGGCGTTGCGCTTCGGCATCCGAGAGCGCTGCTGTCGGTTCGTCGAGAATCAGCAACCGTGGCTGCAGAGCGAAGGCGCGGGCCAGCACCACCAGTTGCCGCTCAGCCTGGCCGAGGTGTTCGATCGGTTGTTCCAGCGGCAGCACCAGACCGAGCCCGGCAGCAATGTTCGCGGCGCGTTCCAGCAGTCGTTTGCGGTTGAGCCAGAAGTCACCGTCCGGCCGGCACAGTTCATCGAGCAACAGGTTTTCCGCCACGCTCAATCCCGGCGCGATGCCCTCGTTGATCTGTTGATGAACCGCAACGATGCCGACCCGCCGAGCGGATAGCGGCGAGTTGAATTGCCGGGGCTGACCGTCGACCTGAATCTCGCCACTGTCGGCCGATTGGCTGCCGGCGAGGATCTTCACCAGCGTCGACTTGCCCGCGCCGTTGGCACCGAGCAACGCAACCACTTCGGCGGGAAATATCTCCAGGCTGACCCGATCCAGCGCGCGGTTCGAGCCGAAGGTCTTGCTCAGTTCACGTACACGAATCAGCGGCTCGGAGGCCACGGCGACAGGCGCACTCATACAAATCCTTAAAGTCGATGGGCCAGTGTGTGGCGCCCATCAGCAAGAAAATTCTGCAGAGCCTTTGATCGATTCAGCGCGTGCCGTCATGGCAATCGAGGGTTCTATTATTTGAAAGTCTGATTGGTGAGTCAGTAAAAGCTAAACGATCTTAAAAACAACAAACAAATACCGTTTTGGTATTAGCTTAGGCCCGGTACCGCCGTGCATGTCCGCGAGATCGGAGCAGGTACACTCAAGCCATCACTCCGGCAACCCCGCGAGTCGAAGCCCTTCAATGAACCGGGCAAAATCCTCGGGCCGTTGAATCGGCAGCCAGTCCTTGAGGTGGCCAAGGCGCAACGCCGGATTCAGCGTCTGCAAACGCTGCATCGCCCAGCGGGCTTTATCCGGACGCCCGCCCAGCGCATGACTGGCCGCCACCAGCGCCGCAGCTACCAGCAGCGTGGGCAGGTTGCCCAAGGCTTTTTCGGCGAAATCTGCCGAGGCCTCGAAGTCCCCGGCGAAGTAATGCGCCAGAGCCATGCCGACGTGCATTCTGAACATTTCCGGGTCCAGCGGGCTCAAGCGCGCAGCATGGTTCAAGTCCTTGATGGCCGGCGCGGTTTCACCGCGAAGTGCACGCAGGATTCCGCCAAGAAACCACGCGGGTGCGAGATTGGGATTGAGCAGCCGCGCGCGGTCGAGCAATGCGATGCCGGCGTCCACATCCCCCGCCAGGTGCGCAAGCGCATGTCCGCCGCGCGTCAACGCCACAGCGTCATCGCGCCCCAGCGTGACCGCCAGACGCGCCAGGCGTATGCCCTCGGCGATCTCGGCCGGCCGATCTGTCATCCAGCCATTGAGCTTGCGCCAGAAGTGACACCAGGCGGCCATGCCATAGGCCGATGCGAATTCCGGATCGAGTTCGAGGGTCTTGTAGAACATCGGCAGCGCCTGCTCGATGGCCTCCTGGGTGCCGCTGTGCAGCTTTGCCATGGCGCGCAAGTAGTAATCGTAGGCGTCCAGGCTTTCCGTCGGTTTGCGTTTGGCGCGCTCGATCTCCGCGCGCTCCAGTTGTGGCGCGATGGCCCCGACGACACTTTCGGTGATTTGATCCTGCAGCTTGAAGATGTCGTCGAGGGTGCCTTCGAAACGCTCGGCCCAGATATGTGCCCCGCTCATGGCGTCGATCAGTTGCCCGGTGATGCGCACCCGGTTTCCGCATTTGCGCACACTGCCTTCCAGCACATAGCGCACGCCCAGTTCCTGCCCGACCCCTTGGGCATCGACCGTGCGCCCCTTGAACGTGAAGCTCGAATTGCGTGCGATGACGAACAGCCAGCGCAGACGCGACAAGGCCGCGATGATGTCCTCCACGACGCCGTCGGCAAAGTAGTCCTGTTCGGGATCGCCGCTCAGATTGTAGAAAGGCAGGACGGTGATCGAGGGTTTGTCCGGCAGCGCCAATACGCGGGGAGATGCAGTTGAGCCCTCGTCGGTGTCAGGCACCGGCTCGGTCATATCGGAACTGACTTGGCCAATGAAACGATAGCCCTTGCGGGCGACCGTGCGCAGCAGACGCTGCTCCTCGCCGGTATCACCGATAGCCTTGCGCACGGCGTTGATGTGGCTGGTGATCGTCGATTCGGAAACGATGCGCCCGCTCCATACCGTGCCGAGCAATTCGTCCTTGCTCAGCACGCGTTCGGGGTTGTTGACGAACAGCAGCAACAGATCGAAGACCTGCGGGCCGACGGCCACGACCTGCCCGCGCAAGGTCAGCTCGCGACGTTCCTGATCCAGTACATAGTCTTCAAACGTGAATGGCACAGCGAACGTCCTTTTGCGACGCGCCTTCAACTCCGTGTCCCGGGCGACAGATGGTGAGAGGTCGAGAACGATAATACGCCTGACTTGAACACGCCACTGCGTCCACTCCGGGGCGCTGGCTGGACAAAAATGCAAGGGTTCGACAAGGCAAACCCAAGGTCGCCACAAGGACTTCTCTCCCCTGCACCGGCACTCTCCATTCCAACGACGCCAATGGTTGGCGTCGTTGGAATGGAGAGACCCCATGAAGATCGTCGTTATCGGAGGCTCCGGCCTCATCGGCTCGAAACTGGTGAACCTTCTTCGCGAGCGCGGCCATGACGTGCTCGCCGCCAGCCCCAGCACGGGCGTCAACAGCATCACCCGCGAAGGTCTGGCGGCCGCCATGGACGGCACCGATGTTGTGGTCGACGTGGCCAATGCTCCGTCGTGGGAGGATCAGGCCGTCCTCGACTTCTTCGAAACCTCGAGCCGTAACCTGCTGGCGGCCGAGGCAGCTGCCGGGGTGCGTCATCACGTTGCACTGTCGATTGTCGGTTGTGAACGCTTGCCCGAGGCCGGCTATATGCGCGCCAAGGTGGCCCAGGAAAACCTGATCAAGGCATCCGGCATGCCTTACTCGATCCTGCGGGCCACGCAGTTTTTCGAATTTGTCGGTGGCATCGCTGAATCCTTTGCCGTCGCCGATGAACTTCGCGTGCCACCAGCGCTGATTCAACCGATTGCTTCTGACGACGTGGTGGCGGCGCTGGCAGACGTCGTCCTGGCCGCCCCGCTCAACGGCTCAGTGGATGTCGGCGGGCCTGAAGCACTGCCGCTGGACGAATTGGTCCGACGCTTCCTGCAGGCGAGCCAGGACAACCGCAAGGTCGTACCGGACGTGCATGCACGCTACTACGGGACGTTGCTCGACGATCAATCGCTGGTCACCGGCAAGCACTCGCGCCTGGGTGCCATCCGTTTTGAAGACTGGATCGCTCGGTCGACCGCGCGATAGTCATTCGCGCCATTCCCTTCCCTTTTTGCCAAGGAGAAAAATCATGGTTATTCGATTTTTGTTGAGCGCCGTTTTCGCAGCGTTGTCGATCAGCGCCGCATCGGCCGCCGAGCCACCCGCCGGCAAGGTCTCGGTGGTCTTTGATCGGCCGATTCCCAACATCCCCGGCAAAAGCATGAGGGGTGTGGTCGTCGAATATGGGCCGGGAGCGGCATCGCCGTCCCATACTCATCCGAAAACTGCCTTTATCTACGCCACGGTTCTGGAAGGCTCGTTCCGCATCAAAGTCAAAGGCGAGCCGGAAAAGATCTACCACGTCGGCGAAAACTTCGTCGAGGAACCGGGTTCCGTGCACCTGGTGAGTGCCAACGCCAGCGACACCCAGCCTGCGCGCCTGCTGGCGGTGTTCGTCCTCGACACCGACGAAACGGCGCTCGTCACGCCCCTCAAAAAGTAAGCCTGCAACCGACCTTCAACGTCGATGAGCCAGCGATCGCACCAGCCGATCGCCCAGGCTCTGCACGCCCTGGACGAGGATGACCAGCACCACGACGGTGGCGACCATCACTTCGTTGTTGAACCGTTGATAGCCGTAGCGGATCGCCAGATCGCCCAGTCCGCCGCCACCGATCACGCCGGCCATGGAGGAAAAACCAATCAGCATCACCAGCGTCAGGGTGACGCCCGCCAGCAACGCCGGTAGCGCTTCGGGCAACAGCACTTTGAAAATCACATGACGGATGTCGCCCCCCATGGCGAGGATCGCTTCGATCCGGCCCTTTTCAACTTCGTCCAGGGCGTTCTCGACGATCCGCGCAAAAAACGGAAAGGCTCCAATAGTGATCGGTACCACGGCGGCCGTGCTGCCCAACGTGGTGCCGACCACCAGCCGGGTCAGCGGGATCAGGGCAATCAGCATCACCACGAACGGCAGCGACCGACCGAGGTTGATCACTGCGCCCAGTACCCGATTGATCCGGGGCAACGGGTACAAACCCTGACGGCGACTGATGAACAGCAAAACGCCCAGCGGCAGGCCGATCAACAGCGTGAACAGCCCGGCAAGCAGCACCATGTACAGGGTTTCGCCGGTGGCGTTGAGCACCAGTTGCAGGATTTCATTCCAGTCGACGGTACGGTTCATGAGTGGGCCGCCCGTACGCCGTATTGTCGGAGAAAACTGAGCCCCGGCGCGTCGTGCCCCAGCGGTAAACCGCAACTGGGCCGCAGCGAGGCACCGAGCGCGGAATCCGGAGTCGCCAGCAATCGGGCGACCGGCCCCGCCTCCACCAATCTTCCGTTGGCCATGGACGCAGCGTGATCGCAGATCGACTTGACCACGTCCAGCTCGTGGGTGATCAGCACAATGGTCAAACCCAACTGCCGGTTGATATCGCGCAACAGCTCCAGAATCGAAGCGGTGGTTTCCGGGTCGAGGGCGCTGGTGGCTTCGTCCGACAGCAGATACGCCGGCCGTGCCGCCAGGGCCCGGGCGATCCCCACCCGCTGCTTCTGCCCGCCGGACAGTTGCGAAGGAAAGGCTTCGGCCTTGTCGCTCAACCCCACCAGATCCAGCAGTTCCCACACCCGTTCATGGCGCTGTGGTTTAGCGACCTTGGCGATTTCCAGCGGCACTGCGACGTTGTCGAACACGTTGCGCGAATGCAGCAGATTGAAGCCCTGAAAAATCATGCCGATGCGCTGACGTTGCCGGCGCAGCTCACCGTCGGACAGCGCCGTGAGGTCTTCGCCGTCCAGCAGAATCCGCCCGGAGTCCGGGCGTTCGAGCAGATTGAGACAGCGCAACAGCGTCGACTTGCCCGCGCCGCTGCGCCCGAGAATCCCGTAGATCGCACCATCGGGAATGCTCAGCGATACCTGATCCAACGCCGGTGTCGGCGCTGACGGGTAAGTCTTGCTCAACCGCTCGACGAGGATCATGGCTTGGCGTCCGCCACCGGGATCACCGAGCCCTTGAAGTTCTCGGTGATGTATTTGGCGACTTGCGGCGAAGTCAGGTCCTTGGCCAGTTGCTGGATGCGCGGATCGTTTTCCAGTTTCGGCGTGGTCACCAGAATGTTGGCGTAAGGGTTGTGCTCGGCCTTCTCCAGACCCAGCGCATCCTTGGCCGGCACCAGACCGGCCTCCAGCGCGTAGTTGCCGTTGATCACTGCCAGGTCCACGTCATCCAATGCGCGGGGCAGTTGCGGCGATTCGATTTCGAGGATCTTCAGGTGTTTCGGGTTTTCGGCGATGTCCTTGGGCGTTGCCTGATCCGCCGCCGGGTCGTTGAAACCGGGCTTGAGCTTGATCAGGCCGTTGTCCTGCAACAGGTACAGCGCACGGCTCAGGTTGGTGACGTTGTTCGGTACGGCGACGGTGCCTTTGTCCGGCACTTGGGCGAAGGTTTTGTGGCGATGGGAGTAAATCCCCAGCGGCTCGATATGCACCGTCGCGGCCACCGCAAGTTTCTCGCCGAGGGCCTTTTCCTGGGATTGCAGATACGGCAGATGCTGGAAGTAATTGGCGTCCACATCGCCGTGCACCAACAGCTCGTTGGAGTTCACACCCTGAGGGATTTCTATCACCTTGAGGTTCAGTTGCGGATCGATTTTCTGGATGTAGGCCAGGATCTGTGCGTGTGGCACCGGGTCGGCGGCAACGCGCAATGGCTCTAGCGCTTGAGCACTGAATGAAGTCACCAGCGCGCCGAGGACGGCCAGGGTCAAACCTGTTTTTTTCAACATGCGAAGAGTCCTTTTGCGAGTGATGAATCAGGCGTTGGCGGTCTTGCGAAGCGGTGTCTGAGTATTCGACGCATCGGCATAGAAGCGCTGCGCGACATCGGGATGGGAGCGCAGTCGGCCCTTCAAATAATTCCAGCCGACGTCACGGAACAAAGGATTGAGCGGATCGCTCGCCGGTCCCCGCGCTTCGCGCAGCAGCACAGCTGGCAGCGGGTACAGCGGCACGACCGCGTCGAGTTGCGCGCCGAGGAAAAACGCGATGGACAAGCGCTCGCTACCCGCTGGCGGCGAAACCACGCGATGCACCGTGGCGCGCAGATAACCGTTGGTGGCCAGTTCCAGCAGCTCGCCGATGTTGACCACCAGGGTGTTGTCGCGAGGCAACGCATCGATCCAGCGACCTTCTTCGATTTCCACTTGCAGACCGGCCTGCTGGTCTTGCAGCAGGAAGCTGAGGAAGCCCGAATCCTTGTGCGCGCCGACGCCCTGATTGCTCGCCTTCGAGGGCTGCCCGGGATAGCGAATCAACTTGATATGTTCGTTGGGTTTATCGCCATACAACTGGTCGAAGGCGTCTTCCGGAAGCGCGAGCGCCTGGGCAAACGCACGCAGCAGGCGCAAAGACATTTGGGTCATTGCTTGCTGCCAATCGAGCAGCAACGGCTTGAGTTGTGGCAGCGTTTCCGGCCATTGATTGGGGCCTTGCAGGCGCGCCCACAGCGGACTGTCGGCCGTCAACGGCAAGACGTCACGCTCGGCGCCCAGATCGAACTGTTCACGCTGATCGGGCTGGCCGCGAGTGATCTCCGAAGCGGCGCGGTTGTAACCGCGAAAGTGCGGGGAATTGACCATGCCGACGGCGGTTTTCTCGTTGTCGGGCAAGGCAAAGAATTGGCGGGCGTGGTCTTGCACTTGCTGGAGCAAGCCAGCGTCGATGCCATGGCCGGTCAGGTAGAAAAACCCGACGTCGCGCGCGGCGTGGCGCAAGTCATCGAGAAAGGTCTGGCGCTGCTGCGGCGTACCGTCGAGCAGGGACAGGTCGAGGATGGGTAATGCGGTGATGTCTGAGGTGTGCGGCATGATTCACTCCCGTGTGAATCAAACCTGAAGAGCCTGTGATCGATTCAGCGTGTGCCGTCATGGCAATCGGGGGTCTGTCGGTTTGATGCTTTGATTCGTCTGTGAATCAAAACTAAACGATATATAAAACTCCGAACAAATATCTTTTTTGCATTAGCTTAGGTCTGTCTATCGAGGGGGCTCCACTGACCTCAGGACCGACCGCGGCAATCGACTTGCCGTTACCGTCGGTCCTGAATCGGCTGACTGCTACAGACCGACGCGCTTCAACCCTTCGCGCATGCCTTGATCGGCCTGTTCGCACCATTGTTTGAGGGTGAGGTTCGGCGGCAGGTTGCTTTCCAGGCTCTTGTATTCCCCATCCGTGAACACTTCGCCTTTACGGCCAAACTGTTCGTTTTTGTCGCCGTCACGCTTGTCGAAATCGCCAGGCATGTTGCCAACGAATGCAACCATCTTGTTGGCGTTCTCGGTGCTATCTGCTTTCAGGAACCCCTTGTCGACGCAGCTTTTGATCAGGCCTGACATGTTGCGGCCGTTGTCGTATATCCCTTTCAGGGTGGCGGCGTCTTGCCCTTCGGCGTGGGCGAGCATGCTGGTGCCAAAAGCGGCTGCCATGGCGAGAATCAAAGAAGCGGTCTTCATATTTATTCCTTTAAATGTTGGAGGGTTTTGAACTCTGCTTTGGTTGAAGCATTTCTTATCAAAAAACGCGCCGAAAAGGCCGCGTCATGAAGATGGCAATCAATGTACAAGTATGGTTTTAGCTGACAACGGCACCTTTGGGCCCGCTGGCAATCAGCGCCGCCCCACAGGCTGTTTTCATGCCGTCGAGCGCGATGGGCACACCATCGACGGTGTAGGTGCTGCTGCCCTCGGCAATCGGAAAAATCCCTTTGCACAACGGGCAACTGACCTTGTGGCCGACCCCGGCAATCGGCTTGCCGTTGAGGTCGGTCCGGGAGAAGGCTTCGAGCACCTTGCCACCGTGGGTGGTGGAGTCGCCGAGGCGGATTGCGTCTTTCATGTTGTCACTCCTTTGACCAGGTTACTCAGCCATCCAGACGTCTTCGTACCCTTGGGTATCGATGATGAATTTGGCGCCCGTGGGTAAACACAGATATTTCATCACCAGCGGAAGCATTTCGGGTAAGTGTTCAATACAAACCGGCTGGTAAAAATCAATCGCCGCTGAATGCGTGCCGCCGTGGATGAACCAGCTGACATTCCCCCCATCCGGCAAACAAACGCGTGTGCCATAAATGGGTGTATTCCCTAGCGACTCGATGGCGATAGCGACCATTTCCTCGGGAGGAAGCACAGACATCCCGTATTTTTCACAGATCGCGTTCTGCGCAGCACTGGGATAAACCCGCTCATGTTCGCTCACAGCCACTCCTTGTTTGTTGATCCGATTCCATTCGATTGTGGGTTCAGGGTCGTCAGCCTTCGAGCCACCAGTTCAACAGCGTCTCGTCATCATCGTCATCCAGGTTCTGATAGATGTTGGCGTAATACCATTGAATCCCGGTTCTATCGCGAAATCGGTCAAAAACCTCGTTGATCTTGTTCATCCCGTTGCTCGCTGGAACAGCCAACGAAAGATTGCCCTCAAACACGCCGTCCAGCGTTCCACCCAGTTCACGCAGCACATCGACTTCCAGCTCAGCGATATCCGCAGCACGAATGGAATCGGCGTAGATGTGAATGCAAAAGTTACCACCTCGTTCAAGCACCACCGCATGGGTGTTTTTATTTTTGATCGATATGACGTCTCCGCGAGCCATATTCAGCGCCAGCCCGGGTGAGGACAGCAGTTCATAGGCTGTCGCGCCTACATGACGAGCCGGGAGCTCCTCGTATACCGGACCATCAGAGTGGCTGCCTGCAAATACCTTAATATGAACAGGGTTGGTTTTGTCGGCTATGCGAAAACTCAGCTTTGTATCGTTCATATTCGCCTAACCCCGGACCACACAACTGTTTCCAACGAGGTAAAATCAATACCCTTGAAATCGATTGCCGCATCCCTGAACGCCTGAGAACAGATCAGACTATCACTTCCTGACACCTGTCTCCCGTACTTGAAAAGATCGAATTTCCAATCATCACCGAGAATTAATTTTTTGAACCTGATTGGCCTGCCCTTTTCCTCTACAAACGTAGAGGCTGGATCGCAGTTTGTCCGTACATCCAACTCATCGAACAACACAGCATTGTAATGTTTTGAGGAAGTGCGTTTTCCGCCCTCCGAAAGCACGTCAATCCTGACCCTATCAACCACATTCACGTTGAAGCTATTGCAGGCGGCTAAAAATTCGTCACTCACCACATAAAAAAATTTCGAAACGCTTCGAATATCGAATTCATAGTTTTCATCTTTGGAAATTAAAACCATGCCCTCCGGAAAGGGGGTACGCGGCCCGGGCTTCCCCCTTTCCGCGTACCAGGGAAAAAAACCAAATTCAACATCTCTTGTGCAGGAATAATATCTGTCGAAAAGATCAGCACGTAAAATCCCGGCGGACAGCCTTGCTCCTCTTTCTGTGAAAGCACATAAAAATTCATAAACTCTGTGCTCGCAGTCAAATAGGTCTCACGCCCGACCAGATCACATCCTTCAGAGGAGTGAAGTTCACCCCTTTGATCCCCTCCGCGAGCTTCTTGAACTCACTGGAACAGATAAGCGTATTACTACCTGAAATCAGCCCCTTGAACTTGAACAGATTCCGATTAAAGCCTGCTGGCAATACAAGCTTTTTGAATCTGAAAATCAACCCATCCTCCTCTATAAAAGTCGATGCCGGGTCAGTTTGCGAGCGCGCATCCAGTTCCTCAAAAAGAACAGCATTGTAGTTTCTGGATGAAATACTTTCTCCAGCTTTGGAAACCACCTTGATTGGCACCGAATCAGTAACAGCAACATCCATCTCGCTGCAAACAGACATGAATTCGTCACTGACTATATAAAAGCGGGCAATGCTACGTATATCAAAGTCATAGAGCTTGTCTTTTGAAATAAGCACCATGCCTTCTGGATAAGGCGTGTGCGTTTTGTAATGAATTTTCTCCGCGTACCACGAAAAAAAACCATGCTCAACGTCCTTGGTATCTGAATAGAACTTATCGTATAGATCCGCCTGCAAGAATCCGACCGGGCAACCGGACTCTTCTTTTTGAGAAAGCACAAAGTATTCCATAATCCCTTCTCCCTGCTTATCTAAGTCTGCGCTGTGTTGTGCCAGGTACGGAAAGACTGGCTCTCAGTCTTGTCTGAATCGCGGATATCTGAGTTCGCGCCTGCGCTTCGTCAATCACACCAGCTTCATATTTGCTTCTGACGGTCGTTACCATGTTGTTAACCATCGGGCTGTAGACCTTACCATGCGACCCACAGTGGTAAAAAACACGCTTGGTTTTCTTGGCCTGATCGGCACTGTCGGGCATCAACAATCCGTTTTCCTTTTTATCGCGTTCTCCACCCATCCCGATATCCGAGAAGAAGCTGGCCTGCCGTCCCCATACTTCCTCGGGAATCAGGTGATGGGCCTGCATCTTGTCATGGGTTTTTCCGCCCAGTGCCCGATTGAGTGCAGTGCTGCAAAGACCGTTCGGATCGACCCACTGGGTCGGACTGATTGCATATTGATAGAAGTTGATACCACCCGCGTACCCGATCGGATCACGAGAAACGAAGCGACCGACGTCTGGATCGTAGTACCGGTGACGGTTGTAATGCAGGCCGGTCTCATGGTCGTGATACTGACCCTGGAAGCGAAATGGGTTTTTCAACCCTTGCTGCAGCGCTGATGATGAGCGCTGTTCAATCGCCCGCCCCCACACTTTGTAATGAGCGCTCCAAGCCACATTCCCTTGCTGATCGGTCATTTCCTGGGGTGTACCGAGGTGATCACACTGATACCAGGCAATCGCATCAAACGGGGGCGGAACCGGAGCGTGATTCCAAAGTGGATCCTCGTCCGCCGCGTAAACGTCACCGTATTCGGGTTGAGGCACCAGACGAACAGGCTGCTGACTCAGCGCCTGTGCCACGGGGTTGTAGGTACCAGGTTCGTAAATGTAATGAACCGTGCGTCCGGTATCACCATCCAGCTGCGGGGGACTGCTCTCCCACGCCAGATTGTCACCATCCCAACCGAACATCGTGAAGCCACAGTCATGCTCACGTTGTTTACGTGCATGTTCATTGCTGTTCCACAGAGAGCCTGCCTCTGGACGATGCTTGTAGTGCGCTCGAGAGTTCTTGTGCAGGCGGCGACCTAACGGGTCGTATGCATAATCCACCGACAGACGATCATCTTCGAAATGCACCAGGCGATCGAACAGGTCCCATCGCATTTCGCAGACGCTGCCGTTACTCCAGCGCTTGATCTGATTGCCGCGCTCGTCGTACTCATAATTCGTGCCCGCGTATTCACGCAACACGTTATCCAGCAGTTTGCTTCGCGCAGGCTCTTGGTCCAGAGGCCGGCGGATTTCAAAGGCTCGTTCATCCAGGAGATTCCCGGCAGGATCGAACGCAAAGGTTTCGACCCCTATACGCGTAACGGCATTGATCAAACGACCGACAGGGTCATAACGATAGGAAAGCGGGCCCCGACGACTGTCATTGATATCCGTCAGTTGACCAGCGGCATCGTATTGGTAGTCACGCTTGAGCAGCACCGATTTGTCGGCACTGCGCTCCAGCACCTGAGCTTGCAAGCGCCCGGCCGGGTCCCATTTCTGCGTTTGCAACAGATGATTTCCTTGATGGCGAGCGACTTCACGGTGCAAATCGTCACGCTCGAATCCGGCCAGTTCATGGTCATCCAGACGCAATCCCAGCAGGTGGCCGCTGCCGTAGGTCAGCCAACTGACTCGGTGGCCATCGGGGCGCAGGGTTGCAACGCGTTGATTGAGTGCATCGTACTCATGCTGCCATATGGCGACCATCGGGCTCTCGAGGCCCAGATAGTGTTGATGCTCACGCAGGATGTTACCCGCCAGATCATGGAACCACTGCAAGCGGCTATCGGCGTTGCAAGCCATGATCAGTTTGCTGTTACCGTCGTAATCGAAGGTTTCGCTTTGCTGCTGATCACCCAGAATCGCTCTGCGTTCGATCAAACGATTCATTGAGTCAAAACGTATCTCGACGCAATGTTCACCGTTGTAGATTTTCGCAAGCCGCCCGGTTTCGGGCTCGTACGAATAACGGGTTGAACGCCCGTCAAAAGCTGTTTCTTCAAGTAAACGACCGACCGGGTCGTAGTTGAAGTGAGCACGACGTTCGTTCTCGTTCTCCAGTGCAATCAGTCGACCGAGCTTGTCCCAGCGATAACGAACGGCATGCTCCAGCGCATCCACCCGCTCGGCGATCAGCCCCGCCGCGCTGTACTTCCAAGTTGTGCAACGATCCAGACCATCGACATGGGCCAGCAATCGGCCCTCGGCATCACGCTCGAAGCGCTCCTCGGTCTTGTCCGGGTGCATGATCAACGTCAATTGCCCGGCACTGTATCGGTATTCGGTACTGTGGCCGGCAGCGTCCGTGAAGCAAATCATCTGGCCGCGTTCGCTGTACTCCCAGGCACTGGTCTTGCCTGAACAATCGACGTACTCCACCAATTGCCCGGAAGCGTTGTAGGCCAGTTTCTTTTCATTGCCGTTGGCATCTTTGACCGAGGTTGGCATCCCGGCCGGGTTGTAAGCGTATTCGGTCTTGTTGCCCAGTGGATCGACGCTCTCGACAAGGTTGCCAGCGTCGTCATAGGCCCTTGTCCATTGCCCGCCCTCGGCATCGCTGATCTTGATCAGTTGGTCGAGATCGTCGTAGGCGAAGTGGACCACCGTGTCATCGGTGCGAATGTGTTCGAGAAGATTGCTTCGTTCATCATAGCTGTAGCGATCCGAGCGCCCATCGGCACGGACGTGGCGGATCACGTTTTTTGCGCTATCGCGGAAGAACCAGTCAGAACGATCGTCGGCGTGCCGAATACGGTAGGTGTAACCCAGACTGTCAAAGTAATGCCAGGTCTCATGACCGAGCGCATCCGTGACGTACACCAGTCGAATGTTTTCATCCCATTCCAGACGGGTATCGAAACTGCCGTCATCCGCCCACTCACGAACTGCCTTGGCGTCTGCACCATGACCCAGCCATTGCAGGTTCATGCCGCGCCCGGTGCGATCGGTGTAACGGGTGATCAGGTGATGCTGGTACTGATAACGCCATGCAGCACCGTTTTCATCCTGTGCCTGAACCAGATCGCCCGCCGAATCGTAAACATAGGAACAAAGCTGACGCAGAGGCTCACCGTCACGGATCTCCCAGAGCCCGGTCAAGCGCCCTTGTCCATCAATCATCGTGCCGAGGTGCAGATGCACCTTGCCCGGATCCCCCTCGTACGTAATCAGGTCGGACAGTACTGTCCGGTCACCGTAGCGATGCTCGTAATGCAGCATGATGCCGGCGCCGCTGCGCAACTCCACACCGACCAGCAGAAACTGCTGGCCACGACGGACATAGGTTTCCTTGCGTTCGAAACCACGGCAGAGCAACAGCTTGTCGTCACTAACGCGGACAACCGTGAGGTTTTCGATCGCGTCGTAATGGAACAGGTCAACTTTGGGCAGCGGATAGTCATGGCTGCGGCCATCCGCATCATGGAACTGCAAGGCACCGTCAACGAGGTCGAATCGTGTGGTGAACGAAGTGATCCATCGTGCACCCAAATCGCCTTGGTCATAGGTATCCAGATCCGAGCTGTAAATACGCGTCCACTCGATCGGGAACGGGCCGGTCAAATTGAAATCCGTGTGAGCAATGCTTTCGGAGCCCACTGCAAAGCTGATGCTGTCGCAGGTACCCGGGCAGGTACCGTTTTTTTCAGCATTGGGTTTCTTCTTCGCCGGGACTTCCGTTTTCCTGACTTCAGTTCTGCCCTCACCTGCCCTGTGTTTGGCCTGGCTCGTTCCGCCGACTTTCACGTGACCGGCGACACCACGCCTGTTACGCAGATTCCAGGCCTCGACAGCCTTTGTCAGTACGATCAGCAGCGCGCCGATGGAAAACGGCATGTTCGGATTACTGAGCTTTTTCAGTTGAGCCTTTAGCTCCGGCCCCATGGCAACCAGTATCTTGGTTTGATCGTGAACGAGCTTCTTGGCTTCCCGAGGCAACAGATGCTTTGCAGCGCTATTGACTACGCCCTTTCCCGCGGCCTTATAGACATCGAAGGCTGCGTCAAAAATATTGCTGATGGCCTTGCCGGGATCGTGCAGGAGTTGCCCCCCCACACCGTCCATTTTTTTCCCTGCTCGCTTGAGGTCAGCACCGGCATCAAGTTCAGCATCGACAACAGCGTTCAATCCCGTGGCAATCTGCTTGAGGAACTCTTCACCCTTTTGCCCGGCTTTATCCAGCAGATCAGGCAAGGCAGATTGGGCGGTCTTAACGAAGTGATCAATCTCGCCAACAATCGTTGCGTTCAAGTGACCGGCAATCACGTTGATCAACGCGTCGCCCAAAAGCGCCTTGCCAGCCACCTTCATTTCCTGCCGAACCAGGTAAAGCGTCGGTCGAAGGCTCATGCGTGCGGCAGCCATATTCGCAGGGACAGGTATTACACCGATAAGGTCGATGCCCAGGCTGACCCAATCCAGCGGATCGCGCTTTTCACTTCGAGATAAAACGGCAATGTCATTCAAGACATCGACCAACGCCATGATGTTGCCAACTACCGGCAGGGCTCCGGCGACATATTTGATTCGCTCGAGGGTGACGTAACCGCCACTGACTTCCTGCAGCCATGCATCGAACTTGGCAGCATCGCGTCCGACATCCGCTACTTGAATCTGATTCAGTGGCACGACAGCAACTTGAGACTCTCGGCTTTGTGTTGCGCTTGCGGTAGTCATGACAGCATCTCACTTGCAATCAGCCCAGGGGTTTTAAGCGAGGATTTCGGTAGCGCGGGTGCTGGCAGACTCGGCAACTTGCCCGCCTTGCTCGCCGCCCCGAGCAGCCCGGAAGCACTCGGCATCGCCGCACTCGCTAGTTTCGGCAGCCCCGCCGCTCCGCCCTGCACGGCGCCTTTCACCTGCTGCGCTGTTTGCATCGCGCCTTGTGCGGTCTGCATCGCGCCCATCCCTGTCTGTGCCAATTCCTTGCCCTTCTCCAACAGATCCCAGTTCTTGCTCGGCAGCGCCTGCGCCACCATGGCCTGCACCTGACTCGGCACGTCTTCGGCACCCGGCGGATTCAACGGCCATTCCGGTTTGCCGATGTAGCTGCCTTCACTCCAGGTATCCGCCGGATCCTTGCCGAACAGCACGCGCGCCGGCCCCGGTGCCGCGCCGGCGACGCTGGCGAAACCCTTGCCGTCGAGCTTGCCTTTGATGCTTTTACCCAGCGCATCGATGACTTCGTAATCGCCTTCCTTGATGCCTTGGCGCCCGGCGTACTGGTTGAACAATTCGAGATTGCCCTTGCCCGGTTTCGGCGGTTCCGGGAACACGCCCGCCAAGGATTTCGCCCCGGTGTAGGCGAAGTTCGCCGCGTGGGCGGTGTACGGGCCGCTGGTGGCGTGGGTGATGCCGCCGGCGTTGTAGGTGGTGGCGCTGCCGCCGCCCTGGATCACCAGTTCGGTCTTGGCGGTGATGGTGATGCGGTCGGCGTTGGCGGTGATGTTGAGTTTGGCCAGCAGGTTGATGCTGTCCTTCAGTGCCTTGACGTCGATGTCGCCGGACGCCGCCACCAGCCGCCAGCCCATGCTCTGCACGAACAGGCGCATGCCGCGACTGGCGCTGGCCAGCAGGCGTTTGCCGACGGAAAAACTGGTGTGCCCGGTGCTGCTCAGCGCCAGGTGTTCGCCGGTGGCGATGTGGCTGGAGCGCGGTGTGGTCAGGGCGATACCGGCCGGACTGGCGAGCACCAGATGCGGCTCGGTGAACTCGGGGAATTCGTTGGCGGTGAGGTTTGCCGGACCCGAGCCGAGCACGCCTTGGTGCTGCGCGTGCAAGGCCTTGGCCACGTCGTCCTGGTCGCCCGCTTCCTGGGCTTGCAGCTCTTTGGCCTGCGTGGCGAAACCGTCCTGTTGATCGCTGGCGGTGGCGAGGCGCTCGGCGGTTTCCGGCAGATCCTTGTGGTGCTTAGATTCGTTCGGGCGCGGTTCGGTGGTGATCAGCAGACCGGCGCCGGCACGCACCGCACCGTGGCGGTCAGTGCGCAGTTCGAAACCTTCGCCGCGCGGCTGACCACCGCTCGGGCGCGGATGAGTCAGGTAACCCAAGTTGATCGCACTCGCACCATGGTCACTGCGCAGCGCGATGCTGATCTCGCTGGTGGTGTCGTCGATGCGCAGTTCGTTGGCGCGGCTGCCCTTGTATTCCTTGCTCTTGACCGTGGCCAGGGTCTTGAAGTCCGGCAGTTTGTACGGTGGCAGGTTGGCGCCGTGGTACAGGCAACCGGTGATCAGCGGCTGGTCGGGATCGCCTTCGAGGAAGGTGATCAGCACTTCCATGCCGACCCGCGGAATGTTGATCGAGCCAAAGGTTTCAGCCGCCCAGCTGGAGGCCACGCGCATCCAGCAGGTGGTCTTGTCGTCGTGCTGACCTTCGCGGTCCCAGAAGAACTGCACCTTCACCCGGCCGTACTGGTCGCAGAAGATCTCTTCGCCTTCCGGCCCGGTGACCACAGCGCTTTGCGAACCGAGGACCTTGGGTTTCGGGTGGTCCAGCGGCGGACGGTACGGCACGTCCCACGGGATCGCGTTGAAGCGGTTGCGGTAGCCCTGATGGAAATCGTCTTTGTTGTCGGTGGTGTCGCTGGTCACCGACTCTTCCAGCACTTGCGGCTGCTTGCCTTCGTGGAAGATCTCGGTGAGCAGCCACAAGTCATTCCAAGTCGGGTTGGCGTGGTCGGTCAGGGCGAGAAAATGACCGGTGACCAGGATCGGCTGATCGCTGTTACCTTCGGCCAGACGATAGTCGCTGCGATGACGCTCCAGCGCACGATTGGCCAGATGCCGGCCACGGTCGCGATCAACGAAACGCCCCGGATAATCGTAGTCTTCCAGATCCGGCTGAGCGCTGCTCTTGGCATCACTTTCCAGCTCGATCTTCGGTTTGACGAAGTCGTAATCGCGCCGCGTAGTGCGGCTGGTACGGGTCGCCAGGCGCAGGCCGAAACGCTTGACCACCGGCTTGTCCGCCACCAACCCGGAGTCCTGCTGATAGGCCACCGGCGCCAGTTTCGGGAACACCGTCTGGTCATCGCCGAAAGTCAGTTTGTGGCCGCTGGACGTGTGCTGGAAGTGGTAGTGAATCCCCTCCTCCTCACACAGGCGCTGGACAAAATGCAGGTCACTTTCATCGTACTGCGTGCAGTAGATGCGTTCGGGATAGATCGCGCTCAGCTGGAAGTGATAGTCGCTGGCGAGGATGCCGTGCTCTTCCAGCACCTGGCTGATGATCTGTTGCACGGTCATCTGCTGGAAGATGCGCTGGTTGAAACGGTGCGCGAGGTACGAAAGCTGCGGGCGCAGCGAGATCTTGTAGCGGGTCAGTCGTTTGCCCGCCTCGCCTTGGGCGATGCTGTAGATCAGCCCGTGAATCCCGCTGCCGCTCGGCGACAGCTGAAGAAACGCCAGTTTGTGCAGCAGGCTTTCGAGGTTGATCGAGGCCTTTTCGCTGACCAGTTCCAGCTCGAATTCGAAGGGCGTGTTGAGGGCCTCCCGACCGGTGAACGACAGCACCTGGAAATCGCTGTCCGCGCCATCGATGGTCAGGTTGAAATGAGCCTGGTTGGCCGGTGAGAACATCCCTTGTTCCTCGCGCAGTGCTGCGACAGTCGCCAGCGCTTAAAGGAGCTGGCAACGAAAATTCTTTAAGTAATGAAGGTGCCTCGACCGGCAAAACCGGTCGAGGCCGTACAACCATCAGTCGCGATTAAACGACTGGAGCACGCCAGTCATCGGAACCCGAGGTACCGGAGACTTCGTGGGTCCAGGTGATTTTGCGATAGGTGAACTGCACTTCTTCCAGGTGGGTGAAGTGCGAATTGCCTGGATCCTGGCAGTTGTGCATTTTGTTGTTGATGGCGACGATGATCGCGTCTTCCAGTTTGGTGGTGTAGTAGTGCTCTTGGGTGCCTTGCGCCGAAGTGCGGTACCACTGGATAACGATTTCGCTCATGCGCTCGCCGGAGGTCAGTGCTGCTTGCAGCAGAGGCGAAGCCTTGTCGTAGACCTTGGTGATCACGACTGGCTTGTGAACGCGCTGACCGGTTGGCTGACCGGATTGCGGGTCACGCGGGATGATCACGTCGTGGGTGAAAGCCTGAACCATGACCTGGTCTTCGTGGCCTTCCTGATAGGTGTTGCCAACGGAGTCGGCGGTGAAGGCGCCGGCAGTGATCAGGCCTTGTTTTTCGCCGGTAACCGACATGTACGCTGGTGTTGCCATGGGGTGTGCTCCTTGCTCAAAAGACAGGACCGGACGGCGTGATTGCCTGTCCAGGTGGCAAAGGAGTAATCAAAAGTCGTGCCAGCCATCATATGGCCATTGCCTATCAAGGGTTTACGAAGCTCGCGTGGGGGTTTTTCGTTTTTTTTTGTAGGAAAAAGCTAAAAAGTGCGCAAGAAGTTGCGCAGTACTGCGCAACTTCTTGCGCACTTGGCTGCAGGCCTTTATCGGCAAGGCCTGCAGCGGTTTTGAGTGGGGTTTTATTACGGACAACTGCGCAACTTTTTGCGCAGTTCAACCAGTCCGGTCAGAGCTCTGGGATCAGGATTCCTGCAACGCCCGTGGCCGTTGACTGCGCTGTTCGGCTGCCGAATCCGGCGCCTGTTGCAACTGGAAGTCGAACTTCAATTCGGCACGACGCCCCGCGGCATCCTCACGAAACTCGACTTCCCCGACCAACCCTTCACGGGTCGCATAGGCGAAGTCATCCCACAGGTATTTGTCCCCCGACAGATTGATCTGCGTCGTCAGGTGTCGATGCCCAGGCGCGGAAATGAAGAAGTGAATATGAGCCGGGCGCTGGCCGTGGCGGCCAAGCAGGTTCAGGCATTCCTGAGTCGGGCCCTGAGGATCGCAGCCATAACCGGAAGGCACGATGCTGCGGGCGCGATAGCGGCCTTCGGCGTCGGTGATGATCCGGCGGCGAAGGTTGTAGTCGGACTGGCTCTGATCGAAGAACGAATAGGTGCCTTTGGTGTTGGCGTGCCACAGGTCGACCGTGGCGCCGGCCAGCGGCTGGCCCTGCGGATCGAACACCTGGCCTTCGATAAACATCACCGTGGCGACACCCTCTTCGCTGCCGTCGTCCATCCGGCATTCACCTTCGGACAGCGGCGCCCCGGCTACGTACAACGGGCCTTCGATGGTGCGCGGCGTGCCGCCGGTCAAGCCGATCTGCGCATCCTTGGCGTCCTGCAACAGGTCGAGAAAATGCTCGAGGCCGAGGCCGGCCACCAGCAGTCCGGCTTCCGAGCGGTCGCCCAGACGGTTGAGGTAATCGACGGCTTTCCAGAATTCGTCTTCGCTGATCTCAAGGTCTTCGATGATCCGGGCGGTGTCCTGCAACACTCGCAGGACGATGGTTTTCAGACGCGAGCTGCCGCCATCGTTGGCAAAACCGGCGGCTTCTTCGAAGAACGTTTGCAGTTCGGCAGTGTGGACAATCTTCACGGTCATGGTGTTCACCTCATCTTGTTGTTGTGGGGTCGAGTCCGGGCTCAGCGGTCGTCGGTGTGGATCGACGAGGGGTGGCGGCAGAGGCCGTCGATCTCGATCTGCATGTAGGGAAACAGCGGCAACAGCATCAGGGTGTCGTGCAGCGCTTCGACGCTGGGCACGTCGAACACGCTGTAATTGGCGTAGTGCCCGGCGATGCGCCAGAGGTGGCGCCACTGGCCTTCGCGTTGCAGGCGCTGGGCGAGTTCCTTCTCGTCGGCCTTGAGCTTTGTGGCAACGGCCGGGTCCAGGTCGGCGGGCAATTTCACGGTCATTTTTACGTGGAACAACATGGCGTTCTCCTTAAGGAATCAGTGCCGGCGAAAACGCGCCAGACGCTCTTCATCCAGCGTCAGGCCCAGGCCCGGGGTGCGTGGAATGTGCAGGTGAAAGTCGCGGTACTGCGGGCGCTCGGTGACGATGTCTTCGGTCAGCAGCAACGGGCCGAACAGCTCGGTGTCCCACGTCAGTTGCCTGAGTGTGAGGAACGCGTGGGCCGAGGCCAGCGTGCCGATGGAGCCTTCGAGCATGGTGCCGCCGTACAGGGCGATGCCGGCGGCTTCGGCAATTTGCGCGGTGCGTAACACGGCGCGCGGACCGCCGTTCTTGGCGATTTTCAAGGCGAAGACGCTGGCGGCGCCGTCGGCGGCGAGGCTGAACGCGTCTTCCACGCTTTCGATGGATTCGTCGGCCATGATCGGCGCCGGGCTGCGCTGGTTCAGACGAATCTGCCCGGAACGATTGACTCGCGAGATCGGCTGCTCGATCAGGTCGATACCGTTATCGCCCAACACCTGGCAGCCACGAATCGCCTGGGATTCGTCCCAGTACTGGTTGACGTCGACCCGCACACTGGCGCGATCACCCAAGGCTTTCTTGATCGCCACCACATGCTTGAGATCCTGCTCCAGCGGGTTGGCGCCGATCTTCAGTTTGAAGATCCGATGCCGTCGCAGATCAAGCATCTGCTCGGCCTCGGCGATGTCGCGGGCGGTGTCGCCACTGGCCAGTGTCCAGGCGACTTCGAGGCTGTCGCGGACCCGTCCGCCGAGCAGTTCGCTCACGGGCAGGCCAAGGCGTTTGCCTTGGGCGTCGAGCAATGCGCTCTCGATCCCGGACTTGGCGAAGGTGTTGCCCTTGGCGATTTTGTCGAGCTTCTGCATGGCGACGTTGATGTTGCTCGCGTCCATGCCAATCAGCGCCGGCGCCAGGTGCGCGTCGATGTTGGCCTTGATGCTTTCCGGACTTTCGTAGCCATAGGCCAGGCCGCCGATGGTGGTGGCTTCGCCGATGCCTTCGATGCCATCGCTGCAGCGCAGGCGCAGGATCACCAGCGTCTGGTTCTGCATCGTGTGCATCGCCAGTTTGTGCGGGCGGAGGGTCGGCAAGTCGACGACGATCGTCGACAGGCTTTCAATCAGGGTTCGGTTCATTGAGGTGTCCATTCAATAGGTGTCAGCCGAGATCGCCGCCACCGACCGGCAGGGTTACACCGGTGATGTAGGAGGCGTCGTCCGAGGCCAGAAACAGGATCGCGCCGACCTGTTCGTCGAGGGTTCCGTAGCGTTTCATCAAGCTGCTATCGAGGGTTTGCGCGACGATTTCCTGATACCAGGCTTGCTCCTGCGCGGACTGTTCGGCGGTGTTGCGCGGGATGCGTCGGGGAGGTGCTTCAGTGCCGCCGGGCGCGGTGGCGTTGACCCGGATCCCGCGCTCGGCATTCTCAAAAGCCAGGCACGCGGTCAGTGCGTTGATGCCGCCCTTGGCTGCGCCGTACGGAACACGGTTCAGGCTGCGGGTTGCAATCGACGACACGTTGACGATCGCGCCGCGCCCCTGCTTGAGCATGTACGGCAATGCGGCGTGGCAGCACCACAACGTCGGGAACAGCGAGCGGCGCACTTCGGCCTCGATTTGCTTGACGTCGTAGTGCTCAAACGGTTTGGCCCAAATGGTGCCTCCGACGTTGTTGACCAGCACATCCAGGCGCCCGAAAGCATCGATGGCGGCGCTCATCACCCGGGCGCAATCGGCGTATTGCTCAAGGTCGGCGGTCAGCGACAAAACGCCCTCGCCTTGCAGTTCGTGAACCAGTGCGGAGCGGTCGACGGCGACGACGTGTGCGCCCTCTTCCAGCAATCGCTCGCACACCCGGCGACCGATGCCCTGCGCCGCGCCGGTGACCAGCGCGACCTTGTTGGCGAATCTGTTGTTCATGACAACCTCGACATTCAGAAAAAAGACTCAGGCCGCCGCGAACTTCTCGTAGTAGAAATTCGCCGGCGTGATGCCCTGCTCGCGGATGTACTGGCTGACCGCCTCGACCATCGGCGGCGGGCCGCACAGGTACACGTCGACATCGCCTTCATTAAGATGGCGCGGCTCGATGTGCTGGGTGACATAGCCCTTGAGCGGGTGCTGGCTCTGCGGATTGGCCACACAGGCGCCGAAGCTGAAATTCGGGATGCGCGCGGCGAAGGCTTCCAGGCGGTCAAGTTCAACCAGATCGAAATCGTTGGTCACGCCGTAGATCAAGTGAACCGGATGTTCGCTGCCCTGCTCGGCGATTTTCTCCAGCATCGCCGTGAACGGGGCGAGCCCGGTGCCGCCCGCCAACAGCAGCAACGGCCGCTTGATTTCCCGCAGGTAAAAACTGCCCAGCGGCCCGGCGAGATTCAGGCTGTCGCCGGCCTTGGCCAGCCCGGTCAGGAAGCTGCTCATCAAGCCGCCGGGGACATTGCGGATCAGGAAACTGACCTCGCCGTTCTTCTGCAACGAGCTGAAGGAATAGGCACGTAACTGATCGCTGCCCGGCACTTGCAGGTTGACGTATTGTCCCGGCAGGAACGTCAGTTTGCTCAGGGACTCACCCTTGATCGACAGCGCGATGGTGCTCTCGGAGAGCTGACGAACATCGCTGATCGACGCCTGGAAACTCGCCTGTTCGGTCTTGCACACCTGCGAGCCGACCGGCACCCGCACCACGCAATCGCTTTCGGCGCGCATCTGGCAGGTCAGCACATAACCCTGGGCCAGTTCGTCTTCACTCAGGGCGTCTTCGATGAAGTTGTCGCCCATGTCGTATCGCCCGGCCTCGGCGAAACATTTGCAGGTACCGCAGGCGCCGTCGCGGCAGTCCAGCGGGATGTTGATGCCCTGGCGATACGCCGCGTCGGCAACGGTTTCGTGGCCCGAGGCCTCGATGAAACGGGTGACCCCGTCTTCGAAATTCAGTGCGATCTGGAAACTCATGGTGCACCTCGCTCACAGCGTCGAGCCCGGCTCGCCGCCGTCTCGATCAGATGTGGTAGATGTCGATGACCTGACGGACGTAATCGTTCTTCAGCACGACTTTCTTGGCCTTGATCAGCGGCTGTTCGCCGCGCAGGTCGAGGGTGTAGAAACTGCTGCCGAAGTAGCTGTCGGTGACCTGATAGCGAAAGCTCAGGGTGTGCCAGTTGAAGCGCACCTGGCATTGCCCTTCGCCCTGCTCGACGATCTCGATGTTGCTCAGGTTGTGCGAGGTGCGCGTATCGGGGATGGTCGCGCTGGAGCGCTCGGTCTTGATCCGGAATACCCGGTCTTCGAGGCCGCCACGGTTGCCGTACCAGATCAGCGAGATTTCGCTTTGCGGGTCTTCGGTCAGGGTGTTGTGGTCGTCCCAGGCCGGCATCCAGAAACTGGCGTCGGCAGCGTAGAGCTCCAGCCACTGATCCCACTGGCCATCGTCGAGATAGCGTGCTTCGCGGTAGAGAAAGTCGCGCACGGTGTCGTAGAGGTTGCTCATTGCACGGCCTCCACGGGGATCAGGTTTTTATCGCTGGCGGCGGCCTTGAGCATGGTTTCCAGCCAGTACTTGTGTTGCAGCACGAACAGGCCTTCGTCTTCGGTACGCATGCCGGACAGCAATGGCTTGAGGTCGATTTCCTCGGCCGCCGCGTCCGCGCCTTCGACCCAATGGGTCGCGCCACGGGACATGTCGTTCCAGCCGCGCCCGGCGCCGTAGCCGGTCTGGCACGAGCGGAATTCTTCGAGGTCATCCGGGGTGGCCATGCCGCTGACGTTGAAGAAGTCTTCGTATTGGCGAATGCGTTTGGCCCGAGCCTCGGCGCTCTCGCCTTTGGGGGCGATGCAATAAATGGTGATCTCGGTCTTGTCGACGGAGATCGGTCGGGCGATGCGGATCTGCGAACTGAACTGATCCATCAGGTACACGTTGGGGTACAGGCACAGGTTGCGCGAGTTCTCGATCATCCAGTCGGCGCGAGCCTGGCCAAAGTCCCGGACCAGTTCACCGCGACGCTCGTACGCCGGACGGTCCTCGGGGTTGGCCCAGCGGGTCCAGAGCAGCAGATGGCCGTGCTCGAACGAGTAGAAACCACCCCCCTTCTTCGCCCAACTGCCGGCGCTCATGGTCTTGATTTCTTCACCGGCGTCGCGCTGCTGACGCTGGTTCTGAGTGGCGGCGTAGTTCCAGTGCACGGAGCTGACGTGATAGCCGTCGGCGCCATTTTCGGCGGTGAGTTTCCAGTTGCCTTCATAGATGTAGGAGCTGGAACCGCGCAGCACTTCCAGCCCTTCGGGGGACTGATCGACGATCATGTCAATGATCCTGGCCGACTCGCCCAGATGCTCGGCAAGGGATTTCACGTCGGCGTTCAGGCTGCCGAACAGGAAGCCGCGATAGGATTCGAAACGCGCGACTTTGGTCAGGTCGTGGGAGCCTTCACAGTTAAAGCCTTCGGGGTAGCCGGCCTCGCTCGGGTCCTTGACCTTGAGCAGTTTGCCGCTGTTGTTGAACGTCCAGCCGTGGAACGGACAGGTGTAGCTGGAACGGTTGCCGGACTTGTGCCGGCACAGCATGGCGCCGCGATGGCTGCACGCATTGAGAAAGGCATTGAGTTCACCAGCCTTGTTGCGGGCGATGAAGACGGGTTGGCGGCCCATGGTGGTGGTCAGAAAGTCATTGACGTTGGGGATCTGGCTTTCATGGGCGAGGTAGATCCAGTTGCCTTCGAAGATGTGCGTCATCTCCAGTTCGAACAGCCGCGGATCGGTGAACATCTCCCGCTTGCAGCGGTAGGCACCCTTCTTGGGGTCCTCTTCAAGCATGGCATTGAGGTAGTCGATTCCCAGGGACATGGCCGGGGCCTCCATTGTTATTGTTCAGGCCAGGTCAGATTAGGGAGGCAACGCGGGAGGCAATATCCGAATCCTGCAGAGCGTTATCCGTTTTGTGCAGGACGGCGCGGCAGGTGCTTCAGGTTGTTTCGGGGCGGGAATTCAGTGGCGGCGTTTGAAGGTCACGGACGGCAGTTCGCCGAACTGCTGGCGATAGCTTTCGGAGAAACGCCCGAGGTGCAGGAAGCCGTAGTCCAGCGCCAGTTCGGTGAGGTTGCGCACCGGGCAACTCGGATCGCTGAGGCAGGCATGAATACGTTCCAGCTTGCGCTGGCGGATGTATTGCATCGGGGTCACGCCGAGCTGGCGTTCGAACAGGGCGTACAGGGAACGCGGGCTCATGTTCGCCTGTGTGGCCAGGTGTTCGGCAGGCAGATCCTGTTTCAGGTTGCGCTCTATATAGTCGAGGATTCGCTCGAAACTGACGCTCGGTGAACTCAGGCATTCACGGCTGACGTTGGTGTTCATCAGCGAGATCAGTTTGCTGCCGACGATCTGCGCGTAATGCTCCTGCACCCGCAGCAACGGATCGCTGGCTTCGGCTTCCTGGCAGATCATGCCGAGCAGGTTGGTAAAACCTTCCAGTTCGTCGAGCCGGTAATGATTGCGCAGAAACCGGATGCCACCGGCAGGATGCAACCAGCGCTGCTCGTCGCACACCGACTCCAGCACGCTGACCGGCACCTTGAGGATGAATTTCTCGCAATCGTCGGAATAGGTCAGATCGACCGGATCGTCCGGGTTGATCAACAACAATTCGCCCGGCACCAGATGATGCTCGCGCTTGGGCCCGCGCCACAGACAGTTGCCTTGCAGCAGGACTTGCAGGTGATAGACCGTTTCCAGCGCCACCGAAGTGACGCGAACGCTGCCGCCATAGCTGATACGACACAGATCGAGGTCGGCGAGTTTGCGGTGGTTGAGGCTGGCTTGGGGATGGGTAGTCCGGGACAGGCCGATGAAATGCTGGCCGACGTGCTGGTTCACATAGTCGGAGACGGCATACGGGTCAGCGTGGCGAAACACGCTGCTGCGGTCGCTCAGCAGACGGTTGTCCATGGGCAAGGCACTCGATCTTCTATTTATTGTGTGATCACGGGTGGTTCACCGGTCACAGTACGCCGGAGTGTCGGGGTGGGCAATTGGACGAAGGTTTGGCTGTCCGGTGATCGAACGCTTTCATCGAATCGGGATTGACGGCCCCAAACGAAAAAACCACCCGCGAGCAGGTGGTTTTGATCAGGACAGCAAACGCAGTTATTCAGCGGTCGGCATGCTGCTCCAGCAAGGCGTAGGCTTCGCCGGTAAACCGGTAGCTCTTGTCAGGCTGAAACACGATGACGCCCTCCTCGCACAAACGCTTGAGCACTTCCCTGACGCTGATGAACTGAATGCCGCTGACAAACGCCTGCAGATACCCATGCACCCCGCGCCCGCCAACGGCGCGGCCTTCGCGTGCTGCAACCAGCAAGGCATCGATCACTTTGATCCGGATCAGACTGGTGCGCAGCCCGTAATAATGCAGCAGCTCACGGATATGCTCATTGGTGCTGCGCTCGAAATCGAAGGCCCGCTGCCCCTTCGACAACGGGAACTGCAATTGCTTACCAGAGGACGTCGATGCCGGGCTGGTTAACATGCGAATACTCCTTTTTATGATCAGCCGCTGTGCGTAGCTCTATATAGAAGAAGGCGCACTCAGCAGTGCGCCCCCGATCAGAAGTCGACGGTCGCCGACAACTGCAACGTGCGTGGATAGCCCGGGGAGAACGCGCCGTAGGACGCCACACCTGACCAGTACTCACGATCAAACACGTTCTGCACCGTGGCCCGGAATGTCGTCGGCCGACCTTCGATCTTGGTGGCGTAACGGGCGCCGGCGTCGATGCGGGTCCAGGATGGCAGCTCTTGGGTGTTGGCCTGATTGACGTATTGGCTGTCGGTGTAGATCGCGCCGCCGGTCAGGGTGAAACCTTCGACCCACGGTGTGTCCCACTCGGCCCAAAGGCTGGCCTGGACATCCGGCACGCCCACCGGTTTGTTGCCACGGTTGGCGGCGGTGGCCGAGTCCGTCAGTTCGCCGTCCAGCAAGGTCACGCCGGCCATCAGGCGAGTGCCCGGCGCGACTTCACCGAACATGCTCAACTCGACGCCACGGTTACGTTGTTCGGCCTGCACCGAGAACACATTGCCGGCGCCGATTTCGCCGCTGGGTTTCTCGATCTGGAACAGGGCCAGGGTGGTCATGAACGTACCGTGTTCGTACTTCACACCGATTTCATGTTGCTTGGACTTGTAAGGGGCGAACGTTTCGCCGGAGTTGGCTGCGGTGCCTGGAGCGATATCACCTTTGCTCAGGCCTTCGACGTAGTTGTAGTACAGCGAAACGTCTTCCCATGGTTTGACCACTACGCCCGCCAGTGGTGTGGTCGCGCTGTCGTCATAACGAGAACTGACCGAGCCCGAGGCGTTGTAGTTACGCGATTCGATGTCCTGTCGGCGTACGCCGAGGGTCAACTGAATCCGGTCATCCAGAAAACCGAGGGTATCGGTCAGTGCGACGCCAGACAGTTCCGATTCGGAAATGCGCAGCACTTTCGGCGAGCTGATGTACTGCTTGGGCACGTCTACCGGGTGATAGATGTTCGAGCGGATTTCCGTGCCGTTGTTGATGCCACGGGACAATTCGTCCTGATAACGGGTCGCCATGACCGTGGTCGTGTGGGTGACCGGGCCGGTGGCGAACAGTGCACGCATCCCCACGTCAGCCGTCGAACGGTCGACGTTGAATTTGTAGTAACCGGGGATGTTGCTGGTGTCGCCGGCGTCGTTGAGGATTCGCGGTACCTGGTCGGACATGCGCTTGACGTCGGAGCGACCGCCGCCGGCGTGGGCGAACACGGTCAGGTTATCGTTGAGGTCATACTCGCCGCCGAGCAATGCCGACTGTTCCTTGGTGTCCGACCAGCCCCAGTCCTGCGGCAGGTTGGTGCGGCCGTTCGGCGCCGATGGAACCTTCACACCCGGTGCAATGGTGAACGGTCGCGAGGCCGCGTCGAAGCTCTCTTTCTGGCTGATGTAATCCAGGTTCAGGCGCAACCGCTCGCCCTTGTAATCGAGTGCGATGGCGCCGATGTTCAGCGCGCGTTCCTGATCGTTGATCGCGGTGTCGCCGCCCTGGGTGCTGCCGTTGAAACGGATGCCAAACTGGTTCTCGCTGCCGAAACGCCGACTGACGTCCAGATGCCCGCCCACTTGCGAGTCGGACGCGTAAGTGCCGGTGAAGCGGGTCAGGTCTTCGTCCAGTGGTCGTTTGGGCACGATGTTGATCACACCGCCAACGCCGCTGTTGGGGGAAATGCCGTACATCAGCGCACCCGGCCCTTTGAGCACTTCAACGCGTTCGGCGTATTCGGTGAACACCCGATAGTTGGGCGCGACGCCGTACACACCGTCGTAGGCCAGCTCGCCGAGGTTGCCCTCGCCTATCGCAAATCCACGGATGAAAAACGAATCGACGATGCCGCCGGTCTGCCCGGTGGAGCGTACCGAAGGGTCGCGTTCCAGCGCATCGGCCACGGTCACCGTTTGCAGATCCGCGAGGGTCTTGGCGGTGTAGCTGGTCACACTGAACGGCGTGTCCATCACGTCCTTGTTGCCCATCATCCCCAGCCTTGCGCCTCGGGCGACCTGGCCTCCGGCGAGCACTTCCGGCAAGGCAGTCGCGCCGTTGTAGCTGCCCGAAACGTTGGTGGTATCCAGCGTCAGCCCTTCCGTGGCGGCGACGTCCTGTTGCTCGGATTGCTTGGGGTCTGCTGCCCAGACAGTGGCGCTTCCTGCGGCCAGAATAGAACTCAGCATGGCGGTGCGAATAGCCAGCGTTAACGCGCGTTCACTGCAAGGTCGACGTGCAACAGACATGACGATGGGGTCCTTCTCGAATGGCTGAAAATGGTAATGACTCCTATTTGCCAGTCGACAATCGAAAAAGTATCAGCGTCGTTGATTATTTTTTTGCGAGCGGATGGCTCGGAAGAGAACGTCCGGAGGATGGGCTGCGAAACCCACCCTCCGACGCCGGTCAGTCGTACAGGCATTGCAGCGGAATGGAGATCACCGGCAGCGCGGGGTCGAACGCGTGCCGGGTGGTCTTGTACGGGAACAGTTCGCCGCGCTCGATGGTGGTGAAAATCCGCGCCACTTCGAACGCCTGCCCGGTTTGCCAGTGCCGTACACAGACTCGCGGATCGGCGTAGTCGAGCTGGATGCACGGCACCCGTTTCAACCCCAGCGCCCGCGCCGCGTTGAACCGGTGATTGCCGTCCATCACGATGCCCCGGGAGCGCTCGACGATGATCGGTTCCAGCCAGTGCCCGGCCTGGATGATCGCCTCGCGCAGCCGCTGCACGTTGAGCGGATCGACCTGCTCGGATTGCCGCACGTCGCACAGTGGCCGCAGGGCAATCTGGTAACCATGTCCCATGATTCGTCCCCCGTTTCAGCAGGCATCCGCGTTGGCAACCAGCGCGTACTGGCTGGCCATGTCCCGCAGGCGTTGCGCCTGCTCGATCAGCGGCAGATCGACCATTTCACCGTCGACTTGCACCGCGTGGCTGCCCCCGGCCACGGCGTTCAGGACCCGATCCGCCCACGCCAGTTGGCGGGCGTTGGGCAGGTAGGCTTTCTGCACCGTGGCGATTTGCGAAGGATGGATACACAACTTGGCGCCGAACCCCAGCGACCGGGCGTAACGCGAGTCGCGCTCGACCACTGCCATGTCGCTGATGGCCGGGGTCACGCCATCGATCGGTGCCGGCAGACCGGCTACGCGCGACGCCAGCACGATGCGATTTCGAGCGAACAGAAACGCCTCGGGAATCTGGCTGCAATCGATGTCCAGGGAAAAATCCAGCGAGCCGAATGCCAGCCGCGCCAAGCCGGGAATCGCCGCAATTGCCTCGACCTGATGCAAGCCTTTGGCGGTCTCGATGATGGCGACGATTTGCAGGTCGGGGTTCCACGCCAGCAGGCGCTCGACCACACGGGACAGGCTCTCTGGACATTCGGCCTTGGGCAGGAAAATCCCGGCGCAGCGCTCGGGATAGCGCATGTCACCCAGCCAGGTCATGTCCTGGCGAAACAGCGAACTGCCGACGCTGTTCAGCCGGATGTAACGCTGGCAGGCGGTTTCGGGCGTGCTCTGCTGCCAGGCCCAGATCGATGCCCGGGCCACGGCTTTGCTGTTCGGATGAACGGCATCTTCGAGGTCGAGAATGATCGCATCCGGCCCGGCTTCGACCGCTTTGGAAAAGCGTTCCGGCCGGTTACCGGGAACGAACAGGTAGCTGATGGGAAGCGTGGCGTTGGTGCTGTGACGAACAGTCATCGGGACTCTCCTGAGCGTGCTTCAGTCGTGGGTTTTCAAAAAAATTCGAACACCTGTTACAGGGGGAAAACCAGGTTGCATCCGGGTGTCTTGAATCAACCGCCAACACCTTGAATAACAAGGCGTTGACGGTTTTTAAAATCAACACGCGAGCGCTTACTTGAGCATGCGAATAAGCGGCTTCGCACTCCTCTGTTGTGTGTGTTCATTCAAAAATATTTGAAAACCTTACTTGATAATCATTCCTGTTCGCAATATTGTTCGAGCCGCTGACAGGGTCAAGACTCAAATCAAGACCTGAAATTTTGCTCACGAAAAGTTCGGCGCAATGATGTCATTTACATGTCAGGTAATGGCACTTCAAAAGAGACAAGGCCATCAGTTATTGGCCTTCTCCTTGCCTGCCTGAGCCTTAAGGAGTGGGGTTCTCATGAAACAGTTTTGTGAAAATTTTATGAAAGAAAATACCCCGAGTTTATTTGCTGAGCGGATCTGTCACCCGCCGCCACCTCTTTAAACACTCGTATCTGACGAGCAGCAAGAACACACGACTCGACAAGCATTAGTTGTCGACCTGCACATGGCGATTATCGACGCCAGAGGTTTTCTATGCCTGAATTAATTGCGCCGACAGTTAAAGAAACAATCGAAACCCAATACCAAAAAGTGCTGAAACCGTTACTTGATCCTGTTATCGATAACTTTCTTAAACATTCTCCGAAAGCACTTGCCGAACTTGTTAAACAACACGGATCCCCACTGAACCTGGTGTGGCCGCATGCGTTTGAAGCCAATGCTCAAGCGCTGCAATCGGTGTTGAAACGACACGACGTCGACTACGCGATTTTCTACGGTGCCAAAGCCAACAAGTCACAATGCCTGCTGGCTGCGGCATCGGCGTCGGGCATCGGCACCGATGTATCGAGTCTCTTCGAGCTGCAAGCGGCACTGCGCGCCGGAACCCCGGCGGAACATCTGTGTGCGACCGGGCCGGCCAAAACGGCAGCGTTTCATAGCGCACTGGTGCAAGGCGGATCGCTAATTTGTGTGGACTCACTGGAAGAGTTCGGCCATCTCAAAGCGTTGCTCGACACTTCGCAACCACCGGCCAAAGCCCGGATCCTGCTGCGTTACAGGCCGACAAGTTGCCCGGCGAGCCGATTCGGAATGGGTGCGGATGATTTGTTTCAGTGCCTGCAATACCTGATCGAACAACGTGAGTCGTTCCACTTCGAAGGCTTCCATTTCCACCTCGGCGGTTACGGTTACGAAACCCGGGTACAGGCTTTCCGTGAAGTTTCCGGGTTCTTCGATGCAGCCAGGGAAATGGGCCTCGACCCGGTCATGATCGACATCGGTGGAGGCCTGCCGATGCGATATGTAGACCCACAGGACTACAACAGCTTTTTGCAGAACGACAACAATCCTGGTCATTATCAGAATGGTCGAGTGCCCAACGCTTATTACCCTTATGGCAGCAGTCTGACGGCTTGCCAGTGGCTGGAGTTATTCCTGGAGTCCGATCACTCCCCGGGAAAAACCATCACGAGTTACTTGAAGAGTCAGAATATAAAACTGGCACTGGAGCCTGGCCGAAGTCTGGTTGACCAGGCCGCCATCACCATCTTTCGCGTCACCCGCACAAAACAACTGACCGACAACAAAGTTGTGATTTTCGCCGAAGGCAGCAGTTTCAGCGCATGCGAAACCTGGTTCTCGTCTGAATACCTTGTCGATCCAATCCTGATCACTTCGAAAGAGTCGAAACTTGCTCCAATGCAAGCCTACATTGCCGGGCATAGTTGCCTTGATGACGACGTGATCACTCATCGCCTGATCAACTTCGATACACCACCACAAACCGGCGACTTATTGATCTACGCCAACACTGCCGGTTATCAGATGGACTTGCTGGAAAACGAATTTCATCGCCACCCGTTGCCACAACGACTGAGGGCGACGTGTTGTACGGAAGGTAACTACGCATTCACACCTGACTATTAAGGGAAGACGTCCAGATGATACTGAATAAAGTTTCGGATCTTATTGGCAATACACCAATGTTGGGCATCGATGTTCCGGATACCAACGCCCGGCTTTTATTGAAGATAGAGAAGAACAACCCCGGTGGCAGTATTAAAGACCGCATGGCGCGAAACATGGTGCTGGCGGCACTCAAGTCCGGAAAGTTGAAACCCGGTGGCGTGGTTGTGGAATCGTCTTCCGGCAATACCGGTATCGGCCTGGCCATGGCAGCCGTTGAGTTCGACCTGCATTTCATTGCCGTGGTCGATCACCATGCGGCGCAAGACAAGATCGCGGTGATGAAGGCACTGGGGGCGGAAATCCGTTTTGTTGCTGGCACTTACCGGGAAGACGAAGTGGCCGTGGTCGAGCGTCAACGGCTGGCCGCCGAACTCGCCTCGCAGATCCCCGGCGCGGTGTTCATGAACCAGTCCGACAACGCTGCCAACGCCGGCGGCTACAGCGATTTCGTCCGTGAAACCATTGCCCAGGCCGGTGGCCACATCGGCGCGTACGTTGGTTGCGTCGGCACCGGCGGCTCGATGACCGGCATCGCACGGGGCTTGAAACTGCACAACCCGGACATCGTCACCGTCGCCGTCGAGCCGGCCGGTTCCATCGTCTTCGGTCATCCCGGCTATCCGTATTACCAGTCGGGAACCGGCACCCCGGCCGGCGACACCGTGGGCCTGGTGCTCGACTACAGCTGCATCGACCTGGGCTTGCAAGTCACCGATTCCCAGGCCTTCGAAACCGCCCGCTACATCGCGCGCAATCTGGCCCTGCTGGTCGGCGGCTCGACTGGTGGCGCGATCTTCAAGGCGCTGGAGCTGATTCACAAAGGCACGCTGACCGGCAATGTCGTGGTGCCGATTGCCGACGGCGGCGAGAAATACCTGCACACCGTATTCGACGACAACTGGCTGGAAGAACGAGACCTGCTGGACCCCGGCGTCGCACCGCAACTGGATCGCTGGCTGGGCAAGACCCGCTGGCTGGAATCCGACGCCACTCCCCTGCAATTGAGCGTCGCCTGACGCGTCTCCCACACAGGAAAGTCTCTGTATGAAACCGCTGAAAGTCGCCATCTGCGGCGCAGGCCGGACCGGGCATCTGAATGCCATCCTGTTTAAACAGCTGCCCAATGTTCAGGTCTCGATGCTCACCAACAATAAGGAGGTGGTCGACCAGCACCTCGCCAACCTGCCGATGCTGGCGCTGATGCCGGACGGCTCGACACTGAGCGCGCGGCCGGATCAGGTCAGCACCGATGCCAGTGTCGTGGTGGCCGACGCCGACATCGTGATCATCACGGTTCCGGCCCATGCCCGACCACAAACCCTGCAAGCCATCGCGCCGCATTTGAGTTCGGGCAAACCGGTGTACGTCGGCGCCATTCCGGGTTTCTGCGGCTTCGACTGGCTGGCGGAAGCCACGTTGGGCGAACGTTCGAACGTGGTGATCTGGGGCATGAAGGATGTGCCGCACACCGCGTTCGATCTGAAGCCGGGCGTGTCGGTGAAGATGGGCGGCGGCAAGAGCCAGTTGTATGTCGCGCTGCACGACCGGGAATCAGCGCAATCACGGCAGCACCTGGAAGAAATCCTCACGACGCTCTATGGCCCCTGCGTGACGATGCTCGACCACTACCTGGAAATCACACTGACACCGGGCAATCCGATCATGCACAGCTCGGTGATTTACGGGTTGATCGGTCCCTACGGCCAGTGGCATCGCAAGATCTTCCCGCAGCGCATGTGCTGGTGGACCGAGTGCCCCGAGCTGGGCGCCTATTTCCTCGAACGCATGGATCAGGAAAGTCAGGAACTGTGCAGCGTGATCAGCCAGCGCATGGGCATCGACCTGTCTTCGGTCAAATCCCTCAAGCAGGAAATCGTCGAGGCCTACGGCGAACAGATCCGCGATCAGAGCAGCATGCTGTCGATCCTGCGCACCAACCAGGCCTACAACGACATCCTCGCCCCGATGATTCCAGCCGATGACAACCGCGCCGGCTACGTGATCGAACGCGAAAGCCGTGCCTTCAATGAAGACGTCGCCTACGGCCTGGTGCTGCTGGTGGAAATGGCCCGGCGCTTCGAACTGAAAGTCCCCTACATCGAAGAAGTCCTGCAATGGAGCGTTTCCTACATGCAGGGCCTGCGCGACTCGGCGCTCGACTACTTCCCCAGCCAATGGCCGCGCACGGCGTGAGCGGGTTCAACTTTTCATTAATTTCTCGACGAGCAGATAGCTGATATGGATGACTTCAAGACACTCATCGCCTACTCCCGCAAGAACGCCCTGCGACGGATGATCCGTTGCCTGTTTGCCGAAAACATTCTGGATCGCTCGGGCCTGCGCTTCTCCGCAGCCGGCAACGAGGCCACGTACGCGCTGAAAGACGGCCGTTCCCAAGTGTTCTTTTCCAACATCGCCAAGGGCCCGGCGGACACCGTGGTCAACGACGGCGACGTGATCCTGATGACCGATGAAGGCGTACGCCAGGTGATCTACACCCATCAGGATTTGCTGGATGTGCTGCGCGACAGCTTCGATTTCGAGCCGACCGATGAAGGCATCGCCGGGCTCAAGTCGGACATGGAAAACAGCCTGATGAACGATGCCCATGCTCGTCAGTATCGCCAGCAATGGAACGCACGACTGGCTGCCGCCGCCCGGGAACAGGGCCTCGACAGCCTGACCGATTACCTGCGCCAGCACGCCAGCACCAAGGACGCCGCGATCCTCCTCGACCAGTGGGGCTCGCTGGAAGGTCACCCGTATTATCCGACGTGGAAAGCCCGACCGGGCCTGAGCGACGAAGAAGTCGAGCAACTGTCGCCGGAGTTCAACGCCCAGGTGCCGCTGCGCATTGCCGCGTTGCGCGCCGACATGGCGAAAAGCGAAAGCATGCCCCACGTGACCGATTACCACACCTGGTTCGCCAGCAATTTCCCGACGCAATGGGAGCAATGGAAAGCGTCGCTGAACGACAAGGGCCTGGACGAATCCCAGTGGCTGCCACTGCCGATTCACTCATGGCATCTGCAGGCTTACGTGCTGAAAAATTTCGCGGCGGAAATCGCAGAAGGCATCCTCATCATCGACGGCCCGGACATCCAGACCCTGCCGACCATGTCGTACCGCACGATGATGCCGGTGTTCAAGGAGAGCGCGCCGCTGATCAAGTTGCCGATTGCCGTGTGGATGACCAGCGAGCTGCGCAGCCTGCAGGCCAAGTCGATCCACATGGGCCCGCGCATCAGCACCGTCATCACGAAAATCCTCGAGGTCGAGGATGGTTTCGAGCAGCGACTGGAAATCTTCCCGGAAGAAATCGGCGTGCGCTACAAGAACGCGATCACTCAGGACGACCACCCCGGCCGGCATCTGTCAGTCGTGTTCCGCGCCAGCCAGCAAGCGTTCGAGCGCAGCGATGAGTGTCTGCCGATCACCGTGGCTTCTCTGTTCACTCGCTTGCCGGGCAGCGGCCGGCCATTGTTCACCGAGTTGATCGAGCGCGATGGCGTTCGGGCCAATGCCGCCCAGGTCGAAGACTGGTTCCGTCAGTACGCCAAAGTGGTCACCCATCCGGTGATTGCAATCTACTTGATGTACGGCATCGGGCTTGAGGCGCACCAGCAGAACACGATGGTGCTGTTTTCCCCGGATGGCAAAGCACGTAGTCTGCTGATCCGCGATTTCGGCGATGGCAGGACCTACGCTCCATTGCTGGAAGGACGCGGCTACACCCTGCAACCGCACGTGCAGCCAGGCATTCTGCCAACGGTGTTCGAAGGCGATATCGAGCCGGTGCGCATGTTCGTGCTGGACGCGGCGTTCCTCACGCACCTGCATGAAATGGCCCTGTGGCTGACCAAGGAGTACACGCTGGACGACAACCGGATGTGGGACATTCTGCGTGAAGAGACCGAGCAGGCCTTCGCCGCAGTGCGCGAGCGTGTCGCGCCGGATCTGTGGGAAGTCGAACGCAAGGCCTTCCTCAATGATCCGTGGCCGACCCGTTCGTTGTTGCGCATGCACATGATGCAGTACTCCAACTACCGGATTCAGCACACGCTGACCAACCCGCTCAATGTCGTTCAATAACCGAGGCTGACTCATGACCCATGCAGGTGCCATCGCGGGTTCGCGCGTAAGAGTCCTGATTTATCTTCTGTTCGCGATCCAGCTCATTTCGATGGGTGCGATGGAAATGAGCGGGCCGTTCTGGCCCGTCCACCTGCGAGGGCTGACATCTTCGGACTCGCTCTTCAGCTTCGCCAGCATCGCCGTGTACGTCGGGCCGATGCTGGGCATTATTCTGACCAGTGCATTCTGGGGCCGTATCGGCGACCGCTACGGCCACAAGTTGATGATGATCCGCGCCCTCGCCGGCCTGTCATTGACCCAGCTTGGGCTGGCCCTGTGCAGTGACATCTGGGTGATCCTGATCCTGCGCTTCCTGCAAGGCGCCTTCGCCGGTTACATCGCTCCGGCCCAGGCGTATGGCGTGAGTATCGAGGCCCCTTCACGCCGGGCGCGACTGTTCGCGATCCTGCAGATTTCCACCAACGTCGGCTCGTTGCTCGGTGCGGTGGTCGGCGGCCTGATCCTCGATTACGCGACGTTCTTCTGGATCAACATGATCGCGGCGGTGCTGTGCGCCATCTGCACCGTGGTTGCGGCCGTGACATTGCCGGACGTGCCGCCAGTGAAGAAAGCACCGGTTGCCGATAAAGAAGCTCCGGTCAGCCACAACACTAGCGTCTGGCAGGGCACGCCCCTGCTGTCGCTGCTGGGTGTCATGGGCATTTTGCTGCTGGCGCGGATGCTGCCGCAGACGTCTTTTTCGCTGTATGTCAGCTCGGTGTTCGAGGTCAGCAATTCGGTGGTCGGGCTTTGTTATGGCTTGTTGGCGCTGGGTTTCATTCTGTCGGCAACCGCGTGGTCGCGTTACTTCGAACACCGTACCCAACAGGACACCTTGCAACGCATCACTTATGTCGTCCTCGGCTGCATTGCGCTGACAGCACTCGCCGGCGTCACCCGCAACCCGATCGTATTCATCGGCGCCTACTTCATCTGGGGCGTATTGCTGGGCGCCACGACGCCGGTACTGATGGCGCTGATCTCCAAAACCGCCGACAGCTCACGCCAGGGCTATGTGCTGGGCATTGCCCAGAGCACCGCACAGTTTGCGTCCATCGCCGGCATCTCGGCCGGTGGGCTGCTCAGCCAGGTCTACGGTTTGCAGTACACCTACCTATTTGTCTGCCTCGCCTACATCCTCGCGCTGATTCCCATCGTTGCGTTGCGCTACCGGCCCATGGTCATGCAACCGAGCCAGATCCCGCCGGGCGACTGATCAAGGAGTTTGCTTTGAACATTGAACAACTGCGCGCCGACACCCCGGGTGTCGAGCAACTCATTCACTTCAACAATGCCGGCGCAGCGCTGATGCCCGATCCGGTGATCGAGGTGATGACCCGTCATCTGAAACTTGAAGCCCGGATCGGCGGATACGAAGCCGCCGGGCAACAATCCGTTGAAGTGGAAAATGTCTATGAAGACATCGGCCAACTGATCAACGCCCGTCCCGAAGAAATCGCGGTCATCGAAAACGCGACCCGCGCCTGGGACATGGCCTTCTATTCATTGCCGCTGCGGCCCGGCGATGTGGTGCTGACGTCGACCACCGAATACGCCGGCAACTACATTCCCTATTTGCAACTCAAGCAGCAGCGCGGGATCGAGATCAGGGTCATTCCCAACGATGAACAGGGCCAGGTGTCATTGCCGGCGCTGCGGGACATGCTCGGCGATGACCGGGTTGCCCTGGTGTCGCTGCCGGTGATCGCCACCAACGGCGGCCCGGTGCAGCCCATCGAACAGATCGGCGCCCTCGCCCGCGCGGCCGGGGTTCTGTTTCTGCTGGATGCCTGTCAGGGCGTCGGGCAGATGCCGATCGATGTGCAGAAAATCGGCTGTCATATGCTCGCTGCCACCAGCCGCAAATACCTTCGCGGCCCTCGGGGCATGGGGTTTCTCTACGTCGAAAAGACCTTGTGCGAAAGCCTCGAACCGGCCTTTCTCGACCTGCACGCGGCCTTATTGCTGACCCCGGACACCTTCAGGATTCGTGGTGATGCCAGGCGTTTCGAAAACTGGGAATGCAACGTTGCCGCGAAACTGGGCATGGGTGCGGCGGCCCGGTATGCCCTGATGCAAGGCATCGAGCCGATGTGGCAGCGCATTCAAGGATTGTCAGCTCACCTGCGCAATCGCCTGAACGACGTACCCGGCGTCACGCCGCAGGATCGGGGCGCGGTCAAGTCTGGCATCGTCACCTTCACCTGCAAGGACGCCAGCGCGGCGCAAGTCCAGACATGGCTGGCGGGGCAGGAAAAACGCATCAACGTCACCACCTCGACCTTCCGCTCGACCCTGCTCGACATGCAGCAACGGGACCTGCTGGAAGTCAGCCGCGCATCCCTGCACGCCTACAACACCGAGGCTGAAATTGATGCCATGGTAAACGCGTTGTTGAGAATGCCCCGCACCTGAAAACGGATGCTGATTCACGCTTGCGTCGCGGGCTCTTTGTACACTAGCATTGGGAATACTTCTCAATTGCAAAACACTGCAGCCATGAGCGAAACCCTTCCCGCGAACAACGACAACCACCTGCGCGTGATCGAAGCGCTGTACAGCGGTCATCACGGCTGGCTGTACAACACGCTGAAGAAAAAACTGGGGAACGCCATGGATGCGGCGGATCTGGCGCAGGATACCTTCACCCGGATCCTCGCCTCCCAGGTCACGACCATCGAGCAGCCCCGGGCATACCTGAGTTGCGTGGCGAAGGGCATCCTCATCAACTGGTATCAGCGCAAGGCACTGGAGCGCGCCTACCTTGATGCCCTCGCTCATTTGCCTGCGCCGGAAGTGCCCTCACCCGAGTTGCGTTTCGTGGTGCTGGAAACCCTGCACGAAATCGACGCAATGCTCGACACCCTGCCGCCGCTGGTCAAACGCGCATTCCTGCTGTCGCAGATCGGCGGTTTGAAATACGCCGACATCGCCGAGCAGCTGGACGTCTCGCTGATCACCGTCAAGCGCTACATGAAACAGGCTTTCGTGCAGTGCCTGATGCTGGTGGAATGAATGCTCACGCGTCGCAGTGAACCGCCGCTTGATCCGAAGATCCTCGAAGAAGCCGCCGAGTGGCTGATGCGCCTGAGTGAAAACGACCTCAGCGAAACCGAGCGCGCGGAATGGGAATACTGGAAAGTCAGCAGTCCCGAGCGCAATCGGGCGTGGGCACGCGCGCAGTTGCTGCAAAGCAAGTTTGGCGGCCTGCCACCGTCGCTGGCGATGTCGGCACTGGATCGCCCGAGCAACCCGGAACGCCGCGCAGCCCTCGGCAAACTGGCCTTGCTGTTGGCGGCGGTGCCCGCCGGTTGGGGCAGCTGGAAACTGGCGCAATCGCAACAATGGTCCGCCGATTACCACACTGCCGTGGGCCAGCGCCGCGAACTGACCCTGGCCGATGGCTCGCAAATCACCCTGAACACCGACACGGCCATCGACGTCCTTTTCGACACCCGGCAGCGCCTCATCAATCTGCGCGAAGGCGAAATCCTCGTGCAGACCGCGCCGGACAACGCCGCGCAGCCTCGGCCCTTTCTGGTCAGCACCCGTCAGGGCCGAATGCAGGCGCTGGGCACGCGCTTCACCGTTCGTGAATGGCAGCCGCGCACCCAACTCGCGGTCCTCGAAGGCGCCGTGCAAGTCGAGTTGGCCGACAGCCCCCAGAGCGCGCCGATCATCGTCAACGCCGGGCAACGTACCGACTTTTCATCGCAGGCTTTTGGCTCACTGAACCCGACCGACCGCAACGTCGGCGCCTGGACCCAAGGCATGCTGATGGCCGACAAGATGCGCCTGGCGGATTTCGTCGTCGAACTGGCGCGCTATCGCCGGGGTTTCGTGCGCTGCGACCCGGCCATTGCCGACTTGCGCATTTCCGGGGCCTTTCCCATCAGCGATACCCAGCGCTCGCTGAACATGCTGGCGCAGACCTATCCCGTGCACGTCTCCGGGCACTTGAGCGGTTACTGGGTGACGCTCTCACCCGCCTGAGCAAAAAAATCACCTCGCAGGTGATACTTTTTTTGATCTCGGCTGGCAATGAAAGGAACAACCATTCCACCTCGTCCATAGGGTCACTCCTTCATGCTCGTTGCACGACCCTTGCCTCCGGATCGTCTGCTACTAAAGCCCGTTCTACGCAGTGTGTTGCTCAGCGTTGTGCTGGGCCTGGCCGGTGGCACGTTCGCTCTGGCCGCCGGACCGACGCAACTGGACGCGGTCACCGTACGAGCCTACAACATCGCGCCTGGACCGCTTGGCGTAACCCTGTCGAGTTTTGCCGTGGACGCCGGGATTGCCCTGTCGTTTCAGCCGTCGATCACCGAAGGCCTCGTCAGCCCGGGATTGTCCGGCAGCTACTCGGTACAGGAAGCGGTAACCCGCCTGCTGGAGGGCAGCGGCCTGGAAATGGTCGCCCGCAGCGACGGCACCTGGACGCTGGTGGTACGCCGGGTCACGTTGTCGGACACCACAATCGAAGGCACCGACAGGCGCGGCGACAGCTTGCCATCGGTGCTCCCGGGCGGTCAGGTCGCTCGCGGTGGACGCCTCGGCATGTTGGGCAACCGCGACGCGATGGACACCCCGTTCAGCGTCAGCAGCTACACCTCGACGCTGATCAAGGACCAGCAGGCTGTCACCGTCGGCGACTTGCTGGAGCGTGACTCTTCGGTACGTTCCACGGGCCAGGCCGGAGGGATTGTCGACTCGTTCTTCATCCGTGGCTTTCCGGTCGGCGAAGGCAACCTCGGTGAACTGGCGTTCGACGGCGTGTACGGCGTGGCCTCCAATTACCGGGTGTTCACCGAATACGCCGAACGCATCGAACTGGTCAAAGGCCCCGGCGCCCTGCTCTACGGCATGTCACCCAACAGCGGTGTCGGCGGCGTGATCAACGTGGTGCCCAAGCGTTCGCTGGACGAAGACCTGACCCGCTTTACCACCAGTTACGCCTTGAATACCCAGGTCGGCGGTCACGTCGATGTCAGTCGGCGCTTTGGCGAAGAACGCCGGTTCGGGGTGCGAATCAATGGCAGCGTCCAGCAAGGTGAAACGGCCATCGACAAACAATCGCGGGAAGTCGGCATCGGCGCGATTTCCCTCGACTATCAGGGTGAACGCCTGCGCACCACCCTGGATCTGATCAACCAGAAAGAGAGCTTCGACGCCGCGTCCCGACCGTTCCTGATCGCCCCCGGCGTGGAGATTCCTTCAGCAGCCAACGGGCGCACCAGCGTCAGCCAGGAATGGGGCTGGTCGGAAACCCGCGATAAATCGGCGTTATTGGGTGGCGAATACGACCTCAACGACAACCTGACGCTGTTCGCCCATGCTGGCGGAGGCCGATCGGATGTCGCGCGCATGTCCGACCAGACACCGACCATCATCAACGAAGCGGGCGACACCTCGTCGATCCCCGGCTATTACAAATTCGAAGTCCAGCGCTACACCGTCGACGCGGGTGCACGCCTGCGTTTCGACACCGGGCCGATCAGTCACAGCGCTGCCCTGCAAGTCACCCGTTACCGCGATAACTTGTCCCGGGGCATTATTTCCGGGCCGGCGATCCTGTCGAACATCTACCACCCGATCGACCGTCCGAAACCCGCGATCGCCAAACCGGATACGCCAAAGGTCTCCGAAAGCGAACTGTCGGGCGTGGCCCTCGCCGACACCCTGTCGGTGCTCGACGAACGCCTTCAAGTCACGCTCGGCGTGCGCCAGCAAAACATCAAATCGGATAACTACAACGCGGCCGGCTTCGTCACCACACATTACGACAAGAGCAAATCCACGCCGCTGTTCGGGGTCGTCGTCAAGCCCTGGGACCATGTCGCGTTCTACTACAACTACGTCGAAGGCCTGAGCAAGGGTGACATCGCGCCGTCCGCCGCCTCCAACGCGGGCGAGATCTTTTCACCTTATGTGTCCCGCCAGCAGGAAGTCGGGGTCAAGCTCGATTACGGCCGTTTCATGTCCACCATCGCCCTGTTTCAACTTGAAAAGCCCAGCGGCGAATTGGCATCCGGGGTGTTCGCGGTCAATGGCGAGCAACGCAACCGTGGCGTCGAACTGAACATGGCCGGCGAGATCGCATCAGGCACGCGCCTGCTCGGTGGCGTGACACTGCTCGACGGCGAACTGACCCGCACCGGCGTTGCCGCCAATCGCGGCAATAAACCGGTCGGTGTTCCCGAGGTGCAAGCCAACCTCTGGGCCGAATGGGACGTCCCGAAAGTCGAAGGCCTGACATTGACCAGCGGCGCCATTTACACCGGCAGCCAATACGTCGATCAGGCCAACACCCAACAACTGGACGCCTGGACCCGCTTCGATGTCGGCGCCCGCTACGCCACGCGCATCGCCGAACGACCGACCACTTTCCGGGCCACCGTGCAGAACGTGTTCGACCGAGAATATTGGTCAGGCGTCGCCTCTTACGGCGCGTTCTCTCAAGGCGCACCTCGGACCCTGTTGCTCTCGGCCACTGTCGATTTCTGAAACGTCCGGCCCGGTGCGGCGCCTGGCGTCGTGGTCCGATCCGGCTTTTGCAAAGGCATACACCATGGTTAACGTTTTTCGCCGCCGCCAGACCTTCGCCGCCCTGCTGTTTGCGGGGCTGCTGGGCCTGTCCTTGTCTTCCTTGATGCCGAGCAGCGCGCAGGCTGCCGAGCCGGATCCGGCTCTGGGCACCGTGACTGATTTGCAGGGCCGCACGGTCAAGGTTCACCTGCCGGTGCGCCGGGTGATCCTGGGCGAAGGTCGGCAGTTGTATCTGGTGGCCGCGCTGGATACGCAGAACCCCATCGAACGCATCGTCGGCTGGCGCAAGGACCTGATCCAGTCGGACCCGGACACTTATAACGCCTACCTGCGCAAATTCCCCGACATTGCCAAGATCCCGACCTTCGGCGGTTTCGAGAGCGGCACCTTCGACATCGAACAGGCGATTTCCCAGAAGCCTGACGTGATCATCCTCAACATCGAAGCCCAACACGCGACCGAGGATGCACGCTACATCGAGAAACTCGACGCCCTGGGCATTCCGGTGGTGTACGTCGACTTTCGCAACAACCCCATGCAGAACACCGAGCCGACCATGCGCCTGTTCGGCAAGTTGTTCGGCAAGGAACAACGCGCGGAGGCCTTCATCGATTTTCGTAACCAGCAGATCCATCGCGTCACCGACGTCATCGAAAAGCGCCACCCTGCCCGTCCCAGCGTGTTCATCGAGCGCATAGGCGGCTACACCGATGACTGCTGCCTGAGTTTCGGCAACGAGAACTTCGGTCTTTTCGTCGACATGGCCGGCGGCAACAACATCGCCCGTCGGATCATTCCGAGCACCTTCGGGCAACTGAATCCTGAGCAAGTGATCGTCGCCAACCCCGACCATGTCGTGGTCACCAGCGCCGACTGGGAAGCCTTTGCGCCGGGCGGTCACTGGGTCGGCGTCGGCCCGGGCGCGGACCTGGCCGACGCCCGGCGCAAACTGACCTGGTACACCCAGCGCCCGGCCTATGCCGGCATCAAGGCGCAGAACACTCAGGCGTTTCATGCGATCTGGCACCAGTTCTACAACAGCCCTTACCAGTTCGTGGCCATTCAGCAATTGGCCAAGTGGTTCCACCCGGAACTGTTCGCCGATCTTGATCCGGATGCCGCGTTTCGCGAGTTGCATGAGCGGTTTCTGCCAGTGCCTTACGAACCGGGCTATTTCGTCAGCCTGCAAAAAACCGAGGCCAAACCATGAGTTCGCTGGGCGAAGCACCGATTGTGCAGAGTGTCACTTACCGTCGACTGGTGCTGCGTAAACGGCTGATTCTGCTTGGGCTGTCCGTGCTGCTGATCTTCAGCGTGCTGCTCGACCTGGCGCTCGGCCCGGCCCGTTACAGCCTCAGCGAAGTGCTTGGCGCGCTGATTTCACCGGATACTGCGTCGGCACAAGTGCGCGTGGTGATGTGGGACATCCGTCTGCCGGTGGCGTTGATGGCGGTCGCTGTCGGCGCGGCGCTGTCGCTGGCCGGTGCGCAGATGCAGACCATCCTCAACAACCCGCTCGCCAGCCCCTTCACCCTCGGCATTTCTGCGGCGGCCGGTTTCGGTGCGGCGCTGGGGCTGGCCTTTGGCGTGGCGCTGTTTCCGCTGGCGGCGCAATACATGGTGCCGCTCAACGCGTTCATCATGGCGATGCTTTCGGCGCTGCTGATCCACTTCATGAGCATGCGTCGCGGGGTGACGGCCGAGACCATCGTGCTACTCGGCATCGCGCTGGTGTTTACCTTCAATGCGCTGCTGGCGCTGGTGCAGTTCTTTGCCACCGAACAAGCCGTGGCGGCCGTGGTGTTCTGGACCATGGGCAGCCTGACCAAAGCCACGTGGCCGAAACTCGGGGTGATCTGCGTGGTGATCCTCATCACCCTGCCGATCTTCGCCAAACGCGCGTGGGCGATGACCGCATTGCGCCTGGGCGATGACAAGGCTGCCAGTTTCGGTATCAACGTGCGCAGCCTGCGTTTTCAGACGCTGATCATGGTCAGCCTGCTCGCTTCGTTTCCGGTGGCGTTCGTCGGCACGATCGGCTTTATCGGGCTGGTCGGGCCGCACATCGCGCGGATGCTGATTGGCGAGGATCAGCGGTTTTTCCTGCCGGCCTCGTTGCTGACCGGTGCGCTGATCCTGTCCGCCAGTTCGGTGGTCAGCAAGACGCTGATCCCGGGGGCGATATTCCCCATCGGCGTGGTCACGTCACTGATCGGCGTGCCGTTCTTCATTTCTCTGATTCTCAACGGAAAGAAAAACTCATGGTGAAGATCCGGCTCGACAACCTCGGCGCCCGCTATGGGCAGCGCGAGATCATTTCCGGTGTCAGCACCGCGACGTTTACCGGCGGCCAGGTCGTGGCGGTGGTCGGGCCCAATGCGGCGGGCAAATCGACGTTGTTCAAACGCATGGCCGGGCTGATCGATGGCCCGGGCGAAGTGATTCTCGAAGGCTCGAAAAAAGGCACTCAAGGCATCAGCTACATGCCCCAAGGCCTGAATGCCAGCGCGCGGTTGACGGTGTACGAATCGGTGCTGCTGGCGCGTAAGCAACTGACGCCCAACTGGTCGGTTCACGACGATGAGTTGCAACTGGTGGACGAGATTCTCGATGCGCTCGGGATCACCGAGCTGTCGTTCCGCAACCTCGGCGAACTGAGCGGCGGCCAGCAACAGTTGGTGTCAATCGCCCAGACCCTGGTGCGCGAGCCGGAAGTCCTGTTGATGGACGAACCCACCAGCGCACTCGACATGCACCGGCAGGTTCAGGTGCTGAACTTCATGAAAGCCCTGGCGCGCCGGCGCGAAGTGATCGTGTTCATCGCCATTCACGACCTGAATCAGGCGCTGCGCTTTGCCGATCAGGTGCTGGTAATTGCCGGCGGCACGGCCCATGGCAGCGGGCCCAGCCATGAAGTCATCACCGAGCCGATGCTGCGCACGGTTTACAAGGTCGAGGCACGGATCGAGCAATGCAGCCGCGGGCAGCACCATATTCTGATCGACGATATTGTTTGAGGGTTACCCCGTCAGACTGCAAAGGCAGGGATACCGAAAGTTATTTTGTGACGGGTAAAAACTTCAGGCAGCCGAAACCGGTCTTGATACGCAGTTGCTGGATGGGCTGGACACTCTCCTGATCGCCAACCTTTTTCACTACGCCGATCCCGCAGTGATACTGGTCGTACTTGAACACCGGAATAATGCCGGGCTTGGTCTCGCTCCAGAAACCGGTCTTTATGGTGTAGATAGCGCCTTCCTGTGGCGTGAAGGAAAAGGGTATCTGGCACTGAGTACTGCCCACTACATCGCGGTAAGTCAGCACCAGTTCTTTACCGACGGCGACTTTGGACTCGATGAAATCGCCGTTATAGGAAAGCGGTGTAAAGCCGGCATAACAACTTTTTTCGTTGAACGTCATCGCGTCCAGCGTTGTGCCACGATCATATTTAAGGCGAACGGTCGCAGATGGCTCATCCGGGCGGGGAAACTCGTACTGCTTGCCCATGAACAGTGACGTGCAACCGCTGAGCGCAATCGATCCTGCCAGCAGTGCACACCAACCAGACTTGTATTTACCGAACATCAACCATTCCTTGAGACGTTTGAATAGGGAACTGCCTGCCCCTCAGAGCAAGCTCCACGACACCCCGACATACATCGCCATGCCCTCGCCCGGCGTTGAGCGTGCGGCATCCAGTCCTTTATCGTCATAGCCCGGCGTAACTGTAGCGGCGTAGTGCTTGTCGGTCAGGTTGCGCATGTCCAGCCAGGTCTGCCAGTCGCCCTTGGGTGCGTTGTAACCGAGGGTCGCGCCGAAGGTGGCGTAAGGGTCGGCGTAGTAGCTGTTGGCGTAATCCACCGCCACTTTCGACACCAGTTGCGTGTTGACGGCGGCGAAGAAGCCCTGCGGGAAGTCGTAGCGCAGTTCGCCCTGGTAGTAATGCATCGGCAAGCCCGGCAAGCGGTTGTCGCCGAAGCGATCGTCGTCGCGGTAATGGAAATCGCTGAAGGTATAGGCCTGGCGCAGGCTCAGCTTGCCGCCGTCGTTCGCTGACCACAGATTGCTGTTGAGGCTCGCCTCCACACCTTGGTGCACCGTAGGACTGGCATTGAGTTCATAAGGCGTGGTGGCGTTAGCATCCGGCAATACCGAGAGCAATTCGTGGCGCACCTGGGCGTAGTACCACGCCAGGCTCCATTCGCCGAGTGCGCTGTCGCCACGGCCGCCGAGTTCCAGGGTGGTCGCGGTCTGGTTCTGCAGTTTGACCGGATCACGCTGGGTACCGGTGGCGGCGCCGCTGCCGGCCGGGAACCGTACGTTGGAGCTGTAGATCAGCGACCACGGATGCGGCGCTTCAACCGAGCGGCTGAGGTTGCCGAACAGTTGCAGGTCTGGCGTCACCTGATAGCGCAGACCCAGGCGTGGCGCGTAGTCCCAGTCACCGAGGCTGGTCTTGCCGCCACCCTCCGGGTAGGTCACGGCGCTTTCGCGGCGGGTGTAGATCGCGGCGAGGCCGGTGGTCAGCCACAGGTCGTCGGCGATTTCCAGGTCGTTGCCCACATGCAGGACAGAATCCGAACCCTGATAAGTGAAGTTGCGCATGTGAGTACCCGGCGCGTAACCGGCGGTGTTGCCGGTCGGAATCCGCACCAGTTCGCTGGCGCCGTCGTTGGGCAGGTGCTTGGTCACTCGTAGGCCCACGGTGCTGTTGCTCTCCATCCCCCAGAGCGTGTCGCGGCGCTTGTAGTCGAACGTGCCGCTGACATCGGTGTAAGCGACCTTCAGGCGGTTGGGGCCTTCGCGCAGGTCCATCGGGTAATCGTGATAGACCAGACCGGTCTGGATGCTCGAATCGTCGTCGATGTAATACGTGGTCTTGTTGCCGATGAAGGTGCTGCCGGGCTGATCGCGGCTGTCGTTGCGCGTCACGTAGGCCGGGTTGGCCGCCCGTGGATCGTGCTCGATGGCGTGCTTGGTCACCCGCCCGGCGAGGTCGTTGTCGGTCTCGCGGTGACGAATGTAGAAGCGGGTTTCCAGATTCGGATTGAAGCGATAACCGAAGTTGGCAATCACGCCCTGGCTCTTGCTCGCGGTGTGATCCTGATAACCGTCGGAGTGTGCATCGGTCATCGACAGGTAGTAATCGAAGTCGCCCAGCACCTGGCCCGAGCTGACTTGCCGCTGGGCATAACCGTGGCTGCCCATGACGTAGCGCACATTCAACCGAGGTGCGTCGTAGCCGGTGTGGCTGACGTAATCGACTGCACCGCCCAGTGCCAGGGCCCCACGATCGAAACCGTTGGCACCGCGCAGCACTTCCACATGGTCGAGCCACAGCGGTTCCAGCAACTCATAGGGCGTACCGCCGGGGCCGGTCAGCGGCAGACCGTCGAGCATCGTGTACAGCCCCGACGCGTGAGCACCAGGAGCCCGATTGATGCCCGAACCACGAATCGAGATTTTCACCCCCTCGTTGCCCGCCGACTGGGCATACACCCCCGGCTGATACGCCAGCACATCCTGATTGCTCGCCACCCGCCCCTGCATCGGGCGGCGCATATCGACCACGTTGGTGCCACCGGGCACCTGTGCCAAGCGGGCCTTGGCCTCCTCCAGCGAAAGGTCTTCGCCGCTCTGGTCTTCAGCCCCGATCAGCACCTGCCCCAACTCCATGCCCTGAGACTCGGCTTCCACCGGACAAGCAAGGGCCAGCCCCAGCAATGCAGCGGGCAGTGTTTTGAGCGAGGGCATCGAGAGAACTCCAGACAGACAGAAACGGGCAGTGAGAACTGCGACGTATGAATGAACGAAGTAAACACATGGTGATTTTGTTTTTTGTCAGGTAAACAGGCGGCTGAAATGCTGGATTGTGATTTGAACGAGGGAGATGCAGGGATGGCCGAAGCAGTATTGAAGACGAAACTGGTCAATTTTCTGGCCCCCAGCGGACTCTGGGTTGGCGGGAAGGTGACGGTGACCCACTCCACGATTTTCATGAACGCCAATGCCATGAACCGTATGGTTCAGGACGGGGTTCTGGATATTGAAATCCCCATGGCATCGATTCGAAAGGTCAGCCTGGAATGGGGGTTCATGACCAAGATTGTGTGTCTGGAAACCGACTACGGCTACTTTTACTTCCGTTGTTTCGGGGCGAAAGAGATGGTGTCAATGATTACCAAAATGTACGTGTCGCGGGCCTTGCAACGCACCTAGTGAACGGGACTTGATTCAAATGCCCTTGAGCCCTCGGACCTCTCTGATCGGCATCAAGGGCTCGGGGCCAATCTCAGGCAGCGCCCGCGAAGTCAGCGTCCATCGCGGGCCGGTCGTAATCGAGGAGATACGCTTGATGCCGGTGATACAGCCTTGAAAGCAGATCCTTGTTGGGCCCGACCACGTCCATTCCTCGGTCGTCGTAAGGGAAAACCATCACTTCGGCCTTCAAATTGAACAGGTAGACCGCGCAGCGTGGATTCGGCGCAATGGCGCCAAAATCCGTGGCCAGTGCGCACCAGAGCAATGCTTGAAGCGACCTTACGGGCGCTTCGAATGCGAGGTTGATCCAGTACTCGGGTTCGCTTTCGCAGAACCAGTCATCCGGATCAGTGCGTTCACTCCAGATCGAACGTTCTGCAGGTATCTCGATGCCAGCCGACCGAAGGGACTGAAGCAACGCTCGATGGGCAAATCGCTGACCGCCGGAGTGAAAGCGCAGACAGGTCACCAGCGTGGGCTCGCCACTGAAAATGTCGGTGCAGATCTCGGTCGACTTTCGCAAGGCCAACAGGAACTGTTCGATCATCCCTCCCGTTTCGGAGAGTTCGAAACGCAGTCCTCCCGGGCAGGAATAAAACAGCGGCCTTGCGAAGGCCTGGTCGGTAAAAATCCGCTCGATTTCAAGATGAAGATTCACTGAAGTCCTTTCCGGTCAATGTGGCTCGGGCGGCTATCGCGCCTTATCAATTCTTGCACTTGGCCACCACCACCTGACAGGTACCGGGCGTACCGCCGGAGCGGCCGGCGTAGCGCATGCAGTTATCCATGGATTTTTTCTGTGCCTGGCCCAGGGTCGATCCCCAGGCCAGGCCACCCTCGCCCGCCGTCGGCACCGCTTTGGCATAGCAGCGATCACCGGTAGTCGCGTAGTGAGCCTTGCTTGAGCAGGACGCTGTGAGCGTCAACATGATCGCGCACAGGCCATACGAGCATCGGCGTACCCAGATTTCGCTCATCTCGTTTCACCTGCAGCAAAGGGGGCTGACGTGTTCAGTCTAGCCGCGATGACTCGCAAGCCGCTCATTGTTCCGTCGCCTGTCGATACTGACGCGGCGTGAATCCGGTCGAGGCCTTGAACTGTCGGGTAAAAGCGCTGTGATCGGTATAGCCGCATTGCAGTGCAACCTCGGTGATCGGCATGTCGGTGTGAAGCAAGCGATGGGCATGTTCCAGTCGTACTTTCTGGATCATCTGCCGTGGCGTCAGGTGGAACACCCGTTTGCAGTAGCGCTCCAGCTGCGCCACCGAGATACCGGCGATCCGGGTCAGTTCACCCAGCGTCACCCGGCGATTGAAATGCGCGCGGATGTGTTCGTCGACAGCGGCCAGACGCTCGAAGGCCGGGTGGGTTTCGCTGGCCGATTGCAGGTCCACCGAAATCCCCGCCAGGCCGATGATCGCGCCGTCGCGGTTGTACAGCGGTCGTTTATGAGTCAGGCACCAGCCCGGTTCGCGACTGCCGTACAGGTGCAATTCCAGCTGATCCTCCAGCACCCACCCTTCTTCCAGCACCCGACGATCCTGCTCGGTGTAGCCCGGCCCCAGTTGCGCGGGGAATACCTGCGCGCTGGTTTTACCGAGCAACGGTTTCAGGTCTTTCAACCCGCATCGCTGCACCAGCGTGCGGTTGGCCATGACATAACGCGCCTCGACATCCTTGATGAAAATCGCTGCATTCGGAATCACATCCAGCATCGGCAACAACGCAGCCACGCCCGCCACCAAGGCTTCTAGGGTCTGGGGGCGATTGCGCTCATCACCCTCGCACAGGATCGCAAATGCGTTCTGCATCGTCAGTTTTTCCTTCGCGGATGGATCGGCTGTACGGCGTTCGCGTGCAGATTGCAGCAACGTCCGCAGACTGTCGAGGCCTGCTGTCGCTCAGTGCAATTGTGCTGATTTCGTCATCCAGACCTGCGCAAAACATCAATCGCCCGACGCCTGATGAGTTCACTGTTTAGCCGTTCCAGTGACTTCACACCTGCCTATCCAATAACTCACAAGAAGGCGATGCCATGTCAGGCCAAGGCAAGTTCAAAAAACAACTTTCATTGATCGACCTCACCTTTATCGGGCTCGGGGCGATCTTCGGTTCGGGCTGGTTATTCGCGGCCAGTCACGTCTCCGCGATTGCCGGGCCGGCCGGGATTTTCTCCTGGCTGCTGGGCGGTTTCGCCGTGTTGCTGCTGGGCATCGTCTACTGCGAACTGGGCGCGGCGTTGCCCCGCGCCGGCGGTGTAGTGCGCTATCCGGTCTACAGCCACGGGCCGCTGCTGGGTTACCTGATGGGCTTCATCACGCTGATCGCGTTTTCCAGTCTGGTGGCGATCGAAGTGGTTGCCTCGCGCCAATATGCGGCGGCGTGGTTTCCCGGCCTGACCAAGACCGGCAGCGGTGATCCGACAGTGCTGGGCTGGCTGGTGCAGTTCGGTCTGCTCTGCGTGTTCTTCCTGCTCAATTACCGCAGCGTGAAAACCTTCGCCAAGGCCAACAATCTGGTCAGCGTGTTCAAGTTCATCGTGCCGCTGCTGGTGATTGGTGTGCTGTTCACCTTCTTCAAACCCGAGAATTTCCAGGTTCAAGGCTTCGCCCCCTTCGGGCTCTCGGGCATCGAGATGGCCGTTTCCGCCGGCGGCGTCATCTTCGCCTACCTCGGCCTGACCCCGATCATCTCGGTGGCCAGTGAAGTGAAAAACCCACAGCGCACTATCCCGATTGCGCTGATTCTTTCAGTGCTGCTGTCCACCGCGATCTACGTGTTGCTGCAAACGGCCTTCCTCGGCGGCATCCCTACCGAATTGCTCGCCAATGGCTGGGCCGGGGTTTCCAAGGAATTCGCCCTGCCGTATCGCGACATCGCCCTGGCGCTCGGTGTGGGCTGGCTGGCCTATCTGGTGGTGGCCGACGCGGTGATCTCGCCCAGCGGCTGCGGCAACATCTACATGAACGCCACGCCACGAGTGATCTACGGCTGGGCGCAGACCGGCACCTTCTTCAAAGTTTTCACCCGCATCGATGAGAAGTCCGGCATTCCGCGCCCGGCGCTGTGGCTGACCTTCGCCCTGTCGGTGTTCTGGACCCTGCCGTTCCCGTCCTGGGAAGCGCTGATCAACGTGGTGTCCGCCGCACTGGTATTGAGCTACGCCGTGGCCCCGGTCACCGTCGCCGCGCTGCGTCGCAATGCACCCGACATGCCGCGCCCGTTCCGGGTCAAGTGCATGGGCGTGCTGGGGCCGGTGTCGTTCATCATCGCCGCGCTGATCGTCTACTGGTCGGGCTGGGACACCGTGTCCTGGCTGCTCGGCCTGCAGATCCTGATGTTTGTCGTGTACCTGCTGTGTGGTCGTTTCGTACCGACCCAGCATCTGAGCCTTGCCCATCAAGTGCGCTCATCCGCGTGGCTGATCGCCTTCTACGCCGTGACCATCGTCCTGTCGAAACTCGGCACCTTCGGTGGTCTGGGCATCCTCGCCCACCCTTTCGACACGCTGGTCGTCGCCGCTTTCGCCACCGGCATTTATTACTGGGGCGCCGCCACCGGTGTACCGGCGCATCTGCTGCGCCTGGAGTCCGAAGAGGATGAAAGCGAAGTCACTTCGACGTCCCCGGCCTCCGCTTCCAACCCGCGCGCTGCCGGCGCTTATTGAAATCTCTTGAAGGGACACGTCCATGAAACGAGTACACGTCATTGATTCGCACACCGGCGGCGAACCCACGCGCCTGGTGATGAAGGGTTTCCCCGATCTACCTGGCAACACCATGGCCGAAAAACGCGACGCCCTGCGCAACCAGCACGACTGCTGGCGCCGGGCCTGCCTGCTGGAACCGCGCGGCAACGATGTGCTGGTGGGTGCGCTGTATTGCGAACCGGTATCGCCGGACGCCACCTGCGGCGTGATCTTCTTCAACAACGCCGGTTATCTGGGCATGTGCGGCCACGGCACCATCGGCCTGGTCGCCTCCTTGCAGCACCTGGGGCTGATCGCGCCGGGCGTGCACAAGATCGACACGCCGGTCGGTCCGGTCAGCGCGACGTTGCATGAAGACGGCGCCGTGACGCTGGGCAACGTGCCGGCTTATCGATTGCGCAAACAAGTGGCGGTTGAGGTGCCGGGGTACGGCCGTTTCCTCGGCGATATCGCCTATGGCGGCAACTGGTTTTTCCTGGTGTCGGAGCACGGACAGACGCTGACGATGGACAACGTCGAAACCCTGACCGACTTGACCTGGAAAATGCTCAAGGCCCTCGAGGACCAAGGCATTCATGGCGAGGACGGCGCGGTGATCGACCACGTCGAACTGTTCGCCGATGACGACCACGCCGACAGCCGCAACTTCGTCATGTGCCCCGGCAAAGCCTACGACCGTTCACCGTGCGGCACCGGCACCAGCGCCAAACTCGCTTGCCTGGCCGCCGACGAAAAACTGGCGCCCGGCGAGCGCTGGGTACAGGCAAGCATCACCGGCAGCCAGTTCGAAGGTCGCTTCGAATGGGAAGGTGAACGCGTGCGCCCGTTCATCACTGGCCGCGCCTATATGACCGCCGACAGCACGCTGCTGATCGACGAAACAGATCCATTCGCGTGGGGCATCTGAGCCGCTGCGCTGCTTTTCCAATCCAATCCGAATGACCGTTCCAAGGAGAACAATAATGAGCGACAACATCTTCACCGGCTGCATGCCCGCCCTGATGACCCCATGCACCGCCGCACGCAAACCGGATTTCGACGCCTTGGTGGCCAAGGGTCGCGAGCTGATCGATACCGGCATGAGCGCCGTGGTCTATTGCGGTTCCATGGGTGACTGGCCGCTGCTCACCGAGGCCGAGCGTCAGGAAGGCGTGGCGCGCCTGGTGGCCGCCGGGATTCCGACCATTGTCGGTACGGGCGCCATCAACACCCGTGAAGCAGTCTCCCATGCTGCCCATGCCGCAAAAGTCGGTGCTCAGGGTTTGATGGTGATTCCACGTGTGCTGTCCCGTGGTGCTTCGCTCGCCGCGCAAAAAGCCCACTTTGCCGCGATTCTGCAGGCCGCGCCGAACTTGCCGTCGGTGATCTACAACAGCCCTTACTACGGCTTCGCGACCCGCGCCGACCTGTTCTTCGAACTGCGCCGCGAGTACCCGAACCTGATCGGCTTCAAGGAATTCGGCGGTGCCGCCGACCTGCGCTACGCCGCCGAGCACATCACCTCCAAGGACGATGACGTGACCCTGATGGTGGGTGTCGATACTCAAGTGGTGCACGGCTTCGTCAACTGCAACGCCACCGGTGCGATCACCGGCATCGGCAACGCCCTGCCCCACGAAGTGCTGCAACTGGTGACGCTGAGCAAACAGGCGGCCAAGGGTGACGCCAAGGCACGACGTCAGGCCCGGGAGCTGGAATCGGCGCTGGCGGTGCTGTCGTCCTTCGACGAGGGCACGGATCTGGTGCTGTATTACAAACACCTGATGGTGCTCAACGGCGACAAGGAATACACCCTGCATTTCAACGAGACCGATGCCCTGAGCGACTCGCAGCGTCGCTACGCGGAAGCCCAGTACGCGCTGTTCCGTCACTGGTACGAAAACTGGTCGGCGGAACAGAAATTCGCCTGACCGGCCGCTTCGCTTCAGCCCGCTGCCCACATCCGCGGCGGGCCTTCATTCTTTTCCAGGAACCTGCCATGTCTCTTACGGGCAAACTGCTGATCGGTCAGCAAACTATCTCGGGTGATCGCGAGATCATTCAGGGAATCAACCCGGCCACCGACTCGCCGCTGGAACCCGCTTACTCCGGCGGCTCCGCCGAGCACGTCGAGCAAGCCTGCGCACTCGCCTGGGCCGCGTTCGACCGCTATCGCGAGACAGCGCTGGACGCACGCGCTGAATTCATCGAATCCATTGCCAACGAAATCGAAGCCCTCGGCGATGAGTTGATTGAACGCGCCATGGCCGAAACCGGCCTGCCGCGCCCTCGCCTGTTGGGCGAACGCGGGCGTACCTGCCAGCAATTGCGGCTGTTCGCTCGTACTGTACGAGCCGGCGAATGGCTGGATGTGCGCATCGACAGCGCCCAACCACAGCGTCAGCCAATGCCACGTTCGGATCTGCGTCAGCGTCAGATTGCGCTGGGGCCGGTGGCAGTGTTCGGCGCGAGCAATTTTCCACTGGCGTTCTCCGTCGCTGGCGGCGATACCGCTTCGGCACTGGCCGCCGGTTGCCCGGTGATCGTCAAGGCCCACAGCGCCCACCCCGGCACCAGCGAACTTGTTGGCCGCGCGGTGGCCCGGGCCGTCAAAGCGTGTGGTCTGCCTGAGGGCGTGTTCTCGTTGTTGTACGGTTCCGGGCGTGAAGTCGGCATTGCGCTGGTCAGCGATCCACGCATCAAAGCGGTGGGGTTCACCGGTTCGCGCAGTGGCGGACTCGCGCTGATCAAAGCGGCTCAGGCTCGCCCCGAACCGATTCCGGTGTATGCGGAAATGAGTTCGATCAACCCGGTTCTGCTGTTTCCCGCCGCGTTGCACAATCGCCCGCAAGCGCTGGCCGAAGGTTTTGTCGCCTCGCTCACGTTGGGCGCCGGGCAGTTCTGCACCAATCCCGGCCTGGTCATCGCCCTCAAGGGGCCGGCGCTGGACACCTTCATTGGCGCCGCCGCCGAACTCATCCAGCGCAGCCCGGCACAGACCATGCTCACGCCCGGCATTTTCAATGCTTACGAGTGCAGCGTGAATGCACTGGCGGAAAATCCGCGCGCACGTCTTGCAGTGGTCGGCCAGAGAGGAACAGGTCCGAACCAGGGGCAGGCCCATGTCTTCGTCACCGATGCTGCGGATTTTCTTGCCGATCACGCACTGCAAGCCGAAGCGTTTGGCGCGGCGTCTCTGGTCGTGCAATGCGCTGGCCACGATGAGGTCCGTCAGGTGCTCGAACAGCTGGAAGGTCAACTGACCGCCACGCTGCATCTGAATGACGAGGATCTGGATCAGGCCCGCTCATTGCTGCCGACACTGGAACGCAAGGCCGGACGCTTGCTGGTCAACGGCTGGCCGACCGGTGTGGAAGTGTGCGATGCGATGGTGCATGGCGGACCGTTCCCGGCCACGTCCGACCCACGCACCACGTCGGTCGGCACGGCGGCGATCCTGCGATTCCTGCGCCCGGTCTGCTATCAGGACTTCCCCGACGCCTTGCTGCCCTCCGCACTCAAACAGGCCAATCCACTGGCACTGCGACGCCTGCTCGATGGCCAAAGGGAAGCCTGAAACCATGCCGAACATCACCCATGACATCGCCGTGGTCGGCGCCGGCATCATCGGCGTTGCCTGCGCCCTGCGTCTGGCGCGACAGGGTTTGCAGGTGGTCGTGATCGACCCGCAGGAACCCGGTCACGGCGCATCGTTCGGTAACGCCGGGCACCTGGCGACCGAGCAGGTTTTTCCGATTGCCGATCTGTCGATCCTCAAGCGCTTGCCGGCCATGCTCATGGACCCGATGGGGCCGCTGCGCCTGGACTGGAAATACCTGCCCTGCGCCCTGCCCTGGTTCACTCGGCTGTTGCTGAATCTGCGGTCGGCGCCGTTCCAGCGCACCGTGGCGGGTCTGCGAGCACTCAACGAAAGCTCGCTGGAGGCCTGGCACCGGTTGCTCGGTGACATCCAGCGGCCCGATCTGCTGAAAGTGGAAGGTTCGCTGCTGGTGTTCGAACGTCCCGACTCGCGCCCGGCCATTGAAGCGTTGCAGGCACGCTTGCGTCAGCAACAGGTGCCGGTCGATTTATGGCAGGCGGCTGCGGTGCGTGACAGCGCACCGCAACTGAGCGAACACCTTCAGGGCGGGCTGTTTTTCCCGAGCACCGGGCACTTCATCGACCCGTACCGAGTGGTGTGTGAACTGGTCAGCGCCGCGAAGGCCAGCGGCGTGCAGTTTGTGAAGCAACGGGTCGAGGGCGGACAACTGGATGCACAGGGCGTTTCGCTCAATACCGGAACCGGCAACTTGAACGCCCGTCGAGTACTGATCGCCTGCGGTGCTCACTCGGCCAGGCTGACGACAGCGCTGACGGGCAAGAAAGTGCCGCTGGACACCGAGCGCGGTTATCACCTGATGCTGCCTCAGGAACACAACCGGCTGCCCTTCCCCGTTACGTCACTGGAACGCAAGTTCATCATGACGCCGATGTCCGAAGGCTTGCGCCTGGCGGGCACCGTCGAATTCGCCGGGCTTGAAGCGCCGCCGACCATGGCACGCGCCTGGCAGTTGCATCGGTTGAGCAAGGGGTTGTTCCGTGAGGCGTTGAGTGCCGAGGCGGCCACTCCGTGGATGGGGTTCAGGCCCTCGCTGCCGGACTCGCTACCGATCATCGATCAGACAGACGACGGCAAGGTACTGCTCGCGTTCGGTCATCAGCATCTGGGGTTGACCCAGGCGGCGGTGACGGCGGAGCTCGTGTTGCGGATGGTTTCGCCGCTGGTAGCGACTCGGGGTGAGGAACTGCCGAGTGTCGAGCCTTACAGGCTGGATCGTTTCTGAAAACGCGAAAGGCCTGCTTTTGAGGGCAGGCCTTTCGCTTGGCGATAAATTTTCAGGAAGGCATTAGCCAGTGTCGTTCAGTGGTCCATCCGAGAAACACCTTCCCGCCTTCGTGCTTCTGGCGACTCTCAGTCAACGGATGCCCGGATGCTGCTATACGCAACCCGATCATGGCCGGTAAAAACTTTTCCTGAAACTCACTGGATTGAGCCGCAAAATGCATTTCAATGGTCTTGAGTGCACCCTGCAACTGAACCGGATCCAGCATCGACAAATAAAACAACATCTGACGCCAGGCATAGGCCGTATTTTTCAACATGACCAAGCGTGCGTGGTAAAGCCGGATCTGAATTTGTTGGCGACGGCAAACCCATTCGAAGCACGACTGAGCCATTGCACTCAGGCGATCATGCAACACCTCTCTCAGTCCCAGAACACCAAACAGCGTTGCCAGATTCTGTGTTGTCACGATCTGTTGCTGCTCGATAATGGTGCCGTTGGTTGCAGGATGCCGGGTACCGATATCGACATTTGCACGCTGAGCGCACAGTCGGGCCAGCGCATCGTTGTTGTTTGTCGAACGTTGCCAATACGTTTTGGTGCGCCTCGATTTCGGCGGGTCGGGAAGGCCTGCCAACTGATCCGTATCGATATCGTAATATCGGGCGTAAAGCGATCCAGTCAACATACGGGCTGATTGCCTGGCGGCCTTCACGAATTTATTCGAGAAAGCGCCCATGAAGATGTCTGCCGCGACCTCCTCCACGATTGGAAGATCCAGCTTCGCCGTTTCAACCAGGGACGAAAATTCCTGAAGCAATTTGTTCGGAATAATCGCTTGTGGAAACGCCGAGAGAGTCAGTGCTGACGCTTCGATCAGGGCCTGTTTGGCGCCTTCGACCGCAGATACGTTCGCTTCATACTCACTTTCAAGCGCAGACACCCACGGAATATCTCCGATTTTCACCTGACGTTGCATATCCAATAGCAACAAAGAGCGTCGACGCCTGAAAGCTCGATACGTAGCGACAGACAATGTCTTCAGCGTTGCATCTCGATATCCCGCACTACAGATTTCCGCCGTCATGGTCGGCAGTACTCGCGCCACCGTATCTCCGGATGTAATCACACCCTGGTCAATCAACTCCGCGACGGTTCCCTTGCGACAGCGTTCGAGGCGTCGACGAACCGAGGGGGGAACGGCGTCTCCAACCATTAATGCATGTAGGTTCGCCTCCTCATTGGTGATGGGTTCCAACAGAGGGGAAAAGTCAGAAATACCTTCAGAGTCTGGATAACTCGTCAGACGCGCGGAGACAGCCTTGGCAATCAGATGATGTGCCGACGCGTTCACGTGATGGCGTTGCTTTGCTCGCTTATTGGAGTGTGCTTCGGATTCTGGATGGCCATGCTTGGCCAGAAAGTCATCGACAATCTTCCGGATGCGTCCCACTTGACGCCCCGTCAGCGATGCCGGATCAAAGGAGCACTGTTTGAGCAATGCATGCAACTCCACCACCCGGTTCATGGAGGAGCCTGCACTGCGGGGATCAGACTCCAATGTCTTTTCAAACTGTGCGCCAAGCGCAATTGCACGTTCGAACCAACCCTCAGGGTAATACCTGCAAGGCCAGCTTTCCTGATAGGTCAGAAGGAAAAGCGAGATGGCTGCGTCGTAGAGAGGCAAGCTGTTTTCGACAACGTGTTTTTGAACAGCCACACGCGGTTGAGGTGCAAGAGTGGCCAAACGCTGGCTGATATAACCGACATTAAAAACCTCAACTTCAGCCACCGAGAATGCTTGCTTGTCAGTGACTGTCGGAAAGAAACGTAGTCGTTCGAAAAAAGGCGCAATCTGCTCAATCAGCGTTCGTGCTTCCTCGATGCGCTGGTGCTTCAGAAACCAGGCAATTGTCAGCAGTGCAGCCTCTTCCGGCACATCGATTTGATAATTCCCTTTCGCCAGACACTCTTGAAGCGATCCAACGCCTTCATCTGAAAGATGCCAGGTATTTAAATCGAGTCGTTCAAACCCGACGCGAATGCCGGGGATCAATGCAGCCAACCGGCGCTCATAAAGCGTTAACTCGCCGCCGGCCAGAAACTTGCCAGTGGCAAAGCCGCCAGTGGCCACCTCCAACGTGACCCATTCGGGCAAATCCGCAAACGGTGTGCGTGAACCGTACAGCGCGCTGCCCTGCACGAGATGCTCGACAACCTGTCGCCAACGCTCGATCCGATCAAGCATTTGTGGGTCAGCGTCGTTTTCTCGTGCCGCGGTCAGCGCTCGAGATAGTTGAAAGTGCGCATAACCGTCATTTATCCCGACAAACGCATCCGATTCACTATCGTGCCTGGACATACTTCCTTGCGACCCTGCGTTGTAATGGGTCCGGGGGCTGGATTCGAACCAGCGCCCACCCGGTTAAGAGCCGAGTGTTCTACCGCTGAACTACCCCGGAACAGAGCGCGCATTGTCGACTGGCAATGAAAAGATGTGAAGCTCAATCTTGGGGATTTTGTTGCAGTTTGGTTCTGATCCTTCATCTTTTGATGAACCGGCGTCATGCTATGCTCAGAACACGTAGACAAGGGTTTTCCAAATGACTAAACCAGCCGCTGACAGTGTTGCAACCGAGGTTCGCAAGCTTGCCAAGGAACATCACGTCACCGCCGACCGTGACAGCATGAGCTGCATGGCGATGACCATTACGCGCCTGGCGGGTGATGTCGTTGAGCTGGATGGCGTTGAGCAATTACTCGTCAATCTCAAAAGGAAAGGTGTTCTGAACAAATCGGAAATCATGACATTTCAAGGGCGTTATCTTGAGGAAAAGAGGCGGTCCAAAAAGAAGCTGAGCGCATGATGTTCGACCCTTTCGGCGATTTTGACACTAACGGCTATCTTCAAAATTCACTGAAGCTGAAAGATCCCCTCGAGGTAAAAGAATCTGAACATCTCGCTTTCGAAGCGAGTCTCGAAGACGCTCTTGCCTATCTGGCCAAGAGAAAACCCATCGATTACAAATCTGTCCTCAAAACGCACGAAATCCTGTTTTCCGGTTTCTATCCATGGGCCGGAAAGGACAGGAACGAACTCGTACCCCACCTCGCCGTTTTCAAGGGATCAAAAGACGATCCTCGCCACACGGTTTTTGAACGTCCCGACCTCATCAGAAGGTCTGTGGAATACGCCCTTGAACTTGCTGCAAACAAAGAGCGTTTCAGAGAACGTCCGGGAGAAGTAATGGGCCAGCTCGCATCTGCTCACCCTTTTCTGGATGGCAATGGGCGCACGATCCTGCTCATTTACATGGAACTGTGCTACCGCACGAGATTCGCCATTGATTGGTCAAATACGAACAAAGACGACTACCTGCGAGCACTCAGTGATGAGATCCAAAACCCATTCAAAGGCCATCTCGACGACTATCTGAAGCCCTACGTTCTCGATATCTCCAGCCGTGACGAATGGCCGGAAATGATCGGTGGAATAAAGGGTCTGGATGGGCTGGATAAAGAAGGCATTACCTACGAGAACCTCGACAGTCCAGAAGTGCAGCGGCTCTATAAAACGTATAGAACACCGCCCATCGAATGACCTTCACGTTTAGAGGACCGCAGTAGAAACAAAAGGCCTGCTTTTGAGAGCAGGCCTTTCACATTTTTTGCAGTATTCGATCAACCCTGACGAGCCGTCAGCGCCGCGTAGCCATTCATCAAATTGCGGTAGTTAGGAATCCGTTGCGACAGCAGGTTGCCCAGCCCTTCAATGTCGTTGCGCCAGTCGCGGTGCAGCTCACAGGCCACCGAGAACCAGTTCATCATCTGTGCGCCGGCCTGGGTCATGCGGTTCCATGCGGCTTGTTGCACGGTGGTGTTGAAGGTGCCGGAGGCATCGGTCACCACGAACACGTCAAACCCTTCCGCCAGCGCCGACAAGGTCGGGAACGCCACGCACACGTCGGTCACCACACCGGCAATGATGATCTGCTTGCGGCCGGTGGCCTTGATTGCCTTGACGAAGTCTTCGTTGTCCCAGGCGTTGATCTGGCCCGGGCGGGCAATGTAGGGCGCATCCGGGAACATTTCCTTGAGTTCCGGCACCAGCGGGCCGTTCGGGCCTTGCTCGAAACTGGTGGTGAGGATGGTCGGCAACTCAAAGAATTTGGCCAGGTCGGCCAATGCCAGCACGTTGTTCTTGAACTCGTTCGGCGAGAAGTCCTGGACCAGCGAAATCAGACCGGTCTGGTGATCGACCAGCAGAACCACGGCGTCGTCTTTGTTCAGGCGGTTGTAGGTTGCAGTGCTCATGTTGAATCCCTTTTTAGTTGTGGAAGTTCGCTTGCGTTCAAGATGGGCACAGATTAATGACTCGCCTGAAAGCGATAAATCACCTGCAAAGCGTTTAACCGTCAACTCAGAAGAGACAATCAGCGCAAACCGAGGCTCAATCACGCTGCGGTCCCGAACTTCCTGCCGATCCTTGTCATAATGTCCGCCAGCATTACGTTCAGAACGACATTCAAGGAAAAGTTGATGCTCGGACGCAACACGCAAGAGCCAACTGCAAACAAGGCGCAGCACCCCGCCAGCAAAGCCGTGAAGGCCGGCTCGACCTTCCGGCTGACGGTCAGCTTCATGCTGGTTGTGGTCGTGGCGTTTCTGGCGGTCGAGAGCTGGCGGACGTGGCGTGACTATCGTTCGGTCTTTGCGTCTGCGCGCGATTCGGTGACCAACCTGGCCCGCGCCACGGCCCAGCACGCCGAAGACACGATTCGCCAGGTCGATGTGGTCACCGCCGGGCTGGCCGAGCGTGTCGAAGGTGACGGACTGCAGAACCTCGATGTCCCGCGCATTCACAAGCTGCTGGTGCAGCAATCGAAAATCATGCCGCAGTTGCATGGCCTGTTCATCTACGGCCCGGACGGCCATTGGATCGTGACCGACAAAGAGGTCACCCCCGAAACAGCCAACAACGCCGACCGCGATTATTTCCAGTACCACCGCACCCATGAGGATCGGCAAGTGCGCATCGGCCAGGTGGTCGAGAGCCGCTCCACCCATGACCTGATCATTCCCATCTCCCGTCGCTTGAACAACCCTGATGGCTCGTTCGCAGGCGTGCTGCTGGGGACGGTCAAGGTCAGTTATTTCGTCGACTATTACGGCGATTTCCGGATCGATGACAAAGGCGCACTGGTGCTGGCCATGCGTGACGGCACGATTCTGGTCCGCCGTCCTTTCATCGCCTCCGTGGTGGGCAAAAGCCTGGCGAACAGCGAGATCTTCAAGACTTACCTGCCCGCCTCCAACGAAGGCATCGCCCAGATCCGAGCGGTGGTCGATGACACTGAACGGCTTTATGGCTATCGCGCCTTGACCACCTATCCGCTAGTGGTTGAGGCGGGCCTGTCGAAAGATTCCATCACCGCGCCATGGCGTCGGGACTTGCTGAAAAACGGCTTCGTGCTGATTTTTCTGATCCTGGTCCTCGCCGGTTTCGGACTGATCGTGCTGAGCCAGTTGCGCCAGCGGATCGCGATGGAGCGGGAGATCCGTTCCGCCCACCAGGCCATGCGCGACATGGCACTGACCGACAGCCTCACCGGGCTCGGCAACCGCCGGCGCCTGGACAACGCGCTGGCGGACGAGATTCGTCTGGCCCGGCGCCAGGGCTCATCGCTGTCGTTGATCATGCTCGATGTCGACCACTTCAAACGCTACAACGACCGCTATGGCCACGCCGCCGGCGACGACTGCCTCAACGCCGTCGGACGCGCGATCCAGCAAGCGGTCAAACGCCCCGGCGACCTCGCCGTCCGCTACGGTGGCGAAGAGTTCACCGTGCTGCTGCCCAACACCGAGAACGCCGGCGCCATTCAAGTCGCCGAGGACATCCTGCAAGCCATCCGCTCGCTGGAACTGGAACACTCCGGGCATCCCCTCGGGTACGTCACGGCCAGCGCCGGCATTGCGACCCGCCATCCGGTTGACGACACAGTGACGCCGGCCATGCTGCTGCAGTCGGCGGATACCTGCCTGTATCAGGCGAAGCGGCTGGGGCGCAATCGTTGGTGTTCGGCAGACGAGTCGGTGTGATCGATGGCAGCGGGTGACGGCCGGTGGTACAAGCTCGATTCCACGTCAGTTGCCCGTCAGAATCGAAACTGAACCTCAGCCCCTGAACGCACGCATTATTTCTTCAACCACCGGCCTCGCGTATTTCTCACTGGGATCAGTCCCCGGCGGATCCTCGCTGCGGATCCATTCACCCAGATCAAACGCCTGATAGAGCGAGAAGGCGGGCTCAGGCATATCGTCAGTCATGCCGACCTCAACCACGGCATTGATGATTCCGTTCATCACACCATCGCAAAATTCATAGTCCAGCGATCTCTCCAGATAGCTTTCCGCAATCGCTACGGAGAGCTCGTTCAGTAGATCTCGCGGTGTCATTCCGAACTTCGCGCACGTGACGGCAAGATCACTCAGCGTTAATCCATTGACCTCGGCTTCCACCGAAAGCGCCTTGAGTTCGTTGTCCGGTAGCATTCTGGGCATGGGGCTCTTCCGGCCAGACGCGAAGGTAGCGCCCGGATCACTCATAAAACTTTCCGGCCAGCAGAATGGCTGCGCAACGCTGCCACACGTTCGATACCGCTCTTTCGTTTGAGATGGACCGGCTGCTTGAATCAGCCCACGCGGCCGCGGCATCGAGAAACGAGTCAACGGATCCGTTTTCCCACTCTGAAGCGCCGGCCCGATCGAGCGTTGAAGGTGACAGCTCTTCCAGTGATCGCTCGTGGGCAAAATCAGCACCCAGCGCCTGGATGAAGCGAATGAACGAGGCTTCATCGCTGACATGTACCAACAATTCATCAAGATCCAAAGGGTCAGACATGAGTTTCCAGGCTTGGTGTTCGGGAGGCGCCATGCTGCGATACAGCAGCATGGACGGTCAACTTCAAACCCGGGCACTCATTCGTAACGCTGCTGGAAACCAGGAATGAATTCCGCCCGGTTTCCGATGCCACACACAGCGTTCACTTCACCGCGTCATGGGTGATCAATGTCTTTGGTTCCAGATACGCGCTCATCCCCCACTTGCCCATTTCGCGCCCCAGGCCCGAATGTTTGAAGCCACCAAAAGGGGCGCGCGGTTCATGGGCCAGGGTGTTGATGAGCACGCGTCCCGAATCGATCTGACGGGCGATATTCACACAACGTTCGGGGTTCTGGCCCAGCACCAGAGCGCTCAGTCCATAATCCGTATCGTTGGCGATTCTTATCGCATCGGCGTCGTCCTCGTAAGGGATGATCGTCAGCACCGGGCCGAAGATTTCCTCACGCGCGATACGCATCTGGTTGTTGGCGTCCGTGAAGATCGTGGGCTTGACGAACCATCCGGCATGCAGGCCTTCCGGACGACCTTCGCCACCCGCCAGCAACCTTGCGCCCTCTTCCTGGCCGATACGGATGTAGCGCTGCACCCGCTCCCATTGTTTCTGGCTGACCATCGGGCCGATATCGGTGTCGGCGTTGCGTGGGTCGCCCGATTGAAACTGTGCGACGCCCGCCTTCGCAGCCTGCTCGAACTCTGCGAGCCGTGAACGCGGGACAAGAATGCGCGTGCCCGCGATGCAGGCCTGGCCGCTGTTGAGGAATCCGGCGTGCAGTGCCAACGGCATGACCGCCTGGAAATCCGCGTCATCGAGTACCACGGTGGGCGACTTGCCGCCCAGTTCCAGGGTCACGCGTTTCAAGGTGTCGGCGCCGGTTCTGACCAGATGCTGACCGACTGCGGACGACCCCGTGAATGAGATCTTGGCAACGTCGGGATGGCGGGCGATCTCCTCGCCCACCACATCCCCCCGTCCGTTGACGATATTGAAGACACCCGGTGGCAGTCCCGCTTCGTGCAACGCCCGGATCACGACCTGCGTCTGCAACGCGCTCATCTCGCTGGGCTTGATGACGGCGGTGCAGCCTGCCGCCAGTGCGGTAGCCAGTTTGTTGCAGATGAAGCCGGCATTGCTGTTCCACGGCGTGATCAGACCGGTCACGCCCACGGGCGTCAGAATGACTTTGGCCATACCGGCCTGCTCTTCGAAGTCGAACGCCTCCAGCGCCTCGATCGCTTGTGCAATCACATCCGCCGGATACGTCGCCATCCAGCGCCCGCGAACCGCAGGCGAGCCGTACTCTTCAAGGATGGCTTCCAGCAGTTCTTCCTCTCTGGCCGCCACGGCCTTATGCATGCGTTGCAGGGCGGCAATGCGCTCCTCGCGCGTGGTACGAGACCAGGCCGGGAACGCAGCCTTGGCGGCGGCGATGGCGCGCTGGGCGTCGAGTGCATCGCCCAGTCGAACCTGACCGATGACTTGCTCGGTGCTCGGGTTATGGAGGTCGAACCATTCCTGACCGTGTGGGAGGACGTACTCGCCGTTGATGTAGATGTGTTCAATGCGCTGCATGGCAACTCCTCGCTGAAAATGACTCACCTGAATCGAGCCTGTATGACGCGAAGTCTAAGAACGGTTGATTGTTCCGATAAGCTATCCTTTGGCTTATGAAGCATCCCTATTTTCAGGACAATCCATGCACAGAACAGGAATGACCGAGCTGGAAGTGGTGCTGGCCGTTGCCCGACGCAACAGTTTTCGCGGCGCGGCCCAGGAACTGGGTATGTCCACCACGGCTGTGAGCAGCGCGGTGGCCGGCCTCGAAGCGCGCCTGAAGGTGCGCCTGTTCAATCGCTCCACTCGCAGCGTTGCCCTCACCGACATCGGGCAGCGCTATGTGGAGCGCATCGCCCCGGCCCTGGCGCAAATCAAGAGTGCCGACGAAGAAGCCAGCGTCGGTCTCGACGAACCCAGCGGCACACTGCGCATCAATGCACCGCACGGCGCGGCCTACCTGCTGCTGGAGCCGCTGCTCGATCAGTACGCTCGGCGCTATCCCGAGGTGCGCATCGACGTCGTCAGCGAGGCAAGCATGGTCGACATCGTCGCCGGGGGCTTCGACGCCGGGATTCGCCTGGCCGAGTCGGTACCGCAAGACATGATTGCGGTGGCGCTGTCAGGCGACATCCGTATGCTCATGGTGGCAACGCCGGAGTACCTCGAACGCCACGGCGTGCCCGAACACCCGCGGGATCTGCTCACCCACCAGAGCATCGGCATGCGCATGGCCCACGGAGGTATCTACCATTGGGAGCTGGAACGCGATGGCGAGAAATTGCAGATGGATCTGCCGACGCGCTTCGTGTTCAACGAGTTGCTGGCGATCAAACAGGCCGTGGTGCTGGGCCTGGGCATCGGTTTCATTTCCGAGTGGTTCATCCAGGAAGAACTGGCAAGCGGCGCACTGGTGCCGGTGCTGATGCCGTGGTGTCCGTCGTTTGGCGGGCTGAGGCTTTATTACTCGGGCCATCGCTTCGTGCCGGCGCGATTGCGTGCGCTGATTGATCTGGTGCACGAGTTGCGGCCGAGTCTGGTTTGATTCTTGCGATCAATCGAGATGTGCGTTGCAAATGTACGGCGGTCTGGCTTCAAGGCAAAATGGCGCCTAGTTTTTTTCAAGGAACAGATGAGTGATCAGCAATACATTGAAATCATGGATCGATTGTCGGCTGATCTCGCCGCTGCTTTTACTGACAGGCCTGGTGACGCTTTCTGGCTGTCACCAACTGACCACCGACCAGCGAATAAATGCCTATATGGACAGTGGAGGCAAGTCCGCTCCAACGTACATGACATCAGAAGAAATCAAGGCAATGGAGGCTAGGCGCTATATCGCGGTTCTACGCAGTACCTTGGCCGAGAGTGTGTTCCTGGCAAATGGCGAAAGCATGCAAGGCAGCGTGAAGTTGCGCATGAAGCTCAGCCAGCAAGGTGACGTATTGTTCTGCGAAGCGCAGCCAACTGACCCGGGCGCTCCACCCGACTTCGCCAATCTGGTCACCGATGTTTGCTGGAGCAGCATCTGGACGGAAATCCCGGAAGGTCTCCAGAGTCCAGTCGATGGCTCCCTTGAGATCATCGCGCCGTTGATAGCCAAGGGCGATACTTCGTCCATTTCCGATTACGACCTGACACACCAGAAGGCCGGGCTGGAAAGCCGGTTTTTCTGGGACAACGTGTTGGCCAGGCACTCAATCACCGCGTTCGGCAGCGCCCATTTTGATTTCACGGCTAACGCTAAAGGCCAAATCACACGCTGCGATGTGACGCTTGAAAAAAGCAATTTCCGTCCAGCGTCGTTTCATCCGGATCCCGCGTTACAAAAGGCACTCGCGGCTCAGTGCTTACAGCTTGATCTGCAACGGATGCCAGGATTTCAGGTGGGTGAGTCTGGAGTAATCAATCGCTCGGTTTTTGTTAAGTACTTTCCGTGGAAAAACCACGTGGGGAAACATCAGGAAAAAGCTGCAGCTACCGATAAGAAAGGGGTCACCCCGGTCAACACCCGCAAGGAACGCATATGAGTTTGTTCAAGAAGCTTCTCGACTCATTGAAACGTCCTTTTAACCAAGACACCCAAGCCTCACCACAAGCCCTTCATCTGCAAGAACTGGTGACTGCCGGCAACCTGAATGAGGCTGAAGCAGCAAACATGGCAGCCCGAATGGCCGGTGAAGCCTGCCTGGATCGCTACTGGGGATCTATCGGCACCGTGGAGCGGGATGTCCTTGCCTACATGATCAGCCCGAGCTTTTCCGGCGGCCCTTACTGGCCCTCGACGCGCCAGGCCTACCGAGTCATTCGCCGTGGCGACAACATAATTATCGCCACTGAAGGCCTGTCGGACCCTTTCGATGATGATGCTGAAGGGACAGGCAACGGTTTCGAGATGGAGTTGTTCCTGGAAACCGCCGATATACCCGAGCACGCCCGTGGCCTTTTGGGTGATGTCGACCCTTTCCAGCGCAGCTGGGCATTCGAGCTAGTGGAGCACATTGCCAAAACGGTGGCAGACGCTGGAGGAATAACTCACCGACTCGACCAGTACGGTGCGCTATCAATCGAAATTCCCGGCTTCAGCCTGTCCAGTCACATGAGTGATCAACTGCCCGCACATTTCGTGACCGAGGACGACTCAACCGGCGTCCTGCTGGGCGCCCCTGAACCGGACTTCCCTACCCGACTGGATGACATGCCTCTATCCCCGGTCAGAATGGTTTCCGTGGTATTGATCACAGCGTCGGAGCTTGAATACATTCGTTCGGGTGGGCGCTCAGCGCGCGATGATCTGGTGAACCGTTTGAAGGCTGCGGGCATCGGGCATATGAGCAGCCTGCAACGTGACAGCGTTGTATGACGGCGGCACTCAGGGGGAAGGAAACTCTCGGGAATCAAACATGAAGCGGCTTCAACTCGCCCCTGCGACCTATCACCTGAACGACAGTTTTTGGGACCTTCTAGGTGCTGAGGACGGATCGCTGTATCTGCTCGTCAATTGCGAAGCGTCTTTTGTGAGTTACGACGCTCTGATCAAGCTCAACGACGAGGAGTTGCGCGATCACCACGGCCTGGGCTGGCTGTTCATTCAGTACCTGGCCAATCGAATCAATTATTTCGTCAGCGATTACAAGGCACGGCTGATCACGGGGCCTTTGCTTGACAGGGCGATTCAAGCGTCGAAACCGTAGATATCAAGCTTGAGCGCGATGGCTCCATCAATATCAGTCGCATTGGCTCTTTTCTTGAAGATCCGTGGCTCTAGACTGGTTCCCTCCCCACGACTCACCTGGAAAGGAAACCATTCTAGTGCACGACTTCGACTGCCAACCCGTTTTATGCGGGAAAACGCTTAGGCTCAAACCTCTTTCCGAAAGCGATTTTGAAGGCCTGTTTCTGGCGGCCTCAGACCCGCACATCTGGGCAGGCCATCCCGCCAGTGACCGCTATGAGCGGCCGGTATTCGAAGCGTACTTCGCCGCGCGGCTAGCCACCGGCAAAACGCTGGCCGTCATTGATATCGACTCGGGGCTGATCGTGGGCATGTCGAGCTATTACACCCCGCCCGACCTGCCGGACAGTATCGCTATCGGGTATACCTTTCTGGTGCGGGCGAAATGGGGTGGCGAGACCAATCGCGAGCTGAAACAGCTGATGGTGGAACACGCCTTCAAGGCGTACGACACTGTCTATCTCCACATCGCCCCGTCGAACATCCGCTCGCAAAAAGCCGCCATGAAAATCGGTGCGGTGCACTTGTATGATGCCGAACTGACGCTGTCCACTACGCCGGCCTGGTGCAAGTGCTACGGACTGACCAGGTCACAATGGACTGCATCGCAACAACACGCTTGAAGTGCGGAATGCGACGTTTGCGACAGTGGAGTCATCAGGCTGTCGTGTAGCTGAATGGCTCCAGGAAAATCTGAGGATCGACCCAGAGCCTGAGCCCGTAGGGAATCACTGAATATCCGTCATATCGCCCGGTGAACGTGTTCGACGCGGCAAATTCGAGGAATTTTCCGCGCTTGTCCTCTACAACCCGGATCCCCGGGCAGCCCAGCAGAGTGTATTTGATGATGGGGTTGGGCAGCGATGCTTCCCATAGCTGAATCTCGACATCGGAATCGTACTGCCATACCGTCAGCTCCAGTCTGAGAGAACCTTGTTGAATCGAGTATCGATGCGACGTTTCAAACTCATCCTGGGACGGAAGGACACCGAGTACGCCAGTCAGATCAAACGGGTCCCATACGAGCAGCGGCATATTGTTTCCTTGGCCTGACTTTGAGCTGCATCGTACCCATCATTTGCCTGTTAAACACTCTGCCCCTACGCCTGAACATTTGAGAACCACATGACAGTCTCTGCATCCAATGTGTCCTTAAGCGAACAAGTCGCCTACCTGAAGCTCGCGTTGGAACTCCGTACACTTGACGTCCCGAACATCGTGCAGTGGGCGGATGCGCAGATCCGAGGCCAGACGAACCCTGCCTATGAGCTGATAGAGCTTGCATTGATGGGCGAATCAAATCGCTTCGACACCGCGAGTCAATTACTGCGGATCGCGCGTCCGTCCATGACCACAGCAGAGATATTGCCGTACGTCCTGGCCGATGCGCACAAAATGCTCTACGACAACCCAGGCTTCGGCAGAGTGCTGGCTGAAGGCATGTATCAAGTCTGGGCAAGGGAAAGTGGCGGCTTTGCGGAGGTACTTGGCCTGTTCGGCTACTTCGATGATGCCTACGATCTGGCCCAAGCCGGGATAAATGCAACAGTCGATCAGATCGATCAGGAACTGCTGGATTTCACCGAAGGTTTTCTGAGTTGGGACTGGATGACAAGATGCAGTGCGGCAGACAAATCAAAAACGAATTGACCAGCGACCCGACACCTTCCATCCCGTCACCTCAGGAAATCGCAATCATCAAATCACGTTATGCAAAAGGTCAGGGGCAGGCACCGTTGCATCTTGCTCTGATCCATTGTGCCGCGGACGAATCGGGCTATCTGCAACTGACGGATAACGCAGGCGCAGCGCATCGAGTTCCCTTCAGTTCCCACGCCGAGCGACTGTCCCTGCTCACTCGTCTGATACGCGAACGCGTGCCCATGGCCGTCGGTGGCATGTGCCCGGGCCCGGCCGATGAGGTTGCGCTGCTGATTGCAAACAAGGCGCTCAACGGCCCTTACATCGAACTCTCGTGGACGGCGCCACAGCAGTGGATCGTGCGCGAAATTGCAGGTGACACCGTGGAATGGGAAGCTGAATCGGACGTCGCGAGGATCGCCAATACGTCATTCGATCCGGGGTTTCTGACAGCCTCGAAATGAGTTGAACGATGGAGCCTGATGACAGCCAGGCTCCCCTTTCACGCATCAGCCCCAAACGCAGCCCTGGCAAAATCCACGAAGCTTCGCAGCTTGGGCGTCAGCCTAGGGTCCGGTGCATACAGAAGATTCATCGGGGAAACCGGGACGTTGTAGTCCGGCAGAAGGTTCACCAGCGTTCCACTTCTCAGTGCATCCTTGACCAGCTCCAACGGCAACAGCACGACCCCCAGCCCTGCCACCGCGGCCGACAGCAACGGGTCGGCCTGATTGATCGTCAATCTGCTTTTAATCGGCACGTCGATGCAACCGTCCGGCCCTTCGAGGCGAATGTGTGAGCGACCGTCCGAATAGGCGAACGCCAGACATTCATGTTCCTGAAGATCCAGCGGCGTCGAGATGGGTGGACGTCGGGCCAGATAGGCAGGCGCTGCGCACAGCACCATTTGATAAGGCTTCAAAGGCAAAGCCTTCAGACCGCTGTCGGACAGCTCACCGATTCGAAACACCCCGTCATATCCGCCCTCCACCAGGTCAACGAGTTCGTTGGACAAGGTCAGATCCACGGACACCTGCGGATACCTGACCATGTACTCCAACAGTCGAGGCGACAGCGTGCTGACGCCAAAGGTGACCGGCGCGTTGATTCTGAGCCGGCCACTGGGCACGCCTCGGGTCATCGCGGCCATTTCTTCCGCGGCGTCCATATCGGCCAGGATCAGCTTCGCCCGTTGATAGAACGTACGGCCGAAGTCGGTGAGGCTCTGTTTGCGGGTCGTGCGATTGAGCAGCGAGACACCCAGATGCTGCTCGAGCATCTTGACCTGTTTGCCGACCAGTTGCGGGGACAGATTGAGCTCATCCGCCACCGCGCTGAAGGAGCCAAGCTCCACCGCTTTGACGAAGACGGCCATCAAGGTGAGGCGATCCATTGGAAACCCTGCGTTTCTAGTGTTGCGCTATCGTAGGTCTTTATCTGGCGCAGGCCAAAGCCTAAATTGGCGGCCATGGCAACGACGCGCACGGCTGCAACAGGTGCGATTTAACACGAATTCAGGCCGCTCACACCGGCCTCATTGATCACAGAAGAGGTAACCATGGCACGCATTGTCAGGATTCATGAATACGGCGACGCAAGCGTTTTGAAACTGGAATCGGTCGATGTGCCGGCTCCGGCATCCGGCGAGGTGCAAATCGAGGTCAAGGCCTTCGGGTTGAATCGGGCCGAGGTGATGTTCCGCAATCACGCCTATCTGCAGGAAGCGCAGTTTCCCAGCCGCCTCGGTTATGAAGCGGCTGGCGTGGTGGTTGCCGTCGGTGCCGGTGTCAGCGAGTTCAAGGTCGGTGATGCGGTCAGCCTGATTCCGCCGCTGGACATCGCCAAATGGGGCACCTACGGCGAGCTGGCCAACGTGCCCGCCGAGCTGACGGTAAAACACCCGTCGAACCTGTCCTTTGAACAGGCCGCCGCTTCCTGGATGCAATACGTCACCGCGTGGGGCGCGTTGGTCGAACAAGCCAAACTGACGAAGAATGATTTTGTGCTGATCACTGCCGCCTCCAGCAGCGTCGGTCTGGCGGCCTTCCAGATTGCCCGAATGGTGGGCGCGACTTCGATTGCCGTGACCCGCACCCGGGCCAAGAAACAGGCCTTGCTGGACGCCGGCGCCGCGCACGTCATCGTCAGCGATGAAGAGGATATCGTCGCCGCCGTCATGGCGCTGACCGATGGTCAGGGCGCGCGCGTGGTGTTCGATCCCATCGGCGGCCCTGCTTTCGAACAGCTCACCCAGAGCATGGCCAGGGGCGGCATTCTGCTTGAGTACGGCGCCTTGAGCCCGGAGCCCACGCCGTTCCCGCTGTTCACCGTGCTGGGCAAATGCCTGACGCTCAAGGGCTACCTTTACGCAGAGGTCGTCGCGAACCCTGCGGCTCTGGCCCGAGCCAAGACGTTCATCAGCGACGGCCTCGCTTCGGGCGCGCTGAAGCCGATCATCGCGAAGACGTTCACCCTTGAAGACATTCAGGAGGCGCATCGCTTTCTTGAAGCCAACCAGCAGGTCGGAAAGATTGTCGTGACTGTTTAAGGATATGATCCGGGAAACCAGGCCTCTATGGACCGATGTCTATGCCCGTTTCCCGGATTCGCCCGTCACCGGCTCCCCTGCTGAAACCCGGCGAGACAGTGGTGTTGTTCGATGGCGTCTGCAAGTTGTGCAATGGCTGGGCGAAATTCCTGATTCGCCATGACCGCCAGCAGCGAGTCCGGCTGGCGGCGGTGCAATCTCCCGAAGGGCAGGCGCTGCTCGCCTGGGCAGATTTACCCCTCGATCAGTTCGACACCATGGCGGTCATCCGCGACCGACACTATTGGGAGCGCTCCGATGCCTTTTTCGAAGTCGTTGCCCTACTGCCCGCCCGCTGGCGTCCATTGCAATGCTTGCGCATTTTCCCGCGCGGGCTTCGGAACTGGGCCTACGATCGTATTGCACTGAATCGTTATCGGCTGTTTGGACAATATGACACCTGTCTTCTGCCTGATCCCGATCATGAGCAACGCTTTCTGAAGGCTTCGCTACAGCAACAGCCCTAACACCTGCACGGGCGTCATCTTCGTCACCATCATCAAGACGATCACGAACATCCCCAGAAAACCGGCCACCCCCATCCAGAACCATTGGCGGTACACCGACCCGTACTCGTCCGCGAGCCCTCCTCCGGTCTCGATTGCACTCGAAGCCATCACATACAGGCGCTTCTGAAGCACCAACACCGGGAGCCAAAGTGATCCTACGCAAAGAAAGATGATCAACGACGTCAGCACCCATTCCGTGGTCAGCGGAAGGCCGGCCAGTTTGATCAGCCCATAGCCCGATGCGATCTGAATGAAGCCTGCCGGGGTGGTGATCCAAGCGTCGAAACGCACGACCATTTTCGCCACATGAGCGATCACCTGAGGGTTGGCGGTGCGGCTGGCGGCGATCAGGTAAAGGTAGGAGCCCATGCCGAAGCCGAACAGGAACACAGCAGCAATCACATGGATGTACTTGAGGCACAGGTAAAGCATGGTCAGCGCTGCCCGTCAGAGAAATGCACCGACAGGCTCAGGTTTTCAGGGTCGTTGATCGCGGCCATGTATTCGTCGACGGTGATTTCGCCGACGCAAGGCCGGGCGCCGGGTTCAGGCACATACCCTTGGGCCATTTTGGCGGCCAGGGCAACAGCGGCGCAGCTCGGGATTTCCGGGCCCTTGTCATTCCACGCCGTCAGCTGAGCGGTCATGGACAGCGGTTGCCCTTCAACCCCGATACCTTGCACGTCAATGTACATCGCACTTTTGCCATCGCCGAGTCGCTCGAACCAGGTGCCCAAACGATGCAGTCGCGCGGCCCAGGGCGCAGGGTCCCGAATCAGCCCCATCTTCTGGGCCTGGGCGAACAGAGCATTGGCGACACCGCCGAGTTTCAACCCCGCTCCAGCCTTGAAGCTCAAGGTACGGGCGCCATAACGACCGGCGAAAATGTCCATGTCCGGAACGTCGACATTGGCCAGCAAGCGAGTGCCCAGATGCGGCATCTTGCGCAACGTCAGATCCTGCCAGCCCGGCACCTCGTGAACCCGGCCATCCTTGAGCTGTTTGATCGGCTTGCCCGCGTAGGCAAGCACACCTTCAACGGTAGACAGCCCCGGCATCTTGGCGGAAGAGGAAATGCCATGTTCGATCGAGTCGATGCGTTGAAAGCGATAGCGCTGCTGATCGATGATGGCCGAAGACAGGGTCGGTACCGAACTGCAACCACTGAGAATCGCCACGCCCGCCTCTTTCGCGCGCACATCGAGTACAGCGATACCGTTGACGAAGGTTCGGCAGTCGGACAGGTCGCAATAGTTCACCCCGGCCTCGATGCAGCTTTCGGCAACCGCATAGGACTGCCCCTGAAACGGGCCGCCGGTGTGGACGACCAGCTCAATTCCCATCGAGCCCAACGCAGATTGAAACCCGGGCCCCATGGCATCACCGCACCAACTGGCGCAGGCTTTTCCTGAAGCGGCTTGCAACGCCTCGACCTTGCGCAGCAACTTGTGCGGATCGCGACCCGAGATCGCCAGATCAACATCGGGCATCGACGCCAGATGCCGGCAGACGATGCTGCCGAAGTTTCCATACCCACCGACCACCAACACCTTGAACGCCATTCAACGCTTCCCTAACGATTCGATCGTACAGCCAACTTGCCCGAGACAGGATTCGCGGGAGCTTCCCTGATATCGGCGGGTCAGGCAAGAAATACGATTGAATCCGCTTTGATTGAACATCCGGAACCTGCACAATTGCCGGCTTTTTTCGACAGGACGTCCCTATGCAACGGATTGTGATTCTGGGTAACGCCGGCAGTGGCAAATCCACCCTCGCCCGCGCCCTCGGCCACCGCCTGAACCTGCCCGTGGTTCATCTGGATACCTTGTTCTGGGAACCAGACTGGGTCGAACCCGACGCAGAACAATTCCGCACACGGGTCCGCGAGGCAATCAACGCGGATTCATGGGTGTGTGAAGGCAACTATGCCCGGCGAACCTTCGACCTTCGCCTGCCCCGCGCCGACCTGATTATCTGGCTCGATACGCGACGACTCACCTGCTTCGCCCGCGTGATCCGGCGCAGCATCATGAACCGCCCGCGCCCGGATCTCGCGGCAGGCTGCAGAGAAAAAATCGACCGGAAATTCCTGACGTTTCTGAAGTTCGTATGGACCTTTGACCGGGGTTACCGCCCGGGTATCGACAACGTGCGCCAGTCAATCGGGCCAGACGTCCCGGTGGTGCATCTGCGTGGCAAACGGCAGGTTTCGACCTTTCTCGACAGGCTTTGCACCACACCTCAAGTCAGCCAGAGGCCGACTCCCGCGCAAAACACTCAACGGTAAAGGCAGCGTTCTAAAAGCGGTCTACGCTCCACCCACCTACACCTCTGGAGTCACCGTGATGATCCGCGCCTTGCTGACCGCTTCCTTGCTGGTGACCCTGAGTGTTCCGGCCCATGCTGACGTAAAACCGTTCCCCGCTTCCTTCCGCACGCAAGACATTGCCGTGGACGGCGCGAAGATCCACACGCGCATCGGCGGCAAAGGCCCGGCCGTGGTGCTGTTGCATGGTTTTGGTGATACCGGGGACATGTGGGTGCCATTGGCGACCGATCTGGCGAAGGATCACACCGTGGTGATCCCTGATCTGCGCGGCATGGGGCTGTCGTCGATTCCCGACGGTGGCTACGACAAGAAGACCCAGGCGGGAGACATCCGCGCCGTACTCGCCTCGCTGGGCATCGAGCATTCGGTCGTCATCGGTCACGACATCGGCACCATGGTCGCGTTCGCCTATGCCTCGCGGTATCCGCAACAGACCGATCGCCTGGTGGTGATGGATGCGCCTGTTCCGGGCATTGCGCCGTGGAACGACATCGTGCGTTCGCCGATGCTCTGGCACTTCGATTTTGGAGGCCCGGACATGGAGCGACTGGTCGCCGGCCGTGAGCGCATTTACCTGGATCGGTTCTGGAACGAGTTCGCCGGTAACCCGAAAAAAGTCGACGAAGCCACCCGCCAGCATTACGCCAAACTCTACGCCCGCCCCGGCGCGATGCACGCGGCCTTCGCTCAGTTCCGTGCGATTCGCCAGGACGCGGTAGACAACGAAGCGTCGTCAAAGAACAAACTGACGATGCCGGTCCTGGCCGTCGGCGGTGAAAAGTCCTTCGGTAATAACGAAGCCATCGTGATGCGCAACGCCGCCGACAACGTCACCGAAGTGGTGATCGCCGGAGCGGGCCATTGGCTGATGGAAGAAGCGCCGGTGGAAACCACGCAGGCGATTCGCAGCTTTATGACCCGCTGACGTTGAAGATGGACGCTGCTTCTCAGGCAGCCTGCCGGCGCATGGTCAGAATGGCGGCGCCGAAGCCGATGAACGTCGATCCCACCACCCGGCTGACCCAACGGGAAAACGCCGGACGGGTCAACACGCCTTTGGCCCGGGATGCGAGCGCGGCGTAGAGCGTCAGGGACGTCACCGACAGCGCCATGAAAATCGACGTCAGGATCAGGAACTGCGGCAGCAGCGTCGCGCCCTGGTCGATGAACTGCGGGAACAGCGCGGTGAAAAACATCGTCGCCTTGGGATTGGTCACGGCCGTCAGGAATGCCGACTTGTAGAGTTTCAGGCGCGTGGGCCGGGCTTTCTTCGAATCATCCTGAGGACTGTCCTGAAGCATCGCGTCCTTTTTGAACAGTTGCTTGATCCCGAGATAGAACAGATAACCGGCGCCGATGATCTTCACCGCGTTGAACAGCATTTCGGAACTGGCAAGCAATGCCCCGAGCCCGAGCATCGCAGCGGCTGAAAGACAGAACAGACCACTGGCATTGCCGAGCGACGACCAGATCGCGCTGCGCTGACCATGGGCCAGGCTGTTGTTGATCGCCATCAGCGTCGCGGGGCCTGGGCTGGCGATGGCAATTGCGGCCACCAGGGTAAAAGCCAGAATCGAGTGAGAATCCATTTTCCATGCTCGTGGGAGTGAAAGGCTGCAGGGTACAGGAACCGGTGTGGCGCATCGACCGGTTGAACTGGCAGCAATGACCGTCACCGCCATTTGACTCGATCAAACATGAGCTATGGTTTCAGCGACACGCCGCCATCGGGTGGCGGCCATGAAGTAAGGATGCTTCATGGCGGCGGCGCTCGACGGGCAGTGGACTCCGCCAGCGGCGGTGAAGGTGGATTGAGCGTGCGTCAGGGACGCCTAGCCATCCAGCCTCTTGTTATTGATTTTATCCAGCGCTTTAAGGATGGCGGGTTCACGCTCCTTCAATAGGGCCTGGAAGGTATTCTCGACGGAGTCTTCAGCGTCGAAGATCTTGTCCAGAAAGCTGCGGCCCTCAGGCGTGTTGTTCAAAATGTCTTTGCTCTGCGCGGGGTTATCGTGGGCACGAATCGCCGCATTGAGTTCGTCCGGCTGCAAGTGAGCCGCCAAGGTATCGATCCGCAGGTTTCTGATCTCATCGAAGGGAACTTTGTCTTCCACAACCTCTCGGATTTCTTCATCCATCACCGCCATGTAACGTGGCGAGTAATCTCGCATTACGGTTTCCACCACCTCATCGTAATGTTCCTTGAAGGCGCCACTGATATCGACCAGTTCCCTGGCCTTGTCCTTGCTTCCTCCACAGGCGGTCAGTGACGTTGCAAGCAACAAAACCAACGCTGCCGTTCTCATTCCCATGAGCCTTTATCCTTGTTCAATTTGTAGAAACCAATTGCCTGGCGCAGGTGCGGACGGCTGCGTTCCATGGCAAACCTGCAGAACTGCAGGGGGCGCAATTCTAAACAAAATGGGGACAGATTTATTTTTTGATAATAAATCTGTCCCCATTGAATGCTCTCGCTCTAAACCCACGGCTGCTCGTCATACTCCGGCAATTCGATAGCATCAGCCTTCGGCGAAAGAATCTTCCCGAACAGGCGCTTGAACCCCGGCGCACTCGCCAGCCTCAACACCGCGTGACCAAGGGCGATGCCAAGGCGCGAATGTGGTGAGGCCAGTCTGGGGGCGAATCCGGGCACGCTTTGCGCCTGGGCGACAAAGGGCCGCATCCGTTTTTCATAGGCCGAAAACGCCTGGATGTGGTCGGCATGGCGCCCCAGTTCACCGGCCAGCACGTAGGCGCCGCACAGACCCAGGCTGGTGCCCATGCCACTGATGGGCGATGCGCAATAAGCCGCGTCCCCGACCAGCGCGATGCGCCCCTTGAACCAACGAGGCATTTTGACCTGACCCACCGCGTCCAGATAAAGGTCGGTGGCATCTTCCAGCGCAGCCAGCACGCGGGGTGTCTCCCAACCGGCGTCGGCGAATATTTGCCTGAGCAAGGATTTCTGTTCGTCCTGCGCGAGTTTTTCGTACCCGCACGGCGCCTGCTGAAAAGACAAAAACGCGCGGGTGGTGCCCAGATTGTCAGGCCGCAGACAGACACAGCGACCACCTGGAATGTTGTGCCAGCGCATGACCTGGCCATCGTTCGGCTGTCGAGGAACAGTGAAATAGGCCGTATACAGATTGAGCGGACGGCGCTGGACTTCGTTGCCAAACACCTGATTACGCGTCGTCGAACCGATCCCTTCAGCCACGATCACCAAATCGTAAACCTGCGCACTACCCTGCTCGAAACGCACATGAACCTGCTCACCGTCGTCTTCCATGGCTGCAACGCTGTCGCCGAATCGATAGGTCACTCGATCCTGGCTGTGCTGGATCAATAGCCTGGCGAGCTCGCCCCGCAGGATCTCCAGTTCGGCAATCGGCCCCTCCCCGTCGAACGCATCGACACCCAGAAACGCCTGGGTCCGGTTATCCTGGTCAACGAAGGCGATGCCCTGTTCCTGAGTCGTGTTCGCCCGAATCAAATCTTCCAGACCCATGCGCTGAATCACCACACGCCCGGCGCCCCGCACGTCGATCGTTTGCCCCCCATCGCGAAACGCAGGCGCCCTCTCGACCACCGTAACGTCCATACCCTGTCGGGACAGCCAATAGGCCAAAGCCGGCCCGGCGATGCTTGCGCCGGTCACAAGTACTTTTTTTGGTTTCATCACGCGTCCTGGTTTTCAGACGTGGCCACAGGGCTGCCCGGCAGCGTGGTGCTGTAAACCTCGATCACCTGGCCCAGGAATGCTTCAACCACGGTGCGATCCTTGCCGTCGAGTGCTCCGAGGACGGCGCTCAGACCATTAAGCATTGGCGCGATATGCCGATAGGCCTGCGCCACCGACTCCGGAACCGGACACACCAGCACCCGGCGCTTGTCATTGAGCTGCCGCTCGCGGACCACATGCCCGGCCCGTTCCAGTCGATCGATAACCTGCGTGATACCAGCGGTGGTCACTGAAAGGCGCGCCGCAAGTTCGGTCGGCGGCAGAGGCCCGTCGGTGATCAGGTGCTCCAGCGCCGCCACATCTGTCTGATTGATGCCCAGCGCCGTGCCCAGATGGCTGGCAGCCTTGCGCGTCAGGATGGCGATCTGTTGCAACTGCTGGCCGACGACATCACTGGCGATCTGCAGGCTACGGGGATCTTCAGTCGGATTTGGCGGTGATGAAGGTAACGTCATGTGCAGGATCGGTCCGGGCTGGTCGTGATGAGGACGCGAAACTAGCATATAGCTAACTTGCTTAGCTACCTTTCAAACTCAAGGACAAAAAAGAACCGGTCCATTTTTCAGAAAACAGACCGGTTCCCCTCTTTCACACTGACACTAAAGAACCTCAGGCGCGCTTCGGCAGCTTCCAGTTCGGGCGGATGAAGTGGCAGGTGTAGCCATTCGGAATACGTTCCAGGTAATCCTGGTGCTCCGGCTCCGCCTCCCAGAACGGCCCGGCCGGTTCGATTTCGGTCACCACTCGTCCAGGCCACAGCCGTGAGGCGTCGACATCGGCGGCGGTGTCTTCGGCGACGTCGCGTTGCTGTTCGTTGAGGTAATAGATCGCCGAACGATAGCTGGGGCCAAGATCATTGCCCTGACGGTTGGGCGTGGTCGGATCGTGTATCTGAAAGAAGAACTCCAGGATTTGCCGATAGCTGATAACGGCAGGATCGAAGACGATTTCGATGGCTTCGGCGTGATTGCCGTGATTGCGGTAGGTCGCATTCGGCACATCGCCACCGGTGTAACCGACGCGCGTCTGCAGGACGCCGGGATAGCGCCGCAGCAGATCCTGCATGCCCCAGAAGCAGCCGCCGGCGAGGATGGCAGTTTCGGTTTGGCTGGTCATGGTCTGTCCTTCCCTTCAGGGATATTGGAGGTAACCATCGTTATGAGGGCGCGTTGGCCAATTCCAAGGTTGAGCTGCGCAAATCAAGCAGCATGACCACCCTTTGAAAATGATTACCGCTCTATTCACTCTAACTGGTTGAACGACTGATCCAGTACTAACCTAATCTTTTGAATGAAAAGCAAGGAAAGCCCACAGCAGTGAGAGCGACTATAAGGATATAAAAATGCCACTGGATAGAACGTGCTTCTCTCACGCAAAAGAGTTTGCGAACTTCGACCAAGGCAACTATCTGGGCAGAGGCAACGACGTTGTCGTGCTGACGATGGGAAGTCAGGGAGGTATTGCCCACTCCGAAACAGTGACGCCCGTGTCTGAAGGCATGTGTTGGGCGTATTGCTGCCTGTGGGTGCGGAACATCAAGGCCAACAAACGCTATCTGGTAAAAACCCTCGACAATGTTTCGGCATCAACATTGCAACGGGACATGATGGGCCGTCACGCTACCTCTGACACCAACAACGCGCTGCTTTTGGCATTGGCTGGACAGCAGAGTATCTACGAAGATGTTCCAGGTCTGTTGACGAGCGCCGACTCTATCCTGACGTGCCTGAACGGCTACGCAACAAACCACGCGAACTTCTTGATGCTGACACTCAAGGGCGGGGCCCAATGGGCGCACGCGGTGGTCTTGAAACTCAATCAAAGTTCAACCGGCGGGTACCTGAACTGGAGTTATCCCTGCGCCATGTTTGATCCCAATATCGGACAAGGGATGTATAACAATCACACCGATATGGCAGCTGACGTGCTTGCACTCAATAAGGCGTACTCCGCAGCCTTTGCCCATCAATCGGTCGTGACCTCGGTCAAGGCACAATTGATTTCGTACAGCAGTGGGATGAATTGATGCCAGGCGAATGGAAACCTACCGGCGGCCGGGACACTTTGGTGGACGTACGGTTGAATACAGGGATATTCAACGGGCGGCCAATCTACATTCACATGACTTCGCTGTTGGGCTATACGGCGATAAACAATGCCAGCCAGATTTCGTGCGCCCCCAACACGGCTCGACGCGGGCAAGCCGCGAAACAGGGGATATACCTGAATCCGTCGACCCAACCATTCAGCCCTGAGGAAGCACATACACTGTTGTTTTTTGACGAGCCGCGTTACGCCCAGAGTGCGACGCACTGTTTCATATTTGCGTTTCGCGATGCCGTCGTGGTCGAAGATTTTCCGATCAGCCAGTACAGTTGGGTCAGGGAAATCATTTATCGCGGCGATATCAATTTTCGCGACATAGACTTGCTCTATCGGGGGCCGAATCAGTTCGTTTCATTAACAAAACAAAACCATCACCGCGGATAGGCTGCCAACTAGACTTCAAACGAGCCACGTCTGAGTTAAGGAAAGTTAAAGGGGACTGAAAGTTAAAGGGGACAGATCTATTTTAAAAATAAATCTGTCCCCATTAAAAAACTCAGGCAAACGCAGACTCGATGAACGCCTCCAGCGTCTGCTCCTCGAGAATCTCGATAGAGAAATGCCCGAAGCGCTTGGGCAGCCAGATGATGCGTGTCCCGGACGGTGATTGCAGGTTGGCGCGTTCCAGTGGCTGTCCGTTTTCGTCTTCGGGCTGCACGCCGGCGATCACCAGTTCGTCGTAGGCCTTCTCGATGTCCGGGGTCGAATAGCAGTGACGGTAGATCATCCCCTCCCCCGATGAATCCAGCAGCTCCTTTAGGTTGCCCGCCAACGGCTGGACCAGCATGAAACGCTCCTGACCGATCAGCGCTACTGCGTAGCGAACATGCAGGCCACCCCGCTCCCAGACGAGGGTCCGGGAGATTCTCGCTTTCAGGATCTGCGCATAGTAGGCGCAGGCCTCTTCGAGGTTGTTGACCAGCACATCGACGTGACTGAACTTCAGATCCATTGCATCGCTCCTTCTGACAGGCGTCCATCTTAAAAACAAAAAAGCACCCGAAGGTGCTTTTTTGTTGTCATCGCTGTCAGCGAACCGAAGCCGTCACATTGGCCCGGGCCGCGTGCAGTTTCTTGTAGCTGTCGATCAGTCGCAGATGGCGATCGAGGCCTTCAAGTTTCATGCTGGTCGGCGTCAAACCGTAGAAGCGTACGCTGCCGTCCACCGAGCCGATCGCGGCGTCCATCCGTTCGTTGCCGAACATGCGGCGGAAGTTGGCTTCGTAGTCGGCCAGCTCCAGGTCTTCGTCCAGTTGCATCTCCAGCACCCCGTTGACGGCCTGATAGAACAGACCCCGCTCGACGGTGTTGTCGTTGTACTGGAGGAACATCTCTACCGCTTCCTTAGCCTCCTCGATTTGTCCCAGGGCGAGCCAGATCAGCAGTTTCAGTTCCAGGATTGTCAGTTGACCCCAAACGGTGTTGTCGTCGAACTCGATGCCGATCAGCGTGGTGATGTCGGTGTAGTCATCCAGCTCGCTTTCGACCAGACGCTCGACCAGCGACTGGAGTTCCTCTTCGTTCAGGCGATGCAGATTGAGGATGTCTTCGCGGAAGAACAGCGCCTTGTTGGTGTTGTCCCAGATCAGGTCGTCCACCGGGTAGATTTCCGAGTAGTCCGGCACCAGGATGCGGCAGGCGGTTGCGCCGATGTGCTCGTAGACCGCCATGTACGATTCCTTGCCCATGCCCTTGAGGATGCCGAACAGGGTTTCGGCCTCTTCGACGTTGGAGTTTTCACCTTGGCCGGTGAAGTCCCACTCTACAAACTCGTATTCCGCCTGCGCGCTGAAGAAGCGCCACGACACCACACCGCTGGAGTCGATGAAGTGCTCGACGAAGTTGTTCGGTTCGGTGACCGCCTGACCTTCGAAGGTCGGCTGCGGCAGATCGTTCAGGCCTTCGAAGCTGCGGCCCTGCAGCAGTTCGGTCAGGCTGCGTTCCAGCGCGACTTCGAAGCTCGGATGCGCGCCGAACGAGGCGAACACGCCGCCGGTACGCGGGTTCATCAGCGTGACGCACATCACCGGGAATTCGCCGCCCAGCGATGCATCCTTCACCAGCACCGGGAAGCCTTGTGCTTCCAGGCCTTGAATACCGGCCATGATCGCCGGGTACTTCGCCAACACTTCTTGCGGCACGTCCGGCAATGCAAATTCACCTTCGATGATTTCGCGCTTCACGGCGCGCTCGAAGATTTCCGACAGGCACTGCACCTGGGCTTCGGCCAGGGTGTTGCCGGCGCTCATGCCGTTGCTCAGGTACAGGTTTTCGATCAGGTTCGACGGGAAATACACCACCTCGCCGTCCGACTGGCGAACGAACGGCAGCGAAACGATGCCGCGCTGTTCATTGCCGGAGTTGGTGTCGATCAGGTGCGAGCCACGCAGCTCGCCGTCGCGGTTGTAAATCTTCAGGCAGTACGGATCGAGGATCTCGGTCGGCAGCTCGTCATTGCTGCCCGGCTTGAACCAGCGCTCGTCCGGGTAATGCACGAACGGCGCGTTGGCGATGTCTTCGCCCCAGAACTGATCGTTGTAGAAGAAGTTGCAGTTCAGGCGCTCGATGAACTCGCCCAGTGCCGACGCCAGCGCCCCCTCTTTGGTCGAGCCCTTGCCGTTGGTGAAGCACATCGGCGAGTGCGCGTCGCGGATGTGCAGCGACCACACGTTGGGCACGATGTTGCGCCACGAGGCGATTTCGATCTTCATGCCGAGGTCGGCGAGGATGCCCGACATGTTGGCGATGGTCTGCTCCAGCGGCAGATCCTTGCCCGGAATGTAAGTGCTCACGCTGGAGTTCGCGCCCGGCATCAGCAGTGCCTGGGCGTCGGCGTCGAGGTTTTCCACTTCCTCGATCACGAACTCAGGGCCGGCCTGCACGACTTTCTTGACCGTGCAGCGGTCGATGGAGCGCAGGATGCCCTGGCGGTCCTTGTCGGAGATGTCCGCCGGCAGCTCGACCTGAATCTTGAAGATCTGGTTGTAGCGGTTCTCCGGGTCAACGATGTTGTTCTGCGACAGGCGGATGTTATCGGTCGGGATATTGCGGGTTTCGCAATACAGCTTCACGAAGTACGCCGCGCACAGCGCCGACGAGGCCAGGAAGTAGTCGAACGGACCCGGTGCCGAGCCGTCACCCTTGTAGCGGATCGGTTGGTCGGCCACCACCGTGAAGTCGTCGAACTTGGCTTCAAGTCGAAGGTTGTCGAGAAAGTTGACCTTGATTTCCATGGGGGACTACCAGAATAGCGAGCTGAACAGAATGGCCGCCATTATCCGGTTTTTGAGCGGGAAGTCTTGTGCTTTGGCGTTTTGGCCGCCGACCGGACTCCCGCTCAGGTCGAGATATTGCGTTGCGCCATCTCGTCGACGATGGCGTCGATCACACAGCGGGCGGTCGGTGACAGGCTTCTGTTGGGCAGGCTGACGACGCCGATTTCGGAATGCAGCCCGGGTCTGTCCACGACCTGCAGTTCGATCAGGTTACCGATGCGCAGGTCTTCAGCCACTGCGCCGTGGATTACGCCGAGGATGGTATCGGTCGAACAGGCCACCGTTCTGAGCAACGCCACATCGTCGCACTCAAGCGCAAGCGGCAAGGCCTGGCGAGTGGAAATGCCCAGGGTATGCGCAGTCTCTTCCTTCACCACGGCCGGCAGGCGCGTCGTTGCGATGCCGTACTTTTCCAGGTCTCTCATCGTCACCGCGCGCCCGGCCAGCGGGTGTTGCGGCCGGACAAAGAACCCCGCCGAAGCCTGGCCCAGCGAACGGATCAGCAGATCGGTGTCGGCCGAGAAATTGCGAATGTCCGCGACGAAAAACTCGATCGCTTCATCCCGCAAACGGGCTTCAAGAATCTGCCAGTTGTTGATCTCTACCCGCAGGGTGACTTCCGGATACTCCCGACGCAACCGAGGCACCACCTGATGCATCAACATCGCCGCCGGAAACGGCCCGACGCCGAACGCAAGGTTGCCGAGCCGGCCATTACCGTAAAGCGCCAGATCACGTTCCAGCGAGCGTGCATCGAACAGCAGCCGCCGCGCCCGCTCGATCAGGAACTCCCCGGCCGGCGTCGGGCGAACGTCGCCGGTGTCCCGATCGAACAGGCGCTGGCCGGTTTCGCTCTCCAGCGCTTGAATGCTGCGGCTCAGGGCCGGTTGGCTGAGGTGCACGCGTTCGGCGGCGCGGCCGAAATGGCGTTCATCGGCCAGCGCCAGAAGATGTGTCAGTCGTTTGAGATCCATGTCGCCGATGCTAGCCACGCATTGACTGGATGTAAACAATGCATTGGATACATCACCCTCCTCTCCCTACTCTCTGCTGATTGATCATCGGAGAACAACAAGAATGAGATCGACCTGCCACACCCTCATCGCCCTGGCGCTGGTGTCCCTCGCCGGCTGCAACAAACCACCGAGTGTTGCTAGCGGCGAAGCAACACTCGCCACCGCAGCGGTGATCGAAGCCTCGGCCAAGGGCCTGGACCTCAATGACACCCGGGATATGGAAGATGCCCAACGCGGCCTCATCGCCCGGCCGACCGGGCAGATCCTCGGTTCCGACGGCACCGTGCTGATCGATTTCGATGCGTTCAGATTCGTCGAAGGCAAGGCCCCCGCCACGGTCAACCCGAGCCTGTGGCGCCACGCGATGCTCAACGCCCAGATCGGTTTGTTCAAAGTCACCGACGGCATCTACCAGTTGCGCGGTTTCGACATCGCCAACATGACGTTGATCGAAGGGCAAACCGGGTGGATCGTGGTCGACCCGCTGACCTCGAAGGAAACCGCCGCCGCAGCCTTGGCATTCGCCCGCGCACAATTGGGCGACAAGCCCGTGACCGCCATCATCTTCACCCATGACCACGCTGACCATTTCGGCGGAGTGCTGGGCATTACTTCGGTCGCGGAAGTCGCCGAGCGCAAGATCCCTGTAGTGGCACCGGTGGGTTTCATGGAGGAAGCCACCAGCGAAAACGTGTTGGCCGGGCCGGCAATGTCGCGCCGTTCGATGTATCAGTTCGGCAAGAACCTGACACCGGGCGCAACCGGCATGGTGGATACCGGGCTGGGCAAAAACGTCGCCTACGGCAGCATCGGCATTCTGGCGCCGACGCAAATCATCGATCAGCCGATGCAGGAACTCGTACTCGACGGCGTCAGCTTCGTCTTTCACAACATGCCGGGCGCGGAAGCCCCGGCCGAGCTGACCTTCTCGATCCCCGAACGCAAGGCCTACGGCGGTGCGGAATTGCTGGCGCAGACCATGCACAACCTGCTGCCGATTCGCGGCGCCAAGGTTCGCGATGCGCTGCGCTGGTCCGACTACACGCAGATCGCCCTCGACGAACTCGGCGACACCGAGGTCTATTTCGGCCAGCACAACTGGCCGATCTGGGGTAACGACCGTATCCGCGAATTCATCACCAAACACCGCGACGTCTATAAATACATGCACGATCAGACCGTGCGACTGATGAACGCGGGCTACACGCCCAACGAGATCGCCGACAAAATCCAATTGCCCGACTCACTGGCGTCGTACTTCGGCACCCGTGGTTATTACGGCGATGTGCGACACAACGTCAAAGCGATCTACCAGATGTACCTCGGCGCCTACGACGGCAACCCGGCGCACTTGAATCCGCTGGTGCCCAAGGAATCCGCCAAACGCTATGTCGAATTGATGGGCGGCCACGCCAAAGTGGTCGAGGCCGCACGCGTGGCCTATGACAAAGGCGAATACCGCTGGGTGGCCGAACTGCTGGATCAGGCCGTTCTCGACGCACCCGACGACAAGGCCGCCAAGGAACTGCTGGCCCAGACCTATGAACAGCTGGGCTACCAATCGGAGTCCGCGACCTGGCGCAACAGCTACCTGACCGCCGCTCAGGAACTGCGCAACGGCCCGCCCACCAAAGGCGTCAGACGTTCGGACTTGATAGAACTGATGAAGCAGACACCCACCGAGCGCTTCCTCGAAGCCATGGCCGCGAGCCTCGACGGGCCGGCCGCCGACGGCAAGAACTGGACCTTCAATCTGCTGCTGACCGATACCCGCGAATCCTTCGTGCTGTGGATCGAGAACGCCGTGCTGCACTACCGAAAAGGCCCGTCGGCAGCGAATGCCAACGCAACGCTGACCGTCACCAAAGACCTGTTCGTGCAACTGCTGGGCGGCACTGCGGGGCTGAAGGAAACGCTGACCTCAAATGACTTGAAAGTCGACGGCAGCACAGTCGATCTAGTGAGATTCCTGGGGTTGCTGGAAAAAGCGCCGGGCAACTTTGCAATCGTCGCTCAGGATCGCAATTGATCGACCGGGGCCAGCGCCATTCGATTGTGGAGCAATCGCTCCGCAGTGATTGGAGCTGTGCCCCGTTTTTCCGCAGGCACGCGCTGCCTAGCATGGCTCCACTCATTATTGTGGAGCTCTCCCATGCACGATCTACAGGCATTACCCACTACGGCGACGGCCACACAAGAGGTCCCTTCCTCCTGGCGCGACTGGCTCTCGGTGTACTCCGTAGCCCTCGGCGCCTTTGCTTTTGTCACCACGGAATACCTGCCGGTCGGCATCCTGCCGCAGATCGCCGATAGCCTGAACGTCACCGTGGGTGTTGCGGGGCTGATGGTCACCGTGCCGGGTGTTGTCGCGGCGGTGTCGGCGCCCGCGATCATGCTGGGCGCGGGACGCATGAACCGACGGCATCTGTTGCTGTTGCTGACGCTGTTGCTGGTGGCCGCCAATCTGATCTCGGCGCTGGCGCCGTCACTGGCGATCATGCTGGCTGGACGCGCATTGGTTGGCATAGCACTGGGCGGATTCTGGGCTGTGGCGATTGCAGTGGCCGGGCGACTGGTCAACACCTCTAACGCGGCGAAGGCCACGGCGCTGATCTTCGCCGGAATCACCCTGACGACCGTGTTCGGCGTGCCGTTCGGGACGTTCATCAGCAGCCTGTTTTCATGGCGCATGTCGCTCGCGCTGACGGCGGGGCTTGCACTGCTCGCGCTCGCAGCCCAAGCCCTGACCTTGCCTTCGCTGCCTTCCCGCGACGGTCTGAAAGTACGCGCGCTGCTGGCTTATGTGTCGCGCGGCAATGCACGTCGCAGCATGCTGTTGCTGGGCACGGTGGTGGCGGCGCATTTCGCGGCGTACACCTACATCGCGCCGTTCCTTGGCCATGAAGCCGGTTTCTCGCCGAGTGCGATTACTGCGATCCTGCTGGGCTTCGGTCTGGTCGGCATGCTGGCGAACTTTGCCATGGCCGGCACCATTACTTCGCACTTGCGTGCTTCCCTGGGCGCGGTGGTGTTGCTGATGGTGATCGTGCAGTTGGCCTTGCCGCACTTGCAGGGGCTGGGCGTGACGCTGGCGGTGTTGCTGTGGGGCGTGGCATACGGGGCGATTCCGCTGGGTGTCAGCAGCTGGATGCAACTAACGTCGCCGACACTGCCGGAAGCGAGTTCGGCGATGCTGGTCACCACATTTCAAGTAGCGATCGCCTCGGGTTCGTTGTTCGGTGGCTTGATGGTCGACCATGCCGGCATCGCTTCACCGCTGTGGCTGGGCGCCGGGGTCGGTCTGCTCGGGCTGGCCGTGATGCTCAGTTTCGGTCTGAGCAAGTCGCCGATTGCCGAGACCCTGCAACGCTGAGTGTCAGACCTTCAGAATGTTGTCTTTGAAAAAGTCGATCAACACCCGCAACCTCGGTGCAGTCTGCTTCGACGCAGGCCAGAGCATCCACAGGTTGCCGGTGTGGTCGGTGTAGTCCTCCAGCACCACCTTCAGCCGGCCATCGGCCAACGGCTCACGGATTGAAAAGTCCGGCAGACACGCAATCCCTACCCCATCCAGCGCCAGGTACGTCAGCGGGTCCATCGTGGTGCAGGTCAATGCACGCGAAAGGCTCGGCTCGATGTGCGTGTCGCCCACCCGCAGCGGCCAGCGCTCGATCATCCCCGTGGCAGGGAACTTGTGCAGCAGGCACACATGCTTGCTCAGATCATCCGGATGCATTGGCGCGCCGTTGCGCTCCAGGTACGCCGGCGACGCCACCAACTGCAATTGATAGCCACCGAGCTTGCGCGCCATCAGCCGCGAATCCTGTGGTGCGCCGGTACGGATCACCGCGTCGAAACCCTCCTCGATCACGTCGACCATGCGGTCGGACATGTCCACATCCAGCTCGATGTCCGGGTAGGCGCGCATGAACCCGGCCAGCACCGGCATGATCAGCACGTTCTGGATCGGCACGCTGATGCGCACCTTGCCCCGTGGCGTGGCGGACAACTCCAGCAGCTCCATTTGCGCGGCTTCCACTTCACTGAGGATGCGTTTGCAGCGGTCCAGAAACAGCTCGCCTTCGGTGGTCAGGGTGACGCTGCGGGTGCTGCGGTGAAACAGCCGCACACCGAGGCGTTCCTCCATGCGTGCCACACTCTTGCCGACGGCGGACGATGAGATCTCCAGCAGACGCCCGGCTTCGGTGAAGCTGCGGGTTTCGGCCACCTGAATGAAGGCCGTGATACCGCTGAGGCTGTCCATCATGGCGGGGGTGCTCGGGGGTGGGGAGAGTTCAGGCAGAGTAGATGCGGGCGGGGGATTTGCAAAGAGAAGTCTTGCCAACAGAAACGCCATCGCGGGCAGGCCCACTCCCACAATCGTCTGTGGAAGCGGGCCTGCCCGCGATGGCGGTATTACCTTCAACGCAGCAGTTGAAACCGATCAGGCACTCTGCTGATAAAACGGATAATCGGTAAACCCGACCGCACTGCCACCGTAGAAGGTCTCACGGTCGTAGGCATTGAGCGGCAGGTCATGACGGATGCGTTCCGGCAGATCCGGGTTGGCGATGAAGTCGCGACCGAACGCCACCAGGTCGGCATCCCCCGCTTGCAGAATCTGCTCGGCCGACGCGGCATTGAAACCGCCCGCCGCGATGATCACGCCGTCGTAATGCTGGCGGATCAACTGCGCCGCCACCGGGTTCTGATCCTTGCTTTCATCGATCGAATTGCCCAGCACGCGCGGTTCGATCAAGTGCAGATACGCCAGTTTCAGCTCGGCCAGTTGCTCGGCGACATACACAAACAGCGCTTCAGGATCGCTGTCCTTCATGTCGCCGAAATTGCCGCTCGGGCCCAGACGTACCGCCACGCGCTCATGACCCCAGACCGAAATCACCGCCCGGGTGATGTCCATCAGGAACCGCGCACGCCTGGCGATCGTGCCGCCGTAGGCATCGGTGCGACGGTTGCTGCCGTCCTGCAGAAACTGGTCGATCAGGTAACCGTTGGCGCCGTGGATTTCCACGCCATCAAATCCGGCTTCCAGGCCTCGCGCCGAGGCGCGGCGGAAATCCTCCACCAGCGCCACGACTTCCGGCTCGCTCAAGGCACGATGCGGTGTGCTCGGGACCCAGCCGCTGGCGGTGTAGGCCACGCCGTCGTACTCGACCGCCGAAGGCGCCACGGGTTGTGCGCCGTCAGGCTGCATGTCGCTGTGGGATTGGCGCCCGGCATGAAACAGTTGCAGGAAAATCCGCCCGCCCTTGGCGTGAACCGCATCGGTGATGGCTTTCCAGCCAGCAATTTGCGCGTCGTTGTACAGGCCCGGCGAACCGAGATAGCCATTGCCGGTGGTCGAGACCACAGTGGCTTCGGAAATGATCAGGCCGCCGGCGGTGGCACGCTGCGAATAGTATTCAGCCATCAACGCACCGGGCAGATCGCCCGGCTCGGAACGCATGCGTGTCAACGGCGCCATGACCACGCGGTGGGACAAGGCATGCGGGCCGATCTGGATCGAAGAAAACAGGGTTGGGTGATTCATGGTGACCTCCAATAAATATCTGGAGGCCACCTTAGGCCAGGCGTCTCGGGAGAAAAACGGGCCGACGATCCAGTCTCTCTGGACTGATTGCTCCGCAATCCTCTGCAGGACAGGCCTGTCGATCACCTGTCACAACGCACCTTGTGCTGTCCCGTCAGATGACTGAAAGACAACGACCTAACCGACTTTAAACAAAACCTCAATTTAATTATTAAATCCTGCTCAAAGGCCGGATGACTCCGCACGAAAGTTGAAGAACCCGAAGTTTTCAATCCTTGATCTTGTGCGCCCTTATCAATGCACTAATAAAGTGCAACAACAGCCGAATAGTGGCGCTCTGCCCTCATTTACTACTTTCAAAGAGTCGAATTATTTTTTCTATCGATAGAACTCATTTATGCATGCCATTCATGCACATATTTATTAAGACGTTGTTTTATATGGATTTATTAGCATTATATGATTTTTTTATTTTGCATTATGGGCTGATTTTTTTGGATCCAAGATCCTTGACAGCCCGTTTAAGCTTGCTGCATAGTCCCTCCGCCACACCAATTGTTACAACTCATTGCACTGTTGAAAGTGCAAGTACTGCCGACAAAAGCCACTCGACAGAACAGCAAGAAAATCATCAAACCGGATATTGATGAAGAGGTCCTGAAACTTAGGTTTCAGCAGTGCAAGGGTTGCCTTTTAATCCTCTGAATTTATGGCTTTATATATGCAAAACAAGAATCTTCTGGTAGTTGGCGGTTCCAGTGAAATAGGCGCGGCCATTGTCCGCGAGGCGGAAAACAACAACTATCAAGTCATCAGTACCAAGCGCTCGGCAGACACCAGCGGGCTGTTCATGGACGTCACGTCCGATGAAAGCGTCCGGTCGGCTGTCCAGCAGGTCATCGCGGATTTCGGGACGATCGACGCGGTTATCTATGCGCCTGCCCTGTCCAGCGACGGATTGATTCATACGCTCAATGATGACGCCTGGCAGGCTGCATTCGATGTCAACGTCTTTGGCGCGGCTCGCGTAGCCCGCCACCTGCTCCCCCACTTCATCAAGGCACGCAAGGGCATTTTTCAGTTCATTTCCTCCACGGCAGCCGTACGTGGAGCAACTGGTGCAGCGCCTTACTCCTGCTCCAAGGCTGCATTGAATGCCCTGGCCCTGAACATTGCCCACGACTATGGCCGTTTCAACATTCGCGCCTACACCGTCATGCCAGGTTACGTCGACGGTGGAATGCTGGCCCATCTGCCGGAGGAGAAAAAAGCGCTGTTGGCCAGAGAGCCTTCGCTCAAGCGCTTGGCCACGCCCGCTGACGTCGCGCACTTCTGCATTGCCACGCTCGACTCCCCTTACCTGACCGGCACGGCACTGACGCTCGACGGTGGGTTGGCCAGCTGAAACCGGGCAACCCCACACCCAGGAAAACACTGACGCAAGGAAGGTAAAACGCAATGACGACCATGGAAACAACCTTGGCCGCAGCGCAGGGTATTGCGCCCGGCACCGCTCGGTCAGCGGCCAATCAGCTCTATCACGAACGAATTTCCTCGCGAGACGATCCTTCGACCCTGCCCTGGCTGAACCGGTTGCTCAAGCACGGCATCATGGATCTGGAACACATCGAAAATCCGATGTACCTGACGCTGCTGGACGGAAAGATGTCATCCCGTGCGTTCGAGTCGTTCCTGCAACCGTATTACTGGGGTTCAAGTCAGGGCTTCAACAAAAAGGTGCTGCCGGCAGCGTTGAAGGCTCATACAAACGAGAACTGGCGCGCCTACATCAAGAGCATCATTCGCGAAGAAAACACCCCCAGTTGCCACTCCACGATGTTCAGCAACTTTGTTCGCAGCCTGGGTTACGACGTCGGTGAAAGACCCGACACCGCGCAACGCTTCGTCGACCGACTGATCGCCGGGTACAGCGCAGACCTGGGCTTTGCGCTGGGTTACGCCCTGGGCGTCGAGACCGAGGCCGACTTCCAGATCGCCGTGATCCACAACGCCCTGATCCGGCAATTTCCGAACGTTATCGCCCGCGACGAGTTTTTCACCATCCACATGGATGAAAGCGGCGAAGAAGCCCACGCCAAGGCAACGTGCGAATCCATCGAACAATTGATCGCCGACGGTTCCATCGAAGCGAACCAGGTCGCGGAAGGGTTCAACGCCGCCATCCTCGATACACGGGAATTCGTCTGCGACATCCATGCCGCGCTTGCGTCCTGACACCTTCAGCGTTCCCCGCATTTGACTCATACAAAAACCAGAGAGCCAGACCATGCCTGTTGATAGCCGTTTTGTAGAAATCCTGAGAACTGTTGCCGAACTTGATGCCACCCATCCCATCGATGAGTCCCAAGAGTTGCAGGCGCTGGGCATCGATTCGCTGAAACTGATCGATGTCGTGATGTCAGTCGAACGCGAGTTCGGCACAGAGCTGGATGAGGATGCACTGGTTCGCGCGCGCACGGTTGGCGAGCTGTGGCGTGAAATCGAGGGCGCCAAGGCCTGACGCGTCAATCGGCGGTCCTGCAAAGCGTCCGCCGGCTCAACCCTGGACCCTCGGCGGCATCGCGCTCGGCCCATGGCCGGATTCGCGATGCCTCCGCCTCTATCGAAATGCGTTTGCGCATTTCCGCTCGGAGCATCCCATGAACCCAGCGACTCTCGAATTTTCGATCGAGCGATACGCGCTGTATCCGCCTGCACCGTCGGCGTCTGGCGACGCTGAACTGCTGCCCGAAGACTTCAATGAATGGGTCGATGCCAAAGGCGATCGGTTCCGCGACACCTTCAGTCGAATCTGCTTCTACCTCGCCGCGCGTTACATGATCCCGACGGACGCGACCCACAATGAAACCGTCATCGTGGGCACCGAGTACGGCAACCTGGAAGCCATGCTGCGCTTTCAGCGCCAGGCCAAAATCGATCACAAGGCACTGTCGGCTCAGCAGTTTCCCTATGCCACGACCAGCTCGGCCTCGACCTTCATCAACATCAGCCAGCACATCGGCGGTGGCAATGCGACCCTGAATGCCGGGGTACTCACACCGGCGCTGGCCATGCTTCACGGCCTGCTTCACCTGCAAGATCACGATCAGGCAAAAAGTCATGTGTTTGTCGGGGACACCTATTGCCCCGAAGCACTCGATGACATCGCCCGGCAGGCCCCCTCTGCAACCCGGGTGTCCTCAGGAGTCAGCTACCTGGCCCTGAAGCAAGGCAATCAATTCAGCGCGGTTATCCGCTTTGAAAAGGACGTGCAACAGTCGCTCAAGGCGTTACCCGGCGATGCGCGGCTGTTTCTCGACAGCGGCAGCCGGGCGCTGCTGGCCGCTCAGTGTCCGCCGGACGACAACGCGGACGACACCACGGCGAATGAGTACAACCGGGCATTTGTATTCGCGGCCTTCCTGGAGGGCGTACAGGTCTTGAAGCCCGGCCAGCATGCCGCTCTGCTGCTGGCCCAGCCGGACAACGCCGCCAGCATCGTGATTTCGCGCCATCATGAATAGCACCCGAGCCGAAATCTTTGACCCAGGCCTTGACGTGTTCAAGGTGCACTTCGAAAACGACCCGATCGTGCCGGGCCTGATGTTGCTGCTCAGAGAACTGCAGCAACCGACTCGGCCCGCGCCCTCCTCCACGGTTGTCGAACGGCTGTTGTTCAAATCGTTCGTGCGCCCGGGGCAAGCCGTCACTTACGTGAACGAGGGGCCGCACACGCAGATCAATGGTGACGCCGGCCTTTGCTGTTCGTTTTCGACGCTCGCCGGCGATCTCATCGAGACACCGGCGTTCATGGATGAGGTGTGTCGATCGACACAACCCGTCAGCCCTGCGCGTGAACCGCTGTACTGGTTTCTGCCGGAGCAGATCGAACTGAATGACGAGGGCACCCATGCCCAGACTGTCATCGACCTGCAGCAGGTCATTGCACGGCACCCCTACCTGGCGCAGATGGCCGATCCGGCGTTGCTGGTCCTGACCGAAGCGCTGGGCAATCTCGCCCTGGTGCTGCAGCAGCGTCGTGCAGGTGGCGCGGCGGCCAGCTACGTGTTTGCCCGGTTTGATGCACTGCAGATCGATCTGAATCGCGAGGTTGCCGCCTCCCCCCTGAATCTGAAAACACGCGTTCGGCACTTTGGCTCGTTCCTCGCCTGGGATGCCTGTGCCTGGGATGAACAGGGCATGAGGCTGGTGATTCACAACGCTATTTCCGTCAAGAGGAAAACCCCTTGAACACAATCTACGTTTCCGGACTCGGAGCGGTGACCCCCATTGGTCTCGATGTCGAACAGTTCTGGACCGCGCTGATCGACCGCCAGGCCAATTTCAGCGCCCAGGCGGCGGTCTATCCAGGGATGAAGCCGAACTTCATGGCCGGCCGTATCGACGCGGCGCAAAAAGCCCTGCTCAAACAGCGCGCGCCTGAGGTCACCGGGCCGAACGTGCCCGACTCTTCGCTGTACGCGGTGGACGCGGCAATGCAGGCGATCGCGGACGCCGGCCTGGTTGCCGGATCCGCTGCGCTGCGCCATGCGCTGGTGTGCGTCGGCAACAACGAGGCCGAAGCCGACATCCTCGACCGACATCTGGAAGACGATGACGAAGGCTGGCGCCAAAACACCTATTCCAGCCACGCGATTGCCCGCAATGTTGCGCGAGCCATCGGTTCGCAAGGCCCGGCGCTGTGCTTCCACAACACCTGTGCCTCAGCGAACGTGGCACTGGAGTTCGCACTGCGCATGCTGCGCAGTGGTGCGGTCGACACCGCCGTGGTGGGCGGTGGAGATGCCTTTTCAAAGAAAGTCTGGTCAGGGTTCTACACCCTGAACGCACTGGGCGAACAGCAATGCAAACCTTTCTCCCGTGACCGGCGCTACATCACCATCAGCGAAGGCGGCGCTTTCGTGGTGCTACAGCGCGCCAGCGACGTCGTGTCCACACCCTATGCCCAACTGCTGGCAGTCGCGAGCAACAATGATGCGGCGCATCCGACCAACCCGGATCTGGCCGGCGTGTCCGCCTGCCACCAGAAGGTGCTGCAACAGGCCGGTCTGCAAGCCGGGGACATCAGCGCAATCTATGCCCATGGCACCGGAACCCGCGCCAATGACCTCACGGAAAGCACGATCTTCGCCAACACCTACCCCACGGCGGCCGTGACCGCGATCAAAGGCACGGTTGGCCACATGATGGCCACCGCAGGAGCGATCGGAGCGGTGGCGAGTTGCCTGTCCCTGCGGCATCAATTGTTACCGCCCACTCACATCGAGCCGGACAGCCTCGAATACGAGATCGATCTGGTCACCCAACCGGGTGGTCTGTCTCGCCCGCTACGGCATATCCAGAACAACTCCTTCGGGTTTGGCGGCAATAACGCCATCTCCATTTTCAAGGTCATCGAACCATGATCATTCTCGGAATCAGCGGATTACCCAACTCGCAGCGCGCCCATCGCGCCGCTCACCCTCAAGCGCTGGAAATCGACGAGCGCATCTGTCAGGGCCTCGACAGTGCCGCCTGCCTGATCATTGATGGGAAGGTCATTGCGGCAGCGGCCGAAGAACGTTTCACCGGTGACAAAGGCACAGGTGAACTGCCCCTTCACGCGATTGACTATTGCCTGCGTACGGCACACCTGCAACCGGGTGATGTTCAAGTGATCGCCCACGGATTCGACTATGACCGCTACCGGCGCTTTTTCACCCAGTCGGCGGAATCCTTCGATGAAGTCCTGAGTGCAAAATCCGTCATCAAGGCTTTGGAGCAAGCCGGCTGGGAGGATGTCGCACCGCGTTTCAAAGCCGTGGATCACCACATTGCCCACGCGGCTTCGGCCTATTTCACCAGCGGTTACGAACGTGCGCTGTGCATCGTCTCCGACGGTATGGGTGAAGTCGAATCATTGACGGTGTTCCAGGCACAAGGCCGCACGCTCAAGAAACTGCATGGTCAACCCATCAAGAATTCCCTTGGCCTGCTCTACTCCATCTGCACCCGATTCCTGGGGTTCGCCTTCAACAGCGACGAGTACAAAGTCATGGGGCTGGCAGCCTATGGCAACGGTACGGCGTACCTCGAAGCCTTCAATCAGCTTGCACAATTCGATGCGAAAACCGGCTCGATCAACATCCGCTGGCCTGCCCAGGCACTCAGCCGGGCGGAGGAAGGTTATCCCGCGGCGATGGAGTTTCTGGCGACGCTGTTCAACCTGGCACCTCGAGCCAGCGACGAGGCACTCGGTGACCGGCACGCCGACTTTGCCGCGGCCTTGCAGACCGTGTTCACCTCACTTCTGGAGTCACTCGTTGCTTTCTGGCTCGAGCGCACCGGTGAAACATCGCTGTGCCTGGCAGGCGGTTCATTCCTCAATTGCAAGGCAAACGAACGGCTGTGCAACTTGCCATCGGTGGAGCGGGCCTTCGTGCAACCGGCGTCAGGTGATGATGGAACCGCACTGGGTGCCGCGCTCTATCTGGCGGCGCAACAGGGTGAGCCGCTGGACAGCGGGTTTTCCCCGTACCTGGGCCCTGAATACAGTGTCGAACACATACGCCGGCAACTCGACGACGCCGCGGCGGATGGCAGCCTGAAATGGCGTTACGAAGGGCTGACGGATGAATACTTCGCCCGGGCTGCCCAGGACATCGCCGAGGACAAGATCATTGCCTGGTTTCACGGACGCATGGAATTCGGCCCGAGGGCGCTGGGCAATCGTTCCATTCTGGGACGGGCCAACGGGCATGAAATCAAGGCCAGGATCAATGGCCTGGTGAAGTTCAGAGAGCCCTTCCGCCCTTTCGCGCCGGCGGTTCTGGACATCGATTGCGATCAGTTGTTCGAGTCGAAAAAACTGCAGCCGACCCGCTACATGCTCTGCACCGCACGGGTTCGGGAAGACGCCATGGCCGCCGTCAGCGGTGTGGCACATGCCGACGGCAGTGCGCGGATCCAGGTGGTCAGCCAGGACGTCAACGAGAACTTCTGGCGTCTGCTGACCCAGGTTCGCAAGGTGTGCGGCCATGGCTGCTCCATCAACACGTCGTTCAACGTCAAGGGCCAGCCTTTGATCATGTCGCCGGATGTCGCACTCGCGACGTTCCGTTCCATCGCCCTGGACACGCTTTACATGGAAGGATTCATCGTATGGAAACCCTGACTCACGTGGACCTGACCCGAGTGGTCGATGAAGTTCTGCACACGCTCGCCACTGCCAAGCAAGTCAGCCCGACATCGCCGCTGGACATGATCGTATTCGACTCCCTGGATCAGATGCGGCTGCTGGTCGCCATCGAAGACCGCCTGCAATTCGTCTTCGACGATGCCGCGTTGCAGCCATTTTGTCTGGACAGCCGCGAGGCGCTGGTCGACAGCGTGATCGCCATGATGAACCAAGCGGGATAATCGACATGTTCGCACTGCAGGATTTACAGGCTCGTCGCCTGCTCTCGGTCGTCGCTTCCGGCAATGGCCTGATCGGCTACCGTTTTTGCGACACCCTCCACCAGGCCTACGAGGCTCTGGACCGGGCACTGATCAACACCATGAGCCGCCATATCAGCGCCACGGCACACTCGTGCACGACGCTGATCGAGCGACAGGCGCTGGAGAAGATCGGTTTTTTCAACAAGCTGCCCTGCATCCCGATGACCGCCAGCCCGCATGCGTGCAGTGATCACTCTGAAAAGGATCACGAGGGCGACTGGGTATTGAGCCCCTCGACTTGCTATCACACATTCTCCCACATGGCCGGCAGCACAGAGCGCTGGGACCTCAAATGCTTCACGGCGCTGGGCCATTGCCACCGATACGAGCCCGTGCTCGACGAGCCGACACGCCTGGCCAGTTTCACCATGCGTGAGTTCGTACTGTTGGGCCAGCAGTCGCAAGTCGAACACATGTGTCAAGTGCTGTTCGACAGTGGCGTGGAACTGATCAGACGCCTGGTGCCATCGACCTTCGTGGAGCGGGCCAGCGATGTCTTTTATGGCGAGTCGGCCCAGGTGACCCGCAAGGTTCAACTGGCGATGGGCGTCAAGCTCGAAGCGGTGATTCCCTGGCCGCAGCGCCAGGTCAGCGTCGGATCGCGCAACCTGCACCGCGACCTGTTCACGCAGGCATTCAAAATCGGCCCGCAAGCCCCTGAGCCCGCCATGCACTCAGCCTGCGTAGCCTTCGGCATGGAACGCCTGCTGCTGTCTTTGCTTGCCCAGATCGGCGACCCCGACCGCCTGCTTGCTCACTTGCACGAGGTACTCGATGATCAGCCTGCCGGCCAACGGACAAAGGAGTTCGAGCATGCAGCGCTGGTTTGACGCCGCGGTGGCCAAACGTATCGCCGTCGTCTCGTTTCCGTTGATGGGGACAATGGTCGGCAACCTGCTGATGATGCTCGTCGACCGGTTATGCCTGGCGCATTACTCACCGGATACGCTGGCGGCATCGGGGCCGGCGGTCTTTACCAGCATGGCGATCATCGCGTTCTTCTGCAGCACCGTCGGGGTTTCACGCTCGTTCGTTGCCCAGGCAAACGGCCGCTCGGGCATCGAAGAAGCCCGGGGTGAAGGGGCGCTGGGATTATTCCTCGGACTGGCCTGCGGTGCGCTGCTGTTCATGGCCGCCCCGCTGATTGCGTTGATTCCGCAGTTGAGCTCGCGTCCCGCGCAAATCGTCAGCCTTGAGTCGCAGTACATGCTCTGGGCCGCGATTTTCGGTGGCGTGATGGCGATCAATACGGCGTTGTCATCCTTCTTCAATGGCGTGGGACGCACCCGTGAAACACTGATGGTCGGCATTGTCGGTCAGGTGGTCGACTCGATCTTTACCGTGGGCCTGGTGTTCGGAAAGTTCGGGCTGCCCGAAATGGGCATGGCCGGTGCGGCTATCGGGACCCTGATCGGTACGTTGTCCATGCTGGGCTGCTACGCGCTCATGCTGCCGCGCGAGGTCTGGCGCGAGCTGATGAATATCTTCATCGCCCGCAGTGAACACCTGTGGAGTCGCCTGGCTTTCCGGCTGCGCCGAGGCGTACCCAGCGGTTTGTCGGCGGGGGTGGATCAACTCGGCAACACGGCGTTCATCTGGATCGTTGCGGTACTGGGCGCCAGTGCGCTGGCGGCCAACAACGTCAACTTGACGATCAACTACCTGGGCATCATCCCGATCATCGGGCTGGGCATCGGCTGCAGCATCCTGTGCGCCACGGCGGCAGGAAAACAGCAATATGCCGAGCTGGCGACGATTGTGCGGGTGACCGTGGTCATTGAGTTGATCTACGTCCTGCTGGTGTCCACCGTCCAGGTGACGATGCCGCAAGTCTTGCTCAAGGCTTTTGGCGACCTGGGGCATAACCAGGAAATCATCGACCTGGCCATCGATACCCAGCGCGTCCTGTGGACGTTTTCCGGTGCCTTTGCTTTTTCGATGACCGGCGCCGCTGTTCTCGAGAGCATCGGGATGGCCCGGTTTTCCCTGATCGTGCGGCTGGTGCTGATGTGGTTCATGAGCATCCCGCTGATCTATTACGTCGCCATGGGCAATCGCGATGATCCCTCGTCGCTGGTGACCTGCTGGATCATCGGTTCGATATTCGAACTCGCCATCGGGCTCATTTACTTCTGGCGGATCGCCAAAGCCGTACGAGGTGCCGAAAACCGCCTGCAGGTCAATCATCATCCCGCCACGGAGGGCGCCCTGTGAACCTGAATGAAGTCGTGCGCTTCGCCCCCCTGGCCATCAATTGCTTCACCGGAAGCCTGGCGCAGTTGTCCGGCCGCAGCGGTGTCGCGCTCCACGAGGCGCAGTTGCTGGAGGCCGGTGACGGTTACCTCCTGCGCGCCGGCCTGGATGAATGGGGTATGCCGGAATACACGTTCGCCGTCGAGGACGTCGGTCTTCGCGCCTGCAAGGCGTTGGGTGCCCAGGTGACACGGGTGCCCATTGCTTCAGACTGGATATCGCAACTCCAGGCCCTGCTCGGCGAATACCCCGGAATCGTGGTGTGGGTCAATTCCGCGTATCTGGACTACGCCCCGGTCTACAGCAGTAAACCGGGTTATCTGCACGCGGTGCTGGTGATCGGCATGAACGACGCCGCCACCCATGTAAGGATCTTCGACTCACTGATCGTCGATCGCGAACCCCACGGCTGCGAAGCCTGGCTGCCGATCGAAGCGTTCGCGACGGCAATCACCGATCGGGTACGCACCGAAACCTACGACCACATGGGCCATTTTGTCGTGATGCAGCCTGCCGGGCGGCCCGTCGACTTCGATGTGCGAGCCAGTCTGTACCGTCAGGCCTGTTCATTTCTCACCAACGATACCTACCGCGGTGCCCTCCCGGCTTATCGAGCCCTGTGCATGTCGCGTTTTCGCGACGTGCCGGAAACCGCCGCAACGGCCGCACGCCGACTGTTCGATCACATTGTGGTGCTCTACGTGATTCCCGGGCTGACCTTGCTCGCGCAATCGCTGCAACGCGCGGACTGCCAGGGGTCGATGACGACCTTGACCCAGACGCTGATCAACCACTGGCGGGCGCTGTCGATGCTGGCACTCAAGTTTGAGGCAACCCACTCACCGTTGATCCTCGTGCGCCTGGAGGATCGTTTCGACGTAATCGAGTCCCTCACGCTGGAGCTGTGGCAAACGCTGCATGACTCGCTCCACAACACCTGAACGGAACAGGTGCGATTTCAACCGACCGGACCGGCGCGTCGAACGGCGCCGTCTCGCCCGATGACTTTGTATTCAGAGATGGAAAGATGATGCAGATTCTGGCCCTTGGCCGTGAAAGTGACCTTCAGGATTATGTTGCGTATTGCCGCGAACACGGCAGAGAAGTCGTCTGTTTCGTACCGCCCGCACTGCTGCAGAACGAAAAGAGCGCCTGGGAACAACAGTTGTCCGCCGCACTGGAGGCCGTCGGCGCCGGGCAACGGTTCGACCATGTCGTCTCATTCAACGACGGGTTCCAGGTTCAGGTGGATGTCCTCAAGCGCCTCTTCGGGCTGCCCGCGCGCGATCCGGACGCCATTTTCGCGCTGACAGACAAAGCGGCCTTCAAGTCGGTCCCCGCGACCGCCGATTTCATTTCACGCTATCTGTGCCTGCCTCAGGATGTGAGCGCACAGCAGGCATGGCAGCAGGTCGAGGCGTCGCTGAATCTGCCGGTCGTGCTCAAACCCTCCAACGGCTTCTACAGCGCCGGGGTGATCCGGGTCGATGACCAGGCCGCGTTCAACAAGGCGCTGACGCTGACCCGTCGGGTCTGCTCATTGATGACCAGCCAGCGTGGCGGCTCGCAGATCCTGATTGAAGAGTACATAGACGGTGAAGAGTTCTCGGTGGATGGCTATGTGCTGGATGGCGAAATCACTCCCCTGCTGCTGCACCATAAATACCCACGTCTGGAAGGCCCGACATTCCACGAAAACGCCCAGATTTCCAGACCGTTCGACATGCAGGCGGGTGAGCCTTTCCTGGTTGCGCTGCGCCGGATCATTGCGGCCGTCGGGCTGGATCAGTCGCCCTTCCACGCCGAGTTTCGCATCACGCCCGACCAACGGGTCTACATCCTGGAACTGGCCCCGAGAATTTCCGGTGGCGGCATCTCGTCCCGTTATCTGATGGACATCTGCCTCGGGCTGGATGTCTATGACGTCGACCTCAAACTGAATACGCCGCAACTGAAACTGGATCTGCCGCAGCGCCGAATCGGCCTGGAGTACGACTTCAGCGTCAAGAAAAGCGGCGTGCTGAAATCCATCGAAAAGACAGTCGCGCAATGCCGCGAAATGGGCGCCGGCACCATCATCCAGCACCGCAGCAACGGCGAGTTCGTCATGGCGCCTCCGGTGGCCCTGGAAACCGTGCTGACGGCCTTTTTCACCTGCGAATCCAAGGATCGCGCACTGCAGATTTTCGATTGGCTGGAAACCTGTGAAGTCGAGACACAAGCCTCATGAACCCGACCCTTCCCAACGATTGCTCATTGCCGCTGCTCGACACTCAGGTAGGTCTGTGGATCAGCGAACAGGTCAACCAGGCCGCCACCTCCCACAACATTCCGGTGCGTGTATCGATTGATGGCCCACTCGATATCCCTGCCTTGCAGCAAGCCATCAATTGGCTGGTACAGCGCCACGACAACCTGCGCGCGCGATTTGTACTGGAGGGAGAAACTCCCCGCCAAATCATTTCCGGCACCTTCGACGCCACCCTCGAGCACGTGGTGATCGCCGACGACGAGCGCGATACCCTTGCGGCGCGCATCGATGCGTTGCTGAAAAGGCCGATGGATATCAGCCGCGGTCCGCTGTTGCGTTGTGTGCTGCTGCGAACCGGGCCCGAGCAACATGTGTTGCTGTTAGTCATCCATCATCTGGTTTTCGATGGCAGCTCGATCGAGATTCTGTGGCGCGATCTGTTGGCCCGTTACACGGCAATCACCGGCGGGACCGATACAGCGTCCCCTCTGCCGCTGTCCTACAGCGAGTACGTGAATCGCCAAAAGACCACCACCCCATCGGATTCGCTGGGTTACTGGCTCACGGAACTGGCGGATCGCCCTGCCCCCCAGCGTTTCCCTTGTGCCAGGCCTGCCAGCGGACAACGCGCGCGCAAGGCCCGCGACGTGGTCAACACACTGACACCGACAACCACCGGGCAATTGCGGGCGTTGACCGGTCCCGGCACGTTCACACCGTTCATGGTCCACATGGCCGTCTGCGCGCTGCTGCTTCATCGGCACACCGGCGCCGAAGACATGATCTTTGGCATGCCGCTGTCCACCCGTGACAACGCCGACCAGAAAGACCTGACCGGATTGTTCGTCAACGTGGTTCCGCTGCGGCTGCGCCTGACGCGCGGCCTGTCGTTTTCCGGGCTGTTGCAGCATGTTCGGGCGCGAGTGCTGCGCGCCATGATGCATCGCCATCTGGCGTTTCACGAACTGGTCGGCCACCTGCGTCTGGGCCAGGAAGCCGGCTCGGGCGGGCTGTTCCGGATCTTTCTCAACCATGCCTCCGTACAACGGCTGCCCGTGCAGGTCGGCGATTGCACGTTCGAGCTGCTACCCAGCACCAACATCACCGCCGCCTTCGAAATGAACCTGGCAATCGTCGAGACCGACAGTGGCTTTGACACCGTGTTCGAGTTCGACGACATGCTTTTCACCCCCTCCGATGTCGCGGCACTCGCCGAAGACTACCAGCGGCTTCTGTCCGCCTCCCTGAGTGATCCGGGCGCCGCCGTCAGTGACTTGCTCGCGCCCGTGAAGCTCGCGTGCACCGGGGATGACATGCCACTCGCCCCTGGCCTGCCTGTACACCGCTGGTTTGAAGCACAGGTGCGCCGTGCTCCGGACGCTGTCGCACTGGTTTTCCAGGACACCCGTTTGAGCTACCGGGCACTCAATGTCCAGGCCAATCAGTTGGCCAGGCGATTGCGTGCTGCCGGTGTCAGCCGCAACGCACTGGTGGGCATCTGCATTGAGCGCAGCCCACAAATGGTCGTCGCCATTCTGGCGGTGCTCAAGGCCGGGGGTGCCTATCTGCCCATCGACCCGGACAATCCGGATGAGCGAATCCATTTCATCCTGCAAGACACGGCTGTTCGAACGGTACTGACCTCCCGTCATTTGCAGGATTGCTTCGAGGGTCAATCGGTGGAGTCGATCGCCGTGGAGGAGCCCGAACAATTCGCTGCGTTCGACTCGACGGACCCGCAATGGCACGTGGCGATGGACGATCTGGCGTATTGCATCTACACCTCGGGTTCCACGGGACGTCCCAAGGGCGCACTCAACTATCACCGGGGGTTTGCCAACCTGGTGCAATGGTATGTCCGCGACGGTTTGCAGATGTCTGTCGACGACAGGGTGATGCTCGCCAGTTCGATCGGTTTCGACCTCACCCAGAAGAACATTCTGGGTCCTTTGTGCGCCGGTGCATGCCTCATGATTCCAGCCCATTCGCCTGCCAATGCCGGCGGTTTCCTGAAGGCCCTCACGGCCTATCGCCCGACCTGGCTCAACTGCGCGCCGTCCGCGTTCCGGGCTTTTGCCGCCTCGCCCCGAACCGCCAGCCTGCGCACGCTGGTACTGGGTGGCGAACCGGTCGACCGCTCGCTGATCGAGCAATTGCGAGGCAGGCCGCTGACCCTGGTCAACTCTTACGGGCCGACCGAGTGTTCGGACGTTGCGACTTGGTGCAGGCAAGACCTGCAATCGACCGCAGTCGCTGCAGAAATGCCATTGGGCCAGGCCATTCCTGGTGTTCAGGTGTATGTGCTGGACGAACAACTGCATCTCGCCCCGGATGGCGTGGCTGGCGAAATCCATATCGCCGGGATCGGCGTCGGACAGGGTTACCTCAAACGTCCGGAGCTGACTGAGCAAAAGTTCATCGCGAATCCCTTCGGCCCTGTCGGCAGCCGGATGTACAAGACCGGCGACCTGGGACGCCGCCGCGCCGACGGCACACTTGAGTTCATCGGCCGTATCGATTTCCAGGTGAAGATTCGCGGGCACCGCATCGAACTGGGGGAAATCGAGAATCAACTGCTGGCCTGCGACGGGATCCGTGAAGCGGTGGTCATCGCTCTGGACATTTCCCCAGGCGAAAAACGGCTGGTGGCGTACCTCGTTTGCACCGACCAATACACGCTCGACCCCGAACGACTGAGCCGCACGCTGCGTCACGGCTTGCCCGACTACATGGTGCCCGACACCTGGATAGCGCTGCAGCGCCTGCCGCTGAACCTCAATGGCAAGGTCGACCGCAAGGCATTGCCGCCTCCGGACTGGCTGCAACGTGAAGAACCCGCCACGGCCCCCACCGAAACGTCGATCACCCGCCCGCCAGCGCCTCAGCGCTCATGGACCCTGGAGCTGCCTCGAACCGGTGTTTCGCCTTCCTCCCGGCCACGTCAGCGTGGTGTAGCCGCCTGGCGTATCGAGCCCTCAACGCTTGAGCCCATCGAACGCCTGGCCGCACACCATGGCACGACACTCGATATTGCGTTGATCGCGGCATTCAACACTTTGTTGTATCGCTACAGCCAACAGGACGAGATCTGCCTCGGTTACACCCCGATGCGTCGCCACCCTGGCAAAGCAGAAGGCGGTGTCGGCAACCTGGTCGATACACGGCTTCTGCGCACCCGCCTTCGCAGCGGACTCAGCCTTGCAGCGGTGGTGTCTCTGACAAGTGAAGCCCATGCACACGCCGAGCAGAATCCCGATGCGGATTTTGCAGGTGTGCTGGCAGAACTGGCCCGACAAGGTGATCGCCCGACCGTTGAACACCTGCCCGTCATGTTCGAACGAGGAGAATCCGATTCGCCCCGGCCTCAGAGCCTCGGCTGTGACCTGAAGCTGCTGGCACATTCAGCTCAGACAGCGCTCGAAGGCCGTCTGGAATACGACGCCAATCAATTCGACGTCGAGACGATGGCGCACCTGACGGGGCACTTCGAGGCCATCCTGAAAGCCCTCGCACACACTCCCGAGGCACCGATCGACACGTTGCCTCTGGCCCCGATGGACTGCCCTTCGCTATCGCTGACCCGAAATGCCACGGTACTCAGTGCCGCACAGCAATTGCCGGTGTTCCAGCGTTTTGAAGAACAGGTCCAACGAACCCCTGAGGCCACTGCGCTGATTTTTGAAGGGCAGGCATGGAGCTACGCGACCCTCAACCGTCAGGCCAACCAGTTGGCCTGGCACTTGCGCGCGCAAGGGGTGGGAGCGGAAACCGTCGTGGCGCTACTGGTTGAACGCGGCCCCCGGTTGATCAGCAGTCTGCTGGCCATTCTCAAGGCCGGAGGGGCTTATCTGCCGCTGGACTCGATGTATCCCGCGCAGCGGATCGCAACCATGCTGGATGACGCCGGAGTCGGGTTGATTCTCACCTGTGACGATCTGCGCGGACACTTGCCTGACAGTGCGCTGCCGACGATCTGCCTGGACCGGGATCGGGAGACCCTTCTAGGCCAGCCGTCGACCGATCCACAGATCGAGGTCGGTCAGCAACAGCTGGCTTACTGCCTGTTCACCTCAGGTTCGACGGGGCGTCCCAAAGGCGTGCAGATCGAACACCGGGCCCTGAGCAATCTGCTTGCGGCCATGCAGGCCGCACCGGGGCTGACGGCTTCGGACGTCTGGCTGAGCGTGACCTCGGCCGCCTTCGATATCTTTGCCGTTGAGGTCTATCTCCCGCTGATCAGCGGGGCCCGGATCCTGCTCGCCAGCAAGCAAGACACTTCTGATCCGATGGCCCTGGCGCGACTGGCCAACGAATACGGCGTAACAGTCCTGCAGGCGACACCCGCCACGTGGCGCATGTTGATCGACAGCCAGGTCGAGCTGACTCTGGACACCGCCATGAGTGGCGGTGAAGCCATGGACGATGCGCTGGCTGACGGCATGCGTACCTTCGCCCGCCGTGTCTGGAACCTCTATGGACCCACCGAAACCACCATCTACTCCAGTCGCGCGCACATCGTTGCCGGCCAGTCCCCCACCCTCGGCGGCCCCGTGGAAAATACTCGCCTGTATGTACTGGATCGCTATCTGAATCCGGTTCCAGTGGGCTGCACAGGGGAAATCCACATCGCTGGCGATGGCCTGGCGCGGGGCTACATCAATCGTCCTGACCTCACCGCAGAACGGTTCCTGCCCGACCCGTTCGGCCCGCCGGACAGTCGCATGTACCGCACGGGAGATCTGGCGCGCCAATTGCCCGATGGCCGCCTGATCTACCTCGACCGTATCGATTTCCAAGTGAAAATCCGTGGGTTGCGGATCGAACTGGGCGAGATCGAGGCCGCCTTGAGACGTTGTCCTTGCGTAAGGCAGGCGATCGTCACCGCGCACGGGGACGATCCCGCCACCCGTAAACTGGTTGCCTACGTCGTCCCGCGCCCTGGACAGACGCTGCAGCGTGATGCCCTGAAACTGCAGTTGCAACGCGTCATGCCGGACTACATGGTGCCGAGCGCCTGGGTGTTTCTGGAGCAATTGCCACTGAACGTCAGCGGCAAGATCGATCGCAGCCGCCTGCCCCCACCCACCTCGGGCGAGACGGTCAGCGTCGCCACCCAAACCGCCACCCAACATCGACTGGCCGCCATCTGGGTCCAGGTCCTGCAGGTCGAACAGGTGTCTGTGCACGACAACTTTTTCGCACTGGGCGGGAATTCGATGTTGGCGATTCGTTGTCTGGTGCGTATCAACCGCGAATTCGACCGCCAACTGTCCTTGCGCACGTTCTTCGATCACCAGACCGTCGAGGCGCTGAGCCGCTTCCTGGATCAGCAGAGCACCGTGAGCGATTCCCGTGAGGTCAAAATCACACGCTGGTTCGAGCAACCGGGCTTGCCCGACGTCTATGGATTCTCGGGCTGCGGGATGCATGGCATTGCCTATTTCCAGTTGGCCAGAGCACTGGCGTCAACGTGCAACTTCCATGCGCTGGAGCCCTTCGAGACCTACCGCGACGGCGAGCACCTGCTCGGCGTCCAGGAACTCGCCATCCGTTACGCGAACGTGATCCTCAACCGTGGGAGCGAGGAGCCGATCACGCTGTTGGGACACTCCTTCGGGGGCACGATCGCTTTTGAGACGGCACGCTTGCTGGAGCAGCAATCAAAAACCGTACGACTGATCCTGCTGGATGCCACATTGATCGACCCGCGAGTACTGGAAGAGCAGGCAGGACTGTGCGCACAACCGGATGCGCTTCCCGAATGGCTGGAATCCACCGAGGAAGATCCGGGCAGCCACGCATTGCAACATCAGTTACGAACCGCCGCTCATGAGCTCTACAGGCAGCATTGCCAGATTTTCGCCGGCTATGTACCCGACGGCAGGTTCAGTGGAAGGGTTGCCGTCTTTCTGGCGCAAGACGCCAACCTGCGGCAAAAACTGCGAGCGGGATTTGTGCGTGTCAGCCAGCAACTCCTGCTCCAGGTACCCGAGTTGCAGGATGTCCCCGGCGACCACATGTCCATGCTCACGACCCCGCAAGTCGAAACGCTCGGTGCGTTGATAAAGGAGGAACTGCAACCATCGCCGATCACACGGCCGGTTGAGCTGGACCGGGCATGACGGGCTTTACGACCTTGCTTGGGGAAGATTGTTGCATCGTCGAGGCCCGCGACCGCGCTATGTGGTCTGCGGGCCTGCTCGAAGCGGAACGCGGATTGACGGTCGGGATGAACCGGCAGCGCCTTCGCGAATACACTGCCGGGCGCAACTGCGCCCGCACAGCGCTCGTGCACCTCGGATTCCCGGGCCTGCCAATCGGCAAGGGCTCCGGGGGCGAACCGCTGTTCCCGCCCGGTGTCTGCGGAAGCATCTCGCACACCGACAACTACTGCGCGGCGGCCCTCGTCCTCAAGCGACACATCGCAGCCCTGGGCATTGATGCCCAGAGCAACCGACCGTTGGAGGCGCCGTTATATCGACGGGTGCTGGGCCGTTCTCCGACAAAAGACTTCGCGACACAAGGTTTCTGCGAAGGCACATTGCAGTTCAGCATCAAGGAGGCGTTCTACAAAGCCATCTTCTCCTTCTGCCAACGCCACGTGCGCGCCGGTGACCTGATCGTGGAACTGTTGGCCGAACCGGGACACTGCGCAATCCACAGCCTGGCGCCCGATCTGGAATCCTGCCTCGCCCCCTTCACGGTGGATGTTCGATACGCGTTTGATGAACAGCGTCTCTACAGCGCCGTCGCCTTGCGCGAGCGCTGAAACAAGACCGCAAGGTTCCGTCCTCAGGCTCAGCTAAGTTTCACTGGATACCTTCTCCCCCTGCGCACTTCCAGCGCTGCTCAGGAGAGGCATCCCACCCATGAAACCCGCCATAGCCGACTGGCTCAACAAAGTACCCGAAGTGACGCTGTCCTTCTGGGTGATCAAGATCCTGTCCACGACCGTGGGTGAAACCGGTGCCGACTTTCTGGCCGTCGATGCCGGTTTCGGCGCGGGCCCGACCAGCCTCGGCATGGCCGCGCTGCTGGCCATTGCGCTGTTCGGTCAATTGCGTACCAAAGCCTACACACCCTGGATCTACTGGCTGACCGTGGTGCTGGTGAGCATCGTCGGCACGCAGATCACCGACATCCTGACCGACATGCTGGACGTCAGCCTCTACACCAGCACCGCTGTGTTCTCCGTATTGCTGGTGGTGAATTTCCTGGTCTGGTACCGGACGGAACGCAGCCTGTCGATCCGCGAAATCGTCACCCCGCGTCGAGAACTGTTCTATTGGGCCACGGTGCTCTGCACCTTTGCCCTCGGCACGGCCGCCGGCGACCTGGCGACCGAAGCGCTGGGCCTGGGCTTCACCGTCGGCGCCGTCATCTTCGGTGCACTGATCGCCGCGACCTTCATTGCCTGGCGATTGGGCGGCAACACGGTGCTGACGTTCTGGATCGCCTACATCCTGACCCGCCCTTTCGGCGCGTCCCTCGGCGACTTGCTGACCCAGGCCAAAACCTACGGAGGCCTCGGCATGGGCGCGACCTGGACCAGCGCGATCTTCCTCTGCGTCATCGTCCTGCTGGTGACGGCCGCGCAGATCAGCACCGGCAATCGCAAAGCAATCACTGAATAAACCTTCAACTGTTCATCAAGGAATCGTCATGCGCCAGATTCAAAACCTCATTCGTCACGTCGCCATTGTCTCGTCCATCTGCCTGCTGAGCATTGCTGCCGGCTGCTCGAAACCGGCAGACAAGCCTGCTGCAAACGCCGCTGCGGGAGCAGTCAGCACACAAGGCCAGGCCTCCTCCAAACTGGGTGATCTGTCCGAGTTCCGCACGATTGCGGCCGATGTCGCCGCCCTCGTCGACAAAAACGATCTGCCCGGCGCCAAGACCCGGATCAAGGATCTGGAAACTGCCTGGGACTCGGCCGAAGCCGGGATCAAGCCGCGTGCCGCCGGGGACTGGCACATGCTGGACAAGGCTATCGACCGCTCGCTCGACACCTTGCGTGCCAGCGCCCCGCAGCAGAAAGACTGCAAGGCGCGGATGGACGAGTTGCTCAAAGCCTTTGACTCGCTGAAGGGCAACGCCTGATCCGGGCCGGACAAACCCTTGCACAGATGCTTCAATACAAGCGCGACGGCCCTGCCCGTCGCGCTATTTTTTGGGGAGCGGGTCATGCGGATATTACTGGTCGAAGACGATCCGATGATCGGCGATGCCATTCAGGGTGCGCTGAACGACGCCAGTTACGCCACTGACTGGGTGAAAAACGGGCTCACCGCACTGGCCACGCTGGACACCCAGCACTACGACCTGGTGTTGCTGGACCTCGGCTTGCCCGGCAAGGACGGACTGGACGTGCTCGACAGCATTCGCGCTCGCAACAACCCGGTGCCGTTGCTGATCATCACCGCCCGGGACGGTCTCGACGATCGCCTGCGTGGCCTCGATGGCGGCGCCGACGATTACTTGCTCAAACCTTTCGACATGGCCGAACTGCTGGCGCGGATGCGTGCAGTGTTGCGGCGCAAGGGTGGCAGCGCCCTGTCGTTGCTCGACAACGGCGTGGTGTCGCTGGACCTGGTGTCCAAACAAGCCACCACTGCGGAAAACGCGGAGGTGCAATTGTCCAGTCGCGAATTCGCCCTGTTGCAGGCCCTGTTGATCCGGCCGGGGGCGATCCTCTCGCGCAGTGAACTGGAAGACCGGCTCTATGGCTGGGGCAACGAAGTGGAAAGCAACGCGGTGGAGTTTCTGATTCACGCCCTGCGACGCAAACTCGGCAGTCACGTCATCAAGAACGTCAGGGGAATGGGATGGATGGTTTCAAAAGGCGCCTGAGGGATTCGGTGCAACTGCGGCTGTCGGTCACGCTGTCGCTGGCCATCCTGATCGTCGCGCTGCTGGCGGCGGTTTTCGCCTTCGTCTCGGCGCTGGACGAGGCCCACGAAATGCAGGACGAGTCCTTGCGCCAGGTGGCGGCGCTGTTCGACCGCCAGCAAATGACCCTGCACTACCCCGCCGCTCAGGCGGTAGATGACGACAACGAAGAATCCCGGGTCATCGTGCAATACCTGGCCGACGGCAGCCAAGCGGTCGGCAACGACGACGCCCTGCTGCCACTGCCCTTCCCCACGACCCTGTCCGATGGCCTGTCGACCTTGAAGGTGACCGATGAAGACTTCCGGGTGCTGGTCAAAACCACGGCCCGAGGCGAGCGCATCGTCGTCGCCCAGGAAACCGGCGTGCGCGACAAGGAGGCCCGCGAAAGCGCCTGGCGCAGTCTGCTGCCGTTTCTGATCCTGTTTCCGGTGCTGTTGCTGGTGGTCGGCGATCTGGTGCGCAAGATGTTCCGCCCCATCGCCATGCTCTCGGCCGATATCGACCAGCGTGACGAACAAGCCCTGCACCCGATTGACGAAAGCCATGTGCCGAGCGAGATCCGGCCGTTTGTGGTGGCCATCAACCGCCTGCTCGCCCGCGTCGCCCAGTCCGTGGACAACCAGCGGCGTTTCGTCGCCGATGCGGCCCACGAACTGCGCTCGCCCATGACCGCCCTGTCCCTGCAGGCCGAACGACTGGCCGCCACGGAAATGCCGGCAGCCGCCCGCGAACGCCTGTTGCCGTTGTCCCGAGGCATAGAGCGCAGCAGGAACCTGATCGATCAACTGCTGAGCCTGGCCGCCGCGCAGTCAAATTCCAGTGCAGCGCCGAGCACCGTTTCAGTCCTGCACATCTTTCGGCGGATTCTGGAAGACCTGCTGCCGCTGGCGGACCGCAAGAATATCGATATCGGCGTCGAAAGCAGCGAAGACGTGCAGGTCAGCATCAACGAAACCGACCTGCTGATCCTGATCCGCAACCTGGTGGACAACGCCATCCGCTACACCCCGCCCGGCGGGCGTATCGACCTCTCGGTCAAACAGGAGCAAGCGACGGTGATCCTGCAAGTCAGCGATACCGGCCCGGGGATTGCCGTGGAAGAACAGGCGCGTGTCTTCGACCCGTTCTATCGCAGCCTGGGCACCGATGAGTCGGGCTCGGGGCTGGGTTTGTCCATCGTCAAGGCGATCGCCGATCGCACGGGGCTCAAGGTTGATCTGGGGTTTACCGACGTCATCGAGAGCAGCGGTCTGTGTGTCACCGTCAGCATCGAGCAGCCCTGAGCCGTTTCCCGTCCTTACATTTCGACCTGCGTCCCCAACTCGATGACCCTGTTCAACGGTAACTTGAAGTACTTCAGGTTGCTGTTGGCATTCTTGAGCAGGAACGCGAACAGGTACTCGCGCCACTTGGCCATGCCGATGCGATTGGTCGGAATGACCGTTTCACGACTCAGGAAGTAGGTGGTGCGCATCGGGCTGAAATCCAGTTCGGCCAAGTGACAAAGGCTCAGCGCCAGCGGCACATCCGGCTCTTCGGTAAAGCCGAAATGCAGGTTCACCCGGAAGAAGCCATCGCCATAGGACTCGACTTCGAAACGACGATCCACCGGCACTCGCGGGCTGTCTTCGGACACAACGGTCAACAGCACCACCTGCTCGTGCAGCACCTGGTTATGCAACAGGTTGTGCAGCAGCGCGTGGGGAACCGCGTCGGCCCGCGCCGTCAGGAACACCGCCGTGCCCTGTACGCGATGAGGCGGTTGCGCACGAATGCTGCTGATGAACAACGGCAGCGGCAACGCGGTTTCATCCAGCCGCTCGACGATGATCTTGCGCCCGCGTTTCCAGGTGGTCATCAGGAAGAACAGACCGATACCGGCGATCACCGGGAACGCACCGCCCTGCAGGATCTTCGGCGCGTTGGCCGCGAAGTACAGGCTATCCACCAACAGAAAACCGAACAGCATCGGAATCGCCAGCCAGCGCGGCGTCTTCCACAGCAACAACACCACGGCGGCGGACAGGAGCGTGGTGATCAACATGGTGCCCGTCACCGCCACGCCATAAGCGGCAGCCAGGGCGCTGGAGGATTCGAAACCGATCACCAGCAGCACAACGCCGACCATCAACGCCCAGTTGACGGTGCCGATGTAGATCTGGCCCTGCTCCTGGCTTGAGGTGTGCTGGATGAACATGCGCGGAACGTAGCCCAGCTGGATGGCCTGGCGCGTCAGGGAGAACGCACCGGAAATCACCGCTTGCGAAGCAATGATCGTCGCCAGCGTGGAAAGCGCGACCATCGGCAGCAGCGCCCATTCCGGGGCCAGCAGATAGAACGGGTTACGCACCGCTTCCGGGTTGCCGAGGATCAATGCGCCCTGACCAAAGTAATTCAGGACCAGACCGGGCAGGACCAGCATGAACCAGGCACGGGCAATCGGTTTGCGACCGAAATGGCCCATGTCGGCGTACAAGGCTTCCGCACCGGTCAGCGACAGGACGACTGCGCCCAGAATCGCCACGCCCATGCCCGGATGGACCGTAAAGAAACGCACCGCCCAGATCGGGTTCAGCGCCTGCAACACCTCGGGGCGCTGCAAAATGCCGTAGACCCCGAGCGCGCCCAGCACCACGAACCACAGCACCATGACCGGGCCGAACAGCGTGCCGATTCGCGCCGTGCCGTGTTTCTGGATCAGAAACAGCGCCACCAGCACCACCACCGACAGCGGCACCACCCAGTGCTCGATGCCGTCGAACGCCAGCTCCAGCCCTTCGACCGCCGAGAGTACCGAGATCGCCGGGGTGATCATGCTGTCGCCGTAGAACAGCGCCGCACCGAACAGTCCGAGCAGCACCAGCACTTTGCTCATGTTCGGGTAAGGCGCCGACGCGCGACGGGCCAATGCCGTCAACGCCATGATGCCGCCCTCACCCTGGTTGTTGGCCCGCAGGATGAACAGCACGTACTTGATCGAGACCACCCAGATCAGCGACCAGAAAATCAGCGACAGAATGCCCAGCACACCGTCGTGATTGAGCTGCACGCCGTAGTGGCCGGAAAAGACTTCTTTGAGGGTGTAGAGGGGGCTGGTGCCGATATCCCCGTAAACCACACCGACAGCGGCCACCAGCATGGCTGCGCCTGAGGATTTGGACGGGGAATTTTCGTTGTTTTTACTCAAGGGTCGCGGCTCTCGAACGGCGGGAAGAAGTGGCATGCCATCCTTGGGCAATACGCTGACCGGGGCCTTCAGGCATACAAGGCTGCGGTGCGGTCAAAAAAACGCGGCCAGTATCGATGCGAACAAAATCCTCCACCGTAAAGAATGCGTAAAAAATCGATCCGCCCCAGACAAACCCGCATGCTTTTAAGGTCGGCTGATTGTTATGGCTGATGGCATAATCGCCAGCAGTTCATAACAGGGGCGCATCAATGTCCGTTGAAAGCTACGACCTGCTCGCAATCTTTTCGGCGGTGGCGCAAGAGCGCAGCTTCACCCGTGCGGCGGCGAAACTGGGCATGTCACAACCGGCCTTGAGCCGGGCGATGCGTCAACTGGAGGAGCGTCTAGGCGTGCGTTTGCTCGCGCGTACCACGCGCAGCGTCCTGCCGACCCAAGCGGGTGAGCATCTGTTGCGAGTGATTGCGCCCCGGTTCGAGGAGATCGATCACGAGTTGGCCTTGCTCAGCGAGTTTCGCGACAAACCGGCCGGCAAGTTGCGCATCACCGCTGGCGAGCATTCCGCAATCACGATCCTGCAACCCGTCCTCACACAGTTGATGCCTGACAACCCCGACCTGAATGTCGAGATCATCGTCGATTACGGCCTGACCGACATCGTCGCCGAAGGCTTCGACGCCGGCGTGCGGCTGGGCGAACAGGTGGCCAAGGACATGATCGCGATGCGCATCGGGCCGGACATGCGCATGGCAGTAGTCGGCTCCCCGGCGTACTTCGCCCGCCATCGCAAACCGCTGATTCCACCCGATCTCATGGAACACAACTGCATCACCCTGCGCATGCCGACCCATGGCAGCCTGCTGCTGTGGGAATTCGAGAAGGACGGGCAAGCCCTGAATGTGCGAGTCGAGGGGCAACTGGTGTTCAACAACATTGCCATGCGCCTGCAATCCGCGCTCCAGGGACTGGGGCTGGCCTACATGCCGGAAGACCTGGTGCAGGAGCATGTCGCGCAGGGCCGGCTGATTCGAGTACTTGCCGACTGGTGCGAGCCGTTTTCCGGCTATCACCTCTACTACCCCAGCCGACGCCAGAGCTCACCCGCCTTCACCCTGCTGCGTGATGCGTTGCGCTACGGAGGCTGATGCTGCTCAGGGTTGGGCCAGGTGTTTTTCCAGTGCTTCGCTGGCGCGCCCCGCCGCTTCGACTTCTCCGTGTTGGGTCAGCACCTGCGTCAACTGACGCAATTGCGCGCTGCTCAAGCCCACCCGCAGGCTGGCCGCGATATGCGAGCGCAACTGCGATTCGGCGCCGGGCGTAGCCGCCAGGGCTGAAACCGTGGCCAGTTCACGGCTTTGCCAGTCCAGGTTGTCGCGTTCGAAGATATCGCCGAACAAGTGCGTCTGCAGGAACTGGTTGATGACCGGCGCGAAGTCGAACAACGGCCCCTGAACCGGCGCCCCGGCGATACGGGTCTGATTGGCCTTGCCCACGGCCAGCAAGGCGTCGCCTGTCACCACGGCGTGACCGGGTTCGCGCCCAGGCTCATCGTGGAGGCCGCGTTGCTTGCGCGCCTCGACCACTTTCATCAATTCGCCCAGCGCATTGAGGCTGCGTGGAAAACCGGCGTAGGCATACAGCTGCACAAGGATTTCCTTTGCTTCGCTGACTGTCAGCCCTGCATCCAGTCCTTCATTCAAAGCCGTGTTGAGACGCGGCATGTTGCTGCTGGCCATGGCCGCGCCAATCGGCACGATCGCCTGCTGCCTCGCGGAGAGCACTTCGGAGACCGCGACTTCTGTCGGTGCTGCCGGCGGCACCGGCCGGTCTTCGGCGACTTTCTCCAGCCACTCCACATTCTTGCCGTTCACGGAGCCGGTCACCGCCAGATGGGTCATGGTGCTGTCAGGCGCAGCGCCATGCCAATGCTTGACGCCCGGCGGGCAGACGATCACATCGCCCGGGTGAATGTCCTGCACAGGCTTGCCCCACTCCTGGGTCTGCCCGACACCGGAAATCACCACCAATCGTTGACCGGCAGGATGGGTGTGCCAGGCCGAACGAGCGCCCGACTCGAAGGTTACGTAAGCGCCGGACGCATTGATTTCGCCCGTGTCGTTGAACAGTGGATCGACGCGCACCCGACCGGAGAAATAATCTTCAGGCCCCACGAATGAAGCCTGAGAACCTGCACGACGGATCTGCTGCGCGTTCAACGGCTCACTGCCGCCGCCCGCGACTTCAGCAGCGCTGGCAAAAGGTGTGGCCGCGCACATGGCGAGGCCCAACAAGGTTTTGTTCATGGATGGCTTCCTTCGAATCAGAGGGTTCGGGCGTAAAACGCCGTCAGCTGTTCCATGGCGACATCGACGTAGGCCGGCACCCAATAGGTTTCGATGTGCGTGGCGCCCTCGATCTTGAACAGGGTCTTGTCCTGAGTTCCGGAGGCCTTGGCGAAGGCTTGCTCCGACATGTACAGGCTGTCGGCCTTGCTGCCGGCGATCATCAGCAATGGCTTGTCGATCAGCGCGATCTGGTCCGTCGCGTCGAAACTCATCAGATCCAGCAGGCTGCTGAGGGTGTAACGGAAGGTCGAGTTGGGATGCGCGTGGGTCTTGCCGTAATACTCGAAGCCCTGGCGGTACAGATCGAACGGCAATTTGGCGATCTGCTCATCGGTCAGTTTGGCATCGCCGACGTATTGGATTTCCCCGCCGGCGGCTTCCTGGGCGCGGGCGGCCGAGGCTTGCTGCAAGCGTTGCTGGATGGTGTCGAGTTGCGAGTCCTGATAACCGTTGCGGCGCACCAGCCCGGAATTGAACATGCTCACCGTGGCAATCGAGCGGAAGCGTTTGTCGGTCTGCGCAGCCTTCAACGAGTAACCGCCACCGCCGCAGATGCCGAGCAAACCGAGATGGGCACTGTCGACGCCGGGGTAGCTGGCAATGAAGTCGGCCATGCCATGAATGTCTTCGACACGGTTGGCCGGTTTGTCGATGTTGCGTGGTTCGCCACCGCTCGCACCCTGATAGGCCGCGTCCGCCGTGATCGTGATGTAGCCCTGATCGGCCAGACGCTGAGCATAAAGACCGGCAACCTGCTCTTTCACCCCACCATTGGGGTGCGCGACGACAACGGCGGGATAGTGCCGGGCCGGGTCGTAGTTCGCGGGGGTGTAGACGTTGGCGGAAATGGCCAGGCCATTGAGCGTGTAGGTCACCGGATGAATGTTGACCTTGCCCGGCTCGTTGCGGGTGATCGCGCCACCGTAAGTCAAGGTGAACGGGTTCTGCCGGTAATCCGCCGCCTCGACTTCAGCACCGGACATCCCGATCATCGCGGCCAGCACGCCGGCCTTCATCGTGGTTCGCATCATTTGCCTCTCCTTTCCATCAATACGGTATGGAGAGGCAAACTACCCTTCGGCGATTGATTGATAAACGGCACTAATTGGATAGCACTGATATCAAAATCACATAAGTCCAGCAAATCAGCGTACCTGCCCCGGCAAACTAGGAATCGCCTGATGTCCGGCGCTGTCCACGGCCACTAGAGTGCGTGGCTCCTCTATCACCGTGTGGCGCCGTCAATATGGAACGACCCGACAAACAGCGACGAATGCGCGTTTTTTCAAACATTGCCTGCGTCATGGCGCTCGTCTGGGGTTCGGGCGCCATGGCCGCGAACTGTGCGTTTACCTATTCGGATAAACACAACACGACAGTGACCCTGAATTTCGGCGCCAACGTGGGGGCGGACAGTTTGACGGTCCCCCAGGACGCGCCCATTGGCACCATCATCTACCAGCAATCGCTCAATGCGGCGGAGCACATCTTTACCTGCACGGCGGCCACACGCTACGGATTCGCCGTGAACCCTGCTCTGGGAGCGCCCGTCGACGCGACCTATCCCCTGGGCAAGACCGGACTTTCATTTCGTGTCGGCACCCCCAACCCCAACATCACCTACATGCCTCCGCCGTTCAATATCGGCTCAGGCACTTACACCACCAATGGCGGGAACTACACGCTGGAGATCTTCAAATCCGGCGAACTGTCGCCGAAAAACGAGATTGCCGCCGGCTTTCTCGGCAACCTGCAAGTCAGTGATCTGGTGTTCATCAAGTTCAACCTGCTCAACCCGATTCACTTGAATACCGCCTCCTGCCAGACCCCGTCCGTGCCGGTGGCGATGGGTGACGACTACCGTCTGGAAGAGTTCGAAAAGAGCGGCGCGACACCGCGCGTGATCAAATACAACATTGCCTTGAACCAGTGCCAGCGCGGCATCAAGAAAGTGACCTATCAACTCAAGGCCACCACCACTGTCATCGACTCGAAGAAAGGCATCGTGGCGCTGAATGCCGAGTCCACAGCCAAAGGCATCGGCCTGCAGTTGATGAACGATGCGGGGCAACCTATCGCACTGGACACCAATTACCCGTTCAACGGCTTCAACACCACCGACACCGACTTCAGGATTCCCTTGTCCGCGTCCTACTACCGCCTCGCCGAAGTCACGTTGAAAGCGGGCACGGCGAACACCGCCGTGACCTTCATCATGAGTTATCTGTAGTCATTTAAGGATCGTCTTATATCGATCGAACTCATGCCTGCCTACAGTGCGGGCATGAGATTGAAGTCGTACCTGCATCAAATCAACCCGATCCTTTCCACCCCGAATGCGGCGCGGCGCTTGTTGCGCATTTTCGCGCTGGTGTTGCTGATCGGCATCCTCGGCGGGGTCTATAACTTTCTGTTATTCACCTTCACCAACGAACTGTCCCGGCGGCGCGGCTACATGAGCAGCGCCATCGCCGAAGCGCATACCTTTTTCACCACTCGCGAGGCGTTGCTCGAAAGCCTCAGCCTGTCGGCCACGCGCAAACCCGCCACCACACCACCGGCCTCGGATGAAGAGATTCATCTGCTGCTGGGCAACACGCCCGGCAAGCAGTGGCGTATCGGCCTGACCCAACGCATGCGCGATTACCTGGAGGACAAACAGGTCAATCTCATCTACGTCAGCAGCGGCACCGATGCAAACGTCAAGCGTCTGTACACCGCAACACCGATGCCAAAGAACTTTCCCCAGGCCATGCTCAATCGCCTGGAGACACTCAAGCGCGAGAACGCCCCCGCACTTGAAGAACTGTGGCTGACACATCAATCGGCCCGGCATTCACAGCTGTACATTTTCATTCGCCTCGACGAGCGCGACACGAGTTCCGGCTGGCTGGGGCTGGAAATGGACGGCCGCAAAGTCTCCAACGCGCTGAACGATCAGAGCGCGGGCGAGTTCATGATGTTCAACGCCCAGGGCATGTTGCTGTTCACCAATAGCCAAAGCACACGCTTGAGCCAGAATCTTTTGCAGCTTCAGCGTGAAAACTTCTTTGGTCTGGTCGGCGAAGGCTGGTTGCCCGACCATCTGGTGATTCGCAAGCAACTCAAGTCATCGGACTGGCAACTGGTGTACTCCATCGAATTGCGGGCCTTGCTCTCTGCGCTGGCATCGCAACTGATCGGCGCCCTGCTGTTCTGCCTGCTGAGTATCAGCCTGGTATGGCTGCTGATCCGGCGCATGGAGCATCGCTTCATCAAACCGACGATCCACCGCATCCAGGCCGTGGTCGAAAGCGAACTGTTCAGCCGCGACGTGATTCAGACAGCCCCGGTGGCCTTGTGCGTTTTGCGCCGCACCGATGGCCAGGTGGTGCTGGAAAACACCCTGTCCCAACAATGGCTGGGCCAGGGCGATGAACGCGAGCAACTGTGTCCCGAATGGATTCGCAGAGCCTTCAATGGCGAAGCACCGCCCCTCACCGACTACTTCGAAACCGCCGATGGCCGCCATCTGTATCTGAGCTGCGTGCCCACCCGCTACAAGGGTGAGGACGTGTTGCTCTGCACCTTCAGTGACATCAGCGCGCGCACCCAGATCGAAGAAGCGTTGCAACAGGCACGCCAGCTCGCCGACGCCGCCAATGATGCGAAGACGTTGTTTCTGGCGACCATGAGCCACGAAATCCGCACACCCCTGTATGGCGTACTGGGGACTCTTGAATTGCTGGCGCGCACCACCCTGGATGTGCAGCAACGCGACTACCTGCGGGCGATCGAGGGTTCATCGGCGACGCTGTTGCAATTGATCTGCGATGTGCTGGACGTGTCGAAAATCGAAGCCGGGCAACTGGCGCTGGAACTGAGCGAGTTCTCCACCCTGCAACTGGTGCAAGAGGTGATCCAGGGTTATGCCGCCGCGGCACGGGGCAAAGGCTTGCAGTTGTATGCCTGCCTGGACCCGCAACTGCCGGAACGGGTCATCGGTGACGCCACGAGAATCCGCCAGATCCTCAATAATCTGCTGAACAACGCCGTCAAATTCACCGACTCCGGGCGGGTGGTCCTGAGGGTCAGGCTGCTCTGTCGCGAAGGCGAGCGTGCCAGCCTGCAATGGCAGGTCTCGGACACCGGCAAAGGCGTCACCCAGGACGATCAGGCGCTGATCTTCAACCCCTTCTATCAGATCGACGGCAGCACCAATGTGGTGGCCGGTACGGGGCTTGGCCTGCCGATCTGTCAGCGCCTGACCCACTTGATGAATGGCAGCATCCGCATGGTCAGCGAGTTGGGACTGGGCAGCAGTTTTTCCCTGGACCTGCCACTGGAAGAACCCTCGGGCAGCGCAGTACAAACGAATCTGAAAGGATTGCTGCAGGAGATCGTCTACGTGGTGTCGCCGATCCGCGAGCTGGCCGAAGTCATCAGCGGCTGGCTAAGACGCTGGGGCGCACGCCCGCAGATCGGCCACCCTCCGCGTCAGGGTTCGTCCTCCCAGAGCATCCTGATCGAGTTGCACCCGGGTGCGTTCGAGCAACGCCTTGAATCCGAATGGACCGGCCCGCTGGTGCTCGCCACTGGTGACGGCAGCCACGAGCCGCAGATCATGTCCGGTGGCTGGAAGGTCAATCTCAACGACCTGCACGCCATTCACCAGGCGGTCAGCCTGGCACAGGGATTGTGGGTGGCAAAACCTGCGACACACGCCGATCCACAGGAGCTGAAACGGCTGAACCTGCACATTCTGGTAGCCGAAGACAACGTCATCAATCAATTGATCCTGCGTGATCAACTGGAGGAACTCGGCTGCACCGTGGTGCTGGCCGCCGATGGCGAAGAGGCGCTGTCGCTGTGGCGCGACGGACCGTTCGACATCATCCTCAGCGACGTCAACATGCCGCGCCTCAATGGCTACGAACTGGCCCGGGAGCTACGTCGCCTGGGCTGCACCCTTCCCATCATCGGCGCCACCGCCAACGCCTTGCGCGGAGAAGCGGCCCAATGCCTGGCCGCCGGCATGAACCACTGCCTGGTCAAGCCGTTCACGCTGCAAGCCCTGTTCAATTACCTGGTGCCTTATGAAAGAGCTGCCCATGAAGCGCTGTAGCATCCTGATTGTCGAAGACCATCCCTTCCAGCATTTGTACTTGCAGCACCTGTTCAGCGAACTGGGTGATTTTCATCTCGAAGCGGCACGCGATGGCGCAGAAGCGCTCGCCCGTCTGCAACAACGTGAATTCGATCTGGTACTGACCGACCTGCTCATGCCCGGCATGGATGGCGTGCAGTTCATCCAGGGGCTGGCCGCCCTGCACGCCCGACCGGCCCTGGCAATCATGAGTGCGACCTCCCGGCGCATGTTGATGGGGGCCAGCCTGGTGGCGCGCAATTCGGGGGTCAAGGTCATCGGACTGATTTCCAAACCGGTGAAATCCACGGCCCTGCGCGACCTGACCGACCAGCTCATGGGTTTGCGCCAGGCCACTCAGCCACTGCCCGTTCCGGGCATTGAGCGCCAGGCCATTCTTGACGCCCTGGGCAATGGTCAACTGCAAGCCTGGTTTCAACCCAAGAAAGCCCTCGCCAACGGGCGCATCGTCGCCGCCGAAGCCCTGGTGCGATGGATGCACCCGGAACACGGCTTGATGCTGCCGGGCCTGTTTCTACCGGCGCTCAAAGCCTTCAATCTGGAGGAACACCTGCTGTGGCACGTATTGGGTCAGGCGATCGAGGCGCAGGCCCGATGGCGCGATCAGGGGTACGACATTCCAGTGTCGATCAACCTGCCCACGCACCTGCTCAACAGCCATGACCTGACCGACCGGATTCTCGAGTTCGTGCACGCCCATCATGGGGTACCGGGAAAAATCTGCTTTGAACTGATGGAGTGTTCGGTGCCACAGGACATCAGCAACTTCTACGCCGGTGCCTGCCGGTTGCGGATCATGGGATTCGGCCTGTCTCAGGATGATTTCGGCAAGGGTTACAGCTCCTACATGAACCTGGTGTCGACGCCTTTTACCGAGCTGAAGATTGACCGGGCGCTGGTTCAGGGCTGCAACGAGAACGAGGAACTGGCCCAGGCACTGACCAGCATTGTCGCCCTCGGACGGCAGTTGGGCCTGACCGTGGTCGCCGAAGGTGTGGAAACCGCGCAAGAGCTTGCTCTGTTGCGTAAAATCGACTGCACTCAGGTTCAGGGTTTCCTGATCTCCCATGCCGTGTCCCCGGATCAGTTCCAGCAGTTGTTGACCCATGACGGTCCGGCTAGCACCTATTGACCCTCAGACACGTGCGTTCCAGCGTCTCTTGCTTCGAGGTCTCAGTGCTCAACCGCTTTGCGCTCACCGGTCGCGTGGCCGTGCGATGAATCATCCCAACGCCATTTTCGACAAACTGGCCAACAGTTCGCTGCGCCTGAACAAAGGCCTGACCGTACTGTGCGCAACCGTCATGCTGCTGATCGGAATCAGCTATTGGGGCGTGCAGCGCACGCTCGAAGAGCAGCACGACACGGTGCGATTCCACTTTGCGCGGTTGCTGGAGAATCTGCACGAACAGGAAGCCTTTCTCGAAACGCTGTCTGCGCACAGCGCCGAGGGCGGCATGTTGACCTCGACGGTTATCCCCATGTCGCTGCAACAGGCAATGCCTGACGAGGGGCCTGATATCTACCGGGGCCAACAGCATTCCTTTTCCCTGCCCTTCAGTGTGAAGGTCGATCCGCACAAGATCGCCCCCAGTCAGCACCTGAAAGTCTTCAACCTCGGTGCGCACCTGGCCGATCACTACAGCGCCTTCTGGTCGGCCTCGCATTTTCAGTCACCGCAAGTTGTCCTGTTCAACGTCCCGGACAACTTCGACATCGCCGTGCCCGCCGCCGGGCGTCTGCGCGGTGAGGGCCAGATACAGGGCGGGGAGTTTGTCGGGGTAATGAAGCAGTTGCTGCAACGACTGCACGATGCCAACCCAAAGCCCTTGGATAACCGGGTTCACTGGGTGCAATACAATGCGGCGGAGGGTGACAGCGCCAAGGCGTCCGTGCTCGGTTACGTCAACATCGACTTGTCTTCGGCCCCGATGCATATCGAGGGCGCCAGCTCCTGGGTGGTGGTCGCTTCACTGTTGAACCTGGCTCAGGTCAACAACATCGAACGCATCATGCAATGGTCGATCTACGACCACTTCACCCTCATCGCCCCCTCCGGTGAAGCGCTGATCGGTGCGATAAAACCTGATCTGAAGATTGATGAAGGACTGAACTTCAACCGTGACGGGCTGGTGTTCAAAGTCTCCAGCCCGGGCGAACGGCACTGGTCGGGGATTTACGTCATCAGCCTGAAAAGCTTCCTCAACTACGCCCTGTGGCCGTTGCTGGCGTTGTTCGCGTTGCTGCTGGCGGGGATTGGCGGTGGCCGGGCGTTCAATCGCTGGTACAAGCGCCGCGTGGTGCTGCCTGCCCACCGGGCCCACGAAAGCATCGCCGAAAGCGAAGCGTTCAGCCGCACAGTCATTGATACGGCACCGGCCGGCCTGTGCGTCATCCGCCGCAGAGACCATGCCGTGTTACTGGAAAATCGCCGCGCCCAGCAATGGCAGGACAGCACCAAACTGATCACGGTACTCAATCGTCAGCACGATCTCATCCGTTCCGGGCAGACCGACCTTGAGATCGATGGCCGTCACCTGCATGTCGACTTCACCTCCACCCGTTATCAGGGACAGGATGCCTGGCTGTGCGCAATCCATGACGTCACCCGCCTGGTCGAAGATGCCGCCGCACTGGAAGACGCACGCAAAGCCGCCGATTCGGCCAACGCGGCCAAAACCCGGTTTCTGGCGACGATGAGCCATGAAATCCGTACGCCGTTATACGGTGTGCTGGGCACCCTCGAACTGTTGGGGCTGACCCCGCTGGAACCGCGTCAGCAGCAGTACCTCAATACCATCCAGCGGTCTTCCGCCACCTTGTTCCAGTTGATCAGTGATGTGCTGGACGTGTCGAAGATCGAGTCCGGGCAAATGACGCTGGAAGACCAGGATTTCTGCCCGCTGGAACTGACCGAAGACACTTTGCGCACCTACAGTGCCTTCGCCGAAGCCAAGGGGCTGCAACTCTACGCCTGCATGGATGCCAGCCTTCCGGACCGGGTTCGCGGTGATCCGCTGCGCATTCGGCAAATCCTCAATAATCTGTTGAGCAATGCCATCAAGTTCACCGACAACGGTCGGGTCGTTCTGCGGGTCCGGGTGCTGGAGCGCAGCGCCGGTGACGTGAGCCTGCAGTGGCAGATCAGCGATACGGGCATCGGTATTTCCCAGGCCCAGCAAGTGCAGTTGTTTGATCCGTTCTATCAGGTCCGCGATGCCTCCAGTGAAGCGGGTGCGGGGCTGGGCCTGGCGATCTGTCGGTGGCTGTGCGACCTGATGGCGGGCCAGCTCAAAGTGGTCAGCGAGCCCGGGCTGGGCAGCAGTTTTTCCCTGCAACTGACACTGGAGTGTCTGCCGGGAGAACTGGCCGATTGCCCCGAGTTCACGCCGGGAACTCCACCGGTTTATGTCCGTGCACAGGCTCAGGAACTGGCGCAGCACCTCTGCGCCTGGCTCAACCGCCTGGGTGCGGACGCCCGGGTCGCGGGTGGCGACAGTCAACCCGCCACGGCGTCGGCGCTGTTGGTGGATATGCTGCCGATTGGCAATGAAGCCCCCTGGCCCGGCCCACGGATCATCGCCACCGCAGGCGCCCGCAAAGCGCCGGCGGGCACCACGCAGGATCGGGAAGTCGACGCTCACGATGTCCGCGCGATCGCCCGGGCCGTGAACCGTGCGCTGCACGGTGCGGATGTTCACCAGCCACTTTTACTGCCCGAAACAGCGGCCGATCTGAATCTGCGGATCCTGGTGGCCGAAGACAACCCGATCAATCAGGCGATCATCAAGGAACAACTGGAAGCCCTGGGCTGTTCGGTAACAGCGGCCGACAACGGAGAACAGGCACTGGCCCAATGGCTGCCCGGGCTGTTCGACCTGGTGCTGACTGACGTCAACATGCCGATCATCAACGGCTATGAACTGGCCACAGCCTTGCGCCAACGCGGCGCGGACCTGCCCATTATCGGTGTCACCGCCAATGCCCTGCGCGAGGAAGGCGAACGTTGTGCCGCCGTGGGCATGAACGCCTGGCTGGTCAAACCTCTGAACCTGCAAACATTGCGAACGCAGTTGATCAAACACTGCAAGAAGCCCGTGGCCGCGCATGCCGACAGCGCTCCGATAGTCGAGGCCCCCTCCTCGACTGAAGCGCCTGTGCAATTGTCAGCGAAAATGCAGGAGCTCTTTATCCGCACCCTGCAACAGGACATGCAGGACATCCGCACAGCGCTGAACCAGGAAGAGGCTGACCGCACGGCACAAAAACTCCACAGCGTCGCCGGCTCACTGGGGGTCATTCAGGCCAGCGCCCTCGCCCAGACCTGCGCCCTGCTGGAATGCCGACTGACCGGGCACAAACTCACCCCGGCCCTGACGCTGGACGTTCACCAGGTTCTTGAAGACCTGAACGCGTTACTGGCGACATTCAAGTAACCTCCCCCTTATTTACCCAACGACACCTTACGGACACCTGGTCATGGAAAAACTCAACGTTGTCATCGCGGATGATCACCCCATCGTGTTGCTGGGAGTGCGCGAACTCGTCGAACGGGACGAGCATTTCAGCGTCGTGGGCGAAGCCATCAGTTCGGACGGGCTGATCAAGCTGCTCGAAAGCCAGCCTGTCGACCTGGTCATCACCGACTTCAATATGCCTGCGGACTCCCCCTATGGTGATGGTCTCAAACTGGTGGAGTACCTGAAGCGGCACTTTCCCCATGTGCAGATCCTGGTGCTGACCATGATCTCCAATCCGCTGATCCTGACCCGCCTGCATGAACTGGGCGTCCTCGGGGTCATCCAGAAACATCAGTTGCACAACGAAATCGAAGTCGCGCTCAAGGCTGTCGCCAATGGCAGGCCCTTCCGCAGTGCGACCCCAGAGCCGGTTTCGGTGATCGAGTCCACCGCCGACCTGGACGAACGCTTTGCCCGACTATCACCCAAGGAGCATGAAATCCTGCGCCTGTTTGTTGCAGGCCAAAGTGTCAGCGACATTGCCCGTGGCCAGAACAGAAGTGCCAAGACCATCAGTACGCAAAAGATCGCCGCAATGCGCAAACTTGAAGTCAGCAGTGATCAGGATTTGTTGGCTTACTGCATCGAGCGCAAACTTTTCAACTAACGAACCGTCATCAGCGACTGTTGATTCATGGGCATTTCGTGAATCTAAGGATCGTCTGATTTTTTCATCTGAACAGCTTTCGTATCGTGGCAGCGCACTTTAACGCTGCACTTCAAACACATACGGAAATCAGAATGAAAAAGTTCACCCTGGCATTTTTGACCCTGTCAATCCTGAGCGCCACCGGCAATGCATTTGCCGCCGACCCGGTCGTTCCAACCAAGGCCGGCTCCGGCACCATCAACTTCTCCGGCATCATCAACAACGACGCCTGCTCGGTTCAGAGCTCGGACTTGAACAAGACCATTTCCGTGCCGATGGGTGAAGTGTCGATCAAGGACATGGGCACCGCAGCCGCACCGATCGGCAGCGGTAAGCTCAGCGCAGAAAACTTCGACATGAAGATCACCTGCAACAAGGGCACCAAGGTGTCGATGATCTTCCAACCGAAAAAAGGCGCCGGCTCGGGCCTCGTCGAAGGCACCAAGGTGTTGAAACTGATCGACGGACTGGGCGCGGCGAAGAACATCGGTATCGCCCTGCTCGACGCCAACGGCGCGCTGATCGATCTCTCTTCGGACGCCACCGCCCACATCGAGAACACCCTGCAGGATGGCGGCACCACCCTGAAGTTCTCGGCTGCCTACGTCACCACCGGCCCGCTGGACACCGTTGTCGCCGGTCGTGGTGATGCCACCCTGCCTTTCGTTCTGCAATACGAATAACTCCGCGCAGACGTTGACCCCGGAGCGGGGCCCGGTGCCCCGCCTCTCTTTGGCAATCAATCGGTAATGATCATGTTGGTTCGTCCCCTTTCCTTTTGCCTGGGCCTCCTGGGCTTGCTCGTGGCTGCCCAGGCCAGCGCCGGTATCTCTTTGAGCGCCACCCGCCTGGTGTTCGACGGCAAGCACAAAGAGGCCGGCATCACCGTGCGCAATAACGGTGAAGACGTACTTATCCAGTCCTGGGTCGACCGCGACGGGTCCGAGACGGCCTCGGTGCCCTTCGCCGTGACCCCGCCGCTGGCCCGGGTGACCGGTAACGAACAGCAATTGCTGCGGGTGATCTACGAGGGCACCGGCATGCCGTCCGACAAAGAGTCGGTGGTCTGGCTCAATGTCCAGGAGATCCCTCAGGCCGCCAAGGCACAAAACACGCTGCAGCTCGCCGTGCGCCAGCGCATCAAAGTGTTCTTCCGCCCGGCCGGGTTGAACGCCAACGCTTATCTGGCACCGACCGAACTGCAATGGGCGCTTGTGGAACGGGCAGGAAAAACAGCCCTGAGCATCAAAAACCCCGGTCTCTACCACGTGTCCATGGTGGATATAAAACTGCAGTCAGGAACATCAGCTGAAAACGTAGTTGATTCATTGATGATCGCCCCGGGCGAGCAGAAAGAGTTCGCCATCCAACAACTGACAAACATCAAAACCGCCCACTTGTCGTTCACCAGCATCAACGACTACGGCGCGCAGGAGCGTTACGCCACAACACTGGCTGGAAGTTCAACAACGAAAGCCAGCCTGGCCAAAGAATCGCCTTAACGCGCCTGTTTAATTATCAGTCGTACATCAACCGTACTTCACTTCGCTCCGCTCAGTCATGCGTACCGGGGGTGATATAGGTCAATTGCATGTTTTTACTCACTCGCGACAGACAAGATCGTGGCGTAAACCACAGCTGGCAACTGGCAATTCCCTTATCACGCTTGAGCCCAACGCTGGCCATCATCATTGCGTCCTGCCTGCCCATCGCTGCGACCGCCGCCGAGCCTGAGCAAGAACCGCTCGACCAATTCAACACCGCGTTTCTTCAGGGCGCCCAGTCGTCCGTGGACCTGCAACTGTTGCTGTCGGCCAACAGCGTGCTGCCGGGCAATTACCGGGTAGATCTCTACAGCAACGAGGTGTTGGTGGGGCGTCGTGATATCGATTTTCGGCGCAATGCGAAGAACGGCAAGGTCCAGGCCTGTCTGACCCTGGACATGCTCCAGCAACTGGGCATCGACATGAAAAAACTCGAAGCGACCGGCAAGCTTGACCCCCTAGATCCGCACGCGTGTCATGACCTTCCCGAGCTGATCGACAAAGCCACTGTGCGCTACGACGTCAGTCGGCTGCGCCTGATGGTCAGCGTGCCGCAAATCGCCATGCAGCGCGGCATGCGCGGGTATGTCGACCCGGCGCTGTGGGATCAGGGTGTTTCGGCAGCCTTTATCAACTATCAGTTGAGCAGCAACCGCAACAGCTCCGATCACAGCACCACACTTTCCAATAACCTGGGATTGCGTAACGGGATCAACCTGGGCGGCTGGCGGCTGCGTAACGAGTCGAACTTCAGCAGCACCACCGGGCAACCGAGCACCTTCAAGAGCAACCGCAGCTTCGTGCAGCATGATGTGACGGCACTGAAGGGGCAATTCAGTGCGGGCGACATTTTCTCCGACACAGACCTGTTCGACAGCGTGCGTTATCGCGGCCTGAAACTGGCCTCCGATGAAGGCATGCGCGCGGACAGCGAACGCGGCTACGCGCCGATCATCCGCGGTGTGGCGGAAACCAGCGCCACGGTGGAGATCCGTCAGAACAACTACATCCTCTACACCGCCAACGTGCCGCCGGGCCCGTTCGAGATCAGCGATATCTATCCCAGCGGCTCCAACGGCGACCTGGAAGTGACCATCATCGAAGCCGATGGCCGTCGCCGAGTCACGCTGCAGGCGTTTTCCAGCCTGCCGATCATGGTGCGTGAAGGTCAGGCGAAGTACAGCGTCTCGGCGGGCAAGTACAACAGCAACAGCGAGGGGCTGACGTCGCCGCAGTTTGTCAGCAGCACGCTGGCTTACGGTATCAGCAGCAACCTGACCGGGATCGTCGGTGTCCAGGCCTCGGACAATTTCCAGGCGCTGGCGCTTGGTGCCGGGCGCAACACCCGTATCGGCGCTGTTTCGATCGACCTTACCCACTCGGCCAGCCGTACCCCCGGACAATCCACCCAGGGCAACAGCCTGCGGGCGTTGTATGCAAAAACGTTCACCGGGACCGACACCAGCTTCACCCTCGCCGCCTATCGATACTCCACCGAGGGCTATCGGACGCTCACCCAGCATGTCGAAGAACTCGGCACCGACAGCTCAAGACGCAGCGCCAACTCGAAAACCCGTACCGACCTGACCGTCAACCAGAGCCTGGGCCGTCAACAGCAATTTGGCAGTGTCTATCTCAACGCCAGCGATCAGCGCTACTGGAATCGCGGGGGCTCCCAGAGCCTCTCGGCCGGCTACAGCAACGTCTGGGGCGAGATGACGTACAACGTCGGCGCCACCTACACCAAGGATGTCGGTGATTTCGGTCCTTCGAACAACGACACTCTGGTCAATCTGTCCCTGTCATTCCCGCTGGGCTCCAGACCTCGGGCGCCTCGTGCCTTCGTCTCGGCCAGCACGCAGAAGGACAGCGACAGCACGCAGGTGGGCATCAACGGTTATCTGTCGGAAGACAGCGACACCTATTACTCGCTGCAAGGCGGCAACAGCAGCAACGGTGGCAACTCGGCCTCGGCCAACCTCAGCACCCGCACGTCCGTGGCCAACGTCAGCGCCGGCTACAGCCAGGGGCGTGGCTACACCTCGCAGAACCTCAACCTTGCCGGTGCCGTCGTGGCCCACGGAGGCGGGATCAATCTTGGGCAAACGGTGGGTGAAACCTTCGCGCTGGCTGAAGTGCCAGGCGTCGCCGGTGTCAAGATCGGCAGCTACAGCGGTGCCGAAACCGGGCGCAACGGCTTTGCCGTCGTGCCCAATGCGCAACCTTATCGGGTGAACTGGATCAGCCTCGATACGCGGGACCTGGGCGCCGACATCGAGATCGACAACGCGACCCGACAAGTCGTGCCAAGGCGCGGCGCCGTGGTGCTGGCCCGATACGCCAGCACCAGCGGCAGACGCGTGCAATTCGAGCTGTTCGATGCTCGACACAAACCCCTCCCGTTCGGCGCTGCGCTGGAAGACCGCGCCGGCAAACAGATTGCGATTTCAGACCCCGGCGGCAAAGCGCTGGCGCTGGTGGAAGAAGATGCAGCCACGCTCTTGATCAAATGGAATGGTCAGCAATGCACGGCCGCCTATTCGTTGCCGGAGCGCGACAAGTCCGTGAACTACGAGCGTGTGAGTCTGGTGTGCCAGCCGTGAACGGGCGAGGCTCATCGTTCGACGACTATCGGGCAGGATCAGGCAAGGAATCGATAGAAATGCACTAACGTGCCTTCGGGGCAGAACGGGAAGATGGCCCTTCGACCACCCCATCGAGGACGTTCCCATGCTAGTTCAAGCCTACGGTGCCCATGCGGGCGACAAACCCCTTGAGCCTATCCAGATCAATCGCCGCGCCCCTGCGGCCCATGACGTCCAGATCGACATCGCTTTCTGCGGCATCTGCCATTCCGACCTGCACCAGGTGCGCTCCGAGTGGGCCGGCACACAATTCCCTTGCGTACCGGGACACGAAATCGTCGGCCGCGTTTCGGCGGTCGGTGCCCATGTTTCCGAATACAAGGTCGGCGATCTGGTCGGCGTCGGTTGCATCGTCGACAGCTGCAAACACTGTGAAGACTGCGAAACCGGCCTGGAAAACTACTGCGACAGCATGATCGGCACCTACAACTTCCCGACCCCGGACGCCCCCGGCTGGACGCTCGGCGGCTACTCGCAAAACATCGTGGTGCATGAGCGTTACGTGCTGCGCATCCGACACCCCGAAGCACAACTGGCCGCCGTCGCACCGCTGCTGTGCGCGGGCATCACCACTTACTCGCCGCTGCGTCAGTGGAACGCCGGGCCGGGCAAGAAGATCGGCGTAGTCGGCATCGGCGGCCTGGGCCATATGGGCATCAAACTGGCCCACGCGATGGGTGCGCACGTCGTGGCGTTCACCACCTCCGAATCCAAGCGTGAGGCAGCCAAAGCACTGGGCGCCGATGAAGTGGTGGTGTCGCGCAATCCGGAAGAAATGGCTGCGCACACCAAGAGCTTCGACTTCATCCTCAACACCGTCGCCGCCCCTCACGATCTCGATGCGTTCCTGGTGCTGCTCAAGCGTGACGGCGCCCTGACACTGGTCGGCGCCCCCGCCTCACCGCATCCATCGCCGAACATGTTCAACCTGATCATGAAACGCCGAACCATCGCCGGCTCGATGATCGGCGGCATTCCCGAGACCCAGGAGATGCTGGATTTCTGCGCCGAGCACGGCATCGTGTCCGACATCGAACTGATTCGCGCGGATCAGATCAATGAGTCCTATGAGCGGATGCTCAAGGGCGATGTGAAGTATCGGTTTGTGATTGATAACGCGACGTTGGCAGGCTGAGCGCCGGGCTCGACGAACGCCTCAATGTAACGACGAAAATCCCGGGCGCTTCAATGCCCCGGGATGACCGCTGGCCCAACCCCCTTCTGTTACCGAGATCGCTTCGCGACCGTTCATTTGCCCAGATTCTGATTCATCAGGTTGTCCAGTACCGGTTGGTGACTGGCAGCTTGCCAGTCGCGCCAATGCTTGCATCCCTCGACGTTGACTTCCGCTGCATGACTGCGCGCATCGCAGATCATTGCCCACTTTTGCCTCAAGGTCGGATATTTAATGAAGTCCGCCCGGGTGGGTGGCTCACAGCCGGATAACGTAGCGACCGACAGAATGGTGGCCGCGAGTTTCCAGGCGAGTGGATAGCTGCTGGCTGGCGTCATGACAATGAATCCCCCTTCCGGGAGACCCTCCTGAAGTAATGAAAAAACCTGCTGTTTTCATAGGCTGCAGAAGAATCTTAGGGATTGATTGGCCCCTCCACGAGATCCACTTTCAGGTTATTTCATGGAACCATTTCCACGCACGAGTGGCACCTTCGAGGCCTGGCCGTAGTGGCGGATAAGGCACGCCATCTAGCCCAGCGCGCACAAGACACCGTCAGCGAAACCCGGGATGGCTTTCCAAGATCACTCCATTTGAAGTAGCCTTTTGATATCAAAAAGATATCAATCGTCTTCGAAGGTCGTCAGACCCGAGTTTTTGCGGAAAGGAATTCCATGAACAACGTCATTACGTAAACGCCTGCTTTTGCATTGATCTTTCCCCCCACACCCAGTAAAAAACCCTCTCCCTTTTCCATCCTCGCAAGGAGCAGCGGATGCTCGAGCTATCCACGGATCGACTGGACCTGCGCACGATGGTCGAGTCCGACTGGCCTCTGTTCCTCAGGCTGCATTCCGAGCCGCAGACCATGCAGTACGTGTTCGGCGACATTGCCGAGGAGCAGGTTCGCAAAGGTTTCGAACATCGGCTCCCGGCGTGGGGGCCGCAATCGGAGCACTGGTTGTGCCTGGTGGTGGCCGACAGGGCCAGCGGCCAGGAGTTGGGCGTGACCGGGCTGCGCATTCTCTCGCCCGGGCATGCCGAGGTGGGTTGCCTGCTGTTGCCGGAACATCAGGGCAAAGGCTTTGGTACCGAGTCGCGGCAGGCAATCATCGACCATGCCGCATCCATCGGGCTGGACTCGTTGGAGTCGACCGTGACCGACGGTAATATCGCGTCCTGCAAGGTGCTGGAGAAATGCGGCTTTGTGTTCGCACGTCGTGTGCCGCAGGCCTACCAGATCGGTGATCGGTGGTTCGACGATCTGATCTATCACTATCAAATCCGCTGAGCCTTACGCTCAACGACTCGCCAAGGAGGCCTCTCGTCGTGAATCCCTATCAATGCCTGCCACCCCGCTCCTTCTGGCGTACGGCCGTGGCCGACAAGTCCGCGCTGGACATCGGTGAGCTGTGGACACCGCAATTCGAGATCGGCAACAAGGACGCCATCGTCACCGCCGGTTCCTGTTTTGCCCAGCACATCGGCCGCGCGCTGGTTGCGCGCGGCATGAACTGGCTGGATGCGGAACCCGCCCCGGACGCGTTGCCTGAGGCGGACTGGAAGGCCCACAACTACGGGGTGTTTTCGTTCCGCACCGGCAATCTGTATACCCCGGCGATGTTGTGCCAATGGCTCGAATGGGCGCTGGGCGTGAGCGCTCCGCCGGATGAGGTCTGGGTGCATGACGGGCGTTTCTTCGATCCGTTCCGCCCCGCCGTGGAGCCTGACGGATTTGCCAGCGAGCAAGCGTTGTTCGAGTCGCGTGAGGCCACCCTCGACGCCATCCGCGAAGCGTTGCGCCGCGCCAAAGTGTTCGTGTTCACCCTCGGCCTGACCGAAGCCTGGCAACATCGCGAGACCGGTCTGGTGTATCCCGTGTGCCCCGGCACCGTGCGCGGCACTTTCGATCCGCTGCTCCACCGGTTCTGCAACTTCGGTTTCATGGACACTTACGGCGACATGGTCAGGGCGCTGGAGTTGATGCGTTCGATCAACCCGCAACTGCGCCTGTTGCTCACCGTGTCACCGGTGCCGTTGACGGCAACCGCTACCGGGCAACATGTGCTGAGCTCGACGACCTACTCCAAGTCGGTGCTGCGCGCCGTCGCCGGGCAGTTGTGTGAAGACCTGCCCGACGTCGACTATTTCCCGTCCTACGAAATCATCACCGGCACGCCGTTCAAGGGCGCGTTCTACCAGCCCAACCAACGGGAAGTCACACCAGAAGGTGTGGCGTTCGTGATGCAGCAATTCTTTGCCGGGCTCGACGCGGTTCAATCGGTGCAGGCGCCGACCACCTCCCCCTCCACCAGCGTGTCCAGCGAGGATCTTGTCTGTGAAGACGCCGTACTCGATTACTACGCCTAGGTTTCTGCTGCTGGGCGACTCCCATGCCGGCATCATCGGCAAGGCAGCGCAGGCCCGTGAACTGCCTTTCGGCGGCGGCCCGCTGGGAACCGGTCGGGACTTCGCCGTCGACTTCTTCAGCCTGGCGCGCAATGACGTGGTCTTTCGGGATAGGGAAATGGATCGGCTGTATCGCCAGGCTCTCGATACGCTGAAAGTGCCGCAACTGGCGAAGGTCAGCGTGCCGCTGGTGAGCACTATAGGCCTGAGCCTGCACTACCTCGCCACCGCGCCGAACTGGACCTGCTACCAGAATGCGCACGGTGAGTTCGACGACGGTTTTCTCGCCGGGCCGTTGTTCGAGGCGGTCATCGACACCCTGTCCCGCCCTGCGCTGGCTTTCTATGAACAGGCCCTGGCGCTGAACCTCAAGGTGTTCGCCGTATTGCCGCCGCAACGGGTGCCGGAGCTCTCCGACACGCGCGTGTTCATGGCCGCACAGTCATTGCTGATCGAACGCCTGCAAGGGCTTGGCGTCGAGCTGATCGACGTGCGCGAGGCGGCGAATGATGAGCAGGGTTTTCAGCGTGAGGCGTTCTGCGAAGTGGATGACCCGCTGCACGGCAATCTGGCATTCGGTGAGTTGATCGTCAAGCAACTGATCCGTCGCGGCGTCTAGCACCTGTGGGAGCAAGTGGCTCCCACAGGTTTTTTCAGCACCATCAAGCCTTGGGCTGCGTCCCGAGGATCGTCACCCGCTCGCCATAACGCGAATGCGGGAAATAATCCCAGATCGCGTGGTGCTGGGTGCAGCGGTTGTCCCAGAACACCAGCGTGTTCGGCGCCCAGCGTACGCGACAGCTGAGAGACGGTTCCCGAGCCACCAGGTCGAACAGCATGTTCAACAGCACCTGACTTTCGCCACCGGACAACTGCACGATGTGCGATGTGAAACCGGAATTGACGAACAGCGACTTGCGCCCGGTTTCCGGGTGACGAACCACCACCGGGTGTTCGGTTTTTGGCAGGTTGGCCGGCGCCTCATAGCCCTTCCACGGAATTGCGCCGTCGTGAATCGCGGTCAATTCGCCGAGAAACTGCTGCATCGTCGGCGAGAGCATTTCGATCGCCAGGTGCATGTTGGCGAACAACGTATCGCCGCCCGTGCCGATGGCCGGGGTTTCCTTGACGTACAACATCGAACCCATGGACGGCGCCAGGTCGGCCGTGCCGTCGGTGTGCCAGGTTTCGCCGGCCACATAGCGCGATTGCGCATTGGCGCGGATCACCACCAGTTCCGGGTCATCGCCGTCGATGTCTTCCACCGGCAAGGCCCGCAGTTCGCCGAACAGCCGGCCAAACGCCTTGTGTTCCTCGACCGTCAGATGCTGATCGCGGAACACCAGCACGTGGTTCTCCAGAAAGGCCCGGCGGATTTCCGCGAGTTGATCGTCGCTCAGCGGTTGCGAAAGATCGACGCCGCCGATTTCGGCACCGATGATCGGCGTGATCCGGTCGACCGTGATGCGCTGATACGGTGCGCGCTTTTCTGCCGCGATGCGCTCGATTGCCTTGAGTGCCAACTGATCCATGTTCCCTCACCTTTTTTATTGGAACGACGCCGACGACGGCGACAGGGTCTCGCGCAGCGACCGTGGTCGCATGTCGATCCAGTGTTGATTGATGTAATCCAGGCAGACCTGGCGTTCGCCACGCATCCCGGCTGCACTCCAGCCGCTGGCCATAGGCTTGCCCGCCGGCCACAGGGAATACTGACCTTGGGCATTGATCACCACATCGAATTGCAGCTGTGCGTCATTCATGTCGCTCTCCTGTTGAACGGGATTGAAGCGGGGCCAGGTGCCGGACCAGCCCTTCTGCGAGGTGGCTGAACAGCACACGCCGCTGCTCGTCGGTCTGCGCACAGGCCCAGACGTACACCCGCGCCGACGCCGCGCACACCTGTGCGTACGCGTCAGCATCGTCAGTCGCGAATGCTTTGGCCGAAACTTCCACATTGGCACTCGCATGGGCCTGGGCAAACGCGGTGGCACTGGCTTCGGTATTCAGTTGCGCGTAATACACCGCGAACGCCTCGGCATCGCCGAAGTGCTCGGCGATCATGGCGGTGTTGCTCGGCGCGAGACCGTATGTCATCGCACTGGCATGGGCCTGGGCGTACGCCGCGTCGTAGGCATAGGCCCGTCGATACAGCGCCAGCAACACCGGTTTGAGCATGGCCCGCCATTCGCCCTGACGCCCGGACAAGCCGAGCGCCGCCCGTTGATGCAAGCTTTGCAAGGCGAGCAGCACTGGCCGATGCTCCGGCAAGGCCTCGCAGAGCATCGGCAGCACCACGTCGGCTTGCCAACCATGAACCCGCCGAAGCGACTGCGGTTCATCGACCCTGTAAATCCTTTGAAGCAAGACATCGGGCTGCTCTTCGCACAGCACCTGCGCCAAGGTCGGCAACCACCGAGGCATTGAAATCGGCTCATTCATATCGACGGCCCCTCCGTGCCAATCACCTCGGCCAGCATCCGCGCCCAGCGACCCGCCACGATGCCGTAGTGATCGGTGTCCAGCCGTTGCCAACTGCGCAATTGCGGCAGCAATGCCTGCCAGTTGCGTTGCAGGTCATCCATGCTCCAGGCGTCGCCCAGCCCATAAGGGTTGGCGTGCCCGGCGATGAACATCCGAACCGGTGTGGCGGCCAACGCGGGTGGCTGGAAGTCGACCATGCTGGTCATATTGTTGCGACAGCACACTGTCAGCCGTTGCAGATAAGCCTGACGTTCCTCGGACATCGCCTGCCCTTCAACGTCAGGCCAGCGCTGGGCGAACTCACGCTGGAACACCTGTTCGATGGTCCGCTCGTCGATGCCGGCCAGTTCCGCACCGGCATCCGGCGCGGGTGGATCGATCAGGTACAGCAGCGGTTGCCTGAAGCCGTCAGACTGGGCTTGCTGACACAGCGCCTGCGCCACCCAGGCACCGAACGACCAACCCGCCAGGCGCCAGGCACAGCCGGCCGGGCTGTGGGCCTTGATTGCCTCCAAATACAACCGGGCGCGTTCGACGATGCTGATGTTCGGTAGCGCCGGCAGACGCAACGCAGGGTCCGCAATCACGCACACCCCAAGATCCGCAGGCAGCGCCGAAACCAGTTCCCGGTAGGCCTGAACATCACCGCCCACCGGGTGAATCAGATACAGCCACTCGCGCCCGGCGCCGGCATGCCACTGATCGATCCGCACCGCGCCGCTCCAACTGCCCTGCGTGGCAGTTGGTGCCTCGACCGAGCAGGCTGTCACCAGACCCAACACCTCGCTCAGGCTGACCTTGTGACTGAACTGCGACAGCTGGAACACCTCACCGGTGGCCGCTTGCAGTTCGTCGATCAGGTCCAGCAAGGTCAGCGAATCCGCGCCCAGGTCGTACAGCGAATCATCGTCCTCCAGATTCGTCACGCCGAGCCATTTGCAAAGGCACTCACGCAAGCGCACGGAAAGATCCACGCCTTTCGGCACTGCAACCGCCGCGGCAACGGCGCCGTGGCGAACCGGATAGAAGCGCCGCGCCGTGTCGATGCCGGTGGTGGAAACCAGCAGCTGTGGCAACTGCGCCGCCATCGCCAGATCGAATACCCGACAACCCTCTTCGGCCGACAAGCCGACCGTCAGATGTTCCTGGTGCGCAGCGTCCCCGCCATTGCTGGTCGTGGCCATGCCGATGTCGCGCCAGATGTCCCAGTTGATCCCCAGGCGCAGGCAAGTACTGGCCGAATCCGCCCGGTAATGAGTGAAGCCGTCGAGCACACCACTGGCCGCTGAATAGTCCAGGTGCCCCGCGCCGCCGAACAATGCCGACATCGACGAGCAGTACAGGACAAAACCCGGCGAAAGCTGTTCGATCAGGCTTTCGACCGCCAGCATGCCGCGGGTCTTGGCGGCCATCGCCTCAGCCATCTGCCGGGCATCACGGTGGCGAATCAGACTGCCCGCGCCGACACCTGCCGCATGTATCACCCCGGACAGTTGGCCGTAGCGCCGGGCCAGTTGATCGAGTACCTGCGGCCAACTCGACAGGTCAGCGATGTCCGCCTGAAGGCTGTCGATTCTCGGCGCATAAGTCGCGAGATTTGCAGGCAACTGTCCCTGACGCGAGAGCAACACCACACGCCGCCCTGGCGCTTGCAGCAGGTGTTCACACAGGGTCCGACCGATCCCGCCAGTTCCCCCCAGCACCAGAAACGTGCCGTCTTTCGGCAATAAACTGGAGGTCGTTGCCGGGCTCGGCAATGGATGAGCGATCAATCGTGGCTGCCACAGGTAACCGTCACGCACCGCCATTCGCCGAGGCAACGCGGCCGGATCGACAAGCAACGCCGCCAATTCCCCGGCCTGCGTATCAAGGTGCGGCGACGGCCAGTCCAGCCAGTGGCAACGCACCGGGTATTCCTGCGGCACCACTTCGGTGATCCCGGCCAGTGCCGCCAATTCGGGACGCCGAACCTCGCCGTCCACCGGACACGCCTGCCACGACATCAGCCACAGGCGCAGACGTGTCGTGCGTGCGATTTGCCCCCAGGCCTGCATCAGTGCGCTGACCGTGTCCAGACAGGCCCACTGCGCCAGATCCAGAGATTGCTCGTTGACTGCGCCTGACACCGCCAGCGGCAAGGTGTGCAGCCAGTCGAGTTCTCCGGTTACAGATTCTGTGACCTCGGTGAGCAAACGGCTCAAGGCTTCGGTGTCCAGAGGGTCCAGCTCAAAGCGATCCGCACCGAGTTGCTTGAAGCCATTGCCGGCACGTACCTGAATCACACGTCGATAAACCGCTCGCAGATGTTCCAGCAATGCCGCGCCAGGTGCTTCATGGCTGCAAAGGATCAACGTTTCTCGTTTGGCATCAGATGCCTTCACGCTCAGGCGCTGTACACGAACCCACTGCCGCTGATGAAACCACTGCGCCAGCGGTTGCCGCTCGATGCCTGCCGAAACAGGGGCAACGATTTCGGCAGCGGGTTGAAACCGATAAGTCTGAAGATCGAACGACGCTGGCGGCAAATCCCACGGCGGTGGCGCCGAGCGCTGCGGCCACTGGATAGTTGCGCCTTCGTACCACGCCTCCAGCAATGCCTGCGCTGAATGATCACGGGCGATCATCTGTACACCCGACGCGGTGATTTCCTTGATCGTTGTCGGCAGCAAAGGAATTTCGTCACCCGGCCGGCAGACCATCGCAAAGCGCCAGCGCAGTTGCCGGCGACCTGACTGCAAGTGGCGCAGCAACGCGGTCTGCTGCTCCGGATGCGCTTGCATGTGCTCGCGGATCGCCGCGATATCGCGCAGCAATTCCGCTCGACTGTGGGCCGAGATCATCAGGAGTGGCGAGTTTTCTTCGGTCACTTCCTGCGCCTTGGGTGCGGCGCCGACAATCGCATGGGCGTTGGTGCCACCGATCCCGAAACTGCTGACACCGGCCAGACGCCGCCGCCCTTCTGGCCATGGCTTTGACGCGGTCGGCACGTAGAACGGCGAATGCTCAAGATCGATCTGCGGATTGATCCGGCCGAACCCGAGATTCGGCGGCAGCACGCCATGGAACACCGCGAGGCTTGCGCGAATCAGACCGACCACCCCCGCCGCCGCCCCCAGATGTCCGATCTGGCTCTTCACCGAGGCCAACGCGCATTGACCGGCCGGCGCATCGCCGAAGGCCTTGGTCAACGCCGCGACTTCGATCGGATCGCCCAGCAAGGTGCCGGTACCGTGGGCTTCGATGTAGCCGATGTCGGCACCGGTCAATCCGGCGCGACTCAAGGCGTCGCTGATGACCGCGCTCTGCCCGGCCACCGACGGCGCGGTGTAACTCATCTTGGCCCGGCCATCGTTGTTCAGTGCAGTGCCTTCGAGCAACGCGTAGATCCGGTCGCCATCCGCCCGCGCCCTGGCCAATGGCTTGAGCACCACCACGCCATAACCACTGGCGCCGATGGTCCCGCTGGCGTCGTCGCTGAATGGTCGGCACAGGCCATCGGCGGAAAAGATGTGCTGCGAGCGATGACGGTAACCATCGCTCAGGGTCGGGTCGATCAACACCCCGGCCGCCAGCATCACATCACTGTCGCCCTGGCGCAGCATCGAACTGGCCAGGTGCACGGCGATCAGCGAGCTGCCGCACGCCGCCTGCACGCTCAGGGCCGGGCCGTTGAGGTCCAGGTGATACGCGGCTTTGGTCGCCAGAAAGTCCTTGTCGTGATGCAGCGCCATCTGGAAGCCGTCCGGCAGATCGCCTTCCGCGGTGTCGCGCAGCATCTGCTGGAAGTACGTGGTTTCGCCGCAACTGGCGATCAGGCCGATGCGCGGGCCATCCGCCGACGGAACGATGGCCGCGTGTTGCAGAGCCTGCACACAGCCCATCAGCAGATGCCGCTGTTGCGGGTCCATCAGGCGCGCTTCCTGGCGGCTGATGCCGAAATATTCGGGATCGAAATCGAGCATGCCGGCCAGTTGGCTGCGGGCGCCGATCAGGCCTTCTTCCGCGGCAAAGTGCTCGATGCCCAGCTCGTTACCCTGCACCATCGCCCAGAACTCGGACAGGTTCTGTGCCCCGGCCACATTGACCGACATGCCGATGATCGCCATCGGTTGATGGCTTGCATCGGCTTGTCGTACGCGCTCTACCGCCGCCACTGGCGCGGTCGACAGATGCGCCGCCAGACGCCGTATCGTGACGTGTTCGAACAGGTCGGCCATCGTCACCTTGTGCGGCAGTTCCTGGGTGTAACGCGCATGCAGACGCATCAGGCCGAGGCTGGTGGCGCCGGCCTCGAAGAAGGTTTGCTCCGGTTCGATGTCACGGCCGATGACTGTCTGGAACAGCTCGCTCAGTTGCCGCTCCAGTGCGGTCAATTGAACAACCGGTTGTGGTGTGCTGCGCCGCTCCAAAGCCGCACCTAAATTCGGCAAAGCCTTGCGGTCAATCTTGCCGCTGGGGGTGCGTGGCCAGATGTCGATCCGCCGATATTCATCTATTCGCACATGGGATGGCAGTCGGTGCGCCACCTGACGATCCAGCTGTTGAGACGTCGCGGGCTCGCCATCGAGTTGCAGCCACGCGATCAAGCGTGGTGGATCGGTCTGAACCGCCACCACCGCGTTGACCACGTCCGACACCTGCATCAGCGCCGCTTCGATCTGCCCCAACTCCAGACGATGGCCGCTGAGTTTGATCTGCTGATCGTCGCGTCCGAGATAATGTAAGCAGCCCTGAGCGTCGGCCCATGCCAGATCGCCGGTGCGGTAGAACAAGCAGCCCTCAGCCAACTCGACGAACCGCGCCGCATTCAACGCAGGATCTGCCAGATAACAACGCTCAACCATCGGCCCCGCCACCAGCAGGTACCCACGGCAGCCGTTCGGCACCGGGCGGTCGTGTTCATCGACCAACAGCAACCGGGCATTCCCAACGGCATGGCCAATCGGTGCCCGCAGCGGCCAGTCCCGCGCCACGGCTGGCAAACGCAACGCGCTGACCACGTGGGTTTCGGTCGGGCCATAGTGATTGAACAACGAAGCTTGCGGCATGCCGCCGAACCAATTGCGCAGCGCGTCCGTGCAGAGCAGTTGCTCGCCAGCCGTGATCACCTCACGCAACGCCGACGGATAAATGCCCCGGGCCACGGCGGTTTGTGCCAGATGCTGCAAGGCCACGTAAGGCAGGAACAACCGTTCGATCCGCGCCTCGACCATGTAACCCAGCAACGCCTCGGCATCCTGACGCCAGCGCGGCGTGATCAGGTGATAGCAGCCGCCCCCGCACAGGGTGCTGAAAATCTCCTGGAACGACACATCGAACGACAGCATGGAGAACTGCAAGATCACCGCTTTCGCCGGCAACTGCCCTTCCGTGCGCTGCCATTGCAGCAGGTTGCACAGGGTGCGTTCCGACACTTGCACACCTTTCGGTGTGCCGGTGGAGCCGGAGGTGAACAGCGTGTAAAGCGGTCGTTCACCGGCATGACGTGGACGCTCGAACGATCCGGCATCGGCGTGCAGATCGACCCGGTGCACGGCGAACCGTCCCGCGTTCAGCTCATCCAGCGCCGCTTCGGTCGCGTCGCTGAACAACAGACAATGCGGCTGCGCCTGCTCCAGCACCTGACGCTGGATCGCCACCGGGTAAGCTGGATCAAGCGGCACGGCGGTCAGGTTGAGTTTGGCCAGAGCCAGCAAGGCGACGATGTGCTCCACCGACGCGTCGAGAAACAGCACGACATGCAACGGAGCATTCCCGGTCGGCAACGGATGACGCTCGACCAAGTCAGCAGCCAGAACGTCGGCCAGTCCATTCAGCTCGCCATAGGTGAGGCGGCGCTGACCTTTAACCAACGCAACCGCATCCGGCGTGCAATGCACCTGATGCTCGAACCAGTCCGCAAGGGTGTTGAATGGCAGCTCGCCCTTCGGCCCTTCACTGGCCGGGGCCAGACCGTGTCGATAAGGACCGAGCAGACTGTCGAGCGTGGCCGCCGGGCTTTCCAGCAACAGGTCCAGACCACGGCGGAACAATGCTTTCAGCGTGCTCACCTGTTCTGCATCGAAATAGCTGCACTGATATTCCCACCAGCACTCCAGCTGCGAACCGCTGCCCACCATCAACAAGGTCAGCGGGCACTTGGCGTGCAGTTGTTCGTTGAACTCAAGGGTGGCGCGCAGGTTAGAGTCGGCCAATGCGGCGTAATCGGTGTTTTCCAGCACGAACATGAAATCGAACAGTGCGGTATTCGATGAAAGCCGCAGGTCTTCCACCAGATCTGCCAGCGCCACGTCCTGCAATGCCAGCACCTCACGCACGCTAGCGGTCTGCTGGCGCAACTGCTCGCCCAGGGTCAGTGCGTGGTTTACGGCGGTGGGGATCAGCACGGTGTTGGCAAACATGCCGACGCTGTCTTCAAACTCGGCCAGCGGCCGGTTGGACACCGGGCTGGCGATCCGTGGCCGCTCGCACCCGGTCAAGGCGTACAGGCTCCAGGCGAAGACACTGAACAGCACTTCGAAACGGGTCAGTCGCTGTTGCGTGCAAAAGCGCTCGAGGGCGGCGCTGCGCACGGCGCCCAAGGGTTCTCGATGCAACCGGGCGTCCGGGCTGATTTCGCGCATAGGCATCAGTGCGGGCGACGGTTCTTCCTGCCGACGATGCAACTCGGCCAGTGCGCGACGCTGGTCGCGATAATGCGGATCGATGCTCCACTGGCGCTGCCACTGGCCAAACTCCAGCGTCGTCAGACGTGCTGACGGCTCAGGGCTTTCGCAACCCTGCACAGCGTCGTTGTAGAGCTGCGTCAGGTCGTCGAACAACAGGTTCACCGACCAGCCATCGACGATGATGTGATGCAGGTTCAGCAACAGCCGGCAGCTGCCATCGGCAAACGGCAACAGCCACGCCTGACACAGGTTCGGCGTGGTCAGGTCGAACGGCGTGCCGAACACCAGTTCCGCAAAGGCTTGCCAGTTGTCTTCGGTGAAATGCCCGACGGCGAAGGTTCGGCAGGCCGGGCCTTGCTCCGCGATCACCTGATCCAGGCCATCGGCACCGGGCACGAACGCCGTGCGCAATCCGGGATGGCGCAGCACCAGACGTCCCACGGCCTCGGCCAGCGCTGGTAGATCGATACCTGCCGCCAGATGCAAAATCAGCGGCACGCTGTAAGCGGTCGAGGTTGGCGTACGTTGCTGCAACAGCCACAAGCGGCGCTGTTCGGCGGTGGCCGGCAGGCGTTTGGCGCTACTGATCGGAGGCGCAGGTGGGTAGATCGAATCGTAATTCCGCTCACCCGTCAGTCGTTCGGCCAATGACGAAAAAGGCTCGATGAGCAACGTGTCGATGGTGAGCTCGCGCTGCCAATGGCTACGAATCGCCGAGCGCAAGCGCATGGCCTTGAGCGAATCGCCGCCACTGCCCAGCCAGTCATCCTGTGCGCTCAGGCTCGGTTGACCGAGCAGCGAACGGGCCTGACCCAGCAACCAGTCCAACGCCGGCGAAGCGTTGTCGTTGTCCATCGCCGCCAAAACTGGATGCCACGGATTCAGCGGTTGGCTCAGCAAGCCATCACGATCGATCTTGCCATTGGCCGTCAGCGGCAGGCGCTCCAGCAGGAACAACTGATGCGGCCGCATATACGGCGCCAGTTGCGCTCGCAAGTGGGTTTCGAAGGCGTGATAGTCCAGCTCCCCGCGCGACACGATAAACGCCAGCATCTGATGATCTTCAGCCGCCTGACGCCGAGTGCAGACATACACCTGCGCCACGCCCGGATGCTCCAGCATCCGCTGCTCCACCTCCCCCGGTTCGATCCGGAAGCCGCGAACTTTCACCTGACGGTCGACCCGTCCCAGACACTCGATCAAGCCTTCGGCATTGCACCGCACCAGATCGCCAGTGCGGTAATGGACGTGTGCGCCACCGTCGAGGTCGGGCAATCGGACGAACTGACGGGCCGTTTCTTCAGGGCGATTGCGGTAGCCACGGGCGACGCCGCTGCCACTCAAATACAGTTCGCCCACCTCTCCCGCCGGCACCGGCCGTTGCTGCTCATCCAGCACCCGCACGCCGGTGTCCGGCAGTGGTCGGCCAATGGGCACCGAGTCGCCGGTAAAGTCACGGCTGATCGGCCAGCACAGGGCAAACGTGGTGCATTCGGTGGGGCCATAGACGTTGTGAATCCGGCACTGGCTCTCAGGGTTGGCGCGGTACCACGCACGCACGGCAGCGGCGCTGATCTGCTCGCCGCCAATCAGCACCTGCCGCACGCTGGAAAAACACGACGGCCACTCGGCGATCAAGGTGTTGAACAGCGACACCGTCATGAACAGGTTGTCGACCCGCGTCCGCTCCAGCACCTCGGCCAGCCGGCGTGCATCCAGCACGTCCTCGTCGGCGATCATCACGCAGCAACCGCCGTTAAGCAGCGGTGCCCACAGTTCGAAACTGCAAGCGTCGAACGCCGGGTTGGACAGACAGGCGAAGCGGTCCGTCGGACGAATTTCGATATAGCCGTCGGTGTGCGTCAGGCGCAGCAAGCCGTGCTCGCCGACCTCGACCGCTTTCGGCGTGCCGGTGGTGCCCGAGGTGTAGAACAGGAACATCACCTCGGCAAAGTCTTCAGCCAGCGCTTGCGGCGGGACGTCCGGTTGATCGAGCAAGGCCTCGACGCTGGTTTGCCACAGTGAAGGCGACCACAGCGATTCCTCATCCTGGGTAATCAGGCCGACACACGCCGCATCCGCCAGCATCAACTCCCGGCGTTTGAGCGGACTGGCTCGATCCAGCGGCACGACCACCGCGCCGACCTTCAACGCGCCGATAATCGCCGTCAGCCATTGCCATGAACGCGGCATGCACAACGCCAGCGACTGGCCGGGCTCGACGCCGCGCGCCAGCAACCCTCGGGCGATGCGCTCGCTGGCGCTGGCCAGTTCGGCGTAAGTGAGCGTGACCAATTGATCGGTCACCGCCGGAGCTTGCGGATTACACCGCACTTGCTCGGCGAAACGCGCAAGCAACGTCAGGTCATTGGACGCGTTCATCATTTCGCCTCCTGCGCGTCGAAGCGTTGCAGCTCCCGACGGATGATTTGCGAGACCCGATGGATTTCCGCACTTTCGAGCATGTCCCAGTGCCCGCCGCTGACCAGTTTCGCCAGATAGCCGCTTCCCGCGCGACGCCGCCAGAAGCCGCGCAGTTCATGCAACTGATGGCGGCTGAAATCTTCTCGGGCCTGAATCAGCACCACACGCCGGGCTTGCGGCGCACATTCATAGGCGGCCATGGCCAGACGGTTGTGGTTGTAAATGTGGAAATAGCGCTCGACTTGCGCGTCTTCGATGCCGGGGTACATGCCATTGAAGCGCACCAGTTTGTCGCGGAACTCGGCCATGTCCACGGTGCCGATCTGCTCGCGGAAACCCGGATCGTCGCTGCCCTGGGTATCGAGCAGCACCACGGTCACCTGACGATGCCCCGCCGCCGTCAACAGCCGCGCCATTTCATAGGCCACCAGACCACCGAACGACAATCCGGTGAGGATCAGCGGTTGCGCGGTCAGCGGTTCGATCAGCCGCAGATAGGCCTCGGCCATTGCTTCGACTGTCGGCTCGGTACTCTCCCCCGGATTCAGCCCCGGCGATTGCACGCCGTATACGCCGGCCTCATCCGGCAACACCTTGGCCAGCGACAGGTAACAGAACGCCGTACCGCCCGCTGGGTGAATGCACACCACGTTGCTCTGACCCGAGCCTCGACGGAACTCGATCAGATTGCCCTGCGCAACCGCCGGGTTGGCCCCGACCCGCAGCCAACCGCCCAATGCTTCGATGGTCGGGTAGCTGAGCACCACGCGCACCGGCATTTCAACCGCGAACACCTGGCTGATTTCATGGGCCATCTTGATCGCGGCGATGGAGGTGCCGCCGACATTGAAGAAGTTGTCGCGAATGCCGATCTGCGGCACCAGCAGCAGGCGTTTCCAGATCTGGTACAGCGTCAGCTCGATGTGATCGCGCGGGCTGCTCAGGTTGACCTGACGATTGACCATTTCTTCATCCGCCAACGCAGTCAGTGCGGCACGGTCGACCTTGCCATTGGCGGTCAGCGGCAAGGCGTCGAGCCACAGATAACTGCCGGGGACCACCGCACGAGGAAGCGTCGTCGCCAGATAAGCCTGAACCGCCGCTTCATCCATCGATTCGGAAACAACGCAACAAGCCACCAGTCGCTGATCCTGCGCCGCTTCGCCGACCATCAGCACCACGGCGCTGCGGATGCCGGGAAACGCTTCGAGCCGGGTTTCGATCTCGCCCAGTTCCAGACGCACGCCGCGCAACTTGACCTGGAAGTCGTTGCGACCGAGAAATTCCAGTTGGCCGTCCGGGCGATAGCGCGCCAGATCGCCGCTGCGATAGAGGCGATCGCCCGCCACAAACGGATTGTCGATAAAGCGCTCGGCACTGAGCTGCGTCAGCCCCAGATAACCCCGAGCGACGCCGACGCCGCCAATGTGCAACTGCCCCGTGACACCCACCGGCACCGGCTCATCGCGGTCATCGAGTACGTAAAAACGGTTGTTGGAAATCGGCCGGCCGATCGGCAGTTGCCGGGCCGGCACCTCGGCGCCGGGCTCCAGGGTCCAGACGCTGTTGATCACCGTGGTTTCGGTCGGGCCGTAGACGTTGTGCAACCGAGCATGGGGCAGGCGCTCCTGAAAACGCCGGGCCAGTGCTGGCGGGAGTTCACCGCCGCCGCTGAACACATCGGTCAGCGAAGCACACAGGCTGACTTCTTCGACTTCCAGAAACAGCTGCAACATCGCCGGCACGAACACCAACGCCGTGACCCGCTGCTCTCGCACCTCGCGGGCCAGATAGGCCGGTTCGTAATGTCCGCCGGGCCGTGCAATCACCAGTCGCCCACCGGTTGCCAGCGGCCAGAACGTCTCCCAGGCCGAGGCATCGAAACCGAACGGGATCTTGTGCAGCATCGCCCCCGCTTCGCCGCAGACCTGCAAACACCACAGCAGCAGATTGCTCAGGCCACGGTGAGCGACCATCGCGCCCTTGGGCAAACCGGTGGTGCCCGAGGTGTAGATCACGTAGGCGAGATGATCAGGGGTGACGCCGACATGGCGCGGATCGAGATTGTCGGCAGGCAAGGACGCCCAGCTCGCGGCATCTTTTTCGAGGTCGAGAATCGGCGCTTCCCAGGTCGAACCTTGCAGTGCCTTACGCAATATCCCGTGCGCCGAGCCGAGTGTCAGCAACACCGCCGGTGTGCTGTCGCCGAGCATATGACTCAAGCGCCCCAGCGGATAATCCGGATCCAGCGGCACATAGGCGCCTCCGGCCTTGAGCACCGCCAACAGCGCCACCGGCAACTCGATTGAACGCTCGATGCACACCGCCACGCGCACATCCGGGCCGACACCCAACGTGCGCAAGTGCCGCGCCAGTTGGTTGGCCCGGGCATTGAGCTCGGCGTAGCTCAGGGATTCGCCCTCGAAGACCACCGCGCAGGCCTGAGGGTTACTCGCGGCCTGCGCTTCGACCAGTTGGTGCACGCAGGGCGCCGCTTGCGTCAGTGGCGCGGTGCGATTGAAGTCGACCAGCACCTGCTGACGCTCAGCCTCGTTCATCAACGGCAAGGCGTTGATCGGTTGCTTGGCGTCGGCGGCGATCTGTTCGAGCAGATGACGGTAGTGCCCGCTCAGGCGTTCGATGGTCGCGATGTCATAGAGGTCGGTGTTGTATTCCACCAACAAGTCCAGCCGCCCTTCCCGCTCGACCCATTCAAACGCCAGGTCAAACTTGGCCGTGGCGCTGCTGGTGCTGTACGGCGCCAGTTGCAGGCCGGACATCTGCACGCCGCTGCCGGGGGTGTTCTGCAGTACCAGCATCACCTGGAACAACGGCGAATGACCGGGATCACGCGGCGGGTTGACGGCTTCGACCACACGGTCGAACGGCACGTCCTGGTGGGCGTGAACATCGAGCATCTGGCCACGCACGTCGCGCAGCAATTCGGCGAAGGTCTGCTGCGGATTGAGGCGCTGACGCAGCACCAGCGTGTTGACAAAATGGCCGATCAGCGGCTCGATTTCCGGACGATTGCGGTTGGCGAACGGCGTACCGATGCACAGATCCTGCTGACCGCTGTGGCGCCACAGCAACACCGCCAACGCGCCCAGCAGCACGTTGAACAGCGTGCCCTGTGTTTGCCGGGCCAGCGCCGTGAGTTCGCGCAAGGTGCCGCCATCGACGGAGGAACTGAACGTGGCGCCGACGTAACGCTGCACCAACGGTCGCGGCCGGTCGGCGGGCATGGTCGACAACAGCGGTGCGTCGTCCAGTGTACGACGCCAGTAATCGAGCTGGGCGTCCAGCACGGCACCGCCCACGCGCTGTTGCTGCCAGCAGGCGTAATCGGCGTATTGCACCGGCAACGGCGCAAGAGTCGGTGTATCGCCACGCAGATAATCACCGTACAGCGTGGCGACCTCATGCAGGATCACCCCCATCGACCAACCGTCGGCGATGATGTGATGCACGCTGTACAGCCACAGGTATTCGTCGTCGGCCACGCGCACTAACGACGCGCGCAGCAACGGCCCAGTGGCCAGGTTGAACGGCGCCCGTGCGTCCTGATCGACGGCGATGCGGACCTTTTCTTCACGCTCGCTGACTGACAACTGGCGCAGATCCGTCACCAACAACGACAGCGGCATCGATGGGTGCACCACCTGACGCGGTTCGCCATCCACACTGCAAAACGTCGTACGCAGGACTTCGTGGCGGGCAACCAGTTCGTTCAGCGCCCGCTCCAGCAGCGCCACGTCCAGCCGTCCTTTAAGAGTTACCGCCGTGGGCACGTTGTAGAACGGATTTCCGGGTTCCAGTTGATCGAGAAACCATAGCTGCCGTTGCGAGAACGACAACGGCCAGGACGCGTGTGCAGCGGCTCGGCGGGGAATCACTGCGTCATCACCGCCCCCCAGCAAGGTAATCAGTTCCTGCTTGTGGAGCTTGAGCGCCTGGGTCAGCTCTTCGGTGAGAAACCCGCGAGGCGCCTTGCAACGCAGCCTGTCACCGTCCACCTCGAGTACCACGCCATGGCGAGCGAACAGCGCCAGCAATTGATCGGCATTCATACTTCGAACTCCTCCATGTCTTCGTCGTCCAGGCTTTCGGTCACAGGTTCGATGGCAAATGCCTCGACCGGCGCGCGGTGCTGCTCATCGGCCGTGCGCAGGCCGCCGATCATCGAGTAGATCAATTCATGACTTGGCCCGAGGTCGAACAGCGCCGTCAGTTGCTGCTCCTCGACCGAGCCTATTCCGCAAAGACCCAGGCCATGCTCGACGGCGGTCATGCTCAGCAGTTGCGCCATCGCACCGCTTTCGATGTGGCAGAAGTCGCGGCTGCGCTCGCCATACAGCGGACGAATCGCCGCCATGTCGGCGATGAAAAACAGCGAGAACGCGGCGTTCTCGTACACCGGGCGATTGACGAAGTAGTCGTAGGTGTCCGGGTCGAGCAATCCGCTCTGGAGCGCCAGCAAGCGATGCTGGCGAGGATCGTAGTAATACGCGCCACCGGGCACGCCGAGCACGCGATCCGGTTTGACGTAGAGGTAGGCCTGAATCGGGTACAACCCGCCCGCCGACGGGAACTGGTATTTCACCTCACCGTCGAGCTGCCCCTGCGCCAGTGCCGCCAACAAATGCGCGAACGCTTGAGTCGCAATCGGCTGCGCGCCGAACAGGCGCACCGAGCGGTAATCGCTCAAACGCCGGGCGAAGGCCGGGTCTTGCGGCAAGTCCAATGCCACCTCCGGCAAGGTTTGAGCGAAGTCACGGCGACCGCGTTGCTCGGCTTTGAACTGCGCCCGCTGTTGTGGATCTTCGATGATGTCCTGCACGGGCTCCGGGGCCTGCTGAACGTTGCCGAGCAGATCCTGCCGCGCCCGGTTCTGGCGGTACATGCCAAGCAGATGCAGCAACGTCGGCTGGGCCAGCAGTTGCGCCACGTGCGGGCGGAACTGCAGGGCGCCGGACAAGGCGTTGCTGATCCTGACGATATCGATCGAGGTCGCGCCGAGGTTCAGCAGGTTGGCATTGGCGGCAATGGATTCGCGCTTGAGCACGCCTTGCACAATTTCCACCAACCGCTGTTCCTGCGGGCCCTCGACTTCCAGCGCCGGCCCTTGTTCCTCGATTTGCTCAGGTTCCGGCAGACGCTTCTTGTCGACCTTGCCGTTGGACGACAACGGCCAGGCTTCGACGAAGGTGAACGACGTCGGAATCATGTACGCCGGCAGCTTGTCCGTCAGGTAGTCGGTGAAGTCACTGGCCTGCAACGCCGGGTCGGCCTTGAGCACATAACCCGCCAGACGTTTCTCGCCCAGCGTGCTGCCAAGAATCCGCACCACCGCGCTCTGCACGCCGGGATGGCGATTGAGCGCGGCTTCGATCTCGCCCAGCTCGATGCGATAGCCCTGGACCTTGACCTGATTGTCTTCGCGACCGAGGAATTCAATGTTGCCGTCCGGTAGCAAGCGCCCCAGGTCGCCGGTGCGATACAGCCGTTCGCCGGTAAGTGGATGCTCGAAGAAGCTGCCGGCGCTGAGCTTTTCATCGCGCCAGTAACCCTTGGCCAGACCGATACCGCCAATGTACAGCTGTCCCGCGACCCAGGTCGGGCGGACTTGCAATGCTTCATCCAGCACGTAGAAGCGCTGGTGATCGAGAGCCTTGCCGTAGGGAATGCTGCGCCACGCCGGGTCGACGTGTTGCACCGGATAGCAGATCGACCAGATCGACGCTTCGGTGGCGCCGCCCAGGCTGATCAGTTGCAAATCCGACTGCAAGGTCCAAGCCCGCTCGGGCAAGGTCAGGGGAATCCAGTCACCGGACAGCATCGCCACCCGCAAGCTGGCAGGCAACGCGCCGCCCTCGCCCTCCACGTACTCGACCAGCATGCCGAGCAGTGCCGGCACCGAGTTCCACAGGCTGACCTGATGACGCTTGATCAATTCGAGCCAGTGCGCCGGATCAAGGGTCAGTTGCGGGTCGAGGATGACCACTGCCGCGCCCACGGCCAGCGTGCCGAAGAAGTCATAGACCGACAGATCGAAGCTCAGCGAGGAGATCGCCAGCACGCGATCATTCGGGCCAACGGCAAAACGCCGGTTGATGTCGAGCAAGGTGTTGACCGCACCGCGATGGTCGATCACCACGCCTTTCGGCTGACCGGTGGAGCCCGAGGTGTAGATCACGTAAGCGAGGTCGCTTTCGTTCACCTGCACCGGTTGCAGTGGCAATGCGTCGTTTGAGACTGCATCGGTCACCGCAATGGTCGTGACTTGCGCCGGCCATTCGATTTTGTCGAGCAGCGCCGGTTGGGTCAGGGCCAGACTCGCCTCGGCCCTTTCCAGAATATGCCGCAGCCGCTCTGCTGGCTGACTCGGTTCGATGGGCAGGTAAGCGCCGCCGGCATACAGAATCGCCAGGGTCGCCACCACTTGTTCCCAGCCGCGCTCCATCACCACCGCGACCAACCGGTTCGGCAGCACGCCCTGCGCTTGCAGGCGGGCGCCGAGTTGCCGGGCCTCGTTGCGCAGTTGAGCGTAGGTCAGCTGTCGCGCACCGATCACCGCCAGTGCATCCGGTGTGGCGAGGGCCTGACGTTCGAACAGTTCGTGCATCAATGGCAGCGTTTGCTGAATGTCGACCGGTGCCGGCAACCGTACCTGCGGCAACAGCTGTGGCGTGTTTGCGCCCCATGCCGCCGGCTCGCACAGACTGTCGAGCAGCGCGTTGTAAGCGACAAACATCTGCTCGATCATCCCTTCCGGGAACAGTTCGTCGATGCTGTCCCAGTTGAACAACAGGCGTCCTTCCAGCTCCAGCAACGTGTGGTCGAGCCACACCTGCGGGGTCTGGGTGATGCTGTGCATGTGTTTGGCATTCAGCGCGTCGGCCAGGTTGAATTCGGCCAGCTCCGGCGCTGCTTCCGACAGCGTGCTGTTGAACACGATCGGCATCGCCGTCTGCTGTACGCCCCGGGCCTGGGACAATTCGCGCAGCACACGCACACCGCTGACCACCGAATGATCGATGTCGCACCACAGCTGCGCCTGCACGGCGCGGGCCTTGTCGGTAAAGGTTTGTGTCCCGTCGATGCCGACTTCCAGCAGCACCAGCGAGGTGAAGTCGCCGATGATTTCGTCGACATCCGGGTGCAACGGCATACGGTTGAACAGTGGCAGGCTCAGGGTGAAACGCGGGGTGCGACTCCAAAGCGCGAGCACTTCGCTGAAGGCGGTCAGCAGCATCACTGACGGCGTCACCGCAAACTGTTTGGCCACGGCTTTGAGCCGACTCCACTGCGCGGCCGACATGTCGCGGTCGCGGCGGGTGAAGTGCGGGTTGGCAATGCTTTCGGGTTGGCGCACCAGCGGCAGGTCTGGCGCCGGGGCCAGAGTAGTCACCCGCTCGCGCCAGTAGCCCAGCGCCTGCTCGTAGCGGCGGCCGTTGCGCAGTTGCTGTTCGGCCAGTACGTAGTCGCGGAAAGTCAGGCCCGGTTCCGCCAGTTCCAACGTCGGTTCGACGTAGAACGCCATCAGTTCGCGCGCCAGAATCTGCGTGCTCGCGGCATCGACAATCAACGCGTCGAGGCTGATGTGCAAATGAGTGATGCCGTCGTCGAGCAGCGACAGGCTGAACTCGAACAGCGGCCAGCGACTGGCATCCAGCACCTGATGGGACTGGCGTTCGCGGGTTGCTTCAAGGGTGCGTTGCGCCACTTCGGCGGGTAAACCGCGCAGGTCGCTGCGAGGCATGCGATAGGTCGGCACCTGCGCCAGCACCTGTTGCGTGCCGTCGCTGAGGAAGATCACACGCAGCATGTCGTGGCGCAGGATCATGCGATTCAGTGCTTGTTCGAAACGCTCGACGTCGAACTCGGGAATGCGCAGTTCTTCGTAGCCGTGGGCGCTGACGCCGCCGAGGCTGACCGTGGCCTCGCGGCCGAACCAGTAGGCTTGCTGGATATCGGTCAGAGGGAATGGTTCATGTCGATTGCCGCGATCCGGCTCGATCTGGATAAACGCGGGTTCAATGCTCTGGTCATCACGCGAGACCTGCGCCGCCAGATCCATCAACACCGGCGTCTGAAACAGTCTGCTCAGGGACAACTGCGCGCCCATGCGCTGGTTGATCGCGTAGATCATCCGCGTCGCCAGCAGCGAATGGCCGCCGAGGTCGAAGAAGTTGTCGTGGATGCCGACCCGCTCGCACTTGAGCACTTCAGCCCAGATCTCGGCCATTTGCCGTTCAATGTCGTTGCGCGGCGCCTCGTAGGTCGCTCCGGCACTGCGCTCCGGTGCCGGCAGCGCCTGTCGGTCGAGCTTGCCGTTGCGGGTCAGCGGCAATTGCGAAAGCCGGACCCAGGCACTCGGGATCATGTGTTCGGGCAGTTGGCCTTGCAGTTCGGCACGCAAGAATTCACTGGTCGCGGAGCCGACCACATAGGCCACCAGACGCTTGTCCCCGGCCACGTCTTCGCGCAACAGCACGGCGGCTTCCTGCACGCCGGGTTGCTGGTGCAACAGGCTGTCGATCTCGCCGAGCTCGATGCGGAAGCCGCGCAGTTTCACCTGTTGGTCGATGCGTCCCAGGTACTGCACGTTGCCGTCGGCCTGGAATTTCGCGAGGTCGCCGCTGCGGTACATCCGCGCGCCCGGTTCGTCAGTGAACGGGTCCGGCAGGAAGCGTTCGGCGGTCAGGTCCGGGCGATTGAGGTAGCCCCGAGCAAGGCAGGCGCCAGCGATGTACAACTCGCCCGCCACGCCGACCGGCACCGGATTCAAGTGTTCGTCCAGCACGTACAGCCGCGCGTTGGCGATGGGACGGCCAATGGGCGGCGCGTCCGGCCAGGATTCAACCTCGTTGCAGTCGAGACTGAACTGGCTGACCACATGGGTTTCGGTCGGCCCGTACTGGTTGTGCAACTGCGCGCCGCCCAGTCCACGGACAAAACCGCGTAGCTCGTCATTGATTTGCAGGGCTTCACCGGCGGTGATGATCTCGCAGCCGCCGGCCGGCATCGGTGCATCGGCCTCGGTCAGGCCGGCAAGTTGCTGCAACACGGCGAATGGCAGGAACGCCCGCTGCACGCCTTCGGCCACCAGGGTCGGGCGCAACGCGGCAAGGTCCTTGCGGCTGTCTTCGGTCATCAGCAACAGGCTGCCGCCCTGGCAGAGCGTGCTGCAGATTTCCTGGAAAGAGACGTCGAAGTTCAGCGAGGCGAATTGCAGCACGCGCTGCGGTGCCACAGCTTGATCGAGTTGCCAGGCGATCAGGTTATCCAGCGCGCGACGGTTGTGGGCCACACCTTTCGGGCGCCCGGTGGAGCCGGAGGTGTAGAGCACGTAGCCCAGGTGTTCCGGGTTCACATTGACCTGCGGATCATCAGTTGGGTGTTGTGCCCATTGCAATCCGTCAGTGTCCAGGCAGCAGATCTTCGTCTCGTTGGCCGGCAGCCCGGCCATCAGGCTCGATTGCGTCAACAGCAAGGTCGGCGCGGCGTCGCTGAACATGAACGCCAGACGCTCGCTCGGGTAGGCCGGGTCGAATGGCACGTACGCCGCGCCGGCCTTGAGGATCGCCAACAGGCCGATGACCATTTGCGGCGAGCGTTCCAGACACAAACCGACGCAATGCTCGGGGCCGACACCTTGTTCGATCAGGTAATGCGCAAGTTGGTTGGCCGCCCGATTCAACTCGCGGTAGCTCAGTTGCTCGCGCTCGGCGAGCAGCGCCACGGCTTCGGGACGTTGCCGGGCCTGGGTCTCGAATCGCGCCACGCAATCGGGCAGTGACGACGTATCGCGTGCAGTGCGGTTCCAGTCATGAACAATCTGCTGGAGTTGCTCGGCGCTCAACAGCTTGATCCTCGCCAGCGACTGCTCGCTGTCCTCGACCATCTGCGTCAGTACCCGGCGCAGGTACTCGCCAAACTGCTCGACAGTGCCGCGTTCAAACAGGCCAGAGGCGTATTCCAGACCGCCGACAATCTGTCCGTCTCGCTCATGGAGCGCCAGTTGCAGATCGAACTTGGCCACGTGATGACTGCTCTCGACCGGCGTGACTTCAAGCCCGGTCAGCAGCAGATCGGAATCCTGATCCTGCTCCCAGGCAAACAGCACCTGGAACAGCGGACTGTGGGCCAGACTGCGCGGCGGATTGAGCAACTCCACCACTTGCTCGAACGGCAAATCCTGATGCTCCTGAGCGCCCAGCGCGACCCGCCGCGCCTGTTGCAGCCATTGCGCCACCGATGGTGTGCCAGACCGGGTCATGCGCAGGGCCAGGGTGTTGACGAAGAAGCCGATCACCCCCTCCAACTCCTGTTGCGGACGGTTGGCCGACGGCACGCCGATCACCACATCGCTCTGCCCCGACAGGCGCGACAGCAGCAGCGAAAAACCGGCCAGCAAGTTCATGAACAGCGTGGTGCCTTGCTGCATGCCCAGGGCTTTCAGGCGTGCGGTCAACGCTTCGTCGAAGACCAGCGGCACAAAACCACCAAGATAATCCTGCACGGGCGGACGCTTGTGATCCGCCGGCAACTCCAGCAACACCGGCGCGCCGGTCAGGGTTTCGCGCCAATAGCGGTTTTGCTGTTCCAGCACTTCGCCGGTCAACCATTGCTTCTGCCACACCGCGTAATCCACGTACTGCACGGGCAATGTCGGCAGCGGATCGTCGCGATCCTGCAACGCCGCTTCGTACAGTTGCCCCAGTTCCCGGGTGAGCACACCCATCGACCAGCCATCGGAGATGATGTGGTGCTGGGTCAGCAGCAACACATGGTCATCCGCTGCCAGTCGAACCAGGCTTACGCGCATCAGCGGTCCGCGGCTCAGGTCGAATGGTCTGGCGCCCTCCTCGTCGATCAACCGGGTGAGACGCTCCTGAGCATCGGGACCTTGCAGATCGGTTACGGTCAGTCGAATGCTGTGCGCGGGCGGTGAAACCTGCTGCCGCCCTTCCCCTTCAACGGCGATGAAGGTGGTGCGCAGCGCGTCATGGCGTGCCACCAGTTGATTGAAGCTGCGTTCGAGTGCCGCCACGTCCAGTGAACCACGCAAACGCAGGTTCAGCGGCATGTGATACGCCGCGTTGCCACCCTCCATTTGTGCCAGAAACCACAGGCGCTGCTGAGCAGACGACAACGTTTGCGCGCCCGACCGTGAAAGGGCCGCAATGGCTGGACGAGCCGCAGCCTGACTGGCTTGCAGCCGTTCGGCGAACGCTGCCAGCACGGGTGCGGCAAACAACGTCGAAGGCGCGACTTCCAGCCCCAGCGTATGACGAATCTGCGCCAGCACGCGCATCACCAGCAGCGAGTGACCGCCGAGGGCAAAGAACTGATCTTCACGCCCCACTCGCTCAACGCCGAGCACCTCGGCCCAGATCGCAGCGAGCGCTGTTTCCAAAGAGCCTTGTGGCGCCTGGTATTTCTGTTGATCGAATGCCTCGACGTCTGGCGCAGGCAAACCGGGGCGATCAACCTTGCCGTTGGCGGTCAGCGGCAGCGCATGCAGGCGCACGTATGCCGTCGGCACCATGTAATCCGGCAGGCTGATTTGCAGCTGTTCACGCAGGGAGCGCGGGCTCAGCGTTGTGCCCGGTTTTTCGCAGTAATAAGCGACCAGTCGAGGTTCACCGAGGCCGTCCTGACGCAGCAGCACCACGCTTTCACGCACGCCCGCAATGTCCGCCAGCCGGGTTTCGATTTCTCCCAGCTCCAGGCGCAGGCCGCGCAACTTGGCCTGGGAGTCGTTGCGGCCGAGGAACTCCAGTTGGCCGTCCGTGCGGTAACGCGCCAGATCCCCGGTTCGGTACAGGCGTTCGCCCGCCACGAACGGGTTGTCGATGAAACGCTCGGCAGTGAGTTGCGGCAGGTTCAGATAACCCCGCGCCACGCCGACGCCACCGATGTGCAACTCGCCCGCGACACCCTCGGTAACGGGCAAGCCTTGTTCGTCGAGCAGGTAAATCCGGGTATTGGGCAGTGCCCGGCCGATGGGCAGCACAGTGTCGACCTGACTGGCGTCGGTGAACTCGAAACAGGTGCTGTCGATGCTCGCTTCGGTCACGCCATAGGCCTGGACGATCTGCACCCGCTCACCGCACAGCCTGCGCAATTGCCGGGCGCTGTGGGCAGTCCAGATGTCGGAGCCGCAGACCACGGTGCGCAGGAATGACAAGTCCTGGCCGGTCTCTTCGACCCACGCCAGCAGCGGATTGAGCAGCGCCGGCACGAAGTCGGCAAAACCGATCTGCGCTTCCCGCATCAGGCGATACAGGGCCGGCGGGTCCATCAGGGTGTCCCGAGGGCACAGCACCAGTGTGCCGCCAAACCCCAGCGCACGAATCAGGTCGGCGCTGAACACGTCGAAGGAAAAACCGGCCATTTGCAGGTGATTGACCGGCTCGCCCAAGGCATAAAGTTGCGCCCAGGCAGCGCTCACGGCGATCAGCCCGCGATGCTCGACCATCACGCCTTTCGGGGTTCCGGTCGACCCCGAGGTGTAGATCACGTAGGCCAAGTGCCGGGGTGTCAGGCCTGTCGCGTAGGGATCGGGATTGTCAGGTGACTGTGAAGCCCAATGTGTTGAATCGCCCAGGTCGAGCACCGTCGGTGCAGTGGCCGATTGTTCAAGCGCGGCCAACAAGACATGCCGCGCCTGGCTCTGGGTCAGCACCACCGGCGGCGCGCTGTCGGCCAGCATGTGCGCCAGCCGCGCCGTCGGATACGCCGGATCCAGCGGCACATAGGCGCCACCGGCCTTGAGCACCGCGAGCACGCCCACCAGCATCTCCAGCGAGCGCTCAAGACAAAGCCCGACCCGCACATCCGGCCCGACTCCGAGGCTGCACAGGTGATGGGCCAGGCGATTGGCGCGGGTGTTGAGATCGCGGTAACTGAGCGCCTCTTCCTGCCAGCGTACGGCAATGGCCTCGGGGTTGCGCAGCACCTGCGCTTCAAACAGACCGTGCACGCACAGATCAGTGTCGAACGGAATCGAGGATGAAACGTCGGGCTGCGCGGGATTCGTCCCACGCAAGGAAGTGTTGTCGAGCATCGGAAGCTACCGTCCATGACTGCATTATTTTTGTGATCAGGCAGAGACAGCACGCGCCCCGCCAGTCAGGCCCCGGCAGCAAGTACCGGTTCGGTCATTCGAATTCAGGAAGATGGCGCGGCGCGCGCGTGCAGACTCGCGTCACACGCAGGCACACACAGGAAACCGGGGGGAGAAAGGCTGGCGAAGAACACCGCGGCGCGGTCCGCGCAGGCAGCTGGGGAGATGACAGAATCGTTGACGACGTCCGTCGCCCTGTCCAATGCATCGTCGATTGCAAACCGCGTGATCAATTGAAACCTCGACTTCCATTTGAGGGTCAACGACGAGGAACAACCTGCGCGGTGGGTGACAGCGCCAGGGTGGTCCCGATCGGCTGCGACTGCCGGGTCTGTAGACGCACGGCAATCTTCTGGCGCCGGGTTTGTGACCCGAAGCGCCGCCGGATAATAACCACGTTTTTTGCTGGAGAGGCAAACAAAATGTAGGAAACATGCGAAATAGATATCCGATGTTTCCTACGACACCGAGACCATATCCGGCTGATCCATGCCGCTGAGTATCTGGAGGATGACGCTCAGGACCGGGGGAACTCGACGTAGACAATAACCTTGCCGAATGGCGCACTTGCCATACCTAACGGCAACGTCACCCCCGAATACCCGGCTACTGGCGCATTGATGGTTGCAACCTGCTCTCCCGGCGCCCGGTTATCTGCGGCGACCAGCAGGAAATAGCTGCCATCTGCGGGCGCAACGCCGGCCCATTCAATGGCCAGCGCATTGGGGCCGACCAGATCATCAGCCACGAGATTGCCTTGGGCGTCGAGCACCACAGCTTTAGGTTTCAGGGCACTCTTCGCCAGCCCCATGCACATGTTGTTGCACATCGAGTTGATGTTGATGACGTAGTGCTGCCCCTTGATCAAGCGAAAGTTGAACAGTCGATAATTGCCTTGCTGCGCACCCAGGACAATGCGTGGATCCGTTGCTCCGATCTCCCAACGGTCCGGAAACAATCCACGATTGATCGGCAATGGCGTTGACGGTGCCAGGCGAATGGCTTCCTGGAAAGAGTGGGCAACCGGCGTGGTACTGGACTGAACCTGATCGGTGTAGTCGCGTTGTGAATGGTTGGTACAGCCGGCCACGGCCAGGACCATCGCAAGTGGCAGTAAGTATTTGAGCATCGGGCGTAATCCATCGAGCGCTGACGACGGGAGTCACCAGCCGAATCCAAAAGGTAAATCGTTGTCGGCGGATTGCGCTGAAGCTTGAAAGTTTCAAGCCGATTGTGGCTTGCTGGCAGGCAACTTATCCATGCTCACTGGCAGATAAAAGACATCGCGTTTTCCATTTCTTCCTCTGATGTCTTGTGATAACAAACTCATACGAGCGCCCCAATTCCTGCCAAAAGGAACGGATTTAGCGAGGCTTTGAGGCGGCGCGTATGATTCCCTTTGTCAGTGTGCAGCATTCGCCCCGTTTGTAGCCCGGATACGCAAGCATTGTTGGGTGAGCTCAAACATCTCCGGTGTGATGATGTGCGGATTCGTCTTCAACAAGTTCCAGTAGGTCGCTTTTATCCAGCCGTCATAACATTCCGCCGTCTGGTCGGCCTGAGTACCCACTGCAAACATCTTGGAAAGTGTCATCGTCAGAACGAAAAAAATGGGAGCAATCAGTAGAATATTCAGGACGAACCTGTAGAAGCCTTTCAAGGACTTTGTGTACTCACGCAGCAGGAAGTAGATGTGTTCCGGATCCTCCACATTTTGGGTATTTAGCGTACGGATGGCATAAACATCTGACTCGGGCACCAGCACTTCGCGCGCGGGAGAAAACGGTGCTTTGCGTGCAATTACTAATTGTTGTAACTCGGCAAGTGAATCACGCAATACACGCACGCTGCCTTCACGGTCGATAAGATCACGATACGAGGCATACTTGAAGACTGTTGGCGCCGTTACCTTGTACACCAGGATAAATGCAAAAAAAGACAGCCCGCTCACCCAATACAAGTAAAGGTCGAAAGGGAACAAATATTGTTTGTTAATAGCCTGTGAAGCCGAGAGGGCTAGAGGCACGACAGTCAAAGCCACAGAGATGAGCATCAGGGCTTTGCTGTTGGCAACCATCGACAGCATTTGCCAATCTTGAGTAAAAACCAGTTCCTTGGCGGCCAGGTTCCGCGCAATCATTATCCCTGCGAGCACAATGCTGGTGACTATGTAGTACTTCCAGGGAATGACCTGCCCTGTAACATACTCAATCAGCAGTATCGCGAGTACGCTAATTATTGATGCGGTTGCCATCGCCAACGCTATCCGAACCCAACGCTGATTAAGCTTGTCCCGGCGTTTCGGGGAGGTGTTCAGGTTATTTTTCCGGTCACAGCGGTCCGACATTACGGTTTCCTTTTTTTGCATGGCTGGGCACCGAGTATCCTTTGGCGCCGGGTTATTCGTGGCCGTAGCCTCTTTTTTGCTCCTGAAGTAGAGCAAATTCGGGCAGCAGTATGCTGACAACTGTGCCGAATTGCATCGATTACGATGCGTCCGATACGGCACAAATGATCTCGGGAGAGGCTACTGGGGCTGGAGATGCAATCAAAACGCAGGAAACGTGCAAAATAAATATCTGACGTTTCCTACATCGATACCTGCATACACCATCAGTCGCGATAGCGTGCAGCCGGCTCACTGCGCGACAGATCAGGCATCAGCTTCTGGCGCGCCGCCTCGTAGGCATTCCAGTCGGCGATTTCAGGAAGCGCCGGAATGGTGACGAACTCGCCTTGGTCGAGGCCGGACAGCGAAGCGTCCACCATATCGTCCGCCCGCATCACAATCGCTTCCGGCAGGTGCTCCAGCGGTGTTCCGGCCACACTCCAGAATTCGGTGGCCGTTGCGCCGGGCAGCACCACCTGAACCCGGACATGCTTGTCCGCCAGTTCGTGACGCAAGGATTGGCTGAACGCCAGGACGAAAGCCTTGGAGCCGCCGTAAACACCATTCAACACCTCCGGGGCGATGGCCACGATCGAGGCGATGTTGATCAGCGTGCCGCCGCCACGGGCAACGAAACCCGGGACCGCCGCGTAAGTCAGTCGCATCAGCACGTTCACGTTGAGCGTGAGCAAGTCTTCGAGCTTGTCGACGTCCGACTCCAGCAAGGGATGAGTCGCGCCAACCCCGGCATTGTTCACCAGCAGAGAAATGTTGGCGTCCGTTTTGAGACGATCTTCGACCCGTGCCAGATCGGTCCTGTCGGAAAGATCGGCCGCCAGGACTTCAACCTGACGGCCGGTTTCTTCACTCAGGCGCTCAGCCAAAACATTCAGGCGATCGCGATTTCGCGCGACCAGAATCAGGTCATGGCCACGACGGGCCAGGCGTTCAGCGTAAATGGCACCGATGCCGGACGACGCACCGGTGATCAGGGCAGTACCGAGGCGGGATTGAGTCATGTCGAGTCTCCAGGGTTGTGGGAAGTACTGGAGAACAGGATGCGACGGCTTGGCCACATCTCAAATGACGTATATGGTAGTGATTCAAGACATCCGAGAAATCACCATGCACCGCATCGGCTACTTGCTCACCGACGGTTTTCAGGTGCTCTCCCTGGCGACTCAAGCCGTTTTCGAGTTTGCCAATCAGATCACCGAAGAGCCCTTCTACAGCGTCGAGAACTTCTCGCCAGACGGCGGCATGGTGCGCTCCTCGCTGGGGCTGGCCATGGAAACCCGCCCGCTTGAGGCGCCCGGACTGGCCGATACCTGGATCGTTGTCGGGGTCAACGATCCGGTAAAAACCGATACGGCCTCTGCGGTGCTCGATTTCGTGCGTCAGGCCGGCAATCAGGCGCGGCGCACGGTTGGCATCTGCACCGGCGGCTTCATCCTCGCCGAAGCCGGCCTGTTGACCGGACGCCGCGCCACGACCCACTGGGCCTACGCGCAGGCGTTGCAGAAGCGTCACCCCGAAATCAGCGTCGACGTTGACCGCATCTATATCGTCGACGGCCCCTTCTGGACCTCGGCAGGCATGACCGCCGGCCTCGACCTCGCCGTCGGCATGGTGGAGAAGGATCTGGGCGCCGATGTCGCCCGCTCGGTGGCGCACAAACTGGTGATGCATCAGCACCGGTCCGGCGGCCAGTCGCAGCATTCGGAAATGCTCGACCTCGCCCCCAAGTCCGACCGCATCCAAAGCGCGCTGAACTATGCACGACAGCATTTGAGCCGACCGCTCAGTGTCGAGGAACTGGCCGGCGTGGCGCACCTGAGCCCTCGCCAATTCACCCGCATATTCAGCGCAGAAACCGGCCAATCCCCCGCCAAAGCCATCGAAGGCCTTCGACTGGAGGCCGCTCGATTGATGATCGAACAAAGCCGACATTCCCTCGATGTGGTCGCCAGCGAATCCGGTTTTCGTGATCGGCGCCATATGCGTGAAGCGTTCATTCGGGGGTTCGGCGTGCCTCCGCAGGCGGTACGGCGGGATGCTCGCCAAGTGGTGACCAAGCGGGTGGAAAGTTCAGAGCTCGCTGACTGACAAGGCTGTCGAACTGGATGCCGGTCTGATCCCAAGAACAAAAAAGCCCGCTCAACGGCGGGCTTCGTAATCGGTTTGTTCTAGGGTGCGTGGCTAAAACTCTTGCGCAGTTCGTGTTCCAGCTTCTGACAGGCATCTGCGATTACGCTTTTTCCGAGTGCAGGGCCGGAGTAGCTCTCTACCTCCTGGCGGCATCGGTCGATGGCATCCTGGACTTGGGCTTCTTCGTTGTTTTGCGGCTTGTCTCTGAGATAAACACCAAAAACCCAGTACAAGGTGACGGCAGTCATGATTCCAACGAGAAGTTTGCTGGGGAGGCGCACTCTTCCTTCTGACCGTGGTGCCGCTTCCGGCGCAATCCGTACTTTCTGCCCAAGGTTGGATTGGCAGTGCTTGCATAAAATGGCGTCAGCCATGATGACTTCTGCGCAATAGGGGCAATTCTTTTTTCCAGCCACCACAGATGAAACTCCCTTTTCAAAAACAGGATTCTATCATCGGGCAGAGAGCGGTCAGAGAGGCATCTTTGTTTTGTTGCCTTTGTTTTGAGATGTGCTGAAAAAAATAAAAATATGGCCGAGGTCGTCAGCTACACCTGACAACCTCGGCCATTTTCTTTCCGGCTATTGAGCGACAGCAATCAGCCGATCAGGTCTTCACCTCGACATGATCCAGCGCCTGATTCACCGCCAGCCCCGCAACCATGACCACCTGCGCAATGCCCAGCGCGGTTTTGCGGTGGGCGGGTTCCAGGATGGCAGCGAAGTTGTTGAGCATTTCGGTGACGGAGCCGAGGGATTCACTGGCGTTGGCCAGGAGGGATTCGCTGTTGTAGGCGGGGTTGGCCAGGAACATGGGATCGTGTTTGTGGTGACTGCCCATGATGCGTTGTTGCGGGGTGAGGTAGTGATCGAGGGCGCGTTCGGCGGCTTCGTTGAGGGTTCGGGAATCGGGGAATTGGTAGGGGGAAACCGGGTCGGTTTCTGGTGGGTTGGGTGTTGGTTTGATCATGGTGAAACTCCATATGGGACTTAAGGAGCCATCACTCTCGCTACCAAACGAGGGGTGGTGGCCATACGAAGGTTGGTAGACCGGCCCATATGGAAAATCCGGCGCGCCCGAGGACGCCCTGCGCATGGCCACCATAAGACGGATGCCGAAAGAGCATCCGCGCTAGGTGACGTTATGCGTCATATGGGGAACCGGGCTACCAAACCCGATCACTGTTTTTCAGTGACCATGGAACGATAAGACCCGCACCCTGGACGCACAAGCCGGCGGATTCTGGCGTAGTCGTAGGCAATGACGCAAGGTTGTGTAGCCTTGAGGGCGTAACGGATGGTGTCTTTTAAACGGGGATTTTTGGGGTAGTTAAACGGGTAGATCGAGAGCGGACGTCACTCTCTGTTTTGACCGGCTGCTTTCGGCCAGAAGCGGACGTCTAACTAGGAGAAAATAGACCTATCCCCATTTGCTACGCACTGATCCAAGCGACTTGCCACGACTCAACCCGACGTGGAGTTTGTCACCAAGCCACTTCGGTCCTATCTTAGGCGCACGATCAGGATTAGCTGCGGAGCGCGGGCATGGAAGATAGAGAGCAGCTGTACGCATTGCTGGCCCAAAAAGACTGGGAGGCGATAGGTAAAATCATCTACAAGAACAAGAAGGCGAGGACGCAAGACCCCTTTTTGTCCCAGGTCACTACGTTCTTTGAGGCTGAATTTTTTACCTTCGCAGAACCATTGCCACCTGCTGCGCGAGCAAAGCAGTTTGAGTTCACTAACTTGATTATCGAACTAGGTCAGCACGGCTTTAGCCAAGCCTTTGTGGATCGTTTTGTGGATGAGCGTTTGATGCTAATGCAGGAAACCAAGCACTCTGCCCTACTCAACTACGCCCAGTCGTATCAACACCGCCCCTTGGCCAAGCAAATCATTCAGTCTTTTTTGCAAACAAATCCAGAAACGGTTGCCGCTAGCCTGCGTGAGAACCTGACAATCCGCGCAACAGAAGTGGTGGCCGGCAAGGCCAAAACCATTCGCCTGTTCAAGTCTAAGCAAGAGGAACACTTCTATGAGGCGGTGCGTCGGGTTTTTCCGACCTATCACCCCTACCCCAACGTCGCCTTAAGTTGTGTATTGGATTACCAAGCCATCAAAGATCAGTTGTCCGAAAAGGCTAGGTCATATTTCTTCCGGGCCATCATCGATAGTGTGGTGTTTGATGTGGGCAGTGAGTATGAGCCGAGATACTTCATTGAGCTGGATAGTAGCTTCCATGATGAGGCTCAGGCCCAGGCCAATGATCAGCTAAAGGACTCTATTTTCCGAGCAGCAAACACCAAGCTCATTCGCATCCGGCCCCTGAACGCCAAGGCCTCGTCGGTCGAAGAGTTTGAGAAGCTGGTGCGTGAAGTAATGCGCCAGCTATAAGCTATAAGCTATAAGCTATAAGCTATAAGCTATAAGCTATAAGCTATAAGCTATAAGCTATAAGCAACAAGCATAAAAGCCGAAGTGCCCCATCCCATACGCAGATAAACTGCGTGTAGAGGTGGCGCGGATCGTAGTAAACGGGGGCAGAGTTGACTTCCCTACTATTGACACCTGTTCGTGGCGCCTACCATCGTTGCTCACCGGTTATATTGAGTCGCTTAAGCCGTTCCCAGCAGGCAGTAATCGGCCAAAAACTGCCTCTGGCCGATGCTGGGGGAAAGCTCTAAGCTTTTTTGTTCCTGCAAACCGCTGGAGCGGATGTCAATGGACGACAGATACCCTCAACTAACGCTTTCCCCTATCGAGTTTGAACGTCATGTACGCTCCATGCTCAATGCGATGGGTCACTCGCTTCTCGAATATAGGTCGGAGCATCGGGAAGTAATCCAAGGTGTCGATGGCGAATACGAAATCGACGTATCCGCTCGATTCGAGTTCCTAGGGATGGAATTCTTGGTTCTTGTAGAGTGCAAACACTACAAGAACTCAGTGAAGCGGGAGACGCTCCAAGCGCTTTACGGCAAGATGCGTTCGGTGGGCGCTCAGAAATGCGCCCTGTTCTCTACGTCCGGTTTTCAGTCCGGCGCTCTGAAGTATGCAGTAGTGCACAAGATTGCCACGGTGAAGGTCGTGGATGGTCGGTGTACGTATTTCACCAAATCGATGGGTGCTGAACTCGTTGAGCCACCGCCGTGGGCAAATCTTCCGCTTGTTTCTGGCTGGCTAATTGACGGCAATCAAAGGTCTGTCGTATCTGAGGATCATGGTGAGTTTCTTGAACGATTCCTTTTTGCGGGGCTGCAATTGGGTGAATTCCCGGCTCATTAGGAGGCAACAACGTGCCGATTTCGGTCAGTCGTGACAAACAGGAATCGGCCCAAAGCCGCATTCCTTGGTAGTACAAGCGGAGCGCTCCTAGGTCAGGCTCGGAAATCATGATCGAGTGTGAAGCGCTAGCACTAGAAAAAGGCGCTCTTCATCAGGCCTTCACTAAAACTCGGCCCATATATCGGCGACGGTAGTGTTCGAGTGCTGGGCAACACATCTTAAGCGACCAAATATCTGCAGGCGACTGCTAGCAGATATCAAGCAAATGGCCTGTTAGACTCACAGCAATCCGACCATGGCAGTGCCCGGTCACTAAATAAGGACTCTATGTATGAGCAAGCCGTATCAGGAGATTGTGACTGCGTTGATTGATCGCGTGTATCGAAAAAAGGTTTCGGAAACAACCAGGATTATTCTGAAGAAACATTTTACTCAGGAGCCCTCTCGTAGAAAACTGACTCTTGAAGCGTTAGGTAAATTACCCGAACTCAATCGAGAAGTGAGCCGCGAGAGAGCACGTCAAATCATCTCTCTTTTTGTTGAGAAAGATTTTCCTGCAGAGCTTCGCCGCCTTGAACGAGGACTGGCTGCTGGGGACCCCATCACACTAGAAAGCAAAGCTGATCTCATTGAGCTTAGAACGTTATTAGAAAAATTGATAAGTGAAATAAAAACTGCTGAAAAACCAGTATTTGCCAAACGAATCCAAGATCTACTCGTCAAGAGCAATGTCATTGACGATAAAGTATTTCTTCCGATAGCAGTTCAGCTAGCAAAGTCATTTGGAATCTCAACCGACTTTTATTTTTTTGAATTCAATGGTTGCCACATAATTTTCGGAAATGATCATGACGCCGCATCTGCGACCAAAGAGATAATTCAATATGCGGGCAAGATTGCGACGCATTTTGGCGGTTTTTTCTCAATAGATATGCTAATTGACACGTCATGGAATTCTTCGGCACCTCCGTTTTTAGATCAAATTACGAGTGCAATTAAACGAGAGTATGTTGTCGACTTACTGTCGACCGAGCATGACTTCCTTACGATTGGTGGTGGTAAATTTTATGCGCTCACCTCGCGAGACGAGCGAATAAGTAGTATTCTAAAACCCATATTTTTTTGCTATCAACAGCCCCTAAAAACGGAGAGGGTGATACCTTCCATCAAACGAGCTTTGAAGCATATTTTCCGCCGAAATGCAGATGATCGTCAAAATATCTACCTAGAGTTGCTTGACCAGTCGGATACTGCCATCGACGATTTTTGTCTTGCGACCGGGCTACTGGAAGAATCATCCCCTGGCTTTAGGTCACCTGGAGCTAAGCTATCTCCAATGCTTAAGTCATATGAACCCAGCGACATAATAAAAAACCAACTTCTTGTTCTCAATGTCATCAGACAAAACGGCGCCCCGTTAGACTCTATGAAGCTTGGTCGAGAGTTAAAAGACAAAGTCTCAATAGCTTATAAACCGTTTATTTACAGCTACCCCACCCTTTATTACAAAGAGGGTGGAGGAAGAAGGAATGACTTCTACAAACCGTTGGACGATATTTTTGATGCGCACTCGAATTCAAGTCTAGTCAAAGATGCGCGAATAGAAAGAATTGCTCACATTAAACGAAAAATTGCTGAGTTAATGATCGAGCTTGATTCTTTTGATGTGCGGACAAATCTACTAAACAAGGTTCGTCTGGAGCAAACCATGCTCAGGGAGTATCTGATACTTCAATGTCAAGATATTTCCGGGGGAGACGATTCGATTGGGGTGTGTGGTATATGTCGAAAGTCCCTACCCTCAATAATGCTTATTGCTGCACATGTTAAGCCTCGCGCGAAATGCACCCACGAAGAGCGAGCAGATATAGATAATATTGCGATGCTGCAATGCGTGACCTGTGACGCTCTATTCGAGAATGGGTTAATTACCATTCAATATGACGGAACTGTAGTGGTAAGTCGGTTGAAAACCATAACCCAGGATCTAAATGAGATATATTCTGTAGTCGAAGGTTCAATCACCTCATATGTCAACGGAAACAATAATCGACTGTCCTACTTAAAATATCATTGGGCGAACGTCTTTCGAGGCACTGTCCTAGATAGCGAATAAGTTACGCAGAGTCAGGCCACTAATGCTCTCATCCACTAAGCCGCGGGCGGAGTGTTGACAATTGCTTCGGGTCGATTTCCATCTATGCGACGGGCAGTAATCGACCCATTGCTGCTCTTCGCGGAGCGTAGCTAACGGACAAAGGAGGCCAGTGAACGTATAGAAAATCAGAGGCGATTAAAACTCAAATGACGCCCTTGAAAGTGAACATCCCTTCTTTCTCTGAATATAACAAGCCCTGTAACTCATTTCTTTTTTCTATAGAGTGAAGTCCGCTCTCAATAAACTCATTAATATCACCGCCATGAGGCAATCTAAAACCACCTTTCACATGGTGTGGATAGTTATGCCTCCTCTCAAATTCGATAGATTTTTTGAAATCCAAGTACTCGCCAGTGCTAACATCCAAGTTATTTCTCTCGGTATATAGGAAAAGCTGAACTCCAAAATTGAAAATACATGGATATATATCAACATGGTTTTTGTAATAAACACATGATTTTTTAATGGCAACCCTCCCTTCAGGGTTAGTATTTTCACAAATCGCCTCAATTACATCCTCAGGTATTAAACAGAGAATGCAAAGATCAGCCTTTACAGGAACCTCGGATATCAGCGGCAAGGCTTTAGCGCTGTTATATATTTCAGCTTGGTGAATTGCGTAATTGCGGATGGCTTTAATAGCCAGGAACTCGTCGCTATCAAAAAAGCTTGGATATCCAGCTTTCCTTACTTTGTCATTGATGCTGTAAGTTGATGCAAGGACCTCTCTGACGGCGTCCGGATCTGGGCTTTGACAGTAGGCCATATAGTATTTAAAGAATCTTTTTATCTCTGCCAAGCAGTCATCTTTTGTCACTACTCTTGCCATGCGAGGGACATCCTCAAAGCACTTAACTATAAATAGACGACACAGAAGGCGAAAAAAATAACGCCGCTGGTGTCACAAAATCTTCCTTGTTCTTGCGTAACCCCTTGAGCCACGTGATTCCCGTGCTAGAAATCGATACATGTGGGGGCAAGGAGAAAAAGCGATATCACCTCCATGAAGGTTACAAACTCGTAGCGAGTGTGTCCATGATTGGCTTTGGAATAAGCGCTCGCGCCCGTGAATGTCCGCTTGTGGCTGTGGATTCAACCCGCCCCGCAACCCACTCCCGACTATACCCAAGCACCCTCCCCGCCAACCCCTGCGAAAAATGAATCACCCCATGCGCCGTTTCCGGCAACAGATGCACTTCAACCTCCGCCGCCCTGCCCCAACGCTTAGCCAGTTCAAGCGTGTCATCCCTGGAAAAAGTGGAAAATGGGGACTGATTTATTTCCGGTTCCGGCGACCACGCGGTCGCCGGAACCGCTCTGGGTATCAATTTCCGCCGTGAGGCAGGAACACACCACGGAATCGCATCTTCCCGGAGGACAGGCGTTCATAAGCCTCCGTTGCTTGGTCAAGCGAGAAGGTTTCGACAATCGGCTTGACCTTAACCTTCGCGGCCAGGTCGAGAATTTCGGCGAGGTAGTGCTGTCCGCCATGCGTGGAGCCAACCACCCGTTGGCGCATCATATGGAATGGCTTGCCGTCGGACGGAATCGAGAACGGCTTGCTGAAGTCGAGCCCGCAAAGGACGATGCGACCGTCAGGATTGACTCCCGCGAGCGCTTTTTCGGCGCTTTCGAAGTCGTTGGTGGTGATCAGCAGCACGTCGGCGCCACCGACTGCCAAGAGCTCCTCGGCATTGGTGACGACGTGATCGGCACCCAAGTCGGTCGCAAGCTTGTGCTTGTCTGGGGAATGCGTGATCGCAATGGTCTCGAATCCGCACGCCTTTGAGAACTGCAAGGCGACGTGGCCCAACCCGCCGATACCCAGCACCGCGACCCTGTCACCCGGTTTCGGCTCCGCGTCTCGCAGGCCGCTCCAGGTGGTATACCCCGCGCACATCATGGGCGCGGCGTCCGTATAGGACAGTCCATCGGGCAACAGTACGGTGCCTTCCGCAGAAATTGCGATGTACTCTGCGTGCCCGCCCTGCGACGCGAAGCCGGTCGTTCTGGGCGAAACGCAGTTCATGGCCGTCTGGCCGGTCAACGGGCGGTTCTGGCGGCAGTACGGGCATCGACCGCACGAGGACTGTACCCAGGTGGTGCCGACTCGATCTCCAACCTTGCGGGTGTGGACGCCCGCACCGACTTCGACGATTTCGCCGACCACTTCGTGACCCGGGGTCTGGGGATAAATGTCACCGCCAGCCCCCTGAGTTGCCCACACGTCCGTGTAGCACATGCCGGAGGCGTGAACTTTCACCAAGACCAACCCTGGCTCTGCCTTGGGCATGGGAACCTCATGAACCTCCCAAGGCTTGTTCGCCCCGGTCATCACAACTGCCTTCATCTTCATCGCATGTTCCTTTCGATCAGGTGGTCATTACTGTCAGGGCTGCGGACGAGATGCTCTCAGAGCGACACCGGTCATTTTGGACCCGCGACGCTGCAGCTTCATTCGAGTCTATGGCTCATTGACTGTCGCAACAATCTGGTCAATATTTGATTCCATGATGAAAGTAATTCACCAATCCAAGGGCAATGACCTGTCGGCCTTTGCCGCATTCTTGGCGGTCGCAGCCCACCGAAGTTTCCGCAGCGCCGCAATCGATCTCGACATGACGCCCTCGGCGATCAGTCACTCGATCAAGGCTCTCGAACAACGGTTGAACGTCCGCCTTTTCAACCGGACGACTCGAAGCGTCTCCTTGACCGAGGCGGGAGAGCGCCTGGCCATAAAACTAAGACCGGCAATGGCCTCGGTCGAAGAAGCCGTTCGGGAGCTGGAGGGCAATGACCACGCTCCCAGCGGCACGGTGCGAATCAATGCCAGTGAGGGCGCCATCCGGTTGGTACTGTGGCCAGTGCTTGCGCGTTTTTTGCGCGAGTATCCTCGCGTCCATCTCGACATATTCAGTGATGGCAAGCTGAGCGATATCGTTGCCGATGGTTTTGATGCGGGTATCCGATTAGCGGAAGCCGTACCCAAAGATATGGTGGCCATCCCAGTCATGGGAGAGGTCCGCTTTGCGGCAGTGGCGTCGCCCGAGTATTTCGAGCAACGCGGATATCCAATGGTGCCGCAAGATCTGCATGACCATCATTGCATCCGCTTCCGGTTTGAAAGTGGTGCAATCTACCGATGGGAGTTTGAGCGCCATGGCGCTGTCGAAAGGATCAACGCTCCCGGCCCTCTCACGTTGACTGATCAACCGCTGATGGTGGAGGCAGCAATCGATGGAATAGGCATCGCCTTCGTGCCCGACCATCTTGCAGCCAATGCGCTCAAGGACGGCCGACTCAAACGAGTTCTGGAAGAGTGGTGTCCCGCGAGTCCGGGGCTGTGCCTCTATTACTCGGCGAATCGCCATGTACCATCCGGCCTGAGAGCGTTGATCAATATGCTGACTGAAACGCGGTCCGGCAATTAGACGACCTTGCGGCTAAGAGGTGGCGGGCCGGTTGTAACTCCTCCTGGCACAATTCGACGACCAGCATCGTCAGCGCCTTGCCATTGCAGCTGTCTGCGGCTCGATCGTTGGCCAAGCGTTTCAGACGTGTCCGCGGCCCCCTTTCTGAGCCCCCTTTTCTGTCACGGGATTTCAGGCCAATCGCTTGGCATTCGAGAGTGTTTAGGGCAGCACTTCAATGGGGCGAGAAGGAACTGGCGCTTGCAACACGGATGGCCGCTCCTCTGTACGGGTTAGGAAGCTGTGCCCTGAACGCATTGAGTCCAGGCTAAAGCGGTCCCCCGGTAATTGCCTTGCCAAAGCACGCCTCAGCGCGGATGCCAGAGAAAGAGCTTGAGCAAATTTAGCAACAATGGCACTTTGAGAAGAAGCCTCTCAATATGGCAGTTGTTAGTAACAAGGACGCCCAATGTGAACGATATATCATCAACTCAACTTCCCCCACCATCTAACTGGCAAGATTTTGAAAGCCTCTGCTGCGATTTATGGGCGAAAATTTGGAATGACCAAAACACTCAGAAAAATGGCAGAAGTGGCCAAAATCAAAATGGAGTTGACATTTCCGGCAAAGACCGTTCCAACTCCGGAGAAAATTGTGGAGTGCAGTGCAAAGGGAAGGATAACTATTTAAACAAATTGGTCTCAACCACAGAACTAGAAGAAGAAGTCAATAAAGCAAAAACTTTTGAGCCAAGCCTCAGCCTATTTATAATGGCGACTTCTGGCCCTAAAGATGCAGCTGTGGAAAAATATGCTAGGCAACTGACAGAAAAGCATGAGGCAGAAGGATTATTTCGGGTGGTCGTCATGGGATGGCGGGATATTCTCGAAAAACTATCCAATCATGAAGATCTTCTTAGGAAGTACTATCCTTGGATGTTCCTGTCACATAAGGACTCTGTAGCGCAGCTTTACGGTTTTTGGCGTGAGGAAATGCCCGTCAAGAGCCTAGTGCGCTACTGCTGCGAGCTACCTTTTTATGACGTAGATGTCAAGATTTCGGAGTTTTTTGCTGGTAGGCTTCAGTCATACTTAGCTAAGGTAGACAGAGTCGTTAAAGATTATAAAGATGTCTGGAGCGCCGCCCAGCTCCTGAGCGCGATATCAAATTTCAACTTGGTTTGTCGTGACTTGCTGACAATCTACTTCGTACACGAAAACAAGCACTACAAAGATGATATATACACATACTGGGTCAGCTGCTCTCACCTGGAATACGGCCGCAGATATAAATACATATCATATCGAAAGGGCGTCCTTCAAAAGTTACATTATGAGCTAATTAGGGCTGCCAATCATATTATAGCTACAAAGAACAAATTCCCTAGTGGCGCATTTGAGACATATGTGCCATTCAGAGAAGATTGGGATGAGATCGAATACTTTCCCTTTTATGATGAGACTGACGTTGCTCTCGGCAATCTGTATCCTGGTTATTACCAAGTAGACCTATTTATACGCAGACAAACTTATCCTGAACTAGAGATCAACTTAAGCTCGAGCAGACCTCCAATTCCCTGATCACTAAGAGCAACGCCTACAATGGGCCATTGCTTGTGGCCACTCACCACCCGCCACAAGTGGCCGTGGACCGTTTTTAGAGAATGGCAAACTGAATTAGAGGGGCTGTAGGATCTGCCAGGGGCGGCTTTGGGTCGAAGGCAACCCTTCGGGACTTACCGCTCCTGGCCGATAAATGCCTGTCGCCACAGGCTGCAGTCGGCCAGAATCGGTCGTTACATCAAGCTGCCCCCTTGTCTATATCGAATACCGTCGGCCAATAAGCGCCCCCCCAAAGCTTCCCCTGCTATCGAAACAACGTTTGGAGCTAGACTAGTCACTCTTGTGGCCCAGATACTTCGTGTTGTTGGGGTTCATCTGCGAGGACCGGTTGTTGGTCGTCGCTTTATGCGCAGAGTTGTTGGGATTCAGCGTATTGCTCCGATCATCATTGTCCCGCGTTGTTAGATGCTCGTTGGGGTAATGGCCCGAAGTCCCTAGGCCGACGACCACGTGCTTTTGCCAAGCAGGGTATTCGCGCGCTGGCTCGCTGGCATTGAACAAGTAATTCCACGAGTCGTACTTATCTCCGATGTCTACTGCAACTCCAGCCAGCATTGCGGTGGCGAACGGGTCCAGTTGGCAAAAGCAAGGATTTTCCGGGGTAGCGCTTTCGCAGGCCTGACGAATGAAAACTGGGGTCGCGCCACATAACGCCTCGCAGAGCTCAGAAACTGTATCCACTTGCTTGTGCCGCGTGCTGCCCTTAGCCACCACCCAAGTAAGCAGGTGACGGTGACTGGCCGGCAACAAGTGGCTATCTAAAATAGGGGGCTTAGTGGCGAGTTCGGTGACACGCTTCCAGTTCGAATAGCCTGCCTGCGCAGCAACGTGGTCGAGCGCGGTAGCTAAAGGGCAACCAGAGGTGTTGCGATGAGACTTTGCTGCGTGTTTGAGTTTCTCGACAGCGGTCGCGGTAAGATGAGGGTGGTCCATGCGAGCTCCAAAACTTGAAGCGGATCTATCCAGTGCCCACTGCCGAATTCCGCCAACTATGGAATCTACGCAAAGGTGAAACTTCATCGTCCCGGCGAACCAGGTGGGCCGTAGGTGGGCAGCACGCGCCGATGTGCGCGTGCCTGCAATAGTACATCTCCGTACTAACGTCGCGCTAGCTCTTGGGTGAGTCTGAAAGGCGATGGATATTTTACCTGCTTTAACTTTCGTTTCTGGCCGAAAACAGCCCTCCATAAAACCCACCAGTCAGCAGCAAATCATTTCCCCAACACTCACCCCTCATCAACCCGCCCCCCAACCCACTCCCGACTATACCCAACCACCCTCCCCGCCAACCCCAACGGAAAATGAATCACCCCATGCGCCGTTTCCGGCAACAGATGCACTTCAACCTCCGCCTCCCTACCCCAACGCTCAGCCAACTCAAGCGTGTCATCCCTGAGCGGGTCCAGTTCCGCAGCAAACATCAACGCCGGCGGAAACCCGGTGAAGTCGCCGTACAACGGAGACAACGGCGCCTGCCGGCGTTCTTCATCGCTCAATCCCGGCGTGAGCATTTGCAGCGCTTCAACCATCCCCGGCCCATCCAGCAGCAAGGTGTCGGGTCCGGCGTTGCGTACGCTGGGGGTCCCGGTCAGGTCGTAGACGCCGTAGTACAGCAGCGCCCCGCTCACCCGTTTGAGCAGCTCCGGCCATTGTTTGAGTTGCAGCAGGGTTGCGGCGGCGAGGTGGCCGCCGGCCGACTCGCCCACGACGATGACGGGCAGGTTCGCAAACTCGTGGCAGTCATCGCTCAGCAGCCAGCGAGCCGCCGTGAGGCAGTCTTGCATCACGCCTTCAATCGGCGTCGAGACCACAAGCCGATAATCGACGGAGACCACTGCCACGTCGCAGGCGTTCACCATGCCGATGTTGAGGTGATCGTTCATTTGCGCATTGCCGATGACCCAGCCGCCGCCATGAAAATCCAATACCACGCCTTTGGCCTTTGTCTTTGGCCGAATGATCCGCACTGGCACTGAAGCGCCGTCGACGCCCACCACTTTGCGTTCTGCCTCGAGCCCGTGCTTGAACAACTTTCTCGCGCCGCCCAATTGGCTGAGGCGTAACAGCATTTGAATCACTCGCGGCGTGATGCGATTACGGATGCGAAAGCGCGGCAGCCGGGCAAGCTTCTTGTTGAAAGCGCGTAATTGCGCCAACTCGTTATCGTCTGCGGGCCAGTCCATTGATGTCTTCATTTCGTCCTATTTATTCGCGGTTGTTGCGCAGAATGGAAAAATTCAACGCCGCCGCGACACACAGCCATGCCAGATAAGGGAACAGAATCAAACCGGTAATCACATCCAGGCGCAATGCCAACACCACCATCGCCGCGACCACCAGCCACAGCAGCGTGATGATCAGCATACCGGCGAAGATGCGATGGGCGCCGAAGAACACCGGTGTCCACAAGGTGTTCAATGCAATTTGCGCCGCCCATAAGGCGAGTACCGTTTCACTGCCGGGCGTCAGGGTCAGACGATAACCGACCCACGCGAGCAACAGGTAGATCGTTGTCCAGGCAACGGGAAACACCCAGTGGGGCGGTGTAAAGCGTGGCTTGTTCAGCGATTCGTACCATGGACCCGGTTGGAAAATCATCCCGGTGCTCGCTGCCGCACCGCAGGCCAACAGGAAAATCAGAAAAGTCATCGTCTGTCCTTGGCTGATATCAGCGCTTTGGGTCTGTTCCTGCTTGGATGCCCGGAGCCATGCAAAAAGTTCATCAACCGTCATCTCGCCTCGTTGATAGGAATAGGCAATGCTCAAAGACAAACCGACATAGGTGGGCGTTTCTGCGATGGATACCATGAGCAGAAACCCCATTCACCGGAGCCCGTCATGTCCACCACCAAGACCCTTTTCATTACCGGCGTCAGCAGCGGCTTCGGCCACGCGCTGGCCAAGGAAGCACTCGCGGCTGGCCATCGCGTCATCGGGACCGTGCGCAAGGAAGCCGACTTGCACGCCTTTCAGTCGCTCTCCGTGGATAACGCTTACGGGGTGATGCTGGATGTCACGGACTTCGACCGGATCGACGGCGTCATTGCCGAAGTTGAAGCGACTCATGGGCCGGTCGATGTGTTGATCAACAACGCCGGTTACGGCCATGAAGGCATCTTCGAAGAGTCACCGCTGGAAGACATGCGCCGCCAGTTCGACGTGAACGTGTTCGGCGCCGTTGCCGTGATCAAGGCGTTCCTGCCCTTCTTTCGCAAGCGGCGTGCGGGCCACATCATCAATATCACCTCGATGGGCGGCACGATCACGATGCCGGGCATCGCCTACTACTGCGGCAGCAAGTTTGCGCTCGAAGGCATCTCCGATACGCTGAGCAAAGAGCTGACGCCCTTCAATATCTTCGTGACCGCCGTTGCACCGGGTTCATTTCGAACCGACTGGGCCGGTCGCTCGATGCAGCGCACACCGCGCAGCATTGCCGACTACGACGCCAGTTTCGATCCGGTGCGCAAGGCGCGAGAAGAAAAGAGCGGCAAGCAGCTCGGTGATCCGCAAAAAGCCGCCCAGGCGATGTTGCAGATCATCGCCAGCCCGACACCACCGGCGCACGTGCTCCTGGGAAGTGACGCGTTGCGCCTGGTGCGTGAAAAGCTCAAACACGCCGCCGGCGAGATCGATCAGTGGGAAGCGTTGACTCGCTCCACCGACCATTGAGCGGGCAATAGAGGGGAAGCAATGAAGCAGGCCGACGCAGGCACCTCGCGCATGGTGCAGCTCATGGAAACGCTCGCACCGGTCGAGGGCTACAACCTCAGTGCGCTTGAAGGTGTCCGCTTCCTGCGCGCGAACCGGCCGCTGACCCGCACACCGGTGCTGTACGACCCGGGCATCGTGATCCTTTGTCAGGGCCAGAAACGCGGTTATCTGGGCGATGACGTCTACGTTTACGACGCCCAGCATTATCTGGTGGTGTCCGTGCCGATCCCCTTCACCATGGAAACCGATGCGACCGAGGCCGAGCCGATGCTTGCGATCTACATGCACCTCGACTTCCAGCTGGCCAGCGAGTTGATGCAGCAAGTGGATGACCTTCACGGCCCAAGCGACGCGCAACCCAAGGGCATGTACGCCTCGCCGATGGACGACAGGCTCCGTGCGTCGACATTGCGTTTTCTCGAAGCGATGAGTATCCCGGGGGACGCGCAGATACTGGGGCCATCGCTGATGCGGGAAATCTACTACCGCATTCTGACGGGTGAACAAGGCGGATCGATGCGTGCTGCGCTTAATCGACAGGGGCATTTCGGCAAGGTGACTCGGGCGATCCGCAAGATCCACAGCAGCTATCAGGAGCGCCTGGACGTCGAGCAACTCGCTCACGAAGCCCGAATGAGCGTGCCCAACTTTCACCTGCACTTTCGCAGCGTGACGGACACCTCGCCGATGCAGTACTTGAAGTCGACGCGACTGCACCAGGCGCGACTGCTGATGCTGCGCAATGCCATGACCGCTTCGGCAGCGGCGTTCAACGTGGGTTATGAAAGCGCCTCGCAGTTCAGTCGCGAGTTCAAACGCTTTTTCGGCAGGACGCCGCAGGCGGAGATCGAGTGGATGAAAGCAACCTATGCCTTGCCTGCGCCGACTACACCCTCGGAGTATGTTTCGTCGCATTGATCGCCCTCTCCCGCGCTTCCCCCATTTCTGGGAAACCGCCTTGCGCTCTTCGCTATAACCTTATAAGCGACCGCGAATTAGACTGGCTGCAGTTCAGTTCGCATCGCGATTAAGGAAGACAACATGCAAGAAATTTTCAGCATCAACTGGTTGCTCTGGCTATCAACCATGGTGCCGCTGACCCTCAGTGCAGGCCCTGGCAATCTGATGGTGGCGACCTCGGGTGCGCAAAGCGGTGTGCGCCGCTCGGTCCGGTTCATTGCCGGCCTGGATATCACTTACTTCCTGATCGCCGTGCTGGTCGGACTGGGCCTTTATCACACGCTCATGAACAGCCCGACGCTGGTCTGGGTTCTGCAAGTCGTCGGCAGTTTCTACATTCTGTACCTGGGCATCCGGCTGTTGCGTCGCCCGCTCAAGGCGCCCAGCGACAAGGCCATGCACCTGCAATTCAAGGACGGGATCGTTGTGCAACTGGGCAATGTTCAGGGCATCGTGATGTTGCTGGTGATGTTCTCGACCTTCATGCCCTCCGGTGAAACCAGCAGCAGTGTCGTGCTGATCCTGAGCGCCGCGCTGATCTCGCTGAATTTCTTCTCGCATGTCATCTGGGTCTCGCTGGGCTCGACCGTGCAGAAACTGATCCAGTCACGCCCCAGATTACTGGTGTTCCAGAACGCCGCGTTCGGTCTGATGCTGATCGCCGTGGCGGTCTGGATTTTCCTGCGTATCGGCCCACTGTAAGGAGTACCTATGACCCATGCACACGGGATCGTCTTCGCCACACCAGGTCAACCGGACGTCCTCGAATTACGCGAATATCGACTGCGCGCCGCAGGCCCCGAGGAGATCACGGTTGCCATCGAAGCGGCGGGGGTGAACTTCATCGACCTGCACCGTCGCAGTGGTGCTCTGGAGGACGGTTCGCCGTTTCCCAGGGGGCTGGGCATGGAAGGTGCCGGTCGCGTAGTCGAATGTGGAGCCCAGGTAAAAGGCTTCGCCCCCGGTGACCGGGTTGCGTTCGTCGACAACTCGACCGGGAGTTACGCCAGCCACGCAATCCTTCCGGCCGCACGTGCCATTCGCCTGCCCGATGATGCACCCGCCGAGGTCGTCGCGGCGTTGATGTTCAAGGGGTTGACGGCCGAATACCTGACTCATCGTTGCGTCCCGCTCAAGCCTGACGATTATGTTGTCTGGCACGCCGCTGCCGGAGGCGTGGGCAGCATTGCCACCCGCTGGCTGGTCGCTCGAGGCATGCGCGTCATCGGCCTCACGTCGACCGAAGCCAAGCGCAAACAAGTGCTGGAGGCCGGATGCATTGCCGCTCTCGACGCGGGCGCCCCGGGCGCAGCAGCATCCATTCGTGAATTGACCGAGGGCAAGGGTGCTCATGTGGTGTTCGATTCTGTCGGGCACGACACCGTGGAGCTGTCGCTGGTCAGTTTGCGCCAGCGCGGTCATCTCGTGCTGTTTGGCAATGCCTCGGGCGATGTGACCGGGTTCAACCTGTCACGGCTTGGGCAATTGGGCTCATTGCATGTCACCCGGCCCTCCTTGAAGCACTACATCGGCCAGGACGCCGAACTCGCCGACGCTGCCTCGCGTGTGCTGCTGGCCCTGTCCGACGGTTCGATCCAGGCCCCTCGGATAACGCGCCTGCCGCTGGCCATGGCCGCTGAAGCCCATCGCATGATGCAAGACCGGGAAACCCGGGGCTCGCTGATCCTGGTCCCCTGACCTCGCAGCAAAACAGCCGTCAGTGAATTTCGGCCGTTTTGCTGTGAAACAGCTCCGTCAGATACTCCACCACTCGATCGACACGACTGACGCCCTGCGTCGCCTGATTGCGCAGCAACCAGATATCCGAGGTGCGTGACGGCCGGTCGGGCAACACCTGCAGCAAACCGGACTGGTGGCCGACATAGGCCGGCAACGCAGCGATGCCAAGGTTGGCCTCGACCGCTTTCAGCTGAGCGTTGAGGTTGGACACACGCATCCAGAGCTTCTGGTCACCACTGACTTCACTCAGCCACTGCGCCAGCGGCATGTAAGCCATCTCCTCGGTCCAGCCGATCAGGTTGTGATCCTTCAAGTCGCCGGGCTCCGTGGGCAGCCCATGGGTTGCGGCATATCCCTGGGAACAGAACAGCCCCTGCATCAGCGTGCCCACCCGGCGCATGGTGAAGTTGCCGTTATCGGGCCTGCGCAACCGGACAATGATGTCGCTGTGGCTTTGCGTGAGTTTGGAGGACACCGCCGAGTTGATGAAATCGAAGCTGATTTCCGGATGCTGATCACGGAATGCGGAAAGCCCCGGAATGATCAGGTGCGTGCCCATCAGTTCAGGACAATCGATCCGCACCTGCCCCGCCATCCGGTCCCCCGGTTGCGACATCTGCCGCTCCATCAGTTTGAAGCGTTCCTCGGTTTCCAGTGCCAGTGGCAGCAACGTGCGGCCCGCCTCCGTGAGGAAATAGCCATTGGTCTTCTTCGAGAACAGCACAGTGCCGAGCGATTCCTCGAGCGCGGCGATCTTGCGCGATACCGTCGAGGCCGAGACCTTGAGCGAAACTCCGGCCTCGGTCACGTTGTTCGATTTGGCGACGAAGACAAAAACCTTCAGATCATCCCAGTCCATGTTGATGACATACCCAAAAATGGAAAATCGATCCCCACCTATTTCTATTCGAAATAATTCGAGGCCACGTTAGAGTTTTTGCACGGAGCAAAACCCAGAGGAAACATGGATGATACGTAATTCAATGCGCGCCCTTCCAGGGTTCATGCAGCCGTTCTTGAGCTGGCTGACGGCCAAACCTCTGCCCGAAGACCTCGATCGGGTCCGCGTCCTGAAACCGATGCACCATATCCTTGTGTCGGCGGGATTAATAGCCTCCGGCACGCTGCTGGCCGGCATCGGTTACCTGCACGGCAACGTTGCACTCTGGCTGCTGGGCTTCGTCGTGGCGACCGGGGGCATCAAGCAGATGCAAGTGATGATCTGCCACAACTGCGCTCACGACATGGTCTTTGAATCACGCGAGAAGAACCTGACCGTGGGCCGGATCATTTCCGGCGCCCTGATGCTCAAGCCTTTCGATACGTACAAGCATGAGCACACGCTGCATCACAGCTCCAAAACCCTGCTGACCGACGATGACGACACCCTCTCCTACCTGCAAAGCGTGGTAGGGCTGAAGCCGTCCGACAGCATCACCACCATGTGGACCAAACTGGTGTCCACGGCGTTTTCCCCGCTCGCCATCCTGCGCTCGTTCTGGGGGCGACTGAAGGCCTCCGCAACGGCGCCAAACCGACGCGTCTCGGCACTGACCCTCCTGTTCTGGGCGAGCCTTGCGCTGTTGTCGATCGTTTTGGGCCATTTCGATCTGTTCATGATGGCCTGGGTCGTGCCGGTCTTCGCGGGTTACCACATCAGCACCACCTTCCGCCTCGCCGCCGAACACACCTGGCCAAGCGTGGATGTCCTGGAGCGACGCGGCATCGACTTCATCTGCGAAAGCACGACAGCGGTGTTCATCGGCGAAGAACTGCACATCCCCGACGGCGCAGGCACCGTTCGACGCTACGCCCATATCGGCCTGTGGCTGATCAAGATGCTCGCGTTCCACTTGTTCATTCGCCTGTTTGTAATGGTCGGTGATACGCCGTGCCACGACTTCCACCACCGCCGCCCGCGATCCAAGGAGTGGCCGAACTACATCACCGCCCGCGAGCGCGACAGGATCGAAGGCTCAAAACCCTTCCCGACCAACTACGGGGAGAACTGGGGATACATCAACGCGGTCACGACGAACTTTCGCAACTTTCAACGGGCACTCCCGTATTACGCAGCCAGGAATGCAACTTAAAAGGGACTTTAACGATGACGTTCAAACAAACCGCACTGCTCACCACCGTACCTTCGGACTCTCACAGCTGGAATCTGGTGTTCATGGAGTTCCTGCTCAACGACCTTGGCTACAAGGTCGAAAACCTGGGGCCCAACACCCCGATGGATGAGGTGGTCTCGCGGCTCAATCGCAACGGTAGCGCAATCGTTGTGGTCAGCACGGTCAACGGCCACGGCTACCTTGAGGGCGCCGAACTCGCCCGGCGCATTCGTGCCGAGACCGATCACTCGGAAGGGCTGTATATCGGTGGCAAGATCTGCACCGAAAACGATCCGCAGACCATCGCCCGGCACAGCGAAACCCTCAGGACGGCAGGCTTTGATGAAGTGTTCGACGACAGCGTCGCGAACAGCTTCGATGCCTTTCAGGAGCTGGTGACAGCGCAGCTTTATCCGACGCATCACCTGGAAAAACGGGTCGCTCGATGACCCGCGACACCGCCCCCTCAGGTCCAGATAAAGGTTTGCCAGGATGATCGACTTCAACACGCATGTCCTTGAGCAGTTCGACGCACGCGGCCCGGTACTTCAGCCGCGCATGGGTTTCAGTGACCCGGCCCGCATGCAGGCGGGTCTGGAGGCCACAGCGGCAAGCCGGGCAAACACCGTTTGCACCATCACCCTTGATGCATTCACACGGGTGAACAACCTTGAGGCGGCACAACGGGCCATCGATACGGCTTCCATGCTCAATGGCTACCCGATCGTCAACCATCCACCGGCACAGACCCGTACCATGCTCGGTCAGATTCACGACCGCTACCGACTGCCGGTGCAGATTCGCCATGGCTCGCCCAACCCGCTGCACATTTTCCAGCGCATGGTCGAGATCGGCCTGGCCACCACCGAAGGCGGACCGATCTCTTATTGCCTGCCTTACAGCCGCACACCGCTGCGCGAAGCCTTCGGCCACTGGGAGAAATCCTGCCAGGTGCTGGCCCAGGGCGTAGAGCAGAGTCATATCGAAAGCTTTGCCGGCTGCATGATGGGGCAGATGTGCGACCCGGTCATTCTGGTTGCACTCAACATCCTTGAAGGGCTCTTCTTGCGCTCCCACGGGATCAAGACCTTGTCCTTCTCCTATGCCCAGGGCACCTCGCCGGTACAGGACCGCGCCGCAGTGACGGCGCTGCAACAGCTGGCGGCCGAGTACTTCGCACCGGGCAGTTATCACTTTGTCGGCTATGTGTTCATGGGGTTCTTCCCCCGGACCCTGGGTGGCTTCTGCCGAATCACCGGCGATGCGCTGGGCATGATCCGCGCGACAGGCGTGCAAAGGGTCATCATCAAGACGCCGGTGGAATCACGGCGGATTCCCCGGATCGAGGAGAACATCGCGGCCCTGGAATACGCGGATTATTGCCTGCACACCGACGGCGTTCTGCCGGATATCCCGTTCGATGCGCAGGAACACGCGCGCATTCTGGGGGCCGCAAAACGGCTGATCGAGGGGACGTTGAAGCGCGATACCAATCTGTCCGAAGCCATCCTCAGTGCCTTCGACAGTGGATTCCTGTCGATCCCCTACTGCCTCCACCCGGATAACAAGCGCAGCGCCGGCACCGTGCTGACTCCGCAGAACTACTATCACGGCTTCGAAGGCGAGCGCGTGGAGAACGCGTTCTCTTTCCTCGCGGCGCTGCGACAAAACATCCGTACCTATGACGGCGTACTTTGAGTAACCGTCTACGTTAATGGGAGGCTGTTCGCCTTATTCGGCGGGCAGCCCTACCCCCAATCCCGGACCGCTTGAAGGCAAGTCATCGACGCTCGCCAGCAAATCGACAAAGCGCGCTCTCAAGGTGTCGTCCTGAAGTCTTGCCATTGCATAAGCATGCAAGCGTGCAAGCGTCCCTCTCGCGACAACAAAACCACCCTGACCTTTCAACTGTTGTGCATAGTCATCGAGCACGGCGGCGGTCTCGTTGCACAGTTCGAGCGATGCCAGCCAGGCCTCGCCTTCCGACTGATCGTGAGTCAATTCAACTTGTAGCGCATCGATTGCCATGGCGATGGTGCGAAGCCGCACCAGCAATTCCTGCATACGAAAAACCAGCACTTCCTGATGACTCTCGGCGACCTGCCAGCCAGGTTCCAGCGCCACCCTGGCCAACATCGCCTGGCTGTCGGCCAACTCATTCCATACCCGCAAATCACGGGGCGCCTCGTCAGCTGTTCGTCGGGTTTTCAACGAGTCTGCCAGTCGGTCCATCAGCTTCGCCAATCGCTGACGCAACGCTTCACCCTCTGCCTCGGGCCACAGAAAGGCGTGAATCAACAGGGAAATCCCGACCCCCAACAGCACACCGATCACGCGATCACGAATCTCCGTCAAATTGGTGCTGGGCTCGAATTGCTCCAGCAACGCCAACGCGAAAGTGAACACGATCTGCACACCGGCGTAGCTGATTCGCTCGGAGCCGGCGGCGATCCAGGAACCCAGCGCAATCACCGGCAATGACATGAACAACAGGCCGACGATCCCGTCGATGTGCGGAACCACCAGAATCACCATCGCCAAAGCCAAGGCACTGCCCACCAGCGCACCACCGACACGCAACGTCGCACGCATCCCGGTCGCGCCGAGGCTGGGCTGAGCGACGATCAGGCAGGTCAGCATGATGGTGTGGATGCCTTGCCAGTCCGTGCCCATGTAGAACAGGTAACAAAGCGACGCCGCCAGCAGCGTCTTGACGGCAAACTGCATGTACACCGGGTTTTCGAACGCATCCGGCACCCACATCGGCGCGCTCTGAGCCTTGGTGCCTTGAGGGTTATCAGCCTTCTCCACATTCAGAAAAGACAGCAACTCCAGGCGTATTTCCTCGTAAACGCCGGGCAATCCTCTCGTATCGATCTGATCAAGAACGGACATCCCTTCGGGTGCCTGTCCCGTGCCCAGAGAAGCCTCCAGATCAAGCACTGCCTGTCGCAATAATTCGTTGGCCAGAGCGTTCGCTGTGGGCGCCGGCAATTGAGCGGCCAACGTCAACAGTCGGGAAATACTGCTGATGCGCGCCAGGTGAGCGACTTGTTGGCTGCGATAACCGGCGTCCCTCATGCAGGCGAACCTCAACAGTTGCTGCGCGGCCAACACGCTGCGCTGAATCGCGGCGGCACCCAGCGCCGCACCGCTCTGCTCGCCGCTCAGACACCGGGCAACGATCAACAACTGCGATCGCAGATGATTCTCCAGTTGCCTGACAGGCTCCGCCGGCAACAGCAGCGTATTGACCAACAGCGTCAGGCCGATGGCGTAACTGACCGCCACCCACACCCACAGCACCAGACGCAAAACGGCCTCGGCCTGATCGGTCAGGTCGACGAAGGTCTGGGCATAGATCACCACAATGCCGACCACGAAAAACACAACACCGATCCGGGTGACCCGGATCAGATAGGCACTACAGAAAAACAGCATGCTCGCGCCGAAAATTCTCAGGAGCGGGTATCCGTAGGTGAACTTCAGAAGCAGGATGGTCAAGCCGATGGCCAGTGTTGCGCCGACCAGGAACAGCATCCCGACCATGCGGGTCAGCACCACATTGGTCTGCGTCACGTAGAAGACCACGATCAACGATAGCGCCAGCAACGGAACCTGCAGGGTCATCGAAATGATGATCACCAGCGCACTGCCCAGCAGCGTGCGCAGCAACAGGTTCACACGGCCAGGGTACGGCTGAAGTTCATCGACCAGAAACCGATACAGGCGCTCCAGGCTGCCCCTGTTCCTGTCTTCCGCCGAGCGTTTCATTGACCGGTCTTGGCCGGTTCGTCAGGGCGCAGTACCGCGACGGCAGAGGCGCCGATGCGAAACAGCTCCGGGTCGGGGTCTTGCACCGAGATCTTCACCGGAAAGCGTTGCGAAACCCTGACCCAGTTGATGGTGCGCTGGACGCGCGGCAGGCCTTCGATGACGGTCCCGCCGTCATCCGGCAACACACCGAAACTGAGCGAGTCGACCCGCCCCTGAAACCGCTTGCCGGTGTCGCCCAACAGATAAAGCGTGGCGGACGTGCCAGCCTTGATGCCTTTCAGATCGGTCTCGCGAAAGTTCGCCACCACGTACCAGTGGCGCGTATCGATCAGCGTGAAAATCGGTTTGTAGGCCGAGGCGAACTGGCCGACGGTGGTGCGCAAGGACGCGATTCGCCCGTCGAAAGGTGCGCGAACCTCGGTGAACTCCAGGCTCAGTTCGGCCAGGGAAATCTGCGCTTCGACCTCGGCCCGCTGCGCCACCAGCGCATCCACACCACTGACGGCAGCCCCGGCTCGTTGCGCCTGCAATCGGGAGGCGTTGAGTTCGGCAGCCGTCGAACGCTGGGCCGTTCGCGCCTGATCCACCGCTTCCACGGACACATAACCCTTGGCGAGCAACTTCTCCAGACGCTGAAGGGTGTCGTTCGATTGCGTGGCCTGCGCCCGCGCCCGCTCGACCGACGCCACAGCCGATGCCGCCTCGTATTGTTGGGCATTCACACTGCGCTGGGTCAAACCGATCTGATGATTCAGCGTAACCAGCCGCGCCCTGGCCTGATCCAGCGCATCCTGATACGGACGTGCGTCGATGCGGATCAACAGATCGCCCTGCTTGACCAACTGGTTGTCGCGCACCGGCATCTCGACAATCCGGCCGTTCACTTCCGGAACGACATCGATGGTGTCGGCGTACACATAGGCATCATCGGTACTCGGCCGGGTTTCGGTTTGCCAGAGCACATAACCCAGCACCAGAAAAGCGGCCAGAACGATCAGCAGCGTCGGCACACGGCTTGAATGCGTTTTTTCGGTGGTTTTATTCATGGCGGGCATTCATCCGTGGAAGACGACGAGCCACAACAGCATCGCCAGGAGTCCGGTCAGTGCCGGGTAACTCAGTGCCAGAGGAGAAATGCGTTCGCGCAGCGAATATCTGCCCAGTATCACGTGGATTGCCGTGGTCGCCAGAACGCCGCCGACAATGCAGAACAGCCAGTCAGGAAAAGCCGCACCGAACAGTACAAGCGAGGGGGACATGGAGCATCCACTGAGCAGTAGAACGACAGGTATCAGTGCCAGCCTGACGGGATTGAATGAAGGCATGCCTACCTCCGCAAGTGACGACTGACGCAAACCGGAACCTCTGGGCAAGGAATTGACCTGCGCACCTTACCGATCCGTCCACGGCCCCGATATTGGAAAAAAACATAACTTCGTTGTGACAGTAAACAACCGGAAAACCGGGCTGAAAGCGTTGTTGAACTGGCTTGGTGAACGTAAGAGTATAGAGCGCGCACAGACACTCGCCGGCGAGTGAAATCGACACTTCCAGGCGCAAAAAGGTGAACACAGTGACGCCAATCCCCACCCTCAGCGCTCGACTTGCAACGATCACCCGCGAGTTTGCGAACACCCCTTCCCTGCTCACCGCGAAGATCAACAGCCAGCTCAACCGGATGGCGGGCTACAAGGACCTCACGCCAGAAGCCCGCAAGGATCTGGAAAACTCCCTGAGCTACACCGCGCGCCTGTGGTGCGAAACACTGCTGACCGGCGAGGGTCTGTCGCAGGACACGCGCCGTACGCTGAAGGAAATCGGTTGCAGGCGGGTCCATCAGGGCGTGCCCCTGCAATCGCTGATGCGCGGCTTCAGTCTGGGGGTGCGTGAAATCTGGAGCGGCTACCTGGAACTCGCCAGAGACGACGATGCATTAAGCAAAGAGTTGTTGTTGCAGATTTCCGGCTACATGTTCGACTTCTTCGACGATATCGCCGAAGAAGTGGTCCAGGCGTATCTGGAAGAACAGATTCAGAAAGTCCGCTGGAGGGAACACCTGCACCAACGCCTTTATCACTTCCTGCTGCATTCGCCGCAGGATACCGAGGGATTTGAGGACACCCTGTCGGCACTCGGCCTGGACGCCAGCACGCCCCGCGTGGCGCTCGCACTGGAACTGCCCTTGCGCCCTGTCCAGCCGTTGCAGCGCGAAGACGAATTCGACCGCCTGACCCTGCAGGTTTCCCGGCACCTGAAGATTCCCGTCAAGGAGCTGATCCGCGTCTGGTACCGGGACAAACTGGTGATCTGGCTGCCGGGCATCAAAGGCGAAACCCTGACCCAATGCGACCAGCGAATGGCCGAAAGCGCTGCGTCACTGCCCGCGCTCCTGCCCCAACTGCGGGGCGTGGGTATCGGTCTGTTGAATCAAGGTATCGCCGGCTGGATCAGCACGGCAGAAGAAGCGATCAAGGCGATCGACCTCTTCCCTTTCAACGGGGCCGAACAACTCGTCAGACGCTATTCCAGCGTGCTGATCGAAGACAGCGTGCGCAGCCATGACAACACCCTCAGGTACCTGATTTCGCTCATCGAGCAACTCAGCCATGAACCCGACCTCCTGCTGACGCTGGAGGCGTTCTTCTCAAGTGGCCGTCACCGCGCCCAGACCGCCAAGACCCTCGGCATCCACCCGAACACCCTCAATTACCGGACGGGACGCATCGAGAACCTGCTGGGCGCGGATCTCAATGACATCAACTGGGTCAGCCGACTGGACACGGCGCTGAAGTTGCGCCGGTTCTCGATCAGCAAGGTGCGCGAGGACTAGCGTTCACGACAAGCGGCAAACCCGCGCTGCAGATCCTCGATCAACGCCTCGACATCCTCCAGCCCGATGTGCAGCCGCAACACTGAACCTGCGCCACGACTGTCCAGCGCATCGGTCACCGTGATCAGGCTCTCGTACCCGCCCCACGACGCGCCCAGCCCGAACAGTTGCAGCGAATCGATGAATCGCTCCAGTTGATCAGCCCCGGCGTGATGCAGCTCGAACGACAACAGCCCGTTGCTCCCGGTGAAATCCCGTTGCCACAGCGCATGCCCGGGATGCTCGGCCAGCGCCGGATGGAAAACCCGTTTCACCGCCGGGTGCGCCTGCAACCAGTGAGCGATCTCCAGCGCCTGGCGTTCATGAACCTCCAGGCGTGATGCCAGGGTGCGTGCACCGCGCAGCACCAGATACGCGTCGTCAGGGCTGACCGTGACACCCATTGCATCGCTCATGGACGCCAAGGGTTGCCAGACGTCCTCGCGGGTGCAGACGCTGCCCATGACCACGTCGCTGTGGCCGCTCAGGTATTTGGTCAGCGCCATGATGGAAATGTCCGCGCCCAGCGCCAGCGGCCGGTACAGGTAACCCGAACCCCAGGTGTTGTCCACGGCCAGCAGGATGTTGCGGGGTTGGCAAAGGCTCGCTATCGCCGGCAAGTCGCAGAGTTCGTAGAGCAGCGATCCCGGCACTTCGGTGTAGACCATTCGGGTGTTGGCCTTGAGCAAACCCGGCAGAGTGCTGCCGTCGGCCTGGAAGTAATCGACCTGAATGCCGAACGGTTCCAGAAGCTCAGCGGCCAGTCGCCGCACGGGCGCATAGACCGCTTCAGTAATCAGTAGATGATCGCCGGGGCGCAGATAGGCCAGGAACGTCTGCGCCACCGCCGCCAGCCCGGTGCTGAACAGACGCGTGCGATAGCCGCCTTCCAGTTCCGTGACCAGGTCCTCAAGGGCAAACGCCGTGGGATTGCCCCGGGCGCCGTAGCTCAAGACACGTTCAGTGTCGCGACGCTGACGGGCGTCACGCATCTGCGCCAGGTTGTCGAACAACACGGTGCTCAGGCGGGTGACCGGGACATTGACCGAGCGTGCACCGCTGCCGTTTTCGGTGCGGGCCGAATGAATCAGCCGGGTGCGTACCTGTGCATCACCCGGTGTTTTCAGCGGCTTGAGGCTGGCGATTTCCTCGCGACTCATCTGCGCCAGCAGGCCGATTTCCCAGGCCAGGTATTGCCGTGCCGCGTCCTTGTTCCCGGAATGACGGTCATGGGTGAAAAACAGGAAGTCGATGCAATCCTGATCTGCCGGACTGCTGCCCTCCTCCTGCACCGCGCCGCCCGCCGCTTGCCACGCCGACAGTCCGCCGTCCAGCAAGCGCACGCCAGCGCGTTGAACCGCAGGCAATTCCAGAGCGGCGATGGACGCCAGCGCCGGATCATCCGCCAATAACACCAATGGCCTTGTCTCCCCGGCCACGGCATCGGCGAGCAACGGGCGGATCGACCAGCGCGAACCCGCCACATGCCCCTTGCGATAGTCCATGCTCGGGCGCAGATCCACCAGCACGACCGCCTCGTCCTTGAGTGCGTCGGCCAGAGCCCGGGCCGTGATCAGAGGCAATGCTGCGGGCGTATCGACGCCCGTGCCGGACAACACCAGGCCACTGCCCGTCCCACCCGCCAGCACATAAGCCTCATGTCCCAACTGCCGCAGCCAACTGGCAACGATCGGCGCGCGCACGCCGTCGCTGTCGAATAGCACCACCCGCGCCCGGCGCACACCAATGTACAAATCGGTGGATTGAACGAGCTGCCCACCCGGCGTGTGCTGCGCCCCCGGCAGAGTGCCCTCGGCAAATTCCTCGGCCGTGCGCACATCACACAGGAACAGACTGCGCCCTGCGTCATCGGCCCAACGCCGGACTTCGTCAGCCGCTACGGTTTTCACTCCGGCCTTGTCCGCCAGCCGGGCGGCCGCCAGACGCCGGGCTTCCAGCCCCTTGGCGGACACTTCATCGGCATAGCGCCGGGCACTGCCGTGCTCCAGTCGAAAGTCCTCCAGATACCAGCCCTGAGTACCGTTTTCCAACGCGTAGACCGGGTTCTTCAGCCCCAGATTGATCAGCGTCTGGGCGCCGATAATGCTGCGGGTTCGCCCGGCGCAGTTGACCACGATCGGCGTGCTGTCGTCCGGAATCAGGTCATGGATGCGATAGCCCAGTTCCCCGTTCGGGCAGCAGATGGCACCGGGGATGGTCATCTTGCGGTATTCCTCGAACGGCCGACCGTCGAGCATCATCAGCGGCACGCCCCGGGCCTGCCATTCGGCCAGTTGCTGCGCCGTGACATGCGGCGTGTGACTGGCCTCCTCGACCAATTCACCGAACGCCTTGGACGGCACGTGTACGCCGGCGAACAGCTGATAACCTGCTGCTTCCCAGCCGTCGGCGCCCCCGGCGAGCCAGTGCACGTTGTCATAGCCCAACCCCTGCAGCACCTGCATACAACGGGTCGCCAGACTACCGCCATCCTGGTCGTAGATCACCAGCCGCACATGCGGATTCGGCGCCAAGCGTGCCGCCTCGAGTTCCAGTCGACTGAAGGGCAGGTTCACCCCGAAAAACAGATGCGCTTCGCCATACTGGCCGTGCTCGCGCACATCAAACAGGGCAATTTCCTGCCCGTCGAACAGCCATTGCTGCAACTGCTGCGGGGATACGGTCTGGCTCATGGAGGTTCCGCTTTTTGAAGATGAATTATTGAAGCGCCAGGGAGCGCTCGTTGACCGCGATGTCCCGGCCCTTGGCATAGGCGCGCTGGATGGCCGGACGCTGTTTGAGTCGCTCGCGCCAGGCACTGATCTGCGGAAAATGCGCCAGGTCCTGGCCCTGACGCAGCGGCTGAATCCACGGAAAGATCGCCATGTCGGCGACGGAATACTCCCCCGCCACATACGGCACTTCAGACAACCGCGTCTCCAGCACGCCATACAGTCGCGTCGCTTCGCCGCTGAGCAGGTCGAGGGCAAACGGCTGAGGTTGTGGCGCCTTTTCCTTGAACAGCTGCAACTGGCTCAGGTACGGCGTCACATGTCCCACTTGCCAGAACAGCCACTCCTGGACTTTTTGGCGTGCGGCGGTGCCCGGCGGCGGCAGGAATTGCCCGGCCTTGTCAGCCAGGTAGTTGAGGATCGCGCCGGACTCGAACAGGCTCAGTGGCTCGCCCAGACCGTGAGGCGCGTGATCGACAATCGCCGGAATCCGCCCATTGGCGCTGATGCGCTGGAACGCCGGCCACTTCTGCTCACCCTCGCGGATATTGACCGGCAGTACGCGGTACTCCAGCCCGAGTTCTTCCAGAAGAATGGCGATTTTCAGGCCATTGCCAGTCGGCCAGTAATACAGGTCGATCATGCGTAGGCCTTGATCGACGGGGCCATTTGCGAGGCGTTGTAATTGAGAATGCGCCCGTCCGCCTCGACGCCGTAGCGACCGTTGAGGGACTCCAGCGGCAAACCGTACAGGTGGAAATGCAGGGTCGGCTGGTCGCCGTCGACACGGATGCCGTGCAGGTCCTCACCCAGGAACGAGATCGAGGTACCGGGCTGCACGATGACTTCCCGTTCCAGATGCAAGGTGGTGAAACCCGGCTCGCGGCCCTCGTCGCTGCGGGCGTAGACGTAATTGATTTCCTGGCCCTCGATAGCACTGATGATCGCCCAGGTTTCATGGTTGTGGGGGATGGTGCTTTTACCCGGCAGCAGCGAGTTGAGGTACAGCGTCGGTGTGTCGCCATCGTCGTTGAGACGGTAGCGGAATGCGGTGCTGCCCTGCCCCGGCACCGGTGCGGGAAATTCGTCGAAATTGAACAGATCGCGGCGCTCGGCAAGCGCTTCGAGCAACGTCACGATCTCCTTCAGCGCAGTGCGGTCGACGCCCCGTTGATGGATGACGCGGACTTTCTTCAGGAAGTCCTCGATGACGTCGGCGCGGTTCACGGTACTCATGGATATCTCCTCGGTTCAGACGGACAGGCTGTAACGGCTCAGATTGCTCAGCAGGTAGGGATCGTTGGCGAGCGCCGGGCGACGACCCGGATCGCCCAAGGCATGCCGCAAAAAGGTCTGGGTGCGTTCACTAACGGGGTTCTGGAAGATCTGCTCGGCACTGCCGTGCTCGACGATGACGCCGTTCTCGGTGAAATAGACGACGTCGCTGATTTCTTCGGCGAAACGCATTTCATGAGTCACCAATACGCAGGTCATACCCTCCTCGGTCAGTTCGCGAATCACCGTCAACACTTCGCCGACCGTTTCCGGGTCGAGGGCCGAAGTCACTTCATCGAACAGAATCAGCTCCGGGCGCATCGCCAATGCCCGGGCAATCGCCACGCGCTGTTGCTGGCCGCCGGACAACTGCCCGGGATAGGCATCGGCCTTGTGCTCCAGACGCACTTTGGCCAGCAAGGCGCGTGCGTCCTTTTCGGCGTCGACCCGGTTGCGGCCCAGCACCTTGCGCGGCGCCACGACCAGGTTCTCCAGCACCGACAGATGCGGGAACAGGTTGTACTGCTGAAACACAAACCCCACGCGCTTGCGCAACTCGATGCGCTGGGTTTCCTGCGTCAGCGTGTGCACCTCGGTCGAGCCGACACGGATGCTGCCACGCTGGGGCTGCAACAGGCCGGTGATGCAGCGCAGGATGGTCGACTTGCCGGAGCCGGACGGGCCGATGATCGACACCGCCTGACCGCGATGCACGTCCAGGTCGATACCCTTGAGCACCGGGTTGCCGCTGAACGACAGGTGCAAATCCCGCAGGCTGACCAGCGGCTCGCCGACGGTTTCAATAGAAGGCATAACGTCGCTCCAGGCGTCGGGTGAGTCGGGAAATCGGGTAGCAATAGGCGAAGAACAACACCAGCAGGCTCAGGTAAATCACCACGGTAAACCCGGTCATGTTCACGGTGTTGCTGGCGATCTGCGCGGTGTCGATCACGTCATGCACGCCCACCAGCGAAGCCAGCGCCGTGCCCATGGTGATCACCGCGTACAGGTTCATCCACGGCGGCAGCATGCGTTTGAAGCACTGTGGCAGGATGATCGAGCGGAAAATCTGCCCACGGGTGAACGCCAGTGAACGCGCCGCCTCCCATTGGGTGGCCGGGATCGACGCCACGGCACCGCGGAAGATTTCCGCGATGTTGGCGCTGGCCGGCAGCGCGAGGCCGATGGTGACCTTGACCCAGTCCGGAAACGGCAGGTAAACGCCGGCGACGTGAATCTCGAACGGGAACACATAAGTGGTGAAATAGATCAGCACCAGCCACGGCGCATTACGGAACACCTGCACCCAGATCTGCGCCGGCAGACGCGTCAAGCGCAACGGCGACAGGGCCAGCGCACCCACCAACAACCCCAGCAGCGACCCCAGCGCGATGGCGACCAGGCTGATCAGAATATTCCGGGCGAACCCCGCAGCCAGCGCCGGCGACCACTGCACCAAGGTCTTGAGCACCGGGCTTTGCGCACCGAAATACAGCAACGCCAAACCCAGGAAAATCAGCGCCAACAGCTTGCCGAGGTGCTTGCGCGGCAAGGTCGTCATCACGCTGACGGACGATTCAATGGCCATAACCGGGCATCCTCAGGCGCGCTTCCAGGTAGCGCCCCACGCAATTGACGATAAAACTCAGCAGGCCGAAAAAGCTCAGGATCAGGATCATCAACTCCAGCACATTGTCGCTCTGGGTCCAGATCATGATCGCTGCGTAGGTGATGTCGCCCACAGCGATGGCCGAGGCCACGGCGGTCATCTTCACCAGATCGATCAGGTTGTTGATCAGCGATGGCAGGGCAAAACGCAGGGCCAGCGGCAACTGCACATTCCACAGCAACTGCCGACTGCTGAAGGCCAGTGAGCTGGCCGCTTCCAGCGTCACGGTCGGCACCGCTTCGATGCCGGCACGCAGGGCTTCGGCATGAAATGCCCCCTTGTGCAGGGAAATCACGATCACCACCCAGGCAAATGGCGTCAGCGGATTCGCCGCACCGACGGCCTGGGTCAGCAGCATGTTCAGCACCAGGAAGGCGCAATACAGCTGTACCAGTGTCGGCGTGTTGCGGGTGACTTCGACAAAGATTCGGGCCGGTGTCGCCAGCCAGGGTTTGCCTGACGTGAGCATCGCCGCCAGTCCGACGCCCGCCAGCAAGCTGCCAATGATGGTGAATACGCACAGCAGCACGGTGGTCAGCGCACCTTGCCCGAGAGATCCGCGCTGATAGGCATCGAGCACAAAGCTGTAGTTGAGGCCCAGCCCGGCGGTCCAGTGGACGAAAAGCTCAAGCCAGTGAGTCATGGTTCGCTCCGCGTGCGAACGACCTGCTGCACTGACGCGTTGATCAGGTCTTTAGAGAGAAAATAATGATTCATGCTAGCCGGCCTCAGGCAACCGTCGTCCAGGACGACGGTTGCGGGAAATCGATAAAAAGGAAAGTCAGGCGCCGTTGGCTTGAAACTGTTTTTGCAGTTCGACCAGCGCAGGAGACGCGGGCGTGATGTGGTTGCGGGTCTGGGCCTCGATCAGCCAGCCACTGCGGTGCAGTTGCTTGATGATCGGATCAAGCCGGGCCTGGGTGTCGCTTTCACCGCGACGGGTCCAGATCACCGACGGCGCCGGATTGAGTTCCGGGGCAAGGGCACGATAGCCCTGCCATTCGGCATTGTCGGCGATCAGCGGGTTGATCAGCGTGGCGTCATGCACCGCCGCCACGCAGTTATTGCCACGCAGCGCCAGCAAGGATTCGGAAGAGCTTTTGAACGCTTTCAGTTCGGCGCCCAATTCAGTCAGCGGTTTGACGTAACTGCTGCCCTGGGACGTGCACACCGGTTGGCCTTTTAGGTCTTCCCAGCGAGTGATCTTGCTGTCCTTGAGCACGGCGGCCGTGCCGCCCACACGGTAGAACGGTGTCGGCACGAAGCCGAGAATCTCGCCGCGCTCGGCGGTCCATTCCATGTTGGCGATCAGCACGTCAACCTTGCCCTGTTGCAGAAATTGCACGCGGTTGGCCGGCAGCACCGGCACCAACTGCACCTCTGCGCCGAGCTGCTTGCCCAGTTCTTGCGCCAGTTCCACATTGAGGCCGCGCGGCTGCTGAGTGGCGGGATCGATACTGCCGAAGGGGCCACCTGAGAGCAGCACGCCGACCGCCAGTACGTGGCGTTGCTCGATCTTGTCCAGTGTCGCGTCAGCCTGGGCTGCGCCCCCCGCCATGGAAACCACGGCACCCAACATCACAGGCAATAGGCGTTTTACAAACGTGTGCTTGGGCAACATGGACTTCCCCTTTTTGAATGATCGGCGTCTTCCGACCTGACAGGGGGCATCGTAGGTTTCGCGGTGTACCAACGGAAATGCAAAGATCTAATATCGTTATAACTTGCAGAACATCAAACGAGCGAAGAACTCGCAAACCAGCTGTTTTACTGGGTATTTTGACTTACCCTCCAACAAAACCAGCAGCAACACATAACGATTCTTTATGATTATGTTTACACTGCTGATGTAAAAAAACGCTTGGAACAGAACCATGTCGACGCTGGATCTCGAACTGCTGCGCACTTTCATAGCCGTGGTCGATCACCACAGTTTTGCCGAAGCCGGCGTGCACCTGGCGCGCACGCAAGCGTCCGTCACCCAGCATATACAGCGGCTGGAGCAACAGGTCGGGGTCAGTCTGTTCGAGAAACGTGGCCGCCAAAAACACCTCACCGAACCCGGCTTGCAGTTGTTGCGGCACGCGCGACAGATGCTGTCGCTCAACGACGACGCATTGAGTTCTCTGCGCGAAAGCAGCTTGAGTGGTGTGTTGCGCATCGGTTCACCCCACGACATCGCCGATACCATTCTGCCGCCGATCCTCAGCCACATCGCCCGCTCGGCACCACGCCTGCGCCTGGAAATCGATGTCGGGCGCAGCCCGTTTCTGATGGACGATCTGCACCGGGGCAAAGTCGACATGGTGATTTCCACCCGCGAAGACCCGACCCTCGAAGGCTTCGCCCTGCGTACTTCGCCGGTGTGGTGGATCTGTTCGGCGCAATACATCCACAACCCCGGCGAACCTCTGCCGCTGATTTTGGTGGATGAGCCGAGCATCTACAGGCGCTACGCACTTGAGGCGTTGGAGCGTGCCAACATTGCCTGGCGCCAGGCGTATCTGGCGTCGAACCTGATTGGCATCAAGGCTGCCACTCGCGCAGGATTGGGGGTCACCCCGCGCAGCATGGAAATGCTTGGCCCGGACATGCGGGTTCTGGGGGAAACCGATGGCTTGCCGAGGCTGCCGGATGTGACTTATCACTTGTGGATCCGGCCGAACACCGTAAACCCACTGGTCAGGCGAGCATATGAGCTGATCAGAAACAGTCGTGGCCTTTGAGCGTGGAAGGCGTGGTCAACTCAATATTCGAAAGGCGTTCCCCGGTCGCGCCCCTTCAGTCCGCGCACAGCATCGCTGCAATACGACATCAACTCATCCAGGTAGGGCGTCAGTTTCACCACTTCGATCAATTCCAGCGCCTGCGCGGCGGCATGCCGGATGGCTTGCCATTCGATACGGTAAAAAATTTCCTGGTCATGGCAGAGAAAAGCCGTTTCCGGCAGCGAGTCACATAACGCCCAAACCTGCTGAAGTTGAGCCCGAACGTCACGAGGCATCGCGCTGCCACACACTGTGAGCACCTCATTGACCGGCAACATTGACGCTGACCACACCTCACAGGCCGGGCAATCCGGGATCGTATTTCGCTGCACATCAGCGCTCGATGCCAGGACTGTCAGGCCCTCAATGGCTTCGCAAACCGAGAGAACGCGTTTGTGTTCATCTTGCCCATACCATTCCCACAGCGTGGTGGAGAACGCCATCGTCAACTCCAGAGACTGAACCGTTGTTCATTCATCGCTTGTAATCACATGCCGCTCAAACGCCCAGAAGTCGCTTCGTGGTCGCCATCGATGTAGCCAACGATTGTCCCGTCCGTTGCAACTTGTTCAAAAGGCTGGCACCCAGCCAAAGCTGATACAGGGTTTCCGCCAGTTGCCGGGCATCGCCGTCGGGCAGGCATTGATCGGCCTGGCCCTGCTCGATGCAAGTGGTGATGCGAGCCACCACTCGCTCGGCGCCATCGCGCAAGGTGAGGCGCATGGCCTCGGACAGATCGGCCACCTCGGCACTGAGCTTCACCACCAGGCACTCGTCGCCGTGCCCTTCCAGCGTGCAGCGATCCTGCCAGCCCTGCCAGTAATCCATCAGTCGCTCGCGGGCATTCAGATCGGGCAGCGTCAGGCGCCGCTCCATGTCGGCGAGGTAACAGACAAAGTAGTCCTCGAGCAACGCCTGGCCGTACAGCTCTTTGGATTTGAAGTAGTGATAGAACGAGCCCTTGGGCACACCGGCGGTCTGCAGGATCTCGTTCAGGCCGACACTGGTGAAGCCCTTTTCGGCCATCATCCGGTGGCCGGTGTCGAGCAGGTGTTGGCGGGTGTCATCGTAGGTCGGTTTCATCGGGGCGCAGATTACCAGGCAATAGACCAGTCGTTTAACTCGAAGGAACGGGAGTTTGCCACACCGGTCCATGAAAAACATGCGGATAAAAAATTACTAGACGACTGGTCTAATTGGAAACTATGCTGCGCCCCGACCAACCTTCTCCCCGGTGTTGATTGCGTGCGAATTCCTCGCACAGCCACGACACCCGACCCACCCAAGGTGCTCTATGAAAATCTTGATGGTTCTGACTTCCCACGATCAACTCGGCAATACCGGCAAGAAAACCGGCTTCTGGCTCGAAGAGTTCGCCGCGCCCTACTACGCCTTCAAGGACGCCGGCGCCGATATCACGCTGGTTTCCCCTGCCGGCGGCCAGCCACCGCTTGATCCCAAAAGCGACGAACCTGACGCCCAGACCGCCGAAACCGACCGCTTCCGCAAGGATTCGGCGGCGCAACAGGCGCTGGCAAACACCGGGCGCCTGGCCGAAGTCAGCGCCGAAGATTTCGATGCAGTGTTTTATCCAGGTGGCCACGGCCCGCTTTGGGATCTGGCCGAAGACAAGCATTCCATCGCCCTGATCGAAGCCTTCGCCCGCAGCAACAAGCCTCATGGTTTCGTTTGCCATGCCCCGGGTGTGCTGCGGCATGTGCTCGGCGCCGAGGGCAAACCCTTGGTCAAGGATCGTGACGTCACCGGCTTCACCAACTCTGAAGAAGCGGCGGTCGGCCTGACGGATGTGGTGCCGTTCCTGGTCGAAGACGAGTTCCAGCGTCTCGGCGCGCGGTATTCCAAAGTGGCTGACTGGCAAGTGCACGTGGTGGCCGATGGGGAACTGGTCACTGGCCAGAACCCTGCCAGCTCCGCCGCTGTCGCCGAGAAACTGTTGAAGCTGCTCGGCTGACGCTTTCAGCCGTCATCAATCCGGACGCCGTGCGCGTGTTGCACGGCGTCTTTTTTTGGCCCGACAACTAGTCGACTGGTCTAATAAATCCCGATCAAGGCACATCCATGAATCACAGCAGTTTCTTCAAACCCGCCACTTTGGGTCGTCACACCCTGAAAAACCGCATTGTCCTGCCGCCCCTCACCCGCCAGCGCAGCACACAGCCGGGCAACGTTGCCAATGAGTTGATGGCCGAGTATTACCAGCAGCGCGCGGGCGCCGGTCTGCTGGTGACCGAGGGCACCCAGATCGAACCCCGGGGCCAGGGTTACGCGTGGACGCCGGGCATTCATTCCCCTGAGCAGATCGCCGGATGGCGCGAGGTCACCGAGGCAGTCCATGCCAGAGACGGCGTGATCTTCGCCCAGCTCTGGCATGTGGGGCGCGTGTCCCACACAGCTCTGCAACCCGACGGTGCCGCACCGGTTTCGGCCTCTGCGGTGGCCACCGACCGGGTCAGCGTATTCATCGAAACCGCGCCCGGCGCCGGCGCGCTGGTGCCACCGTCCGCCCCGCGCGCACTGACCACCGATGAAGTGCAGGAACTGGTTCAGCTGTACATTCAGGCCGCACGCAATGCGATGGAAGCAGGTTTCGACGGGATCGAACTGCACTGCGCCAACGGCTATCTGGTGAACCAGTTCATCTCGGCCCACAGTAATCTGCGTACCGACCAGTACGGAGGCTCGCTGCACAATCGCCTGCGCTTTTTGCGTGAAGTGGTGTCCGGTGTTGCCGAGTGCATCGGTCGTGAAAAAGTCGGTGTGCGTTTCGCCCCGCTGTTCACCACCACCGACGAAGCGCGTACCTACCTGGGCATGGTCGAGGAAGATCCGCACACCACTTACATCGAAGCGATCAAGGTGCTGCAGGACGTGGGCATTGCCTATCTGTCCATCGCCGAAGCCGACTGGGACGATGCCCCGGCGATGCCACTCACGTTCCGCCAGGCAGTGCGCGACACCTTCAGCGGCGCGATCATTTACGCCGGCCGTTACACCGCAGAATCCGGTGCGCAGTTGTTGGATTCCGGGCTGGCGGATTTCGTGGCCTTCGGCCGTCCGTTCATGGCCAACCCGGACCTGCCTGCGCGCATCGCCAATGACTGGCCGCTGAATTCACTGAATCCGACCACGGTCTACGGTGGTCATGCCGAAGGGTATGTGGACTACCCCGAGTACGCGTGATGACTGCCGATTATCGGTAAGGCGCAACGCCCGCCCGTTCAGCACCGCTCACACTGGCAGTGGTGAACGGGAACTGTCGCCGGGAGCTTTCCTTGCCATCCGGTTTCGCCCTGTGGTCTTCGCCTGGTACAGCGCCTGATCTGCCGTCTCGATCAGCGCTTGTACCACTGCCAGTTCGGGACCGGCCGCCGCGGTGACGCCGATACTGACCGTCACCCGACCGAACGGGCTCGCCGGATGAGCAATGTGCGCTTGCGTCAGTCGCTCCAGAATCAGTTGCGCCACGACCGCCGCCCCCTCGCCATCGGTGTCGGGCATGATGATCGCCATCTCTTCCCCGCCATAGCGCGCCACCAGATCCGACGGTCGCCGCACACAGGCCTCAAGCACTTTCCCCACCCGTTGCAGGCAGGCGTCGCCGGCAACATGCCCCTGGGAATCGTTGAACAGCTTGAAGTAGTCGATATCGATCATCAGCAAGGCCAGCGAAACCCCGTCCCGCTGAGCCCGGCGCGCTTCCATGGCCAATGTCTCATCGAAACAGCGGCGATTGGCGAGGCCGGTCAGCGCATCCTTCATCGCCAGCAACTCCAGCTGCCGGTTTGATCCGAGCAACTGCTGTTGAGTGAGCCGCAACTCCCCTTCCACCTGAGTCCGCCGACGTATATCGAGAATGAGAAACCAGCCGATCACGCCAGTGAGCCCCAGCAACGATGCGACCACCACGATCGACAGCAGCGCCTCCAGTCGCCACGCCGCCAATGCTTCGCGCTTGCCGAGCGCGACCGTGGTGATCAGCGGCAGCTTTTCACTCTTGCGAAACGCGTAGAGCCGCTCCACCCCGTCGAGGCTGGACGTGAAGGAAGCGGTGCCCACCGATTGGTCCACCAGGTACTTCGCATATATGGGCGACTTGGAGAAATTGCGCCCCATGTCCTGTTCGCGGAAGGGATATCGCACCAGCAACGTACCGTCGGTGTAGGACAGACCGATGGCGCCTTCCTGCCCCACATCGAGCTTGCCGAACAGTCGCAGAAAGTTCTCGACCCCCAGGGTGACCGCCACCACGCCGGCGAACTCTCCGCGCGCGTCATTGAAGCGGCGGCTGACAGTAATCACCCACTCCTGATTCGAGCGGCTACGGATGGGCGGGCCGATGAAGGGCTCGCGGGAAGGATCGTCACGGTGATGGATGAAATAGTCCCGGTCACTGCTGTTGACCCCGGCCGGAATCGGTCGGTTGGAGGACATCAGCCAGTGGCCGCGATTATCGTAAACGGTGATGCCACTGAGCTGCGGCATCAGCGGCTGCTGACGGTTGACCAGCGCATTCAACCGTTCGATCTGCGCGGGGCCGCTGCCCTCGGTTTCCAGACGCTCGACGAGCCCGAGCAAGAGCAGCGAGCTCTGTCGGACGATGCCTTCGGAATAGGTCGCCAGCGCCTGGGTCAGGTTCAACCCGTGGACGTTCACCTCGTCCAGTGCGCGCTCCCGAGAGCCCAGCACCTTCCAGATGGTCAGCGACGCCAGGGAGCAGCCGATCATCAACAGCAACAGCATCACGAGGTGGGTATCACGCTTCACATCAGTACCTTTTGGAAAGTCCGTTTTCCGTCACGGCCGTTGTCGGACCGGGGCAACAACAGCGACCGTATGTCCCGGGCCGCGCAGGATACAAGCAGTCCATCGAAGGCGCAGCAACGGCGTGTCAGGCCCTCGATGAACTGTTCGCTGATCGGCCGGTTCGATGAAAAAACCGGACCCCAAAAGACTTTTTTGCCGCTAGACGATTTTCAGGGCCTTGAGAATGACCAGCGATTGCTCGGCAAATGCCTCGGCCTGCTCGGTCAGTTCGGCAATGTTTTCTTCGGCAGTCGTGAGGGCCTTGCCGTCCTTGAGCAGGCCTTCACCCTGGCCGCCGATGATGCCCCACGCCAGAAGCGCCCACTCGGCCGGATGCTTTTTGCCTTGTTTGATCGATATCAGGAACAGTTGCTGGAAGCGACTGACCGTCACGCCACCACCGGTCACCGGACTGGCCAGGACCTGGATCTTGTGATCGAACAGCGAGCGTCTGCACAGTTGCAGATTGAGGGTATTGCAGTTTGTCTGCACCAGTTTCTCGGCCGCTTCGCTCTGGCATGGCGCCACGGCGCCCATACCGATCAACACGTTGATCGCCTGCACCAGATCGCCATAACTCAATGAAGGCGACGCTTCCAGCAAGTGGCGCAAGGTTTTCGGTACATACGCGTCGTCCGCCAGCGCATCCAGCACCGGGCCGTAAATTTCCGCCTGCAACGTGGCTGAGCCTGCGGGCCCCGTGACGCTGCCCGCTACGCTGTCGGCCAGTTGCAACAGGGCAAAGCGGGTACTGAGCATGCGTTCGCGGTGCTCGCTGGTGGACAGCTTGTTCGCGCCGCGGATGTAAAGGTCCCGGCGGAAGTTCTGGTTGACGAAGTAATCACGCGCTTGCTCGCGCATGATCGGATGCTCGATGCCTTCCAGAAAGTCCATGCCTTCGGCGCTCAGGTTGAGCGGGTCCACCGAGTCCAGCGGCACGGCGGTTGTGGCGTAGTCGAGTTTGGCAGGTGTCAGGGCATCGACCACGTCGGTGAAGTACATGCAATTCCAGTCACGGTTGAAATACTCATGGGCGACGTACTGGCGATTCTGGCCTTTGATACTCTGGAGCTTGGCGTCCAGATTCGGCGCCGAGTTGGCATAGTTGGGGTTGGCAGCCAGCAGGGCTTCGGAGAATTGCAGCGCGGCGTCGATCCGCTGATCCGGGCGAGCAGAAGTTTGCGTGGCAAAGCGGTCATGCAGGCTGAACAACTGACGCAGTGGCGCCAGCGGCGACCAGCCCGGGAAGCAGTTGTAGCTGATGTACACATGACCGCCCGGCTTGAGATGACGACGGACAAACTCGACGATCAACTTGTGATTGTCACGACTGACCCAGGTCCAGATGCCGTGCAGGCTGATGCTGTCGAACTGTGGCAGGTCATGGCGAGCCAGCAGTTGCTCGAAGCTGTCGTCATACAGCCGGGCATCACTGCCCCAGTCGGTTGCCAGCGCAATGGCATGGGCTGCCTGCCCGGGATGGAAATCCGTGCCGACGTAGCCTCCCGGATTGCCTGCCGCATGGATGTTGATCGAGACACCCTGGCCAAAACCCAATTCGCAGTGATAACCGTCGGTACTCTCCAGCGTGGCAAAACCACGCAGCAACAAACAATAACGCTGGAAAACCGGATTGATCTCCCGGCTATACCCGTAGGTGTAGCCCTCGTCCGTGAAATAACCTTCGTTCCAGGCATTGCTCATGCGTGACACCCTTTTCATATCGAAAGTGAAAGCCGATCTTATAAGGGGTAGTCAGGACCAATCACAAGCGGAAAAACCGTGCCACGCAGCCAGCCGTCATTGGTCAACCAATCACCCGCGCATACACCGACCGGTCGATGTTCCCGCCCGACAGGATCACCCCGACCTTTTTGCCCTGCATCCTTTCCCGTTCCTGAATGAGTGCCGCCAACGCGGCGGCACCAGCACCTTCGGCGAGGTTGTGGGTGTCGGTGTAATACACGCGCATGGCCTCGGCGATTTCGTCCTCGCTGACTGCGACGATCCTTGTTGCGCCGGCGCCGTAGATATCGAACGCTTCAGCAATCGGTTTGCGTACGGCCAGGCCGTCGGCAAAGGTATTGGCGGAGGCGGTCTCGCAGATCGTTTTCGCCTCGAAGGACAGCTTGGCGGCGGCCGCTTCCGTGGACACCACGCCCACCACCTGGGTGTCCAGACCCAGCGCATCACGCGCGGCGATCACGCCACAAATGCCCGAGCCGCAACCGATCGGCACGTAGACGGTGTGCAGATCCGGCGCCGCACTGAACAGTTCCAGCGCGTAGGTCGCCACGCCCTTGACCAGTTCGGTGTGGAATGGCGGTACCAGATAGAGCCCGTGTTCCAGCGCCAGACGTGCTGCTTCCTCACGGGCCTCATCGAAATCACGCCCATACTCGACCACTTCGCCGCCAAAGCCGCGCATGGCATTGTTCTTCTCCAGCGAATTGCCCTGCGGCACCACAATCAATGCCTTCAGCCCTACCGCTTGCGCCGCCAGCGCCAGGCTTTGGCCGTGATTGCCGCGCGTCGCAGAGACAATGCCTTTGACATTGGGATGTTCACGCCGCAGCCAGTGCATGAAGGTGATGCCGCCGCGCACCTTGAACGCGCCGGTCGGCGTGTGGTTTTCATGTTTGACCCACACCGTGCAGCCCAGCCGCTCGGCCAGCAACGGCCAGCGATACTGAGCGGTGGCCGGCATCACCTGGTAAACCTGGCGGGCAGCGTGTTCGATGTCTTCGCGAGTGAATGTGTGCATGGAAATCTCCTTGGGCGTCACTCAGTCTAGGCACAGGCACATCACGTCGGCTTTCAAAAAACTGACCTGACTTTTGCGTCCGCACTTCACTACTATGGCGCTCATGAGCCATCGAAACCGCCAGCAGCCAGCCGTCGTTCCAGAACCGGTGCGTCGTATCGAGGCCGGCCCGTGGGCGATCGAATTGCTGCCCGGCGCCGCCTACGCGACGCGCTATGTGGCGGCGCAGTCAGCTATCGGTTTTGCCTTCGACAGCCAGCGCGGCGTACATGCCATCGGCAGCGACCGGGTGCGCCCCTTCGATGCCATGCCCAATGGTCTGGCGTTCGTACCCGTCGGCTGTGATGTGATGTCCGAGTCACCCATGGGCGGCGAATACCTGCGGGTGGTCCGCACCGACGGCATCGCGCTGGCAGGTGAGCAGGCGTTCAACAATCGCATCGATCCGCAGGCCATTGACCTCGCCTCGCGAATGCGCCGTGCGTTGTTGAATGCCTCAGTGGACGATGACTGGGAAACCTGGGCGCTCGCCTTGGCCGAGCGCGCCGAAGGCAAAGACACGCCGTCGCCCCAAGGCTCGATGACCGGCCGCCGAATGCGCCTGCTCGACGAGTTCATCGACGCCGGCCTCGACGGCCCGCTCGGCCTTCAAACCATGGCGCAACTGCTGGAATTGTCCGAAGGCTATTTCATTCGTGCCTTCAAGCAGGCCACCGGCAAAAGCCCCCATAGTTACCTGATCGACCGCCGCCTGGCCCGGGCCCGGGCATTGATGCGTGATTCAAAGGCCAGCCTTTCGGAGATCGCCCTCGCCTGCGGCTTCAACTCTCAGGCACACATGACCAGTGCGTTCAAGCAGCGACTTGGCGTGAGTCCGGCGCAATTGCGCACAGGATCGCGTCACAATTCTTTCATCGGCAAAAAACGAAATCAGTGGTGAATTTTTTCGTGTCCACTTGTATCTGATCTGAAAGAAGCCGTGCCATCAAGGAGATGGCATCGGGCACGGCAAACCGCTCTGGCCCAAGCCTCTCCGGGCTTACCGGTTTGCATAAAGACAGATCAGATGCAGAGTGAATCCCATGGAATCAAAGGAAAGCGTCAGCCCGATCAGGCTGAAAGACATCACCATTGTCGACGACGCCAAGATGCGCAAAGCCATTACGGCCGCCGCGCTGGGCAATGCGATGGAGTGGTTCGACTTCGGCGTCTATGGCTTCGTTGCCTATGTGCTCGGCAAGGTGTTTTTCCCCGGTGCCGATCCCGGTGTGCAGATGATCGCTGCACTGGCGACCTTCTCGGTGCCGTTCCTGATCCGGCCGCTGGGCGGCCTGTTCTTCGGCGCACTGGGTGACAAGTACGGACGACAGAAAGTCCTGGCGGCGACCATCGTGATCATGTCGCTGAGCACCTTTGCCATCGGGTTGATTCCGTCCTATGCCTCGATCGGCATCTGGGCACCGATCCTTCTGCTGCTGGCGAAAATGGCTCAAGGGTTTTCGGTCGGCGGCGAATACACCGGCGCCTCGATCTTCGTTGCCGAATATGCACCGGATCGCAAACGCGGGTTCCTCGGCAGCTGGCTGGACTTCGGCTCCATCGCCGGTTTTGTCCTCGGCGCGGGTGTGGTGGTGTTGATTTCCACGATCATTGGCGAAGAAAAATTCCAGGAGTGGGGCTGGCGACTGCCCTTCTTCCTCGCCCTCCCGCTGGGCATGATCGGGCTCTACCTGCGCCACGCGCTCGAAGAAACCCCGGCGTTCCAGCAACACGTCGAGAAGCTTGAACAAGGCGACCGCGAAGGTCTGGCCAGCGGCCCGAAAGTGTCGTTCAAGGAGGTCGCGACCAAGCACTGGCGCAGCCTGATGACTTGCATCGGCGTGGTGACGGCGACCAATGTCACCTACTACATGCTGCTCACCTACATGCCGAGTTACCTGTCGCACAACCTGCACTACAGTGAAAACCGCGGGGTGCTGATCATCATCGCGATCATGGTCGGCATGCTGTTCGTTCAGCCTGCGATCGGCTTCATCAGCGACAAGATCGGCCGTCGTCCCTTCATCATCTGCGGCAGTGTCGGTCTGTTCATCCTCGCGATTCCAGCGTTCATGCTGATCAACAGCGGCAAGATCGGCCTGATCTTTTCCGGATTGCTGATACTGGCCGTGCTGCTCAATTTCTTCATTGGCGTCATGGCCTCGACGCTGCCAGCGATGTTCCCGACCCACATCCGTTACAGCGCGCTGGCCGGGGCGTTCAACGTCTCGGTACTGATCGCCGGCCTGACCCCGACCGTCGTGGCCTGGCTGGTGGAAGGTACGCAGAATCTGTACATGCCCGCCTACTATCTGATGGTGACTGCCGTGATCGGACTGATGACCGGGCTGACGATGAAAGAAACCGCGAACAAACCCCTGCGAGGCGCGGCACCGGCGGCTTCCGACATAGAGGAAGCGCGGGAGCTGTTGCAGGAGCACCACGACAACATCGAACAGAAGATCGAAGACATCGACGCCGAGATCGCCGAACTGCAAGCCAAACGCGAGCATCTGGCGCAGCAGCATCCGCGAATCGAATAACGATATAAGGCGTTGATCGGGCAACAGGGTGGAATTCAAACGCCCTTCTGTGGTGTTCTGTTCGTCAGGAGCCGGTCGTTTTTTCTGCCGGCTCACGCCCATTCAGCAGCTGACGATGAGGTTCGCTTCATGAGCAAAACGCCTTACGTACCACCCAAGGTCTGGACACACCGCGCGCCGTCCGGCGGCCAGTTCGCCAACATCAATCGCCCGATTGCCGGGCCGACCCACGACAAGGCATTGCCCGTCGGCAAGCACCCGTTGCAGCTGTATTCGCTGGCCACGCCCAACGGCGTCAAGGTCACCATCCTGCTCGAAGAGTTGCTGGCGCTGGGGCACACCGGGGCCGAATACGACGCCTGGTTGATCCGCATCGGCGAAGGCGATCAATTTTCCAGCGGCTTTGTCGAGATCAACCCGAACTCCAAAATCCCGGCGCTGCTGGATCGTGGCGTGGAGCCGGCCATCCGGGTTTTCGAGTCCGGCTCGATCCTGCTTTACCTCGCCGAAAAATTCGGCACCTTCCTGCCCACCGACATCGCCGGTCGCACTGAAACCCTGAACTGGCTGTTCTGGCAAATGGGCTCGGCGCCCTACCTGGGTGGTGGTTTCGGGCATTTTTATGCCTATGCGCCGGACAAGCTCGAATACCCGATCAACCGCTTTACCATGGAAACCAAGCGCCAGCTCGATGTGCTCGACCGGCGCCTGGCTGAAAACCCTTACCTTGCCGGTGACAACTACACCATCGCCGACATCGCGGTCTGGCCGTGGTACGGGCAACTGGTGCGCAACAATGTGTACGGGGCGGCCGAGTTCCTGTCGGCTCATGAATACACTCATGTCCAGCGCTGGGCCGAGGAGATCGCCAACCGGCCTGCGGTCATCCGTGGGCAACGCGTCAACCGTACCTGGGGCGATGAGGCGAGCCAGGTGCCGGAACGACATGAGGCTGCTGATCTGGGCTGAGCAACCCACGCAACCCGCACCCGATAACAAAAACCAAGGGGCACCCATCGTTCATGAACATTCTCTACGACGAGCAGGTCGACGGCGTCCTGCCGGACGTCGACAAAGCGGCGCTATTGCAGGCACTGCACAGCCAGTGGCCGACGCTGGAAGTCCTGCATCAGCGCGAGGATCTCGCACCGTACGAATGTGACGGTTTGTCCGCCTACCGCACCGCGCCGTTGCTGGTGGTCCTGCCCCGGCATCTCGATGAGGTGCAGGGTGTTTTGCGAATCTGTCATGAGAGAAACGTGCCGGTGGTGGCCCGGGGTGCAGGCACCGGGTTATCCGGCGGGGCGTTGCCTCTGGAGAAAGGCGTGCTGCTGGTGATGGCGCGCTTCAACAACATCCTGCACATCGACCCCGCCGCCCGCACGGCACGCGTTCAGCCCGGCGTTCGCAATCTGGCGATTTCCCAGGCCGCCGCTCCGTTCGGTCTGTATTACGCGCCGGATCCGTCCTCGCAGATCGCCTGCTCCATAGGCGGCAATGTGGCGGAAAATGCTGGCGGGGTGCATTGCCTCAAGTACGGCCTGACCGTGCACAACCTGCTCAAGGTCGAGATCCTGACCGTCGAGGGCGAACACCTCACGCTCGGCTCCGATGCGCTCGATTCCCCCGGTTTCGACTTGCTGGCGCTGTTCACCGGTTCCGAAGGCCTGCTGGGCGTTATCACTGAAGTCACGGTCAAACTGCTGCCCAAACCTCAGACAGCCAAAGTCTTGCTGGCCGCATTCGATTCCGTGGAAAACGCCGGCCGCGCCGTGGCTGACATCATCGCCGCCGGGATCATTCCCGGAGGCCTGGAAATGATGGACAACCTGGCCATCCGCGCCGCCGAGGACTTCATCCACGCCGGCTACCCGGTGGACGCCGAAGCCATTTTGCTCTGTGAACTCGATGGCGTCGAAGCCGACGTCCACGATGACTGCATCCGCGTCCGCCAGGTGCTGGAAAACGCCGGCGCGACCGAAGTGCGTCAGGCCAGGGACGAGGCCGAGCGCGTGCGTTTCTGGGCCGGACGCAAGAATGCCTTCCCGGCCGTGGGGCGCTTGTCGCCGGACTATTACTGCATGGACGGTACCATCCCGCGCCGCGAACTGCCCGGCGTGCTGCAAGCCATTGCGCAGTTGTCCGCCGAATACGGCTTGCGGGTGGCCAACGTGTTCCATGCCGGCGACGGCAACATGCATCCGTTGATTCTGTTCGACGCCAATCAACCCGGCGAGCTCGAACGCGCCGAAACCCTGGGAGGCAAAATCCTTGAGTTGTGCGTGAAGGTCGGCGGCAGCATCACCGGCGAGCACGGCGTGGGCCGGGAGAAAATCAACCAGATGTGCGCGCAGTTCAACAACGACGAGTTGACCCTGTTCCACGCCGTCAAAGCCGCGTTCGACCCCGGCGGTCTGCTCAATCCGGGCAAGAACATTCCGACCCTGCACCGCTGCGCCGAGTTCGGCGCCATGCATATTCACGCCGGACAATTGCCCTTCCCCGAGCTGGAGCGTTTCTGATGGTCCGAGAAAAGGATATCGACGACAGCATCGCGCTGCTCGATCAGGTCAATCAGGCATTGCAGGACGCCACGCCACTGCGGATTCAGGGCGCCAACAGCAAGGCGTTTCTGGGGCGTATCGTTGCCGGAGAAATCCTCGACACCCGCACCCATCGCGGCATCGTCAGCTACGACCCGACCGAACTGGTGATCACCGCGCGTTGCGGCACTCCACTGGCCGAACTGCTGGCGGTGCTGGATGCTTCACAACAGATGTTGCCGTGCGAACCACCGGCCTTCGCCGACGACGCGACGGTGGGCGGGATGATCGCCAGCGGACTGTCAGGCCCACGGCGCCCGTGGTCGGGGTCGGTGCGGGATTTCGTACTCGGCACGCGGATCATCACCGGCCACGGCAAGCATCTGCGCTTTGGCGGTGAAGTCATGAAAAACGTCGCCGGTTATGACCTGTCGCGGCTGATGGCCGGCAGTTACGGCTCGCTGGGGGTGATTACCGAAGTCTCGCTCAAGGTCCTGCCCAAACCGCGTGAGTGCCTGAGCATCAGCCTGGAAATGGACAGCGAGCGGGCCTTGCAGCGCCTGGCTGAATGGGGCCAACAGCCGTTGCCGATCAGCGCCGCCTGCCACGATGGGCAGCATCTGCACTTGCGTCTGGAGGGTGGCGAAGGCTCCGTGGCCGCAGCCCGTGATCGCCTCGGTGGTGAAATGCTCGATGGCGCTTATTGGTCAGATCTGAATGAACAGCGCCTGGATTTTTTTGATGAAGACCAGCCCCTGTGGCGCCTGTCGGTGCCGAACAACACCCCGCCGCTGGCCTTGGCCGGTGTACAAATGCTCGACTGGGGCGGCGCCCAGCGTTGGCTCAAATCAGGAGCCGAGGCGGCACTGATTCGCAAGGTGGTTTCGGCTGTTGGCGGGCATGCGACCTGCTACAGCCATGGTTTGATCGACGCGCCTTTCCATCCGCTGCCGCCCGCCCTTCTGCACTATCACCGCCGCCTCAAGCAGCAACTTGACCCTCAGGGCATCTTCAACCCCGGTCGCCTGTACGCGGAGCTTTGAGCCATGCAAACCACTCTCAGCGAAGAAGCCCGGCAACTGCCTCGCGCCGAAGAAGCCGAAAGCATCCTGCGCACTTGCGTGCATTGCGGCTTCTGCAACGCGACCTGCCCGACCTATCAGTTGCTCGGCGATGAACTCGACGGCCCACGGGGTCGCATCTACCTGATCAAACAGGTGCTGGAAGGCAACGAAGTCACCCGCAAGACCCAACTGCACCTGGATCGTTGCCTGTCCTGCCGCAATTGCGAAACCACCTGCCCCTCGGGTGTGGACTATCACAACCTGCTCGACATCGGCCGCGCCGTGGTTGATGCGGCCGTGCCGCGACCCATTGGTCAACGTGTGTTGCGGGCAGGTTTGCGTGGTGTGGCACCGAATCCCGGACTGTTCAAAGGACTGGTCAGCGCTGGCCAGATCTTCCGTGTGCTGCTGCCTGATACCCTGCAAGCCAAATTGCCGCACAGCACCTCTACAATCGCACCCCGCCCGGTAACCCGGCATGCCCGCCAGATGCTGATGCTCGAAGGCTGCGTGCAACCGGGTTTGTCGCCCAATACCAACGCGGCGGCAGCACGGGTGCTGGATCGATTGGGGATCAGCATTACACCGGCGCGAAAGGCCGGCTGTTGTGGCGCCGTGGACTATCACCTCGACGCCCAGGCCACCGGACTTGACCGCGCCCGCCAGAACATCGATGCGTGGTGGCCGGCCATCGAACAAGGCGCCGAAGCCATCGTGCAGACCGCCAGCGGTTGCGGCGCGTTCATCAAGGATTACGGACACTTGCTGTGCACCGATCCGGCCTATGCCGAAAAGGCGAAAACCGTGAGTGCGCTGGCGAAAGATCTGGTGGAAGTGTTGCGTGAGGAACCGCTCGAGTCCCTAGGTATTCATGCCGATCAGCGCTTGGCTTTCCACTGCCCCTGTACCTTGCAACACGCACAGAAACTCGGCGGCGCGGTGGAGTCGGTGCTGACCCGATTGGGCTTCAACCTCACGACCGTGCCGGACGCCCATCTGTGCTGCGGCTCGGCGGGCACCTATTCGATAACCCAACCGACGCTGGCCCGGCAACTGCGCGACCAAAAGCTCAACGCCCTGGAAAGCGACCATCCGGACATCATCGCCACCGCCAATATCGGCTGCCAGACCCACCTCGACGGCGCGGGACGCACGCCGGTCAAGCACTGGATCGAGCTGGTGGATGCAGGGTTGCCCTTGGTGAGCGAGGCGTAGGATTGCTGGCGGGGGGCAAACGATAGGCGAAAAAAAACCGCCTTTGCGGGGCGGTTTTTCGGTAGACCTCAGTTTGCGGCTGGGGCCTGGTGTCTCACGGACAACACTGACGTGCGGGAATACTATTAATCTTTGGTACTCGTTGCAACGTGATTTTGTGAGTGTTGAATGACGTTATGTGAAGCCAAGGTCAACCCTGGCAAGTCTTTAACCCACAAAAACATACTGACAGAAATAACGAATTACAAAACTCATCAAGTCTTTGCCCGGGATCCTCAGAATCACGCCACAAGACAAGTTAATATGCCGACGCTCACTCGCCAGTGCATCCGTGAGGTTTGGCTGGAACCATAACGGTTTCATGCCCTTCGACACGGTTTTGCACCCGTGCCGGAATGATGGCTCGGAGGGATCACAACCGGCCGCCTCATGGACAACATTGACGTGCATGTCCGAAGGCACACATGGTCCGGTAAGTGCGCTGGAGGTTTGGCCCCCGACCTGGAGGCCAAAACGTATGAAGCTTTTGCTGCGTACGCTGAGCCTCGTATGGAGATCGTTTCAAGCGTTTCGCTTTTACGAGTTCCTGCGAGACCACTTTGACAACCTGAAGTAACGGTTGTCTATGAGGGAAAAAGCCCGTTTTTGCTTCGGCTGAAACGGGCTTTTTTTGTTTTTAAATACTGTCACTTGTAGGATTTTTATAAAAACATCCCTACTCAGCTGTAAGGCATTTCGCTGACACCTGTCATCCCGACATCCCCCTCACCGTCAGTTATGAGCTAATAGCCCCTTCATTAAACCGTCGCTGAAACGTTGTACTAGGATAGGATCCAATTTCCTGATTCGCTGTCGCCGGGCATGGAGCTGTTTTCCGGTGGTTCAGGAACACGAGTACCACACTGCAACTCATGGATGAACGACATGAACTCACAGCTGTTTCCTCACATTGGCAAGGTCATCGCCAGCACTGGCAGCCGACATTTCCCACGGATGCTGCACGACCTGATCCTGACCCAACTGGCGGTGGACGCCACGCACATCCGGCAGATGCGCGTGGAACCGGTCGGACGCGCACAGCCGCGCAGTGAGCCCGAATGCGTCAAGGAAGCCTCCTTGCTGGCTGAAACGGTGTATTCCGAGTTGAGCACTCTGCCGAGTGCCAATGAATTGCCCACTCCCGAACCCTCGACGGTCACCGACGCCTCGCAATTGCATCTGACCCGGCGCAAGGACGGTTACCGCTATGTGATATCGGTTTACCGGTGCGGCCCGTCAAAACGCTTTTCCGCCCACGAGCGCAGTTTGTTGCAGGACATTTCTCCGGTGCTACTGCCGATGGTCGAGAAACACATCAACGCCCTGCAACCGGCGAACACTGACGCCCAGGGACAATCTCAGGAGCAATCGGACTCAACCCTGCTGGGCCTGGAAACCCTGCGCCTGCGCTTTTGCGAGCGCGTGGAGCAACTGGGGCTGAGCCTGTCGAACCGCGAGATGGAAGTGTGTGTCGGCCTGCTCGCCGGGCGCACCGCGCCAGAACTGGCCGAGCAGTTGCAACTGAAGGTCAACACCGTGGAGAGCTACCTCAAACGCGCCGCGATCAAACTGGGTATCAGCGGCCGTCACTCGCTGATGCGCTGGATGTACTCGCCAAAGGACTGCCCCGCAGCCTGCGGCCCGTCGAACGCGGCCTGACGGTTCACACGCCTGTAACGAAACCGCCCTCCTGCAAAGGACGGCGTTTTTTTTTGCGCCCGTTTCAATCCCGGGCCAACGCCTCGATCGGATCGAGCCGCGACGCATTGCGCGCCGGCACGAAGCCGAACACGATGCCGATCAGGGTCGAGCAAAGCACAGCGGTGAGCACCGAAGTCATCGAGAACACCATTTCCCACTCCTTGATGAACAGCGAAAACAGATGGCCGATGGCGTAACTCAACGAGATACCGATGGCGCCACCCAGCAGGCAGACCATCACCGCCTCCACCAGAAACTGCTGGCGAATGTCCGACTGCCGCGCCCCGACCGCCATGCGGATGCCGATTTCACGGGTACGCTCGGTGACCGACACCAGCATGATGTTCATCACGCCGATGCCGCCCACGACCAGTGAAATCACCGCAATCAGCGACAGCAACAAGGCCAGAGAGCGGCTGGTTTTCTGTACAGTCTGCATCACGCTGTCGAGGTTATTGGTGAAGAAGTCCTTGGTGCCGTGGCGTTGCAGCATCAGCTTGTTGACGTTGTCCTCTACCACTTTGCTCGGTTGACCGTCCTTGATCCGCACACTGATGCTGTCCAGATAACGCTGGCCCAGCAGCCGTCCGGCTGCGGTTTCATAGGGCACCCAGACGTTGAGCGACTTGCTCGACGAGAAGATGTTCTTGTTCTCCGCCGCCACACCGATCACGGTGCACGGCAGGTTACCGATCAGGATCACCTGCCCCAGCGGATCAACCCCTTCGCCGAACAATCGATGGCGGGTGTTGTGATCGATCACCACCACTTGCGCCTGACGCCTTGCATCGCTTTCGCTGAACGGGATGCCCGACTCCATCTTGATCCCGCGCACCTGGAAGTACAGATCGCTGACGCCGTTGACCTGCGCATCGAGGTCGATATTGCGGTAACGCAGCAACAGATTGCGCCCGACCACCGGCGTGGCACTGTCGACGTAGTAGAGCTGATTGAGCGCCGTCACATCCGCCGGCACCAGGGTTTCGATGGCCGCCGAGCGGCTGTCGCCGAAACTGGTGCCGGAATAGATATCGATGGTGTTGCTGCCGATGGCCTGGATGTCTTTCAAGACATAGCGCTTGGCCCCTTCGCCGATGGCCGAAATCGACACCACCGAGGTGATGCCGATGACGATCCCGAGCATGGTCAGCAAGGTGCGCATCCGATGGGAGATCAGCGCGACCCAGGCCATGTTGAACGCTTCCTTGAACAACCCGAGGCTGGCCACCAGACGCCGCGCCGCCGTGGACTTGGGCGGCACTGCGTCCTCATTGGTCAGCGCCGTGGTGTCGCGCTCGTTGCGGCGGTCGCTGAGGATTTCGCCGTCGCTGACTTCGATGATGCGCTCGGCGTTGGCCGCGACCTTGGGGTCGTGGGTCACCAGAATCACCGTGTGCCCGGCGGCGTGCAGCTCCAGCAGAATACGCATCACCTCTTTGCCGCTGGTGGTGTCGAGTGCGCCGGTCGGTTCATCGGCGAGGATCACTTCGCCGCCGTTCATCAAGGCCCGGGCGATACTGACGCGCTGCTGCTGACCGCCCGACAGTTGGCTCGGACGATGAGTCAGGTGCCCTTCCAGCCCCAGCCGTGCCAGCAGCTCACGGGCCCGGGCATGACGCTGCGGTTCCGGTGTGCCGGCGTATATTGCCGGCATTTCGACGTTGTGCATCGCACTCAGATGCGGCAGCAGGTGGTAGCGCTGGAAGATGAAGCCGAAATAGTCGCGGCGCAGTTCGGCCAGCGCCTGATTGTCCAGATCACGGGTTTCCCGGCCGTTGATCTTGTAGCTGCCGGCCGTGGCGTAGTCGAGGCAGCCGAGGAGGTTCATCAGGGTTGATTTGCCGGAGCCCGAGGCACCGATGATCGCCACCATTTCCCCGGCATTGATCGTCAGGTCGATGTTCTTCAGCGCCAGAAATTCACGGTCGCCCGCGGTGAAACTGCGGCTGATGCCGGTCAGTTGCAGCAGAGGTTCGGTCATGCTCATGCCCCTGCCACTTTCGACACCGGATCACCGATCACCACCCGGTCGCCTTCGGCCAGACCACCGTTGACCTGCACCTTGACGTTGTTGTTGATCCCGGTCTGCACATTGCGCGACTGCGCCTGGCCCTTGGCGTCCAGCACCCGCACCGGAAAACTGCCATCGTTGTTGCGCGGGCCCAACGCGGCCACCGGAATCGTCAACACCGATTTGGCGGTGTCGAGCACCACCCGCACCTGGGCCGTCATGGAAATGCGCAAGCGGTGATCAGGGTTCGGCACCTCGAACAGCGCGTTGTAGAACACCGCCGTGTTCTGTTTCGGCGTGCCGGCGGGCGGGGTTTCGAGGAAGTTCTGCGGCGCGGGTTCAGTGCCGCGCAGCTTGCCGTAATAACGTTTGTCCTCGCCCAGAATGGTGAAATAAACCTCCTGCCCCGGCGCGATGTGAATGACATCCGCCTCCGACACCTGAGCCTTGACGGTCATGGTGTCCAGATCCGCCAGCTTCAGCAGGATCGGCGCCAGTTGGTTGGCAATCACAGTCTGGCCTTCCTGAGTCACGATGCCCACCACATCGCCGTCGATGGGCGCGATGATCCGCGTGTAGGCCAGGTTGACCTTGGCCGTGTCGATCTGGATATGCGCGCTCTTGATCTGCGCATCCAGCGACAACAGATTGGCTTGCTGCACTTCGTAGTTCGATTGCGCGGTTTCAAAATCCTGCCGCGAGATAGAGGCGTCCTCCTGCAGGTTCTGATAGCGCTCGTAGATCGCCTTGGTCTGCCGGAGCTGAGCCTGTGTCGCCCGGCGCTGGGCTTGCAGGTTTTCCTCGTCGACCTGAGCCTGACGCAGGGTGTTCTGCAGCACCAACGGGTCGATTTCCGCCAGCCACTGGCCTTTCTTGACCTTGTCGCCGACCTTGACCTTGAGCGACTTCAACTGCCCCGAGACCTGGGCACCGACGTCCACCTGTTTGATGCCCTCCAGCAGACCGGTGGCGAGCACCGCGTTTTCAATGTCACCGCGTTCGACCGTGGCGGTCAGGTATTGCGGTGCTTCGGCCGGTGCCTGCACCGTGTAGAAGACCAACCCGGCCACCAGCGTCAACGCGATTCCCAGACCGACTTTGCGCAACTTCGACTGTTCCATAAATGACCACAATTCCGTTCAGGGTTGAGCCCGGCCAGCGGCCGGGTTCCAGGATAAAGACTTCAATCAGGACAACACTTGGCCAGCCGCCACCGTCAACCCGTCATGCCACCACGCCGCGAGACTGAAGACGTTGGGCGCCTTGAGAATCGTGAAGTGGTTGCCAGGGCCGTACCACACCGCCAGATCCCTGGCCTCGCGCTGCCAGCCTTCGAGCATTGCAACCTGTTCGCGCTGGTTGCCCGAGGCGTCCAGCGTCGGATCGTCCACCAGCGCCAGACGCACCGGCCCGGTGTAGGCCAGAGCCGGTCGATAGACCGTGCGCAGCGCGGTGGCGAACGTGCGCACCGGGCCCTGCATCGCATCGGTTGACGCACGTTCAGACAGCACACCCGCGTGCACCATCCCGTCATGCAGCAGGCGCATTTGCGTGGTGTCGTCAGCTTCGGCGAAGGCCAGCGCATCAATGCCCAAAGACTTGCCGCTGGACAGTTGCAGCGACTCGATCAGTCGCAGCAGCGCTGCCGTGGTGGTGTAAGGCTTGCCCACCACGCTGTTGCCGCCCGGCGATTCGCTGTCGATCAGGGTCAGGGACGCCACCTCGCGCCCCGCAGCCTGCAACTGCGCCGCCATGGCGTACGCCACCCAGCCACCGAACGAATGCCCGATCAGATGCACCGGCCCTTGCGGGTACAGTTGCTCAAGCGCCCGCACGTAAAACGTGGCAGCGCTTTCGACCCGACTGTGCGGCACGGTCGCGCCGTCTAGGCCTCGGGGTTGCAGCCCGTAAATCGGCCACTCCGGCCCCAGCGCCTCAGTCAGGTGGATGAACCCGGTGACACTGTCACCAGCCCCCGGCACACAGAAGATCGGCGCGTGCCCGGTGTAGCCGGTCTGGATCGTCAACAACGGCTGATACGCCCGGGATTCGACCGTCGCCGACGCCTGCAACGCCTGGCTGAGCGCCTGACCGAGCACATGCACATGCGGCGCCTGCATCATGCTTTGGTGATCGCCCGGCACGTCGATGCAATGCAGGAGCGTGGCCGGAACTTCATCCGACCAGCCCAGGGTCGGGTGCCGTCGGGACAGCTCCGTCGGATGCTCCTGCGCCCGGAACAAGTGCAGCGGCAAGCCCAATGGATTGATCCGGTAATGCGCCAGTGCATGCCCGTGGGCGACCTCGCGGTCGAGGTAATGCCAGAGGTCTTGAGGCGCGGCAGCGGCCATGTCCGGATGCAGCAATTGCTCCTCCCGGCAGCGCTGCAACAGCGACTGGAAGTCAATCTGCTCCAGCTCGGTCTGCAACACCGCCAGATGCGCCAGTGCGGCTTGTCCCGCGTTTCCAAGAGAGGCGCGGTACATCGTGCAGTGCTGCAACAGCTGGCGCTTGTGCGCATGCTCGTCGCTCCAGCGCGCCTTGCCCTGATCGGTCAGGCGCGGCACGAAACTGTCAATCAGACCGACGAAGGACACTGCCTCATCCATACCGAGCAACTGCATCGCCACTTCATAGGCCAGCACCCCGCCGAACGACCAGCCGGCCAGACGATAAGGCCCTTGCGGCTGCACCGAACGGATGATCTCCACCATGCGCGCCGCCAGGCATTCCATGGTGCGCAGCGGTGCCTTGCCGAACGGAATGCCCGGCAGCCCGTAGATCGGGAAATCGCCCTCGATATGCAGGCCCAGCGCCGGGAAGTAAGCGTCCATCCCGCTGAACTCATGCATCAGGAACAACGGCGTGTCTGCGCCACCGGCACGCACCACGACCAGCCCGTCATCCTGTTGCTCTGCGCCTGTGCGCTGGCTGAGCAACGTGCCGAGCGACTCGATGCTGGCGTGCTGGAACAGCTCGGCCAGCGTCACCTCCAGGCCGTTCTGTTGCATCAGGTTGACCAGACGAATCGCCAGCAACGAATGCCCGCCCAGCTCGAAGAAGTTGTCGTGACGACCGACCTGTTCGACCTGCAATACCTCGGCCCACAACTGAGCGAGGGTTTCCTCCTGCGGATTGGCCGGGGCTTCATAGGTACGACTGAGCAGTGCGTCCTGCGCCGGAACTGGCAACGCCTTGCGGTCGACCTTGCCGTTGTTGTTCAGCGGCAAGACGTCGAGTTGCACCCAGGCCGACGGCACCATGTATTCCGGCAGACGTGCTTGCAATTGACCGCGCAGGCTGGCGCTGTTGATGCCCTCTTCAACTGTGAAGTACGCGACTAGACGCAGCGGTTCCTGGCCGTCCTGACGGGCCAACACAATGGCCTCCTTCACTCCTTCACAGTTCAACAGACGATTTTCGATTTCCCCCAGTTCGATACGGAAGCCGCGAATCTTCACCTGATCGTCGTTACGACCGATACATTCCAGTTGCCCCGGTGCGAGCCAGCGTGCGAGGTCGCCGGTGCGGTACAGCAACGCGCCCGGTTGATCGCCGAACGGGTCTTGCAGGAATTTCTCGGCGGTCAGGTCCGGGCGATTGAGGTAACCCAACGCCACGCCTTGCCCGCCGATGTACAACTCGCCGGTGACGCCCATCGGTACCGGTTGCTGACGAGCATCGAGTACATACACTTGAGTGTTGGAGATCGGGCCGCCAATCGGCACGCTGTCGGCGGTTTCTGCCACTTCGCGAACTTCGAAGGTTGTGGCGTAGGTGGTGGTTTCGGTCGGGCCGTAGCAGTGAACGATGCGCAGGTCCGGCGCCTCGGCGAGCAAGCGGCGGAAGGCCGCCGGATCGGCGCGTTCGCCACCGCACAAGACCATGCGCAGGCCTTTGAGGGCCTCGGGGATCAGTTGCACGTACTGGTTGAACAGTGCGGTGGTGACGAACAGGATCGTCGCACCGGTGTTGGCCAGTTCACGTCCAAAGGCTTGTGGATCGAGCAAGGTCGCGTGATCGATTACCACCACTCGCCCGCCATTGAGCAGCGGCCCCCAGACATCCATGGTGCTGGCGTCGAACGCCGGGTTGGAGGCAAACGCCACACAGTCCTGCGCATTGAAATCCGCATAACCGTTGTTGATCACCAGTCGACCGATCGCCCGGTGCGGCACCATCACTCCTTTCGGCGTGCCGGTGGAGCCGGAGGTGTACATGATGTAGGCCAGCGATTCCGAGGACTGCGGCAGATCCGGGTTGTGCGTCGGTTGCGCATCAAGCTTCAGCACATCCAGATCGATCCGGCGTAAGGCGTAATCAACCGTTTCAGTGCTGAAAGTCAGCAGCGCTTTCGCCCCGCAGTCCTCGACCATGAACGCCTGACGCTCGGCCGGGGCATTAATGTCCAGCGGCACATACGCCGCCGCGCACTTGCCGATGGCCAGTTGCGCGATCAGCAGATCCAGCGAGCGTGGCAGCAGGATCGCCACGTGATCGCCCGGTTGCACACCTTGGCCGATCAAGTGATGGGCCAGGCGATTGGCCCGCTCATTCAACTCAAAGTAGCTCAGCGATAGCGCACCATGCACGGCTGCCACCGCTTGCGGATGCTTCGTCACCTGCTGTTCGAACAGACGATGAACCGTCAACGTCGCCGGGTAATCCCGTTGAGTGGCGTTGAACTCGACCAGCAGTTGCCGCCGCTCATCCCGCGGCAGGATCGACAACTGATCGATGCCCAGTTGCGGCGTCCGCTCCAGCGCCTGCAACAAGCTGTCGACCGCAAGATCCATGTAGTCGCAGATCCGCTCGGCGTCGATCCCGGACGTGGTCAACGCGGTCAGGCTGAAGTCTTCGCCCAGGTCATCGACGCTCAGGCTCAGGCGATAGTTGCTGTGTTCTTCGGCATTGAGCAACTGCATGCCCTGCCATGCCGCCACGACTTCGTCGGACGGCGTACCCCCGCCGCCACTGTGGCGGTAATTGAACAACGCATTGAACAGCGGCGACCCCGGGGCCATGGCGCTGCAACGTTGCACCAGCGCCAGCGGCGCGTGTTCGTGATGCAGCAAGCGGTTCAAGCGCTGATGGGTTGCCAGCGCCGCTTCTTTCACCGATTGCCCGTCCAGATCGATGCGCAGCGGCAGCGTGTTGATGAACACGCCCAGCGCCCGTTCGGCACCTTCACCGCCGTGCAACCGGCCGAGCATGACAGTGCCGAACACCACGTTTTCACGCCCCGACAGTTGTCCCAGCACACTGGCCCAGGCCAGGTGCATCAGGCTGGCGGCGCTGATGCCCAGGCGCCTGGCCTTGGCCCTGACCCGCTGGCTCAGCGCGGTGTTCAGCAGCCGCTGCGCATGCCCGTTACCGCTGTCCGCGACAGAACTCTGGCCATACGGCAGGGTCGGTTCGTCGATATCGCCGAGCATGTCACGGAAGAACGTCTCATGTTCCTCTTCGCTCAGCCCCGAGCGAGTACGGGCGACATAGGTGCGATAAGGCACCGGTTCGGCCAGTTGCCGCACCTGGCCGAGCAGGACTGCCTGCATCTCGTGGCGCAGAACCTCGAGCGCAATGTGGTCCATGACCAGGTGATGGAACAGCAGCAGCGCCACCACGCGCCGATTGACCGCGTCCCAGCCGTGCACCACCCGCATCAATGGCGCCTGTGTGACGGCCATGCGGTATTGCCGGGTATCGAACCGACTGCGCAACTGATCGAGTGCATCAGTTTCGCCAGCATCCAGCTCCACCGTTTCACACACCAGCGACGCCTGACGCCAGACCACTTGCACCGGCTCTTGCAGACCGTCCCAGAACAGCGACGTGCGCAGGATGTCATGGCGCTCGATCACGGCCTGCAAGGCTTCGGCGAACACCCTCAGGCGTGACTCATTGGCAAAGGCGAACTGCGCCTGCAACACATACGGATCGCCCTGGGGTGCCGACAAGTGATGGAACAGAATGCCGGCCTGCAACGGCGCCAACGGATAAATGTCCTGCACGTTCGCTGCGCCGCCGGGAATGCTGGCGACAATGCGGTCGATGGCGGGCTGATCCAGTGCAACCAGTGGCAGCATGTCCGGGGTGATGTGTTTGCAGTCCGGTGCAATCCGGTTGGCCGGGATTTCGCTCTCCGTCTCATCGCCGACCGCGGCGGCCAGTGCGGCGAGCGTCGGCTGGCTGAACAGCACACGCACATCAGCCGTCAGCCCGACGTGGCGCATCCGCGCCACCAGGTTGACTGCCATCAGCGAGTGTCCGCCCAGTTCGAAGAAGTTGTCGTGGCGCCCTACTCGCTCCACCTTGAGCAGTTCGGCCCACAACCCTGCGAGGAGAATTTCCACCTCGCCGACAGGCGCTTCGTATTCGCGGGCAATGACTGCACTCTGATCCGGCGCGGGCAATGCCTTGCGGTCGAGTTTGCCGTTGGGACTCAGCGGCAACGCCTCCAGATGCACGAACACTGCGGGCACCATGTAATCCGGCAGGTGCTCCAGCAGTTGACTGCGCAGCAGGTCGATTTCCAGACGTGCGCCGGTGTAGTAGGCGACAAGGCGCTTGTCTCCCGGCACGTCTTCGCGGGCCAGCACCGCCGCTTCCTGCACACCGCCGATGTCGGTCAGGCGAGACTGGATTTCACCGAGTTCGATGCGCAGGCCACGGATCTTCACCTGATCGTCGTTGCGGCCCAGGTATTCGATGTTGCCATCGGCCAGATAACGGGCGACGTCGCCGGTGCGGTACATCCTGCCGTTCGGCTGGAATGGATCGTTCAGGAAACGCTCGGCGCTCAACTCGGGCCGGTTCAGATAACCGCGAGCCACTTGCACACCCCCGATGTACAACTCGCCGACCACGCCTTGCGGCACCGGTTGCTGCTGGGCATCGAGGATGTACATATGGGTGTTGGCGATCGGTTTGCCGATGGGCGTGTTGTCTGGCGTTAGCTCCAACGGCCCGGCGCAATCCCATGCGGTAACGTCCACTGCCGCTTCGGTCGGGCCGTACAGGTTGTGCAAACCACTGTTCGGCAATTGCTGCTTGAAGCGCCGTACCAGACTGCCCGGCAACGCTTCACCGCTGCACATCACCTGACGCAAACCGTGGCAACGCGCGGTCTCGCCATGGGCGAGGAACACGTCGAGCATCGACGGTACGAAGTGCAGCGTAGTGATCTGCTCGCGCTCGATCACTTCACTCAGATAGAGCGGATCCTTGTGACCGCCCGGACGCGCCATCACCAGTCGGGCGCCGGTCATCAGTGGCCAAAAGAACTCCCAGACCGACACGTCGAAGCTGAACGGGGTTTTCTGAAGTACAGAATCCTCAGCCGTCAGGCGATAGGCGTCCTGCATCCACAGCAAGCGGTTGACCACCCCGCTGTGCTCGTTGATCACGCCTTTCGGCTGGCCGGTGGAACCGGAGGTGTAGATCACATAGGCCGTGTGTTGCGGAGTCAGTCCGTCGACGGACAAGTTATCCGCCGACAACGATTGCCAGGTGTTGCGATCCAGATCGACCACCGGCACCGCGACCTCACCCAACAACCCGCGAGTCGAACCCTGCACCAGCACTGCCAACGGTGCGCTGTCCTCCAGCATGTAAGCCAGACGTTCCAGCGGATACGCCGGATCCAGCGGCACATAACCGCCGCCGGCCTTCAGAATCGCCAGCAACCCGACCACCATTTCCAGCCCGCGCTCGACGCAGATCGCCACCCGCGCATCCGGGCCAACACCCAAGCCGCGCAAGTGATGCGCCAAACGGTTGGCCCGAGCGTTCAGCTCGGCATAGCTCAGCCGCTGTTCGCCTGAGAGCACCGCCACAGCCTGCGGCGTGCGCAAGACCTGCGCTTCGAACAGACCGTGGATGCTCTGCTCCAGATCGTAATCAACGTCAGTGGCATTGAAGTCATGCAGCAAGTGCCGACGCTCATCCTCCGCCAGCACATCGACCTGCTCCAGCAACGCCTGATCGTTGCTGACCATGGCCTGCAACAACTGCTGCAAGTAACCGGCATAACGCTGGATCGTCGACTCATCGAACAACGCCGTGGCGTATTCCAGCGAACCCCGGATCACACCTTGGGCCTCGCCCAACGTCAGCGACAGGTCGAACTTGGCGAAATGGCTCGGCTCGGCCACGCCTTCCAGCGTCAGGTCACCGAGAGCCAGCGTCGCACCGCTGCCACTGTCCCAGCTCAACAATGTCTGGAACAACGGGCTGTGTGACAGGCTGCGCACCGGCCGGGTGATTTCCACCACCTGTTCGAACGGCAGGTCCTGATGGGCCTGCGCCTCAAGCGTGCACGCCTTGACTCGCGCCAGCAACGCTTCGACGCTGAGCGCACCCGAAGTATCGATGCGCAGCGCAAGCGTGTTGACGAACAATCCGATCAGCCCTTCGATTTCCGCCCGGTTGCGGTTGGCGACGGGCGACCCGATCACTACGTCCGATTGGCCGGACAAGCGACCGAGCAACATCGCCCACGCACTCATCACCGCCATGTAAGGCGTCACGCCGTGGCGTTGGCACAGCGCCTTGAGCCCGGCGCTCAAACGCTCATCCAGCCGGATGTCGACACTGCTGCCAGCGTAATCCTGCTGGGCCGGGCGTGGACGGTCGGTCGGCAACATCAGCAAGGCCGGCGCACCGGCCAGGGTCTGCTGCCAGAAATCGCTCTGACGCTGCAAGACTTCACCGCTCAACCAGCGGCGCTGCCACACGGCGTAATCGGTGTATTGCAACGCCAACGGCGGCAGCGGATCGGCCTCGCCATGGCTGAACGCCTGATACAGCGCCATCAATTCGCGGGTCAGGACGCCCATCGACCAGCCATCGGAGATGATGTGGTGCAGGGTCAGCAGCAACACATGATGATCATCGGCGAGTCGCACCAGACGCCCGCGAATCAACGGGTCGTCCTGCAAATCGAACGGCCCCGAGGCTTCACCCTGAATCAGCGCGAGCAAGGCGTCGTCGGCTTGCGGGTGGTGGCGCAAATCTTCGACCCGCAGCAGCACACCGCTGTCGAGCGGCGCGATCAGCACCTGGGCTTCATCGTTGAACTGGGCGAAGCGGCTGCGCAGGGTTTCGTGACGTTCAACGATCCGCGCCAGTGCTCGTTGCAGGGCGGTTTCGTCGAGGCGACCGCGCAGGCGCAGGCCGAGGGGAATGTTGTAGGCGGTGTTGGCGCCTTCCAGTTGCGCCATGAACCACAACCGTTGTTGAGCGAACGACAACGGCAGCGCGCCGTCCCGCGGCGCCGGCATGATCGGCGGTTGCGTGCAGCGCCCGGCCTGGGCCAGCACCTCGGCGACCGCTGACAGTTCGGCATTGGCGAACAGCTCAGCGAGCGTCAGTTCCACCCCCAGCCGCTGGCGCACCTGAGACAGCATGCGCATCGCCAGCAACGAATGACCGCCCAGCTCGAAAAAGTGATCCTGACGTCCGACCTGCTCAACTTGCAGCACGTCGGCCCAGATCTGCGCCAGGGTGGTTTCCAGTTCACCTTGCGGTGCTTGATATTCACGGGTGAACAAGGCGCTGCGATCCGGCATTGGCAAGGCCTTGCGGTCAACCTTGCCGTTGGCGGTCAGCGGCAGCGCGTCGAGTCTGACGAAGGCCGCCGGCACCATGTATTCCGGCAACTGGGTCAACAGGTGCGCCCGCAGTTCGGCCACGGCCAACGGCTCGACCTGTGCCTGCTCGGTGAAATACGCCACCAGCCGCACCTGGCCGGGCTCGTCTTCGCGGGCCACCAGCACCGCCTCCTGGATGCCGAGCAACTGATTCAGGCGGGTTTCGATTTCGCCCAGTTCGACACGCACTCCGCGGATTTTCACCTGATCGTCGTTGCGCCCCAGGTACTCGATGGAACCGTCGGCGCGCCAGCGCGCCAGGTCACCCGTGCGGTACATCCGGCCGTGGTTGAACGGGTCACGCAGGAAGCGTTCTTCGGTCAGATCCGCACGATTCAGGTAGCCCCGGGCCACACCGGCGCCACCCACATACAGCTCCGCCGCCACGCCGACAGGTACCGGGCGCTGCTGTTCATCGAGCAGGTACACCGTCGCGTTGGCGATCGGTTTGCCGATGTGCAGCGCCTGCCCCGCCTCGACAATGCCCGAGGTGGCGACCACCGTGGCCTCGGTCGGGCCGTAGTTGTTGACCACATCGAACGACTGCTGACGATTGAACTGACGCAGACGGTCGCCGCCAATCAGCAGTGTTCGCAGGGTCGGATGTTCGAGGTTCTGGCTGAAGGCGTATTCGGCCACCGGTGTCGGCAAGAAGCTCACGTCCAGCGGCTGCGCGCGCCACCAGTCGAGCAACGCATCCACGTCTTCGCTGCCGTCGCGGGCCGGCGCCAGGTGCAGGGTCGCGCCGGCACACAGGGCCGGCCAGACTTCCCAAGCCATGGCGTCGAAGCCGAAACCGGCAAGGCTCGACGTGTGACGCCCGGCGCACAGGTCGAAAGCCTTGCAATGCCAATCGACGAGGTTGCTCAGTGTGTGGTGTTCGACCATCACGCCCTTGGGCAAACCGGTGGAGCCCGAGGTGTAGATGACGTAGGCCAGGTGTTCGCTGGTCATGCCAGGCACCTGCGGATTACCGGTCTCGTTGTCCGGCCAGGTACGCAAATCCAGATCGATCACCGGTACATCAAGCGCCGGCAAGCGTTCACGCAAATCACTCAGGCACAGCACCGCCACGGGCGCACTGTCGCTCAGCAGATAGTGCAAACGCTCCGCCGGGTGCGCCGGATCCACCGGCACATAACCGGCGCCGGCCTTGAGAATGGCCACCAGCCCGACCAGCGTTTCCAGCCCGCGCCGGGCGATGATGGCCATGCGATCATCAGGGCGAACGCCCAGCCCGATCAGGTGATGAGCCAGAGTGTTGGCCTGACGGTTCAGCTCGGCAAAGGTCAACGCCTGCCCCTGACAGACCGCCGCAACCGCCTCGGGCCGTTCGATCACTTGCGCCTCGAATCGCTGCGCAATGGTCAGCCCCGACACAAACGCCGTGTGCGTGTCGTTGAACGTGACGAGCAACTGTTCACGCTCGTGGGCCTGAACCATATCGAGCTGTTCCAGCTCCGCCTGATCGTTGGTGACCATCGCATGCAGCAGTTGCTCGAAGTAGCCGACATAACGCTGGATCGTCGACTCATCGAACAACGCCGTGGCGTATTCCAGCGCTCCGCGAATTCCGCTGCGGGTTTCACCCAGGGTCAGCGACAGGTCGAACTTGGCAAACTGAGCCGGACCGCCCACGCGTTCCAGCGCCAGATCACCCAGCGCCAGATCCGGCCCCACGCTGTTTTCCCAGCTCAGGGTGGTCTGGAACAACGGACTGTGGGAAAGACTGCGCGCCGGCCGGGTGACTTCCACCACCTGCTCGAAGGGCAGATCCTGATGGGCCTGGGCTTGCAGCGTGCACGCCTTGACCCGGGCCAGCAACGCCTCGACGCTGAGCCCGCCGGATGTATCGATCCGCAGGGCCAGGGTATTGATGAACAACCCGATCAGCCCTTCGATTTCCGCGCGGCCACGGTTGGCAATCGGCGAACCCACCACCACGTCGGACTGGCCGGACAAGCGACTGAGCAACAGAGCCCAGGCGCTCACCATCGTCATGTACATCGTCACGCCGTGCCGCTGGCTCAGCGCCTTGAGCCCGGCGCTCAGCGGTTCGCCGAGCCGGAACTCGACGCTGCTGCCGGTGTAATCCTGTTGCGCCGGACGCGGACGGTCGGTCGGCAGCACCAGCAAGGTCGGGGCCCCCGCCAGATTCTGCTGCCAGTAATCGCTCTGACGCTGCAGCACTTCACCGCTCAACCAGCGCCGTTGCCAGGTCGCGTAGTCGGCGTATTGCAGCGCCAATGGCGGCAGCGGATCGGCCTCGCCATGGCTGTAAGCCTGATACAGCGCCATCAGTTCACGGGTCAGCACGCCCATCGACCAGCCATCGGAGATGATGTGGTGCAAGGTCAGCAGCAACACATGGTGATCGTCGGCCAGCCGGACCAGACGCCCGCGAATCAACGGATCGTTCTGCAAATCGAACGGGGTCGAGGCCTGTTCACGGATCAACGCCTGCAAGGCTTCGTCGGCGTGTGGATGCTGACGCAGATCCTCGACCCGCAGCAGCATGCCGCTGTCGACCGGCGCGATCATCACCTGCACCTCATCGTTGTGCGGGACAAAACGGCTGCGCAGGGTTTCGTGGCGGTCGACGATCCGGGCCAGTGCCTGTTGCAGCGCCGCCTCCTCGAGATCACCGCGCAAGCACAGGCCCAACGGAATGTTGTAGGCCGTGTTGACTCCTTCCATACGCGCCAGAAACCACAACCGTTGCTGGGCGAACGACAGCGGCAGCGCGCCGTCACGAGGCACCGGCACCATCGCCGGTTGCGAACTGCGCCCGGCCTGGGCCAGCACTTCTGCGACCGCTGACAGCTCGGCATTGGCAAACAGTTCGCTAATCGCCAGCTCGACGCCCAGGCGTTGGCGAACCTGAGACACCATGCGCATTGCCAACAGCGAGTGGCCACCCAGCTCGAAGAAGTGGTCCCGCCGCCCGACACGTTCGACCTGCAGCACTTCGCCCCAGATCCGCGCCAACGCGGTTTCCAGTTCGCCTTGCGGTGCTTCGTAATGACGGGTGAACAGCGCCGCGCGGTCCGGCGCCGGCAAGGCTTTACGGTCGACTTTGCCGTTGGCGGTCAGCGGCAGCGCATCCAGTCGCACGAACGCCGACGGCACCATGTACTCGGGCAATTGCGCCAGCAGGCAGGCGCGCAGCTCAGCCACCGGTTGCGGTTCGACCTGAGCCTGTTCGGTGTAATAGGCGACGAGGCGCGGCTGACCGGGTTCATCTTCGCGGGCCAGCAATACCGCTTCCTGGATACCGGGGAGCTGGTTGAGCCGGGTTTCAATCTCGCCCAGTTCAATGCGCACGCCGCGAATTTTCACCTGATCATCGTTGCGTCCCAGGTATTCGAGGGTGCCGTCGTCCTGCCAGCGCGCCAGGTCACCGGTGCGGTACATGCGCCCGCTGTTGAATGGATCGTCGAGAAAGCGTTCGGCCGTCAACTCGGGACGGTTCAGATAACCCCGGGCAACCCCGGCGCCACCGACATACAACTCCCCCGCTACCCCGATGGGCACCGGACGTTGCTGCTCATCCAGCAGATAGACCGTGGCATTGCTCACCGGCCGACCGATGTGCAGCGTCTGCCCGGCCTCGATCTTGCCCGAGGTCGCCACCACCGTGGCTTCAGTCGGGCCGTAGTTGTTGATCACGTCGAAATGCTGGTGACGGCTGAACTGCCGCAAGCGATCCCCGCCGATCAGCAGCGTGCGCAAGGTCGGGTGTTCGAGGTTTTGACTGAAGGCGTATTCGGCCACTGGCGTTGGCAAAAAGCTCACATCCAGCGGCTGCGCGCGCCACCAATCGAGCAAGGCATCGATGTCTTCGTTGCCGTCGCGGGCCGGGGCCAGATGCAGGGTCGCACCGGCACACAGCGCCGGCCAGACTTCCCAGGCCATGGCGTCGAAGCCGAACCCGGCAAGGCTTGAAGTGTGGCGGCCGGCGCACAGATCGAACGCGCCGCAATGCCAGTCGACGAGGTTGGACAGGGTGCGGTGTTCGACCATCACGCCCTTGGGCAGACCGGTCGAGCCCGAGGTGTAGATCACGTAGGCCAGATGCTCTGTGGTCAGCCCCGGCACCTGCGGATCGAGGGCCAGACTCAGTGGCCAGGTACGGCGGTCGAGGTCGATCACCGGGACGTCCAGCGTCGGCAGTCGATCACGCAGATCGCTCTGGGTCAGCACCACCACCGGGGCGCTGTCGCTGAGCAGATAGCTCAAGCGTTCGGCGGGATGCGCCGGGTCAACCGGTACGTAGCCGGCCCCGGCCTTGAGAATCGCCAGCAGCCCGGCCAGCGTATCCAACCCTCGGCGGGCGACGATGGCCACGCGATCATCGGGGCGAACGCCCAGGCTGATCAGATGATGGGCCAGTGCATTGGCGTGCTGGTTCAGCTCGGCATAGGTCACTTGTTCACCGAGGAACACCGCCGCCACCGCTTCCGGCCGCTCGATGACTTGCGCCTCGAAACGCTGGTGAATGGTCAGCCCTTGCAGGTAATCGGCCCGGGTGGCGTTGAAGCCGCGCAGGATCTGCTCGCGCTCGGCGTCCGGCAGGATCGGCACCTGGCTGATCGGCGAGTCCGGTGCCTGTTCCAGCGCGGACACCAGACCGTTCAGGGCACCGAGCATGTAATCGCACACCCGTTGCGGATCAACCTCAGTGGTGGCGAGCAAGGTTAGGCTGAAGGCGTCGCCCAGGTCGTCGATACTCAGGGTCAGCGGATAATTGGTGCGCTCTTCCGAGTGCAGGGTGGTGATGCCTTCCCATGCGGACAGGGTTTGTGCACTCGCCGATGCCGCGCTATGGCTGTGGCGATAATTGAGCAAGGCGCTGAACAGCGGCGTCGGCGCAGCCACGCTGCTGCAGCGCTGGGCCAGCGCCAGCGGCGCGTGTTCATGGCGCATCAAGGTGGTCAGGCGCGCGTGGGTCGCCTGCACGGCGTTGCGTACGCTCTGAGTATCGACGTCCACCCGCACCGGTAAAGTGTTGATGAAAATGCCCAGCGCCCGGTCGGTGGCTTCGGCACCTTGCAGGCGCCCCATCAACACTGTGCCGAACACCACGCGTTGCTTGCCGGCAAGCGTGGCCAGCACCTGCGCCCAGGCCAGGTGGAACAGACTGGCCGCGCTCACCCCGAGCTGCCGCGCCTGCCCCCGCAGGCGCAGGCCCAAGGCCGGTTCGACCGGTACGCTCAGCTCGGTGATGCCGTGGCCGTCACCCTGCACATCCTGCAAGCCGAACGGCAAGGTCGGCTCGTCGATATCGCCGAGCATGTCGCGAAAGAACGCCTCGTGCTCGGTTTCGCTGACACCCAGCCGTGCCTGCGCCACGTAATCACGAAACGCGACCGGCCGCCCCAGCAGACTGCCCTGCCCCGTGAGGAACGCACGCATCTCATGGCGCACCACATCGAGTGCCGAGTGATCCAGCGCCATGTGATGGAACAGCAGCGTCGCAACGACTCGCTGCCCGGCGTCGTCCCACGCATGGGCCAGACGCATCATCGGCGCCCGGCTCACGTCCATGCGGAATTCCCGGGCGTCGAAACGCTCGTGCAAATACGCCAGCGCATCGCCTTCGGCATCGATCTCTTCTACCGGCAATTCGGCCTGGCGCCAGACCACTTGCTGCGGCGTATCCAGTCCATCCCACACCACCGCCGTACGGAGGATGTCGTGGCGATCGATCACGGCCTGCAAAGCCTGAACGAAGTCATTCAAGCGACCGCGATCGGCAAAGGCGAAATGCGCCTGCATTACGTAGGGATCACCCTGGGTGGCGCTGACATGGTGGTAAAGAATGCCTTCCTGCAACGGCGCCAGCGGATAGATATCCTGCACATTGGCCGCGCCGCCCGGCACGTCGTCGACCAGACGGTCGATGGCCGCCTGATCGAGTTCGGCCAGGGTCAGCATCGCCGGGGTGATGCGCGTGGTGCCGGGTGCAATGCCGTTGGCCGGCACGTCGACCTGACCGCTCTTGGTCGCTGAATATTGCCCGGCCTTGATCAGTTCGATCAGCGCCGGTTTGTGCTCGCGCAACAGCGCCAGCACCGCCGGATCGCTCAGCGCCTGTTTGTTGCCCTGTACGCGCAACTGGTCGTTGGTGACCGCTAACTGGATGTCTTTAGCCTTGAGTGTTGCCAACAGTTCGATCACGTTCACAGGACGATCTCCATTCTTTCCGTAATTGCGGCGTAACCGGCCAGGGTCGGTTGTTCGAACAACGCCCTGACTTCGGCTTCCATGCCTTCCTGACGTAACCGGCCGATCAGACTGACCGCCAGCAATGAGTGTCCGCCCAGTTCAAAAAAGTTGTCGTGCCGCCCTACCCGTTCCACGTTGAGCAATTCGGCCCAGAGCCCGGCGAGGAGAATTTCCACTTCGCCGACCGGGGCTTCGTATTCGCGAGTGATCACAGACGCTTGATCGGGTGCCGGCAGTGCCTTGCGGTCGAGTTTGCCGTTGGGGCTCAGTGGCAGCGCATCCAGGTGCACGAATACCGCCGGCACCATGTAATCCGGCAGGTGCTCGAGCAAGTGACCGCGCAGCACGTCGATTTCCAGTCGTGCGCCGGTGTAATAGGCCACCAGGCGTTTGTCTCCCGGCACATCTTCTCGGGCCAGCACCGCTGCTTCTTGAACGCCACCGATGTCGGTCAGGCGTGACTGGATTTCGCCCAGTTCGATGCGCAGGCCACGGATCTTCACCTGATCGTCGTTGCGACCCAGGTATTCGATGTTGCCGTCGGCCAGATAACGGGCGACGTCGCCGGTACGGTACATCCGGCCGTTCGGCTGAAATGGATCCTGAAGGAAACGTTCGGCGCTGAGGTCAGGACGGTTCAGGTAACCCCGCGCCACTTGCACGCCGCCGATGTACAGCTCGCCGACCACGCTTTGCGGCACCGGTTGTTGCTGGGCATCGAGGATGTACATGCGCGTGTTGGCGATCGGTTTGCCGATCGGCGTGTTGTCCGGCGTGATGTCGATGGGCCCGGCGCAATCCCACGCCGTGACGTCCACGGCCGCTTCGGTCGGGCCGTACAGGTTGTGCAAACCACTGTTCGGCAATTGCTGCTTGAAGCGCCGTACCAGACTGCCTGGCAACGCTTCACCGCTGCACATCACCTGACGCAAACCGTTGCAACGTGCGGTGTCACCGTGAGCGAGGAACACGTCGAGCATCGACGGCACGAAGTGCAGCGTGGTGATGCGTTCGCGCTCGATCACTTCGCTCAGATACAGCGGATCCTTGTGGCCGCCCGGACGCGCCATCACCAGTCGGGCGCCGGTCATCAACGGCCAGAAGAATTCCCAGACCGACACGTCGAAGCTGAACGGAGTCTTTTGCAGCACTGAATCTTCAGCCGTCAGACGATAAGCGTCCTGCATCCACAGCAAGCGGTTAACCACCCCGGAATGCTCGTTGATCACGCCTTTCGGCTGACCGGTGGAGCCCGAGGTGTAGATCACATACACCGTATGCTGCGGGGTCAGATCATCGACGGAAGGGTTATCGGCTGACAACGACTGCCAGGTGTCATGATCCAGATCGACCACCGGCACCGCCACTTCACCCAACAGTTCGCGGGTCGAACCCTGCACCAGCACCGCCGACGGCGCGCTGTCCTCCAGCATGTAAGCCAGACGCTCCAGCGGATACGCCGGATCCAGCGGCACATAACCGCCACCGGCCTTCAGAATCGCCAGCAGCCCGACCACCATTTCCAGCCCCCGCTCGACGCAGATCGCCACCCGCGCATCCGGGCCAACGCCCAGTCCGCGCAAGTGATGCGCCAAACGGTTGGCCCGAGCGTTCAGCTCGGCATAGCTCAGCCGCTGTTCGCCTGAGAGCACCGCCACAGCCTGCGGCGTGCGCAAGACCTGCGCCTCGAACAAACCGTGGATGCTTTGCTGAAGGTCATAACCAACATCGGTAGCGTTGAAGTCGAACAACAGCCGCTGCCGCTCTGCTCCCTCAAGAATCAGCAAGCGATTCATTGCCTGCGTCGGTGCCTGTTCCAGCGCCTCCACCAATGCCAACAACGCCGTTTGCATGTAACCGCAAATCCGCTGCGCGCCAATGTCCGCCGGCACCATGGCAATCAGCGAGAAACCGTTGCCCAGGTCATCGACGTTCAGGCTCAGTGGATAGTTGGTGCGCTCTTCACTGCTCAGGGTCTCGATGCCCTGCCAAGCCTGAACCACACTGTCCGAATACTCTGAACCGTGGCTGTGTCGATAGTTGAGCATCGCGCTGAACAACGGCGACGGCGCCGCAATCCCGCTGCAACGCTGTGCCAGTGCCAGCGAAGCATGCTCATGCCCCAACAGTGCGGTGAGACGCTGATGCGTCGCCTTGACCGCCTCGCGCACCGGGGTCTCGCCCAGATCGACCCGCAACGGCAAGGTGTTGATGAACATGCCCAGCGCACGGTCGGCGCCCTGGCCGCCCTGCATCCGGCCCATCAACACCGTGCCGAACACCACATTGTCCTGCCCGGAGGTCGCCGCCAATACCTGGGCCCACGCAAGGTGGAACAGGCTGGCCACGCTGATGCCCATCTGCCGCGCCTGACTGCGCAGGCGCAGGTTCAGGCCGTTGTCGAGCGCCTGCTGCACTTCCTCGATGCCGCGTCCGTCGCCGCGTACATCGCGCAAGCTGAACGGCAGGGTCGGCTCGTCGATGTCGCCGAGCATGTCGCGGAAAAATGCCTCATGCTCCTGCTCCGTGACGCCCAGACGCGCCTGCGCCACGTAGTTGCGGTACGGCACCGCCGCCGGCAACGGCTCATCCGCCCCGCGCAGGTGCGCCTGCATTTCATGGCGCACCACTTCCAGCGCGGTGTGGTCGAGCACGATGTGATGGAACAGCAGCATCGCCACCACCCGGCCGTGTGCCGGATCGCGGGCGTACACCAGTCGCAGCAACGGTGCCTGGGCGATGTCGAGGCGGTAATGCCGGGCATCGAACCGGGTGTGCAGTTGTTCAAGGATGTCGCCGGCCGCTGGATCGAGTATGGCCTCCTGCACCACCAGTTCAGCCTGGCGCCACACGACCTGCACCGGCACGCTCAAGCCTTCCCACACCACACCCGTGCGCAGAACGTCATGGCGGTCGATGACGTGTTGCAACGCCGCACGGAAACACTGCAAACGTTCAAGGCTGTCGAACGCCAGTCGCGACTGCAGCAGGTAGGGATCGCCTTCTCCCGCACTCAAGTGGTGGTAAAGAATGCCTTCCTGCAGCGGCGCCAGCGGATAGATGTCCTGCACGTTGGCAGCGCCACCCGGCACGCTGAACACGACGCGCTCGATGGCGGCCTGATCCAGTGTCACCAGCGTCAGCATGTCCGGGGTGATGCGGGTGCAATTGGCTGCGATGCGGTTGGCCGGCACTTCGATTTCCCGCCCGCTGCCCACGGCGGCAGCCAGCGCGGCCAGGGTGGGTTGACTGAACAGCACGCGCACATCGGTGCTCAGCCCGATCTGGCGCATGCGCTCGATCAGGCTCACCGCCAGCAGCGAGTGCCCGCCCAGTTCAAAGAAGTGATCGTGGCGCCCGACGCGCTCGACCTTCAGCACCTCGGCCCACAACTTAGCCAGGGCGATTTCGGTCTCACCGACGGGAGGCTCGTATTCACGCACCAGCACCGACTCGGCACCGGGGGCCGGCAGCGCCTTGCGATCCACCTTGCCGTTCGGGCTCAGCGGCAGGCCATCGAGCGCGACGAATGCCGACGGCACCATGTAGTCCGGCAGGCGTGCGAGCAAGTGTTCGCGCAATGCCTCGATCCCCGGTTGCCCGGCCTCGGCGTGCCAGGTGAAGTACGCCACCAGACGTTCTTCACGCACCAGCACCACGGCTTCACGCAGGGCTGGATGGCTGAGCAGTTGCGCTTCGATTTCACCCAACTCCAGGCGCAGGCCACGCAGTTTGACCTGGAAGTCGTTGCGCCCGATGAATTCGAGCTGGCCATCGGCGCGGTAGCGCACCAGGTCGCCCGTGGCGTACAACCGATCGCCGGCCACGAACGGGCTCGGGATAAACCGTTCAGCCATCAACTGCGGTAACCCCAGATAACCCCGCGCAACCCCGGCGCCGCCAATGAACAATTGACCGATGACGCCCATCGGCACCGGCCGTTCGGCGACGTCGAGTACATAGAGACGAGTGTTGTTGATCGGCCGTCCGATCGGCAACGCGCTGTGCGGCACCGACATCGACGGTTCCAGCGTCCACACCGTGCTGTCGACCGTCGCCTCGGTCGGGCCGTAGACGTTGTGCAAACGCACCTGCGGCAAACGCTCACGAACCAGACGAGCCAGCGCTGGCGTCAGGTCGCCGCCGCCACAGAACACATCGGTGAGGCTGCTGCACTGGCTGACATCGTCCTGCTCAAGGAACTGTTGCAACAGCACCGGCACGAACTGGATCACGCTGATCCGCTGCTCGCGAATCACCTGCGCCAGATACGACGGCTCGCGGTGCCCGTCAGGACGCGCCAGCACCAGACGCAGCCCGGCGCTCAATGGCCAGAACAGCTCCCAGACCGAGGCATCGAAACTGAACGGGGTTTTCTGCAACAGGGCGCCGTCCGTCACGGCAGGACACAGTTGCGAACTCCAGTGCAACAGATTGCCCACGCCGCGATGCTCGACCATCACGCCCTTCGGCGCACCGGTCGAACCGGAGGTATAGATCACGTAGGCCAGGTTCGAAGCGCTCAGGCCCGGCACTTGCGGGTTGTCATCCGGGTTGAACTTCCAGTGATCCTGATCCAGATCGATCACCAGCGCAGTGCTCTCGCCCAGCAACTCACGAGTCGCCCCATGGACCAGCACGGCCACCGGCGCGCTGTCCTTGAGCATGTAATCCAGACGCTCCGCCGGGTACGCCGGGTCCAGCGGCACATAGGCGCCGCCAGCCTTGAGGATGCCGAGCAGACCGACCATCAGTTCCAGCCCGCGCTCGACGCAGATCGCCACCCGCGCATCCGGCCCCACGCCCAGTTCGCTCAGGTGATGGGCCAGACGGTTGGCCTGTGTGTTGAGTTCGGCGTAGGTCAGTTGCCGTTCACCGGCCTGCAACGCGATGGCTTGCGGCGTGCGTTGTACTTGCGCCTCGAACAATCCGTGAACGGTTTGCTGCAGATCGTCTGCGGTGCCGGTAACGTTGAGGTCGTACAGCACCTGCTGACGCTCTGCGCCTTCAAGGATCGACAAGCGATTCAGCGGCTGATCCGGGGCTTGTTCCAGGGCATCCGCGAGTTTCTCCAGCGCGGTCTGCATGTAGTCACAGATACGCTGCGAACCGATGTTCGCCGGGGTCATGGCAGTGAGTACGAAACCGTTGCCCAGATCATCGACGCCCAGGCTCAGCGGATAGTTGGTGCGTTCTTCGCTGCTCAGGGTCTCGATGCCTTGCCAGGCCTGACGCACGTTTTGCTGTTGCGCCTCGTCGGCGCTGTGGCGGTAGTTGAGCATCGAACTGAACAGTGGCGATGGCGCAGCCACACCGCTGCAACGCTGGGCCAGCGCCAGTGACGCGTGCTCGTGGCCGAGCAGCGTACTGAGACGCGCATGTGTTGCCCGAGCCCCTTCGCGCACTGGGGTTGCTCCCAGATCGACCCGCAGCGGCAAGGTGTTGATGAACATCCCCAACGCCCGGTCGGCCCCCTCGCCGCCCTGCATCCGGCCCATCAGCACCGTGCCGAACACCACGCGCTCCTGCCCGGACGTCGCCGCCAGCACCTGCGCCCACGCGAGGTGGAACAGGCTGGCCACGCTGATGCCCAGTTGCCGCGCGAGGCTGCGCAGACGCTGACCGGTGGCGGCGGTCAGGGCCTGTTGCGTTTCCTCGATGTCGCGACCGTCACCTTGTACATCCTGCAAGCCGAACGGCAGGGTCGGCTCGTCGATGTCGCCGAGCATGTCGCGGAAGAACGCTTCGTGCTCCTGCTCGCTGACACCCAGCCGCGCCTGCGCCACGTAGTTGCGGTAAGGCACGGCCGCACCCAGCGAGGCTTCGCGCCCTTGCAGGCAGGCGAGCATTTCGTGCTGCACCACGTCCAGCGCGGTGTGATCCATCACGACATGGTGGAACAGCAACATCGCGACCACCCGGTCGTGAGCCGGATCACGGGCATACACCAGACGCAGCAAGGGTGCCTGACTGATGTCGAGGCGGTAGTGACGGGCATCGAAACGCTCGTGCAACTGCTCGAGGACGTCGCCATCCGCCGGATCGAGCACGATCTCCTGCACCGGCAGCTCAACCTGACGCCACACCACTTGCATCGGTTCGGCCAGTTCCTGCCAGATCACCGCCGTGCGCAAGATGTCGTGGCGCGCCATGACCTGACGCAACGCCGTCGCGAAGCTCTCGACCCGCTCGACGCTGTCGAAGGCCAGCCGCGATTGCAGCAGGTACGGGTCACCCTGTTCGGCGCTCAAGTGGTGATAAAGGATGCCTTCCTGCAACGGCGCCAGCGGATAAATGTCCTGCACGTTCACGGCGCCGCCCGGCACCGTGGCAACGATCCGGTCGATGCTCGGCTGATCCAGTTCGGCCAGGCTCAGCAGGTCCGGAGTGATGTGAGTGCCGCCTACGGGAATGCGATTGGCCGGCACTTCGATTTCGCGACCACTGCCCACCACAGCAGCCAAGGCTGCGAGCGTCGGTTGACTGAACAACACGCGCACGTCGGTGTTCAAGCCGATCTGACGCAGGCGTTCGATCAGGCTCACCGCCAGCAGCGAATGGCCGCCCAGTTCGAAGAAGTTGTCGTGGCGACCGACTTTTTCCAGCTTCAGGACATCGGCCCAGATCTGCGCCAACGCAGTCTCCACCGGGCCTTGCGGGGCTTCGTATTCACGACTGAGCCAGGCGTTCTGATCCGGTTCCGGCAAGGCCTTGCGGTCGAGTTTGCCGTTGGCGGTCAGCGGCAAGGCGTCGAGTCGCACGTAAGCCGCCGGGATCAAGGCTTGCGGCAGAAGCGTTTGCAGATGATTGCGCAGGGCTTCGATATGGGTCGGCGCACGCTCGGTGAACCACACCAGCAACTGCCCGTCGCGCACCAGCGCCACCGCGTCCTGCACCGCCGGATGACTGGCCAGCGCAGCTTCGATTTCCCCCAGCTCAACCCGCACGCCGCGCAGTTTTACCTGATCGTCGTTGCGGCCCAGGTATTCGATGTTGCCGTCCGCCAACCAGCGTGCGAGGTCACCGGTACGGTACATCCGTGCCTGCGGCTGGTCGCTGAACGGGTCGGCGAGGAAGCGTTCGACGGTCAGATCGGGACGGTTCAGGTAACCCCGGGCCACACCGGCGCCGGCCACATACAACTCGCCCGTGACACCTACCGGCACCGGACGTTGCTGGTCATCAAGCAGATAGATGCGAGCGTTGGCCATTGGCCGGCCGATGTGCAGCGGCTGACCGACCTCCACTGGCCCGGAGGTCGCGACCACCGTGGCCTCGGTCGGGCCGTAGTTGTTGATCACCGCGAAGGTCTGCGCACGATTGAACTGACGCAGTTTGTCACCACCGATCAGCAAGGTGCGCAGGGTCGGGTGTTGCAGCTCGCGACTGAAGGCGTATTCGGCCACCGGAGTCGGCAGGAAGCTGACTTGCAACGGCTGCGCTCGCCACCAGTCGAGCAGTTCGTCCAGATGCTCATTGCTCACCGATTCCGGCGGCAGGTGCAGGGTCGCACCGACGCACAGCGCTGGCCAGACTTCCCAGGCCATGGCATCGAAACCGAAACCGGCAACGCTGGCGGTGTGGTTGCCGGCACGCAGGTCGAAGGCTTCGGCGTGCCAGTGCACGAGGTTTTCCAGGGTGGCGTGTTCGACCATCACCCCTTTTGGCTGGCCAGTGGAGCCCGAGGTGTAGATCACGTAGGCCAGGTGCGCCGGAGTCAGGTACGGCAGTTTCGGGTTGCTGTCGGGCAGGTGTTGCCAGGCGTCGCTGTCCAGATCGATCACCGGCATCATGCCCAGCAGCTCCCGGGTCGAAGCCTGTGCGAGCACGGCCACCGGATCGCTGTCCTGCAACAGGTAGGCGATGCGTTCCATCGGATGCGCCGGATCCACCGGTACATAACCGGCGCCGGCCTTGAGAATCGCCAGCATCCCGACCAGCATTTGCGGGCCGCGACGCACGCAGAGCGCAACGCGGTCGTCCGGTTGCACGCCGAGGCCGATCAAATGATGGGCCAGTTGGTTGGCGCGCTGATTGAGCTGACCGTAGGTCAGCTGTTGCGCACCTTGAATCACCGCGAGGGCCTGCGGATTGCGCTCGGCCTGAACCTCGACCATTGCGTGAATCGTTGCGCCACGGGGATAGGCCGTGACCGGTGGATTGAAGCCGTCGACCAGACGTTCCAGTTCCACGGTCGAAAGGATCGGCAAACGGTTCAGCGGCTTTTGCGGCGTCTGCTCCAGCGCTTGCACCAGTTGTTCCAGCGCCGTGTGCATGTAACTGCAAATCCGTTGCGCGCCGATCTGGCTGACCGCCAGAACCGACAAGGCAAACCCTTCGCCCAGATCGTCCACGCTCAGGGTCAGCGGATAGTTGGTGCGCTCTTCACCACCGAGTTTCTGCACGCCTTCCCAGATACCCTGCCCGTGCTGCGACGGCTGCGCGGGGGCACTGTGGCGGTAGTTGAACAAGGCACTGAACAACGGCGACGACGCCGCGACACCACTGCAACGCTGGGCCAGGGCCAGCGAGGCGTGTTCATGCCCCAGCAGCGCAGTCAGTCGTGCGTGGGTCGCCTTGACCCCGTCGCGCGCGCTGGCGCCGACATCGATGCGCAGCGGCAAGGTGTTGATGAACACCCCCAACGCCCGGTCGGCACCGTCGCCACCCTGCATCCGCCCCATCATCACCGTGCCGAACACCACGTCGCGCCGGTTCGACAGCACGCCCAGCACTTGCGCCCAGGCCAGGTGCATCAGGCTGGCCGCGCTCACGCCCAGTTGCCGCGCCTGTTCACGCAGGCGCCCGTTGAGTTCGGCAGCCACCGGTTGCAGCGCTTCCTCGACGCCGTGACCGTCGCCCTGCACATCCCGCAGTCCTAGCGGCAGCGTCGGCTCGTCGATGTCACCGAGCATCTCGCGGAAGAACGTTTCATGCTCCTGTTCGCCGAGCCCCAGGCGTGCCTGGGCGACGTAGTTGCGATAGGGGATCGGCGCCGAAAGGTGGTCGATCTCACCGAACATCACATCGCGCATTTCTTCAACGATCACTTCCAGCGCGGTGTGATCGAGGATCAGGTGATGGGACAGCAGGATCGCCACCACGCGCTGCTGTTTCGGATCCTCGGCATACACCATGCGCAGCAGCGGTGCCTGGCTGATGTCGAGGCGGTAGTGACGGGCATCGAAGCGCTCGTGCAACTGTTCGAGAATGTCGCCCTGCACCGGGTCCAGCGTTACGTGTTGCACCACCAGTTCGGCGTGGCGCCACACCACTTGATGAGGAATCGCCAGGCCTTCGTGGACAACGCTGGTACGCAGGATGTCGTGGCGGGCGACGACCTGCTGCAAGGTGTCGGTGAAGGTGCGCAGACGCTCGACACTGTCGAAGGCCAGCCGCGATTGCAGCAGGTACGGGTCGCCCTGCTCAGCACTCAAGTGGTGATAAAGGATGCCTTCCTGCAACGGCGCCAGCGGGTAGATTTCCTGCACATTGGCAGCACCGCCCGGTACGGTGGCGACGATCCGGTCGATGCTGGCCTGATCCAGCTCGGTCAGGCTCAGCAAGTCCGGGGTGATGTGGGTGCAATCAGCAGGAATGCGATTGGCCGGCACTTCGATTTCGCGACCGCTGCCCACCGCCGCAGCCAGTGCAGCCAGAGTGGGTTGGCTGAAGAGCAGGCGCACGTCGGTGCTCAGGCCGATCCGGCGCAGGCGCTCGATCAGGCTCACCGCCAGCAATGAATGGCCACCCAGTTCAAAGAAGTTGTCGTGGCGACCGACCTTTTCCAGCTTCAGGACATCGGCCCAGATCTGCGCCAACGCGGTTTCCACCGGGCCTTGCGGGGCTTCGTATGCCTGGCTGAGCCAGGCGCTCTGATCCGGCAGCGGCAAGGCTTTGCGGTCGACCTTGCCGTTGTTGTTCAGCGGCAAGACGTCGAGTTGCACCCAGGCCGACGGCACCATGTATTCCGGCAGACGTGCTTGTAATTGTTCGCGCAGGCTGGCGCTGTCGATGCCCTCTTCGGCGGTGAAATACGCCACCAGACGCAGCGGCTCCTGGCCGTCCTGACGGGCCAGCACGATGGCTTCCTTGACCCCTTCGCAGTTCAGCAGGCGGTTTTCGATTTCCCCCAGTTCGATGCGGAAACCACGGATTTTCACCTGATCGTCGTTACGACCGATGCACTCCAGTTGCCCCGGCGCGAGCCAGCGTGCGAGGTCGCCGGTGCGGTACAGCAACGCGCCCGGTTGCTCGCTGAACGGGTCTTGCAGGAATTTTTCGGCGGTCAGGTCCGGGCGATTCAGATAGCCCAGCGCCACGCCCTGGCCGCCGATGTACAACTCGCCGGTCACGCCCATCGGCACGGGTTGCTGACGGGCATCGAGTACATAGACCTGGGTGTTGGAGATCGGGCCGCCAATCGGCACGCTGTCGGCATCTTCTGCCACTTCGCGCACTTCAAACGTCGTGGCATAGGTGGTGGTTTCGGTCGGGCCGTAGCAGTGAACGATGCGCAGATCCGGCGCCTCGGCCAGCAAGCGGCGGAAGGCGGCCGGGTCGGCGCGTTCGCCACCGCAGAGCACGATGCGCAGCCCCTTCAGCGCCTCGGGAATCAGCTGCACATACTGGTTGAACAGCGCGGTGGTGACGAACAGGATCGTGGCGCCCGAAGTCGCCAATCCCTGTCCGAATGCGTGCGGATCGAGCAAGGTCGCGTGATCAATGACCACCACTCGCCCGCCGTTGAGCAGCGGCCCCCAGACGTCCATGGTGCTGGCGTCGAATGCCGGGTTGGACGCAAATGCCACGCGGTCCTGCGGGTTGAAATCGGCGTAACCGTTGTTGATCACCAACCGGCCAATCGCCCGGTGCGGCACCATCACACCCTTCGGCGTGCCGGTGGAACCGGAGGTGTACATGATGTAGGCCAGGGATTCGAACGACTGCGGCAGGTCCGGGTTATGCGTCGGTTGCGCGTCCAACGGCAGCGGATCCAGATCGATCCGGCGCACCGCGTAATCAACCGTTTCAGTGCTCAAGGTCAGCAGCGCTTTCGCCCCGCAGTCTTCAACCATGAACGCCTGACGCTCGGCCGGGGCGTTGATGTCCAGCGGCACATAAGCCGCCGCGCATTTGCCGATGGCCAGTTGCGCGACCAACAACTCCAGCGAACGCGGCAGCAAGATCGCCACATGGTCGCCCGGCTGTACGCCCTGCCCGATCAGATGGTGGGCCAGTCGGTTGGCCCGTTGATTCAGCCCTTCATAAGTCAACGCGGTGTGTCCATGAACCGCCGCCACGGCTTGCGGATGCAGTTTCACTTGCTGCTCGAACAGACCATGAACCGTCGAACCCGACGGGTAATCCCGCTGGGTGTCATTGAAACCGACCAGCAACTCCCGACGCTCATCCGACGGCAGAATCGACAACTGATCAACACCCAGTTGCGGCGTCTGCTCCAGCGCCTGCACCAGACTGTCGAAGGCAATGTTGATGTACTCGCAGACCCGCGCACCATCGATACCCGGCACCGCTTGCACACTCAGACGCAAACCTTCGCCAAGGTCATCGACGCTGACTACCAGCGGATAGTTGCTGCGCTCGCGGGAGCTGAGCAATTCAATGCCGTCCAGAGTCAAGCCGGCAGCCTGCGGTGCGCTGTGGCGATAGTTGAGCAACGTGCCGAACAGCGGCAACGCCCCCGAAACCCCGCTGCAACGCTGGGCCAGCGCCAGTGACGCTTGTTCATGCGCGAGCAACTGCGCCAGCCGTTCATGGGTGGCGAGCACGCTGTCGCGTACCGCCGTGGCGGTCACGCTGACGCGCAGCGGCAAGGTGTTGATGAACAGTCCCAACGCCCGGTCGGCGCCCTCGCCGCCCTGCATCCGGCCCAGCAGTACCGTGCCGAACACCACCTCATCCCGGCCGCTAAGCTGCGCCAGTACCTGCGCCCAGGCCTGGTGCGCCAGACTCGCCACGCTGATGCCGAGCCGGCGTGCCTGCTCGCGCAGACGCAAGGCCAGCGCGGTGTCCAGCGTGAGTTGGCTGTCGACCACCGTGCTGCCGTCGCCATGCACGTCCTGCACGCCGAACGCCAGAGTCGGCTCATCGATGTCGCCGAGCATGTCGCGGAAAAACCCTTCGTGCGCCTCGGCATCCGCGCCGAGCCGTGCCTGTGCCACATAGTTGCGGTACTGCACCGGAGTCGCCAGTTCGGCGGCGTGACCGTGCAGCACGCTGTTCATCTCGCTCACCAGCACTTCCAGCGCGGTGTGATCGAGCATCAAGTGGTGCATCAACAGAATGCCGACCCAGCGTTGTTGCTGCGGATCCTCGGTGTAGGCAAAGCGCATCATCGGTGCGCGGCCCAGATTCAGACGATAGTGACGCGGGTCGAAACGCGCCTGCATTTGTTGCAGCACGTCGCCGTCCTGCGGGTAGGCATCGACTCGTTCAAGCGCCAGCGGCGCCGCCCGCCAGACCACTTGCACCGGCTCTTCGAGACCTTCCCAGACCACGCTTGAACGCAGGATGTCGTGCCGCGCGATCACCACGTTGACGGCGCGCACAAACGCCTTGATCGACTTGATCCCGTCAAACACGAATTGCGCCTGCAACACGTAAGGATCACCGGCAGTCGCGGCCATGTGGTGATACAGAATCCCCGCCTGCAACGGCGCCAGCGCATAGATGTCCTGCACGTTGGCGACGCCACCGGGGACGTTTTCCAGCACCCGGTCGATGCCGGCCTGATCGAGTGAGGCCAGGGGCAGCATGTCTGGCGTGATGTATTGGCAGTCAGGGGTGATGCGATTGACCGGCACTTGAACGCTGGACGAAGCGCCCAGGGTTGCCACCAGCCCCGCCACGGTTGGCCGGCCGAACAGCACCCGCACATCGCAGTTCAATTCCTGCTGGCGCATGCGCTCGACCAGTTTCACCGCCAGCAAAGAGTGGCCGCCCAGTTCGAAGAAATTGTCATGCCGCCCGACCTGTTCGACGTTCAGCAGGGTCTGCCAGATCTCGGCGATGCGGTATTCCACATCGCCGACCGGCGCCTCATACCCGCGCAGCAACTGGACGCTCTGATCCGGGGCCGGCAAGGCCTTGCGGTCGAGTTTGCCGTTGGGGCTCAGGGGCATGGCGTCGAGATGGACGAACGCCGTCGGCACCATGTAATCCGGCAACTGCTCCAGCAGATGGCCGCGCAGTTCGCCGATGTCCAGCGGCTCACCGGTGTAGTACGCCACCAGCCGTGGATCGCCGGCCACGTCTTCGCGCACCAGTACTTCGGCGGCGAGTACGGTATCGAGTTGAATCAGCCGTGCCTGGATTTCCCCGAGCTCGATACGCAAGCCGCGAATCTTCACCTGATCGTCGTTGCGACCGAGGTATTCAAGGTTGCCATCCGCCCGATAGCGGCACAGGTCGCCGGTGCGGTACAGCCGCGCATTCGGTTGATCGCTGAACGGATCGTCGAGGAAACGCTCGGCGGTGAGCGATGCAAGGTTCAAGTAGCCGCGCGCCACCTGCACGCCGCCAATGTAGAGCTCACCGGCCACACCCAGCGGTAGCGGCTGCAACTGTTCATCGAGAATATACAAACGGGTGTTGCTGACCGGTCGGCCGATGGGCAACAGCGCTTCCGGCACGGGCATCGACGGCTCCAGCGTCCACACCGTGCTGTCGACCGTGGTTTCAGTCGGGCCGTAGACGTTGTGCAACCGCACCTGCGGCAGACACTCGCGTACCTGACGGGCCAACGCTGGCGTCAGCTCGCCGCCACCACAGAAAACATCCGTGAGGCTGGTGCATTGGCTGACGTCTTCCACGTCGAGGAACTGTTGCAGCAACGCCGGGACGAACTGGATCACGCTGATGCGCTGCTCGCGCACTACTTGCGTCAGATACGCTGGTTCGAAGTGCGCATCGGGACGTGCCAGCACCAGTCGCAGGCCGGCCGTCAGCGGCCAGAACAGCTCCCAGACCGAAGCGTCGAAACTGTAAGGGGTTTTCTGCAACAGGGCGCCGTCCGCCACGGGCGGGCACACCTGCGAACTCCAATGAAGCAGATTGCCCAGGCCACGGTGCTCGACCATCACCCCTTTCGGCGTGCCGGTGGAACCCGAGGTGTAGATCACGTAGGCCAGGTTCGAAGCGTTCAGGCCCGGCACCTGAGGATTGTGATCGGGGTAGTCCTGCCAGTGATCCTGATCGAAATCGAGCAACGGCACGCCGCCCGCCTCGAACATCGCCCGGGTCGCGCCGTGCGCCAGCACCGCCACCGGGGCGCTGTCCTTGAGCATGTAGTTCAAACGTTCCGCCGGGTAGGCCGGATCCAGCGGCACGTAAGCGCCACCGGCCTTGAGAATGCCCAGCAGGCCGATCACCAGTTCAGACCCGCGTTCGACGCAGATCGCCACCGGCGTGTCCGGCCCGACACCCAGCTCACGCAATCGGTGAGCCAGGCGATTGGCCCGCGCATTAAGCTCAAAGTACGTCAGTGACAGCTCATCGGCCTGCAACGCAATGGCTTGCCGCGTGCGCTCGACCTGAGCCTCGAACAGGCCATGAACGGTCTGTTCCAGATCGAACTCGACGCGGCTGTCATTGAAGCCCACCAGCAATTGCTGACGCTCCTGCTCCGGCAAAATCGGCAACTGGTTGATCAGCGTCTCGGGCGACTGTTCCAGAGCGTCCAGCAAGGCGTCGAGTGCGGTTTGCACATAGCCGCAGACGCGTTCGGCGCCAATGCCGGTCGGGGCGATGGCGGACAACCGGAAACCACTGCCCAGATCATCGACGCTCAAGGTCAGCGGGTAGTTGGTCGGTTCCTTGCCACTCAGGACCTGGACGCCGGGGGCCAGTTCGATCACCTCGGCGACATCACCGACAGCACTGTGACGGTAATTGAGCATGGCGCTGAACAGCGGTGTCTGCGTGCTCAACGCGCTGCAACGCTGGGCCAATGCCAGCGACGCCTGTTCGTGGGCAAGCAAGGCGCTCAACCGTCGATGCGTGGCAAGCACGCCGTCGTAGACGCTTTGTGCGCCGACATCGACCCGCAGCGGCAAGGTGTTGATGAACATGCCCAACGCCTGCTCGCCGCCGTCACCCGCCTCCATCCGCCCCAGCAACACGGTGCCGAACACCACCGAGGTGCGCCCGGACAACTGGCCCAACACCCGCGCCAGCGCCAGGTGCATCAGGCTCGCCACGCTCACGCCGAGTTGCCGCGCTTGCGTGCGCAGTCGCAGGTTCAAATCGTCAGAGAGTCTGAGCTGTGCGTCTTCGAAATCCTGTCCGCCGCCGTGAACATCCTGCAGGCCCCACGGCAATGTCGGTTCGTCGATATCGCCGAGCATCTCGCGGAAGAACGTTTCGTGGGCCTGTTCATCGAGGGCCATGCGCGCCCGCGCCAGGTGATTGCGAAACGGCACCGCCGGCGCCACCAGCTCAGTCTGCCCTTGCAGCCAGGCCTGGATTTCGCGGCGCACCACGTCCAGCGCAATGTGGTCGATGATCATGTGATGGAACAGCAACAACGCAACGATCCGCCCCTGCGCCGGATCCCGTGCGTACACCAGACGCAGCAGCGGCGCCTGTTGCAGATCGAGGCGCAAGTGACGGGCGTCGTAGCGCGCCTGCAACTGGCTGAACACATCCGTGGAGGTGTCGAGCTGCACCTCTTCGCAGACCAGCGGTGCCTGGCGCCAGACCACTTGCACCGGCTCGTCCAGGCGTTCCCAGACAAACGAGGTACGCAGAATGTCGTGACGGTCGATCACCCATTGCAACGCCTGGGCAAATGCGTCGAGGCGCTGGTGATTGTCGAAGGTGAACTGCGCCTGTTGCACATACAGATCACCTTCGCCGGCCGCGAGGTGCAGATACAGCATGCCTTCCTGCAGCGGCGCCAGCGGATAGATGTCCTGCACATTCGCCACGCCACCCGGCACAGTGGCGACGATGCGGTCGATGGCCGGCTGATCCAGTTTCACCAGCGGCAGCATGTCCGGGGTGATGCGCAGCGCCGGGCTCGACCAGTCGCCGCCGTGGCTCGCCACCAGTTCCAGCAATTGCGCCTTGTGCTTGGCGAGGCTGTCCCACAACGCGTCGTCCAGCGCGTCGTCGTTGCCCAGAATGACCAGGTCTTCATCGTCCTGTTGAAGGCGGATCGCATGGGTGGAAATAACAGCCATCAGCTCGCGAAATTGCATGGGGGTAACCTGCTGTAAATTCTGGAAAAAGGAGCGCGCAGCGGCGAATCCGTGCGGCCACGCGCAGCCCGGAAAAGCTAAAACATCGGGGCTTGGGTGTCTGACATGGGAAGCGGGGACAAGACTCGTGACCGGCCAGTCATGGCGCCGATCCGCGGGAACCGCGAATCGGCGCCGATGTCGCTCAGAGCCGGCGTTTGCGATTGAGCGTCGGTATGGTGGTTTGAGGGACTTCCACCTGCGTTGACTGCGCCGAAGTCTGAGCCGCCAGCGCAGCCAGGGTCGGCTGGCTGAACAGCGTCCGGGCATCGACGTGCAGCCCGGCCTGACGCATGCGCGCCACCAGACTGACCGCCAGCAACGAATGCCCGCCGAGTTCGAAGAAGTGGTCGTTGCGACCGACCTGCTCCAGTTGCAGCACCTCGGCCCAGATCTGCGCCAGCCTGATCTCGACCTCCCCTTCGGGCGCCTCGTAACGACGACTGAGCACCGCTTCTGCCCCCGGTGCCGGCAAGGCCTTGCGATCGACCTTGTCGTTGGGGGTCAGGGGCAACGCATCGAGCTTCACGTAAGCGCCCGGCGCCATGTACTCCGGCAAGCGCTCAAGCACATGGGCGCGCAAGGTTTCGATGCTGGGCGCGTCGAATCCTTCACGCACGGTGAAATACGCCACCAGCCGCTCGTCCCGCACCAGCACCACCGCTTCACGCACCGCTGGATGCTCGATCAGCCGCGCTTCGATTTCCCCCGGTTCCAGACGCAGGCCACGCAGCTTGACCTGGAAGTCGTTGCGCCCAAGGAACTCGAGATTGCCATCCGCTCGGTAGCGCACCAGATCGCCGGTGCGGTACAGGCGATCACCGGCCACGAACGGGCTGTCGATGAAGCGCTCGGCCTGCATGTCCGGCAACCCCAGATACCCCCGCGCGACCCCGACCCCGCCGATGTGCAGGTGACCGCTGACGCCGAATGGCACCGGTTGATCGTGGGCGTCCAGCACATAGAGCCGGGTGTTGCTCAGGGCCTTGCCGATCGGCACTACGGCCTCTGGTACCGATTGATCGGGTTCAAGCGTCCAGCCGGTGCTGTCGACCGTGGTTTCGGTCGGCCCGTAGACGTTATGCAGACGCACCCATGGCAGGCGCTCGCGGACACGCCGGGCCAGTGCGGCGGTCAGTTCGCCGCCACCGTTGAGCACGTCGGTCAGGCTGGTGCACTGGCTGACATCGTCCTGTTCGATGAACTGTTGCAGCAGCGCTGGCACGAACTTGACCACGGTGATCTGTCGTTCGCGAATCACCTGGGTCACATACGCCGAATCGCGGTTGCCGTCGGGACGCGCCAGCACCAGCCGCAGGCCGGAACACAGCGGCCAGAAGATCTCCCACACCGAACTGTCGAAGCTGAACGGCGCCTTCTGCAACAGCGCGCCATGCTCGGTCGGCGGGCTGATCTGCGAGCCCCAGTGCACCATGTTGCAGGCGCTTCGGTGCTCGATCATCACGCCCTTCGGCGTGCCGGTGGAGCCGGAGGTGTAGATCATGTAGGCCAGGTTCGCAGCGCTCAACCCCGGTACGTGCAGGTTATCGGCCGACGCGTCCTGCCAGGTGCAACGGTCGAAATCGATGACCGGCACGCCCGGATCGCCCAGCAGATGGCGGGTGGCTTCGTGCACCAGCACCGCCACCGGCGCGCTGTCCTGCAACATGTAATGCAGGCGTTCCAGCGGATAGTCCGGGTCCAGCGGCACATACGCACCGCCGGCCTTGAGAATGCCGAGCAGACCGATTATCAGATCCAGACTGCGTTCGACGCAGATCGCCACCCGAGAATCGGGCTGCACGCCGTGCTCGCGTAGATGATGCGCCAGACGGTTAGCCTGCTCGTTCAATTGGCGATACGTCAGCTGTTGATCCCCGGCCTGCAAGGCAATGGCGTCGGGGCTGCGTTGCGCCTGCTGTTCGAACAGCACCTGAAGCGGCTGATCGAGCGGGCAATCGACTTCGCTGGCATTGAACCCGACCAGCAGCTGCTCAAGCTCCGCCGCCGGCAGAATCGGCAAGCGATTCAGCGGTTGTTGTGGTGTCTGCTCCAGGGCATCCACCAGCGTCTGCAACGCAGTCTGCACATAGTCGCCGATGCGCTGGGCGCCGATGCTGATCAGGGTCCGCGTGGTGATCTGCAAGGCACTGCCCAGATCATCGACACTCAAGGTCATCGGGTAGTTGGTGCGTTCTTCGTTCTCCAGGGTCTGGATGCCTTGCCAGGCTTGGTCCGACGCCGCTTCCTGCGCCTCAAGGTCAGTATGTCGATAGTTGAGCAACGCACTGAACAGCGGTGCCGGTGACGCGACCCCGCTGCAACGCTGGGCCAGCGCCAGTGACGCATGTTCGTGCCCGAGCAAGTCGGTCAGTCGGGCGTGGGTGAGCAGCACCGCATCGCGCGCGCCCCGGTCCATGTCCACCCGCAATGGCAAGGTGTTGATGAACACCCCCAGCGCGCGGTCCGCGCCTTCACCGCCCTGCATACGGCCCATAAACACTGTGCCGAACACCACATGTTCCTGCCCCGACGTCGCCGCCAGCACCTGCGCCCAGGCCAGGTGAATCAGGCTGGCCACGCTGACACCCGCCTGCCGCGCCTGAAGGCGCAAGCGCCGGTCCAGTTCAGGCGCAAGCGTTCGCACGGCTTCGTCGATGCCGCGACCGTCGCCCTGCACGTCCTGCAAACCGAAAGGCAGGGTCGGCTCGTCGATGTCGGCGAGCATCTCGCGGAAAAACGCTTCGTGTTCCTGTTCGCTGACGCCCAGTCGTGTCTGCGCCACGTAATTGCGGTACGGCACCGACGGCGGCAACGGTTCGCCCTGCCCCAACAGGTTGGCGCGCATTTCATGACGCAAGACTTCCAGCGCGATGTGATCCAGCGCCAGGTGGTGGAACAACAGAATCGCGACGATCCGCCCGTGGGCCGGGTCGCGGGCATACATCAGCCGGATCAGCGGGGCCTGACTGACGTCGATGCGATAACGCCGGGCATCGAAGCGCGCGTGCAATTGTTCGAGGACATCGCCCTCGGCCGGATCGAGGGTGATTTCCTGCACCGGCAGTTCGGCTTCGCGCCAGACCACTTGCACCGGCGTGGTCAAACCTTCCCAGACCACGGCGGTGCGCAGGATATCGTGCCGCGCCATGACCTGACGCAACGCGGCCGCATAGGCCTCGACCCTCTCGACGCTGTCGAACGCCAGCTGCGATTGCAGCAGGTACGGATCACCCTGCGCGGCGGTGATGTGGTGATAAAGGATGCCTTCCTGCAACGGCGCCAGCGGATAAATGTCCTGCACGTTGGCCGCCCCACCCGGCACCGTGGCGATGATCCGGTCGAGAGTGGTCTGATCCAGTTCTACCAACGGCAACAGGTCCGGCGTGATTTGCGTGCAGCCCGGCGGAATGCGGTTGGCCGGCACTTCGACCTCGCGGCCAGTGCCCACCGACGCGGCCAGTGCCGCCAAAGTCGGCTGGCCGAACAACACGCGCACATCACTGCTCATGCCGAGCTGACGCATGCGCTCGATCAGGTTGACCGCCAGCAACGAGTGCCCGCCCAGTTCGAAGAAGTGATCGTGACGCCCAACCTTTTCGACTTGCAGCACCTCGGCCCAGATCTGCGCCAGGAGGATTTCGACGTCACCTTGCGGGGCTTCATATTCGCGGCGGATCAACGCCTCAGGTCCCGGTGCCGGCAACGCCTGGCGATCCAGCTTGCCGTTGGCCGTCAGGGGCAGCACCGCCAGGCGCACGTAGGCCGAAGGCAGCATCGCACTCGGCAGACGGGTTTGCAGATGGGCATGCAGTTGCGTGATGTCCAGCGGCTGGCGTTCGGTGAACCAGGCCAGTAACTGCCCGTCGCGCACCTGCACCACCGCATCGCGCACGGATTCATGGCTGCTCAATGCGGCTTCGATTTCACCGGGTTCAATGCGCACGCCACGGATTTTCACCTGATCGTCGTTGCGGCCCAGGTATTCGATGTTGCCGTCCGGGCGCCAGCGTGCGAGGTCGCCGGTGCGGTACATCCGCGCGTTTGGCTGGTTGCTGAATGGATCGTCGAGAAAGCGCTCGGCAGTCAACTCCGGACGGTTGAAGTAACCCCGCGCCACCCCGGCGCCACCAACGTACAGCTCACCGGCCACACCAATCGGCACCGGACGCTGTCGGTCATCCAGCAGATAGGTCGTGGCATTGCTCACGGGTTTGCCGATGTGCAGCGTCCGACCCGGTTCGATTCGGCCCGAGGTGGCGACCACGGTGGCCTCGGTCGGGCCATAGTTGTTGATCACCGCGAACGTCTGCTCGCGATTGAACTGGCGCAGGCGATCACCGCCGATCAGCAGCGTGCGCAGGGTCGGGTGTTCAAGGTGGCGACTGAACGCGTATTCGGCAATCGGGGTCGGCAGGAAACTCACGTCCAGCGGTTGCGCACGCCACCAGTCGAGCAGCGCGTCGATGTCTTCGCCCCCGTCGCGGGACGGCGCCAGGTGCAGGGTTGCACCGCCACACAGCGCGGGCCAGACTTCCCAGGCCATGGCGTCGAAACCGAAGCCGGCGAGGCTCGAGGTGTGGCGACCGGTGCACAGATCGAAGGCTGAGCAGTGCCAGTCGACCAGATTTGAAAGCGTGCGATGTTCGACCATCACGCCTTTGGGCTGGCCGGTGGAACCGGAGGTGTAGATCACGTAGGCCAGATGCGCGGTGGTCAGGCCCGAGACCTCGGGGTTGAGATCGTTGACCGGCCAGATGCGCGCGTCAATGTCGATCACTGGCACATTCAGCACCGGCAGCCGTTCGCGCAGATCGCGCTGGGTCAAGACGACGACCGGAGCGCTGTCGCTCAATAAATAGCTCAAGCGCTCCGCAGGATGGGCCGGATCAACCGGCACGTAACCGGCGCCGGATTTGAGGATCGCCAGCAGCGCGACCAGCGTGTCCAGCCCTCGGCGGGCAACCAGCGCCACGCGGTCATCGGGCCGTACACCGAGCCCGATCAAGTGATGGGCCAGGGCGTTGGCCTTTCGGTTCAGCTCGGCATAGGTCAGCCGTTGTCCCTGAAACTCTGCGGCCACCGCCTCTGGCCGCGCCGCCGCTTGCGCTTCGATGCGCTGATGGATGGTCAACTCGTTGGGGTAATCCGCGCGCGTGTCATTCCACTGCTGCAGCAACGCCGATTCGACTGGCAGGCTCAGATTGAAATCATCCAGCGCCAGGTCAACATTCTCCAGGCCCTGTTCCAGCACCAGCAACAGGCGCCCGGACAGCGCTTCGATCTCATCGGCGCCAAAATAGGCTTCGTTGTAGACCATGTACAAACTGTCTTTGTCGTTGTTGAGGGTGCTGAGCAAATGCACCGCCAGCGGCGTGCCCTCCTCATGGTTCGAGACCTTGATGACCCGCGCCTGAGCCTCGCCGTAGCGGTACTCGTGAACATCCTGCTCGTAGGACACCGTCAGTTCGAACAGTTGGGAGCGATCCTCGCGCAGCAGGCCCAATGCACGATTCATTTCGCTCAGCGGAAAACGCTGATGACGGAAATCGCGCTTCAATTCGTCGCGGATCGCCGTGATCAACTGACCGAACGACAACGCCCGGCCAAACCCCATCCGCACTGCGCTGACCTGAGTGAACAGCCCGAGCGTGGACTTGAACCGGGCACCGGAACGGTTGAGCAGCGGCACCCCCACCACCCATTCGTCACGTTGGGCGGTGCGACTGAAATACACGTGCAAGGCTGCCAGCAACACATGGAACGCCGACCCGCCGTATTCGCGGGCCACGTGTTTCATGCGTTCGTGCAGCCGTGCAGGAAAAGCCTGAGAGAAAATCCGGGTCGGGGCCGGGGCACCGGCAAAGCGTTCCTGATATCGGGGCAGCAATAACGGCTCGGGAAGGTTGCGGTACTTGTCCAGCCAGTACGTCCGGTCGTGGGTATAGCGTGCCGACTCGTAATAACGCGCATCGTCATGGATGAAATCAACATAGGACGGTGCCGAGTCCGGCGGCTGTTGCCCAAGCGCCAGCGCGTTATAGATCTCGTCCAGCGACTTGAGCATCTCGCCGAAACCCCAGCCGTCGACAATCAGGTGATGGGCGAGGATCGACAGCCAATGATGATCGGCATCGAGACGGATCAGAAGAAACCGGAACAACGGCCCGCCGTCCAGCGTGAACGGCTGCTCGATGCGTTCCTGAATCAGCCTGCGCGCCGCGGACTGTGGATCGGGCTGCGCGCAAACGTCATGGATCGGCATCGGGGCCGGCAAGGACTGCGCAAAGCGCTGCAGGGGCAAGCCGTGCTGGCCGGCGCCCGGCAACAGAATCGTGCGCATGGCGTCGTGCCGGGCCACGAGACCTTCCAGAGCCGCCTGCATCAGCGCCGGATCCAGTGGGCCGGTCAGCTCGACGTAGCCGCCGATGTTGTACAGCGGTGAATCCCCCTGACGCAGTTGATCGAGCCAGATGTCGCTCTGGGCGGCAGTCAGCGGGAAGGCCTCGGAAATCGCGGACAGACCGTCCGCCGCATCGGCAGCAAATTGGTTCATAAGATCCGTCTCATGTGATTTGGCGCGTATTCAAGCATCGGCCCCGAAACCCGCATGACACGTGAAACCCGGACAACTCCCCCCTCTTTGCCCTGCCCTGCGGGCTGACAGGCCTCGACTGGCCGGCCATCCCACCAAAAGTTCGGAAAGAAATGACTGAAAATCCTGTAGGACAATCGCCATCCACCTGCGCTGACTACGACTTCGCAATGCTGGGAAACGGCGCTCTGAACCCCGGTTTTCGGGGTTTCCGCTAGACCGTACAGTCACGTCCTACAGGCTTGTCACCCTAGGACTGACAGAAACGTGGCGCCATTAATCCGGAAATAGTGGCACTTTGTGTCCCCGTTTTCCCCTACAGACGTAGGACAAATGCATAGGCTTAAATCCCGCTCCAGATCGATTTCAAGGAGAAATGATTGGGTGGCGGCTTCACAGGTGCATGCACGGCAGACGATTCGGCAATGGCTTTAAATCAAGGATGACAAGGATATGAATCTGACCGGCAGTCTTCGCAACATGGACAACCCGCACTTCTATTGGCAGCTGGGCGAGTTGATCGCCAGCACGGGGAACGAGCGTTTCGCCACGAACATGTTTCAGTTGGTCGACACCCTGGTACCGGTCAACCGGGTGGATCTCAGCGAATGGACACTCGACGAGCGCGAGGCCAGCGTGGTCGAGATCAAGGCATTGGGCAGCGCCGGTTTGCCGGATACCTTCCCGCCCCCGGATCCCCTGCAATGCCAGGACGATCATCCGCTGTTGCAGAAGATGATCGAGATGAATGACTCGCTGCTGATTCAACTCAAAGCTTCGCTGCAGCAACGACACCCGCACCGCAGCGTCCATCAGTGCAATCTGGTGTCACGCACCTCCAACCGCCGCTGTGTCATCTCGTTCTGTCGCCCTCACACGCACCGGGTGTTTTCCCTGCCGGAACTGTCGTTTCTCAAAAGCCTGTCCGACACCCTGCTGCCGTTGATCGAGCGTCACGCGCAGATCCGTCGGCAAATCGTCGCCCGACAACCGCGCCCGCTCCAGGCCGATCAGGAGCAGACACCGTTGCAACAGGTGTTCGACGAACGCCTGGCGCTGGGCGACATCACCCTGTCAGTGCGCGAGAAGGAAGTCTGCCTGGGCTTGCTGACCGGCGGCACCGTGCCGCAGATGGCCGAGCGGTTGCGGGTCAAGAACAGCTCGGTCGAGACCTACCTCAAGCGCGCGGCCGCCAAGCTCGGGGTCAGTGGTCGTCACGGTCTGGCGAAATGGATGGCCGGGGCCTGATCCGGCGTTTCTCTCATCATGGGCGCCCGGCGCCCGCTCTCATTCGTGAACGAGGCTGTTTGATGTCCAGGTTGCCGATCTCCCTGCTGTCCATGGCGTTGCTGATGGGCGGCTGCTCGCTGGTTCCCGACTACCAGCAGCCCGCGTCGCCCAGTGCGGCGCAGTATCCGAAAGGCCCCGCCTACCCTGCGCCAACCCAGGCCACCAGCGCGGTCGAGGACTGGCGCGGATTGTTCAATGACCCGGCGTTGCAACAGTTGATTGAGAGCGCGCTGATCAATAACCGCGACTTGCGGGTCGCCGCGCTGAACGTCGAGGCGTTCCAGGCGAAGTACCGCATTCAGCGCGCCGATCTGCTGCCGGCGGTCTCGGCTAATGCCAACGAACTGCGCCAGCGGGTGCCGGCGAGCGTGACCAAAACCAAAGCGGCGATCACGTCGACCTACTCCGCCAACCTTGGCATCAGCGCCTACGAACTGGATTTCTTCGGCCGGGTGCGCAGCCTCAGCGATCAGGCGTTGATGAGCTGGCTGGCCACCGAAGAAGCCCGGCGCAGTGCGCAACTGAGCCTGGTGGCGAATGTCGCCAATGCCTACCTGACCTGGCGCGCCGACCAGGAGTTGCTGGCCCTGGCCCGAGAAACCCTCGCCGCCGACGAGAAAAGCCTGCGCCTGACCACGCGCAACCGCGAGGCCGGCAAGTCCTCGGCGCTGGATCAGATCCAGGCGCAGACCAGCGTCGACAGCACCCGCGCCAGCCTCGCCCGCTATCAACGCCAGGTCGCCCAGGACTTGAACAGCCTGACACTGCTGGTCGGCGCACCGGTTCCTGAAACTCTGCCGGCACGTCCGCTGGACAGTGATCTGGTGGCGCAAGTACCGGCCGGGTTGCCGTCGGATCTGCTGCAGCGCCGGCCGGACATTCTCCAGGCCGAATACAAGCTCAAGGCGGCCAATGCCAATATCGGCGCGGCCCGGGCGGCGTTCTTTCCCAGTGTCAGCCTGACCGCCAACGCCGGCACTTCCAGTCGCGACCTGTCGGGGCTGTTCAAGGGCGGTTCCGGCGCCTGGACGTTCCAGCCGCAGATCAACCTGCCGATCTTCAATGCCGGCAGCCTGCGCGCCAGTCTGGATTACGCGAAATTGCAGAAGGACATCAGCGTCGCCGAGTACGAAAAGACCATTCAGACCGCCTTCCAGGAAGTGTCCGACGGACTCGCGGCGCGCCAGACCTACCAGCAACAACTCCAGGCCCAGCGTGATCTGGTGCAGGCGACCCAGGACTATTACGACATGGCGCAGCACCGCTATCAGACCGGCGTCGACAGCAGCCTGACGTTCCTCGATGCCCAGCGTTCGCTGTTCAGCTCCCAGCAAGGCTTGATCACTGACCGATTGGCGCAACTGGTGGCGCAAGTGAACCTGTACACCGCGCTGGGCGGCAGCTGGAGTCCGGTTGAATCGTCTCCGCAATAACCGCAGGTCATTTTTTCTTACACCTTTTGTCGCCCGATCCGACATTGGTTGGTGATCAAAAACCGACCTGGCGGTTCATTTTGGTATCATGCGCCGCTTTTACGGTTAACCCCCCGCCTGTCTTGCTGACCGGCGGGCTGCAAAGGGCGGTATTAGATGACGGCTTTGTTGACTCGCCGCAAGGTGCTTGCGGGAATGGGCGTGCTCGGTCTGGGCCTGCTCGCCGGCTGCGACACCCGTGGCCAACTGTCGTACAAGTACGGCAAGGATCTGAGTGACAAGATCCTCGGACGCACCTTCAAGCTCAAGGACACTGAAGGCAACACCGTGACGCTGTCGAGCTTTCGCGGCCTGATGCCGATGATCTTCTTCGGTTTCACCCAGTGCCCGGCCGTCTGCCCGACGACACTGGCCCGCGCGGCAAAAATCAAGAAGCTGATGGGCAAGGATGGCGACATCCTGCAAGTGGTGTTCATCACCCTCGACCCGGAACGCGACACGCCGCAAATCCTCGACGCCTACGTCAAGACCTTCGACCCGAGCTTCGTCGCCCTGTACGGCACCCTTGAGGAAACCAAGGCCACCGCCAAGGAATTCGACGTCTTCTACGAAAAAGTCCCTGCCGGCGACACCTACACCCTGTCGCACACGTCTACCAGTTATGTCTACGACACCCGCGGCAACCTGCGCGTGGGTCTGTCCCAATCGCTTTCTGCACAAGAGTGTACGGAAGACTTGCTTACCGTCATGGAGGTCTGCTGATGAACCCTTTTCTGAACAACATCAAACGTGCTGCTCTGGGCCTGTCCCTGCTGGGCCTGGCTTTCCAGGTTTCGGCGCAGACCAAGGTCGATGACGCCTGGGTCCGTGCAACCGTGCCAAACCAGTCGGCCAGCGGCGCGTTCATGACCGTCACCGCCGACAGCGACAGCAAGCTGCTCAGCGTTGCATCGCCGGTGGCCAAGGATGTGCAGATTCACGAAATGACCATGAAGAACGACGTGATGAGCATGGGCCCGGTCAACTCGGTCGACCTGCCGGCCGGCAAGGCTGTGAAGTTCGATCCGAACGGCTACCACGTGATGCTGATGGGCCTGAACGGTCAACTGAAGGAAGGCGACAACGTGCCGCTGACCCTGACCGTCGAAAACGCCAAGGGCGAGAAACAAGCCATCGAAGTCCAGGCGCCGGTGCGCTCGCTGACCAACATGGAAGGCCACGATCACAGCAAGATGCATTGATCGCTGACTGACAGTTTTACGGCTTCAAAAACAAACGGGGCGGCATGATCGACGATCATGCCGCCCCGTTTGCATCTGGATGTCAGACCAGTTTCAACTCGACTTCGATATTGTTGCGCGTGGCCTTGGAGTACGGGCACACCTGATGCGCCGCATCCACCAGTTGCTGCGCCGCGCCGCGTTCCATGCCCGGCAGGCTCACATTGAGACGTGCCTGCAACAGATACCCTCCCGAGTTGGTGCCCAGGTCTACTTCGGCATCCACCGCCAGGTCCGCTGGCAGGCTGATTTTCTGTTGCCCCGCCACCGCTTTCATCGCGCCGATGAAGCACGCCGACCAGCCGGCAGCGAACAGTTGTTCCGGATTGGTCCCTCCGCCGTTGGTGCCGGGGGACGACAATTTGACATCGAGAATCCCGTCGGAACTGCGCGACGCTCCGTCACGTCCGCCGGTGGTGTGGGTCTTTGCGGTGTAGAGGACTTTTTCGATCTGGCTCATGGCGATCTCCTGAATGAATAACAGCAGATTGTTCACTCGGCGCCTCCCGTCGCAGCCTTGAGGTGCGCCACCCGTTTCACACAGCCCTCTCACTATAGACGCGGGTTTGTCGCTCACCTGGCCGGCGGACGTGCGGGCACCCAGACCGTCGACGACCTCGGCAAAAAACCATTGCTGGAATCCAGCCTCCTCACCTCGACCTCATGGAAAGCATGCTTTACATCGGAAATATCTTAAGCGACTATGTAAAGCGTCTTTTACATAGGAGTTTGGACATGAACCGATTCAACCGAGAGATGACCGCTGCAATGGTCCTGTACGCAGTGGTGCTGCTGGCATCGCAATCCGCGCTGATTTATCTGGCGCATGCCAACGCTTACCTGCGCGGCGTCATCGTGCTGATGCCGATGATTCCGGTCGGCTTGTTCTGCTGGACGGTCGTACGCGACATGCGACGTCTCGACGAAATGTATCTGCGTATCCAGTTCGAAGCTCTCGGCTTTGCATTCGCCGCATCGGCCCTGCTGACCTTCACTTACGGTTTTCTGGAAACGGTGGGCGCCCCGCATATCCCGTGGTTGTGGGTCTGGCCGGTGATGGGCGCAATGTGGATGATCGGCCTGCGCATCGCCCGGCGCCGCTACCAATGAAGAACCGCCTCAAGGAACTGCGCGCCGAGCGCAAATGGTCACAGGTGGATCTGGCCGAACGTCTGAACGTTTCGCGCCAGACCATCAATGCGATTGAAAACGAACGCTACGACCCGAGCCTGCCTTTGGCGTTCCAGATTGCCCGGGCGTTCGAGATACCGATTGAGAGCATCTTTGATGACTCGGTGAGTTGATACGAAAAGTCCGCCCGTCAGCACAGGCTGCCGGGCGGACTGTTCACAAATGACGACTGTTCAACTCCCCGCCCCGCCATGCGCCTCTTCAAAGAAATAATCCTTCCAGCTGTCCGCCTTGTTTTTCAGCACACCCAGCTCCTGCAACTTCTCTGCATATATGTAGGTGCGTTGCGGTACCACGGTGAAATCGATTTCCGGATCGGTAACGATTTTCTCCACCAGCGCCAACGGCAACTTCGACTGTTCAACACGAATGTAAGCTTGTGCGGCCGCAGGCTTGTCGGCCTTGATGATCTGCTCGGCCTCGACCAGTGCGTCGTAGAACGCCCTGTAGGTTTTCGGGTTTTCGTCGTGGAATTTTTCCGTGGTGTACAGCACGTTGAAGGTGGCCTGGCCGCCGAGCACATCGTAGGAACTCAGCACTTTATGCACGTTGGGATTCTGCAACGCCTGGTACTGGAATGGCGGACTGGAGAAATGTGCGTTGATTTCCGAGCCGCCGGCGATCAACGCGGCCGTGGCATCCGGGTGCGGCAGGCTGACGGAGATGTCGTCGAATTTCTTGTATTGGTCATTACCGAATTCTTTGGCCGTTTCGATCTGCAGCGTGCGGGACTGGAAACCCACGCCCGCCGCCGGCACGGCGATGCGATCCTTGTCGCTGAAGTCCTTGAGGGTTTTCACGTTCGGGTTATTGGTCAGCAGGTAGTTGGGCATCGAGCCCAGCGAAGCGATGGCCTTGACGTTCTGTTTGCCCTTGGTGCGATCCCACACAGTGAGCATCGGTGGCACGCCGGCCGAGACCACATCCAGCGATCCGGTCAGTAGCGCTTCGTTCATGGCGGTAGCGCCGGAAATGCTGTTCCAGTCGACCTTGATGTCCAGCCCCTGAGCCTTGCCGTGCTTCTCGATCAGGTGCTGATCGCGCACCACATCCAGAATCAGATAACCGATACCGAATTGCTGGGCGATGCTGATCTTGCCTTCGGCTTGAGCAGTGTTGCCGAGCAGAGCGCCAGCCAACGAAGCCGCCAGCAGCGTCAGTGCAGAACGTTTGAACGGTAGGGCCATGACAACCTCGCAGTGATTTTCTGGGAAATCTGTGAGGCCGGACTCTATCGCTATAAAAAACGAAATTTAAATACCGTTATCGCATATTGATATCATCTGAAAATCAGGCTTCCAGAAAAACCTGCAAGTCCGCTCCCAAGCCATCGAACACCGCTGAAACCCGTTGCACCCGGCGCATGTCCTGATGCATTGCAATCCACACATCCACCGTAAAGTCCACCTGACCGGGCAGGACTCGCACCAGTCCATGTCGCTGGGCCAGTTGCCGAAAACTCACGCCAATCCCCAGACCCGCGCGCAACGCCGCCCATTGCGCCAGATGATCATCGGTGCGGATGACCGTGTGCTCTGCCGAGCAATCGAAGCCGCGCGCACATAGAAACTCGATCTCGCCCCCATGACGATCCGGGCCGATCAGCGGAAACCGGCGCAAGTCCTCAACCGTTTCAGGCACGCCCTGCTCCGCCAGCAATTCGGGTGTGGCGTAGAGGCCCACGTGCAGATCGCCGACCTTGCGCGCCACCACCGAAGCTTCGGTCGGACGGCGGATGCGCACGGCTACGTCGGCCTCCTGCTGTGAGAGGGTTTGCAGACGATTCGACACGTTCAATTCCAGCGCCAATTGCGGGTGTTGCTGACGCAGGCGGCGCAACATCGGCGGCAGGATCTCGACGCCCAACAGCTTGCCGGAGGTCAGGCGCACGGTGCCGCTGGTTTGCGCCACGTCAGCGGAAGCGGCGCGGTTGAAAGCATTGGCGGCCAGGGCCATGGTTTCGACGTGACCGATCAACTCCCTGGCAGTCTCGGTCGGCAACAGCCCCGAGGGTGAGCGAATGAACAGGCTGACGCCGACACTCTGCTCCAGCGCCTCGATCCGCCGCCGTGCCGTGGCCTGGGCAATGCCCAGCAAGCGCGCGGCGCCCGACAGACTGCCGGTGCGCAGTACCGCGAGAAAGGCGCGCTGGGTTTCCCAATGAAGTTGTGGAGCGTTCATACATTTCCTGTGAGCGGTTGGGCAGTTTTGGCCGATGTTCATTCACCGGGGTCTGCGGCATGCTGCGCGAGCATACCGCACGGGCCTTGCGCCCGGCATCGAACCCGCAGTTGAAGGAGCCTTGCCCATGACACTCACCGGCCAATGTCGCTGCAGTGCCGTCCGTTATCAGTTGAACACCGAAGTGCCGCCGGCCATCTACGCCTGCCATTGCACGGATTGCCAGACCTGGAGCGGCAGTGCCTTTGCACTGCATGCCCTGCTGCCCACCGACGCCCTGACGCTGACCGGACCGTTGGCCACTTATGCCTACGATCTCAATGGGCAACACGCCGAACATCAGCTGTGCAGTGTCTGCCATACGCGTCTGTGCAACACCACCACGGCCGCACCGGGGATGAGCGTTCTGCGCGCCGGCACGCTCGATGAAAGCCGCTCACTGCAACCGATGGCACACATCTGGGTCAGTCACAAACAACCTTGGCTGACGCTGCCCGAGGGGCTGCCAAGCTGGCCGCAAAGCCCGACCCCGCAGGCCTTCGGCGAAGCCCTCATGGCGTACGCTGGTTGAACCAGGTTCTGAGCCCGTCGGCGTTCGACGACAAGCGTTTCGCGGTGTCCACAAACGGCGTGACGATCAGGCTGTACACCGTCAGATAACGTGTGCGGTCTTGCTCGCCCGTGCCGAAGCGCAAGACTTCGGGTTTTGAAGTGGTGACGTACAACGTGCCGAACATCCAGTCCCACAGCGACAGGTTGATCGCGAAGTTCTTGTTGAAATGTCGCGGTGCGTCGCTGTGGTGGATCTGGTGCTGGGCTGGGCTGTTGAGCACGTGTTCGACCTTCGGCCCGAACGACAGCCAGACATGGCTGTGCCGCAGATTGGCCCCCAGGCTGTTGATGATCAGTGCCAGCCACGTTACGCCGAATAGCGTGTAGCGGCTGACCTCCCCGCCACAGGCATACCAGACCACGCCGGCAAAAGCGCCAAGGCCGGCGGTGATGACGACTCGTTCGAAGATCGATTCGACGATGTGAATGCGGCTGGCGGTGGCCGGCACCAGCACCGGTGCCGAATGATGGACCTTATGAAATTCCCACAGAAAACGGGAATGAAAGGCGCGGTGAATCCAGTAGTGCAGGAAGTCCCTGAACACAAATACGCCGAGGCCGTACAACAACGCGATCGACGGATGATCCGAGACCTGCTCGCGGGCGCCCCAGAGTCGGGTGAAAAACTGCACGTAGTCGCCTGAGCGCAGGATATGCGGATCGACCAGCGCCACGACCGGCAACACCAGCGCGACCCGCAGAATGCCCTTGATGAAGTAGTAGCGATAATCCAGCCACGCCGAGCGATGCCCATGCACGCGACCGCCGCCAAGGAACTGCCAGAAGGTGGGGGCCTCGGTCAGGCCTCGGGATTTTCTGTAGCGGAACAGACCATAGGCCACGCAATAGGACGTGAAGATAAACGCCACGCCAATGCGACCGTTCAGATCGAACAGGCTGAAGAACTGCTCGGCGACCGGTTCAATCAGCAGTCGGTGCAGATAAGCGTTGAGTTGCGTGAGGACATCCACGGAGGCTGGTCTCCATCAGAGGTCGGGCATTGTAAATCGCAACGTTTCGCAAATGCAGCTGAAAGGGATCAAAGGCGTAATAAACAGCCTGAAACAATTAATCCCCTGCTCCGGTACGCCGGAAAAAGCCTTCCGCCACCCCTGACATGAACGCAGGTCTGGGCCTCAGGCATTTCGCCGTGATCGCACAGCCGTTCGACAGCGGATCAGCTTCGCGTTTAAAAGGGCGATCAGACAGCCCACCCTTGGTATCATCGCGCACACTTTTATGACGGTTTGATGGCTGGAAGGTCTTTTTTGTGAGCGCTCTTTTTCAACGGCTTCGGCACCCCGACGCCCGTCTTCTCTCTCTGGTTTTTCTGGTACTGATCGTACCGGTGTGCCTGCGTGCGGCACTCGGCTGGTCGATCCTGTTCGGCTATCTTTCGGACCTGGCCATCGGCAGCCTGCTGGTGGTCCTGCTGCATCGCCGGCCGTGGTGGCTGGGGTTGCCGGTGCTGGTGTTCTGGGGCTTGCTGGCGGTGGCGACGGCAGAACTGGTCAGCGCGGTCGGGCGCCTGCCCAATCCCCAGGACCTGCACTACCTGATCGACCCGCAATTCGTGGAGAACTCCACCGGCGGCGGTTTTGCCCACCCGGCGGTGGCCGGCGCATTGCTGCTGGCCCTGCTGCTGTGGCTGGCGACGCAGTGGGCAAACCGCGCGACTCCCGCCCCGGCCCTGCCCCGCGCGGCGTGGACGGCACCGGTGTTGCTGTTCGCCGCCCATTGGGGCGCACAAAACCTTTCGCCGAGCGACGCCGACCCATGGCGCCTGTACAACCTGCCGCATCAGTTGCTCGCCGCGCAGGTCGCCGACGCACAAATGCAGGCCGAGGAATGGCTGGAAGGTGGCAGCGAAGCACCAGCGCCCTCGATGGCCGGACTCACCGACCTCGACCTGAATGGTCACTCGTTACTGGCAGCCAAAGGTCAGGCGCGCAATGTCCTGATCGTCACCGTCGAGGGCATTCCCGGCGCCTACATCCGCGCCAATCGCGAGGCCATCGGCAGCCATTATCAGGAAGACCTGATGCCCAAGCTCAGCCGCTGGGCCGAGCGCGGCATGAACACGCCGGACTACGTGCTGCACACGCACCAGACCATTCGCGGCTTGTACGCCATGCTCTGCGGCGATTACGACAAGCTGAACAACGGCACGCCCAAAGGCGTGGAAATGCTGACCCAGAACGAACGCAACCAGGCCTGCCTGCCGGCTCAGTTGCGCCAGAACGGCTTCAGCACTCACTACCTGCAAGGCGCCGGCCTGCGCTTCATGGCCAAAGACAAGATCATGCCGCACATCGGCTTCGATGCGACCCATGGCCTTGAGTGGTTCACCAACGCCAACTACCTGGAATTCCCCTGGGGCAAGGACGACAAGGCCTTCTTCGAGGGCGCGCTGGGTTACGTCGGCCAACTGAAGAAACAGAAAAAACCATGGATGCTGACCCTGCTGACCGTCGGCACCCATCAGCCCTACTCCGCGCCGGATGAATACCTGCAACGCTACGACACGCCGAAGCAGGCAGCCGTCGGCTATCTGGACGACGCCCTGGACCAGTTCCTCAGCGGCCTCGAACGTCAGGGCGTGCTGAAAGACACGCTGGTGGTGATCACGTCGGACGAATCCCATGGCATCGATGGCGTGCGCCTGGCGTCGTCCTGGGGATTCAACCTGACCCTGGCACCGGAGCAGGCCCAGTTGCCGCACCTGAACGCCGGGGTCTACGGGCATGTCGATTTGAGCGCATCGATCCTCGATTACTTTGATCTGCCGGTCCCGGCAGCACTCAGTGGCCGCTCGCTGTTTCGCGACTACGACACCGGTCGCGAAATCATGTCGTTCACCAACGGCAAGCTGCGCTACCACGACGGCCACGGCATCCTGACCGAATGCGACATGCCGCGACGTTGCCGCGCTTACGCCAGCGAAGGTTTCATCGCCGAAAGCGCGACATTCAAGGGCAATGCCAGCGGCCAGAATGCGCGTCAGATTGCGGCCCGCGCCGATGCGCTGGACCTGTCGCTGCTGCGCACCCCGCTGAACCAGCGCTATCAGTTTGGCAGCGACAACATCATCCCGCTGCAAGCGCAGATCAAGGATGACTGGGCCGACAACCTGATCGGCGCGCAATACCTGGAAATGCCCAAGGGCTCGCACACCCGCGTGCGTCTGACCGTGCGCTCGATGGATCCGCAGCAGGCGGCGTACATCCAGCTCAAGGCCAAGGAGTTCGAACAGGACGTGCAACTCGGCCTGCCTTCGGAAATGGTCGCAACGGCGGAGCAGCCGCTGGAAATGGATTTCAGCTTCGACAACCCGCAACCGCGCAAGGCCTTCTCGTTCCATTTGCTGGGTTATGGGCTGGGGGCGGTGGAGGTCACGGACTTCAGCGTGATCACCGAGCTGCCGGGGCAACAGGATCTGCGGGAGGAACTCCCGGAAGACGACACCGCTCAGTCGAGCTGATGTCGACGCCAGCGTCGCGCGATTCGCGGGACGCTGGCGCAAGATCGCGGGGAACGATCAGAACGTGGTGCGCAGGCCGACCTGAATGCTTCGCCCTTCTGCCGGCGCAATGTCGCGCAGGATCGAGCTGGCGTAGCGCACAGTCTGGTTGGTCAGGTTCTCGGCATTGACGAAGGCCAGCCATTTGCTCTGGCCGACATCAAAGTGATACCCCACATTCGCACCCAGCGTGGTGTAGCCATCGGTGCTGCTTTCATTGTCCGGCACCCGATGCTGAGCGCTGGCGTGCTCCACATCGATCCGCGCCTGCCAGCGATCCAGCTCCCAGAGCAGACCGGTGTTCAACCGCAGCGGCGCAATGCGCGGCAGATCCTGACCGTTGTCGAGGTTCTTGGCGCGGGTGTAGTCGCCCGACAATTCCAGCGCGAACTTGCCGTAGGCGCTCTCGCCGAGCTGCCAGCGATCCTGGGCCTCGATACCGCTGAAGCGCGCACGGACACCGGAATAGGCGTATTCGGGAATTCCGCCCGCGTCCTCTTCCCCTTCGTCATTGAGCGTGCGGCCGGTGCCGAGCAAGCCGATGTAATTGGAGAAGTGGCTGTAGAACACGCCCACGCTGCCCTTGTGCGTGCCATTGTCAAAACGCAGCGCCAGATCGCTGGAGACGGCTTTTTCCTTCGACAGGCCCGCATCCCCGACTTCATACGTACCGGTCGCGACGTGGGCGCCGTTGGCGTACAACTCGTAGAACGTCGGCGCCCGTTCGGTGTAGCCCAGCGTGGCGGCGACCGACCAGATCGGCGTCAGTGTGTACACCGCGCCGGACGACAGGCTGCCGGCGGTGAAACTGCTGGAGCGGTCGGCATTGACGAAACGCTCGTTGCCTTTGGCGTCCGGGTCGACCGTGGTGTGCTCCAGGCGTCCGCCGAGGGTGAACAGCAGACGATCCGTGGCTTGCAGCTCTTCCAGAACGAACAGTGCACCGGCGTTGGTGTCGGTCTGCGGCACGAAGGCTTCTTCGCCCAGCGCCGAGAATTCATTGCGACTGACCTGCGCGCCGATCACCCCGTTGAACGGCCCCAACGGCTGATGCCGGGCTTCGACCCGCGCTTCGTAGCCCTTGTTCTTGAACGTGGTGCCGACCTCGCCGCCTTCAATTTCACGGTGCTGGTAATCGGTGTAACCGGCGTCGAACTTGACCGAGCTGAACGGGCCGTCGAGGTTGCGGATTTCCGAGGCGAACGCGTAGTGCTCCTGCTGCATGCGAATCCGCACGTCGTCTTCGGCCGGTGAGCCGTAATTGGAGTCGTAATTGCTGTACGACAGCCCCGCATAACCGTCGTCCCAAGTGTAAGACCCGCCCACCGCGCCGCCGTCCTGACGACCGTCGCTGTTGGCCAGGCGATGTTTGCTGGAATCGCCATCGTCGCCCGCCCGTTCGCGGCTGCTTTTGGCGTAGCCGGGGATTTTCAGGTCATTGAACTCGCGGGCGCTGGCGTCCAGGTGCAAGGCGAACTGGCCGTTGCCGGCCTCGAGTTTCCCCGCACTGCTGCGGGTGGTGTCGGCGCCGCCGTAGCGCAGCTCGCCGGCGCCGTGGATGCCGTCGATGGCTTCGGTCGGGATGCGGTTGTCGAAGGTGTTGACCACCCCGCCAATCGCGCTACCGCCGTAGAGCAACGCGGCCGGGCCACGGACGATTTCGATGCGTTCGACGTTGACCGGGTCCAGCGGCACGGCGTGGTCGTAGGACAGCGACGAGGCGTCGAGCGCGCCGACGCCGTTGCGCAGAATGCGAATGCGGTCGCCGTCCTGCCCGCGAATGATCGGGCGACTGGCGCCCGGCCCGAAGTAGGACGACGACACGCCCGGCTGTTTGTTCAGGGTTTCGCCCAGGCTGCCCTTCTGCTGCAGCGTCAGCTCATCGCCGCTCAACACCGTCGAGGGCGAAGCCAGGCTCTGGCTGCCCAGCGGATTGCCGGTGATGACTTGCGGTTGCAGTTCGAGGGGTTCGGCGGCGAATGCGGGCAATGCGATCAGCAACGCAGACGCCAACAGGCTTGGCTGGAAAGAGGGAAAACGGGAAGGCATTTCTAAATTCCGTAAGGCAGAAAAGTAAGGATCGATGCCACTGCCACACGGACAGGTCAGTGACATCGATCAGATGAAATCATTTTTATGTTATACAATAACATTTCCAATGACCATCACGATTCTTGCCTCAATGCTTACAACAACCGCTCAAGCACGGGTCTTCCAAAGGAGCGCCCGGTCATTTCCCCCGTTTCGGTCTGCCGTCATCGATGTCGTAGGTGTGCCCGATCACGTACCGTCCCAAGGGCACCGCGCCGCGACTCTGCTCGTAGTATTTCTGCCAGTAACAGGCCGTGCTCCAGATCGCTTCGGGGCAGGAAACCTTTGAAGCCAGGCCCGGCGTCAGGTCAAGTTGAGCGGCGGAAAACGCCACCTCCAGCATGCACGCCGAGGGGAATCCCATGTCTTCGTGCACCGGATTGGGGGTTCGCGAAACACCCCAGGCATACGCCAGCCATTTGAGAATGTGCTCCAGGGCATCGAGGCTGTTGCGATCGATCATGAACCTTTTCAGCTTCGACACCACGTCGCGCTGATCGACCGGAAACGCCAGCAACGCCAGATTCGGCCATTCGTCCTTGTTCGACAGAAACGCCAGATCTTCCTCCACCACACCGTTGCGCTCGGTCGCGAACGGTCTGGCCGGCTGGATCAAAGGCACGTGAAAGACCTTGGCGCCTGACAAGCCGTCATCCTTGATCTTGAGCAGAAAGCAGTCGGACCAATAGGACGGCAACCGGTCATTACGCAGGGCCGACTGGGCAATGCGCACCCGCGTGGCCAGTTGATCCTTGCCCCCGGCCAGCACGAGCAAGGTGGTTTTCTTCAGATCCGGCTGGCCGAGGTCCTTGAACGCACGCTCCAGCCACTCATCGTTACTCTCACTCCGGCGGCGCTCCTGCTCGACGATCTCCGGGTTGCGTCCGCTTCCACTGCGATTTTTCAACATGGTTTTTACCTCTTGAGTCGAACCTGTGCAAAACGTGGTCAATGCCGAGGGGTGAGACGAATCGTCTCCAGAGCGCGAGGCGACAGGTTGCCGCCATCCAGCGGGTACAAGGTGATGTTCATGTCGACACTGCCACCTCCCCGCAAAAAGTTGATCGTCAGGACGACGTTGCCTGAGTAATGGTCGACCCATTTCGTCTGGAAGCGTTTGGCGTCCAGATCCGTAACCGGTGGGTCGGCCTTGGTCGGCGGTCCATCGATCTGGCAAACCGGCGAGCTGACCACTTCAAACAGGCATTCCTGTCCGGTCTTGGTCCAGGTTGCCCTGGAGATGGTGCTGTAATGCACATCGCCACTGAGAAACACCACCGGGATGCCCGCCTCGCAGACCGTGCGCAGCACCCGAAGGATGATGCCGAACTGCGCGTAGCTCTGCAGATCCGAATCCGCCCACTCGGAGTACCAGGGCGGCGCCTTGGAAAACAGCGTCTGTCCGGCGGCCAGTACGCCAATGGTCAGTTTGCCGGCGCGGTGATCGTTCAGCAGGTCGTTTTGCCACTGCACCAGATCGTCTTCGGTGGCCTTGCTCATCAAACCGTACCGGCCATCGTAAGCCCCGCCCGGATCGCGATCCGAACGGGTGTCGAGCAGAATCATGCGCAGCGGATCGACCTCGATTCGCTGCGCGCCCTGATGGGATGCGGGGTCACCGCCCAGTTGAAAGTCCTCATACAGATTGCGCCCGGCACTGGCGAGCATCTGCCGGCTCTGCGCGGTATAGGTGCAAGGCAGCCAGGGCGAGAAATGCGGCGCGTTGTTCCAGTATTCGTGATCGTCGGGAATGCAGGCCGTGGGCGCCAGTTGCAACAGCGGGTCCAGCCCGTTGATCTGCTTTTCCCTCGAGAGCCAGTGCTTAGCGTACTTGTCGCCCAGCATCCGCGAGAGCGCCGGTTCGTTTCCCGGAAGGTCTTCGTGAAGCGGCAAATCCAGGTACACCTGATCGCCGGCCAGCAACACCATGTCCGGGCGCGATTTGAGGCGCGATTGCAGGCTGGCGAGCGCGCCTTTGTCGTTCTTCTGGTAATAACAGGAGGCCAGCAGCATTGTGAAACCGCCGGCAAACGGTTCAGTCACCTGGGCGGGCATCTCCCGCAAGCGAACGGACGACGTTTCTCCCGCCAGGCTGACAACCACCACATGATCCCCGGGCCCCGGCGATTGCAGCTCGAAAACGCCCTGATGATTGGCTGGACTGTTGCCGGAACCGGCCTGGCGCTGTTTGTCGCGCACCTCGAAGAAAACCGCCGGGCCCACCGTCGCAGCCGGCGTACCGTCGATGGTGAATCGGGGAACCGGCGGATTGATTACGCCAAAGGCACCCACCCAGACCCGGAATATCCCCGGTGGGCCAATCAAAGGACGGGCAGAGAGCATCATGCGAACCTCCTGGTCATCACGTCGGGTGTCCCGAACCGCGCTGCGTCTTGCTGATATCAGCGTAGTAGCAAATCCCTCGAAGCAACCGTTAAAAGACTTTGCCTATCAGGCACCAATAGTCGGCCTATTAGCTGACATTCCCAGTCGGGTCTAGCCTTACTAATCCGAAGTCGGCACGAGCCGGCCGCAGAAGACCTGATAAGGACCCGAACATGGCAAATGAATCGAAATGCCCGTTCAATCACGCCGCCGGCGGTGGCACGACGAACCGCGATTGGTGGCCGAATCAACTGAACCTGAAAATCCTGAGTCAGCACTCGCCCGCCTCCGATCCGCTGGGCCAGGACTTCGACTACGCCAAGGCTTTCAAAAGCCTGGATTTCCAGGCCCTGAAACGCGATCTGACGGCGCTGATGACCGACTCCCAGGACTGGTGGCCTGCCGACTTCGGCCACTACGGCCCGCTCTTCATCCGCATGGCCTGGCACAGCGCCGGCACCTATCGTACCGCTGACGGCCGTGGCGGCGCCGGCTCCGGCCAGCAACGCTTCGCCCCGCTCAACAGCTGGCCGGACAACGTCAGCCTCGACAAGGCCCGGCGCCTGCTGTGGCCGATCAAACAGAAATATGGCCGCAACATTTCCTGGGCCGACCTGATCGTCCTCACCGGTAACGTCGCGCTGGAATCCATGGGCTTCAAGACCTTCGGTTTCTCCGGCGGCCGGCCCGATGTGTGGGAGCCGGACGAAGACGTCTACTGGGGTTCGGAAAACAAATGGCTGGGCGGTGACACCCGTTACGGCAAACACCCCGAAGCCATGCAGGATCCGGGCGACGGCACCCTCGTCGCCGAACCCGCCGAGCACGGCCATGAACAGAGCCGCACCAACCAGGGCGAACGCAATCTGGAAAACCCGCTCGCCGCCGTGCAGATGGGCCTGATCTACGTGAACCCGGAAGGCCCCGAGGGCAATCCCGATCCGGTGGCCTCGGCCCGAGACATCCGCGAAACCTTCGCCCGCATGGCCATGAACGACGAAGAAACCGTCGCCCTGATCGCCGGCGGCCACGCCTTCGGCAAGACCCACGGTGCCGGCCCTGCCGATAACGTCGGGCCGGAACCGGAAGCCGCCGGCCTGGAGGAACAAGGCCTGGGCTGGAAAAGCACCTTCGGCACCGGTAAGGGTGGCGACACCATCACCAGCGGCCTGGAAGTGACCTGGACCACCACCCCGACCCAATGGAGCAACAACTACCTGGAAAACCTGTTCGGCTTCGAGTGGGAACTGACCAAGAGCCCGGCCGGCGCCCACCAGTGGAAACCGAAAAACGGCGCCGGGGCCGGCACCATTCCCCATGCTCATGACCCGAACAAGCGCATCGACCCGACCATGCTCACCTCCGACCTGGCTCTGCGCTTCGACCCGGCCTACGAGAAGATCTCACGGCGCTTCCTGGCCAATCCCGATCAACTGGCCGACGCCTTCGCCCGCGCCTGGTACAAGCTGATCCACCGCGATATGGGCCCGCTGTCACGCTATCTCGGCCCGGAAATGCCACAGGAAGAGTTGCTGTGGCAAGACCCGATCCCCGAGGCCAACCATCCACTGGTCGACGACAGCGATATCAGGGCACTGAAAGGCAAAGTGCTGGCGTCGGGGCTGTCCGTTTCGGAACTGGTCTCCACCGCCTGGGCGTCCGCGTCCACCTTCCGTGGTTCGGACAAACGCGGCGGCGCCAACGGCGGACGTCTGCGTCTGGCACCGCAACGCTTCTGGCAGGCCAACCAACCCGAACAACTGGACAAGGTGCTCAAAGCCCTCGAAAGCATTCAGAACGAGTTCAACACCGGGGCGTCAGGCAAGAAAGTCTCGCTGGCGGACCTGATCGTGCTGGCCGGCAATGCCGGGGTCGAACAGGCGGCGAAAAACGCCGGCCATTCGGTCACGGTGCCCTTCTCGCCCGGCCGTACCGATGCGACTCAGGAGCAGACCGACGTCGAGTCGTTCGGCTTCCTTGAACCGCACACCGACGGCTTCCGCAACTACGCCGCCAACACTTACCGTGTGCCGGCCGAAGCCTTGCTGATCGACAAGGCACAGCTGCTGACGCTCTCGGCGCCGGAACTGACGGTACTGGTCGGTGGCCTGCGCGTGCTGGACACCAACGTCGGCAAGACGAAGCACGGGGTGTTCACCGACAAACCCGGCACCCTGACCAACGACTTCTTCCGCAACCTGCTGGACATGGGCGTGGAGTGGAAACCGACGTCCAAGGCGGCGGATGAGTTCGAAGGTCGTGATCGCAAGACCGGCGGCGTGAAATGGACGGCAACCCGGGTCGATCTGGTGTTCGGTTCCAACGCGGTACTGCGCGCACTGGCGGAGGTGTATGCCAGTTCCGATGCGAAGGAACAGTTCGTCAACGACTTCGTTGCCGCGTGGGCGAAAGTGATGGACCTGGATCGGTTTGATCTGCGCCCATAAGGGCTTTTTACCCACCCACAAAAACGCCGCTCATTGAGCGGCGTTTTTTATTGCCCTGAAAAGACTTCAGGCAAGGCTTTTGCTGACCACCTCGTACACATCGCTGGACAACTGACCCGACGCCAGAATCCGCTCCAGCTCCGCCTTCATCAACGCCTGACGAGCGCCGTCGTACTTGCGCCAGCGAGTCAACGGCGCCAATTGGCGCGAAGCGATCTGCGGGTTGAAGCCGTTCAGCTCGATCACCAGATCCGCGAGGAAGCGATAGCCCGAACCATCCGCCGCGTGGAAGTTGATCAGGTTCTGCCCGGCGAAGGCACCGACCAGTGCACGCACCTTGTTCGGGTTCTTGATGTTGAACGCCGGGTGCTGCATCAGGGCTTTGACCCGTGCCAGACCGCCCGGCAAGGTGCTGCCGGCCTGCACGCTGAACCATTGATCCATGACCAGCGGGTTGTCCTTGAAGTGCTCGGCGAAACTGGCCAGCGCCTTGGCCTTCTCGTCTTCGAACGGCGAGTTGACCAGCACCGCCAGCGCGGTGAGGCGCTCGGTCATGTTGTCACAGGCGTCGAACTGTTCCAGTGTTGCCGCCAGCACTTCTGGCTTCCCGCTGAGCATCAGGTACGACAGCGCGATGTTCTGCAGCGCGCGACGGGCGAAATGCTCGGCTTCGGCCACGTACGGGGTCTTTTTCGACAGCTCGCGGTTGGCCTGATAACGCTGCCACAGGGCTTCAAACAGGTTGTCCGCCAGTTGCTGACGAGCAAATTCGCGAGCGGTGTGGATCGCCTCGACATCAGCGGTTTCGCTGATTTCTGTCAGGTACGCCTCGCTTGGCAGCGAGAGCATTTCCGCGACCATCGCCTGATCCAGCGTCTGGTCAGCCAGCACAGTGCGCAGAGCGGAAATCAGACGTGGATCGAGCACCAGGCTTTCGCCCTTCTGCTGTTGGCCGATCAACTCTTGCAGCACCTGCACCGACAGTTGCTGACCGGCATCCCAGCGGTTGAAACCGTCGCTGTCGTGCTGCATCAGGAACATCAACTGGTCGCGGTTGTACGGGAAGCTCAGTTTCACCGGCGCCGAGAAACCACGCAGCAAGGACGGCAGCGGCTGTTCGGCGATGTCGACGAAGGTGAAAGTCTGCTCGGCTTCGGTTACCGAGATCACTCGGGTAGTGCCTTGGGCCGAGGCTTCACCAGCCAGACGCAGGGCGATTTCATTGCCCTTGCTGTCGAGCAGACCCAGTTCCACCGGGATCACGAACGGCAGCTTTTCAACCTTGTCCGGGGTTTCCGGGCAGCTCTGACGGAAGGTCAGGCTGTAGGTTTTCGCGGCGGCATCGTACGACTCGCTCACCGCCAGACGCGGCGTACCGGCCTGGCTGTACCAGCGCTTGAACTGGGTCAGGTCGACGCCGTTGGCATCTTCCATGGCCTTGATGAAGTCGTCGCAGGTCACGGCCTGGCCGTCGTGGCGTTCAAAGTACAGATCGCTGCCCTTGCGGAAGCCTTCGGCGCCCAGCAGAGTGTGGATCATGCCGACCACTTCCGAGCCTTTTTCGTACACGGTCAGGGTGTAGAAGTTGGAAATCTCGATGAAGCTGTCCGGGCGTACGGCGTGGGCCATGGGACCTGCATCTTCGGCGAACTGGTGGGTACGCAGGTACGCCACGTCCTGAATGCGCTTGACCGTGGCCGAGTTCATGTCGGAGGAGAAACCGGCGTCGCGGAACACCGTGAAGCCTTCCTTGAGTGACAGCTGGAACCAGTCGCGGCAGGTCACGCGGTTGCCCGACCAGTTGTGGAAGTATTCGTGGGCGACGATCGCCTCGACCCGCTGGTGCGCGGCGTCAGTGGCGGTTTCGGCACGGGCCAGCACGGCGCTGGAGTTGAAGATGTTGAGGCCCTTGTTCTCCATCGCGCCCATGTTGAAGTCGTTCACGGCGACGATCATGAAGATGTCCAGATCGTACTCGCGACCGTAGACCTCTTCGTCCCAGCGCATCGACTTCTTCAGGCTGTTCATGGCGTGCTGGCACTTGTCGATGTTTTCCGGCTCGACATAGATGCGCAGCGCCACGTTGCGCTCGGTCATGGTGGTGAAGCTGTCTTCAACGCACCACAAGTCACCGGCCACCAGCGCGAACAGGTACGCCGGTTTCATGAACGGGTCTTCCCAGGTCGCCCAGTGCCGGCCGTCTTCGCCGGGACCGCTGGCGATCGGGTTGCCGTTGGACAGCAGCACCGGATAGCTGTGCTGCTCGGCGACCACGGTGGTGGTGAACTTGCTCATCACGTCCGGGCGGTCGAGGTAATAGGTGATCTTGCGGAAACCTTCGGCCTCGCACTGGGTGCAGAACATCGTGCCGGACTTGTACAGGCCTTCCAGTGCGGTGTTGGTTTCCGGGTGGATCCTGACGCTGGTGTCGACCGTGAAGGTTTCGCTGGCCGGCTGCAGGGTCAGGTGGTTCTCGGTCAGTTGGTAATCGTCAGCGCTCAGTTCCTGGTCTGCCAGGGTCACCGAGAGCAACTCCAGCTGCTGGCCATCGAGCACCAGCGGCGGCAGGCCCGGGCCACGGGCCGGGTTGCGGCGCATCACCAGTTGCGCGTGGACCAGACTGTGGTCCTCGAACAACTCGAAGGTCAGGTGTGTTTCATCGATCAGGTACTCGGGCGCCTGATAGTCCTTCAGGTAAATCATCTTCGGTTGTTCGGTGCGCATGCTGAAGTCCTTATTGATGCACGGCGAGCTGATAGGCCGTGTACTTGCGAATGTTGATCACGCCGGTGTCGAAGATCAGGTACTGACCCTTGATCCCCAACAGCGTGCCTTCGGCAATCGGGTTCTTGTCCAGGTTGAAGCTGACGATCTTGGCCGGGTACTGCTCGACCGGGTAACGGATTTCCAGCGGCTCGACGTCGGTCACCGGCTGAATCGCCTGCAGACCGAAACGCTCCTGCAAGCCTTGCAGACCTTCGGCGCAGCTGTCGAACAGTTGATCGCGCACCTGCGCTAGATCCACCGCCGCCGCGTCGCCCTTGAGCAAGGCGCGCCAGTTGGTCTTGTCGGCCACCTGACTGCGGAACAGGTCTTCGACGAAACCGGACTGCTGCCGCGTGGCGACGCGCATGATCGGCAGCGCCTGACTGGCACCCTGATCGAGCCAGCGGGTCGGCAGCTGGGTGGCGCGGGTGATGCCGACCTTGATCCCCGACGAATTGGCCAGGTAGACGACGTGGTCGGTCATGCAGAACTTCTCGCCCCACTCCGGTTCCCGGCAGGTGCCGGCGTCAAAGTGGCAGCGCTCCGGACTCATGATGCACACGTCGCACTGGGCCAGTTTGGTCATGCACGGGTAGCAATAACCCTGACTGAAACTGGTCTTGGTCTTGCGCCCGCAATGGGTGCAGTGAATCGCCCCCAGATATTCCAGACGCACCGTCGTGCCGATCAACGGGTTGACCGGCACCTCGACGTCATCCAGACGAAACGCGTATTGCACGTTCGGCCCGTCCAGGCGCGCCGACATTTTGCTGATTGCACCGCGGCCAATCTCGATCAATGGATGGCGTCCGACTTGAACAGGATGTTCGGCACTTCGATCGACTTCGACGCGCACTCCTGCGGGCCCATGTAACCGGTGCGTTCTTCCTCGGGCAGGTTCTGCATTTCCCAGGCGATCATCGCCTGCAACGACAGTTCACGCTGCTCGGCGGTGAGTTTGCCGCCGTCGGACCATTTGCCGATCTCTACGGCCAGTTTCAGGCTCTGGTAGATATCCGGGGTGATGTTCTTGATCAGGTCGTTAAAAGAGGACATCAGGGTCTCCGTGCTCTTTATCCAAAAAATTCAGGCGGCCAGTTTACGGCGGTTATACAAACCGCCCAACAAACCGGTGAAGCATCCGATGAGTAACCCGCCGACGTGGGCGGCGTTGGCGATTTCGCCGAAGCCGATCATCGAGATCAGCCCGGACATGCACACCAGCAACCACACCAGCATCATCACCAGCACGCCGCGCGGCAGGCGATAGGCCGGGTTCGGCGCCAGCAACTGGAAGATCCAGCAGTGACCGAGCAACCCGTAAAGTACGCCGGACAGACCGCCGAACAGGCTCGGGCCGCTCCACGCAAATTGCGCATAGTTCGACACCAGGCTGAACAGCAACGTCAGGCCGATCAGGTTGACGCTGCCCTGACGCGACTCGATGCGCCGCCCCAGTTCCCAGTACCACATGCCGTTCATGGCCAGGTGCAGGATGCCGAAGTGAATCAGCATCGGCGTGAACAGACGCCACCACTGCCCCGCCGCCAGGCTGTCGGCCAATGGCGTGAAGTGGATGTAGTCGCCGATTACACGGAAATCGAGGAAGGTCAGCCAGCGCATCGTGTCGAGGTTGTCGCCCAGATACGTCAGGCCGCCGACCAGCAGGCTCAACAACAGAATGAACCCGGTGGCCTTGGCGTGTTTCAGTTGTTCGGCGAAGCTCGGACGCTTGAACGTCGGCGCTACCGGAATATCCAGTTGCTGCTCCGGGTCACCTGCCGGGAAGCGCTCGTACAGTGAACGCACGTCGTCGCTGATTTCCGACGGCACCCACAGCACTTGCTCGCCCGACTCTTCGCTGACGCGGTGAGGCACCTGCATCCGTTGCAGCAGTTTGACGAAACCGCTCAGGTCCGCCGCCAATGGCAGACGCAATACCGCTACCGCGCTCATCGCAGCACCTCCGGCCGCTCGACATCGACCCAGACAAATTTATGCGGATCAAGGCGGGTTTCCTGATCCAGACGGTAAGCCACCAGTTTGCCGTAGAGCACGGCGCTGTAATCCAGGCACGCGAGGTTCGGGCGGATCGGCGCCGGTTTGCCGCTGCGCCAGTAGTGGCCGACGAACAGCAACGGCTCATCGACGCCGTAGCGCAGCAGGGAATTCTTTTCGCTGGAGGTCAACGGCTTCTGCGCCACCGGTTCCGGCAAGGCGTCGGGCTGGAACACGATGTCGCCGTAGGTTTGCGGGTCGTCTTCCCAGAACTTGGTGCGGAAGAACGAACGCACCAGGCCGTCGCCGCTGGTCATGGTCAGGCCATCGGGCAGGCGCATGTCGGTGCCGCGCAGCAGGCGATCGAACACGGTGCAGGCGAAACTGCCCGGCACGGCCGACGCCTGGAGGAAGTGTTCATCGATGCAGCCATCGGGGAACAGCGCGCGCAACGGCTCGATCAGGCCGGCATCCCAGCAGGCATGCACGACCCGGAAGCGTCCGGCGTCGACGAACAGCGGCAGTTTGTAGAACCACTGCTGGAAGTCGTGCCAGTCGCCAGGATGGTCTTCGAACTGGGTCAGAGTTTCGTGCAGCAGACGAGCATGGCGCGGCGTGTGTTCACGCACGAACTGCTTGCCGCTGCCCGGAGGCGCCGGCGTGCTCCAGCCCAGCGCGTTGAACTCGTGGTTGCCCATGATGCACAGCGCCTGACCGGCCTCGACCATGTCGTGGACGATGTGCAGCGCCTCGCGAATCCGCGGGCCGCGGTCGATGATGTCGCCGACGAACACCGCCATACGCGAGGGGTGCCGCCAGACGCCTGCCTGTTTGTGATAGCCGAGCCGGTCGAGCAGGTGCTCAAGGGTCAGAGCGCAACCGTGCACGTCACCGATCAGATCGTAACCACGCGCGGGATCGAGCATCACTCGCCTCCACCCCCCAAGCGGCTGCCCCAGCCGAGCTTGGTACGGCACACTTCGTAATAGTTGTGGTCGAGCGGATGGATCAGCCGCAGCTTCTGCGCTTTCTTGCTGACAGTGATGGTGTCGCCCGGCGCGCAGGTGAAGTGGTTCTGCCCGTCACAGGAAACTTGCGGGTAAATCTGCATATCTTTGGACACGACGATTTTCAGCTCACTGTTGCCATCGACCACAATCGGCCTGCTGGACAACATATGGGGATACATCGGCACGATCACAATGGCGTCGAGCTTGGGATGCATGATCGGGCCACCGGCCGACAGCGCATACGCCGTGGAACCGGTCGGCGTGGCGACGATCAGGCCGTCGGCTTTCTGGCTGCAGACGAACTGCCCGTCGATGTACAGCTCGAATTCGATCATTCGCGTCGACTTGCCGGGGTGCAGCACCACGTCGTTCAGCGCGTCGCCCTGGCCGATGGCTTCGCCGTGGCGGCGGACTTCGGCTTGCAGCAGGAAGCGGTTTTCCACCAGATAATGGCCGTCGAGCACCTTGGCGACTTCGACTTCCAGCTCATCGGGACGTATATCGGTCAGAAAGCCAAGGCTGCCACGGTTGATGCCCAGCACCGGAATATTGTGTTTGGCCAGCGCCCGGGCGGCGCCGAGCAGGCTGCCGTCACCGCCGACGACGATGACCATGTCACAGACTTCGCCGAGCATCTTGCGCGAGGAAGTTTGCAGGCCATGACCGGGCAGGACTTCGGCGATCGTGTCTTCGAGGATCACATGCAGGTGACGATCGAGCAGAAACCGTTTCAGTCGGCGGACGGTATCCAGCACCTGGGAACTGCCCAGGCGACCGATGATGCCGATATTACGAAATTGCTCCATGGGACTCCTGCGGGGGGCTGCAACGGCGAAAACGACGATTATGGGCGAAAGCGCCGGATAGACAAAATCCTTTCAGCCCCGAGGGGGCGACCGTGTTTGAGGCTATGCTCGCAAGATGATCCTATTTCCCGATTTGCTCCAGTTGCCCCACCAATTGCGTCACCCTGAGGTGCGCGATCTGGCGTGGGTGATCCTCGCCCCGCCGATGCTCGCCGCCACACCGTGGCCGCAACGCCACCCGCTGGCCGGGAGCGATTGGGTGCGCGATCCCGAACGGCTCGCGCATTGGCTGCATGAACTCGACCGCGACAGCTACGGCCTGCTCCATTGGCTGTCCCAGGCCCGCACCCGGCGTCTGGGCCTGTATTACGAACGGCTCTGGCAGTTTGCCGTCGAGCATGCGCCGGGGATCGAACTGATCGCCGCCAACCTGCCGATCCGTCGCGAGGGCCACACCCTCGGCGAACTCGACATGCTGCTGCGCGACCGCGACGGCGTGCATCACCTGGAGTTGGCGATAAAACTCTACCTCGGCCCGCAGAACGGTGACGGCCGTGATCCGGCGCAGTGGCTCGGCCCGGGTTGCCATGATCGCCTGGACCGCAAACTGGCCCACCTGAGCGAACACCAGTTGCCGATCTCCGCCCGCCCGGAAAGCCGCGAAGCGCTGGCGACGCTGGATGTCGGAACGTTCAGTGCGCAGTTGTGGCTGGGCGGTTATCTGCTGTATCCATGGCCCGGGCAATCCGAACCACCGAGCGGCGCCCATCCGCAGCACCTGCGCGGCAGCTGGTTGCATCAAAAGGATTGGCCGGCATTTGTCGCCCAGCGCCCGGCCGGACGCTGGCAACCTCTGCCCCGCCATGCGTGGCTGGCGCCGGCGCATTACCCGGCGGATCAGACCTGGAGCCACGAGCATTTGCAGGCCTGGCTCGATGAACTCGAACCGCTGGCCCCGGCGCAGTTGATGGTGCGCTTGACCGAAAATGCCCGGGGTGACTGGGAAGAGGCCGAACGGCTGTTTCTGGTTTCGGATCTGTGGCCGAACGTGCCCGGGCAGAGTTAGACGCTCAGTCGCAGCGCCAGCGCGGCCAGCGTCACCAGCAACACCGGCACCGTCAGCACAATCCCGACCCTGAAGTAATACCCCCAGCCGATCCGGATGTCCTTGCGCTCCAGCACATGCAGCCAGAGCAAGGTCGCCAGACTGCCGATCGGGGTGATCTTCGGCCCCAGGTCGCTGCCGATCACGTTGGCGTAGATCATCGCCTCTTTCACGACACCGGTCGCCTGGCTGGCATCAATCGACAACAGCCCGATCAGCACCGTCGGCAGGTTGTTCATGATCGACGACAACAACGCCGTCAGCACACCAGTGCCCATGGCTGCGCCCCACACGCCGTACCCGGCAAAGACATCCAGCCAGCCGGCCAGATGATCCGTGAGCCCGGCGTTGCGCAGTCCGTAGACCACCAAATACATGCCCAGCGAGAAAATCACGATCTGCCACGGTGCCTCTTTCATCACCTTGCGCGTGGAAATCTTGTGCCCGCGAGCGGCGATGCCCAGCAGCAATGCCGCGCACACGGCCGAAATCGCACTGATCGGAATGCCCAGCGGCTCCAGGGCAAAACAGCCCACCAGCAAAATCAGCAACACCGCCCAACCGGCGTAGAACGTGGCCTTGTCGTGAATGGCCGTCTCCGGGTGCTCAAGCTGTTCGGGATCGTAGGCTGCCGGAATGTCGCGGCGGAAAAACCACAACAACACCGCCAGCGTGGCCGCGACGCTGACGAAGTTCACCGGCACCATCACCGCCGCATAGCGATTGAAACCGATGTGAAAAAAGTCCGCCGAGACGATGTTGACCAGGTTCGACACCACCAGCGGCAGGCTCGCGGTGTCGGCGATAAAACCGGCGCCCATGACGAACGCCAGGGTCGCCGCCGGGGAAAACCGCAGCGCCAGCAGCATGGAAATCACGATGGGCGTGAGGATCAGCGCCGCGCCGTCATTGGCGAACAGTGCCGATACCAGCGCACCGAGCAACACCATGAAGGCAAACAGCTTGCGCCCGCTGCCCCGCCCCCACCGCGCCACGTGCAACGCAGCCCAGGCAAAGAACCCCGCTTCGTCGAGCAGCAGGCTGATGATGATCAGCGCCACGAAAGTGCCGGTGGCGTTCCAGATGATTTGCCACACCAACGGAATATCGCTCAGGTGCACTACACCGAAGATCAGCGCCAGAATCGCGCCGAACGTAGCACTCCAGCCGACCCCGAGGCCTTTGGGTTGCCAGATCACCAGGGTGATGGTCAGCAGGAAAATCAGTGAAGCCGTGAGCATGCAGAGCGACCTTCGATCAGGGGCAGAATGGGTATCGAGGAAGCGCACCCTGCCCGTCCGTCAACTCACAGTCGAATCACGTGCCCCTCCACCGGTGCGATATGACCATGAAACAGACGAGAAATCACGCTCTGTGCTGCCTCAAGGCCGTAACTCTCCACGACCTGCAACAGAGGGTCAGTCGGTGCGCTGACCTGGCGATAAAACCGCTGCAAACCTTCGCCGACGTACCGGTTCACGCGCTCCGCTCCCCATTCGACGCTGCGCTTGCGAATCTGGATCGGAGCAAAGAAAAACACCGGTCGCAGCCCTTCGACGGCGCCCAGTTCTGCTTCATCGGTGGTGTGCGATGAGCCAACAAAACAGCTGTAGACGAGGTGACCGGTGAAATGCTGATGCACCCGCTCGCGCAAACCCGGGTCGCCGGAAAAATCCACATAAAGCGTCGGTCGATCATTGGCCAGCTCCGACAAATCTGTGTAAGACAGCGTCCGGCCATAGCAGCCCAGATTTTCGACGAAGGCCTTGTTACCGGCCGACGTCAACGCCACACACTCGAGCGTCGGATGGCCGGTCAGACACACCGCCGTTCCGTAGGCGGTTTTGCTCGAAGCACTGGAAAACACCACACGGCTTGCGCCGAAGAACCGATTGTCCTGAAGGAAATCCGCCAACATCAACGACGTCAAGAACAGCGGTTTGAGCAGAATCTGCAGGTTTTCCGTTGCCGGACGGTAATACGTATCTTTGCTGCAGCGGGTGTATTGGTTGTAAACCGAGCTCAGCGTCTGCCGGTGCTCCGTGCCGTCATGGAAACCACGCCCGGTGACCCGCTCGGGGCGCACCCACAGATGACTGGCCAGCGGCAAGTAACCATAAAAACGCTCGCCGACCGCCACGCCTTCGACGCTGGAAGCAATCACATCGGCGAAACCCCAGGCTGGAATGTGGCCCCATTCAGCCAGTCCTGTCGGAAAGAACGCCCAGTAGTGCATCGAATCGCCATATGCAGCGTAGGAAATATTGTTGGTGGTCAGGGCGCAACGGTCGACTTTCAGGATCACCTCGCCGTCCGCCGCCACTGAACTGCGCGGTTCCTGCTCGATTCGGCTCTGGTCGAGTGCACTTTTACGGGTCACCAGTCGCGTGACAGTGATCGGACTTTGCATCGCTCGGATTCCTGCTGCGTAGAGTGGCGGGGGCGCAAACGTCACGGGCCATACGCCCCGATGCAAACACCATCGAGGCGTGACCGATCATGGCCTGGGGCGGAATTGAACGCTTCAGACTTTCTTGTGCTGTTCCACAAACTGCCCATAGGCGTTGATGAAACTTTGCAGGAACGGTTTGACCGACTCGTTCAACTTGCCCGCTTCATCGAACGCGGTGCCGGCACCGCCCAGGTAGGCTTCCGGCTGCTGCATGCACGGCACGTTGAGGAAAACGAAGGACTGGCGCAAATGCTGGTTGGCGCCAAAACCGCCAATGGCACCTGGCGAAACACTGATCACTGCGCCCGGCTTGCCGCCCCAGACACTCTTGCCATAAGGCCGCGAGCCGACGTCAATCGCGTTCTTCAACGGTGCCGGCACCGAACGGTTGTACTCCGGTGTGACAAACAGCACCGCGTCGGATGAACCCACTTTTTGACGGAAAGTGCTGTAGGCTGCCGGCGGTGAATCGCCGTCGATGTCTTCGTTATAGAGTGGCAGATCGCCAATTTCGACAATGTTCAGCTTGAGGTTGGCCGGCGCCAGTTCCGCCAGCGCCAGGGCGACCTTGCGATTGATCGAGGCTTTGCGCAGGCTGCCGACGACTACAGCGACGTTATAGACATTGCTCATGTGAAGACTCTCGACTGTCCGTGGGAGGAGCCTGTAGTTATAGATTATCCGGCGACGATTCCACCAGACGACGAGGGATATTTCCCGCGTCCGGATTATTTTTTTCCTGTAGGAAAACTTACCGAGCTCGATGACGGTCTACCAAGCCGCAAATCAAGCGTTTTATCTCCAGAGGTTCTAAGCAGATGGCAGCAGTACTCGTCGGTCAGTTCCATGCAAGAGATGCGGAAGGCCGCGTTTATTCCGTGCATGAGTTCCAGGAATCCAACCCGTCGGCAGACGGTTTCACCGGCATGGAGCCCGTTACAACCTACAAACTGGCGATTGGCGATCGCGTCAACAAAGTCGATGACAACGAGTTCCTGCTGGTTCAGTCGGGCATCACGTTGATTCGCGAACCAGAGCCGACTGTCGCTTCATAACCGATTGTTATGAGCAGAAGTCATCCGCGCCGAGTTGGGGTAGGATTCAGCCACTGACCCCAACGGCCGGACATGGACTTCACGCATGCGTTTACGTCATATCGAGGTGATTCAGGCGCTTTTACAGACGGGTCACGTGGGCACCGCCGCCGAATGGCTGCAATTGCCGACGGGCGACGTCGAGGAGCGGTTGCGCGAAGCCGAGAGTCAGCTGGGGTTCATGCTGTTCGCCAGCGTACGCGGACGGCTTCAGGCCACGGCCGAAGCCCGTGCGCTGCAAGTCGAAATCGCCCACATCTATGACGCGCTGGAGCCAGTGCAACGGCTGGCCAGCAGCCTCAAACAATACCTCGCCCCGCCTCTGCGAATCATCGGCACCCCGCCGCTGGCACAGCAGCTGTTGCCGCAAAGCCTCGCCGCATTGCGCCGACGACTTCCGGACGTCCCCTGCACCCTGCTCAGCGAGCCCACCCGCCACATCGTTCGCAGCCTGTTGCTGCGCGAGAGCGATCTGGGCCTGAGCCTGCACGACCCTGAACACCCCGATATCGATTGCCAGGTGCTGGCGCAAGGCAAGCTGCAATTGCTCGCGCCCCACGGCTGGCTGCAACCGAAGCAGAAGTACATTTCGCTGCAGGACCTGGCAGGCCAGGCGATGGTCGGCCTCGAAGGCCAGGACCCGTTGAGCCCGGCGCTGGAGCACAAGCTCCAGGCCTTGCGCCCGGCGCCGAGCATTCAGACCCGGGTGCAGACCCATCAGATGATGCGCAGCATGGTCGAGGCCGGTGAAGGCCTGGCCATCGTCGACCCGTTCACCGCACTGGGTGCCCGCGCTGGTGGCCTCGATGTCTGCCCGCTGTCACCCGCAGTGCCGATCAGCCTCTACGCGCTGACCTTCAAACACGCAACGCCGCCAACATCCGTCCAGACCCTGCTCGGCATTGTCACGGAACAAGCCGCGGCGATGCTGGCGAGCTGACCAGGTTTTCCAGCGGATTATCGAATATTCGATACCAGAACAACGCCACTTCGGCGGTGTTCGGGTCGATCCCGCGATAACGCAAATGGTCGATGCCACCGACCACATAACCGCAACGCTCATATAAACGACAGGCACCAAGGTTGTTGTTCTGGGTTTCAAGCATGATCCCCGGCAGTTTTTTCTTGCGGCTCCAGAACTGCGCCACATCCAGCAATGCCTTGGCCACACCGTGACGCCGAGCCGGCGCATGCACCGCCAGTTCATCGATGTGAGCAAAACCGTTCCAGTTGGTGCTGATCACCAGATGCCCCACTGGCTGATCTTCCAGATACGCCATGAAAATCGCACTGTCGGCGGCATCGCGAAAACTGCTGAACTCCTCGGGATCGATGCCGTAGCATTTGCGATACGGCACGATGGGCGTCACGCCCCACTGCGCGACGGGTTTGCCGATTTCGGCTGCGCCATAGGCCGCGACCTCAAAACTGAAATCACTGCCCCAGATATAAGCGGCAAAGCCATCGTCGGCGACGCGCACCGACAGCCCTGGGTATTTTGGATTCATGACCGGTTGCATACTGGGAAACGCCCTCATTCCTTGACGCAATCGACGGTGTAGTGCCGTCCATTGCCCTCATCTTCGTGTTGCAGTCCGTGCACATCGACCACAAATCCCGGAAAACTCGCATCGAACGTGCGGGCAAATTTCAGGTAATCGATGATCGACCGAGTGGATTCGGTAAAACGTTCGCCGGGCATGATCAACGGAATTCCCGGCGGATACGGCACCAGCATCACCGCCGCAACCCGGCCATCCAGCTCATCGATCGGCACCGCCTCGACTTCGCCGCGCACCAGTTGATCGTAGGCATGGGCCGGTTTCATGGCGATTTCCGGCAGCACGGTGTACATGCGTTTAAGGTGTTTGGCGGTGGCGTTGCTGCGGTAACAGGCGTGGAGCTGATCACACAGATCGCGCAGGCCCATGCCGCGATAGCGCGCCGGGGCTTCCTGGGCGACACACTTCAGGCAGGTGTCGAGGCTGACGTTGGCGTCGTAGCTGCGCTTGAACTCCAGCAGTTCGGTCAACAGCGTGCTCCACTTGCCCTTGGTGATACCCATCGAGAACAGCACGAGGAACGAATACAGCCCGGTTTTCTCCACCACCAGCCCGCGCTCCCAGAGGAAACGGCTGACCACCGCCGCCGGAATCCCCTTGTCGCTCAGCGCGCCGCCAGCGGTCAGGCCTGGCATCACCAGGGTGACCTTGATCGGATCGAGCAGCACGTAGTCATCGCTGACCTCGCCGAAGCCGTGCCAGTCCGCTTCGGGTTTCAGCAGCCAGTCTTCGGTCTGCACCCGATCGATGCCCTCGACACCCGGCGGCTGCCAGATCGAGAACCACCAGTCGTTGGCGTCGATGTGCCCACGCAGATTGGCCAGCGCCCGGCGAAAGCTCAGGGCTTCATCGAAGGTTTCCTGAAGCAGCGAACGACCGGCCGGGCCTTCCATCATGGCCGAGGCCACGTCCAGCGAGGCGATGATGCTGTACTGCGGCGACGTCGAGATGTGCATCATGAACGCTTCGTTGAACCGGTCGCGATCCAGCTGCCGCGCCCCACCGTCCTGCACATGAATCATCGAAGCCTGGCTAAACGCTGCCAACAGTTTGTGTGTGGAATGGGTGGTGAACACCAGCGGACTGTCGGCGCTGCGCGAGGTGGCCATGCCGTAGCGTCCGGCAAAGAATTCGTGAAATGCCGCGTAGGCGTACCAGGCTTCGTCGAAGTGCAGGACTTCGACGCTGTTGCCCAGGCTCTGCTTGATCAGTTCGGCGTTGTAACACAGGCCGTCATAGGTGGAGTTGGTGACCACCGCCAGTTTGACTTTCGGCTCGCGGCCCTTGGTCAGCGGGCTTGCGTCGATCTTGGCCTGGATCGATTCGCGGCTGAATTCGCTCAGCGGAATCGGGCCGATGATCCCCAGCTCGTTGCGCTCCGGGCACAGGTACAGCGGAATCGCCCCGGTCATGATGATCGCGTGCAACACCGACTTGTGGCAGTTGCGATCCACCAGCACCAGATCGTCGCGCCCGACCATGGAATGCCAGACGATCTTGTTGGCGGTCGAGGTGCCATTGATCACGAAAAAGGTGTGATCGGCGCCGAAATTGCGCGCAGCCCTTGCTTCTGCCTCGGCCAACGGCCCGGTGTGATCGAGCAGCGAACCCAGCTCCGGCACCGACACCGACAAGTCCGAACGCAGGGTGTTTTCCCCGAAGAACTGATGAAACGCCTGCCCCACCGGACTCTTGTGATACGCAACGCCGCCGCCATGGCCCGGGGTGTGCCACGAATAATTGGAATCGGCCGTGTGCTGCACCAAGGCCTTGAAGAACGGTGGCAACAGCCCGTCCAGATACTTGCGCGCTGCCCGCGCCACCTGGCGGGCGAGAAACGGCACCGTGTCTTCGAACAGATAGAGAATGCCGCGCAACTGATTGAGCTCGGCCATGGCATCGGCCGGGGCGTTCTCCAAAGTGACCTGCTCACCGAGCGCGAAGATCGGCAAGTCCGGCGCCCGCACCCGGGCCAGACCGATCAGTTCGGCCATGTTCTGCAACAAATGGGAATTGGTGCTCGCGTCTTCGGCGGCGATCAACATGCACGCCAGACCATGATGAGTCGATGCCACCAGCCGGCCCTCGGTGTAATCCGTGGCCGAAACGATGCTGAAACCTTCCTGCTCCAGTTCATGGGCGATGCCGCGAATGCGTTCGCCGGCAACCGTATCGGCCTTGATGTCGCGGTGGACGATCAACACCGGGAACTTCAGATCTTTGTACATGGGGCTCAGTGTCCTGAGGCGGCGGAGAGTGATCTGCCAATGTCCTCAGGGTAGAGGGTCGGAGCGGATGTGGCGAGGGTGGCCAGTTGTCAGTACTGCCAAAAACAAAGGATCGTCCGAACGCGGCCAGAGCGTTCGGACGATCCTTTGTGCTTTACGCCTGAGCTTCGGCTTCCAGCAGCTGAGTCCACAGCGCCGGGGCGCCGGCCGACTTGGCGATGATTTCCAGGCGCACCTGGTGTTCGGCCAGCTCGGCTTCGGTGGCGCGAATGATCCGCCCCGGCTGACGATCCGCCGGCAAACGGCGGATTTCGGTGGCGGAGTTATCCGCACCGTTGCCGGTCCCGTTGCCGTCGGACGCATTGCCAGCCAACGACAGGCTGGTCTGGCCACCGGTCATGGTCAGGTAGACGTCGGCGAGAATCTCCGAGTCGAGCAATGCGCCGTGCAGCTCACGGCCGGAGTTGTCGACGCCGTAGCGTTTGCACAGGGCATCGAGGCTGTTGCGCTGACCCGGGTGACGTTCCCGGGCCATCATCAGGGTGTCGAGGATCGAGCAGTGTTGCGTGATATCGGCACGATCCTGCTGACCCATCAGCGCGAATTCATTGTTGATGAAGCCAACGTCGAACGCCGCGTTATGGATGATCAGTTGCGCGCCGTTGATGAACTCGAAGAACTCATCGGCCACTTCGGCAAAACGCGGCTTGCCGACCAGAAATTCGTTGGTGATGCCATGGACGCCGATCGCGCCTTCGTCACTCTCGCGGTCCGGTTGCAGGTAAACGTGAAAGTGCCGGCCCGTCAGGCGCCGACCGATCAGCTCGACGCAACCGATTTCAATGATCCGGTGACCATCGGTCACCGGCATGCCGGTGGTTTCGGTATCGAGTACAACGGATCTGGTGGCCATCAGTGTTCAGCTCTCAACGGGTCAATCGTGCAAAAACGGCGATGTTAACACGCCCTTGGGGCGCGTCGCCCACCGCCAGTTGATCGGCGCTCATGCAGTTTTTAACAATCATTAGCAATGTTCATAAAGTCTGGGGCAAACCGGCTTGTTAGCGTGCGCGGCTTGTTTCTCACGGACTCAGGCACTTCATGAAGACTGCACGGATTTTACTGCTCGGCGGCTGTTTGCTGATGGCCGACGCCCAGGCCACAAGCTTCGTCATCAGCACCGACATCACCCTGAGCCTTACGCTCAGCTCCAGCAAAGGCACCAGCGGTTCGTTCAAGGACGACAAAATCGTGCTGGCCGCCAAGGATGACGCAGCAGCGTTTGTTGCCAGCAACGGGGACATTCGCGGCGCGCAAATGGAAGCGGCGTTCCAGCGGATTCGCAGCCTGTTGCCGGAACTGCCCGCCACCGACCTGCAACTGGCCGGCGCCATTTTGATGCTCTGATCAGTCCTGCTTGTAGCCGCGAATCTCATCCACACCACGGTTGGCCAACTGGTCGGCGCGTTCGTTGCCGTGGTGACCGATGTGGCCGCGCACCCATTTCCAGGTGACTTTGTGGCGGTTGACCTGCTCGTCCAGCTCTTTCCACAGGTCGGCGTTTTTCACCGGCTCTTTGGCGGCGGTTTTCCAGCCGCGCTTCTTCCAGTTGGCCATCCACTCGTTGATGCCTTTCATCACGTATTGCGAGTCGGTCACCAGCAGTACTTCGCACGGACGCTTGAGGGCTTCCAGGCCGCGAATCGCACCGAGCAGTTCCATGCGGTTGTTGGTGGTGTTGGCTTCGCCGCCCCACAGTTCCTTTTCGACGCCCTTGCACACCAGCAAGGCGCCCCAGCCGCCGGGGCCGGGATTGCCCTTGCAGGCGCCGTCAGTGAACAGTTCTACGCTATCGACGCTTTCGCTCATGCCAATCTATCCAGAAAAAATGCGTTGCCCCGTCGATCACGGATCGACGATGGCCGAGGCCGGGACAAGCCCGGCCACAAATAAAAGAAGGTTTACGGTTCGATACGGCGGCGATTGACCTTGGCCATCGGCAGCGGAATCAGCTTGCCCATCGGCTCGCGGCGCTCCTGGCGCACCGGACGCAGGCCGACCACGATCTTGCGCGCAACCAGCAGATAGAAGCCGCCGCCCGACAGTTGCCAGTCGCCGGCCTTGCGTTCCCAGCCGGCCAGACGGGCCTGCCACTTGGGTGACGCGAGCGGCGGACGATAGCACCCGAAGCGGCGTTTCTCCAGCGCGAAGCCCAGCAGGTTGAGCCAGTCGGCGACCCGTGACGGCGAGATGCAGCGCGCCTGATGCAAGGCGTCATGAGCGAACACATGGCGCAGACCCCAGGTGCTCCAGGGGTTGATGCCGACGATCAGCAAATGCCCGCCGGGGCGCACGCTGCTGGCAGCTTCACGTAACAAACCGTGGGGCGACAGGCAGAAATCCAGGCCATGCTGCAACACCACCACGTCGGCGGCGTGCTCGCTCAACGGCCAGGCCTGTTCCTCGCAGACGATCTCGACACCGGGCAATGGCGCGCCAAGCCGCACGTTACGCTGCACCTGCGGCGCCGACGGCGGCGCTTCGGCGGACGGGCCGTAATGCACCAGATAGCCGCCGAAGAACCGGCCGAGCTCGTCTTCGAGCATGCGGCGCTCTTCGTCCAGCAGAAATTGCCCGAGGGGGCCGGACAGCCACTCACGGGCCGCACCGATCAGGGCGAGCCAGTCAGGATCGGCCTGAGCGAACGCTTTATCGATCATTGCATTCTCCAACACGCCAGGAACCTCTAAGATGCGCCAATGTTACCTGCTTGGCGAATCCGAAGATGATACAGATCAGTGCCCTGCCCGCCTTCACCGACAACTACATCTGGTTGTTACAGGATCATGCCACCCAGCGTTGCGCGGTGGTCGATCCGGGGGATGCCGCCCCTGTGCAGGCATGGCTCGCTGCGCATCCGGGCTGGGTGCTCGCCGATATTCTGATCACTCATCATCACCATGATCATGTCGGCGGCGTCGAAACGCTGAAGAAGGCAACCGATGCCACGGTCTACGGTCCGGCCAGCGAAAGCATTCCGGGGCGAGACGTAGCCCTCAAGGACAACGACAAGGTTCGTGTGCTCGGCTGGGATTTCGATGTCTACGCCGTTCCCGGCCATACCCTGGGGCACATCGCCTATTACCACCACGGCCTGCTGTTCTGCGGCGACACCCTGTTCGCCGCCGGTTGCGGCCGGTTGTTCGAAGGCACGCCGGAGCAGATGCACCACTCGCTCGGTCGTCTGGCGTCGCTGCCCGAGGACACGCTGATCTACTGCACCCACGAATACACCCTGAGCAACCTGAAGTTTGCCGCCGCCGTGGAACCGGGCAACCCGAACATTGCCGCCCGTCTGGAAAAAGTCACCCAGCAACGGCAGAACGGCGTCATGACCCTGCCCTCGACCCTGGCCCTGGAAAAGCTCACAAACCCGTTTTTGCGTACCGGTGAAACATTAGTTAAACAAAAAGTGGACGAACGGAATGGCGCTCAAAACCGGGCTCCGAGTGAGGTTTTTGCGGCTCTGCGGGCTTGGAAAGATAAGTTCTAAGCCGTTCACCACTTGGTACAAAAACTCTGAATGGTTGACCGCAGGGGGTGCGCTTTCTAGAATCCCCCGACATTTTTGCCCGGAACTTACTTCCAGCCAATGTCGTCATCCATACGTAAGTCCGTCAATTCAGACGCATTGACCCGCCTGGCGCAAGCCATCGCGGTGGCTGTGTCCGCCACGCTGGCGGGCTGTTCCAGCCATGCTCCGCAGACTGAAGCGACCCATACGCCGAACATTGCTGCGCGAGCCAAGCAGAAGCCCATCTGGTTGTCCGAGAAGCCCAGCCCGCAGGTGCCCCAGGACATCTGGGAACGCATGCGCGGTGGTTTCCAGCTTCAGGAAGGCCTGGGCGTGAACCCGCGCATCGAGCAACAGCGCCTGTGGTTCGCCAGTAACCCCTCCTTTCTCGAGAACGCCGGCGAACGCGGCAGCCTCTACATTCACTACATTGTCGAGCGCCTCGAAGAACGCAACATGCCGCTGGAACTGGCGCTGTTGCCAGTGATTGAAAGCGCCTACAACCCGATGGCCTATTCCCGGGCCGATGCTGTGGGTCTCTGGCAATTCATCCCTTCCACCGGGCGTTACTACAACCTGCGCCAGACCCGTTTCTACGACGGCCGTCGTGACATCACCGCCTCGACCACGGCAGCGATGGACTACCTGACCCGTCTGCACGACATGTTCAACGGTGACTGGCTGCTGGCCCTGGCGGCCTACAACGCCGGCGAAGGCACGGTCAGCCGCGCCATCGAACGCAACGAGCGACTGGGTCTTCCGACCGACTACTGGAACCTGCCGCTGCCGGCAGAAACCCAGGCCTACGTGCCGAAACTGCTGGCGCTGTCGCAAGTGGTGCTGTCGCCGGAAGCCTACGGGGTGAACCTCAACCCGATCGCCAACGAACCGTATTTCCAGGTCGTCGAAATCAACCAGCGCATGGACCTGTCCAAGGTCGCCGCAGTGGCCAACATCGACGAAGACGAGCTGTTCCAGCTCAACCCGGCCTTCAAGCAGCGCACCACCATCGACGGCCCGCAGCACCTGCTGGTGCCGACCTCGAAGGCGCAGCTGCTGACCGCCAGCCTGCAGACCATGCGTCCTGAAGAACTGATCAGCCCTCGATCGCTGAAACCGGTCTTCGAAGGCGCCGATCCGACCGAAGTCGCCAAGCTCAAGCGTGCCTACCGGGTCAAGCGTGGTGACAACCTCGCGTCCATCGCCAAGGCCAACAAGGTCGACGTCAAGGACCTGCAACGCTGGAACAAGATGACCGGCAAAAACCTCAAGGTCGGCCAGACCCTGGTCATGCAGGACACCACCAAGCGCACGCCGGCCCGCAACACCAGCGGTGGACGCATCAACACGGTGCTGGCCGCCAACAGCAAGACCAGCAGCAAGACCGACAACCAGAAACAGACCCAATACAAGGTCAAGCAAGGCGACACGCTGTACGTGGTGGCCAAGCGTTTCAACGTCGAGATGCAGCATCTCAAGCGCTGGAACCCGGGCGCCGGCAAGGCGCTCAAGCCTGGGCAGATGCTCACGGTCTACCAGCCGCACTGATAAAGAGCCCCTGAATTTCAGGGGCTTTTTTTGCCTGTCATTTTTTGCCTTCGCCGCCAGCGACTCCCACAATTAAGCGCGCATTAACCCCCTGTCTTTTTCCTGTCCATACAAGCTGTTACTGTACGGCCCACAAAGCCCAAGCCGCCTGGATCGGATCTGACTTGAAGCGTCCCCTCCTCCTGCTCCTGATCAGCCTGGCCTTGAGCTCCCCCGTCAGCGCGACGATCACCGAAAGTCACGGTTATGCGCAGTTCGGCACGCTCAAGTACCCGGCCAGATTTACCCACTTCGACTGGGTCAACCCGCAAGCGCCCAAGGGCGGCACCTTGCGGGTGATGGCGTTTGGCACCTTCGATACGCTGAATCCCTACACCTTCAAGGGCACCAGCCCGGTCACCACCCCGAATTTCCTGCAATACGGCATCAACGAGCTGAACGAGCCGCTGATGGTCGGCACCGGCCAGTATTCGCCGTCCGGCGATGAGCCGGCCTCCAGCTATGGCCTGATCGCTCAATCGGTGGAATACAGCGAAGACCGCAGCTGGGTGGTGTTCAACCTGCGCCCGGAAGCGCGTTTCCACGATGGCACGCCGATCACCGCCTACGACGTGGCGTTCTCCTATCGCCTGTTGCTCAAGGAAGGTCACCCGCTGTATCGCACCGCCCTTCAGGAAGTGTTGCGGGTCGACATCCTCAACCCGCAGCGCATTCGTTTCGTGATGAAACGCTCGGGCAATCCGCTGCTGATCCTGCGTCTGGGCGAGTTGCCGGTGCTGCCCCAGCATTACTGGAAGGGCCGCGACTTCAAGGCCACCACGTTCGAACCGCCGCTGGGCAGCGGACCGTACCGCATCACCTCGGTGACGCCGGGGCGGCAACTGGTGTTCGAGCGGGTCAAGGATTACTGGGGCAAGGACTTGCCGGTCAATCGCGGCAAGTACAACTTCGATCGCATGGAAGTCGAGTTCTACCGCGACAGCGACGTGGCCTTCGAAGCCTTTAAGGCCGGTGAGTTCGACATCTACATCGAGCATCAGGCGAAGAACTGGGCCAACGGCTACAACTTCCCGGCGATCCGTCGTGGCGACGTGATCAAGGCGCAGATCCCGCACCAGATCCCGACCCAGAGCCAGGGTCTGTTCATGAACACCCGGCGAGCCACCTTCTCGGACGTCAAGACCCGCGAAGCCCTGGGCCTGATGTTCGACTTCGAATGGACCAACCGCGCGCTGTTCAGCGACGCCTACAAGCGCACCACCAGTTACTACCCCAACAGCGAATTCAGCGCCAGCGGTCTGCCGGTTGGTCACGAATGGCTGATGCTCAAACCGTACAAGGATCAACTGCCGGCCCGACTGTTCACCGAGCCGTTCACGCTGCCGCAGACCGACGGGCGCGGCATTCCCCGCGAAACCATGCGCAAGGCCCTCGCATTGCTGGCCGAGGCCGGCTGGAAGCTCAATGGCCAGCGCTTGCAGAACGCTGCCGGCCAACCGCTGAGTTTCGAACTGCTGCTGGTCAATCCGAACCTTGAGCGGATCCTCCAGCCGTACATTGAAAACCTCAACAGCATCGGCATCGACGCACGCCTGCGCACGGTGGACCGCGCCCAGTACAAACAACGCCTGGATCAGTTCGATTTCGACATGATCCTGATGACCCTCAACCAGACCCTCAGCCCGGGTCTGGAACAGTGGCAGTACTTCCATTCCAGCCAGGTCGGGGTCAAGGGCAGCAAGAATTACGCGGGCATCGCCAACCCGGTGGTCGATCATCTGCTTGAGCAATTGCTCGCCGCCCGCACCCGCGACGAACAGGTCGCCGCCGGCAAGGCGCTGGACCGCGTGCTGCTCTGGCAGCACTACAGCATTCCCAACTGGTACCTCAATTATCACCGTCTGGCGTACCGCAACCGGTTCGCCTTCGTCAGCACGCCGCCCTACACCCTGGGCCTGAGCGCGTGGTGGCTGAAATCTTCGGAGAAAGGTCAATGAACGCCGTTCGCACCCTGCTCGTGCAGGCTTGCGGCCTGTTGTTCGCCGGGCTGGCCTGTGCCGCCCCGCAACACGCCGTGACGCTGTACAACGAGCCGCCGAAATACCCCGCCGACTTCAAGCACTTCGATTACGTGAACGCCGACGCTCCCAAGGGCGGGATCTTCCGTCAGGCCGGGTTTGGCGGCTTCGACAGCCTCAATCCATTCATCAGCAAAGGCGTGCCGGCGGACGATGTCGGGCAGATCTACGACACTCTGACCAAGCACAGCCTCGACGAGCCGTTCACCGAATACGGCCTGGTCGCCAGCAAGATCGAAAAGGCCCCGGACAACAGTTGGGTGCGCTTCTACCTGCGCCCCGAAGCGCGCTTCCACGACGGCCACCCGGTGCGCGCCGAAGACGTGGTGTTCAGCTTCGAGACCCTGACCAAGGAAGGCTCGCCGATGTTTCGCGGTTACTACAGCGATGTCGAAGAAGCCGTCGCCGAAGACCCGCTCACGGTGCTGTTCAAGTTCAAACACAACAACAATCGCGAGCTGCCGCTGATCCTTGGCCAGTTGCCGGTGCTGCCGAAACACTGGTGGGCCAGTCGCGACTTCAACAAGGGCAATCTGGAAATCCCGCTGGGCAGCGGCCCGTACAAGGTCGCCGAAGTGAAGGCGGGACGCTCGGTGCGTTACGAGCGGGTCAAGGATTATTGGGGCAAGGACCTGCCGGTCAATCGCGGGTTCTACAACTTCGACGTGCTGACCACCGACTATTACCGCGACAACACCGTCGCGCTGGAAGCGCTGAAAGCCGGGCAGTTCGACTACTGGCTGGAAATGACCGCGAAAAACTGGGCCAACGCCTACAACATCCCGGCCGTCACCGAGGGCCGACTGGTCAAGGAACTGATCCCCAACGGCAACCCGACCGGCATGCAAGGCTTCGTCTTCAACCTGCGTCGCCCGGTGTTCCAGGACGTTCGCGTGCGTCAGGCACTGGGTCTGTTGCTCGACTTCGAATGGACCAACAAGCAACTGTTCAACAGCGCCTACGTGCGCACCCGCAGCTACTTCGAGAACTCGGAAATGGCCGCCACCGGCCTGCCGGACGCCGATCAACTGGCGATCCTCGATCCGTTCCGCCGCCAGCTCCCGGCGCAGGTGTTCAGCGAAGCCTTCGAAAACCCGAAGACCGACGCCAGCGGCATGATTCGCCTGCAGCAACGCGAGGCCTATCAGTTGCTGCAAGAGGCCGGCTGGAAGATCGTCGACGACAAAATGGTCGACGCCACCGGCAAACCGGTGGTCATCGAATTCCTGCTGGCCCAGACCGAATTCGAGCGGGTGTTGCTGCCGTTCAAACGCAACCTCGCGGACCTGGGCATCGATCTGGTGATCCGCCGCGTCGACGTCTCGCAATACGTCAACCGCGTGCGTTCGCGGGACTTCGACATGATCGTCGGCAGCTTTCCGCAGTCCAACTCGCCGGGCAACGAGCAGCGCGAATTCTGGATGAGCGCCGCCGCCGACAAGCCGAGCAGCCGTAACTCGATGGGCCTGAAGGACCCGGTGGTCGATCATCTGGTCGAGAACCTGATCAACGCCGATTCGCGCAAAAGCCTGGTGGCCCACGCCCGCGCTCTCGACCGCGTGCTGCAATGGGGTTACTACGTGATCCCCAACTGGCACATCAAGAGCTGGCGCGTGGCGTACTGGAACCACATCGGCCACCCGAAAGTCTCCCCCAAGTACGACATCGGCATTAACACCTGGTGGGTCAAACCCGACACGAAACCTGCGGTAGAAGTGCAAACCCAACTGCAAGCCGACCCTGTGGGCACGGAGTAATCAGATGCTGGCGTATATTTTTCGGCGACTGTTGCTGATCATCCCGACCCTGTTCGGCATTCTGCTGATCAACTTCGTGATCATCCAGGCCGCGCCCGGCGGGCCGGTGGAACAGATGATCGCCAAGCTTGAAGGCTTCGAAGGCGCCACTAGTCGTATCGCTGGCGGCGGCGCTGAAGTCTCGGTGGCCGGCTCGGCCTATCGCGGCGCGCAAGGCCTGGACCCGGCGCTGATCAAGGAAATCGAGCACATGTACGGTTTCGACAAGTCGGCGCCGGAACGTCTGTGGATCATGGTCAAGAACTACGCCCGACTGGATTTCGGCGACAGCTTCTTCCGCGACGCCAAGGTCATCGACCTGATCAAGGAGAAGATGCCGGTATCGATCTCGCTCGGGCTGTGGAGCACGCTGATCATGTACCTGGTGTCGATCCCGCTGGGGATCGCCAAGGCCACGCGACACGGCAGCCATTTCGACGTCTGGACCAGTTCGGCGATCATCGTCGGTTATGCGATTCCGGCGTTTCTGTTTGCGATCCTGTTGATCGTGGTGTTTGCCGGTGGCAGTTATCTGGACTGGTTTCCTTTACGCGGCCTGACCTCGAACAACTTCGACGAACTGAGCCTGGGCGGCAAGGTCCTCGATTACTTCTGGCACCTGGCGCTGCCGGTGACCGCGCTGGTAATCGGCAACTTCGCGACCATGACCCTGCTGACCAAAAACAGCTTCCTCGACGAAATCAACAAGCAGTACGTGGTCACCGCCAAGGCCAAGGGCCTGACCCGTCACCGCGTGCTCTACGGTCATGTGTTCCGCAACGCGATGCTGCTGGTGATCGCCGGGTTCCCGTCGGCGTTCATTGGCATCTTCTTCACAGGCTCCCTGCTGGTGGAAGTGATCTTCTCCCTCGACGGCCTCGGCCTGATGAGTTTCGAGGCGGCGATCAACCGCGATTACCCGGTGGTGTTCGGCACCCTGTTCATCTTCACCCTGCTGGGGCTGGTGGTGAAACTGATCGGCGACCTCACCTACACCCTGGTCGATCCGCGCATCGACTTCGCCAGCCGGGAGCATTGAGATGAACCTGTCCCCTCTCAACCGCCGGCGCTTCGAACTGTTCAAGGCCAACAAGCGTGGCTGGTGGTCGCTGTGGCTGTTCCTGATCCTGTTCGGCCTGAGCCTCGGCGCCGAACTGATCGCCAACGACAAGCCGCTGGTGGTGCACTACGACAACAACTGGTACTTCCCGGCGGTCAAGCGTTACCCGGAAACCACCTTCGGCGGCGAATTCCCGCTGGAGGCCAACTACAAGAGCCCGTACATCCGCGAACTGCTCAAGGCCAAGGACGCGTGGGTGCTGTGGGCACCGATTCCGTTCAGCTACCAGAGCATCAACTACGACCTGAAAGTCCCGGCCCCTGCCCCGCCGTCAGCGGACAACCTGCTGGGCACCGACGATCAAGGCCGCGACGTGTTGGCGCGGGTGATCTACGGTTTCCGGATTTCGGTGCTGTTTGCCCTGACACTGACCGTGCTCAGTTCGATCATCGGTGTGATCGCCGGGGCCTTGCAGGGTTTCTATGGCGGCTGGGTCGATCTGGCCGGCCAGCGTTTTCTGGAGATCTGGTCGGGCTTGCCGGTGCTGTACCTGCTGATCATTCTCGCCAGTTTCGTCCAGCCGAATTTCTGGTGGCTGCTGGGGATCATGCTGCTGTTTTCGTGGATGAGCCTGGTGGACGTGGTCCGCGCCGAGTTCCTGCGCGGGCGCAACCTTGAATACGTGCGTGCGGCCCGGGCGCTGGGGATGCAGAACGGCGCAATCATGTTCCGCCACATTCTGCCCAACGCCATGGTCTCGACCATGACCTTCATGCCGTTCATCCTGACCGGCGCCATCGGCACCCTCACCGCGCTGGACTTCCTCGGCTTCGGCTTGCCGGCCGGCAGTCCGTCGCTGGGTGAACTGGTGGCCCAGGGCAAATCGAACCTGCAGGCGCCGTGGCTGGGGATGAGCGCGTTTGCGGTGCTGGCACTGATGTTGAGCCTGCTGGTGTTTATCGGCGAGTCCGCTCGCGATGCCTTCGACCCGAGGAAGTGAAATGAATCAGGACAATCTGATCGAAGTGCGCGACCTCGCCGTCGAATTCGGCACGGGCGAACGCTCGCACCGGGTGGTCGAAGGCGTCAGCTTCGACATCAAGCGTGGCGAAACCCTGGCCTTGGTCGGCGAGTCCGGCTCGGGCAAGTCGGTGACGGCGCACTCGATCCTGCGCCTGCTGCCCTACCCGCTGGCTCGCCATCCGGCCGGCAGCATCACCTATTCCGGGCAAAACCTGCTGGAACTGAGCGAAAAGACCATCCGCCACATCCGCGGCAACCGGATCGCGATGATCTTCCAGGAGCCAATGACCTCGCTCAACCCGCTGCACTCGATCGAAAAGCAGATCAACGAAGTGCTCGGCATCCACAAGGGCCTGACCGGCAAGGTCGCGACCAAGCGCACCCTGGAATTGCTGGAGATGGTCGGCATCCCCGAGCCGCACAAGCGCCTCAAGGCCCTGCCCCACGAATTGTCCGGCGGTCAGCGCCAGCGGGTGATGATCGCCATGGCCCTGGCCAACGAGCCGGAACTGCTGATCGCCGACGAACCGACCACCGCGCTGGACGTGACCGTTCAGCTGAAAATCCTCGACCTGCTCAAGGAATTGCAGGCTCGATTGGGCATGGCGCTGCTACTGATCAGTCACGATTTGAACCTGGTGCGAAGAATTGCGCATCGCGTATGTGTCATGCAGCGCGGTTGCATCGTCGAACAGGCATCGTGCGAAGAACTGTTCCGTTCTCCGCAGCATCCGTACACTCGGGAGCTGCTGGCGGCGGAGCCCAGCGGAGGCCCGGCGAGCAATAAAATCGGGGCGCCGCTGTTGCAGGTCGAGGACTTGAAAGTCTGGTTCCCGATCAAGAAAGGCCTGCTCAAGCGCACGGTGGATCACGTCAAGGCAGTGGACGGCATCAATTTCAGCCTGCCTCAGGGTCAGACCCTGGGGATCGTGGGAGAAAGCGGTTCCGGCAAGTCCACCCTGGGTCTGGCGATCTTGCGGTTGATCGGCAGCAAAGGCGCGATCCGTTTTGAAGGCAAGCAGCTAGACTGCCTGACGCAGAACGAGGTTCGCCCGTTGCGTCGGGAGATGCAGGTGGTGTTTCAGGACCCGTTTGGCAGCCTGAGCCCGCGGATGTGCGTGAGCGACATCGTTGGCGAAGGCCTGCGGATTCACAGGATGGGCACCGCCGCCGAGCAGGAAGCGGCGATTATTGCGGCATTGAAGGAGGTAGGTCTGGATCCGGAAACCCGGCACCGCTACCCCCATGAATTTTCCGGTGGGCAGCGGCAGCGTATCGCCATTGCCCGGGCCCTGGTGCTCAAACCGGCGCTGATCCTGCTGGACGAGCCGACTTCGGCGCTCGACCGGACGGTGCAGCGGCAAGTGGTGGAGCTGTTGCGTTCACTGCAAGCCAAGTACAACCTGACGTATTTGTTCATCAGCCATGATCTGGCTGTTGTGAAAGCGCTGAGCCACCAGCTGATGGTGGTCAAGCATGGCCAAGTGGTCGAACAGGGAGACGCGCAAGCAATCTTTGCCGCCCCCCAACATCCGTATACACAGCAGTTGCTGGAAGCCGCTTTTCTGGCACCAGCCACTGCGCAATAACCTGAAAGAGGAGCAACACATGGGTTTTCTCGCCGGTAAGCGCGTACTGATCGTCGGTGTCGCCAGCAAGCTGTCCATCGCATCCGGCATCGCTGCCGCCATGCATCGCGAGGGCGCTGAGCTTGCCTTCACTTATCAGAACGACAAACTGAAAGGTCGTGTCGAAGAATTCGCACAGGGCTGGGGCTCGAGCCCTGAGCTGTGCTTCCCGTGCGACGTGGCCAGCGATGAAGAAATCGCCAAGGTCTTCGAAGAACTGAGCAAGAAGTGGGACGGCCTGGACTGCATCGTGCACTCCGTCGGCTTCGCACCGGGCGACCAACTGGACGGCGACTTCACCGAAGCCACCACCCGCGAAGGTTTCCGCATCGCTCACGACATCAGCGCCTACAGCTTCGTGGCCCTGGCCAAGGCCGGTCGCGAAATGATGAAAGGCCGCAACGGCAGCCTGCTGACCCTGTCGTACCTGGGCGCCGAGCGCACCATGCCTAACTACAACGTGATGGGCATGGCCAAGGCTTCGCTGGAAGCCGGCGTCCGTTACCTGGCCGGCTCCCTGGGCCCGGACGGCACCCGCGTCAACTGCGTATCGGCCGGTCCGATCCGCACTCTGGCAGCTTCGGGCATCAAGAACTTCCGCAAGATGCTGGCCGCCAACGAAGCGCAAACCCCGCTGCGTCGCAACGTCACCATCGAAGAAGTCGGCAACGCCGGCGCCTTCCTGTGCTCCGACCTGGCGTCAGGCATCAGCGGTGAAATCATGTACGTGGACGGCGGCTTCAACACCACCGCCATGGGCAACATCGAAGAGTAATCTTCGCGCTGCCGATAAAAAGCCCGCCAATTGGCGGGCTTTTTCATGCCTGCGATTCCAGGCAACGCTGCACTTTTCTCCAGCGATAACGAGAGTCAGCCCTCACGAATATCGATCTGCACAATTCAAAAAAACTGGCAGATACGATAAATGTTTATCCTTCAGATCAAATACCACTTCTTCATAAAGGTTATTCCGTATTTCGCATCACGCATCGCACAAATCATCGACTATTATTTCGAGATAGCTTCCAAGGTCTGCGCCTATCACTGAATGAGCACGCCTAAAAATGACCACTTATTTACGCGCAACTTTATTGATCGCTCTCCTGCTCGCGCAATCCTCTACGACAGCCGTCGCTGAAACCTGCCCTGTCAATGCCTTCAAAAAACCAACTTCTTCCAATCAACATTTTCATATAAAACCTGACAGTGAGACACTAAAAGACAGCGACCCTACGACCGTTACAATAGGGCAGTTATTTTACAAAAACAAAGTCATAGCAAACTGTGATTCACCCACGCGTGATCGCTCGTCTGATTTTTCATTATTTGGCATGTCGACAACCGACACAATTTCATTGCTGGCCGCACTGATTGGCATTGCTGCATGGGGTATCGCCGTTATCGCCTGTGTCATCGCATACCAACAATACAAACATGCAAAAACGCTCGAAGCCAACAGGCTCACAGTCGAGTTCTGGAAACAATATCAAGTAGATTTTACGAGAATGCGCTCAGCGCTAGTGACGTTGAACAACCCCATGAACACCGATGTAGCCGGTTTCACAAACATTGAATATTTCAGAAACTGGATTGATGGCATTGCCACATTCGGCACCCAAAAAGGAATAATAAACAACGCCATGGTTAAAACATTGGGGCTTCATATGCCCATCAAAAAATTCATGGCTTCACTTGAAAGTGCAGTTAACACACTGAGGGCAAAAGTCGTATCAGGAGAACCCAGAGCTCCGGCATTACTGAAAAAATATGAAGACTTACTAAATTCAAGCACAGTCATTTCCGAATGGCTAAAGCTACTGTGAGTAAACACCATGAAACCCATCACTAAAAGCTTGCTCGCCACAGAACTAGAAAGAACGCTGGAACACATTGAGACCGACGAACTCCACGCCATCTTGACGGAGGATCAAATCTTATCAATAGCCTCCAAAGTTTTTGATTTGTTTGCGCGAATAACAAAAGAACCCACCATTGACGAGGAAGGGTTCATACCTACAGAAATAATAACAACGCAAGACAGGATTCACGGAATAGCTACTGAGTGCAGCGTTTGCCATAAAAAAGTAATTCTAATAGCAGGCAACTAATAGCCTCTTCTACTTGAAATAACACGCGGCTGTGATCGAGCAGGGGATTCGCTTTCAGGGACTGGTGGGCGAACAGGCCACGATGTTTTTGTTCGACCCCTGCGGGAACGCCCTGGAGTTCAAGGCGTTCAAGGACATCGGGCAGTTGTTTGCCAAATAAGCGTCAGATTCGCTTCAGGGCTTGCTTGTGGGCATACATCGCCCCATCCGCATCCGCCAGCAGCTTATCCACGGTGTCATGCCGCCGTGGGTCGTACTCGATCTGCCCGACACTGAAGCGAATCGCATAACCCCGATGCAACGTGGCATTGCGCTCTTCGAGGATTTCCTTGAGCCGTGCCATGATCGCCGTGGTTTCGATGTGGCTGGAACCGGTCAGCAACGCCACGAACTCATCGCCGCCCAACCGCCCCACCACGTCGCTTTCGCGGAAGGCAATGCGCAACACATCAGCGAAGGTCTTGAGCGCGCTGTCGCCCTCGGCATGACCGTAGAGGTCGTTGATCTGCTTGAAGTCGTTGAGGTCGAAAAACAGCAGTGTCGCGGGCTTGCCCATCCGTGCGCAGGCATCCAGCGCATGCTGGGCCAGCATCATGAACCCGCGTCGGTTGGACAACAGCGTCAGCTCGTCCATGCTCGCCATCTGCACGGCCATCAGCTCCTGCTCCGCCATGCCGGCCAGATCGCGCAGCAAGGCGCGTTCTTCGTCGTCGAGTTCGCGGGGGCGGGTGTCGATCAGGCACAAGGTGCCCATCTTGTTGCCGTTGGGCACGGTCAGCGGATAACCGGCGTAGAAGCGGATATTCGGGTCGCCGATCACCAAAGGATTGTCGTGAAAACGCACGTCCTGACGGGCATCCGGCACCAGCAGCAATTCATCCTTGAGAATCGCATGGCCGCAGAACGAAACGTCCCGTGGGGTTTCTGTCGCGTCCAGGCCTACGCAGGACTTGAACCACTGCCGATCCTTGTCCACCAGCGTCACCAGCGCGATCGGTACATTAAACAATCGCCTGGCCAGACGGGTCAGACGGTCGAAGCGTTCTTCGGGGGCGGAATCGAGCAGGTTCAATCCATACAGCGCTTGCACTCGAGCCGCTTCATTGACGGGTTTGCCTGGCACCAGCATCACACACTCCCTTGTTATCAGTGACCTTCAGCGTAGCCCTGATTGGCAATGACTCAAATGCTCATCCGCCGGCCACCGGACACGGCCCACCCGCGTCCGCCCAGAGCTTGAACTGACTGACGAAGATGTCGTGGGGCACCGGCACCGGTTGCCGCCCCGGCCCGGGATTCCAGCCCCAGAGCACCAGTTTGTCCTCGCTGACGTGCTTGATCAGCGCGGCGAAGTCCCGGTCGCCGTTGCTGCTGCGGTCCTTGATCATCGCGCACAAGCGATCCGGCGGCAGGCCGATCCAGGCCATCTTGTGCGAGGCCGGCGGCAGGCTCCAGTGCGGGGCACCCGGTGGCGCGTGGGGGCCATAACTGGCCGGCGGATTGGCTTCGGCGTGGCAGGTGGCACACGGCAAACCAGCGGCGCCCTTGCCGTCCATGCCGCGCACCACGTTCATCGCGTGGGGCGTGCCGGCGTCGAACTGCAACGGCGAATCGCCAGGAATGTGGCAGTTCTGGCAGCGCGGGCTCTGGAACACTTTCTGCACCGTGCCGAAGGCTTTCAAGGCCTCCTGATCGTCGGCGAACAGATCCGATGCATAGCCGCCCAGCCCGACCAGCATCACAGCGCCCAACAACAGATGTCGTTTCATCTCACACCCCCGACAGTTGCAGCGGCAGTTCCCGCAGGCGCTGCCCGGTCAGGGCGAACACCGCGTTGGCCACCGCTGGTGCAGTCGGCGGCACACCGGCCTCGCCGATGCCGCCGGGCTTGTCCGTGCTCGGCACGATGTGCACTTCGACCACCGGCATCTCGTTCAGGCGCAGCACTTGATAGTCGTGATAGTTCGACTGCACGACGTGTCCGTCCTTGAGCGTCAGCTTGCTGTGCAACGCCATGCCCAGGCCGAAGGTGATGCACGATTCCATCTGCGCCGCGATGCTCTGCGGGTTGACCGCAATCCCGCAATCCACCGCACACACCACCCGGTGCACGCGGATCTTCAGGTTGTCCTGGGACACCTCGGCAACTTGCGCGACGTAGCTGCCGAACGACTCGTGCACCGCCACGCCCAGCGCATGGCCGTCGGGCAGCGGCGCTTTCCAGTTGGCCTTTTCCACCGCCAGATTCAAGACGCCGAGGTGCCGGGCGTGATCCTTGAGCAAGGTTCGCCGGTACTCCACCGGGTCCTTGCCCGCCGCCGCGGCCATTTCATCGATCAGCGATTCCATGACAAACGCCGTGTGGCTATGACCCACGGAGCGCAGCCACAACACGTTGATCCCGGTGGTTGGCGAATGCAGATCGACCTGATGATTGGCGAGGCCTGTAATGTACGGACTGTCAGACACACCCTCGACCGACGTCTGATCGACGCCGTTCTTGACCATGGTTTTTTCCAGCATGGTGCCGGCCATGATCGACTGCCCGACCAGCACATGCTGCCACGCCAGCGGCATGCCATCGGCTCCCAGCCCAATCCTGGCCCGATGCAAAAACGCCGAACGGTAATAACCGCCGCGGATATCATCCTCCCGCGACCACACGGTTTTCACCGGCATCGCGGCGGCCTTCGCCACCTGCACCGCTTCGGCGACAAAGTCCGAAGTCGGGTTGGCCCGCCGACCGAAACCACCGCCGAGGAATTCGGTATGGATCTCCACCTGCTCCGGTTTCAGCCCGGTGATCTTGCCGGCGACCATTTGGTCCAGCGTCTGAAACTGGGTGCCGGTCCAGATCTCGCACTTGTCGGCGCTGATCTTCACCGTACAGTTCAGCGGTTCCATCGGCGCATGAGCCAGATAAGGCACGCTGTACTCGACATCGATTTTCTTCGCTGCTTTGCCAAAGCTGCCCTTGGCATCGCCGGCCTGACTGGCGGAAATGCCCGGTGTGGCGGCCAGTTTGCGGAAACTCTCCAGCAGTTTTTCGCTGCTGAGATCCGCGTGCGGCCCCAGATCCCAATCAACCTTCAGCGCATCGCGCCCCAGTTTCGCCGCCCAGTAATGATCGGCGATCACCGCCACGCCGGTCGGCACCTGCACCACTTTGTGCACGCCGGGAACGGCCAGCGCCTGCGCGCCTTCGAAGGATTTGACGCTGGCGCCGAACACCGGAGGCCGGGCAACCATGGCAGTCATCAATCCGTCGAACTGCACGTCCATGCCGAACTTGGCGCGGCCGGTGATTTTCTCCGGGGTGTCGAGGCGTTTGGTGGGTTTACCGATGACTTTCCAGTCCTTGGCTTCCTTGAAGGTAATCGACTTCGGATCCGGCACCGGCAGTTGCCCGGCGGCGTCCGCCAGCTCGCCGTAGGTGGCGCGCTTGTCACCGGCAATCACCACGCCGGACTCGGTGCGGATCGTCGACGGTGCCACGTTGAAACGCTTGGCCGCCGCCTCGATCAGCATCTGCCGCGCCGTAGCGCCTGCGAGTCGGTAACGGTCGAATTCCATCCAGGTCGAGGTCGAACCGCCAGTGATCTGCATCCCGCCAAACGCCGGCATGCCGTAATCGGCAGCCGAGGCCGGCGAGTGCTCGACGCGGATCTTCGACCAGTCGGCGTCCAACTCTTCGGCGATCAGCATGGTCAGGCCGGTCCAGATGCCCTGGCCCATTTCCGAATGGCCGAGCAGCACGGTGACGCTGTTGTCCGGCGCAATCCGCAGGAACGCGTTCGGCGCAAATGCCTTGCCTTCATTTTCCGCCGCTGTGGCAAACCGGTTGCCACCGGGCACCACGAAAGCCACGACGAGACCACCGCCAAGCACGGCACTGCCCTTGAGAAATCCGCGACGGGATACAGGACTGTTCATCACTCACCTCCCCTCGCTCAGCCAATGTCGGCGGCACGTTTGACCGCTGCGCGGATTCTTGGATACGTGCCGCAACGGCAGATGTTGCCGGAGAGCGCCTGATCGATATCGCTGTCGGTGGGTTTGGGGATTTTCGCCAGCAACGCGGCGGCGGACATGATCTGCCCGGACTGACAGTAGCCGCATTGCACCACGTCCAGCTCGGCCCAGGCCTGTTGCACCGGGTGCGAGCCGTCAGTCGACAGGCCTTCGATGGTAAGGATTTTCTGGCCATGGGCGACCGCGGTGGCCGGCGTGATGCAGGAACGCAGCGGCGCGCCATCGACGTGCACGGTGCAGGCCCCGCACTGGGCCATGCCGCAACCGAACTTGGTGCCTGTCAGGTGCGCGACGTCGCGCAGAACCCAGAGCAACGGCATGTCCGCGGGGACATCGAGCTCCTGATCCTTGCCATTGATGTTCAAGGTCAGCATCGGGGATTTCCTCAGACTCACGGTGTTCTGAAGGGGCGTTGCGACAGCATTCGATGCCGTGCACGCCTCGGCTTATCCCTTTCAGCTAAGCGCATTTTGCCCCGACGACCAGCCGCCGCGACCACCGGTCATGGATCTACAGCATCGCGGCGACTTGTTGCGCCGTGGCTTTGGCCGATTGCGGGTTCTGTCCGGTCACCAGTTTGCCGTCGGTCACCACATTCGAGGTGAATGGCAGAAACGCCTTTTCGTAGCGCGCCCCGCGATCCTTCATCTGTTGCTCCGAGTCGTACGGCACTTTTTTCGCGACACCGGCCAGCACTTCTTCCATCCACGAGTAACCGGTGACCTTGCGCCCCGCCACCAGCAGGCTGCCGTCCGACAACCGCGTATTGAGCAACCCGCAATAACCATGGCAGACCGACGAAACGATCCCGCCGCGTTCGAAGATCTCCCGGGTCAGCCGTTGCAGGCCGGGGTCGTCGGGAAAGTCCCACATCACCGCGTGCCCGCCGGTGAAATAGATGGCGTCGAAATCCGCGCTGTCGATCTGCTCCGGGCTGGCGGTGTTCGCCAGCAGCGCCATGCTCGCCGGATCGTTCAGCCAGGCCTTGGCCGAGCGGTCGAGCATCGGCCACTTCAGTGCCCGAGGCTCCAGTGGACTCCACCCGCCCCTGGGGCTGACCAGTCGCTGCTCGAAGCCTTTTTCCGCGAACACCTGCCAGGCATGGGTCAACTCCCCGAGCCATAGCCCGGTGAGTTCGGTCGGGTCAACATAGTGGGCGACATTGGTCACGACGTGCAGGATTCGACGTGTCATTTGGCAGCCTCTCTTGGGGTGACACCGACCTGACCGAACGCCGTCAGCGGCACCGGCAGGTTGAGCACGATCTGGGCGTCCTTGATCACGTCCAGGCGCAGGATCCGCGAAGCCCCGAGGCCATCGAGCAACTGGCTCAGCGGGCCGCCGTTGCGATCCAGCTGCACATCGCGGGGAAACAGGCGTTGGGCAAAGGATAGTGTGTTGCCCTGCACCACGCTCTGATGCCACAGACCATCGACCTGATGAATCATGGTGGCGGTGCTCATGCGTGATTGCGGCGTAACGTTTTTCAGGGTCGGCAGCGGCACTTTCAGGATCAGGTCCGGCAGACCCTTGGGCCCGTCAATACGGGCGCTGACGCTGGTGCCGATGTTCACGTTGATGTCGGCGCGCCACTTGGGCAGTTGATAGCCGTGCACGCCGCGCACCCGGGCGATTTCGGTGTTCACCGGCAGCGCCAGCACATGGGCAGTGAAGCTACGCCGGCGCATGGCGCCCATCAGTTCCAGCGCGTGGGAGCCACGGGCGCCGGGGCGGCGCACGACAATCGCCACGGAGACTTCGTCGTACGGATCGTTGTCGCAAACCGAGTAGGAGAAAAATGTCAGCGCCACCAGCCCATAACCGGGAAATGCCCGCAGCGGTTCAAGCGGCGCCGGCAAGGTAGCGCGCAGACGGTCCAGCGGTGCGAGGAACAGCAACTGCACACTGCCGGATCGGTAATAGAAGTTCGGCGCCCAGGTCGGGCCGACTCTCGAAGCGACCTGCTGCTTGGGAATGCGCCGGAAGAAGTCGATGTTGCCGGCGGCCTTGTCCCGGGCCACTTCGTCGAGATTGGGGTTCATACGAAAACGGTCGTAGTAGCCGCCCTCCAGCACCTCGACCTTGTGCGATCCGAATTCGACTTCTGTAAAGCGCTTGCTCATGTTCGCTGACCTTTCTCGATGAGTAGCCCGGCAGGTGGCCGGTCAGCGCCACTCTAAGGTTCAACCAAACTTTAAGGTCAAGCGCACAACGGCTATGACCCACCATTCACGCCAGCGATGACCGTTCGGAACTTGCTTGACCTTAAAGTGCACTTCAATCCTAGAGTTCATAACGCTTGTCTTCACCCCTTCACGTTTCCGTTCCGCATTCTTCAGGAGTAGCGAACATGGGCTATGTCACAACGAAAGACGGCGTCGAGATCTTCTACAAGGACTGGGGCCCGAAAGACGCCCAGGTGATCCACTTCCACCACGGCTGGCCGCTCAGCGCGGACGACTGGGATGCGCAGATGCTGTTCTTCCTCGCCCAGGGCTTCCGGGTCGTGGCCCATGACCGACGAGGTCACGGTCGTTCGAGCCAGGTCTGGGACGGTCACGACATGGATCACTACGCCGACGATGTGGCGGCGGTGGTCAATCATCTGGGGACGCAGAAAGCCGTGCATGTCGGCCACTCCACCGGTGGCGGCGAAGTGATTCATTACATCGCACGGCATGGCGAGGATCGGGTCTCCAAAGCCGCAATCATCAGCGCGGTGCCGCCGCTGATGGTGAAAACCGAAAGTAATCCGGGCGGCCTGCCAAAGTCGGTGTTCGACGATCTTCAGGCCCAATTGGCGGCCAATCGTTCGCAGTTCTATCACGATGTGCCGGCCGGCCCGTTCTATGGCTACAACCGGCCCGGGGCCAAGCCTTCGGAGGCCGTAGTCCTGAACTGGTGGCGCCAAGGGATGATGGGCGGCGCCAAGGCGCACTACGACGGGATCGTTGCTTTCTCGCAGACCGACTTCACCGCCGACCTGAAAAGCATCTCGATCCCGGTGCTGGTGATGCACGGCGATGACGACCAGATCGTGCCCTATGAAAACGCCGGTGTGCTGTCAGCGAAATTGCTGAAGAACAGCACGCTGAAGATTTATCCGGGCTTCCCTCACGGGATGCCGACCACAGAAGCGCCAACGATCAACGCGGATCTGCTGGCCTTTATTCGCGGCTGATTTTATTGGCCGGGGTCAGGTGCGATACCTGCCCCCGGCTACTCTTCGGTTCTCCCCGTTGCCTCGCGATTACCCACATAGTGTCTGGCCAATGGAAACGCCGGCAGCCACGACTCGCGACGCACCGTCCAGAGTTCGTAAGTCGGCTGCAATTGATCGGGCGCATCCAGCGCGCCCAGATTCACCTCGACTTCATCGCCGCTGCGGCCGAACACCGACGACCCGCAGCGCGGGCAGAAATGTCGCCCGGCATAGTCCCGGGTTTCGCCGCTGATCGCCACCGCATCCTCGGGAAAGATCGCCGATGCATGAAACAGCGCCCCATGGTGCTTACGGCAATCGAGGCAGTGACAAATCCCGACACGGTAAGGTCGCCCCGACGCCTCGATCCGCACCTCGCCGCACAGACAACCGCCAGTAAACCGGTCCATGGAACACCTCGCCTGAAAATGGAATAACCGGTGAGTGAAAATAGCAGCCCAATGGGCGAACGCTTACAATCGTGGCCCAATACCACTATCCAGGCAGACCCGTTCGTTCATGGCGCTCGATCCCCTCACGATGCTCACCATTTCCACCGCCCTGGCCGCGGCGGCCGCCCTGTATCTGGCGGTCGAATGGCGCAGCATCCGCGAACCTTCCCTGCTGTTCTGGAGCGCCGGTTTCGCCACCATCACCGTCGGTTCGAGCCTGGCCCTGCTGCGCGCCAACGGCTATCCGCTGATCGGCATCTGGTTCGCCAACGGCCTGCTGGTGGTTGCGCACTGGCTGTTTCTGTTGGGCGTTGCACGGTTTACTCAGCGACAGTTGTCGCGGGCCTGGTACTTGATGTTCCTGCTCTGGCTGTCGTTGCTTCTGTTACCGGAAGATCCGTCGTGGTCGAAGATCATGCTGATGGCCAACTCGCTGCTGATTGCGCTGTTGATGCTGCGGGCCAGCCTGTTGCTGCGCCCTCACGGCAAGTCGTTGAGCATCGGTGCGGTGCAACTGCGCTATGTACTGCTGATCCACGGCGCGTTCTATTTCACCAAGGCGATCATCGCGGTGATTCCGGGCACGCTGATCGATCTGGCGTCGCTGCGCGGCGAGATCATTCAGATTTCTCTGGTCGAAGGCGCGATGGCGATCATGCTGATCGCGCTGTCGATGACCGGCACCGAGCGCTACCGCCGGGAAAAGCAGATCGCCGAACTGGCCGCCCGGGATCCGCTGACCGCGCTGTACAACCGCCGCGCCCTCGAAGTCCGCGCGCCGCGCCTGCTCGATCAGGTCTCCAGCGCCCGCCCCGGCGCCCTGCTGCTGATCGACATCGACAACTTCAAACTGATCAACGACCTGTACGGCCATGCCGCCGGCGATCGGCTGCTCATCGCCCTCAGCGAAATGATCCGCGCGGCGCTGCCCAAAGGCGCACTGGCGGCAAGGCTGGGCGGTGACGAATTCGTGATGCTGCTGGGCGATGCGTCCCACGAACAGATCATGGTGCTGGGCAGTGCGTTGCGTGAGCAGTTTCAGCAGATGACTTCGCAGACCTACGTCACCCCGGAAGCGGTCACCCTGAGCATCGGCGCCAAGGTGTTCGATCAGCCGCCGGCCAGCCTCACGGCACTGATCGAACAGGGCGACAGCGCGCTCTACGAATCCAAGCGTGGCGGTCGCAACCGGATTCGTCTGGCCGACTACACCTGACCTATCCTTGCCTGCACCCGCATCCTCGGAGTTCGCCATGTCCACGCCTGAATCCACCCTCCTCCAGAGCTGGCACCACAACGCCCGGGCCTGGACCGAAGCCGTACGCAGCGGCGCTATCGAGAGCCGTCGGCAGGTCACCGATCAGGCCATTCTGCTGGCAATCATGGGGCGCCAACCCGAGCGCGTGCTCGATCTGGGATGCGGCGAAGGCTGGCTGTTGCGGGCGCTGGTGGAGCGCGGGATTGAAGCGGTCGGCGTGGACGGTGATGCGACGCTGATCGAGGCTGCGCAAGCGGCAGGATCTTCACCGGTACAGGTCGCCAGCTATGAAGATTTGGTAGAAACGAAAGTCGACATCGGCCGCGACTACGACCTGATCTGCGCCAACTTTTCCCTGCTGCATCAGGACATCATCCCGCTGCTCGCCGCCATGAACACCCTGCTCGTGCCCGGCGGTGCGCTGGTGATCCAGACGCTGCATCCGTGGTCGGTGGCAGCGGGTGATTATCAGGATGGCTGGCGGGAGGAAACCTTCGATGGATTCAAGGGCCAATGGCGACCGATGCCGTGGTATTTCCGCACCTTGTCCAGTTGGCTGAATGCGCTGGACATGGCCGGATTTCAGTTGAGCAGTCTGCGCGAGCCACAACATCCGCAAAGCCCTGTGCCACAGTCGTTGTTGATGATAGCCGAGCGCCGCGGATGAAACGCTACAGCCTTGGCTTGAGCAGAATCCCGGTGTAATGCCGTAAGAACAGAATAAAAGCCGCACACCAGAGCACCACAGACAAGCCGAGGCCAAGACTCGAAAACGGCACCAGCAACACCCGACAACCCGCCGCGATCAGCACCAGCGCAAAACCCAGCACCACGGCTTTCGGTGGCTGCAACAACCGGCCAGTGTGACCGAGGCTGACCCGCGCAATCATCGCCAGAATCAACCCGCCCACGCCGCCGACCGCCAGTGCATGGGTCGCCAGGCTTTGCTGGCCAAGCAGCCCCAGATGCCACGCCGCCATGGCCCAGGTTGCCAATGCCATCCAGCCGTAAGCCAGGTACAACGACCAGAGCAGCGGCACGCGCCAGATCCCGCGATCATGCCAGCGGATCAGCCGCAGTATTTGCAAACTGCCGGTGAGCGCAAACAGTGCTGCCAGCCACGGCCGGGGCACATCGTTAAGACCCGCCGCAAACGTGATCGCCGTCAGCAGACTGCCAATCAACAGCAACCGCGTGGGCAACGGATGGGCGGCCGGCGCCGGCGGACGGTTCAGGCCTCGCTGGATGAAGAACGGAATCACCCGTCCGCCGATCACAGTCATCAGCGCCGCAATCAGCCACAACGCGCCCAGCACGCCTTGGCGCTGCAAACCGGTGTCATCGTTGAACAGGCCAATCAAGGTCAGTGCCTGACAACCCGCCATCAGCGCGAGCACCAGCACAATCGGGTAGTTGTCGCGTTTGCGCGCGGCGATCAGATCCCGCGCCAGCATCACCGCCTGCAGCGGCAGAAACCCCCATTGCAGCGCAAGGATCATCCCTGTCGGCAACGGCAGCCACCAGGCCACTCGCCCGAGCAGCCAGACCGACACCAAAGCGATCAACGCCCCGCCGCGCACGCCGGGAGTCCCGGTCCAGTTGGGCACCGCCGTCAGCAGAAACCCGGCAACGATTGCGGCCGCGAAACCGAACGGCATCTCATGCCGATGCCAGGCGAGCATGCCGCTTGCCGGTTGCAGATCGAACCAGTGGCCGTAAAGCCACAGACCCCAGATCAGCACCGCCAGAGCGGCGAATCCGGCCCCGGCCAGAAACAGCGGCCGAAAGCCCAGGCTGAACACTGGCGCCGCCGCGAGTCTGCGCATCTCAGGCCACCGCCAGGGCTGGGGACCGGCCCAACCGATACTGCGACAGCAGGCGCATCACATAGCCAATCTTGATCAGCGTCGGGCCGACGATGGTCATGGCATGCATCCCCACCAGCAACGCAATTGGCATAGGGCCCTGATACAGATAAGCGCTGTAGATTCCGGCCAGCAACATGACCAGGCCGGCAACGAGCACTTTGCTCGACAGGTGCAGAACGTTCAGCGGATTCTCGAAGACAGTGAACATGTTTCGTACTCCTGAGCGGATCAGTTTGTACGATTGATATATCAACTCTTGTGCCAGCTTTTTTATCGTTATAAATCAGCTAGATAATCCATAAGAAGTCAATATGACTCGACCATAAAAGAGTCATATTGACTTCAATATTTGTCATAAAGACAACAATCGCCTTCAGGGTTGCTTTGCATAAGCCCCTCTGAAATCAGAGAACTCACCGGCACCCTCCACTTGCACCGCTCCGTCGAGCAGTCGCAAACGATAGAGCGGCTCGGCGATCTGATCCTGACCAATCACCAGATTGCCCGCCTGCAACGGCCACTGCCGGTTCTCCTGACGGGGTGGTTTGCCCGGTTGCGTCACGGCCATCTGGATCAACGCCTGCTCACCCGCGCCCTTCTCGGTGGCCGGCACGATTTTGATCGTCAGCCACGCCGATCGCTCATCCGACGCCATCATCACGTAACGTCCTTCACGCTGTTCGCCCGCGGGCGTCTGAAACTTTTGCGGTGCAACCCGGAACGCCGTCGGTCGCGCTTCGAAGATCAGAGACTTGTCGCCGTCGTGCCATGTTCCGCCCTGAAAGCCGTGCTCATCAGGCTCACCTGCCACGTACCAGTCGCCGGTGACACGGCCCTGGGCATCCAGCTCATGCAGCAACACGGCTCCGTCATCGTAGGTCTCGCCCACCAGCCGGATCGGTTGGCCATTTCCCGTTTTCGTGTAACGAACCTCGCCAATGTAGACGCCACCCAGCATCTGCCACCACAGCTCGAATGCGATCTTGCCGTCAAGCTTGCCCCGCAGCATCACCGGCGCTTCACCTACTGGCCCTTCAAGGCGACGCTGCTCCAGCCATTTGCCGTCCTTCAATTCCCGCTGCGTGACGTCGGTGTAACCCGCCGGCATCAGCGGGCTGCCTTCGGACGGCCGCTGTGCCACCTCGATGGTTTCGGTCACCTTGACCGGCGAATTGCTCTGCACCTGCCAGGTACGGCTCTGGCGCCAGCAGCAACCGCTTTTCGCGTGAGTGACCAGCCGGCGAGCGGCGGCATCGACTTCGAACAATCCCAGATACGGTTCGCGAGTCAGCGCCGACAATGCCTTGTTCGGCACCAGCACCGGGCTCGAGGGATCAAACAGATAGACGTCGTAGGACGCCGCGCCGTAGCCACCGTCGTTACCGTTGCGGATCGCCAGATCCTGGTGTCCATCGAAATTGAAGTCGCCAAACACCACCAGACGTTGCTCGTCGCATCGCAAGGCCTTGGCTGAATCGTTGGGCGGAACCAGGTCGACGGCATCTGCCGTGTCGATTCGTTGCAACACTTCGCCATTGGACTTGTCGCGCAGGATGACTTGCGCCGCCACCGGCTCGAAGTTCTGCGTCGGTGGATGCTCGATGGTCACATCGACGCTGTACCTGTTTGCCGGATCCGAGAGCTGACAGCTCAACGGTTCGGCACTGGCCGACGCGGCGGCAAACAGGCAGAAAAAAACCCATGTACGAGAGGCAACCATGATGCAGAGCGTCCTTGCGGCAAAATCGGGGCGGCAAGTCTAACGACAAACGTTTTTGGGCGCACTTGTCGATCTATGGCGCCTACGACCCGCTTCGGACTGACTACGCTATTAATCCAGCGTGTCTAACCTGCCGAGGATGACTGCCATGCAACGCTTTCAGAAGCTGACCCCGTGCCTGTGGTTCGACGATCAGGCCGAGGCGGCGGCCAAGTTCTACTGCTCGATCTTCGATCATTCGAAAATCACCGCCCTCACCCACTACAGCAAGGTCGGCCAGGAATTCCACGGCCGCCCGGAAGGCTCGGTGATGACCGTCAGTTTCGAACTCGACGGCCACACCTTCACCGGGCTCAATGGCGGGCCGGTGTTCAAATTCAATGAAGCGGTGTCGTTTCAAGTCAATTGCCAGACCCAGGAAGAGGTCGACCACTTCTGGGGCAACCTGTCTGCCGGCGGCCCAGTGGAAGCCCAACAGTGCGGCTGGCTCAAGGACAAGTTCGGCGTGTCGTGGCAGATCGTGCCGGTGGCCTTCATGCACATGATGACCGACGCCGACCAGACCAAGGCCCAACGGGCGATGCAAGCCATGTTCGGGATGAAAAAACTCGACATCGCCGAACTCGAACGAGCCTTCGCCGGCCAGAGCTAATACACTCGGGCACTGGCCTGCCGAGAACTCCAACGATGAAACACGCTGCCGCCAAGAACCCCGAACAAGCCCCGCGCTTCTGGCGCGACGACGCCCTGCCCTTCATCGAAGCGCGGGCCATCGCCGATGGGCGTGAGGTCTGCTACTCACGGCACTCCCACGCGCATTTTTCCATCGGCGCGATCACCGCCGGGCGCAGCACCTATGTGCATGAGCAGTCATCGTTCGAAGTGGCGGCCGGCACCGTGGTGCTGATGAACCCGGGGGACGTGCACGCGTGTAATCCGATCGACGATCAGCCGTGGTCGTACTTGATGTTGTATGTGGAAACGCCGTGGCTGACGGATTTGCAGCATCAGTTGGGCTTCTGCGCGGAACTTGAGTTTCGGCGATTTTCCGATACCCACTTGAATGATGCTCGCCTGTTTCGCGACTTGAATGCGCTGTACGCGATATTGGTCGACGAGCAGCAAGACGTGCTGCGCAAACAAAGCGCAGCGGTGGAGTTCTTCAGCGACCTGCAACTGCGCCTGAACCCGATTGAACCACCGCTTCGCGAACCGAACTTCAAACTCGAACGCGCCGCCGACTTCATCCGCCAGCACTGCACCGACCTGCTCAGCCTCGACGACATCTGCGTCGCTGCCGAGCTGTCACCGTCGTACCTGATTCGCGCCTTCAAACTGCACTTCGGCATGACACCCCATGCGTTTTTGGTTAACCAGCGCATCCAGTTCGCTCGCGAGTGTTTGCGACGCGGGCAATTGATTGCGGATGTGGCGCTGGAGGCCGGGTTTGCTGACCAGGCGCATTTTCAGCGAGCGTTCAAACAGCATCTGGCGGCGACGCCGGGGCAGTATCGGGGGTGAAAGCAAAAACGGCCCGAAGGCCGTTTTTTCTTGCCCGATCAGTAGGCATCCCCGGGAATCGGCGGCCGTGATGCGGCGCTCACACTCGCAGCAGCCAGCTGCTGTGCGGTGAATACGCTGAATCCCGATGGTCCTGGTAGCAGCGAGATGACCCACACCGTGTTGTCATAGACACACGTAACGAAGGCTCGTGAATCATCCGCGCTGATCGCAATTTCCAACGGCCCCTGTCCTACAGGAATCGTCGCGACGACCTGCCCTGACGCCGTGTCGATAACGCTAACCGTATTGGTCGCACTGTCGCAGCAATACGCTTGGGTGCCTGCATGGTTCAGCACAATCCCTCTAGGACCACCAATGACTCGAATCGCCCTGACTTGCGTCCATGTCTGGGTACTGAACTGCACAACAAACCCTTCACCGTTATTGTTGCCACCACAGACATAGATGCTATTGCCGTCCGGGCTGACCGCAACCCCATAAGCAGCCACGGGCATGGGCACGGTCCTGACAACCGACAATGTCAGCGTATCAATGACCGAAATGGACCAGCCAGGGCCGTTGCCGAAGTTGGCAACGTAAACCCACCTGCCGTCAGGAGAAATGTCGATGCCCCTTGGATACGGGCCCACCGGAATGACCTTGATGGGCACCAGGTTAAGCAGATCAACAACCACCACCGTGTTGGTTTGCCAGGTAGAGACATAAGCACGATAGCCGTCTTTACTCAGCACCACACCGATGGGATGCCCGGCAGCGGGAATGCTGCGCAGTACCGTTGAACTGGCGGTATCAATGACCAACAACGCATTATTCCCACTGCACGTGAATGCACGGGTCGCGTCTTGATTGAGCGCTATTTCCCACGAGACAGTTTGCTCTTTAATGGGGATCAGGTTGGTCAGGGTCGAAGTGGCGGTATCGATGACCTGAACCATTCCTGCGCCGGTGACGTAAACCTTCGTACCATCCGCACTAATGGTCAGACCGGTCACTACAGGGCTTAGCGCGATAGGCCCCAGTGGCCCACCGGTCGAGGCTACTGTCAGCCTCCACACGTCCGTCGCCGGCAAGCTCGGGTTTTCCCGCAACTCGAGATTGTGCGGCCCGGGAGCCAGATTGAGAATCTGATCATCGAACACGCCGTAGAAGTCATACGTTTTACCCGTACTCACGGGCACACCATTGTCGGTGATCACATAAGGCCCGAGAGACGGGCCGTCTTTTGCACCGATCCGGACCCCGGCAGCAGGTGCATTACCGGGATTCTGAATGGGGGTTCCACCCAGCGTCGTGCAATAGGTGAACTTGGGAATCAAGGTACTCATGGACAACGCTCCTTCGCTGATTCAGCGGCAATCACTGCAAGTTGCAGCGGGAATACACCATCCAGCGCCAAACGGTCGGAGCGTCGCTACTGTCAACTCTGACAGTAGCGACGAGTGGTCATGATTGATTCACACCCGTTTTCTACATGGAAAAACGGCCCGCAGGCCGTTCTTTTTTTAGCGGATCAAACTGCCGAATCCGCCGTCACCTCCAGATTATCCAGCACCCGGTTCACCGCCAGTTCCGCCAGCATGATCAGCTGCCCGATGCCCAACAGCACATGCCGCTGCGGCGCCTCGATCATCCCGGCAAAATCGCTGGCCATGGTTTTGGCCGAGGTCAGGGTTTCGCAGGCGTCGGCCAGTAGTTCTTCGTTCGCGATGCCGGGGGCGATGAGGTAGCGGGTGTTGGGTTTGAGCAGCGGTTTTCTGGGGTGGAACGGATTGAGGTAATGATCGAGGGCGCGGTCGGCGGCTTCGTGGAATTTCTTGGAGTCGAGGGTTTCGTAGGGCGAGGTCGGGTCGGTTTCAGGCGGGTTTGGCGTTGGTTTGATCATGGTGAAGCTCCTTGATAGGCGGAGCTGCAACCGTTCGCGGTCAATCGAAACAGGTGGCAGCTGTACGCGGGTTGACCGACCGGGAATCAAGGAACCCGGCATACCCGAAGGTATCCCGCGCACAACCGCCATAAAACGAACAGCCATGAAAGCTGAACGAAAACGGCACGCTGGCGCCTTGATTGAGTCGGACGGTCAAGTCCGGTCGCTGATTCGTCAGCGACCGACACACGATAAAACCCGGCCCCAAGGCCCACAAGCCGGCGGATTCTGGCGGATGCGTAGGCAATGGCGCAAGGTGTTGTGGCTTGCCGGACGCATCCTTAAACACCTTTAAACCCAGCGCCTGCCACGCTTACGGCAGCAACAGATACCCCGCACTCACCGCCAGCAGCAAAGCCATCACCCGGTTGAACAAACGCATCCCCGCCGGGTTGCCCAGATAGCCGCGCAGAAACGTCCCGGCATACACCCAGCAACCCACCGACAGATAACAGATCACCAGATACACCGCTGCAAACTGCCACACCAGCCGCGCCTCGCCATCAGCGACAAACGCGCCCATCCCCGCCACGCAGGCCAGCCACGCCTTGGGATTGAGCCATTGCATCACCGCGCCGTAGAGCATCGACGGCGCCCTGCCCGATTCTCCCGTATTCAACTGACCGTTATCGGTGGCCAGTTTCCAGGCCATGAACAACAGAAACGCCACCCCGGCCAGTTGCACCACGCGGGTCAGCGACGGCCACAGCGTAAGCACTTCATGCAATCCCAGCCCCATCAACACCAGCAACAACACAAACCCCAGCGTCGCCCCCGCCACATGCCGTTGGCTGGCACGAAAACCGAACTGCGCACCCGAACTCAACGCCACGATATTCACCGGCCCCGGGGTAATGGACGCGACCAGGGCAAACGCCGCCATCGACACAATCAGACTCATCGCACACCTGCTTCAGATCGAGGAACAAGGCGCCCACAGTAGCCAGCACACGACTCAGCGGTATTGAACGAAATTACCCCCGCGTCCGTAGACCCACTACGCTGTAGCTCTGCGACCACTCTCGACTGGAAGTCTGCCCTCGATGATTCTGATTCTGCTGCCCGCCGCCGATTACGACCCCACCGAAAGCAGCGTGCCCTGGCAGGCATTGCGCAACGCGGGCATCGAGGTGCGTTTTGCCACGCCGCAAGGCTTGCCCGCCCACGCCGACCCGCGACTGGTGGACATCGGGTTCGGTCTGCTGAGTTCGATGCTGATGACGCGCAAGGCCGACCTCGACAGTTATACGCAGATGATCGAATCCGAAGCGTTTCGCCAGCCGCTGGCGTATGCCGATGTCGACACGACCCGGTTCGACGGTTTATTGATTCCCGGCGGTCATGCCAAGGGGATGCGCACGCTGCTGGAATCCAAGCACGCCCAGCAGATCGCCCTGCAATTTTTCAAGGCTGAAAAACCCGTGGCAGCGGTGTGTCATGGCGTGTTGCTGCTGGCCCGGACGCTCGACCCCGAAACCGGGCGCTCGGTGTTGTTCGGGCGCAAGGTCACCGCGTTGCTCGCGGCAACCATGGAGCTGCCGGCGTGGCTGATGACCTCGTTCTGGCTGGGGCGCTACTACCGCACCTACAAGCAGACCGTCGAGGCAGAAGTGAAAACCGCACTGGCCAGCAAGGCCGATTTCATACGCGGCCCACTCATCGCCAAGCGAGACTGCGCGCAGTCACCCCACGCGGGATTTGTGGTGCGCGACGGCCGATTGCTGACGGCGCGCTGGCCCGGCGATTGCCATCGATTCGCCGCCGAATGGGTGGCCCTGTTGCAGGCCACCCGACGCGAGCCGGTACTCAGTCCAGACGTGGCACGGTGAAGCGGAATTCGCTGCCCTGCCCCGGCTCGCTCTCGGCAACAATCCGCCCGCCATGGGCCTCGACGATGCCCTGCGTGATGTACAGGCCCAGCCCGGTGCCGGTCGGGTTGCCTTCCTTCACCGTCCAGTAACGGTCGAACACGTGCGGCAAGTGATCCTTGGGAATGCCTTCGCCGCTGTCGCGCACCGTAAAGACGATGTCGTCGCCGACCGATTTGGCAAACACATCGACCGTGCCCAGGCGCGGGGTGAACTTGATCGCGTTGCCGACCAGATTCGACAGCACCTGAAACAGTCGCTCAGGATCGGCATGGATGCTCAGATCGGGATCGGCCTCGAACGAAATGCTGATGTCCTTGTCCAGCGCCAGTGGCGCGAGCAGTGATTGGGCTTCTTCGAACATCTGCGCAACGTCGAGTTTCTGCGGCGCGATGGTGTAGCGCCCGGCGTCGATTTTCGAGGTGTCGAGCAAGTCTTCCAGCAACGTGTTCATGCGCCCGGCGGCTTGTTGCATGGTGTCGATGGCGGTCGATATGCGTCGCGAAGTGTGCGGCCCGTCTGAGCTGAAAGCCTTCTGCATCATGCCGCACAGCATCGAGATCACGGTCATCGGGTTGCGCAGATCGTGGGAAACCACAGCGACAAGCTCATCACGGGCGCGCACCGCTTCCTGCTCGCGGCGCACCTGACGGGCCAGATCATTTTCCAGCGCCGAGCGACGCAGGTCGTTGGCAGCGAACAGATCGCCGTGGCTCCACTTGGTGGAAATCCCGGCCATCTCGACCTTCCAGATTTCGAACGAAGTACGCGGTCGCAGACGCAGGCCCGCGTCGGAGTTTTCCAGGTCCAGCGGCTTGCGCGGGTCACCGCTCCAGCTGATGTTCTCTTTGACTTCCGGGCGGAACCACAGCACCCCGTTGTCCACCGGCTTGGGCAGGCTCATGGCGAGCACACCGCTGGCGACCTGCTGATACTGCGCGGCCGGCGGATAGACGCTGGCCAGGTGATGACTGGCAAACACCGGCTCGCCGCGCTCCTGCAGCCACTTGTGCAGCGCACGAATCGCTTCCGGCTCCGGGCAGTTGCCGTAACGGTGCAATTGCTTGTCTTCGATGATCGCAATACCGCCGGCATTGGCCAGCGCCATCAGGACTTGTGGCTGGTTGGCCAGGCCATCGAAGACGTTCTGCGGCGAATCGATCATCGCTTGATTGAGCAACGCCAGCGCATCAACCTTTTCTTCGCGCTGACGGCTGACTTCCAGCGCTTCCATCGCGCTGATCTGTAGCGACAGCACCTGGCCGATGGTCTGGCAGGCCGTGCGCAACTCATGGGGTACGTGCAGCGGCTGACGGTTGCCGCAACTGATCAGGCCCCAGAGCCGGTCGCCCTTGAGCAGGGAAATGCTCATCGAGGACAGCACGCCCATGTTCTTCATGTACTGGCAGTGGATCGGCGACACGCTGCGCAGTGTGGCGAAGCTCAGGTCCAGCGGGGTCTGGGTGTCCGGGCGCAACTTGGGCAGCAGCGGCACCGGTTGGTAGTCGGCGTTCGGAATGATCCGCAGCCAGTTGGTGCGGTACAGCTCGCGGGCCTGCTCGGGGATGTCGGACGCGGGAAAGAATAATCCGTTGAAGACTTCCATCGACGGATCGGACGCTTCGGCGATGACCTGACCGTGCCCCTCCTCCTCGAAGCGATAGATCAGCACCCGGTCGTAACCGGTCATGGCCTGGATTTCCTTGACGCTGATGTCGTACAGCGCTTGCAGGCTCTGGGCCTTTTGCAGGCGCGCGAGCATCCGCCCCAGGTGGGTTTCGGTGCCGGCGACGTTGCGCGGCTGGAAGTTTTCGACGTGGATTTCCAGCTCCAGAATCAGCACGTCCTGATGCCGGTGCAACAAGCCTTCGAACGCCGTGCCATTAAGGCGAAAGTGCAGCGGCGGCGCGTCGGACAAGGCCGGTTGCTGCAAGGCTTCGCGAACCTGCGCGGCATGGGCATCGCCGATCAGGCTTTGCAGTGGCTGGCCAATCAGTTCTTGTGCCGGGCGCGCCAGCAAAGTCTCGACGTTGGCGCTGATCTGAATGATCGAAAGGTCCGGCTCGCTCAGGGTCAGCAGCAACCCGTGAGGCTGGATCGCGCCGGGAAAGCGGATCGGCTCGTCGGCGCAATTGGCCAGCAACTCTTCAAAGGCTTCTTTGTCTTGCGGGGTCATACCAGAACCTCCTGGCTTTCGAGCCAGCGCTCGAAACAGCTAAATGTGGTGTGGGCGGCCGTCACAACGGCTTCACGCTCGACGGCGTCCATCGAGCGACTGCCCAGGTATTCGATGAAGTCGCGCCAGCGCCGACCGGTGGCAGCGCCGTAGATGTCCAGAAACGCTGCGCCGTTGTCCGCGCCCAGGCCCAGTCGCGCGGCGATCTCCCGACGCAGGATCTGCCCGCCGAGGGTCGCGCCTTCCAGCACGTACAGCACGCCCAGGCACGCGGCGGCGGAATCGATGGCGGGCAACTGGCGGCAGAGCGAAAACTCTCCGCCGTTCGCGCCCAACGCTTGCAGATCGCGTTGCAGGGTCGGCGTCTTGAGGCGCGAAACCAGATCGAAATCGGCAGGGATCTCGCCGCTGTCCTGCAATGCACTTTCCAGTGGCTGATAGAAGCCGTAGTAGGCGCGCATCAGTCGCTCGAAGGCTTGCAGATCAAGGGTGTCGGTGAAGAAAGGAAGGCGTTTTTCCAGAGCAATGTGCAGTTCGGCCGTGCCGGCGCGCAGATCCTGCAACACCGGTGGTACATGAACCTCGCGGGCCTTTGCTTGCATGTAGGTCGCTCGTACAGTGGGCCGCCTGGGGCCATGGGGGAATGGAATAGCGTGGCGCGAAAGCTTACACGGCCAAGGCGTTTTCTGACCGGTTGATGGGTTTTTCTGCCGATTCCATCACCCTGTGACGAATTCAGAGTTGGCGGGGCGGCAGAAAGTTCGAACGGATTCGCGCCCGGCAATCGCTGTACCGCGACTCCGCAGCCTGACTGTACGGTTCCGGCCCGCCGCCAGCATGATAAAAATAGCCATCCCGCCACCGGAGCCCACGCCATGGATCTCGCCACCCTATCCCTGTTTCTGCCCGCCTGTTTCGCCTTGAACATGGCACCCGGCCCGAACAACCTGCTGTCGGTCAGCAACGCCACCCGTTACGGCTATCGTCGCGCCTGTGTGGCGGGTGTCGGTCGGTTGCTGGCGTTTGCCGGGATGATCGCCCTCGCGGCGGCGGGGCTGGCGGTGGTGCTGCAAACGTCTGAGTTGCTGTTCTATGGGATCAAGATTGTCGGCGCGGGGTATCTGTTGTATCTGGCGTGGCAGCTGTGGCGAGCGAATCCGGCTGCAGAAGACGCCGTTACTGCGCCGGCAAGTGGGCTTCTGGCCCTGGCACGTCAGGAATTCCTGGTGGCCGCAGGCAATCCCAAGGCAATCCTCATCTTCACCGCGTTCCTGCCGCAATTCGTCGACCCGAATCGCGCCATCACTCCGCAGTTCATGCTGCTGGGCGTGCTGTTCCTGCTGCTGGAATGGATCGCCATCAGCGCCTACGCCTACATGGGTCTGCACATGCGCCGCTGGTTCGCCGAGCCGCGCGGCAAACGAATCTTCAACCGTTGCTGCGCGGGGCTGTTGTCGGCGGCGGCTTCGGTGTTGCTGATGGCCAAACGGGCCTAAGCTTCGGACGGGCCTTTGAGCTCGACCTGATTGCCGTCCGGATCGAAGCAGTACAGCGACAGGCCGTAGCCCTCGGCGCCGAAACGGGTGGCGGCCTTGTCGACGGTCAGGCCGCAGGATTGCAGGTGGCTGACCAGCGCCGCTTCATCGAACGGCTCGATGCGCAGGCAGAAATGATCGACATTGCGCCGTTCGCTGCCGGCAGCGGCGCCGCCCTTGCGGCCGATTTCCCCGTCGAGGTCGACCAGATCGATCATCGACGTGCCGGCGCGCAGGTGTACCAGACCGAATTTTTCGTTGCGCTTGACCACTTCGGCACCGAAGACCCGGTCGTAGAAATCAATGCTGCGTTGCAGATCCGCAACGCGCAGCACGATGTGATCGATGTGTTGAATCGTGAACGGTGGCATACAGGCAATTCCCGAGTTGTAGCGACCCGATCACTGTAGTGCAGCCGCCCGAAAATTCATTGTCGATTTTTCGGTGGAGCCATCGAATAACTGGTTTTATCCTCGGCCCATGAACATACAGACCACTGCCCTGCCCCCTCACGCCGAAATGGTTCGCGCCATGCTCGCAAGCGACACTGCCTATGAAGGCGTGTTCTTCACGGCCGTGAAAACCACCGGGATCTTTTGCCGCCCGACCTGCACGGCGCGCAAGCCGAAACCGGAAAACGTCGAGTTCTTCGCCCACGCTGACGACTGCCTGTCCGCCGGTTACCGCGCCTGCTTGCGCTGCAAACCGCTGGACGCTGCAGCCATCGCCCCGGACTGGGTGCAACGGCTGTTGAAAGCCGTCGACGCCGATCCGGAGCTGCGCTGGAGCGATGCGCAATTGCTCGCCGAGGGCATCGAACCGCTGAAGCTGCGGCGCTGGTTCAAGCAGCATTTCGGCATGACCTTTCATGCGTGGCTGCGCACCCGCCGGCTCGGCATGGCGTTGGGCGGGATCAAGCAAGGCACGTCCATCGACCACGCGGCATTCGACTCCGGTTATGAATCCCTCAGCGGTTTTCGTGATGCGTTTCAGAAGTCATTCCACATCACACCAGGACGCGCGGCAGCCAGCGAACCGCTGCTGTTCACCCGCCTGACCACGCCGCTGGGGCCAATGATCGCCATGGCCGAGCGACGCGGGTTGGTGTTGCTGGAGTTTCTCGACCGCCCGGCGCTGACCCGCGAAGTCGAAGAATTGCAAAACCGCTACGGCTACGTGGTCGCGCCGGGACACAACGCCCATTTGCAGCAGATCGAAAACGAACTGGCGCTGTACTTCGCCGGCAAGCTGAGCGAGTTCAGCGTGCCGCTGCACCTGCCCGGCAGTGAGTTTGCCCGTCAGGTCTGGGCCGAACTGCGGCAAATCCCCTACGGCCACACCAGCACTTACGGCAGCATCGCCGCACGGCTGGGCAAACCCGGCGCCAGTCGCGCGGTGGGGCTCGCCAACGGGCACAATCGGCTGTCGATCGTGGTGCCGTGCCATCGGGTGATCGGTGCGGACGGCTCGCTGACCGGCTATGGTGGTGGGCAACCGCGCAAGGCGTTTCTGCTCAGGCTGGAAAACGCCGCTGTGCAGCTCACGCAACCGCTGGCTTTCTGACAAACCGACAAGAAGGGATCTTGATGAACGCGCTCGACACACAGTTTCACCAGTTGCACCACGATGGCCTGCTGATCCTGACCAACGTTGCCGACGCCACGGGCGCGCGACTGGTCGAGCAACTCGGCGGCAAGGCCGTCGCCACCAGCAGCGCCGCGGTGGCCTGGGCCCACGGTTACCCGGATGGCAACACCTTGCCGCTGGAGCGCTTGATCAGCACCGTGGAGTCGATTGCCCGTGTCATCAAGGTGCCGTTGAGTGTGGACATCGAGGCCGGTTACTCCGATGACCTCGACCGGGTCGCCGAAGTGATCGATGCGGTTGTCGCAGCGGGTGCGGTCGGGATCAATATCGAAGACGGCAACGGCACGCCGGAACTGCTGGCGCGCAAGATCGAAGTGGCACGACAAGTCGCCGACAAGCGCGATGTGAAGCTGTTTATCAATGCCCGCACCGATGTTTACCTCAAAAGTCTGGTGCCAGCCGAGGATCGCGTCGCCGAAACCCTGCACCGCGCGGCGCTGTATCAGGCAGCCGGGGCGGATGGACTGTTTGCCGCCGGGGTGACTTCCGCCTATGAAATCGAAGCCATCTGCAAAGGCACGACGTTGCCGGTCAACGTTCTCGGCTTCGCTTGCCTGCCCTCCCCCGAAGAGTTGGTCACCCTCGGCGTGCGCCGCTTGAGCGCGGGTTCCGGGATCGCCGAGTTCATGTACGGCGCCATGGGCTCACTGGTGAAAAGTTTCCTCGCCAGCGGCAAGCTCGATACCCATGACCTCAAGGCCTTCACCTACGGCGAAGTCAACGGTCTGCTGAAGTAAGCCATGCCCGATCCCTACCAACCGGCCAGCGAGTTTCTGGCCAGCCTCGACGCCGACTGGCAGCGCCACATCGCTGCGGTCGGCCCTTGCCTGCATCAGCCGCACCCGGCGCGCGATCCCTATGAATCGCTGGTGCGGGCGATTGCCTATCAGCAACTGCATGCCAAGGCGGGCGATGCGATTGTCGGGCGGTTGGTGGGGTTGTTTCCCGGGCAGACCTTTCCGCGTCCGGAGCAGATTCTGGCGACAGACTTCGATCGGTTGCGCGGTTGCGGGTTTTCGGCAGGCAAGATTGCGACGATTCAGGGGATTGCCCAAGCGACCCTGGACGGCGTGGTGCCGGATTACTCGACTGCGCTGGCGATGGAGGATGAGACGTTGATCGAGCGTCTGGTCAGCTTGCGTGGGGTTGGTCGCTGGACTGTCGAAATGTTGCTGATTTATAGCCTGGAGCGGCCGGATATTTTGCCGGCGGATGACTTTGGCGTACGCGAAGGATATCGCCGGCTGAAGGGGCTGGAGGTGCAGCCGACGCGCAAGCAGATGATTGAGATCGGGTTGGGGTGGCGTCCATTTCGCACGGTGGCGGCGTGGTATTTGTGGCGGGTGCCAAAAGTGCCCTCACCGTAAGTGAGGGCGGCTTTCAAAGGCCCGATTTCAACCGACTGAACGCCCTCACCAAAGCCCGGTTAAACACCTTCCCATTATCATTCTTGCTATACAACGAAGCCCTCACCGCCTCAGGCGGATACGTCCCCGGATCATTTCGAATCGCCGGATCGATCAACCCGTCCGCCGCCGTAATCGCGTTGGCGTAGTGAATGGTGTCAGTGATCGGCGCGATCACCTCAGGCGTCATCAGGTAATCCATCAGAGCCAATCCGGCCTCGGGGTGCGGTGCATCCTTGGGAATGACCATGGCGTCGAACCAGATCAGCGTGCCCTCCTTCGGAATCCGGTAATTCAACTTGAATGGTTTGTGTGCCGCCTCGGCCTGCCCCGCCGCAATCGCAACGTTGCCGTTCCACGACATCGCCACGCAGGTGTTGCCGTTGGCCAGGTCGCTGATGTTCAGGTCGTTGTCGAAGTAGCGAATGTACGGACGGATCTTCGCCAGTTGCTGCTCGGCGAGTTTCAGGTCATCCAGGCTCTGGCGGTTGATGTCCAGGCCCATGTACTTCATGACCGCGGCGAACACTTCGTTCGGATCGTTGAGCAGGCTCACCCCGCAATCGGCGAATTTCGACACCACCACCGGATCGAACAGCATCGCCCAACTGTCCCGTGGCGCCTCCGGCAGCCGCTGCTTCACGGCCTCCTCCTGATACCCGACGCCGGTGGTGCCCCAGGCGTAGATCCCGGCGTAGCGGTTGCCCGGATCGAACACCGCCATGTGCTGACGGAATTCGTCCCCAACCCCGGCAAAGTGCGGGAGCTGCTGTTTGTTTAAAGTCTGGATCGCGCCGCTCTCGATGGCTCTCGACAGGTGCTGGCCGGCGGTCAGCACCAGGTCGTAGCCGCTGCGGCCGGTGAGCAGTTTGGTTTCGACGGTTTCCAGTGAATCGAAGTGATCGGCGACCACCTGAATCCCGGTTTTTGCCTCGAAATTCTTCAGGGTGTCCGGGGCCAGGTACTCGCCCCAGATATACAGATTGACCACCGGTTTCGCCGTCTCGGCAGCCTGCACACACAGGGGTGCAAGCACCAGCAATAACGCTTTACTCAGTTTGTGCAGGCCCATGGTCAGACTCCTTTTTTCTGGCCGGCGTATTGCGGCATGGTGATGCACGCGACGTTGCCGCCACCGAGCAGGATTTCCCGGGAGTTTTCGATACCGACGATCTTGTGCTGCGGGAACAGTTCGGCGAGGGTCGCCAGCGCCACCTGATCGTTGCGATCACCGAACAACGGCACCACGATCGAGCTGTTGCCAGCGTAGTAGTTGATGTACGACGCACAGATCTTGGTGCCGGCCTGACGGGTGTGGGTGCTGTCCTGCTGATCGAGGCCTTCGGCTTCTTCGGCGGTCCACTCCAGCACGTCCGGTTGCGGCAGCTTGTGCACGATCAGCTCGCGGCCACGGCTGTCGCGGGTGCTGCGCAGGATGTCGTAGGCCTCCTGATAGATTTCCCATTGCGGATCGTCACGGTTGTCGGTCCATTGCAGCACCACTTCGCCGGGGCGCACGAAGCACGCGAGGTCGTCGACATGGCCGTCGGTTTCGTCGAATTTGCAACCGCGCGGCAGCCAGATCACTTGTTCGGCACCGAGGTAATCGGTCAGCCGACGGGTCACTTCGTTCTTGCCCAGATGCTGGTTGCGATTGCGATTGAGCAGGCATTGCTCAGTGGTCAGGATGCTGCCCTGGCCGTCGCTCTGAATGCCGCCGAGTTCGGCAATCAACGGTGCGCGATAACGGTCGAAGCGTTCAATTTCGAGGATTTTGCTGGCGATCTGATCGTCCTTGTCCCACGGGTAGTAGAGGCCGCCATCGAGGCCGCCGTAGGCGTTGAATTCGAAGTCCACGCCACGCACTTCACCGCTCTGGTCGTTGACCACGAAGCACGGGCCGCTGTCGCGGAACCAGGTGTCGTTGCAGGTCATCTCCACCACCCGCACTTGCGGCGGCAATTGGCGCCGAGCGGTGGCGAACTGCGCCGCCGAAGCGCAGACCGTCACCGGTTCGCTGTGGGAGATCGCGGTGACGATCTGCACCCAGACTTTCTGTGCCGGTTTCGCACCATTGCGCCAGACGTCGGTGCGCTCCGGCCAGCCGAGCCAGCAACCGGACTTGGCTTCGAATTCGCCGGGCAGACGGAAGCCGTCGAGTTTCGGGGTGGTGTCGAGCAAACGTGCCATGGTCAAACCTCGTCATCGGGATGGGAATGACCTCAGGCTACGGTCGCGAGCGGTCGGCTCGCCAACGATGATTATTTCGGAACAGTTGAATTCAACTCATCAATCCGCCAGTTGATCGTTGAACCATTCCAGCATCTGCGCCACCGCCGGACGCTCCAGCCGCACCCGCTCGCAGACCAGCGCGTATTGGCCCAGCGCGGTCATGCTGGAGGTGAACGGTCGCACCAGACGCCCGCTCTGCAAATCCTCCTGCGCGGTGAGGTTGTCGCCCATCGCCACGCCCTGCCCTTGCGCCGCCGCTTCCAGCGCCAGCCCGGCATGGGCGAAATACAACTGGCGCTCCGGGCGCAAATCGCCGGCATGGCTGGTCAGCCACGCGGTCCAGGTCTTGCCGTCCTGATCGTCGTGCAACAGGCAATGCCGGGCCAGGTCCTTCGGGGTTTTCAGGTTGCCCTGGTTGAACAGGCCGGGGCTGCACACCGGGAAGAACTGCAACGCCGGCAACGGACGGACGAAATACGCGCTGCTGTCCACCGGGCCGGTGCCGTAGGTGATCGCCAGGTCGATGTCCTCGCCGGGCGCCGTGGCGTCGATTGGTTGCTCGTAGAGGTGCAAAGTGATGTGCGGATAACGCGCGTAGAAATCGGTGAGACGGTTCATCAGCCACTTCTGCGCCAGCTCCGCCGTGACCGCCAGCCGCAAAACGGCAAGCGATGACGGATCGCGCAATTCGTCGCAGGCATCGCCGATCAGTTCGAAGGCTTGTTGCAGGCTCTGCATCAGGCGCCCGGCGGCGATGGTCGGGCGAATCTGCCGGCCCTCGCGGATGAACAGCGACACGCCCAGTTGTTCTTCGAGCTGACGGATCTGATGGCTGACGGCGCTGTCGGTGACGCACAGCTCGGCTGCGGCCCGGCCGAAATGCGCGTGGCGGGCGGCGCATTCGAAGGTTCGCAGGGCGGCCAGGGAAGGTAGTCGGCGCATGGGTTTGGGTCCCTTTTTTTCGCCCATGCTGACCGGGCTTTTCGCGGGCGTCCAGTTGCACCGCGTTATCGTTCGGCCGGGATTGAGCCGGTAGCCGCCTTCACAGTCTTTGACAGTTTCCCGACAAAGCTGCCAAAGATTGCCGGCCAGCCCCCGCCTAGCATGGCGCATCCACATTTCCCTCGGGTGCCCCATGCCGGTTTCGTTGCGTACGTTCTCGCTGTCCCTGACCTCCCTTTGCCTGCTGCTGCCCGGCGACTCGCTGCGTGCCGAAGACTGGCACACCACGCTGCGCGCCGGGGCTGCCAGTGCGCCGCGCTACAGCGGCAGCGATGAGCGGGTGGTGGCGCCATTGGTGGGTGTCGAAATCGTCAGCCCCTACGGCGTGTTCCTCGACACTAGCCGAGGCCTGGGCTGGGGTTTCGATGAAGAGGATTTCGGGCTCAGCGTCTACGTCGGTGCCAGCGACGTGCGCAAGGATCGCAAGACCGGATTCAAAGGCTCGGACGAGCTCAACGGCATGGGCTCGATCAAATCGCGCCCGGTGATCGGGCTTGACGGGACGTATCACATGGGCCCGATCATTCTCGGCGCGAGCTTCGAGCATGCGCTGGAAAGGGATGACGATGACCACGACACCGGTTCGGCCTGGAACCGCCTCAAGCTGAGCATCAGCGCGCCGTTCTACGAAGGGCGTTTCGGCAAAGTGGTCGGCGGTCTGAACAGCCAGTTTGGCGACAGCAACTACATGCGTACCTGGTACGGCGTCAGCGATGCGCAGGCCTCGCGCAGCCAGTTCCGGGCGTACAAGGCCCGCGCCGGGTTGATCAGTCGCGGCGCGGACCTGACGTGGTCGTTGCCTCTGGACAAACAATGGAGCGTCTCGACAGTGCTGGCGGTGCAATACCTGAACCACGAGGCGGCCGACAGCCCGATTGTCGAACGTCGGCTGCAGACCTCCCTCGCCGGGCAAGTGGCCTACACCTTTTGATCGTGCTCAGAACAGCTCGCTGAACGGAATGAAACGCAGTGGATCACCCATTCGCAAGGTGCTGTTCTCCGGAATTTCCACCAGCCCGTCGGCCCAGGTCGCGCCGAGCAGAACCCCGGAACTCTGGTTCGGATACAGCGCCGCCTGCCCGCCCTCCAGACGCACCCGCAGGTACTCGCGGCGACTGCCGGGTTTCGGCCAGTCGAACCCGGCATTGACGGTGAAACTCAGCGGCATCACTTCTTCCACGCCTTGAATGCGCAGCAGGTACGGGCGCGCCAACAGGCCGAACGTCACCAGCGCCGAGGTCGGATTGCCTGGCAGACCGATCACCGGCACCGTGCCGAAATGGCCAACCGTCAACGGTTTGCCGGGCTTGATCGCGAGCTTCCACAACAGCGGCTTGCCGCTGTCGCGCAGCACCTGGCCGAGGCAATCGGCATCGCCGGCAGACACGCCACCGGTGGTCAGAATCAGGTCAGCGGCCACCTGCAATTGCTCAAGTTTGAGTCGGGTCTGCGCCGGACGATCCGGCAGGATACCCGCGTCGATCACCTCGCAACCCAGTTCGCGTAACCAGTGATCGAGCAAGGTGCGATTGCTGTTGTAGATGCTGCCGGGACGCAACGGCTGGCCCGGTTCCACCAGCTCATCACCGGTCGACAGCAGCGCCACACGCGGTCGGCGCACCAGCGGCAAATGGGTCATGCCCTGCCCCGCAGCCACCGCCAGTTCGAACGGGCCAAGGCGTTTACCGGCGCGCAGCAAAGTATCGCCAACGCGGTTCTCCTGGCCCTGGGCACGGATGTTCTGGCCGACCTTCAGCGGTTGCAGAAACCGCACCCGGCCGTCCTCCAGCACTTCGACGTTTTCCTGCATCTCCACGCAATTGGCGCCGGGAGGCAGCGGTGCGCCGGTGAAGATCCGCGCGCAGGTACCGGGCAGCAAGGCGTCCGGCGCCAACCCGGCGTAGACCCGTTGCGAAACATTCAACGGCTGACGGTGCAGATCGGCGAGGTTCAAGGCGTAACCGTCCATGGCACTGTTCGGCCACGGCGGCAGATCGAGGGTGGCGACCAGATCGCTGGCCAATACTCGCCCGCGTGCCTCATTGAGCGGCACTGATTCGCTGTCCGGCAGGCGTTGTTCATTGGCCATCGCCAACAGTTGGTCGAGGGCGTCCTCGACCGGCATCAATGCAGTCTTGCTCATCCGCGTGGCCCGCAGGCTTGCACCGGCTTGAGGTGCGGGACGAAGTTGCATGGACGATGGCGGTTATCCAGTTGCTCGGCGAGGATGCCTTCCCACGCCGTGCGGCATGCGCCGGTGGAGCCCGGCAGGCAGCACACCAGCGTGCCGTTGGACAGGCCCGCCAGCGCGCGGCTTTGTACGGTCGAGGTGCCGATGTCGAGAATCGAGATGGCGCGGAACAGTTCGCCGAAACCGTCGATCTGTTTGTCCAGCAGGCACGCCACCGCTTCCGGGGTGCTGTCGCGCCCGGTGAAACCGGTGCCGCCAGTGATCAGGACCACCTGGATGTTGTCGTCGGCAATCCAGTGCGCGACCTGGGCGCGGATCTTGTACAGGTCGTCCTTGAGCAGGTTGCGTTCGCTCAACGTGTGGCCAGCCTCCAACAGACGGCTGACCAACAACTGGCCGGAAGTATCGCTGGCGTAATCGCGGGTATCGCTGACCGTCAGCACGGCAATATTCAAGGGAACAAACAGGGCATCCGCTTTAACACTCATGGCACTCTCCGGCATTCGCCAATTCAATTGGGCCAGAGCCTAAGTGCCACTTATGAAGACTGTCTAATCACTCTAACCAACCGCATTATCGACCCGCTCTATCGGTCATTTTTCCACGAACGTCGACTACCGTTCGCGCCAATGAAACCGGCCGTCATCGAAACCCTCGATAGCCTCTTCAACGCTTCCGATTGGACGTAAAACGCGATCAATGGGATCGTCACCCCCTGCGCTTTCCGTGCGCCGTACGCATCTGCGTCAATACTCAATCAAAATTCTCAATCGAGCAGGTGCCATCGTGGACATCAAACAACTCAAGTTCCTGATCGCGCTGGACGAAACCCGTCACTTCGGCCAGGCCGCCGCGCGTTGCCACATCACCCAGCCGACCCTGTCGATGCGCCTGCGTAATCTGGAAGACGAGCTGGATCTGGTGCTGGTCAATCGCGGCCAGCGCTTCGAAGGTTTCACCCAGGCCGGCGAACGCGTACTGGCCTGGGCCCGCACGCTGCTGGCCGCCCACGACGGGTTGTTCGCCGAAGCCGCCGCCTGCCGCGGGCAACTGGTCGGCAGTCTGCGCCTGGGGCTGGTGCCGCTGAGCAACTTCAATCCGGTCAATTACATTCAGGGTTTGTCCGCGATCTATCCGGAGCTGAAATACAGCCTATCGTCGCTGAGTTCCAACGAAATCATCGAAGGCCTGGGCAACAATCAGCTGGACCTGGGCGTGTGTTATCTGGATCACGTCAACCCGAACTACTTCGATTTCTTCGAGATCGGAGAAACCCGCGTCGGCCTGCTCTACGACACCCGCCACTTCCATTTCGAAGGCCCGGAAATGAGCTGGGAAGACGCCGCCGAACTGCCGCTGGGGATGATCACCACCGGCATGCATTACCGCAAATCCATCGACCTGAGTTTCCGCAGTCGCGGCCTCAACCCGCAGCCGATCATGGAAAGCGACTCGACCTATCAACTGTTGCAGGCGATTCACCAGGGTTTCTGCTGCTCGATCATGCCGCTGGACAGTGGTCTGCAAGAGCCGATCGAACACCTGGCCTTCATCAACCTGCCGGATGCCAGCGTACTCGCGCCGCTGGGGCTGGTGATGCGCAAGACCGAACCGCGCTCGGCGATTGCCGAAAAGTGTTTTGCCGAGGCGCGCAAGATGTTCGGGATCGAGGCGCCTGCCGTTTAACACCCCCTCAAGTAGCCTGAAACGTTGCACTTCGGTGCAACGCTTTCAACTTCGCCAGCAGTGATCGACCAATCCAATCACTGCATCGGAACAAGCGATTGGACGCACTTTTCGCTGCCCCGTAGCCTGAACTCACTTCAGCGCTTCGGGGACTTTCAAGATGCTGTGCCAAGTTGAACAACTCATCGAACCGGGCGACGCCAACGCCCCCGCGCCACAACCTTCGCCAGTGGCTTACCGCGAATACCTCGACGACGCGCCTGTGTCCCACGCGGCGCTGGCGGCGGAGATCGCGTTGGCTATCAGCTACAACGGCTTGAATCAGGCCGTGATGATGGTCTCGCCGGGCAACATCGAGGACTTCATTCGCGGCTTCAGTCTGAGCAACGCCATCGTCGACAGCCTCGACGATATCCACGACATCCGTCTGACTCACTTTGACCAGGCCTGCCAGGCCGACGTGCAGATTTCCAGCCGCGCGTTCTGGGCCCTGAAGGATCATCGCCGGCAGATGGCGGGCACCAGCGGTTGTGGCCTCTGCGGCGTAGAAGCCCTGGAGCAAGCGCTGCCGCAACTGGAGATCCTGACGCCGACACCGTTGCCACCGGCCGCGCATTTCGAGGGCATCCGCCAACGCATCGAACAAGCCCAGCAACTGGCCCGCAGCAGCGGCGCCCTGCACGCAGCGTTGTACTTCGACGCCGACGGCGAAGCGCTGCTGTGCCGCGAAGACATCGGCCGCCACAACGCCCTCGACAAGTTGATCGGCGCCCTGCAATTCGAAAACCTCGATGCGCGTCAGGGCTTCGTCGTGGTCACCAGCCGTTGCAGTCTTGAATTGATTCACAAAGCCGTGCGCGCCCGTCTTGGCACCCTCGTCAGCCTGTCCGCCCCCACCGCGCTGACCGTGCGTTGGGCGCTCAAGCACCGCTTGAACCTGATCCACGTCCCGCACCGCAACGCCCCCCGAATCTACAGCCCGATCCAGGAGCAAACCCCATGAGCGACACCCTCACCCACCTCGACGATCAGGGCCGCGCCAACATGGTCGACGTCAGCGACAAGGCCGCGACGCGCCGCGAAGCCACTGCCCAGGCCTGGGTGCAGATGCGTCCTGAAACCCTGCAAATGATTCAGTCCAACGGCCACCCCAAGGGTGACGTGTTCGCCGTGGCGCGGATCGCGGGGATTCAAGCGGCCAAGCGCACCCACGAGTTGATTCCGCTGTGTCATGCGCTGTTGCTCAGCTCGATCCACGTCGAACTCAAGGCCTGCGAACCGGACCGCGTGCAGATCACCAGCACCTGCCGCCTCACCGGCCAGACCGGCGTCGAACTCGAAGCCCTGACCGCCGCCAGCGTCGCCGCGCTGACGATCTACGACATGTGCAAAGCGGTGGACCGGGCGATGGTCATCGGCGACATCCGTCTGCTGAGCAAACAGGGCGGCCGCTCCGGCCATTTTCAATGGGAGAACCCGCAATGATTCTGATCAACTACTTCGCCAGCTACCGTGACCGGCTCAATCTGGGCGGTGAAAAGATTCCGGCCAGCAGCGCCCTCGCCAGCGTAGAGGACGTGCGGCAGATGCTGATGCAGCGTGGCGACTTGTGGCGCGAAGTGCTCGGCGCCGGCAACCTGATGTGTGCGGTGAATCAGGAGCTTTGCCAGCCGGATCAGGCCATCGAGGATTTCGACGAGATCGCGTTTTTCCCACCGGTCACGGGAGGTTGAGCCATGGGCGTTCGAGTCCAGCGTAAAAGCTTCGATGCCGGTCAGTTGATTGCGGATTTGCATGCACGCAATCCACGGGTGGGCGCGGTGGTGAATTTCATCGGTTACGTGCGTGATCTGAATGTCGGCCAAACGGTTAACGAACTGTTCCTCGAACACTATCCGGGCATGACCGAGAAGGCTTTGGAACAGATAGCCGAACAGGCCCGCGAGCGCTGGCCGCTGCTGGCGGTGGAGATCGTGCATCGGGTCGGCGCGCTGTCGGTGAGCGAGCCGATCGTGTTTGTCGGCGTCAGCAGCAAGCATCGGCATGCGGCGTTTGAGGCCTGCGCGTTCATCATGGATGTGCTGAAGACGCGCGCCCCGTTCTGGAAGCGTGAGACCACGCCCGAGGGCTCGCATTGGGTTGAGGCGCGGGAAAGTGATCAGAATGCGGCGTTTCGCTGGAGTCTGGCGCATGCCTGACGGGGCACTGTCGGATGCAACAAAAGCCTGATTAGATAGCGGTTCCCGACGATTCGAACGTGGAGCCGCACTTGAGCACAACGCCCCCTGAGGATTTGCCCCGCCCCCAGCCTGTCAGCCTGCGCCAGGCCTGGCCCTTCTGGCTCAAGCTCGGCTGCATCGGTTTCGGCGGCCCCGCCGGGCAGATCGCGATCATGCATCAGGAACTGGTGGAGCGCCGGCGCTGGATTTCCGAGCGACGCTTCCTGCATGCACTCAACTACTGCATGTTGCTGCCCGGCCCGGAGGCCCAGCAACTGGCGACCTACATCGGCTGGCTGCTGCACCGCACGGGCGGCGGCGTGCTGGCCGGGGCGCTGTTTGTGCTGCCGTCGCTGCTGATCCTGATTGCCCTTTCCTGGATTTATATTGCGCTTGGCGACGTGCCGGTGGTGGCCGGGGTGTTTTACGGGATCAAACCGGCGGTGACCGCGATTGTGTTGCACGCGGCCCATCGCATCGGTTCGCGGGCCTTGAAGAATGGCTGGCTGTGGGCGATTGCCGGAGCAGCGTTCGTGGCGATTTTCGCCTTCAACGTACCGTTCCCGCTGATCGTGCTTGGTGCGGCATTGATCGGGTATTTCGGCGGACGCTGGGCGCCGCAGCGGTTCAACCACGGCGGTCATCGTGGCAGCGAAAAATCCTTCGGCCCGGCACTGATCGATGACGACACGCCAACGCCCGAACATGCGCGATTCAGCCTGCCGAGGCTGCTGCGTCTGGTGCTGGTCGGTGCGTTGCTGTGGTGCCTGCCGATGGCGCTGCTGACCGCGCTGTTCGGCTGGAACGGCACCTTCACGCAGATGGGCTGGTTCTTCACCAAAGCAGCACTGCTAACGTTCGGCGGCGCTTACGCGGTGCTGCCCTATGTGTATCAAGGCGCGGTCGGGCATTACGGCTGGCTGACGCCGACGCAGATGATCGACGGCCTGGCCCTGGGCGAGACCACGCCGGGGCCGCTGATCATGGTGGTGGCGTTTGTCGGGTTCGTAGGGGCTTACGTGCAACCGACGTTCGGCCCGGAGCATGCGTTTGCCGCCGGTGCGCTGGCCGCGACGCTGGTGACCTGGTTCACCTTTCTGCCTTCGTTCCTGTTCATCTTCGCCGGCGGACCGCTGGTGGAGTCGACCCACAACGAACTGAAGTTCACCGCACCGCTGACTGCGATCACCGCCGCCGTGGTCGGGGTGATCCTCAATCTGGCGTGTTTCTTTGCCTATCACGTGTTTTGGCCCCAGGGTTTTGCCGGGCAACCTGACGTCTTTTCTCTGTTGCTCGCGGCGGCGGCAACCCTCGCGCTGTTTGTGTTCAAGCGCGGGGTGATCGAGGTGTTGATCGTTTGCGCCCTCGTCGGGCTGGGGTTTCACCTGTTGCGCTGAACCCGGGGCTTGTCATGCCCTCCGGAATCAGGCGTTTACTTATCCGGGAGTTCCCCCTTACTATCCAGCCACACCGGCATGGCGGGACACTCCCGCCGCCGACGTTTTCCGCCAACGGAAACACGCGTCATGAGCACGTCACTACAACAATCAGAATCGTTGAACGTCTCTGCACTGTGCGCCCTCCTTCACAGGGGCCGCGCATGAATCGCATCGTCAATCTCCCCATGGCCCTGAGCCGTTCCAAGCTGCGTCACTCCGCACGCCCGCCGGATATCTGCCTGTCCGTCTGATCGCGCCGTTAAAAACCGCGACAGTCCCCCTCTTTTTTCGATATCCCTGCCAGGACGCCCGCGCCTATTGCCGAGCTGCGTCCGGCCCGAATCTGCGCGCCTGTGCGGCGCCATCGTGAGTGATTGATTATGAAATTCGCAGCCATTGAAGACGCCCGTCGCTTTCTCGATCAGAACCCCGACATCGATATGATCGAGCTGTTCATCCTCGACGCCAACGGCGTACCCCGCGGCAAGTTGTTGCACCGCGAAGAACTGCTCGCCGTGTACGAAAGCGGGCGCCCGCTGCCAAGCACCATCCTCGGCCTGACCGTGCACGGCGAGGACGTGGAAAATTCCGGTCTGGTGTGGGATGTCGGCGACATCGACTGTCGCGCCTACCCGCTGGAAGGCAGTCTGGTGCGCCTGCCGTGGCGGCAGATTCCGACCGCTGCGGTGCAGGTCAGCATGCACCCGGAACAAGGCATGCCGGCGAGCATTGCCGACCCGCGTCACTTGCTGATCAACGTGATCGACCGCTTGAAAGCCGAGGGTTACCACCCGGTGATGGCCTGCGAACTGGAGTTCTATCTGCTCGACGCCAAACGCGATCACAACGGTCGTCCGCAACCGGCGCTGGATGCCGACGGCGGTCGACCGAGGCACACGCAGGTCTACGGTTTGCGCGAGCTGGAGCAGATCGAACCATTCCTCGCCGACCTCTACAGCGCCTGCAAACTGCACGGCATTCCAGCCCGCACGGCGATCTCGGAATACGCGCCGGGTCAGGTGGAAATCACCCTCGAACACGGCGATGCGCTGGAGGCGATGGATCAAGCGGTGCGCTACAAACGGCTGGTCAAAGCCGTGGCGCACAAGCACGGGATGCAGGCGACGTTCATGGCCAAGCCGTTCGATCACCTGGCCGGAACCGGCATGCACATGCACGTCAGCCTCGCCGATGCCGAGGGGCGCAATCTGTTTGCCTCCGAAGATCCGGCCGGCACGCCGCTGTTGCGCACGGCGATTGGCGGGATGCTCGCCTCCTTGCTCGATTCGCTGCTGCTGTTCTGCCCCAACGCCAACTCCTACCGCCGCTTCCAGGCCAACAGCTACGCGCCACTGGCGCCGACCTGGGGCGTCGACAACCGCACCGTCAGCCTGCGCGTGCCTGGCGGCCCGGCCAACACCCGGCACATCGAACACCGCATCTGCGGCGCTGATGCCAACCCGTATCTGGCAGCGGCGGCGATCCTGGCGGGCATTCATCGCGGCATAAAAGAAGACATCGATCCGGGCGAACCGGTGCAAGGCAATGGCTATGCGCAGGCGAAAGAATTGCTGCCGACCGACTGGCTGACCTCGCTCACGGCGCTGGAACAATCGGTGTGGGCGCGTGATGCACTGGGGCAGGCGTTTCTCGGGGTGTATCTGGCAGTGAAGCGTGCGGAATACCGGCAGTTCATGGCCGAAGTGGGTGAGCAGGACTGGCGCTGGTATCTGACCGAAGCCTGATCCGTTCTTCCTCTTTTTGCCTTGGATACCGACATGACTGAACGCAGCAATTCCTACTACACAGCCACCCTCAACCGCGACACCGACTACCCGACCCTGCAAGGTCGGCACAAGGTCGATGTGGTGATCATCGGCGGCGGTTTCACTGGCGTCGCCACCGCCGTCGAACTGGCCGAAAAAGGCCTGAAAGTCGCCATCGTCGAAAGCCACAAGATCGGCTGGGGCGCCACCGGGCGCAACGGCGGCCAGGTCACCGGCAGCCTGTCCGGCGACGGCGCGATGCGCAAACAGATGCGCAATACGCTGGGCGATGAAGTCGACGACTTCATCTGGCACCTGCGCTGGCGCGGGCACGAAATCATCCAGCAACGGGTCGAGAAATACGGAATCGATTGCGACCTCAAGCACGGCCATTTGCACGCCGCCTACAAGCCGAGCCACATGGCCGGACTGCGCAGCGACTACGACGAGGCCGTGCGTCGCGGCATGGGCGATGAGGTCAGCCTGCTCGACCGCAGCCAGGTGCGCGACCTGCTGCAAAGCGACCTCTATCACGGCGCGATCAAGAACACTCGCAACATGCACCTGCACCCGCTCAACCTGTGCATCGGCGAGGCACGGGCAGCGGAAAGCCTCGGCGCACTGATCTTCGAAAACAGCGAAGTGCTGGAGATCATTCACGGCGACAGCCCGGGCGTTCGCACGGCCCACGGCCGGATCGACGCCAGTCAAGTGCTGCTGGCCGGCGACGTCTACCACAAGCTCGAACCGGGCCAGCTCAAGGGCAAGATCTTCCCGGCCATGGGCGGCATCGTCACCACCGAACCGTTGGGGAATCTGGCCAAACAGATCAACCCCGAAGACCTCGCCGTGTACGACTGCCGCTTCGTCCTCGATTACTACCGCCTCACCGCCGATGGCCGCCTGCTGTTCGGCGGCGGCGCCAACTACAGCGGCAAGGACTCACGGGACATCGCCGGCGAACTGCGCCCGTGCATCGAACAAACCTTCCCGGCGCTCAAAGGGGTGAAGATCGACTACCAGTGGAGCTGCGCGATGGGCATCGTCATCAACCGCATCCCGCAACTGGGCAAGCTTTCGGACAACGTCTGGTATTGCCAGGGCTACTCCGGCCACGGCATCGCCACGACCCACATCATGGGCGAAATCATGAGCCGGGCGATCACCGGGCAGATGCAGCAGTTCGACACGTTTGCCGCGTGCTCGCACATTCGGGTGCCGATGGGGGATCTGCTGGGGAATCCGATGCTGGCCGCCGGCATGTGGTACTACCAGATGCTGGAAAAACTGCGCTGATTGAACGGGCCCCATCGCGAGCGGTGGGGCCTTTTGTTTCGCTCCAAAACGTCAGTCCTGCAACTGCTCCACCTCAATCCCCAACCGCCGGTAATCCTCGGCGCTCCCCGACGCCAGATGCCGCTCGGTGATCAACGTATGCACCCGATTGCACGGCGCAACCACGAACGGCTCCACCGCCCCCAGCTTGTCCGCCGTGGTCACGGCGATCACCTGCGCCGCACTGTCGAACAACGCCTGTTTCACCGGCACTTCATCGAAATACAGCGAGCTCAGCCCCACTTCCGGATGAATCGCGCAAACCCCGGTAAACAGCACATCCGCCTTGATGCTTTGCAGCAGTCGCACCGTTTCGTGGCCACTGACCGACATCGTCGCCAGGTTGAGCTGCCCGCCCGCCAGAATCACTTTGATGCCCTTGTATTCAGCCAGGGTGATCGCCGTCATCGGTGATGTGGTCACAGCCGTGATCGAGATATCCGAGGGCAACGAACGGGCGATCTGCAAGGTGGTGGTGCCGGAATCGAACAACACGATCTGACCATTCTTCACCCTGCCTGCCGCCAGCTGCGCGAGGCTGGTTTTCACCTCGTCGGTTTCACTGATCCGCGTGAAGTAATCCTTGCCGGTATCCTTCGGTCGCGGCAGCGCCCCACCGTGCACCCGCTGCACCAGCCCGGCGTTGTCCAGCTCGGCCAGATCGCGGCGGATGGTGTCTTCGGACACCGCAAAGTGTTGGCTCAACTCGGAAGCCATGACCTTGCCGTCACGTTCGAGAATCAGAAGGATTTTCTGCCGACGCAGGGAGGGGAGCTCGGCAACGGAATGATCGTGCATGGTTATGCCTGTTTGTGCTTGTAGTTGCAGGTTTAACGAGACTAACCAAAGCCTCGGGCAAACACAAACCGGCTGGTATCAATTGTTTCGATCATTGAAATCATGAAGCCGAATTTTTTCTTTGCATCGGGCCTGTTCACAATGGCACCACTTCAATAAGGCTCAGGATGAACACCCATGAATCTCAATTTTGCGTTTGCGTGCATGATCGTCGTGTCGTTTGCGATTGCCTTGGGGCACGCGTGATTTACGCGGGCACCGGCTTCACGTAGTGAAGGATTTACGGCGCACCTCTAATTGCCTTATCTCGAGTTTTCCTGTCGGCTGCCAGGCAGCCCAGGCTCACAATCACGTCACAACAGATCAATCTTCTTCGGGCGCGAAGAACTTGACGACAAACTCCCCGCCCCGCTCGTTCAACAAAATGATCCGAGCGCAATTCCAGCATCTGAGAAGCATGTCGGACTCTGCAAACAGCTTGTCGACGAGTTGATTGGCGGACATTTGATGGCCATCCGGCAGATCAAGCGCATCCTCTGAAGCCACCAGAGATACACCCGCCCCGCAAAACCAGTTTTTGTGAACCAGCTCATCACATTTGCACCGAACCCATGACCCCATGACCTACCTCAAGACACAAATAAGTGAACGACGCACAAATCACACCTCTTCCCGCGCTCTACGCACCTGCACCAACAACGCCGGCGCAAAGTGCAGCACCACCATCCGCACCAGATGGTGAGTCAGGATAAACACCACGTTCAACCCGCCACCAAATGCCACGATGGCAATGGTCTCGATCGCTCCCGGCATGTACGCCAGCCACAGCGACAACGCATCACTGCCCAGCAATCGCGCCGCCACTTCGGCGAATCCCGCTGCGACCAGAATCATCAAACCCACCGAGACCAACGCCGTGCGGCCATGACGGGCCAGTTCCGCAAAGCCGAGGCCCTGGAACCGTGAGCCGATCCGCGCCCCGAGAATCAACGCCGCCAGATTCAAACTCCAGTCCGGCATGTGAAAGCCGTGCAGCCATCCCGATTTCACGAACACAGCGGTGATGATGATTGCCGTCAACATGAACGGCGCCGGCACACCCATCGCCAGCAGCAATCGCCCGACCACCACGCTGAGGAAGATCACCGACAGCACGGTCAACGCCATGCCTGTCGACAGCGGATCGGCTTCGGCAACGGCGACCGATACCGGCCCGGGAATCAGGAAACTCACCAGCACCGTGATCAGCAACAACCGCATCAGGTGCACGATGATGACTTTGCTCGATGCCTTCTCCGACTCCAGCAAATCAAACACCGCCGCCAGCGCCCCCGGATACACCGCCAGCAATGCATCCGTGCGGTTCCACCCTGCCCCTCGCGCCAGCCACCAGGCGGACAGCGCGACCTGCACCGTCAGGCACAGCAGCAACACGCCGAGGCTTGGCAACATCGTCGAAACGGTCGCACTGTCCCACGCTTCGAACATCAACCCGGTAGCGATGCCCAGCGTGACCTGGATGTAACCCAGCCCATAAGGCGTCGCAGGCACGAAGCCGAACCGGGTGACGACAAGTGCGGTGACGAGGATCGAGCCCAACAGCAAACCGTGAGGCACGCCCTCGAACTGCAACAGCGCACCGAATCCGGCAGCGATCAACAAACACAGAATGGATTTCATGGTCGCCTTCCTGGCTATTCAAATTGAGTCAGGCGCGCAACCGTCCGATCGCCCGCCGATATTTCTCGATCCGCTCCAGATCCTCCCAACTCGGCGAGGCAATCCGCGACAGGTCGCTGTTCTCTTCCAGATCCGCCAGTTTAACCACCCGCCCAATCGGGTTCTGCGCCGCACGCTCGACGAAATCCTCGTAGGATTCACCCGGCACCTTGGTCACCGATTCGATGGCTGACAAGACTTCTTCGCTGAAGCCTTCCTTGCGCAAATCCTCCAGGCTGATGCCGCAGTCCTCGACCACATCGTGCAGCACCGCGACGATGCGCTCTTCCAGGCTGCTCATGCGCAACATGACTTTCAGCGGATGCAAAATGTACGGCGTACCGCCCTTGTCCACCTGCCCGGCGTGGGCCGTGGCGGCAATGGCGATGGCGCGTTCCAGAGTCTGAGTCATGGGCGTTTCCTCGGGTTAGACGCCGTACCGACCGCCGACGTGAATGTTGCGTTTGAGCCAACGGCCAATCGCCTGCAAACGGCCGGTTGGCTGCGCCGGCTCGGCGTATTGCTGGAGGATCAGCGAAACCAGATCAGCCTGATCCGCCGCCGGATGAGCGTCCATCAAGTCGGCCACCCAGGCGCAGTTGGCCTTCTTCAAATGCTCCCGCCACTCGCCCGGCCACGCCTCCAGCTCATCCAGCGCCAACCACCGCGCACCACCCTGATTGGCATGCCCGCCGCCGATCGATTGCTCGAAGCAGAACGGCGTTGTCGGGCGGGACAGGTCGATGCTGAAGATATAGATGTCCTGGGTTTTGTGCTGCGGCGTGGGGGCGTTGTTGCGGCTGCCGATCTGAATCATGCGCGGTTCCGTCCGTGGGAGAGGCGTTACAACTTGTTTCGCAGTCTACGACGTGGTGCCGATGGGGGGAACCTTTGGCGATGAGCCGGGTTGTGGCAAGTGAAAGGTTTGACTGGGCAGTCCGGGGATTCCGTTTCAGTCGCCCACAAAAAAGGGACACCGTTGGGTGTCCCTTTTGGCGTTTGGGGTAAGCCAATCGATCAATGTTTCATGGCTTCACACTGACGGCGCAGGTCCTGATCACCAATGCCGCTGCAATTGCCGTTTCCGGTTTTGGCCTCACAGAAACGGCGCTGGTCCTGATTATCGATACCGCTGCAATTGCCGCTTCCTGTCTCTGCTTCACACATTCTTCGAAGATCCTGACTGCCAATCCCGCTGCAATTACCACTGCCGGACTTTGCTTCGCAATATCTGCGCTGATCCTGATCGTTGATGCCGCTGCAATTGCCATGGCCAGTTTCTGCCTCGCACATCCTGCGTAAATCCTGATTGCCGATCCCGCTGCAATTGCCGCTGCCAGTCTTGGCTTCGCAATATCTGCGCTGATCCTGATCGTTGATGCCCGAGCAGCCAGCGAAGGCATGGCCGGCGAAGGCAAACATCAACAGCATCGCAAGTATTTTCTTCATCACACGCTTCCTTGGCTTACCAGTAAACAGACTGGCACTGGTTGACGCAATCACACCCAATCAACGCTTCATCGCTTCGCACTGATTACGCAGATCCTGGCTGCCGATACTGTTGCAACTGCCACCACGGGTTTTGGCCTCACAGAAAAGACGCTGATCCGTGTCATTGATCGAGTTGCAGCTACCGCCTCCTGTTTCTGCATCGCACATTCTGCGCAGAGTCGTATCGTTGATGCTGTTGCAACTGCCGCCACGGGTTTTGGCCTCGCAGTAACGACGTTGATCCCCGTCATTGATCGAGTTGCAACTACCACTGCCTTTTTCCGCATCGCACATCCTGCGCAGGTCCGTATTGTTGATGTCGTTACAGCTGCCACTGCCGGACTTGGCCTCGCAATATCTGCGCTGATCCGGATCGTTGATATTCATGCAGCTAGCAAAGGCATGGCCGGCAAAGGCAAACATCAACAACATCGCCAGTATTTTCTTCATCACACGCTTCCTTGGTATTCCAGTCAGCAGACTGGCTCTGTTTAATCCGATTTAAATGAATCTCGCGAAGCACCCTCAAATCAGCGCTTCATGGCTTCGCACTCGTTGCGTAGATCGGAATTGCTGATGTACGAGCAACTGCTGCCACTCTGCTTGGCATTGCACAGGGCGCGCTGGTCACTGTCGCTGATGTATGAACAGGAATAGCCCTTCAGCTCCGCCTCGCACGCCGCGCGCAGATCCGAGTTATGGATGTACGAGCAACTGCTGCCGTTCTTCTTGGCGTTGCAGTAGTCACGTTGGTCACTGTCGGCGATGTACGAGCAGGATCTACCGTTCACTTCAGCATCACAGGCCGAACGCAAATCAGAGTCGTGGATGTACGAACAACTGCTGCCCTTCTCTCTGGCTTCGCAATAGGCCCGCTGATCACTGTCACTGATGCTGGCGCACCCGGCAAACGTGTATCCGCTGAACATCAACAACATCGCAAGCACTAGTCTCATCACACACTTCCTTGGTCGACCAGGAAACAGCCTGGCACTGCTTGAGCCGATGAATGAGCGTCGCGACACGCCATCAAATTGACATCGGTTTTGGGGAAAGTTCCGGGGCGGGAATGTGTGATGATTTTTTTGATCTGAAAACGGCGTAGGAAATTACCCTGCGTGGTGAGGGAGCTTGTTCTTGCGGGGAGGCGAAGCGGGTCGAAACCTGGCGAGTCATTTTCCCCATACACTTCGCAGCCATTGATTTACGCCAGTTACGCCGCCGACCGTGATCGAACTCTCTGGCCAGATGTGGGGATTTTGCGTCCTACAGGCTGATTGCGGCAGTGGGGATCGGTGCCTAGAGTGGGTCTGTCGCTGAACGAATTTGGCGATAGGGTTTCGCAGCCCTCAGAAGTGACGCACACCGCTCAATAACAACTGTGGCAAAATTCGCCGCAGTTTCATTTTATGGCGGCTGTGTGTGGGAGACCTTCCGGTCTGCCGGTTTAGCTCTTCTCCGGTCTGCGAACCCGCATACAGCTGCCACCCATTTGTTTCGCAGCAGAAAGGTGGCACTTTTGAACCAACTGAAGAGTGCTCCAAATGACCAGCAAAACACCGCTCCGCCACTGCGTGAACATGTCCCACCCAGCCACAGACCAACCCGTCCTGCTTATCGATGCAGAGGCACCCCTACGCGACTTACACGCCTGCCTAAGCGAACGTCTCAACGCCGTTTTAAAATACCTGGACCTCATAGCCTGCATACGTCTCCTCGACCACGCAGAGCAAGACATCAACACAGTTACCACCATTGCGAGGATCATGGTTCAGGACGTGAGTGATTTGTTTGGAGTTATTGAACGGAGAGAGTTAGGTGCAGAACAGAAATAGAAGGCACATGGAGAGAGTCATGGATCCCGCACCTTTACCTTCTCCGTCAAAGAAGCGAGCTCCCATTTTTCTCGCAATTGATCAGACGATGGCAATCTGCAATTATTAGCCGCGACCCCTCGCGAATGAGGGAATAATCTTCACCCACCGAAATGTGGCTGAAGAGTGCTGATATACGACAGGATGCGGATAGGATATGGAAAAAAACATAAAAGGCGCGTGGATCATTCAGCATGGTCAAAAGCTACAAGCGACGACCAACCAAGATTTTGACGCGATAGGATTTGCGGGTAAATGTGGAAAATTCTTATCCGCGATATCCGCCGAGAACCAAGAGCAAATTTCTAACAAGAGATTGGACGCACTAGCGAGAGCCAACTACATCAGCCCCCGAACTGAAGTCCCTGCAATTCTTGCAGAGTTTGAGCGACAAAAATTAATTTTGTCGGGAACAGGCGGAATTGAGGTTTTAGGTTTAACAGGGAAAGAAGTATTAAACTTTACCGCAACCATATTCGATGAGTCAGACCGAGAAAGCTATGAAGACGCAGTCATAAGCCTTTCAGAAACCACCTCTGACCTTCCTATTACAAACACCTTAGCAATCGATTTCATTTCTGACACTTTCAAAATACCAAAAACAGAGGCTGAATCGACATTACAGCTTGGTAGCAATATTGGCTTTTTCGACACAGAGGCAATATCCGCAACTGAAAAACTTATTTTCAACGGGAATTTATTCCGCAGAGAAGACGCCCGAAAAATCAATGCTGTACTTAGCACACTAAATGCAGCAGAAACACAGAACCTGAATGAAGTCAATGCAAGACTGAACGCTTCTGGTTGTTTACCTCTGGCGTCAATTACGAAAATCCTAGGAGAAAAACTTTTCTCTCAACTCCACTCAATTGGAATGTTTGATGTTAACGTAGTTGGCAACGAAAGCGGAAAAAGCTCTTTCGTTACGCGCCCAGCTGCCTTCTCCAAATTTACTAGTTCTATTGCAGATGATGCACTCGATCTAGCTAAGGCACTCGTAGCATCACTAACTTATGGAATGACCGTAAGTACATACTATCGCGGAAGAATTACAGCCATATCATTACTAATGCAAAAACTGATTGACGGAGGAACTGTAGGCCCAGCCACTGCCATTGGCAATGACTACCAGGCTTTAGAATACAAGGGTGTTGTGAAAGTCATCCCTGCAAATGGGGGAATGTTCAGCATGAAATTGTTGAAACCTGAAGTCGGTCGATTAGCACTTTCCGTTATCCAGAGCGGAAACATTACTGGAGAAGCAGTCGACAATCTACCAGGAGCTAAGGTCACGTCATATACAGCACCGGAGGTCAATCGTGATATTTGCCGGAAAAACTCGACCGAGGCAGTAAAATTAAAAACTCGAAATCTACTTAACGAGATCAGGACAGGTGGACTTAACAGATGAGCCAACAACTCCTGAAAGGCGCAGCAGCAGAAGAAACAATTAGGAATTACTTCTTAAGCATCGGATACTTCGTCGTAAGAGGGTGCAAATTTAAATACAATCAATTTGACATTACAGATATCGACCTATTTATTTACGGCAAGAGTTCCGCATTTAGCCGCGAACGGTTGAATGTCGACATAAAAAACAAAAAGACGCCTCAAGCAATTGAACGGATATTTTGGGCAAAAGGCCTGCAGCAAGTTCTCGGCCTAGACGGAAGCATGGTCGCAACTACTGACATCCGATCTGACGTACGCGATTTTGGGCTTGAGCACAAAGTAAAAGTTCTAGACGGCAGATTTTTAAGCAGGTTAAACAAAAGCGAAAGAGGTCATTTAGCCAGAATCAACGAAGAGGACCTCATTGCCGAAATTGAAAAGCATTCCCTTGGCAAGCTCGGAGGTGACTGGCGGGGTAGATACGAATCTAGCAAATCAAGGATGCTTGACTCTCTAAACTTTGACGGAGCCAACGCTTGGTTGAATGACATCGACTACTATATGAGTGAGATCAACAACCACTCAAACTCTTCGTCTGCTTGGAGAATGATCTACATTTCAATTTCCCACCTACTAATCTGTATAGACTTTATTCTTCGCGAGCATGTCGCAGCAGAGCACGACCAAAGAAAGCAGGTTTTGGACAATGGCTTTAGATATGGATCAGCTGGTAAGTCATTTACGATGAAGGTAGGAAAAATGGCGTCTGCTTTAGTAGGTAGCATAGTCACACAACCAGGATTATCTCAAACCCTCGAGCGTGAGCTCGCCGACCAAGCTTCTGACGTTAAAGCTGAAGTATTAGCTGAATTCTTTTCAAAGTCGCAAGTATTTGCCTCCCTATTTGAGTCCGCAAAGTTATTTGAAGGCTATGGATACATGACAGATATCCCACTCCCTTCAACTTTACCGGCTCACGCCCAATCTTATCTGGGGATAGTCGCTGACTTTTTTGATCGGGACCGAAAGAAAATATTAATGTAAATCACACCACTTGCACCAACATGGCCGATCCAAATTGGATCGGCCATTTCTTTATCAACTATCACGCAGTATTTTCAGAGACTCAAGTTCTGAACGAGCCTATCCAACACGCTATCATCAGAAGTTAGCCGGCGTATTCGCACTAATAATCTCTGCCTCATCCGCCCCGATATTCCGGAACTTGTGCGGCAGCGTGGTCGGGAAATAATACCCATCCCCCGCACTCAACACGCTCACCTGCCCGTCCACCGTCAACTCCACGGTGCCGCGCGTCACCAACCCACACTCTTCACCTTCCGAGTGCACAATCGGCTCTTCCCCCGAACTCGCGCCCGGCGCGTATTGCTCGCGCAGCAAGCGCATCTGGCGGCTGGGGACCGAGGCGCCGATCAGCAGCAGGCGCAGGCCGTGGCGGCCGAGGTCGGGTTGTTCGTTGGCGCGGAAGACGTATTGGTGTTCGCGCGGGGGCTGGTCGAAGGTGAAGAAGTCGGCCAGGGACATCGGGATGCCTTCGAGCAGCTTTTTCAGTGAGCTGACGGAAGGACTGACACGATTCTGTTCGATCAGGGAGATGGTGGCATTGGTCACGCCGCTACGCCGGGCCAGCTCGCGCTGGGAGAGTTTGTAGCTTTCGCGTACTAGTTTGAGTCGAGAACCCGTATCCATGACAGCCTTATGTGAGAACGACTTAAGGGCAATGGGGGTGGGTGGCAGGTGCCGCGCAGGTCGCGCGGATCACGTTGCTCCCGTGTCCCGGAACCGTGAAAGGCGGCTATTAAATCACGTTTGTCGGTGTTGCTCAGCAGGTTCGATGGACGGCACATGAAAAAGCCGGCAGCGCCCTTTTGGGGGGCGCCGCCGGCGAGGTAAATCAGATGCCGAAACGGTCGCGCAGCGAGTAATACACGGCGCCGAGGGCGGTCAGTGGCGCGGAGAAGGTACGGCCGCCGAGCATCGGCATGTGTGGCAGCGAGGCGAAGGCGTCGAAGCGTTCGGCGTCGCCGCGGATCATTTCCGAGATCAGCTTGCCGGCCAGGTGCGAGCAGGTGACGCCGTGGCCGCTGTAGCCCTGCATGTAGTACGCGTTTTTCTCAATGCGGCCGAATTGCGGCATGCGTGACATGGTCAGCAGGAAGTTGCCGGTCCAGCGGTAGTCGATTTTCACGTCCTTGAGCTGCGGGAAGGTCTTGAGGATCTTCGGGCGGATCAGGGTTTCGATGTCGTCCGGTTCACGGGCGCCGTAGACCACGCCGCCGCCGTAGAGCAGACGGTTGTCGGCGGTGAGGCGGTAGTAGTCGAGCAGGTAGTTGCAGTCTTCGACGCAGTAGTTGTTGGTGATCAGGCTGCGGGCCTGTTTCTCGGTCAACGGTTCAGTGACGCAGATCTGCGAGCCGCACGGCATGCTCTTGGCGGTCACGCGGTTGTCGAGGCCTTGCGGCAGGTAGGCGTTACCGGCGATCAGCAGGTACTTGGCGCGGACCTGGCCTTTGGCGGTGCGAATGATGTTGGGCTCGCCGTACTTGATTTCCACCGCAGCGGATTGCTCGTAGATCTTGCCGCCCAGACGCACGATGGCCGCGGCTTCACCGAGGGCCAGGTTCAGCGGGTGGATGTGACCGCCCTGCATGTCCAGCAGACCACCGACGTAGGCGTCGGAACCGACTTCACGGCGAATGTCCCCAGCGTCGAGCATCTTCAGGTTACGGTTGCCGTAGCGTTCCCAGTTGCGCTTCTGCTCGGCCAGACCGTTGAGCTGCTTCTTGTTCATCGCTGCGAAGATACCGCCCGGGCGGTAGTCGCACTTGATGTCGTATTCCTTGATGCGCGAACGGATGATGTCGGCGCCTTCGAAGATCATGCTGCCGAGGATTTCGGCGGTCTTGTCGCCGTAGCGCTCTTCGATCACGTCGACGTCGCGGCTGTAGGAGTTGACCAGTTGGCCGCCGTTGCGACCGCTGGCGCCGTAGCCGACTTTCGCCGCTTCCAGCACCGTCACCTTGTAGCCGGCTTCGGTCAGGAACAGCGCCGAGGACAGGCCGGTGTAGCCGGCGCCGATGACGCAGACATCACACTCCACCGATTCTTCGAGGATCGGAAAATCGATCACTTCGTTGCGGGTGGCGGCGTAGTAACTGTTGACGTGTTGTTGTTTCATTATTGTTCTCCGAGGGGCACCGGCCAAACCGGCGCCCACCGTTGTAAATAGAATTAGAGCTTGATCCAGGTCGCTTTCAGCTCGGTGTACTTGTCGAACGCGTGCAGCGATTTGTCGCGACCGTTGCCCGACTGCTTGAAGCCACCGAATGGCGCGGTCATGTCGCCGCCGTCGTACTGGTTGACCCACACGCTGCCGGCGCGCAGGCCACGGGCGAAGGTGTGGGCCTTGCTCAGGTTGCTGGTCCAGACCCCGGCGGCGAGGCCGAAGATGCTGTCGTTGGCGATGTGCAGCGCTTCTTCAACGGTGTCGAAGGTGATCAGCGACAGCACCGGGCCAAAGATTTCTTCGCGGGCGATGGTCATGGCGTTGGTCACGCCGTCGAAAATCGTCGGTTCGACGTAGCTGCCGCCGGTCTCTTCGAGGGTGCGATGGCCGCCGGCGATCAGCTCGGCGCCCTGCTCCCGACCGATGCTGATGTAGCGCAGCACGTTGTCCAGTTGACGCTGATCGACCACGGCGCCGACGGTGGTCGCCGGATCCAGGGCGTGGCCCGGTTTCCACGCTTGCAGCGCTTCCACCAGCAGCGGGATGAATTGCTCGCGGATCGAACGCTCCACCAGCAGGCGCGAGCCGGCGGTGCAGACTTCGCCCTGGTTGAACGCAATGGCGCCGGCCGCTGCTTGTGCTGCCGCGCGCAAGTCCGGTGCATCGGCAAACACCACGTTCGGGCTCTTGCCCCCCGCTTCTAGCCAGACGCGTTTCATGTTGCTTTGGCCGGCATAAATCATCAGTTGCTTGGCAATCGCCGTGGAGCCGGTGAAGGCCAGCACGTCGACGTCCATGTGCAGCGCCAGCGCCTTGCCGACGGTGTGGCCGAAGCCTGGCAGGACGTTGAACACGCCTTTCGGGATGCCAGCATCCAGCGCCAACTGAGCGATGCGGATCGCGGTCAGCGGCGACTTTTCCGAAGGCTTGAGGATGAACGAGTTACCCGCCGCCAGCGCAGGAGCAAATTTCCAGCTGGCCATGATCAGCGGGAAGTTCCACGGCACGATGGCCGCGACCACGCCGGACGGCTCGCGAGTCACCAGACCCAGTTGATCGTGCGGGGTGGCGGCGACTTCGTCGTAGATCTTGTCGATCGCTTCGGCGCTCCAGCGGATCGCGTTGGCGGTCGCCGGGATGTCGATGCTCATCGAGTCGCTGATCGGTTTGCCCATGTCGAGGGTTTCGAGCAGCGCCAGTTCTTCCTGGTGTTGCAGGATCAGATCGGCGAAGCGGATCAGGATGCGCTTGCGCTCGGCCGGGGCCTTGTTCGCCCACACGCCGGAGTTGAAGGATTGGCGCGCGGCTTCGACGGCCAGGTTGGCGTCGGCTTCATCGGTGCTGGCGACGGAGGCCAGGAAACGGCCGTCGACGGGGCTCAGGCATTCGAAGGTGTCGCCGCTGATGGCCGGGCGGTATTCGCCGTTGATGAAGGCGCGGGATTCGAGGGTCAGGGACTGGAAGCGTTGTTCCCAGTCGTTGCGGGTCATGGTCATGGGGGTGACTCACACAGAGAAAGAGGTGACCGCCGTTCCCACGGAATCGGCGGTGCTTGCGGGGTGAGCGCTCGATCGTCAGACGGTATGCAGATACCAGTTGTACTCAAGGTCAGAGATCGAGTTTTCGAACTCGGCCAGCTCGCTTTCCTTGCACGCGACGAACACGTCGATGTACGTCGGGTCGATGTAGCGGGCCATGACTTCGCTGTCGTCCAGCTCACGCAGGGCGTCGCGCAGGTTGTTCGGCAGGCTCTGTTCGTTCTGCTCGTAGCTGTTGCCTTCCACCGGGGCGCCCGGCTCGATCTGGTTGGTCAGGCCGTGGTGAATACCGGCCAGAACGGAAGCCATCAGCAGGTACGGGTTGGCGTCGGCGCCGGCTACACGGTGCTCGATGCGCACGGCGTCTGCCGAACCCGTTGGCACACGGACGGCCACGGTGCGGTTGTCGATGCCCCAGCTCGGCGAGTTCGGCACGTAGAACTGCGCGCCGAAGCGGCGGTACGAGTTGACGTTCGGGCACAGGAAAGCCATTTGCGCAGGCAGGGTCTCCAGCACACCGCCGATCGCGTGGCGCAGCGCGGCGTTCTGCTCGGGATCCTCGCTGGCGAAGATGTTGTTGCCTTCTTTGTCCAGAATCGAAATGTGTACATGCAGACCGTTGCCCGCCTGGCCCGGATACGGCTTGGCCATGAAGGTGGTGTCCATCTCGTGGTCGTAGGCGATGTTCTTCACCAGACGCTTGAGCAGGACGGCGTAGTCGCACGCCTTGATCGGGTCGGACACGTGATGCAGGTTGACTTCGAACTGCGCCGGGGCGCTTTCCTTGACGATGGCGTCGGCAGGAATGCCCTGCTCTTTCGCGCCTTCGAGGATGTCTTGCAGGCAGTCGACGTATTCGTCGAGGTCGTCGATCAGGTAGACCTGGGTCGACACCGGACGCTTGCCAGAAACCGGCGAACGCGGCGATTGCGGACGGCCGTTCACGTTGTCCTGGTCGATCAGGTAGAACTCGAGTTCGAACGCGGCGCAGATGGTCAGGCCCATTTCGTCGAACTTGCGCACCACGTTGGCCAACACTTCACGCGGGTCGGCGAAGAACGGCTCGCCTTCCAGTTCGTGCATGGTCATCAGCAGTTGTGCGGTCGGGCGCTTCTGCCAAGGCTCGATGCTCAGGGTGCCAGGGATCGGGTAGCAGATACGGTCGGAGTCGCCGATGTCCAGACCCAGGCCAGTGCTTTCCACCGTGGAGCCATTGATGTCGAGGGCGAAGAGCGAGGCCGGCAAGTTGATGCCTTTCTCGTAAACCTTATGAAGACTGGTGCGCTCGATGCGCTTGCCGCGCACCACACCGTTCATGTCTGCAATCAGAAGGTCGACGTACAAAACCTCAGGATGTTTCTTAAGGAATGCGTTTGCTTCGTTGAGTTGAACGGCACGCAGAGGGACCGACATGATGCACCTATTTAGCTGTTAATTATTATGTTCACTGCTGTTTCGCCGAGCCAGTCAACCCGAACGGCAAAGTGAAGTCAATAGCGAACACATGGCCGCTCAGCGTTTATTTTTCGGGCTTTTTTTAACACTCTCGTGCCAATGCAGGCGCCAGACCCCCGGTCTTGATGAAGATTTGATGAACGGCGTTTAGAATTTTTTACATGGGAGTTGTTAATTAAAATCAACGAGGCTAAGCTCCGGAAAAGCTCGTTCAAGTGTCAAACTTCGAGGTGAATAAAAATGGCATTCAAGCCATTGATCGGCGTTACTGCGTGCGTCAAACAGATTGGCCTGCACCCCTACCACATCAGCGGCGACAAATACGTTCGCGCTGTCAGCGTTGCGGCGCTGGGGTTGCCCGTCGTCATTCCATCCCTTGGCAAACTGACTGAAATCGAAGACCTGCTGGGTCAGCTCGACGGTCTGTTGCTGACCGGCTCGCCGTCCAATGTGGAACCTTTCCACTATCAGGGCCCGGACAGCGCTCCCGGCACGGATCACGATCCGGCGCGGGATGCCACCACCCTTCCTTTATTACGTGCAGCCATCGCGGCGGGCGTTCCGGTACTCGGCATCTGCCGGGGTTTCCAGGAAATGAACGTGGCGTTCGGCGGCAGCCTGCACCAGAAGGTGCATGAGTTGCCGGGCATGCTCGATCACCGCGAAGCCGACAGCCCGGATGTCGCCGTGCAGTACGCCCCGGCCCACGCCGTGACGGTGCTGGCCGGTGGCGTGTTCGAAGCGCTGGAGCTGCCGGGTGAATTCCAGGTCAACTCGATTCACAGTCAGGGCATCGACCGCCTAGCTCCCGGCCTGCGCGCCGAAGCCGTGGCGCCGGATGGCCTGATCGAGGCGGTCTCGGTGGAGCACAGCCCGACCTTTGCCCTCGGCGTGCAATGGCACCCGGAATGGCAGGTGCTGGACAACCCGAACTACCTGCGGATTTTCCAGGCATTCGGCGAGGCTTGCCGCCAGCGTGCGGCGCGACGCAACCAGCGCTGACGCCACCCAACGATTGCAAAACCATTTACTGCCCCCGCGGGATTGGCGGCTGCGCACCTGCGCATCCGTCATCCGCGATCAGCAACACACCGCGAAAACAAAAAGCACCACCCGGCAGCCAGGACGGCGGCGCCGAACAACCCGCACGGTGCGGGTCTGCAATCCACTCTTAAGCCAGGCCGCGTTGGCCCGGCGACTGAAACCTGTTGGGAGTTTCACATGGCAAACGCCTCCAGCACTTACAGGAAGGCTCTTGAAGGTCATCAGCAACCGAAAAAGGTTCTGGTGAAAGTCGATCGAGTCACCAAGAAGTTCGACGAAACCACCGCTGTGGACGACGTGTCCCTGGAGATCCATCAGGGCGAAATCTTCGCCCTGCTCGGCGGCTCCGGCTCGGGCAAATCGACCCTGCTGCGCATGCTCGCCGGTTTCGAACGGCCGACTGAAGGACGCATTCTGCTCGACGGTGTGGACATCACCGACATGCCGCCGTACGAGCGGCCGATCAACATGATGTTCCAGTCCTACGCCCTGTTCCCGCACATGACTGTCGCGCAGAACATTGCCTTCGGCCTCAAGCAGGACCGTTTGCCGACCAGCGAAATCGACGCCCGCGTCGAAGAAATGCTGCGTCTTGTACACATGACCCAATACGCCAAGCGCCGCCCGCATCAACTGTCCGGTGGCCAGCGTCAGCGCGTGGCCCTCGCCCGCTCCCTGGCCAAGCGTCCGAAGCTGTTGCTGCTCGACGAACCGATGGGCGCACTGGATAAAAAGCTGCGCTCGCAAATGCAGCTGGAACTGGTGGAGATCATCGAGCGCGTCGGCGTGACTTGCGTGATGGTGACCCACGACCAGGAAGAGGCCATGACCATGGCCGAGCGCATCGCGATCATGCACCTGGGCTGGATCGCCCAGATCGGCAGCCCGGTCGACATTTATGAAGCGCCGGTCAGCCGCATGGTCTGCGAATTCATCGGCAACGTGAACGCCTTTGACGGCACCGTGGTCGAGGACCTTGAAGGTCACGCGATCATTCACAGCCCGGACTTGCAGCAAAAGATCTACGTCGGTCATGGCGTCAGCACCTCGGTGCAGGACAAGTCGATCACCTACGCGATCCGCCCGGAAAAAATGCTCGTCAGCACGATCAAGCCAGAGACCCGCTACAACTGGTCCGAAGGCAAGGTGCATGACATCGCCTACCTCGGCGGCCACTCGGTGTTCTACGTCGAGTTGCCGAGCGGCAAGATCGTCCAGTCGTTCATGGCCAACGCCGAACGCCGTGGCGCGCGTCCGACCTGGGACGACAAGGTCTACGTCTGGTGGGAAGACGACAGCGGCGTGGTACTGCGCTCATGAGAACCTTCAATCAGCAATTCCTGCGCCTGGTGCCCAGCGGGCGAAAGTTCGTTATCGGCATCCCGTTCATCTGGCTGTTCCTGTTCTTCATGCTGCCGTTCTTCCTGGTGATGAAGATCAGTTTCTCAGAAGCCGCGCTGTCGATCCCGCCGTACACCGAGATCTACACCTACGCCGAACAGAAATTCCAGCTGTTCCTGAACATCGGCAACTACACCATGCTCGGCGAAGACGAGCTGTACCTGTCGGCGTACCTCGGTTCGCTGAAGGTCGCGGCGCTGAGCACGCTGATGTGCCTGGTGATCGGTTTCCCGATGGCTTACGCGATCACCAAGGCCAGCAAGGAAGCGCAAAACGTCCTGCTGCTGTTGATCATGATGCCGACCTGGACCGCGATCCTGATCCGCGTTTACGCGTGGATGGGCATCCTCAGCAACAACGGTTTGCTCAACGCATTTTTGATGTGGACCGGGCTCACCGATCACCCGATCGAGATCCTCAACACCAACACGGCCGTGTATATCGGTGTGGTTTACGCGTACCTGCCGTTCATGGTGCTGCCGCTCTACGCCAACCTGGTGAAGCACGACGGCAGCTTGCTGGAAGCCGCGCAGGATCTGGGCTCGAGCAACTTCAACAACTTCTGGAAAATCACCGTGCCGCTGGCCAAGAACGGCATCATCGCCGGCTGCATGCTGGTGTTCATTCCGGTGGTGGGCGAGTTCGTGATCCCGGAACTGCTGGGTGGCCCGGAAACCCTGATGATCGGTCGCGTGCTGTGGCAAGAGTTCTTCAATAACCGCGACTGGCCGGTGGCGTCCGCCCTGGCGGTGGTGATGCTGTTGATCCTGATTGTGCCAATTCTGCTGTTCAACCGCAGCCAGGCCAAAGAGATGGAGGCACGGGGATGAAACGCTTCGGATTTTCAAAGTTCATGCTGATCTTCGGCCTGATGTTTATCTATCTGCCGATGCTGATTCTGGTGATCTACTCGTTCAACGCCTCGAAACTGGTGACGGTCTGGGGTGGCTGGTCGGTGAAGTGGTATGTCGGCCTGCTCGACAACACGCAACTGATGGGCTCGGTGGTGCGCTCGCTGGAAATCGCCTGCTACACCGCGATTGCCGCCGTGGCGCTGGGCACCCTCGCCGCGTTCGTGCTGACCCGCGTGACACGCTTCAAGGGTCGTACGCTGTTCGGTGGTCTGGTGACCGCGCCGCTGGTCATGCCTGAGGTGATCACCGGTCTGTCGCTGTTGCTGCTGTTCGTGGCGATGGCGCAACTGATCGGCTGGCCGCAGGAGCGTGGCATCGTCACGATCTGGATCGCCCACACCACGTTTTGTGCCGCTTATGTGGCGGTGGTAGTCTCCGCCCGCTTGCGCGAGCTGGACCTGTCGATCGAAGAGGCGGCGATGGATCTGGGTGCGAAACCGTTCAAGGTGTTTTTCCTGATCACCATCCCGATGATCGCGCCGTCGCTGGCGGCGGGCGGCATGATGTCCTTCGCCCTGTCGCTGGATGACCTGGTGTTGGCGAGCTTCGTCTCCGGGCCTGGTTCCACCACCCTGCCAATGGAAGTGTTCTCGGCCGTGCGTCTGGGCGTTAAGCCCGAGATCAACGCCGTGGCCAGCCTGATCCTGCTGGCGGTGTCACTGGTGACCTTCCTGGTCTGGTACTTCGGCCGCAAGGCAGAAGCCAACCGCAAGCGGGCGATTCAGGAAGCGATGGATCAGACCGCCAACGAATCGTGGCAGCAACCGCAACCTCAACGAGTGGCAGCGACGGCCTAGGGCCGTCGCGTTTTACGGCTTTGCGCTTTTGCTTAAAAGCTTTTGAATAAAAAGAATGGAGTTTCACCGATGAAAATGTTTGGCAGGACTCTGCTGACACTGTCCTTATTGGGCGCAATCGCCACAGGCGCCCAGGCCAACGACAAGGTGCTGCGCGTTTACAACTGGTCGGATTACATCGCCCCGGACACCGTCAAGAAGTTCGAGGACGAGACCGGCATCCGCGTGACCTACGACGTGTTCGACAGCAATGAAACCCTCGAGGCGCGTCTGCTCGCGGGTAAATCCGGCTACGACATCGTGGTGCCGTCCAACAGTTTCCTGGCCAAGCAGATCAAGGCCGGGGTCTATCAGACCCTGGACAAGTCGAAGCTGCCAAACTGGAAAAACCTCAACCCGGTGCTGCTGAAAAACGCCTCCGCCAGTGATCCGGACAACGCCCACGCGTTCCCGTACATGTGGGGCTCGATCGGCATCGGCTTCAACCCGGCCAAGGTCAAGGAAGTGCTCGGCAAGAACGCGCCGACCAACTCCTGGGACCTGCTGTTCAAACCGGAGAACGCCGAGAAGCTGAAGGCTTGTGGCATCAGTTTCCTCGATTCGCCGACCGAAATGATCCCGGCTGCCCTGCACTACCTGGGCTATCCGGTGAATGACAAGGACACCGCGCACATCAAGGAAGCCGAGGCGCTGTTCATGAAGATTCGCCCGAACGTGGCGTACTTCCACTCGTCGAAATACATCTCGGACCTGGCCAACGGCAACATCTGCGTGGCGGTCGGTTACTCCGGTGACGTGTTGCAGGCCAAGGCCCGCGCGGTGGAATCGGGCAACAACGTAGTGATCGACTACAGCATTCCGAAGGAAGGTGCCGGCAGCTTCTACGACATGGTCGCCATTCCGCGCGATGCGGCGAACGTCGAGAACGCTTACCTGTTCATGGACTTCCTGATGCGTCCGGACATCATCGCCGAGATCACCAACAGCAACGGTTACAGCAACGCCAACTCGGCGGCGACACCGCTGGTGGACGAAGCGATCCGCAACGACCCGGGCTCATACCCGTCGCAGGAAGTGATGGCCACGCTGTATGCGGTGCCGGATCAACCGATTTCCACACAACGGATCATGACCCGGGGCTGGACCCGCGTAAAACTCGGCAAATAAACCTTACCGTGATCGTTCCCACGCTCCGCGTGGGAACGATCAGACAGTCAGCGATCAGCCTTGAAAGTTTCCGTTCACGCAGCGCCTTACCACCGCTGCCCCCTGCTCTGAACGGCCTCACCTGGCTTCCTCGGTTCAGGTGAATTCAGGCGCCCTTGGGCGCCTTTTTTTGTGGGCTCAGATCAGCGGCCAATCGGCCAGTGCGCGGTAACGGCCCTTGTGGGATTCGAACAATGCAAAGCGCTCGGCCCGCAGGAAGAACTCCGGCGGCGTGGCGGACTCCGGTTCCGTCGCCCGATAGTCCCGGGCCAGCGTCAGGTGCGGGCGATATTCACGCGTCGTCTCTTCAAAACCAAACGGCAACATCGCCTGCTCCAGCGCATACACCAGTCGCAGCAATCCCTGCGGTGCCTGCTCCGGTGCCAGCGACAACACCCCGGCGCGGCGCCAGACCTGCAAGCGATCCAGCGAAATCCTCAGCGCCTCGCCCGGCGTACTCACTTTGGACGCCGCCTCACAGACTTCACCTATCTGCGCCAACGGCACCGCGCCGAGAAACAGCAGCGTCAGGTGGAAATTGTCTGCCGGCACCGGTTTACCGGTCCTAAGCCCCAGTTCGCTGCGCCATTGGGCAATCGCCTTGCGCTGCGCCGGCGGGCAGTCGAGGGCGAAGAACAGCCGCTTGAACGGTTGTTCGCCGTGCTTGTCATCCGTCATGGCCCCGCTCCCTTGTCGATGTCGATCCGTCGATTCTACACGGCCATTCCTGGCGACTCTCGGCATGGGGTTTATAGTTCAACGATTGCCATCAACCGGAGGGCGTCATGCGCGAGATCCTCAGTAAAGAACCCTGGTGGGCTCGGCCACCGAATCCGGGGCAGGATGAAAACGAGCTGGAATGGGGCTGGCTGGTGCATTACAGCGAGGGTGAGCCGCGTTTCGAGTTTGTTCGCGAGCGGCCGACGGACGAGCAGATTCGCAACCGCAAAGGCTGCCGGATCACCCCGTCGGCGGAGTGATCCGGCAGTTATGCCTCAAGATTCGAGAATGTTCTTGAAGCCACCGAAGATCATCCGCTGCCCATCGAACGGCATCGGATTGACGTCCGGTTGCATGCGCGGGTCTTCCATCATTTTCCCCATGCCGGCGTCGCGGGTGGCTTTGTCTGGCCAGACCAGCCAACCGGCCGACACGGTTTCGCCTTCCTTGAGTTTCACCGCCATCGGGAATGAGGTGACCTTGCCGTCCGGCACATCATCGCCCCAGCCTTGCACCACCTCCAGGGCGCCGTACTCCTTGAACAGTTTCTCGGCGATTTCGCAGTGTTTTTTGTACTGTTCGCGGTTGGCGTTCGGCACGGGTGCGACAAAAACATCGATGTAAGCCATGGTCGTTCTCCTGCGGGTTTAGGGGTCGATCTGCTGAGTAGTCGACTCAGGCGGCCGCCATTCGACAGGAGTGGCGCCCAAGCCGACCGACGGTTCATCACCCCCGCCCAGATTGCCTTCGACCTGCGCCGCCATGTGCAACGTACCGGCCATCACGCCGGTGGTCGGGTTCTGCACCAGCTTCAGCCAGGCCTTGTCGAAGGTGTTGCCCAGACTGCTGCGGATCAGTGCTTCGCTGTCGGGACGATCACTGGCCTGGAGGATGGCGCGGATGCCTGCCACACCGGCCGAGATCAATCCGCCGACGAGTTTGCCGGCCGCCGCCGCCACCGCGCTGGCGGCACCACGCGGTGCCATTTCCGCCTCCATGCGCTGGCTGGCACGCTTGGCCACCGGGGCCATGCCCGCGTCGGTCGAGGCGATGCCCTTGGCCCCCCCTTCGATGTGGATCTTGTCAATCAACGCCGCGTAGGCCGGCAAGGTGTTCAGCGGTTCAGTGCTGACGATCTGATACAGCGAGGCATCCCGGGCCGGCGGCGGGCCGAGGGCAATGGCGGGGATTTTCTGCAAATGCCCGTTGAGCTGGGCAATGGGCACGCCGTAGCGCTGGGCGATGACCGGCATCTGCTGCGCCATCAATTGCGCGTAGAACGCGGTGGACTGGCCGAGGATCGCGTCCGGGTCGATTTCCGCCGCGACGGGCGCCAGGACTCGCTCCTGATACTGCTCCAGCAAATAGGCGGCCAGGCGTTTGGACGAAGCATCCTGCTCGCCGCCGGCGCTGATGGTGTACCAACTGACCTTCATCGACAGCCATTCCTGGGTCCAGTAGCTGCTGAACCACGGGATGAATTTTTCTTCAGTTTGCTCATAGACGCGAATGCGCCAATGTTCCATTGAACCGCGAGCGAAAACCTTGACCTGCTCGGTGGACTGTCGGGAAGCCGTAACGATGTCCCGGTCGATCTGCTGCCAGGTAGCCGGTGAAACCACCACCGGCGGCGCGCTCGCCGGGCCCCGCGCCGTCGTCGCGCAGCCGGCCAGCAACATCAGTGCGGCGACGATCAGCGCACGCAGGTTCACGGTGGCGGTGTCCTTTTGTGGATCAGATCTGGAGGTAATGGTTTGAGTATAGGTGCGGGTTTCAGCCGTTTGTCCGGTTGTAGGAGGCTGCGATTCTGGCGGGCGATTTCAACATTCTTCCCAACCATCACTGACGTCGATGTTCACCATTACGACGATTGCCTTCCGCATCAAACGCGTCTGGCGCAGGATTTACCCATCCGAGACAAACACCACGAGGAGTTCACATCATGAGTCATACCGTCACCCTCGCCGTGAGTTTCCCGGTCTTCGGCAACAACTATTACGACCAGCACGTGGTGTCGCTGAAGACACAGCCGCTGGTGTTCAACGAAGATTTCGAAGATCTGCTGATGCCCGCCGCGAGTAATCATTTCAGCAATGAAGTGGTGGGCCTCAACGATCAGTTCCGCTTTCTGAGCGACATACTCGCCACCCATTTGCTGGACATCGAGGCCTCCGTGCCTGCGCGATCCAGCGTCCGGGCGAACGCTCATTTTTAATCGCTGTACCTGCTGTTCCCTTGAGGAACGGCCATGAAAAAGCCCACTGGCCGATTAGGCTCAGTGGGCTTTTTTTGTCAGCGCAGACGGACTATCAACGCTTCCAGCAATCGGCGTAGCGCGAGCAGACGTCGTACTGCTGCTCCATTTTCGCCATGCGGTCGAGGTGGCGATTGATGGTTTCGACCGTCACCGCTCTGTCGGTCTGGAAATAGAACATGACCATGGTTTTTTCCAGCTCCGCCGGCGCCGAGTTCATGGGGTTGGCGGCTTCGCCGGTTCCTGTCCACGCCTTCAATTGCTTGTCGTCCGCGCTACTCAGGCGTTTGCGGTATTCGTCGGTCGAGCGTTGCATCACCTGCGTCTTCTTGGCGGCGAAATCCTGATCGAACGCCTCAAGATTCTGGCGGTACAACGTCCAGTATTCGTCCGGCAGATTGAAGCCCAGCTTGGCCTTGCGCTCGCTGATCAGTGAGTCGATTTTTTCCGGCGAGTTGCCCGCGACCTTGTCCCTGGCCGTGTCGGAGGTCATCCGGACGAACGTACTGCCAGCAATGATGCGATCCATCATCGCCGTGCGTTCCGGCGTATCGGGCAGCAGCGCGGGTGGTTTCGGAAAGATCGGGCTGCGGCCCTCACAAGCGGCAAATCCATCGCGCCTGATGGTGACGGGCGTACGTACATCCTTGCCATCAACCCGTTGCAGGCGCTGCATCAAGGTCAAGCATTGGTTGCCCTTGAGTTCGAAGGTGAGTTCATACTCCATTGCGCGCTCGGGTCTGAAACCGAATACCGCGCCACACACGCCATAGCCCACCTGGGTATTGACCTGCAGGAACACTTCCTTTTCGGGCGGCAATTTCACTTCAAGATAACCACGGGCCTTTTCCGGAGGCGCCACGGTCATGCCTACCCGCCGCAGACTGTCTCTGACAAATAAATTGTTCAGGATGCCAGTGGTCAGGCCATCGCAATGCTCGGCGTCGAAGTAATTGACGGTGGCATTGTCAGTGTTGGCCACAAAACGCATCTTGGCAGCGTCTGGCCCGGTGGCGTCCTGATAGGTCCCCGTCAGTGCGCAACCACCAAGCCCCGAGAGGGACACCATCAAGCCGAAAAGCGCCGAAGAACGGCGAAGGAGCGAAGTGACTGGCATGTTCATCCTTGAGGGAAAGGCCGGGAAAAGCCGCGATGCTACTGAATAGCCACTACTGCGTCCATCCCGTCAAAACCTGCCTGTCCAGCGTTGATCAATCATCATCCCGGTCACGGTGGTAGCGACGCCCGTCGCGGCGATCGTAATCGCGGTCGTCCCAACGCCGATCATGATCGTAGTAACGGCCATGATCGCGGTCGTAATGGCGGCCATGTCGGTAGTCATCATCAAAGTCCGCCACACAGCCGCCCAGCAATACGGCGGCGGAAACAGTCAGCAGCAGCGTTGTTGCACGCATCATTCAGAATTTCCCTAAAACCAAGGTCTTGACGACGGAAACGGTCAACGCAACCCACACCGAAGTGGCGCGGTGCGCGCAGCCGCAGATACGACCGGGGAAACGAACGATGATTCACAGGGAGACAGCGACCGTTCATCGCCCTACCTGCAAGACTGACGCGAGCGCTGCTAACCCACCAGCGCAATCAACTGCTGGCGCTGCGCATCGGTCAACATCGGCCCGAACCCGGCGCCGGCGTTGTCGGCCATGTAGCGCGGATTGCCGGTGCCGGGAATCACACAGGTGACCGCCGTGTTCGACAGCAAAAACTTCAGCGCCAGTTGCGGCCAGCTGTTGACCTGCACATCCGACACCCAGCCCGGCAGCGGTTTGCCCTTTAGCCGTGCCAGCAGCTCGCCGCCGCCGAACGGGCGATTGCAGATCACCGCCACTCCACGCTCGCGGCACAACGGCAGGATGCGTTTCTCCACGCCCCGGTCATCAAGGGCGTAGTTGATCTGCAGGAAGTCGAGCTGTTCGGCCTTCAGTACCGCTTCCACTTCCTCGTACGCCGAGGGCGTGTAATGGGTGATGCCGATGTAACGGATGCGGCCCTGCTCTTTCCATTCACGCAGGGTCGGCAGATGAGTCTGCCAGTCCAGCAGGTTGTGGATCTGCATCAGGTCGATGCGCTCGGTACGCAGCAGACGGAAGGAGTTTTCCATCTGCGCGATGCCCTCCTCGCGCCCGCGCGTCCACACCTTGGTCGCCAGAAAGGCCGGTGAACGGGGTTCGTGGATCGACAACAACTCACCGGTGGTTTCTTCAGCGCGGCCATACATCGGCGAGCTGTCGATCAACGTGCCACCCTTCCTGAACAACTCGTCGAGCACTGCCGCCAAGGGCCGGTAGGCCGGATCGCCGGGCGCGACATCGAAACCGCGATACGTACCCAGCCCGACCAGGGGCAGCCGCTCGGAGCTGGAAGGAATGGCGCGGGTCTGCATGGTCTGGCCTCCTGAGGCGCTCGGCGACGTGGCAGTGGCCAACGCCCGGTCAAACGTGAAAACCGCCGAAACCCCGGCAGCCAGCGTGAGCAGGCGGCGGCGGGAACAACCCTCAGTGTGGCTCATGCTCGCGTCTCTGCTTGATGGATCTGTTGCGCCTTGTGTTCGGCGGCGGTCACTCGGGAAGGCTCAACTACACTGCGACTGAGCACCCTCACGCCCCGTTAAAGTTAGCCGAATGTCCAGAATCCTGATGTCGCTCGTCGCCTTGATCGTTGCCGTGTACCTGATCCTGTGCGCGGCGCTGTTCGTTTTTCAGCGTTCGCTGATCTATTTCCCGCCGTCGGGTTCCATGGATACGGCGGAATCGCGAATGACGCTGGCGATGCCCGACGCCGATATTCGCGTCAGTGTTCGTGAGCATTCCGGGGCGAAAGCGCTGATCTATTTCGGCGGCAATGCCGAAGACGTGTCGCGCAATCTGCCGGCGTTTGCCGAGGCGTTTCCCGACTACGCGGTGTATCTGCTGCACTATCGGGGGTTTGGCGGCAGCGGCGGCTCCCCGTCCGAAGCGGCGATCGCCGAAGATGCGCTGGCGCTGTTCGATCAGCTGTATGCCCGGCATCCACAGATTGCACTGGTTGGACGCAGCCTCGGTTCCGGCGTTGCGGTGCGGCTGGCCAGCCAGCGGCCGGTGGCGCAACTGATTCTGGTCACGCCTTACAACAGCCTCGTTGAACTCGCCGTCCAGCATTACCCGTGGGTGCCGGTGAAGTGGTTGCTCAAGGATCGTTACGAGTCCGGCAAATATGCGGCGCACATCAGCGTGCCAACGCTGCTGCTGGCGGCCAGCGATGACGAGGTGGTTTCACGGGCCAGCACCGAACGCCTGCTGCACAGCTTCCCCGACGGGGTGGCGATGCTCAAAGTGGTGAAGGACTCGGCGCACAACTCGATATCCGAACGGCCGCAATACCTGCAATGGATGAAGGATGTGTTGAACCGGTGAGTGAAACCTGCGCACTTCGTCGGCGACCAGCGAAAGCCTGAGGCGCCTCCTGAACCAAGTGCAAAAAGGCCAGTCCTACTCGCGCCGCTTTCGCGGCTAACTCCCTATCAGCGCTATCTTTTTTCAGAGCCTTGCGTCCCATGCGCCACGCCGTCCGTTCGTCTCGCTTCGTTTCGCTGTGCCTGCTGATCCTTTCTCCCCTGCTCGCCCCCTCTGCCCACGCTGGCGCAGAGCGGCAACTGGCAGCCGCCATCAATGACCTCCGTGCCCATCCGCAACGCTGCGACCGGCGTCCGGCACAACGCCTGGCGCCACTGGCGCTGAAGCAGAACATTGCGTTGCCCATCGGCTATGGCTACGGCGGCGGGATGCGCGAGCAACTGAAGGCCTCCGGTTATGCAGCGGTCGCGGTGCGCAGCATCCGGATCGTCGGGGCCGAGGATGCCGAAGAGGCGTTTGATCAATTGCAGAATGAACATTGCGGCGCATTGCTGGATGCGCAGTACGCCGACATCGGCATCAGCCGCGCCCGCAGTGAATGGCAAGTGGTACTGGCGCGTCCGGTGATCGACAGCCGCATGGGCGATAACCGCAGCGTCGGCAAAGCCTTGCTGGCCGAGGTCAACGCCGCCCGTGCCCGACCACGAATGTGCGGTCGCCAGCGCTTTGCCGCCGCCCGCCCCTTGAGCTGGAACCCGGCCCTCGGCGCCGCCGCCCAGGGTCACAGCAAGGCCATGGCCTACGGCAACTACTTCGCTCACCAGGATCCGGACGGCGACATGCCAGCCGACCGCGCCCGGTCTGCCGGCTACCGTGGCCGGCAGATCGGCGAAAACATCGCTGCCGGGCAGAGTTCTCCGAGCAAGGCCATGGCCGGCTGGCTGGCCAGCCCCGGACATTGCGCCAACCTGATGAACCCGATGTTCACCCAGGTCGGCGCCGGTTTTGCCAGTGAGGCCCGCAGCGATAACGGTGTGTACTGGACGATGCTGTTCGGGGCGCCTTGAGCGCCTCACTTCGGCCGACGCACGGCCCGCACCTTGCTGCTGTTGCCGCCACCGCAGTAGAAGCGATCCCCGCCATCGGCCTCCAGTCCGGAGACGCCGATCCCGGCGGGCAACGTCAGGCTTTCCAGAACCTCGCCGCTGCCTGGATCGATCCGCCGGATCTCGCTTTCTTCCCCTTCCCAGGTGCCATGCCACAGCGCACCGTCGACCCAGGTCACGCCGGTGACAAAACGGTTTGATTCGAGGGTGCGGAGGATTTTCCCGGTTTCCGGATCGATCTGATGAATCTTGCGATCGCGATACTGCCCCACCCACAACGTGCCCTCGGCCCAGGCCATGCCCGAATCGCCGCCGTCGCCGGGGGCCGGAATGGTGTGGAGCACGCGCCCGGTGGCCGGGTCGATCTTGTGGATTCGGCGGTCGGCAATCTGAAACAGGTGCTTGCCGTCGAACGCGGTCCCGCCATCGGCACCGACCTTGATCGTGCGCACGGTTTCGCCGCTGGCCGGGTCCAGCGCATTGAGCTGGCCGTCACTGGCGAACCAGACTTGCCGACCGTCGAAGGTCACGCCGTGGACACCGTCGATGCCGTCGAACGGGCCGTATTCACGAAGGATTTCTGCGTTTGCGTGTTTCATGCTGGCTTCCTCGTTGAGTGGGTGAGTCCAGCCTAGCCATTGCCCAACGACACCGGGAGTAACAAGATCGTCGCGAAACCCGGCACGGGCGGGGTCAGCCATCGCCGCGCACGGCCGACACCGAACGCCTGGACCTTGTCTTGCGCCGCCAACGTTTCCAGTGCCCGTTGTATCTGACGCTGGCTGCTGCCCAGCGCGAGCGCAAGTGCCGAGCTCGACCACGCCTCGCCGTCAGCGAGCAGGGCCAGCAGTGCGGCGTGTTTGTCTTCGAGCGGTAACGTCAGCAGCGCCACGTCTTGTGCAACCAGCGCATAGCCACGGGAAGTCGCAGTGATTCCGGCCAGCGGTTGCAGCGCTGCACGCAACCGGCCAATCTCGACCCGCAAACGGGCGCGGTGGGATTCATCATCGAGTTTCAATCGAAAGGCTTTGGCGACCAGTGTCTCTCGGGGCACATCCCCGGGCCAGGCTTCAGCGAGCAGCCGAACGAGGTGAAACAGCACCGGCCGCGTGGCCAGCGCCACCGTCATTCCTGCACCGCGAACGTTATAGCGACAGGCATCGACCACCAGCGTCGGCGAGGCAAACAACGCTTCAACCTGCGCCAATGTCACCGCTTGCACCTGACCCGCAACGATCAATCGGGCAGCGGGCGCTTCGAGGATTTGCCGAGCGTGCTCGATCTCCGCCGACAATGCCGGAATGGCAGCCGACTGAGCCACCCGTTGCGCACGTTCCAACGCCATTTGCGCCTTGTGCGCCTGCACCCGGCGCAACGCGATCCCGGCAGCCATCAGTTCATGAACGGCGCGCAGGGCTGGCGGCAACGATGCTGGATCGAGTCCAGCGAGCAGCGCATCTGCGTCGTCCAACTGCCCGATCAGCAGCAACCGACGAATCTGCAGATAGCGCGCGTGCGCTGCATTGAGCCAGTCGCCGTGATCGTGCAAGGCCCGCCGCGCCGCCTCCAGCGCCTTCACCGGCCAGCCCAGATCCCGCGCCGCCAGTGCCACTTCGGCCTCGGCCACCACGCAGCGTGCCCGAGACAACGGCTCATTGGCGCCGAACGCTTTCACCGCCCGCTGCAGCAATACCTTGGCCCGCGCCATATCGCCGAGCTGGGCCATGGCGATCCCGCGCAGGGCCAGGGCCGGAGGGTCTTCGCGCAGCGCCACAAAATTCAGCGCGGCCAACGGATCACCCGCCGCCAGTGCGCGACCGGCAGCGTTGATCAGCGAGTCCATGGGGAGTCCGGCATGTCACGGTTTCCGGTATCAGATCGTGGGTGGAGTCTAATACCGAATGCGGTTTTGTCTGGGTGATCGTGTGACTGCGTGCTCAGTCGAGGATGGCGGCGTTCTTGAGCAACGCCTGCAAACCGACGGGCACCAGCGGTGATTGCTCAGTGAAACTTGAGTTGTCTTGCCAACTGGCGGTGAACGGGGCGCCGTCGCTTTCGTGACCGACGATCTGCAATTGCTCGTAGACCTGCGCGTCTTCGAAACGGGCGTCATACACCTGAACCATCTCATGTCCCGGTTTGCCGTTGTAGACGAAGAGGCTTTCAAGTGTGCCGAGCAGGCACAGGTCCTTCATTGAAAGGCCCAACTCTTCCTGCACTTCGCGCACGATGGCCTCGCGACTGGTTTCGCCAAATTCGATGCCACCGCCGATGGGACGGTAGAAGGTTTGGTCTGCGACCGGGTCGTGGAAGCGGTTAACCAGAATTTTGCCGTTGTGCTGAAAGACACACAGTGCAAGTGCGCGGATACGCGGTTCTGCCATGGGGTGAAGTCCGTTTGCTGGATGAAAAGCCCGGCATTAGATCACACGCAACAGAGGCGCTGCTTCAGGTAATCTGCGGTGGTTTGAAAGGGAATACAGCCAATCACGGAGTCGATTATTTGAAACGTCTAGCCTGCTATCTGCTTCTACCCCTGCTCTCGGCCTGTAGCTCGGGCCCTTACCTGAATCCGCAATCGACTGTCGGTCAGAACGCGTTGCTGATCAGAACGTGCCCCGGCCCTCACCAGGCAATGAGCTACACGACCACGTCAGAAGAGCTCGATTGGGTGCATCTGTTGGTCTATGCAGCGCTGCCGGGGACGCCGACAAGGCCTGATTATCATCACAGCACCGATACCGAAGTGCGCCTGTACGCGTATCTTTATACGCCCCCGTACATGCGTAACCTGAATACACCGGAACAGTGGAAAACCGCCTACAGCACGCCCGAACCGGCCCTGTGGATCAGCGCGGCTTCGCCGATGGCCACCGTGCAACTGGCCAATGGCAAGTCGTACCAGGTCAGCATCGAACGCTTGAAAACCGGTTTCGACCCGCGTGAAAAAGAGCTGGATCTATATTCCCCCGGAACACCCCTGGGCAGCGGCGAAATGGACGATTTCATCCTGACGCTGCCGGAGCTCTTCCTGAACGGAGAGAAAATCCCGACAGCGCCGATCCATTTCAAAAAGCATGAAGAACGTTACATGCCGGTACTCAACTGCTGATCGTCAGACCGGAGAAATCGTGGCCAGAACGCCGATCATGATGGTCAACACGAGAAAGCCGCCGAGGAAAAACGCCATCTTAGCCATGAAGGCCTCCTGAATACTGAATGTCCGGCGCACCGGGCGCTTCGGAATGAAGCTCGTCGCGTGTGGCCGAACGGCAAGGGTATTTTGGGCCTATGGCTGAGATGGTTACAGATGCAGATTCAACAGGAAAAAGCGGATCAGATGGATTTGGCCCACTCATGTGTCGACATTCAGACCGGTACAGAAGGTTTCCATTACGCCGCTTTGATCTAGAGTCATGGGCGCCGCGCAAAGAACAACAAAAATACAGGAGTGAAACCATGTCCGAGCTGAACCTGCACCCCAACGCCGCCGAATCCCTGAACCGCTGGCACGAGATGATCCGTACCGGCAACTTGAAAGCCCTGCCCGACCTGCTCGACCCCAAAGCCGTATTCCGTTCGCCGATGGCCCACACACCCTACCCCGGCGCGCCGGTGGTCGCGATGATCCTCAACACCGTGTTCGAAGTGTTTGAAGACTTCAAATACCACCGTGAACTGGCGACGGCTGATGGTTTGAATGTGGTGCTGGAATTCAGTGCAAAGGTTGGGTCGAAAGAGCTCAAGGGTATCGACATGATCCGCTTCGATGAACAGGGGAAGATTGTCGAGTTCGAGGTGATGGTGCGGCCGTTGAGTGGGTTGCAGGCGTTGGGTGAGGAAATGGGGCGTCGGTTGGGGGCCTATCTGGCCGCTGCCAAGGCCTGAAACCCGGACACAAAAAAGCCCACTGACCGTCGCCGGTTCAGTGGGCTTTGTGTGTCAGGCGTCTGAATTACAGAGCCATGTCACGTGCAGCGTTTTCTTTCGGAGCTTTAGCCTTGTCAGCCGCTTCTGCCGCCGGAGCTGCAGCCTGGCCAATCACCGGTGGGGTTGGCAGTTGCAGGATCTTGGCGGTGTAAGCCCACTCTTCAGCCACTTTGGCTGGATCGTTGTTCAGCTGGGTGCCGTAGCTTGGAACGATCTGGTGCAGCTTGGCTTGCCACTCAGGGGTAGCGACTTTGTCTTTGAAGACTTTCTGCAGCACGCTCAGCATGATCGGTGCAGCGGTCGATGCGCCTGGCGATGCGCCCAGCAGACCGGCGATGGAGCCGTCTTTCGAAGCAACGATTTCGGTGCCCAGTTTCAGCACGCCGCCAGCGGCTTCATCACGCTTGATGATTTGCACGCGTTGGCCGGCTTGCCACAGGCGCCAGTCTTCGGCTTTGGCGTTCGGGAAGTATTCCTTCAGCGCGTTCAGACGGTCTTCATCCGACAGCATCAGTTGACCGGCCAGGTACTCGACCAGCGGGTATTCCTTGATGCCGACCTTGGTCATAGGCCAGATGTTGTGGGTGGTGGTGCTGGTCAGCAGGTCCAGGTACGAACCTTCCTTCAGGAACTTGGTGCTGAAGGTTGCGAACGGGCCAAACAGGATGACGCGCTTGCCGTCCAGGACACGGGTGTCCAGGTGCGGAACGGACATCGGAGGCGCGCCAACCGAAGCCTTACCGTAGGCCTTGGCCAGGTGCTGCTCGGCGATGGCCGGGTTATCGGTCACCAGGAACGAGCCGCCTACCGGGAAGCCAGCGTATTCCTTGGCTTCTTCGATACCGGACTTCTGCAGCAGGTGCAGAGCACCGCCGCCGGCGCCGATGAACACGAACTTGGCGTCGGTTTCAGTCTTGGTGCCGTCTTTCAGGTTCTTGTAGCTGACGCGCCAGGTGCCATCGGCGTTCTTGGTGATGTCCTGTACTTCGCTCGACAGCTTCATGCTGAAGTTAGGCTTGGTCTGCAGGTAACCGGCGAACTGGCGGGTGATTTCGCCGAAGTTCATGTCGGTACCCAACGGGCTCCAGGTGGCCGCGATTTTCTGGTTCGGGTCACGCCCTTCCATCATCAGCGGAACCCACTTCTTGATCACAGCCGGGTCTTCGGAGTACTGCATGCCGGCGAACAGCGGGCTCGCTTGCAGGGCTTCGTAGCGCTTTTTCAGGAACTTGATGTTGTCATCGCCCCACACGAAGCTCATGTGCGGAGTGGTGTTGATGAACGAGCGAGGGTCCTTCAGGACGCCCTGCTGAACCTGCCAGGCCCAGAACTGACGCGAGACCTGGAACGCTTCGTTGATCTCGACGGCTTTCGGGATCGACACTTTGCCGTTCTCGTCTTCCGGGGTGTAGTTCAGTTCGGCCAGTGCGGAGTGACCAGTACCGGCGTTGTTCCAGCCGTTGGAGCTCTCCAGGGCAACGCCGTCGAGGCGCTCGACCATTTCCATCGACCAGGTCGGTTCCAGCTCATTGATCCACACACCCAGGGTGGTGCTCATGATGCCGCCGCCGATCAGCAGAACGTCGACTTTCTTTGCTTCTTCGGCATTGGCAGACGACATCCCCATCGCCAAAGCCAGCCCCAGCAAGGCTGTGTTCACTTTTTTAAACATCTGTTGCACCTATGATAAAACGCCTTCCGCCCGCCGCTGTTGTACGTATGAGTTCCCCTTGTTCGCGACACTCAGGCCAGCGTCGCGGGTTCCGGCACACTTCAATTTTGACGGGTGGGCACACAAGGCCGACAGGCTGCGTCGACCTCAGTTATATGTCCCTTCTGAACTGACTTCTTATCATTATTGGCTTCAGCTACTTGAGCGACAGGGGTTCGGTCGGCCCGCCGAAAAGCGCGCCAGACTGAATTAGGTCAAACCAAGTGGGGCGAAGAATATCACGTCAGGACAAACCCGCGCGTCTGTTCCCGACTCGATAGTCTTTATCCGTTCAAGGACTTATCGGCTGCCAGCGGCCGAACATGACCCCCATCAGCGGCTCTGGCCTGAGCCTTTCAGCCGTTTGACCGCCCCTTCCAATCCAGAATCCTGACGCTCCCTTGTTACAAATAGGGTTCCCGGCACCGCCCGACTGCGCTCTCCAGAAACCTTCACAACCGAAACCGATCCACCGACTGCGCCAGCCTACCCGCCAGGCTCGACAACTCATCTGTCGTATTCGCCGTCTCGCCGATCACTTTGCTATTGCCTTCCGACATGCCCGCGATCATCTCAACCTGATGGGCAATTTCGTTGCTGGCCTGGCTCTGTTCGCCGATGGTGCGGGTGATGTCGTTGACCAGTTGCGTGGTGTTCAGGGTAGCTTCGAGGATTTCGCGGATAGCGCGTTCGACGTCGGCGGTGACCGCCATGCCCTTGTCGACCTGAGCCACACCTGCTTCCATGCTGCTGACCGCTTCGCGCGTGCTGTTCTGGATGCGGGCGACCATTGCGGCGATTTCCTGGGTTGAAGCGCTGGTGCGGGCGGCCAGGCTGCGCACTTCATCGGCGACCACTGCAAACCCCCTGCCCTGTTCACCCGCCCTGGCTGCTTCGATAGCCGCGTTGAGCGCCAGCAGGTTGGTCTGGTCGGCGATGCTCTTGATCACCTGAATGATGTTGAAGATGCCTTCGGACTCCTGATCCAGCGTGCGGATCACCTGCGCCGATTGCTGGGCGGAACGGGCGATGTCGTCCATGTCGCTGACCACCTGATGGATCACCTGACCGCCGTTTTTCGCCAGTGACTCGGCCTGGCTGGCCATGTTCAGCGCCCGTTCGGCGTGGCGGGTGATCTCCTCGATGCTGGCGGTCATCTGGCTGGCGGCGGCGGCCATGGTGCCGGCGGCGGTACTTTGCTGCTGGCTGCTGTCGGCCACCTGATGGCAGCCGTGGCTCAGTTGCTCGCTCATGCCGCTGACGCCGTGGGCATTGCGGCGTACCACGTCGATCATGTCGCGCAGATCCCGCTGCATGGTCGCCAGCGTGCGGATCAGCACGCTGGCCTCGTCCTTGCCCGAAGGCTCGGCGATCGGCTCGCTGAGGTTGCCATGGGCAATGCTTTCAGCAATGCGGCTGGCGGCTTTCAATGGCCCGGTGATGCTCAGGATCACCCAGCGCCCCTGCACCAACAGCAGCAACAGGCTGGCAATCAACACGACACCAAGGGCGATATTGGCGTTGCGGATCGCCGCTTCGGTGCCCTGGCTGGTCTGCCGGGTATTGGTTTCGATCAGTTCGCTCAGGGACGCCATCTGCTCTTCGAGCTGGCTGAACGCGGCGCTGAACGTGCCGAGTTCGTGTTGCGCCGTGTCCGGGTTGTCCAGCGCCAGCCCGACAATCCGCTCGCCGGCGTTGATGTAAGTGTCGAGACTTGGCCGGATCTGCTCCAGCGCCGCCCGGATCGTGGCGTCGAGCGGCAGTTTCAGGTTCTCGCCCAGTACCTCGCGAAAATGCGCGGCATGTTCTTCGACGGAACTGCGCACCTCGTCCGCCGTGCTGGTGCTTTTGCCCAGCCCTACGAGCATCGCCGAATAGACGTCGGCGCGCAGGGCGTCGTGCATCATGTCGGCTTCCATGTGGTTGCGCAGCGCGCTCATGCTGACCGCGTTGTCACTGACCGCCGAAGCCATCCGCTGGTTGCCGACGTAACTGACCAGGCTCACGATCAGCGCCGTCAGCAGACTGGTCGCAATCAGCAACACCAAACGCAGTTTGATCGACACGGTAATTTTCTCCCTGGTCGCGCCGCACAGCGCTTTCAAAGCTTCAGTTAAGCCTATTTCCGCGAACCCGCCGGGTTAGAGCGTCTCAACGTGTGTCGTCACATCCGGTAAAAAAGAACACTGTGCGGCAGTTCTCGGTTTGCAGCCCCGACAACTTGTTCCGGCCCATGGAACTCCCGAGCCACGCGGCACCTCTCACATTATGTGGAACTTCCTTTTCGCTTTACGCTGCTGGAGGAACACCGTCATGCGTCGTTTATTACTCGTTTCGTCTCTTGTGCTGTGCCTGCCCTTTGGATCGGCCTTCGCCCGTGTGGATGCGGGAGATGTCGCCACATCGGCGGGTGTTTCAGCGTCGCTGTACTCCACCTTCAAGGATCACAAAATGGTGATTCCGGCCCGTGACGACCTGTCCGCCTTCGTCGCCAGCGGCGGTGCCATTCGTGGCGTGTATCTGGAGTCGGTTCTGCAACAGGTTCGCCAGGACAACCCCGGTCTGAATGCCAGCGATGAAGAGCTGGCCAACGCCATCCTGGTTCATTACGAAGGCTTGTCGCAGTAAGCCGTACGCTCGACGTCGCCAGCTTTGCACTCTGCCGATGGACGGCAGCCGGGCGACCATGGGCAAAACCGTCGAACGGCCTCTATGATGGAGGCCATGACGATTTCCGCCCCGATCCGCTCCCCCTGCCCTCCCGGTGTCTGCGACTGCGGGCGCGATCCGCTGCTGGAAAATCCTGGCGCAGATATACGCATCCTGTTGCTGACCCGGCAGGAGGAAAAACGCCTGCTGGATCGTCTGGAAAACCTGCAAAGCCTGGCCGATCTCGAACGCCTGCAAGGCAGGATGTTCGAGCAGTTGGGTATTCGCGTGGAAATCGCCCCCGGTGACAACGTGGTCAAGACCATGCTCGGGATCGATATCAGGATTGACGAACTGCCGGGCCTCTGCCGCAAGACAAAACAATCCATTCCGGCCGCCATCCGCCGCGGTCTGAAAAAGCATCCGGAAGTCGCCTTCCAATTGCTCAACGCCCACGACTTGCTGCGCGACACTTGATCATTTCTTCATGCCGACCCGTTTGCGCATTTCGGCCGTGATGCTTTGCCGGGTTTTCTTCATGTCCGCCCAGGGCTCATCACCGACCTCCGCCAGTCGTTCGTGGACGTTATGCACGTTCCATTGATTGGCGCCTTTGATCTCCTTCACTTCATCGATAAACAGCGGCACCGACACCGGCAACCCTTCGCGGGTGCGCGCCGCGTAGGCGCAAATGGTGGTGGCACCGAGACCGTTGCGCAGGTAATCGATGAAGATCCGCCCCACCCGGTTCTTCGGCCCGGACACTGCTGAAAACCGTTCCGGCAACAGCTTGGCCATGTGGCTGACGATGGCATGGCTGAAATCCTTGACCTCGTCCCAACCGTGCTTGCGGATCAGCGGCACCACCAGATGAATGCCTTTGCCGCCGCTGGTCTTGAGGAATGCCCGCAAACCCAGTTCATCCAGCACGGTCAGGGTCAGGGCGGTGGCTTCGACCATGCTTTTCCAGGGCAGCGCGGGGTCCGGGTCGAGGTCGAGAACAAAGCGGTCGGGCTTCTCCAGGTCCACCGTGGTGGCGTTCCAGGTGTGCAGTTCGACGGTACTCATCTGCACCGCGCCGACCAGCGCTTCGGCATTGTTGATCAACATGACCGGTTGCCCGGTGACGTCCTTGTCCAGCGTGCGGATGCCCGGGATCGCAAGGTGTTCGGCGTTTTTCTGGAAGAACAGTTCACCGGCAATGCCATCCGGCGCCCGCACCAGTGCCACGGGGCGATCCTTGAGTTGCGGCAGGATCCACTCGGCGACGCTGGCGTAATACTCGGCGAGTTGCATCTTGGTGGTGCCGCTGCTGGCGTCGATCACCCGGTCAGGGTGAGTGATGCGCACCTTGCCGCTGGCCAGGCCGGGTTCTGATTCAGACTGTTTCACCGTTTTGGCCCTCTCTTGAGTGATGTCCCGGGCCGGTTTGTCCTCACGCACGCCATGAAACACCGCATGGCGCACCGAACCGTCCTGAGTCATCTCGGCAAACGCGACTTCCGCCAACAGGCTCGGTTTCAGCCAGTGCACGCCTTGGGCCTCGAAGCCACTCGGCGGGTTGACCACGGCCGGCTTCTTCGCCCGCAAGGGCTTCAACTGCGCAAGCAGGTTTTTCAACGTGGCCTCATTGAAACCGGTGCCGACCTTGCCGGCATAACGCAATTCACCGCTGTCGCGATCGTGCAGACCCAGCAACAACGCACCAAACGCACTGCGCGAACCCTTCGGATCGGTGTAGCCGACAATCACGAATTCCTGACGATGCTTGCACTTGAGCTTGATCCAGTCACTGCTGCGCCGCGACACGTACGGCGAGCCGAGACGCTTGCCGATCAGGCCTTCCATCTGCATCTGGCAGGCGCTGTTGAGCAACGCTTCCGGGGTTTCGTCGAACGCTTCGGAGAAGCGCAATAGTGGATCCTTGTGCGCCTTCAATACTGTGGCCAGCGCCGCGCGCCGCTCTTCGACCGGTACTTCGCGAAGATCGACGCCGTTGAGGTAAGGCAGGTCGAACAGGTAATAAATGATGTTCGCGCTGCGGTTGGCTTCGAACGCATTCTGCAGCGCCTGAAAATCCGGAACACCGGCCTCGTCGGCGACGACCATTTCACCGTCAAGCCAGGCCGATTCCAGCCCCAGCGCGGCGAGTGCCCGGGCCTGCTCCGGCAGTTTGTGCGTCCAGTCATGACCGTTACGGGTGAACAACTGCACGTCGTCATGATCGATGCGCGCCATGATCCGGTAGCCGTCGAACTTGATTTCGTAGCTCCAGTCTCCCGCCGGCGCACTGTCCACCAACGTGGCCAGTTGCGGTTTCAACTGCGCGGGAATCCGGGCCTTGTGTGCGCCAACAAGTTTTCCTGAGGCCGGCTTGCGCGCTGGTTTTTTGAGCGGTTTGACTTGTCTGGCGTCGAGCCTGGGTTTGTCGACCAAGGTACGCTCGCTGAGCACGCTGTCCGGCTCGGCGACCAGCACGTCGTAATCGCTTTGCGGCCGGGCGGCGCTGTCCTGATGCTTGATCAGAAACCATTGCTCCTGCTTGCCCGGCATGTGGGTGCGCACCAGATTCCACACCCCGCCAAGCTTCTCGCCTTGCAGTTCGAACTTGAGTTTGCCCTTGGCGTAGGCCTTCTGCGGGTCTTCCAGCGGGATCCACACGCCGCGATCCCAAACGATTACGTCCCCGGCGCCGTAATGGCCCTCGGGAATATTGCCTTCGAAGGTCGCGTAATCCAGCGGATGGTCTTCGACATGCACCGCCAGCCGCTTGACCGTGGGGTCCAGCGACGGGCCTTTGGGCACCGCCCAGCTTTTGAGCGCACCGTCGAGTTCCAGGCGAAAGTCATAATGCAGGTGCGACGCGTCGTGCTTCTGGATGCAGAACTGCAACGCGTGATCGGCATCAGCCTTCTTGCCCCGCCGCTTGACCGCCGCCGGTTCAGAGGTTGCCGAGAAGTCGCGCATGCGGTTGTAGTCGTCGAGGTTCCTGTTCATGGCGGCTCCGGCTGCAATCGGGTCCTGTTATGCAGAAGAGCGACGCTGGCGGAGAAAAATTCAATCGGCATAAAAAAGCCCCGGACGGATGGAAACGTCCGGGGCTTGGGTGATGACGTGTTTCAGGCTGTGCCTTTGGCCTGCTGCTCCAGATGCACCTGCAACTGAGGGTCGATCTGCAATGCCGCCGCCAGTTCATCCAGGTAATTGCGCTCGGCGTCCTGCTGGTCATCCACCAGCATCACGCTGGCGATATACATTTCGGCGGCCACCGCCGGATCGTTGTTGGCGGCTTGCGCGACTTCGCTGGCATCCAGCGGTTTGGCGACTTCAGCGTCGAGCCATTGCTGCAGGTTCGGATCGTCGGTGTGGCGGCCGATTTCGCTGCTGATCAGGTGTTTTTCCGAATCGTCGATCCGGCCGTCTGCCTTGGCCGCCGCGATCAGTGCGCGCAGAACCGCGTGACTGTGTTCCTCGACTTGCGGGCCGGCCAACAGGTCTGCGGTTTGTGGCGTTTGTTGCGGCGCCGCCGATGCCTGACTGCGCTGCCAGGCCTGATACGCCTGGAACGCCATCATGCCCAGCGAGGCCAGTGCCGCGTAGTTGGTGCCGCCGGAACGACTTTGCGTACCGCCGCCAAGCGCCCCGCCACCCAAGGCTCCGCCACCGAGCAATCCGCCGAGCAGCCCACCCAGGCCGCCCAATCCGCCGGCAGGCGAACCACCGCCGCTGTTACCGCCGCCGCCCAGCAGGCCACCCAGCAAACCGCCGAGCCCGCCCAGGCCATCGCCGGCCGAAGCGCCACTTTGTTGTCCCGCCGAGGCCTGGCCTCGCAGCAGTTGTTCGAGCAAATCACTGGTGTTCATGACATCGTCCTCAGGCAAAGGCGTAACAGCGTCAGGCAACGATAGACCTCCGCACGCGTTGCGCCAGCACCGTTTGGCTGACGCTGCTGCGGGGAAGCGATTTCGGCGTCGAAAAATTTTCCCGGCCAGCTAAGATTCATGAAGGGTGAACCTTATCCCGGCCCGACCGGTCGATAGCTGCAAACCCGACCCGGTTGGCCGCCACCCTTGTCAATCAAGCGTGATACCCGGCTCGCTTCACTTTCTGGAGAACGCCCCTGTGATATCGACCGTCCACATCGCCAGGCTCAAGGCCTGGGGCGCCCATGGTTTCACCGCGACTGGCGTGGTCACTGCCTTTCTGGCCACCCTCGCCCTGCTGGAAAACCAGCCGACCCACTGCCTGATGTGGCTGGGTGTGGCGCTGATCGTCGACGGCCTCGACGGCGCGCTGGCGCGCAAGGTCAACGTGCAGTCGGTGCTGCCGAGCTTCGACGGATCGATCCTCGATCTGGTGATCGATTACCTGACCTACGTATTCATTCCGGCACTGTTCATCTATCGCTACATTCCGCTGCCCGACTACACGCTGCTGCTGACGGTGTCGCTGATTCTGGTGTCGTCGCTGTTCTGCTTCTGCAACGTCAACATGAAGAGCAAGGACAACTACTTCGTCGGCTTCCCCGCCGCCTGGAACGTGGTTGCGCTGTGCCTTTACATCATCGGCCCGGGGCCGTGGCTCACCTTCCTGACCGTGATCGGCCTGGCCTTGCTGACTATCACCCGGATGAAATTCCTGCACCCGTTCCGCGTGCGGCGCTTCATGCCGATCAATATCGCGGTGACGGCGATCTGGTTGCTGTGCAGTCTGTCGCTGGTGATCAACCACCCGGTGATCAATCCACTGGTGATGGGCCTGTGGTTGCTGGCGTCGGCGTACTTTCTCGGCATCTGCATCTGGCGCACGGCGTTGGAGTGGTTTGATGCTTCGCACCTGAAATAGAAATCCCGCGGGAGCGAGCAGGCTCGCTCCCACACGGGTTTGTGCTCAGCGTTTGGTAATCACCACCTCCAGATACTCACTGGGCACCACCATAGACTCCGGTCCTGCCCGGTTCAACCCGTCGATCAATTGCGTCAGATCTCCTTCCAGCGCCTGCCCGCTCTCCGGCGGCAACGCCGCGAACGCCTTGTGCACCGGCCCGTACCAGTGGCGGAAGATGTCGATGAAATGCGCCGCCGAGCGATAGCGGAAGTTGAAGTGACGACGAGTCACCTGCACCTGGAACTGGCGATCATCGAACTGCGAATGCAACCAGGCTTCCGCGCCCCAGTTCGACGGGGGCTGGGCACCGGGTGGCGGTGGCAGATGACGGCCGAGGGTCTTGAACATCTGGCCGACGAAGCCTTCCGGCGTCCAGTTGGCCAAGCCGATCCGCCCGCCACGGCGGCAGACGCGCGCCAACTCCTTCGCAGCCTTGGTCTGATCCGGTGCGAACATCACACCGAAAGTCGACAGCACCGCATCGAAACTGGAATCGGCGAACGGCAGCGCTTCGGCGTCGGCCACCTGAAAGGTCACGTCCAGGTGTTCGGCCCGCGCCCGATCCTGGCCGCGTTCCAGCAGCGCCGCGACATAGTCGGTGGACGTCACCAGACAACCACGGCGTGCCGCCGCCAGCGTGGCATTGCCATTGCCGGCGGCGACGTCCAGCACTTCTTCGTCGCAACGCAGGTCGCAGGCTTCGGCAAGGGTTTCGCCGACGATCTGCAGGGTGGTGCCGATCACGGCGTAGTCGCCGCTGGCCCAGGCGACTTTCTGGCGTTCCTTCAGGGCAGTGAGATCAACGGGGGTACTCATGAACAGGTGCTCCACGACAGGTTGGATCAGGCGTCACTCGGCGGTCGTCGGGTCGATGATGGTCGTCACCCGGGACACGCTGTTGGCCGGGAATCCCCCTTGCCGGGCGTGTTCGCGCACCAGCTCTTCGTTGGGTGCGATGTACACGCAGTAAATCTTGTCGGCAGTGACGTAACTCTGCAGCCACTGCACCTCCGGCCCGAGTTCACGCAGCACGTTGCAGGACGTTTGCGACACTGCTTTGAGTTCTTGCTCCGACAGCTTTCCGGCCCCTGGAATCTCGCGTTCAATCACGAATTTCGGCATGGCAACCTCGCTTTTCTTATGTGTGACAGGGTTCACATCACCCTGCTCCACCACTATCGCGCCGAGGCCGCCCGGCGTCCCCTCCAATCGTCTAAAGAGCCCGTAAACCGGGCTTTCGCCGATGAATGGCGGGATTTTGTAAAGGTCCCGAAACACTGCCGGGGGTTGCCAATGCGCGAGCGGATCGGCTCTCATGCGCTCCCGACCCGAGAACGGAATCCGACCATGTCCTTGCGCCTCGAATGGCTCGCCGACCACATGCAGCACAGCGACACTTACGCCGAGTGGATCCACCGCCAGTTTCACTACGAATATGCCCATCAACCATTGGCCGAATGGCAGCGGGAATTTGCCGAAGGGCAAACCAATGGTGATTGGCGCTGCCTGATCGCACTGGACGGCGAGCGCTTGCTCGGTGGCGCGGCGCTGGCTCGTGCAGATCTTGCGCAACGACCGGATCTGGAGCCTTGGCTGGCCTGTGTGCTGGTCAGTCCCGAATCTCGTGGTCAGGGGCTGGCAGAAAAGTTGATCGAAGGGATTGCCGAGCAAGCAAAGAAACAAGGCCTGCCGCGTTTCTACCTGCATACGCAAAACAAACAGGACTACTACGCAAAACGCGGCTGGACAGTGCTGGAGCGTTTTCAGGCCTGGGACAACGAACAATGGCTCATGGTGCGCGACCTGTGAGCCATTGATGTTCGCGGTTCAGGCTGCAGGTGCCTTGGCCTCTTTCAGCAGCTGTTGAATCATCTGCTCCTGCGCTTCATAACGCCCCTCGCCAAAGTGGGTGTAACGCACCTGGCCCTTGGCGTCGATCAGGTAGTGCGCCGGCCAGTACTGATTGTCGAAGTTGCGCCAGATCGCGTAGTTGTTGTCGATGGCCACCGGGTAGGTGATGCCGAGTTTCTTCACCTGATCCTTGACGTTGTCGATGATCCGCTCGTAACCGTATTCCGGGGTGTGCACGCCAATCACCACAAGGCCGTCCTTGCCGTACTTTTTCTCCCAGTCCTTCACGTATGGCAGCGTGTGCTGGCAGTTGATGCAGTCGTAAGTCCAGAAGTCCACCAGCACCACTTTGCCACGCAGGGATTCGGCGCTCAGTTCCGGTGAGTTCAGCCATTGCACTGCGCCGGTCAGAGACGGCATCGCGCCTTTGCCCTGCTCCTCCGCCGTCGAATCCGCCCGCACTTTGCTGATGAAGTAGTCGACCACTTTCGGCGCATTTTCCAATACGTTTTTCTCGACGCTGGCGACACCTTCGGATGACGTGCCGGCCAGCAGGGTTTTATCCGCACCGGTGGAAATCACGGCGGCTGCCGCTAACACCGCAACACCCGCCCCGCGCCGGAACCAGCCAGTGAACGGGATCGACGGTTTCAACCGGTTGACCAGGCCGCGACCGGCGAAGATCAGCGTCCCCAGCGACAACGCACTGCCCGCACCGTAGGCCAGCAGCAACAGGCTGGTCTGCGCATTGGCACCTTGCAGCATGGCGCCGGTGAGGATCACGCCGAGGATCGGACCGGCACACGGCGCCCACAGCAACCCCGTGGCAACGCCGATCATGATCGAGCCCATGGGGCCGGCCTTCTGGCGGGTGTCCGGATCGAGACAATTACCCAGCAGTACAAATGGCCGTGCCAACCAGTCACCGATACGCGCGGAAATCAGCGACAGCGCGAACAGCACCATCACCACCAGGGCGATGTGCCGACCGGTGTTGTTGGCCTGAATCACCCACTCGCTGCTGACCACCGCCAGGCTGGAAATCGCCGCGAAGGTCAGGGCCATGCCGCCGAGGGTCAGCAGGATCGAAGAACGGCTGCGGTCGACGCCCGCAAACAGGAACGGCACCACCGGCAGGATGCAGGGGCTGAGGACAGTCAACAGACCGCCCAGGAAAGCGATAAGGAACATGAGGTTCACCTCTTGAAGGATGGGCGGTCTGCCGATAAAAGAGGTGTCTGCCGATGACCGACAGACACGCTCAGGGACTTAAGCGGTCTGGCTTTCCAGCCATTGGCTCTGTGGGGTTCGGCTGGCGCCGTTTTCGGCCACCGTCTGGCCTTGCGGGGTATGACTGGAGCCGTCCGCTGCAACCATCTGTCCTTGCGGCGTGTGGCTGGCGCCGTCGGCGGCGATCAAGGCATCGCTGCCCTGCTTGGCCACCGGGCTCAGTTGAAAGCAGGTGCTGCCGGCGCAGCTATTCTGTTCGACGGCACTGTTGGCGTGCGCCGCAACACCAGCAAACGAGAAGGCAATGGCGGTCAGGAAACGCGATACGTTGTTCATGGCGGTCTTCCTTTAAGTGGGGGGGCGGATCAGTTCTGGTTGTCGCAGCCGTCGGCGAATTTGCTGTAGTCGAGAACGCGGGTCTGACCGGCCGAATCGAGGTAAGTCATGCGGGCGTCGACGATGCCGCAGGTCATCGATTTGTCCTCCTTCATCGAGATCACTTTCTGGATGTCCAGATGCGTGCCGTAGGTGTAGGTTTGCGGAGCGGCAACCGCTTCGGCGCGGGCCGACAGGGTGCAGATGTTCAGGGCAGCAAACAGGCAGGCGGCGATTACGGATTTGTTGTTCATGGCGATTTCCTCAAGGCTTCGTTGATTGAGCCGAGGCGCTGTGGTGTGCCTCGATGGAGCTCATTTAAAGCTCGCGAGGTATCCCGTCTGTGTCGGGAAACGGCAGGTATAAATCGCTACGTATCTCGCCCGCCGGGGGATACACAGCGATACAAAACCCTGAAAAAATCGTGTTTTTGCGTCCCCGTGTATCCGTCGTTGCGCCAGATACACTGCAATACAAAGGCAGGCAGGCGAGCCCGCGCGGGCTCTATAGACTGCGAGACATTCCCCCCTTGATAGAGGTTTGGCTCCATGGATCATGTCGATCACATTCTCATCGTCGACGACGACCGCGAGATTCGCGAACTGGTTGGCAATTACCTGAAGAAGAATGGTCTGCGCACCACCGTGGTCGCCGATGGCCGGCAGATGCGCAGTTTCCTGGAAGCCAACACCGTCGACCTGATCGTGCTCGACATCATGATGCCGGGCGATGACGGCCTGCTGCTGTGCCGCGAATTGCGCGCCGGCAAACACAAGGCCACGCCGGTCCTGATGCTCACCGCCCGCAATGACGAAACCGACCGCATCATCGGCCTGGAAATGGGCGCCGACGACTACCTGACCAAGCCTTTCGCCGCCCGTGAACTGCTGGCACGGATCAACGCGGTGCTGCGCCGTACACGGATGCTGCCGCCCAACCTGGTGGTCACCGAAAGCGGCCGTTTGCTGGCGTTCGGTCGCTGGCAGCTCGACACCTCGGCCCGGCATCTGCTGGACACCGACGGCACCATGGTCGCCCTGAGCGGTGCGGAATATCGCTTGCTGCGGGTGTTCCTCGATCATCCGCAACGGGTGTTGAGCCGCGATCAGTTGCTCAACCTGACCCAGGGCCGCGACGCCGATCTGTTCGACCGCTCCATCGATCTGCTGGTCAGCCGTTTGCGCCAGCGCCTGCTGGACGACGCCCGCGAACCGGCCTACATCAAGACCGTGCGCAGTGAAGGTTATGTGTTCTCGCTACCGGTAGAAATCCTCGGAGCCCCCGCATGACGTTTGCCCTGCACTGGCCGCGTACCCTGGCCTCACGGTTGTCGCTGATTTTCCTGATCGGTTTGCTGCTGGCGCAGGCGCTGTCGTTCGGTGCGCAATATTACGAGCGCTATGAAAGCGCGAAGAACACCATGCTCGGCAACCTGGAAACCGACGTCTCGACCTCGATCGCGATCCTCGACCGCTTGCCCGCCGACGAACGCCCGATGTGGCTCGAACGCCTGGCCCGGAACAACTACGGTTACCTGCTGAGCGAAGGCGAACCGGGCACGCCGATCGGCCCGGGCGACGTGCCGATTGCAGTCACCTCGATCACCGATGCCATCGGCGAAGCCTACCCGTTGACCTTCACCGACATTCCGGGGCCGAAAAAGCACTTTCAAGGCCATTTGCGCCTGAGCGACGGCAGCCCGGTGACCATCGACGTGCGACCTTCGATGGTGCCGCTGTCGCCGTGGTTACCCGTGGTGCTGCTCGGACAACTGGCGCTGATGATCGCCTGCACCTGGCTGGCAGTTCGCATCGCCATTCGCCCGCTCACCCGCCTGGCCAACGCGGTGGAAACCCTCGACCCCAACGCCCATCCGATCAATCTGGACGAAAAAGGCCCGAACGAAGTGGCCTACGCCGCCCGTGCGTTCAACACCATGCAGGCGCGCATCGCCGCGTACCTGAAGGAACGCATGCAATTGCTGGCAGCGATTTCCCACGACCTGCAAACGCCGATCACCCGTATGAAACTGCGCGCGGAGTTCATGGACGATTCGGCGGAAAAGGACAAACTGTGGAACGACCTTGGCGAGATGGAGCATCTGGTGCGTGAAGGCGTGGCCTATGCGCGCAGCATCCACGGTTCGACCGAAGAAAGTCGGCGCACCAATCTGGATTCATTCCTCGACAGCCTGGTGTTCGACTATCAGGACATGGGCAAAGAAGTGCAATTGAGCGGCAAGAGCGATGCCGTCATCGACACCCGTCCCCACGCCTTGCGCCGGGTGCTGGTCAACCTGACCGACAACGCGCTGAAGTTCGCCGGCGCTGCCGAACTGCACGTCGAGCGCAAACACACCGAACTGTCGATCAAAGTCATGGATCGCGGGCCGGGCATTGCCGAAGACGAACTGGCGCAGGTGATGGAGCCGTTCTACCGCGTGGAAAACTCGCGCAACCGCAGTACGGGTGGCACCGGCCTGGGACTGGCGATTGCCCAGCAACTGGCGATGGCGCTGGGTGGTTCGCTGAATCTGAGCAACCGTGACGGTGGCGGGTTGTGTGCGGAGCTGAAGTTACCGCTTCATTCGTGATGGCTGTTTAAGCGACGCCGGCCTGCGGGTGTCCGGGATGACATCGCGCGAAGTCGACGGCTACATTCTTCTCGGAAATGGCCGACTGTTATTGCCCGGTGTCGAACTCTATCGTTTGATTTCCACCGCCGCGATGAGCACCGTTGGTCGCGACTGTAAGTTCTGACAGTCGCGATCGCCAACTGATTGATGTGCGATGGCCCCTCGTACAACCGTACCATGGAGCACGCATGAATCTGCTCGAATCCGTAACCCGAACCTGTCAGCGATTGGCTCCAGGTGGCTGGCATTCGCTGTTGCTGGCGCACGGCCTGGATATTCTGGCGCCTTCACTGAAGGCAGAATTGCTCAAACCACTGATCATCGACCGGACGCTCACCGGTTTCGAGGACTTTTGCCCTGACGGCAACCGCGCCATCGAGCCTGCCCTGCCCGCACAAAGCCTGCTCTACCACGCGCTCGCTTCACCGCAAGTCACGGCTGACGAGACCGGGCAGCCTCTAGGGATTTTTCCTACCCATGCCGAAATCGAGGCGGTTCTGAACTACGTGTTCGGCATCCAGCCACCCACGCTCAACGACCTGCTGCAACAGGCTCAAGGTGCACCACTGTCGGTGGCGGTGTTCGCCAGCGAGTACCGCTGCGCCGTCGACACGGTCCACGGCCAGCATGCCGATCTGTGTTTCTCCCGCACCGGGATCGCCCGAACAGGCACCGCAGGCGCCCGCTATGACGAACGACTGCGGTGTTTCCTGCCCTTCGTCGACGATGATGTCCACGGGATTCGGGTGATGCCGGTGCATTACAGCGCCTACCTTGCGGTGCAACTGAAAGGCGATGACCAACGATTCGGGCCTATGGACTTTCAGTCAGGGCTGGATGACGGGCTGGATTTCCAAGTGCCCTTGCACAAGCTCTTCAGTGGAGCGGAGTGCCTGCATGGGCTGGATCTGACCCTGACGCTGGATAACTACCAGATCAACGAAAAGATCCGTCATGTCCACTTGCGCCACAGCGGCACCGGCTGGCAAGAGCCAGAGATATCCGAGCATCCATTCATCATCACCAAGGACCTTGCAGGTTGGGCAACGCAGCCTGACCTGGGACCGGGAATTCTTTCTCCTGAGCCCAAGCCGCATCTGGTCGAGCTGGCTCATTACAAGGGACAACCACTGTCTTTCATGATGCCGGCCAACACCGGCGGCATGGTCCATGGCCGGCACAAGGTGAGAGACGATGGCCAGATCGAGGATCTGAATGATCGCGAGGGAGTTGCCGAACTGGTCAAGCAAGGTGGCTATCGTGCACTGCACTATCAGGATGGCACCGCTGACGGTTTTGTCCGGGCTATCTGCCCACCCCTGACAGACAACCTGCCTTCGAAGGCTGTCTATTCGGTCATCGGCGCCACGGATTACTTTACGTTTTGCAATCCGCGCCGGCTCCTGCACTGGGTGAAAGAGGAACCTGCCTTCTCCAGCCCCGACATCTGGCATGCGCGGCTGGAAGCCTTATCGAATGTGCGCTATTGCGCGAACCTGAGTTTGAAAGATCAGCCCTTCACGCCTGAGGATCGCGGGATCACGGCCATTGTGGCGCTGCCGCGCAAGCCGAAACCGCGTCCGGCCCCCGGAACCTGGCACCCCTCGCCCCCTCGCCCGTCTTCATTGCCGGACGCTGCCGCCGGGGTCTTCGGCCCAGGCTGGGAGGTGGGCTGGGTTCGCTTGCCAGGTCCGAACGGAACCTGGATCAATGCGCTGGCCGGTTATCAGATGGCCAGCCCCTTTTGTGAAGACAAGCGCATCTGTGCCGCGCTCGGTTCCTACTGGCCAGGCGTTGCACCGGACTCCACCCGCACCTTCGAGCCACGCGACAGCCTGCACACCATCATCCCGCTGACCGATGCGGAAACCGGTCAGGGTGATGTGGCCTGGGACAATCATCCTGCCCCGCAGGTGATACTCGACCAAGGCAAGACCTTCGTCCGTTACCACGCCTACGAGTACAGCGACTACACGGGCACGGCCCTTGCCAACGGGTTTTCGCTGAGTCTGACCGGCCAGATCACCCAACAGGCGTATCAGGACCGCGTACTCTCGATGTACCGCGTTTACACGGTGCTTGGACCCGGCGACAACCCTGCCCAGCGCAACTATTGGCCATTGCTGTCTTTTTTCCTGGTGCAACGTCCCGATGCAGAACTCGACATCGCTCAGCAACAATCCGGTGTGACGTTGAACGGATGGGTGCATCGCTACCAGATGTACAGGCGCGGCAAAGTGATCCAGCCGGCCGCCAATTTCAAGTGGCAGGATGTTGAAGTCGAGGAACAAGTGAGCCTCCTGGTCAGCGCCAAAGTCATGCTGATCAAGTACGGCAACGCTGCCTGGCAGCTCGCACTTGAATCGGTTTGACGTGCTGGTGATCGGCGCCGGCCCCGCAGGCTGCGCGGCGGCGATCGGCTGTGCGCAGCGCGGCTTGCGGGTTGCGCTGATCGAGCAGCAACGATTTCCCAGATTCCGCCCCGGAGAAAGTCTGCACCCCGGCATCGAACCGTTGCTGGAACAGCTTGGCGTGGCTGAACAACTGTGTAACCACCATGCCTTGCGTTTCGAGGGACACTGGGTCCAGTGGAATGGTCCGCTGCAGTTCATCGGATTTGGTGGCGATGACTACGGCCCCTGGCGCGGCTTTCAGATCTCCAGGGCCAAACTGGATGCGGCGCTGCTGCAACAGGCTGCTGTTCTCGGTGTCACGGTGTACCAGCCGTGCCGCGCGCAACAGGTACTCCTGCGGGACGATCGCGTGATCGGCGTGAACACCGACGCCGGCCTGCTGTTTGCTCCCTACCTGATCGATGGCAGTGGTGGACCGGGATGGTTGAGTCGAAAACGACAGATCGCAGTTCGACACTACTCGCCGCCGTTGGTGGCCTGTTTCGGATATCACGAGGGCAGTCTGCCCCCCGATGAAAAGGCACCTCGATTGTCAGCCGATCCTGATGGCTGGACCTGGCTCGCGCAGGTTGAGCAGCAGCGGCTGCACTGGGCGCGCCTGACTTTCGAAAAGCAAAAGTACTCTCCAGAGATGATTCCCGAGCGTCTGCGAACACTGCCACGATCGGCTCCGATTCGCGGCGCCGACGTCACTTGGCGCCTCTGCACGGCGCCCGCCGGGCCAGGTTATTTCATGGTTGGCGATGCCGCCAGCCTGCTCGACCCTGCCTCGTCACATGGCATACTCAAAGCGTTGATGACGGGCATGCAGGCGGCAAAAACCGTGTACGACTGTCTCCGGCAACCGGCATGGCAAGGTGCCGCGCGCCAGCAATACAGCCAATGGGTGAACGAGTGGTTCGAGCGAGACTCGGCACAACTGCGCAATTTCTACAGCCTGCATCCCCATCCACCCGAATGGCTGTTACGCGATAGCTGAACCGACTACACCACGCCCAGCACACCGTCTGCATGCATCTGCCGCAACAACGCCAACCCGCTGTCCATGAACGACGCAGTTCCCGGCAACCCTGCCTCCATCGCCAGCCCTTCCAGTTGCTCACGACCCTTCAACGCAGGGAACTCGCCAATGCGCTGCAACAACCGCCAGGCCAACGGGCTCAGCTCGGAAAACTTCACACCGAAATCCACCGCACGCCGCACCAGCAACAAGGTTGGCTGGGTCGGTAGTGTAGAGGGTTGATGATCCGGACTGAGGACTTGCACCGGCCACGTATACGCCAATGGCCAGGCCAGCGCCGAAACCTGCAATGGCCGCTCCACCAGCAACGCGGGATCACTTGCCGAAAATGGCTCGGCGTCGGACTGCTGCAACACCATTTCCACCCACTCGTAATGCGCCAGTTCCACCAGAAACGTCGGCCACTCGCCCGCGCTCAACACGGCGGGCTCCGACGCGAGGTAACCGACAAACTCCTCGGCGATCTCACCGAATTTTGGCGTCTGCGCGCGGTAGTCCCGCAGAAAGCCGCGAATCAGGGTGCGCCAGCGCTGATCGCCGATGATCCGGATCAGCACGGGAAAGGTCCCACCCAACAGTTGCGAGACATTGTTGAACACCAGGTCGCGATAAACGTTGACTCGCGCCGCGTTCATGGCGGCCGGGGGCGTCTCGTTCTCGGGATCGCGCAGGTAGCGCGTCAGGGCCCGTTGTTGCTGCTCAAGGTTATCCACGTTGGCCTCCCTGATTCTGCAAGCGGCGAATGGTCTGCAACTCCGCCACCAACTCGGAGAAGGCCGGGAAGTTGAAGTCGCGTTCGAGCAGGGTCGGCTGGGCGCCAAAGCGTGCATAGGCGTCCGCCAGCAGCGACCAGACCACAGGTTTCACCGACGCGCCGTGAGTGTCGATCTTCAGCGTGTCGGACTCGTCGAAATGCCCGGCCACGTGCATCCCGACCACTCGCCCCGACTCGATCCCGGTCAGAAACGTCTGCGGATCGAAACCGTGGTTGATCGAGTTGACGAAGACGTTATTGACGTCCAGCAGCAGGTCGCAATCGGCCTCGCGCAGCACAGCGTTGGTGAAGGTGACCTCGTCCATGTCCTGCCGGGGCGCGGCGTAATAGGAAACGTTTTCCACTGCCAGACGCCGGCCGAGGATGTCCTGGGCCTGACGAATCCGCGCAGCCACGTGGCGCACGGCTTCTTCGGTAAACGGCAATGGCAGCAGATCATAGAGATGGCCGTCGTCGCTGCAATAGCTCAAGTGTTCGCTGTACAGCGGCACGTTGTAATGATCGAGAAACACCCGGACTTCCCGGAGAAATTCGACATCCAGCGGCGCCGACCCGCCGAGCGACAACGACAAGCCGTGACAGGACAACGGATAACGCTCGGCCAGTTCACGCAGCGCGGCACCGTGGGCACCGCCGACGCCGATCCAGTTTTCCGGGGCGACTTCGAGAAAGTCGAAATCGCCGGTGCGGGCGACTTGAAGATCTTTCATCAAGCCGCGACGCAGGCCGAGCCCGACGCTGGCCTGCAAGGTGGGTTGGGGAATCTGCATGGGCAAGATCTCTGCAAAAGAGCCGCCGGGCGTGGCGACTGACAGACTCAGTTAAACCGGTGGGTGTATCGCCGCTGTGTGGGCAATGCGCGGGAAATGGCGAGTTTTGTATCGGCGGCGAGCCTGTACACAATGTGATACAGAACCCGCTGACTTCTTCGTGAACGACGAGTTACTAATTCATTGACGTATCCGCCAGTTTTCGTTAGCTTTGCCCCCATCGAAGCGACTGACCAGATGAGATTGAGCGCTTCCCAGCAGCGAGAGCTGTAACCGCGCAAGGCGGTTCGTAAGTGGTGTCTGGATCTGCTTTACCGAAACGAAAAAAGGCGCCTTTGGCGCCTTTTTTCGTTTCTGGTGTCAGCGTTTGGTGGAGGTCGGTTGACGAAGGTAGACCTTACCGCACAGCAGCATAAATCCCATTTTCCCGAACAGCCTGGGCGGCTTTTCAGTCTGGTGGCAAGCGCTTTCCACGACCAGATTGAGATCTTGCAGCTTCTCTTCGGCAGCGCGACGCAACTCAAAAAAGACATGGTAGGGCCCGCTCGGATCCTCAATCATGATGGAGTACGCCCAGTTTCGCATCGCCGCCGTTTCACTAACTTTCGCCTGGGGATGATTCAATCCCTTGATCACTGGCGGCAGTGACAGTGAAAGGCGGTAACGGGTCATGCAAAAGCTACGCTGCCGCTGGGCATGGTCGAGCAGGATTGGCTCCCCATCCGGATGTAAGTCTTGATCGTATCCCTTGCTGAAACAATGATTCGAAAAAGTGACATGCACGCGTAAATCACGCTTCGCCAATTGACTCTGAATCGTGAACGTAAAGGGTTCGAGATGAGAAAAGTTGTACGTTGATCCGTCTATGCACAGCGGTGGAAAGTAGGCGGTCAATTCGCTCTCCGTTGCATCCAATGCATCATTTCATTTCTGCGCTTCGGCTCGCGTGCACCATCGGTGAGTAACCCGGCAGACGACAGAGTTCATGGCTTTTAGCGGGGATGATTTCTCGGCGGATTCGATCAGCCTGTGCGAGGAAGTGACTTCGGACTTCACAGATAAACAAAGACTTCAGCACTCAAAAGTCCTTGCCTCGACCGAGTCGATTAAGAATATGGGATAGAGTCACGTCGAAGTTGTAGGCAAAATCTGCGTGTTGCGTGAGGAAGTGCGCCTATCGTGCTTTTCAGCAGGCGTCGTCTTGCTGGCCTCTCTTTCAGCGCTGGCGTCCCTGTCAAAAAAGCGCTGGAGCAGGCTTCCGATCTGCTGGGCCTTGTTAAAGCGTATCCACGCACCGTCGAGACATACAACGATACAAGCCTCGAAATCCACGCAGCCCGCTCCCACCGGCGCCAACAGCGGCTAGACTCAAACATTACCCAGTCGAGGGGGACGCAGGCCGCTATCGGCGCCCTGCCCGTTTCCACGACCACCGCCCGGTGGTGAATGCCTCGACCCCCAACACCACCGGACTGTGATCCTTAACAGGAGCACATGACATGGACGAGGCCAGACTCAACGAGTTCATGGGCAAACTGGTCAACGACATGGGCGGCGCGGCGATGCTGGCCAATGTCATCGTCGGCGAAGAACTTGGCTTGTACAAAGCCATGGCCGACAGCCAACCGATCTCCCCGGAAACCCTCGCCGAAAAAACCGCCTGCAACTCCCGGCTGGTCCGCGAATGGCTGAGCGCCCACGCGGCGTCCGGCTACATGGAACACCTGGACGGCAAATTCCGCCTGCCGGAAGAACAGGCGATGGCCCTGGCCAAGGAAGATTCGCCGGTCTACGTGGCCGGCGGGCTCGGCGTAGTGGCGTCGTTTTTCCACGACAAGGACAAACTGGTCAAAGCCATGCGCGGCAATGGCGCCCTGCCCTGGGGTGATCACCATCCGTGCATGTTCACCGGCACTGAACGGTTCTTCCGCCCCGGCTACAAAGGACACTTGATTGCCGAATGGCTGCCTGCGCTGGAGGGCGTTGTGGCCAAACTCGAAGAAGGCGCCAAGGTCGCCGATGTCGGCTGTGGTCATGGCGCTTCCACGGTGATCATGGCCCAGGCCTATCCCAACTCGCGTTTCGTCGGATTCGACTACCACGCACCTTCGGTCACCGTTGCCACCCAGCGTGCTGAAGAAGGCGGCGTCAGCAGCCGCGCGAAGTTTTTCCAGGGCACGGCGAAAAGCTTTCCCGGCGACGACTACGACCTGATCTGCTACTTCGACTGCCTGCACGACATGGGCGACCCGGTCGGCGCGGCTCGACATGCCTACGATTGCCTGAAGGACGACGGCACGGTGTTGCTGGTTGAGCCCTTTGCCAACGACACGCTGGACGACAATATCAACCCGGTCGGGCGGCTTTTCTATGCAGCATCGACGTTCATTTGCACACCGAACTCGCTGTCCCAGGAAGTGGGCCTGGGGCTCGGTGCACAGGCTGGCGAGATGCGCCTGCGCAAAGTGTTCAGTGAAGCCGGGTTCAAGCAGTTCCGGCGGGCGACGCAGACGCCGTTCAACCTGATTCTGGAGGCTCGCAAGTAAACGTCGGCACCGGGCGCCTCTTTAAGAGGCGCCCGACAGTGCTAACCTGCAAGGCACTCACAGCCTGCGGAGCGCTGACCATGCTCGACCGCCCCCTCCACGAACATCTCGATTACCTGCAACTGGCCATGGCCGACGGCGATTTCGTGGTGCTGACCGGCGCCGGGATCAGCACGCCGTCGGGCATCCCGGACTACCGCGATACCAACGGCGTGCGCCGGGGCCGACAGCCGATGATGTATCAGGAGTTTCTGTCGGCGCCCGAATCACGCCGCCGCTACTGGGCCCGGGCGATGCTCGGCTGGCCCCGTGTGCGTCAGGCGCAACCGAACGCGGCTCATGAAGCGCTGGCCAGCCTGCAAAGCCACGGCCGGATCGGCGGCCTGATCACCCAGAATGTCGACACCTTGCACGATCAGGCCGGCAGCCACGACGTCATCGAACTGCACGGCAGCCTGCATCGGGTGTTGTGCCTGGATTGCGGTTTGCGCAGCGAGCGGGATTCGATTCAGCAATTGATGGAAACGCAGAACCCTTATCTGGCGGGCGTCGACGCCGTGCAGGCGCCGGACGGCGATACCCTGCTCGACCCGGCCTTCGAGGCACGTTTCCAGGTGCCGCATTGTCCGCATTGCGAAGGCGAACGGATGAAGCCGGACGTGGTGTTTTTTGGCGAGAACGTGGCACAGCCCACAGCGGCTCGGGCCATGACGGCAGCGGAAAATGCGGCCGGGATGCTGGTGGTCGGCTCGTCGTTGATGGCGTATTCGGCGTTTCGTCTGTGCCGGGTGATTGCGGATCGGGGCAAGCCGCTGATAGCGATCAATCTGGGGAAGACGCGGGCGGATGAGTTGCTGGATTTGAAGATTGAGGGGTCTTGTGAGGCGTTGTTGCCGCTATTGGCTCAGGCGATGGAGGGTTGATGCTGTGAGAGTGATGTCCGGCTGGCGATCCCTCACCCTAGCCCTCTCCCGGAGGGAGAGGGGACTGACCGTGTTGAATGTTAGAGATACACCGACCTGAAATATCGAGTCGAACTCAAGAGTTGATGAACCTGAATCCATAATCGACTCGGTGGTGCAGGTCGATGTACTAAGCAGCACGACTCGGTCGGCTCCCTCTCCCTCCGGGAGAGGGCTGGGGTGAGGGGGATGGATTTCAGAGACGACCCAAATCCTCAGCCTTGAGAATGTCAAAAAGCGCCTGCGCCGCCGCCGACAGTTCATTCCCGGAATCAGTCAACACCCCAATCGCCCGCTCCACCACCGGTTCATGCAACGTGAGACACCGCGCGCCCAGCTCACGCATCTGCTCGGCGCACAACGCCGGCACCGCACTGACGCCCAGCCCGCTGGCGACCATTCGCCCGACCGTCGCCAGTTGATGGCTTTCAAACTCCACCGGCAGTTTCATGCCCCGGGCCTGCAAGTGTTCCTCAAGCATTACCCGCACCGTGGACGGTCGTTGCAGGGTAATGAACGGTTCCTGCAGCAAGGTCTGCCAGTCGATGTCGGTGCGCTGGGCCAGCGGCGAATCCTGTGGCACCACCGCGACGAAGCGATCCCTGTAAAGCGGCGTGAAGGTCAGCGACGTGTTCTGCATCGGCTCGAACGCCACGCCGAGTTCGACCTGACGATCGCGGACCATTTCCAGCACTTGCTCGTTGATCACGTCGTTGACCGTCACGTTGACGTTCGGATAGCGCGCACGGAAGGTCTTGAGGATCGGCGGCAGCAGGTTGCCGGCAAACGACGGCATCGCCGCCAGCGTCACTCGCCCCCGTTGCAGGCTGAAGCGCTGGCGCATTTCGTCTTCGGCGTTGTCCCAGTCGGCGATCAGACGCCGGGCCAGCGGCAGCAGCGATTCCCCTTCAGGGGTCAGCGCCACGTTGCGCGTATTGCGGCTGAACAGACGCCCGCCCAGCCCCTCCTCCAGCGCCTTGATGGTCAGGCTCAGCGCCGATTGCGACAGGTGCAGACGCTCACAGGCCACGGCAAAGCTCAGGCTCTGGGCCACGGCGAGAAAGGCGCGCATCTGCTTGATGGTCATGGTCGTGTCGCTCCAACGGCTAAGCTGTACATCCGCCCGCCGACGACGGCGAGCATTTCTTGATCGCTCCAACGCTCCTGCGTGGGAACAGAGAACCAAGTCCATTGTTGAGCTTTATCAATCAATCAACCTTAAAAATCAACTTAACAAATATATCCCCCGGCGAGACACTCCAACCATTCGGCTAGCCAGCCGCCCGACAAACAATAAAAGAGGTGCATATGGCAGGTTTCGACAAGCGCGTGTATTCCTACGAGGAAGCCATGGCAGGCCTTGAAGACGGCATGACCGTGATCGCCGGCGGCTTCGGCCTGTGCGGCATTCCGGAAAACCTGATCGCCGAGATCAAGCGCAAAGGCACCCGCGACCTCACCGTCGTCTCCAACAACTGCGGCGTCGATGGTTTCGGCCTCGGCGTGCTGCTGACCGATCGCCAGATCAGAAAAGTGGTCGCCTCCTACGTGGGCGAAAACAAACTGTTCGAAGAGCAACTGCTCAAAGGCGACATCGAAGTCGTCCTGACCCCGCAAGGCACCCTCGCCGAAAAAATGCGCGCAGGCGGTGCCGGCATCCCTGCGTTTTTCACCGCCACCGGCGTCGGCACCCCGGTCGCCGAAGGCAAGGAAGTGCGTGAGTTCCACGGTCGCAAGTACCTGATGGAAGAGTCCATCACCGGTGACTTCGCCATCGTCAAAGGCTGGAAAGCCGACCACTTCGGCAACGTCATCTACCGCCACACCGCCCAGAACTTCAACCCGCTGGCCGCCACCGCCGGCAAGATCACCGTGGTCGAAGTCGAAGAAATCGTCGAACCCGGCGAACTGGATCCGGCACACATCCACACGCCCGGCATCTACGTCGACCGGGTCATTTGCGGCACGTTCGAAAAACGTATCGAACAACGCACCATCCGCAAATAATCCAGGCTGACGGAGAACAAGAACATGGCACTTTCCCGCGAACAAATGGCTCAACGCGTCGCCCGCGAAATGCAGGACGGCTACTACGTGAACCTCGGCATCGGCATCCCGACCCTGGTCGCCAACTACATCCCCGAAGGCATGGAAGTCATGCTGCAATCGGAAAACGGCCTGCTCGGCATGGGCCCGTTTCCGACTGAAGACACCATCGATGCCGACATGATCAACGCCGGCAAACAAACCGTGACTGCGCGTATCGGCGCATCGATCTTCAGCTCCGCCGAGTCCTTCGCGATGATCCGCGGCGGCCACGTCGACCTGACCGTGCTGGGCGCCTTCGAAGTGGACGTGCAAGGCAACATCGCCTCGTGGATGATCCCCGGCAAACTGGTCAAGGGCATGGGCGGCGCGATGGACCTGGTGGCCGGTGCCGACAACATCATCGTCATCATGACCCACGCGTCCAAGGACGGTGAGTCCAAGTTGCTGAGCCAATGCAGCCTGCCGCTGACCGGCGCCGGTTGCATCAAGCGCGTGCTGACTGACCTGGCGTACCTGGAAATCGAAAATGGCGCTTTTGTCCTCAAGGAACGCGCACCTGGCGTCAGCGTCGAGGAAATCGTCGCCAAAACCGCTGGTAAACTGATCGTCCCGGATCACGTACCGGAAATGCAGTTCGCTGCCGAGTGAGGAATTCGAAAATGCAAGACGTCGTCATTGTTGCCGCCACGCGTACCGCGATCGGCAGTTTCCAGGGATCGCTGGCCACCGTCTCCGCCGTGGATCTGGGCGCAGCGGTCATCCGCCAGTTGCTTGAGCAGACCGGTCTGGACGGTGCTCAGGTCGATGAAGTGATCATGGGCCAGGTGCTGACCGCCGGCGCCGGCCAGAACCCGGCGCGCCAGTCGGCGATCAAGGCCGGCCTGCCCCACGCCGTACCCGCCATGACCCTGAACAAGGTCTGCGGCTCGGGCCTCAAGGCCCTGCACCTCGGCGCCCAGGCGATCCGTTGCGGCGATGCGGACGTGATCATCGCCGGCGGCCAGGAAAATATGAGCCTGGCCAACTATGTGATGCCGGGCGCACGCACCGGTCTGCGCATGGGTCACGCGCAAATCGTCGACACCATGATCAGCGATGGCCTGTGGGACGCGTTCAACGACTACCACATGGGCATCACCGCCGAAAACCTGGTCGAGAAGTACGAAATCAGCCGTGAGCAGCAGGACGCCTTCGCCGCTGCATCGCAGCAGAAAGCAGCAGCCGCCATCGAGGTCGGCCGTTTTGTCGATGAAATCACCCCGATCCTGATCCCGCAGCGCAAAGGCGATCCGGTGGCGTTCAAGGTCGACGAGCAGCCACGCGGCGACACCACCGCCGAATCCCTGGCCAAACTGCGTCCGGCCTTCAAGAAGGACGGCAGCGTCACCGCCGGCAACGCTTCGTCGCTGAACGACGGCGCGGCTGCGGTCATTCTGATGAGCGCCGAAAAAGCCAAGGCCCTGGGCCTGCCGGTACTGGCGAAAATCGCCGCTTACGCCAATGCCGGCGTCGACCCGGCGATCATGGGCATCGGCCCGGTGTCGGCCACCCGCCGTTGCCTGGACAAGGCCGGCTGGAGCATCGGCCAGCTCGACCTGATCGAAGCCAACGAAGCCTTCGCCGCACAATCGCTGGCAGTGGCCAAAGATCTGCAATGGGATCTGGACAAGGTCAACGTCAATGGCGGCGCCATCGCCCTCGGTCACCCGATCGGTGCATCGGGCTGCCGTGTGCTGGTGACCCTGCTGCACGAAATGATCAAGCGTGATGCGAAAAAGGGTCTGGCGACCCTGTGCATCGGCGGCGGTCAAGGCGTGGCCCTGGCGCTGGAACGCGCTTAAGCGCAAAAGAGGTTCAACAGCGGGCGGCGGATCCACGACATCCACTGCCTGTTGGCAACAAACCCGGTACGACTCACGTCGCACCGGGTATTTTTTTGCCCGGCCGTCAGGCGAACTTCACCAGATTCAGCACCGGCAACGGCCCGCCCGGGAATTGCACCAGTCGCGCGCCCACGCTCAACTCGCCCAGGTCGATCCCGAAGAAACCAAGCTGATCGATCAGCGCGCCCACTTCAGCCTTGGCCTGCGCATCATCCCCGGACAGAAACAACACGCGCTTGCCACCCTCCGACGCCGGATCCGCTTCCAGCAAACGCGCCAGCAGATGGTTGAACGCCTTGACCACCCGCGCCCCAGGCACCCATTCAGCGAACACTTCGCTGGACGGCCGCCCCTGTAAATCCACTGGTTTGAACGACGGCGCTTCAATCGAGTTGTTGGCGTCGATGACGATCCGCCCGCCGAAATCCGGCAGCCCGGCCAGCGCCGTCGGCAGTTTCGACCAGTTCACTGCGACCAGCACGATGTCCTGGGCAGCGGCTTCTTCACGGGTAACGGCGCGGGCGGTCGGGCCGAGCTCTGCGACCAGTCCGGACAAGGTCTCCGGCCCGCGACTGTTGGCGATGACCAACGGGATGCCCTGACGCGACAAGGCTTTGGCAAACGCTGAACCGATGGCGCCAGCGCCGATGATTCCGATAGTGCTCATGGTGTTCTCCAGAAAGATTGGTAAGACTCGAAACGAATCTTGCGCTTGCCATTCCCACTTGATTAGCCGGTAATGCCTTGAATGATCTTCAAGCATCGCTATCAGGTCGAAACCATGGAAACCCTCGCCAATCTTGAATCCTTCGTCCGCAGCGCCGAGACCGGCAGCTTCTCCGCCGCCGCACGGTTGCTGGCGCTGACACCGGCAGCGGTCAGCCGCAACGTGGCGATTCTTGAACGCAACCTCGGCGTTCGGCTGTTTCAGCGCTCGACCCGCAAGCTGTCGCTGACCGAGGCCGGTGAAGGTTTTCTGGCGAGCATCGGCGGCAACCTCGACGCCTTGCAGGCAGCGATTGCGACTGTGGCGACCGAGCGCGGCGAGCCGGCGGGTGTGCTCAAGATCAGCCTGCCGCCGACGTTCGGCATCGATCACATGCTGCCGCTGCTGCCGGCGTTTCTAGCGCGCTATCCGTTGATTCGCCCCGAATGGCACTTCGAGAATCGTCAGGTGGATTTGATCGCCGAGGGTTATGACGTGGCGATTGGTGGCGGGTTCGAGCTGACGCCCGGCGTGATTTCCCGGCGACTGGCGTCCGCTGAAATACTGGCAGTGGCCTCTCCGGCGTATCTGGCCGGACGCACCCTGCCCCGGCATCCGACAGACCTCGCCGACCACCAGGGCATTGTCATGCGCGGCCTGCGCACCGGGCGCATTCGCCAATGGCAGATGCACAACGGCGCCGGCGAACAGGCCAGCGCCCTGCTCAACCCGAACATCGTGCTCAACGATCCAATGGCCATGCGCAAGGCTGCGCTGCTGGGACTCGGGATAACAATGGTGGTGCTGCCCGATGTCAGCGTGCAGATCGAGCGCGGTGAACTGGTGCGGCTGTTGCCCGACTGGCAGTGCGACGCCGGGGCGATATCGCTGTACTACCCGAGCCGCACCTTGATGCCGGCCAAGACCCGGGTGTTCATTGATTTTGTGGTGGATGCCTTCGGCCGCTAGGCGGCCAGTTGCAGAATCAGCCAGGCATTGGCGCCGCTGATCACCACAAACAGTCCCCAAGCCAGAGCCCGCGTCGGCAAGCGATTCACAAACGGCCCCATCAGCTGTTTGTCGTTGGTCATGCGGATCAACGGATACAGGGCAAACGGCAGTTGCAGGCTCAACACCACCTGGCTCAGTACCAGCAACTTGCCCACCGCGCCATCGCCCATCAGCCACACGCCGATGAACGCCGGAATCAGTGCCAGCCCACGGGTAATGAGGCGCCGCTGCCAGCAGGGAATCCGCAGGTTCAGGTAGCCTTCCATGATCACTTGCCCGGCGATGGTGCCGGTGAAGGTCGAACTCTGCCCCGACGCCAGCAGCGCCACGCCGAACAACACACTGGCCAGCGCGCCGCCCACCAGCGGATCGAGCAAGTGATAGGCGTCCTGGATGTCCACCACATCGGAGTGCCCGGTTTGATGGAAGGCTGCCGCCGCGAGAATCAGGATCGCCGCGTTGACCAGCAACGCCAGCGCCAATGAACCGATGGTGTCGATGCGCGCCAGGTTCACTGCATCCTGCTTGCTCGCCAGGTCCTGGCCGATCAGCCGCGTCTGCACGATCGAGGTGTGCAGGTACAAGTTGTGCGGCATTACCGTCGCACCAAGGATGCCGATGGCCAGGTACAGCGGCGCCGCATCGCTGATGGCCGACAACGACGGTTTGAAGCCTTGGGCGACGTCCGGCCAGTACGGTTTGATCAGTAACAGTTCGACAAAAAAGCACACGCCGATGGTGCCCACCAGCACCAGCATGATCGCTTCCAGCCGCCGAAAACCGCGATTTTGCAAGGCCAGCACGAGCAACGTATCGAATGCGGTCAGAGCGATGCCGAACGTCAGTGAACAACCCAGCAGCAGGTGGAACGCCAGCGCGCAGCCGAGCACTTCCGCAAGGTCGGTGGCAATGATCGAGATTTCCGCCAGCACCCATTGCAGCCGCGCCGTCGGGGTGCTGTAGCGCTCGCGGGAGAGTTGCGCCAAGTCGCGCCCGGTGGCGATGCCCAGCCGCGAACACAGGCATTGCACGACCATGCCCGCCAGACTCGCCAGCAACACCACAAACAACAGGCTGTAACCGAAGCGCGAACCGGCCTCGATGGCGGTGGCCCAGTTGCCCGGATCCATGTAGCCGATCGACACCAGCAAACCCGGGCCGGCAAAGCGCAGTACGCGTTTGAAGAACGAGGCATTCGGATCCACCGGGACGCTGCCGGCCACTTCCGGCGGGCAGAACGGCGCGGTGGCGATTTTGGGCAAGCTGAATTTCACGCACACATCCAGAAACAAGTCGAAAGGCGCAGCTTAGACGTTTCAGTCGGCGTGCCCAAGAGCAGACGTGCTGCGCTCAGGGTTTGGCAGTGCCGAGCAATTGCTGACGCAACTCGGGACTGCGTGTGCGGGGATCAAGCCAGATGTCGAAAAACGCCCGGGCGAACAGCGGATCGTCGATCTCGTGCTGCAACTGCTGCCCCACGAAGAACCGTGCACCCTGCCCCGGCAAGTACACCCCGGTAATCCGCGTGCCGGCCTGAACGTCGACGAACGATTGCTGCATCTGGGCCTGCCACAGCGCCAGTTGCGCCGGGCTGATGGAGGATCCGGCCAGGCGCTTGATCTCATCGACGCTGGCCTTCACCAGATCTTCGCGAGACACATTGCGCCGGTAGATCAATTCCAGGGCGAAGGGCTGTCCATCGGCCAGCGGGCGCGCGGCACTCCACAACCGGGCGTTATAAATGTCGAAACCGAACACACTGAAATCGCCGGTGCCAATGATTTGCGCGCCGGGCACCGCGTCCTGCCAACTGGCCCAAGTCGGCGTCAGCAACAGTGCCCACAAACCGATTCCGCAGCATCCACGCAACACCTTCGGTGTTCTGCTCATCGCGGCATCGACTCCGGTAAACCCTGATAGTCAGAGCATAGTTGGCTATCCCGCCCGGCACTTTGTATACATGTTTTGCATACATATACAGCAATCCATTCATGACAATGCTAACGTGGCCCTCATTGACCCGATGGAGACACCTGCGTGCTGATCCTCAAACTGCTGCTGATTCCCGGTTTTCTGCTGCTGATTTCCCTGGCCGGCAAGCGTTGGGGGCCCAGTGTGGCCGGGTGGCTGTCGGGGTTGCCGGTGGTGGTCGGGCCGATCCTGTTCTTCCTCGCCATCGAGCAAGGGCCGGCGTTTGCCGCGCAATCGGCGGTCGCGGCGTTGTCGGCCATGTTTGCGATGATCGCGTTTTGCGTCACTTATGCGCAGGTGGCGCAGCGGGCGAACTGGCCGTTGGCGCTGGTTGTGTCTTTGTCGGTCTGGGCCGTGCTGGCGGTAATCCTGTCGCTGATTCCGGCGTCGCTACCGTTCTCGGTGGCTGCGGCTGCAACCGCCCTTCTTGCTGCGCCGTACCTGTTTCCCAAGGTTCAACCGGTGGTCAGTGGGCCGGCACCGAAGTCGGACAAACTGATCTGGCGGATGATTGCCGGCGCGGCGTTGACGCTGGTAGTGACGATGCTGGCCAGCACGGTCGGCGAGCGTTGGAGCGGATTGCTCGCGGTATTTCCGGTGCTGGGCAGCGTGATGGCGGTGTTTTCCCAGCAGACGCGCGGCCCGGCGTTTACCGCTGCGTTGTTGCGAGCGACGGCGACGGGGATGTATTCGTTTTCGGCGTTTTGTCTGGTGTTGGCGCTGACAGTCCCACGTCTGGGCTTCGGCGGCTTCGTGGTGGCGGTGGCCGTTTCAGTGGCGATGCTGGGCGTCACCCGGCAATTGCTGGCCAAACCGGCGCCTGCGCCGTCGACGAACTGAACCCGCCCGGACAAACCGCTCTGGAGTGCCGGGCATGCTCCGTGGGATGATCGCCGCCCAAGCGCGACCATCCCTCGGAGATTCGAATGTCATTGCTTAGCAAGAAAGCCGTCGTCCTGTTGCTGGCGGCGGTGGCCGGTTTCGGCGCCCTGAATGCTCAGGCAGCCAAGGCCAAAGAGAAGGCTGTCACCGAGAAAGTCTCGATGCTCGAAGGCAAGCTCCGTTTTGTCCTGCCCAAAGGCTTTGTCGGTGACCCGCTGCCGGCCGGCCCGACCGGTGCCAAGGGCACGATGTTCACCAACGACGCGACCAAGACGGTGGTCATTACCGCCGAAAACCAGATTCCCGAAGGCAACAACGTCAAGGATAACGACAGCGCGTTCCTCGACGGCACCGTGTCCGATTTCATCGAAGCCCAGCGCAAGGCGCTGCCGGACTTCAACAAGCTCAGCGAAAAGAGCCTGACCCAGAAAGGCAATGGCCTGGGCCTGCGTCAGGTCGACAGCACCGCGACCCAGGGCGGCGGCCAGACCCTCAATACCACGCTGATCGCAGGTTCCGGCACGCACATGGCGCTGGTCCAGGTGATTTCCCGGGCCAGCGACAAGAGCGGTCACGATGCGCTGGTGAAAACCATCCTCAGCGAAAAATGATCCTCAAGGGTTAAGTCGCTGCAACCAGTCGTTCAAATCCCGAAGCTCGGCCGCGCTGATGCTGTGGCCGACGCCGGGATAGGCATGGAACGCCGGTTTGTAATCCAGCTTCTCCAGCAGATCTTTGGCTGCGGTGGCGCCACTGTAAGGCACCCGGTCATCCGCCGTGCCATGACCGATGAAGACCTCCAGCGGCGGGTGCTGTTGCGCTGACTTCAGCTCACCCTTGAGCACCGGCAACACTCGCCCACTCAACGCGGCAATGCCACCGACCGCCGCTGGCTGCCGTAGCCCCACCTCGTAGGTCATCATCGCGCCCTGGCTGAAACCGATCAGGTACACCTTGTCCGGTCGGGCGTGATATTTCTGCGCGGCTGCGGCGATAAAGGCTCGCAGCTTCTGGCTGGCGGTCTTCAGATCATCGGTCTCGCCGTTGTAGGCACCGTCGCCTTTCTTGCGAAACCACTGGAAACGCCCTTCCCCCAACGCCATCGGCGCCTGCACCGACAGGTAGTTGTACTGCTTGGGCAGCTGAAATTTCATGCCGATCAGATCGGCTTCGTTACTGCCGTAGCCGTGCAGGAAAAGCACCAGCGGACGCTGTTCGGCATCCGGGTGAACCTGGGCCAGGTAGTTGAGCGGCAGATCGGTTTGCAGCGAGGTTTGAGCATGGGCGGCGCTGGACGCCAGCAGGGTCAACAGAGCAAACACCTTCAACATAAGCCTTCCTTCACACAGTGCAGGGTTCGGGGCAGAGCCTAACACTGTGATCCGGAAGATGGGGGGGCCTCAGTCGTTGATCAACTTGCCCGCCCGAATCGGCTCGCGCCCCGCCACTTTCGCCTGCCAGGTGCCCGGCTGGGTATAGCGGCCGCGATCAATGGCGAACAACACACCGCTGGTGCCGGCGCGCACGGTGGTCACGCGGTCCTTCAGCGGATCGACCACTTCGAACAACGCATCACCGCGCTCGACCCATTCACCGGCATTACGCAGGAAACTCACCACGCCATGGTGCGGGGCGAACAGGTATTCGGTGCCTTCGAACGGCATGCCTTCGCAGCATTCGTCTGGCGACTTCGGCCATTCGCCGCTGATGAAGCCCTGTTCGGCGAGGAAGCCCAGAATTGCCTCGCAATTGGCCTGGGCCTGATCGACGCGGGTGTCGCCCATGCTGCCCAGTTCCAGGGTGGTGGCGAGGTTGGCCGGCGGGATCGCCGCCGCCGGGAACATCCGCGCTAGGCGCAACCACGGCGTGGAGCACGATTCATCGAACGAACTGCCGCCGGAGTCTTCACACAACAGCGCCACGCCAGCCTTCAGACGTGCAGCGAGGGATTGCCATTGCGGCCAGTGTTGCGGCAGCGCGTAAATGTGGATCGCGGCGTCGAAATCGCAATGCAGGTCCAGCGTGACATCGGCATCGCACGCGTGGCGCAGCAGCAGACGGTGCAACGCTTCCAGTTGCGAGGCCGGGGCCGGCAGCTCGTCGAGTACCTGGCCCATGCTCTGGCGAATCAAGCCGATGTTGGCCAGGGCATCGCTGCCCAACTGATCGCCGATGCGCTCGGCCACCGGGGCGCTGAGTTCGACGAAGGAACGGTTGAAGTTCTTGCCGCTCGCCAGTTCGAAACGGCCCATGTGACTGCCTTGCAGGTGTTGATCGAGACCGATCGGATTGGCCACCGGCACCAGTTCGATCACGCCCTGCAACTGGCCGTTGGTTTCCAGCTCGGCCAGGCGTTTTTTCAGTTCCCACGCGGTGCGCATGCCCGGCAGCTCATCGGCGTGCAGGCTGGCCTGGATGTAGACCTTGCGCGGGCCGGCACCGTAACGAAAGACGCTGAGGGAGCGTTCGCTGCCCAAGTGGCTCCAGGGCAGTACATGATCGATGCGTTGCATGGGGAACTCCGGAAATTCTGTAGTCGCTGCTGCACAGTGACTGCATTGAAAATGTGCTGACAGGATAAATCACAGGCGAAAAAAAAGTGGCCACCGCGTCAACGGGGCCACTTTTTTCTACGGCGTATTAATGACCGTACACGTCAAAGTCGAAGTACTTGTCCTGCACTTGCTTGTACTTGCCGTTGGCGCGGATTTCGTTGATGGCAGTGTTGAATTTTTCCGCCAGCTCGGTATCGCCTTTACGCACGGCAATACCGGCGCCGCCGCCGAAGTATTTGGCGTCTTCGTAGGTCGGGCCGACGAATTCGAAGCCTTTGCCGGCGTCGGTTTTCAGGAAGCCGTCGCTCAGGTTGACCGAGTCGGCCAGCATCGCGTCGATACGACCGGACACCATGTCGAGGTTGGCTTCCTGCTGCGAGCCGTAACGCACCAGTTCAATCCCGGCCGGCACCAGCACTTCGGTGGCGTAGCGGTCGTGGGTACTGGCGCGCAGCACGCCGACTTTCTTGCCTTTGAGCTCGGTCAGCGGATCTTTCACGCCGGAGCCTGCCTTCATCACGAAGCGCGCCGGGGTGTGGTAGTACTTGATAGTGAAATCGACGTTTTTCTTGCGATCGTCAGTGATGGTCATCGAGGACAGGATCGCGTCGATCTTCTTCACTTTCAGCGCCGGGATCAGGCCGTCGAACTCTTGCTCGACCCAGGTGCATTTGACTTTCATCTGCTCACACAGCGCATCGCCGATGTCCACGTCGAAACCGGCCAGTTTGCCGTCAGGGGTTTTCATCGAGAATGGCGGGTAACCGGCTTCGATACCGATACGGATCGGTTTGGCGTCTTCGGCCACGGCGGTCAGGGACAACATCGACAGTGCCAGGGCACCGAACATAACCAGCTTTTTCATTTATTACTCCCGTGTGCGGAGGCTTTTATTGGCAGCTTTCGATTGTCAGGTTCGGCCTTGGGCTATGGAGCGCAAAGAAACCGAAGTGGCCGGCAGTCTATGGCGGCGCGCACGGGGCAAATTGTGTTTAAGCGACAAATACTTATAGAAAATCGGCGAGTGCCATCACGTGGGAAAAGTGTGCGCCAGAGCGGTGCAAGGGTTGTAGGACAAAGCCGATAAAAGCTGCCGCCCATGGCGGCAACTCACTGGGTATCAGCAATCACAGGCAATCGGATGGGTCGCCGCTCGTGGCGCTGCGACACTCAATTCGAAGCCTTCATCGAGCCAGCCGGTGACCCCGCCAATCATCTCCTTGACCGGATAACCCAGCGCTGCCAGTTTCACCGCAGCCTTGTTGGCGCCGTTGCAGTGGGGACCGGCGCAATAAACCACGAACAGCGTGGATGTCGGGTAATCCGCCAGCCTTTCGGCTGTCAGCAAACGCCCCGGAATATTGATCGCCCCCGGTACGTGGCCGCGCTCGAAGGCCAGCGGCCCGCGCACGTCCACCAGCACGAAATCGATCTCACCGGCTTCCTGGCTGCTGAAGACGTCGGAACAATCGGTTTCGAAGGTCAGACGGTTGCTGAAGTGCATCAGGGCAATCGCCGACGGGGCGGCAGGAATTTCGCGAACCAGGCTGGGCATGTTGTGTTGCTCCTACGTCTGTGAAGGGATGAACAGACTTTATCGAGCTGCCGCTTGCCGCTACAGTGGCGCACAAGACACTCACCGGGAAGTTTCCGCCAAATGCCTGAATCACCTGGATTGGTCGCTATCCTGGCCTACGACGGCCTCTGTACGTTCGAGTTCGGCATCGCTGTGGAGATCTTCGGCCTGGCCCGGCCGGAATTCGATTTCCCGTGGTACGCGCACTGCATCGCGGCGGTCGATCAGGGCCCGATGCGTGCCATGGGCGGGATTCAGGTGCTGGCCGACGGAGGCCTGGAACTGTTGGCGGATGCGCGCACCATCATCATTCCCGGCTGGCGCGACCGCAGTGCGCCGGTGCCCGAGGCCTTGCTCGAAACATTGCGTGATGCGCACTCACGCGGCGCTCGGTTGCTGTCGATCTGTTCGGGCGTCTTTGTTTTGGCCGCCAGCGGCCTGCTCGACGGGTATGGCGCGACCACCCACTGGCGCTACACCTCGGAGCTGGCCGAGCGCTTCCCGGCCATTGATGTCGACCCGGACGTGCTTTACGTCGATTCAGGCCAATTGATTACTTCGGCTGGCAGCGCGGCCGGGATCGACGCCTGCCTGCATCTGGTGGCGCGGGACTTCGGCACTCAGGTGGCCAATTCGGTAGCGCGACGGCTGGTGATGTCGCCGCAACGCACCGGCGGTCAGGCGCAATTCATTCCCACCCCGGTCAGCCCGACCCCGCGCAGCGATCTGTCGCGCGTGATGCAGTGGGCCCGCGAACGCCTGCACGAACCGCTGGAAGTGCGTGATCTGGCCAGCGAAGCGGCGATGAGCGAACGCACCTTCCTGCGCAAATTCACGGAAGCCAGCGGCCAGTCCCCCAAGGCCTGGCTGCAACACGAGCGCCTGGCCCGAGCCCGAGAGCTGCTGGAAAGCACACCGCAAAACACTGATCAGATCGCCCAGCGCTGCGGTTATCGTTCGGTGGAAAGCTTTCGTGTGGCGTTTCGCAGCGTGGTCGGGGTGCCGCCGTCGGTGTATCGCGAGCGCTTTGGTCGTGAGGTCAAGGCTTGCGCAACAGATAAGTGTCCATGATCCAGCCATGCTCGGCCCGCGCAGCCTTGCGCACCCGCTCGATTTCATCCGCGACATCCTTGAGCCGGCCGCTGATGAGGATTTCGTCCGGCGTGCCGAGGTAGGCGCCCCAGTAGATCTCCGTCTGCTGATCCGCCACTTGATGGTAGGAGTCTTCGGCGTCGAGCATCACCACCAGGCTGTCGGTATCACTCACCTGCCCCGCCGCCAGGCGTCGGCCGGTGGTGATTTCAATCGAGTGGCCGATGGTGTTCAGCGGTATCTTGTGCTGCGCCGCCAGGGCCTGAACGCTGGTGATGCCCGGGATCACGTCGAATTCAAATGTGCATCGCCCCGAAGCCAGAATCGCCTGGAGAATGCGAAGGGTGCTGTCGTACAACGCCGGATCGCCCCATACCAGAAAACCGCCGCACTGCCCGTCAGCCAATTCGTCATTGATCAGGCGCTCGAAGGTTTGCTGCTTGGCGCGGTTCAGATCATCGACGCTGGCGCTGTAGTCCACATCGCCGCGCTCGCGCTCCGGGCTGTGGGCTTCGGCGAAACGGTAGGTACGATCGGTGATGTAGCGTTCGCAGATTTCGCGACGCAGGTCGATCAGCTTGTCCTTGCTCTGGCCCTTGTCCATGAGGAAAAACACGTCCACCTGATTCAGCGCCTTCACCGCCTGCATCGTGATGTAGTCGGGGTTGCCGGCGCCAATGCCGATGACCAGCAAGCGTTTCATGTACGGTCTCCTTCAAGGTCGATGCCGGACAAGCGTAGCCGCCAGCGCCCGAAGAAACTCAACTCGACCACCGCCAGCGGCTCGACATCGATGCTATGGAAAGCCTGGCCTTGCATGACCTGCATCAGCGCCGCTCGAATGATGAACGGATGCGTGACGGCCACGACATGACCCTGCGTGGTTTGCAGGGTCGTCAGCCATGCGGCCACTCGCTCGCCGAGTTGCACCACCGATTCCCCGCCATGGGGCGCGGCGCCGGGATCTTCGAACCAGGCTTGCAGGGCTTCCGGTTCATCTCGCTGCAGGTCTTTGATCGACTGCCCCTGCCAACGGCCCCAGTCGCAATCGCGCAGTGCTTCATCCACCTGGGCATCGTGACCGAACCATGCGGCAGTCTGACGCGTGCGCAATTCCGGGCCACAGATCAAACGGCGCGGCCTCTCGAACCGAGCGGCCAGCGAGTCAGACGCTACAGCGCTTTCTTCAACAGCTTCGTTCGTAGGAAAACGCGCCAATTTTTGTGCGACGGTTCTGGCGTGACACATCAAGGTCAAACGGGTGGCTTGCACAATGAGTCACTCGGTCAGAAGGTAAAAAACACCCGGCAACGTGCCGACAGGACGGCAATTGTGCCGTAAACCGGGCGATTCCGGGGAAGCCCTTCAATCGCCCTGTCAAAACAAAGCGGCAATGTCTGACACAACAATGGGCAATGGACTACAAGATCGATCGATAGACGTGTAGCCCTTGTTACACGGGCATCTCGCCCCATTTTGGGGCTGAAATAATTGCCTGGAAAATTCACTAGACATGTAGCGTGAGTTACATAAATACTGTTTTAACGGATTGTGAAGCGAATCCAACACCCCATCCAGCAGGAGCCCGGATGCCCCCTCTCAGAGACCTGATTACTGATCCCGGCCTGGACCTTACGCCATCAGAGCGCAAAGTCGTCCGGGCCTTGCTCGATCAGTACCCGCGCAACGGGCTCGGCCCGATGGCGCGTCTGGCCGAACACGCCGGCGTCAGCGATCCGACCATCGTGCGTCTGGTAAAAAAACTCGGTTTTGGCGGTTACGCCGAATTCCAGGACGCCCTCCTCAGCGACATGGACCATCGCCTGCGCTCGCCGCGCACGCTGTTGCAACCGCGTTCGAACCTGAATCAGGACGATGCCTGGAGCCACTATCTGGCCCACAGCCACAACCTGCTGGCCGAAACCCAGGCCCTGACCCAACCCGAAGACGTGCGGATTCTCGCGCAGTGGCTGCTCGACACGCGCCATCAGGTCTACTGCTTCGGCGGGCGTTTCAGCAGCCTGATGGCCACTTACCTGCTCAATCATTTGCGTCTGCTGCGCCCCGGTTGCTTTGCGCTGGAGGACAACGCGCAACTGCCGGATCGTCTGTTCGACCTGCAGCGCCAGGACGTGGTGCTGGTGTTCGACTATCGCCGCTACCAGACCCAGGCCCTGCGCGTAGCCAATGCAGCCAAGAACAACAACGCTCGCGTCGTGCTGTTCACCGACATCTATGCCTCGCCGCTGCGCGAGCTGGCCGACATGATCATCAGCGCCCCGGTGGAGTCGGCATCGCCGTTCGACACCATGGTCCCGGCGCTGGCCCAGGTTGAAGCGTTGATCGCTTGCCTGACCCTGCGCAGCCCGGACCTGGCCGATCGCCTGGAAGGCATCGATGCCCTGCGCAACGACTTCGACACCCACCTGCTGGAGGATAAATAAGGATGTTCAGCCTTCCCCACCGCTCGCCGCGGGACCTGCCGTTTGTCACCGACCACACTGCGCTGTTGCTGGTGGACATGCAGCGTGCCTGGCTTGAGCCGCAGTTCGACCCGCACCTCGAAGGCCCGGACGCCGCCTACTTCCTCAATCGCACGCGCTCGCAAGTGGTGCCCAATCAGGTGCGCTTGCTCAACGCCTTCCGCGACGCACGGCAGAACGTGCTGCACACCCTGATCGAAAGCCTGACCGCCGACGGCCGCGACCGCTCGCTGGATCACAAACTGTCGGACATGCACCTGCCCAAGGGCAGCCCGCAGGCACAGGTCATCGCCGAACTGACCCCGGCGGAAAACGAAATCGTGCTGCCGAAGACTTCTTCCGGTGTCTTCAACTCGACCAACATCGACTACGTGCTGCGCAACCTCGAAACCCGGCACCTGATCATCGCCGGCATCGTCACCGACCAGTGCGTGGACATGGCCGTGCGCGACGCCGCCGACCGGGGTTATCTGGTGACGCTGGTGGCGGACGCCTGCGCGACCTACACCGAAGCACGCCACGACGCGTGCCTGAACGCGATCAAGGGCTACTGCTGGATCACCGACACCGACACCGTACTCGGCCGGTTGCAGGAGATGCAGCCATGAGCGAACGCCTGTCGCCGTTGCCGATGACCACCATCGTCACTACCGACCTGATCGGCATCACCCGTGGCCGCTCGTTTCCCAGCGATGAGCTGGAACACTATCAAGCGACCGGTTGCGGCTGGGTGCCGGCCAACAGCGCGTTGACGCCGCAGGACATCATCGCGTCGAGCAATCCGTGGGGCGCCTATGGCGATCTGCGGCTGATTCCCGATCTGACCAGTCGCGTCACCGTCGGCAACGGCCCGGACACCGCCGCCCCGGCGCTGGATTTCATCCACGGCGACATCCGCGAAACCGACGGCCGCCCGTGGGGCGCTTGCCCGCGCACGCTGCTGAGCGATGAAATCGAGCGGTATCGCGACCAGCTCGGTCTGCAGGTCAACGCCGCGTTCGAACACGAATTCAACCTGCACGCAGGGTTTGCCGAACACCTGGCCTTCTCTCTCGAAGCACAACGCCAGGGCGCCGAGTTCGGCGGCTGGCTGCTCAGCGCGTTGCGCGCCGGCGGCGTCGAGCCGGAAATGTTCCTGCCCGAATACGGCAAGCATCAATACGAAATCACCTGCCGCCCGACCCTCGGCGTGGCGGCGGCGGATCGCGCGGTAAACGTACGCGAGATCACCCGGGAAATCGCCCGGCAGATGGGCCTGGATTTGAGCTTTGCGCCGAAGACCGCCGCTGAAGCGGTGTGCAACGGCGTACACCTGCACGTCAGCCTGCTCGACCTGGCCGGTCAGCCGATGCTGTACGACGCCGGCACCAGCAATGGCTTGTCGACCCTCGGCCAGCACTGGGCGGCGGGCGTGCTGCATTACTTGCCGGCGCTGTGTGCGTTCACCGCACCGACCCCGGTCTCATATGAACGTTTGCAGCCGCACCACTGGAGCGCGTCCTACGCCTGCCTCGGGCAACAGAACCGCGAAGCGGCGCTGCGCATCTGCCCGACCGTGAGCCTGGGCAACAAACCCGTGGCAAAGCAGTACAACCTGGAATTCCGCGCCATGGACGCCACCGCTTCGCCGCACCTGGCGATGGCTGCGCTGCTGATCGCCGGACGCCTGGGCATCGAACAGCGTCTGGCGCTGAACGCGATCACCGATGAAATCCCCGATTCACTCAACGACGAACAACGCGAGGCGCGGGGCATCGTAGCCCTGCCCGCCTCTTTGGCTCAGGCACTGGAATGCCTGCGTCGCAGCGAAGCGCTGATGGCAGCGCTGCCGGCACCGTTGCTAGACACGTATTTCGCCCTTAAAACCGAGGAACTGGCGCTGACGGAACAGCTCTCGCCCGCTGACCTGTGTGAGCACTATGCACGCCTGTACTGAATCCGCCGAGCTTGGGTTGTACACCCGACCGGTCTACAACCTGACCCGCGAAAACTCGTCGCATCCACTGATCCTGGTGTGCGAGCACGCCAGCCGCTACATCCCCGACGCCCTGAACAACCTGGGCCTGGATGACACGGCTGCGCGTGAACACATTGCCTGGGACATCGGTGCGCTGGAGCTGGCCGAGCAACTGTCGGAAAAGATCGGCGCCACGCTGCTGAGCGCCAATTATTCGCGACTGTTGATCGACCTCAACCGGCCCCGACATGCCCCGGACAGCATTCCGGCGCAGAGCGAGATCTATCAGGTGCCGGGCAATCGCGAGCTCGATGAAGCCACCCGCGAATACCGTCGCCAGTGCCTGTTCAAGCCGTTTCACACCCGGCTGCAACAACTGATCGACGAGCGCCTGGCCGATGACCGGCCAGTGCGGGTGGTGGGGATTCACAGTTTCACCCCGGTGTACTACGGCCAGCCACGGGAACTGGAAGTCGGCGTGCTGTTCGGTCAGTCCAAGGCATACGCCCAGCGCCTGCTCGACGGTCTCGACCGGCATCCGCTGAAAGTCGCCGGCAACCAGCCGTACAAGATCGACCCGCTGGGCGACATGACCGTGCCGGTGCACGGCGATGCCCGTGGTCTGGAGTCGGTCTTGATCGAAGTGCGCAACGACCTGCTGCGCAACCCGGAAGCGGTTTCCCGCTGGGCAAATTATCTGGCACCCCTGCTGTAAAGATTGTTGTAACCACTGCTGACGCTGTAAACGACGGACCGATATAACAACTAAAACGACCGATTGGCTGACAAGGAGTTGCGCTTCATGGAAATAGAAGAGTTCGGCTACAAACAGGAGTTGAAACGTAGCCTGACACTGACCGACCTGGTGGTGTACGGGATGATCTTCATGATCCCCATCGCCCCGTTTGGCGTGTATGGCTACGTCAACGCGGAGGCACCGGGGATGGTGCCTTTGGCGTACATCATCGGCATGGTGGCGATGCTCTTCACCGCGCTGAGCTACGGCAGCATGGCCCGGGCCTTTCCGATTGCCGGCTCGGTGTATTCCTACGCACAACGAGGCTTGAACCAACACGTCGGCTTCATCGCTGGCTGGCTGATGCTGCTCGATTACCTGCTGATTCCGCCGCTGCTCTACGTCTACGCGGCGATGGCGCTCAACCATTTGTACCCGGACATTCCGAAGGTCGGCTTCATCCTGGCGTTCCTGGTCAGCGCCACGTTCGTCAACCTGCGCGGCATCACTTTCACCGCCCGCATGAACATCGTGTTCCTGCTGGCACAGCTGGTTGTGCTGGGGATTTTCCTGTTCTACGCCTGGAATGCCCTGCACAACGGTGGCGGCAACGGCCAGTTGACCCTGACGCCGCTGTATCACCCGGAAACCTTCAACTTCGCCCTGCTGATGCAAGCAGTGTCGATTGCGGTGCTGTCGTTTCTTGGCTTCGATGCGATCTCCACGCTCGCCGAAGAGATCAAGGGTGATCCGGGCCGCAGCGTCGGCAAAGCGGCGTTGATCACCCTGGTGGTGATGGGCGCGATTTTCGTCGTACAGACCTGGATCGCCACCGATCTTGCCGCCGGCATGGGCTTCAAGTCCGCCGACACCGCGTTCTATGAAATCGCCGAAATCGCCGCCGGCAGCTGGCTGGCGACTTTGACCGGCGTGGCCACGGCTCTGGCCTGGGGCGTGGCGGTGGCGATCACTTCGCAAGCCGCGGTCTCGCGCCTGCTGTTCGGCATGGCCCGCGACGGCAAGCTGCCGAAAGTGCTGGCCAAAGTTCACCCGAAACACAACACGCCGTACCTGAGCATCTATCTGGTGGCCGTGCTGTCGCTGGTGATCTGCTACCTGTTCATCAACTCGGTGGATACCCTGACCTCGCTGGTCAACTTCGGCGCCTTGAGCGGCTTCATGCTGCTGCACCTGACCGTGATCAATTACTACTGGCGCCGGCAGAAGTCCGGCCAGGTGATCCGTCACCTGATCTGCCCGGTGATCGGCTTCATCATCGTCGCGGCCATCATGTACAACATGGGCGTCGATGCACAGAAACTCGGCCTGATCTGGATCGCCCTGGGTCTGGTGTACCTGTTCTTCCTGAACAAGCTCGGCGCCAGTACCGCGCTGCCTGACCCGAGCAATGGCTGACAAGAAAAAGAGCGGCGTCTGACAACAAATCAGGCGTCCGCCGCTTTAACGCGTGGAAACCGACAGTGATAGTCAGGTTCGGCGAATGGGCCGAACCTTTTGATACAGGAGTGCATCCATGCTGGTCTTACGCCCAGTCGAGCCAAACGACCTGCCTCAATTGCAACAACTGGCTCGCGACAGCCTGGTGGGCGTCACGTCCCTGCCGGACGACAGCCAGCGCCTGAGCGAAAAAATCGCCGCGTCCTGCGCCTCGTTCGACAGCGAGGCAGCGGCTCAGGGCCCGGAGAATTACTTTTTCGTGCTGGAAGATCTCGACAGCCGCCGTCTGGTCGGCTGCTCGGAGATTCTCGCCACGGCCGGCCACAACGAACCGTTCTACAGCCTGCGCAACCGCCACTTCACCAGCGCTTCGCGGGAACTGAACATCGAACATGGCGTTCCGGCGCTGTCGCTGTGCCACGACCTCAGCGGCCACACGCTGCTGCGCGGTTTTCACATCGACGCGGCGCTGGTGCGCACGCCGTTTTCCGAATTGCTGTCGCGGGCACGCTTGCTGTTCATCGCCGCCCACGGGACGCGTTTTGCCGAAGCGGTGATCACCGAAATCGTCGGCTACAGCGACGAGCAAGGCAATTCACCGTTCTGGGATGCGCTGGGCAAGCACTTCTTCGATCTGCCCTACGTCGAGGCCGAACGCCTGTGCGGCTTGCAGAGCCGTACGTTTCTCGCCGAATTGATGCCGCAATACCCGATCTACGTGCCGATGCTGCCGCTGGCGGCACAGGAGTGCATCGGTCGCATCCACCCGGACGGTCAGGAAGCCTTCGACATCCTTGAGCGCGAGGGTTTTGAAACCAACAGCTACATCGACCTGTTCGATGCCGGCCCGACCCTGTATGCACGCACCGCCAACATCCGTTCGATCGCCCAGAGCCAGACCGCCACGGTTCAAACGGAACCACTGATCGATGCCCGTGGTCGTTATCTGGTGAGTAACGATGCACTGCATGGCTTTCGGGCGGTGGTCGCGGAGCTGGATTACCAGCCCGGTCAGCCCCTGGCGCTTACGCCGGCGATTTGTGCAGCACTGAATGTCAGCGCTGGCAGCAAGATCCGGGTGATTGCCCTGTGAACCGCGCCCTCACCCAACGACAGTGCCCGAGCAGGCGCGCAAAAGGAGTTGCAGCATGATTGTCCGTCCGGTCCAAGTCAGCGACCTGCCAGCGTTGATGACGCTGGTGCAACAGGCCGGGCCGGGGTTCACCACCCTGCCCGCCAACGAAGATCGCCTGGCCCACCGGGTACGCTGGGCGCAGCGCGCCTTCGCCGAGCAGGTCGAACGGGCCGATGCCGACTATCTTTTTGTGCTCGAGGACGACGAGCAGCGGGTGGTCGGGGTCAGCGCCCTGGCCGGGGCTGTCGGCCTGCGTGAGCCCTGGTACAACTATCGGGTCGGGCTGACTGTCAGCTCGGCGCCGGACCTGGGCATTCAGCGGCAGATCCCGACGCTGTTCCTCAACAATGAACTGACCGGCCAATCGGAACTGTGCTCGCTGTTCTTGCGCCACGATCAGCGCCACGGCAGCAATGGACGCCTGCTGTCATTGGGACGCTTGCTGTTTGTCGCCGAATTCCCGCACCTGTTCGGCGAGAAGATGATCGCCGAACTGCGCGGCAGTGCCGACGAGCAAGGCTGTTCGCCGTTCTGGGACAGCCTCGGCCGGCACTTCTTTCAGATGGACTTCAGCCATGCCGACCACCTGTCCGGGCTGGGCAACAAGGCCTTCATCGCCGAACTGATGCCGCGCCAGCCGCTGTACACCTGCCTGCTCACCGAACAGGCTCAGGCCGTGATCGGCCAGGCCCACCCCAACACCGAGCCGGCACTGAAAATTCTCCAGTCCGAGGGTTTCGCCCACAAAGGCTACATCGACATCTTCGACGGCGGCCCGGTCATCGAGGCGCCGATCCGCAGCATCCGCACGGTACGCGACAGCCTGGAACTGACCCTGAGCATTGGCGCGCCGGACGATCAGGCGCCGCTGTGGCTGATTCACAACCGCCGTCTGGAAAACTGCCGCATCACCGTCGCTCCGGGACGCCGGGTCGGCAGCACTCTGGTAATCGACCGCCTCACCGCCAAACGCCTGCAATTGCAGCCGGGCAACTCGGTGCGGGCAGTGCCGCTGCCCAATCAACAGCAGCAGGCGGTGGCGGCCTGAGCGCCTCTGCCTGCTGCAAGAAAGCCTGAACAGGTTTTTCCTGGTTAACTTCCTCGTTAATTCGTCATGATCCTTGACCCATTGGCGTGATAGCCTTTTCACCTTCGGCGTTGACACCTTTGCTCAAGCCTTTCCATTCCTTTGTATTGGTGGAACTCGTATGACCAGGCTTTCTCATCAAGATTTGCGCCGTAACTTCCGTCAGCTGCTGGCTTCCGACACCTGCTATCACACCGCCTCGGTGTTCGATCCGATGTCCGCCCGCATCGCCGCTGACCTGGGTTTTGAAGTAGGGATTCTTGGCGGCTCGGTCGCCTCGTTGCAGGTCCTGGGTGCTCCGGACTTTGCCCTGATCACCCTCAGCGAATTCGCTGAACAGGCCACCCGAATCGGCCGCGTCGCCCAATTGCCGGTGATCGCCGACGCCGACCACGGCTACGGCAACGCCCTGAACGTGATGCGCACAATCGTCGAACTGGAACGCGCCGGCGTCGCCGCGCTGACCATCGAAGACACCCTGCTGCCGGCACAATTCGGCCGTAAATCCACCGACCTGATCTCGGTCGCCGAAGGCGTCGGCAAGATCCGCGCCGCGCTGGAAGCCCGAGTCGACTCGGAAATGGCGATCATCGCCCGGACCAACGCCGGCATCCTGCCGAATCAGGAAATCATCAGCCGCACCCGCCAATACCAGGCCGCTGGCGCCGACGGTATCTGCATGGTCGGCATCCAGGACTTCGATCAGCTCGAGCAAATCGCCGAACACCTGACCGTCCCGTTGATGCTGGTCACCTACGGCAACCCGGCGCTGCGCGACGACAAGCGCCTGGCCGAACTGGGTGTGCGCGTGACCATCGACGGCCACGGCGCTTACTTCGCGGCGATCAAGGCCACTTACGACAGCCTGCGCGAACAGCGCCAGATCTTCACCCAGGCTTCGGACCTGAGCGCCACCGAACTGACCCACACCTACACCCAACCTGAGGAATACATCCTCTGGGCCAAGGAATACATGAGCGTCAAAGAGTAACCCAGCACCTCGCTACAAAGAGGCAGAGCGGCCCGACGCCATTACGAGTCCACTCGCATGGCGCCCGCCGCGAAACCGCTAGCTGCCGTTACTGCTTCGCCAACTCCATAATCATCCGCGACAACAGATAAATCCGCGGCGCCACGCTTTCCACCTCCGCATATTCCTCCGGCGTGTGAATGTTGCCGCCGACAATCCCGAACCCGTCCAGCGTCGGCGTGCCCACCCCGGCTGACAGACTCGCATCCGCCGCCCCGCCACTGCCTTCTTCGGTCAACTTGCGGCCGATTTCGCCATAAATCCCTTGGGCCATCGCCATCAAACGATCCGACTCCGGCGTCTGCGGCATCGGCGGCAAGCCGCGTTGCAGCGAAGTCTTCACTTCGGTATCGGGAATTAGCTTGTCCTGCGACACCCGCGCCAGATCCTTCTCGATCCGGTCGAACTCTTCCGGCACCGCCGCCCGCACGTCAGCCTTGGCCATGGCCTGATCCGGAATGACGTTGGTGCGGTCGCCGGCCTTGAGCACGGTGAAGTTGATCGTGGTTTTCTTGGCTTCGTCGCCGAGTTTGCCCAGTTGCAGGATCTGATGCGCCGCTTCCATCGCCGCGTTGCGCCCCAGTTCCGGCGCGACGCCGGCGTGAGCAGCCTTGCCCTTGACCTCGACCAGTGCGGTGGCACTGCCCTTGCGCCACACCACCAGACCATCGGCCGGACGCCCCGGCTCGAGGTTGAGCGTCACGTCGTGAAGTTTGGCGGTTTTCTTGATCAGGTCGGTGGCGACGTCCGAACCGGTTTCTTCGCTGGCATCGAGCAGGAAGGTGATTTGCGCGTAGTCCTTGAAGTCGAGGTTCTTCAGAGTTTTCAGCGCATAGATGCCGGCGACAATCCCGCCCTTGTCGTCCATCACCCCCGGCCCGTAGGCGCGGCCGTCCTTGATGTGGAACGGTCGCTCGGCGGCGGAGCCTTCCTTGAACACCGTGTCCATGTGCGCCATCAGCAGGATTTTCGCCTTGCCGGTGCCTTTGAGCGTGGCGAGCACGTGGTTGGTTTTTTCCGGAGTGTTGGGCACCAATTCAATGGTTGCACCAAGCTTTTTCAGCTCATCGATGGCGATGTCACTGACTTGTTTGAGGCCTTTTTCATCACCGGAACCGGAGTCGATATTGACCAGGCGCTCGAGCAATTTCAGGGCTTCGGGTTTGTATTGCTCGGCGTCGGCCAGCACCTGTTTGTGCGGTTCGGCGAAGGCGCCAGCGGCTGCGAAAGAGAGGGTCAGGCCGAGACCGGCGGCCAGCAGAGAACGAGGGAATTTGAACGTCATGAATCAATCCTTGTTTCGTGTCGGGTACTGAACCGTACCTGACATCGCCCCAAGGCTCTATCCCGGATGCGACACCCAATCCGTTCAAACCGAATCGAATACCTCGCGCCGCGGCTTGTCATCGTTGCAGCAGATCACCCGGTTGCGCCCGCTGGCCTTGGCTTCGTAGAGCGCTTCATCGGCATCATTCAGCCAGCGCGTTGCATCGCCGTGAGCCGGATCGAGTGCCGCCAGGCCAATGCTCAGGCTGACTTTCAGCGCCGGGTTCTGTTCGTAGACCAGAAAGGAAAAACGCTCACGCAAGGCTTCCATGGCCTGCGCCGCGTTGAACAGCGGCAAGTCCGGCAGGATCACGCAAAACTCGTCGCCGCCGTAGCGCCCCGCCACATCGGCCATGCGCAGGTTCTGCTTGAGCATCTTGCTCAACTGACGCAGGACGATATCGCCGGCCACATGGCCGTAGGTGTCGTTGATCGCCTTGAAATGGTCGATGTCGATCAGCGCAATTGCCGCGCCTGTCTGCTGGCGTTTGCTGCGTTCGAATTCGATGTCCAGTTGATCCTTCCAGGCGCCGTGATTGAGCAAACCGGTCAGGCTGTCGGTACGGCTCAACGCCAGCAATTCACGCTTGTGCAGGCCAAGGGTGTAGGCCTGGCGGAAGCAGATCCAGCCCAGCGCCAGCGGATACAGCATCAACAACGGCAGGCACGCATAGAGCTGCGCCGGAGAGGTCGCGGGGATGAAGGCCGGGGCAAACACTACCAGCCCGACGCCGACGCCAAGCAACTGCGCCGCCGCCCCGGCCAGCAGAAAACGCAGGCCACCGATGGCGACATTGTTCATCGCCATCATTGAAATGGTCGTGGCACTGGGCAAGGGATTGAAGTGCATGGCGGCGACCCAGAAGCCGCCGAGAAAGGCGTCGAGCAGCAGGTTGCGGTGTTCGGCGTGGTACGGAACCTTGGCCCGTCGGGCCCATTGATACGCGAGGTGCGGCCAGACCAGGCCGTTGAACAGCATCAGCGCCCAGACCCAGGTCGGCGGATCGAGCGGGTGCATCGCAACGCTCACGCATAGAAGCCCCAGGACCAACCCGAGGGTTCGCGATGTGTAAAGCCTCCTGGCCAGTGAAAGTCCCTTTCCTCCCGTTCTTCCCATAAGGGCCTCGAGTACACCGCAAAAGGATGTGCTCGGAGTCTAACAGGGCAACGTTAAATAGCCATCACCGGCCAGCGGCCGAATACCCCGCCATTTCCATCACACAGCAGGCAAATGATTGGCTATACATGAAAGGAAGAAAATGGAAAAAAGACTCTAAGAAGGAGGCCCATGCAGACCTATCAAGTGTTGATCATCGGCAGCGGGTTTGGCGGCCAGTGCGCGGCCATCAATTTGCTCAAGGCCGGCATCGACGATTTTCGCTTGCTGGAGCGGCGGGACTTTTTCGGCGGCACCTGGTGCCAGAACACTTACCCCGGCGCGGCGGTCGATGTGCCGTCGCCCCTGTATTCACTGTCGTTCGCGCCCTACCCCTGGACGCAGATGTTCGCCGAACAGGCCGAGCTGCATCACTACACCGAACATGTGATCGAGCGTTTCGGCCTGCGCGACCGCGTGGAACTGCAAGCCAACGTCGAACGCATCGAATGGGACGAAACCGAGAAACGTTGGGCCGTACACACCGGCACCAAAGGCACGTTCTACGCACAGTTCCTGATCAACGCCACCGGGCCATTGAGCCAACCGGTCGTCCCACACTTCCCGGGACAGGATCGCTTTCAGGGCAAGACCTTTCATACAAACAGTTGGGATCACAGCTACGACTATCGCGGTAAACGCGTGGCCATCGTCGGCAGCGGCGCCAGTGCGGCGCAGGTGATACCGACGATTGCGCCGCAGGTCGAGCGACTGCACGTCTTTCAACGCACGCCGCATTGGGTGCTGCCCCGACCGGACCGCAAATTCGGGCCCTTCCAGCGTTGGCTGCTGGGTTTGAAACCGGCCTACAAACTGTTGCGCTGGATGATCTACTGGCAGTTCGAAACCCGGGTCATCGCCTTCAAATATTCAAAACCGGCGATTCACATGGTGCAGCACCAGGCCCTGAAATTCCTCAAACACCAGGTAACGGATCCCGAACTCCAGCGAAAACTGACGCCGGACTTCACCATCGGCTGCAAACGGGTGTTGGTCTCCAGCACTTATTACCCGGCGCTGACCCGCCCCAACGTCACGCTGCACAGCCGCGAGCAAGGCATCGCCAGCCTCGACGAAACCGGCATCGTCACCACGGACGGCCAGCACATCGACGTTGATCTGATCGTGTGGTCGACCGGTTACGACGCCACCGACGGCGTGATTTCCTACCCGGTCAGCGGAAAAAACGCCGTGCAACTGCGCGACGTCTGGGCGCAATACCCGCGCGCCTACCTCGGCACCAGCCTGCCGGACTTTCCCAACCTGTTTATCGTCACCGGGCCGAACACCGGCATAGGCCACACCTCGGCGCTGTTCATCATCGAATCGCAGATGAACTACATCCTCGACTGCATCCGCACCGTGCAGGCCAAAGGTCTGCGCAGCATCGAAGTTCGCCCCGAAGCAGAACGTACCTACACTCAGATGATTCACCGGGAGATGGAGCGCACGGTCTGGAAAACCGGCGGCTGCCACAGTTGGTATCAAAGCAAGAGCGGTCATGTGATCGCAATGTTCCCGGGCTTCAGTTTCAGCTATCACCGGTTGACCCGGGCGCTGAAACCGGCCGACCACATTCTGTCTTGAACAAGGAAGACGTCCGATGCTCTTGCTGTTTGTCGCCCTCGCAGTTTTCGTGGCCTGGAGCTGGTTGAGCTACCCGGCGGTCGGCCACTGGCTCTACGACCTGAGCGCGGCCCTGGAGGCCAAGCTGTACCGGTTGCACAAGATTGAAGTACCGATTGCCGAAATGACCGTGTCGACCTGGCAAGGCGGGCCCTATGAAGCGTCGAGCAGCATTCTGATGCTGCATGGCTACAGCGCGGAAAAGAACCTGTGGCTGCGCTTCGCCCGGCATTTCGTCAGTCAGTATCGAGTGATCATTCCGGACCTGGCCGGCCACGGCGAAACCGGCTTCAAGGCGGGGGGTGGCTACGACATCGCGGTGCAGGCCAAGCGCATGATCCAGTTGCTCGACGTCTGCGGGGTCGAGAAAGTCCATGTGATCGGCAACTCCATGGGCGGTTACATCGCCGCGTGGCTGGCGGCGACCTACCCCGATCGCATCGCTTCGGTGGCCTTGATCGACCCGGCCGGCGTCACGGCACCGGAGCCCAGCGACATGGAGCGCCATCTGGCACGTGGGCACAATCCGTTTTTGATCAATTCCCGGGAAGAATTCCGACGCTTCTATGCGATGACCATGGCCTCGCCGCCCTGGGTACCGGGGCTGGTGCTGGATGCCATCGCCCAGCGCTACGAACAACGCCGGGATGAACTGGAAGAGATCTTCCGGGATTTCCGCGCCAGTCCGCCAATGGAGCCGAAACTCCCAGACATCAAATGCCCGGGGCTGTTGCTCTGGGGCCGCAAGGACCGGTTGATCGATGTCAGCAGCGTGCCGGTCTGGAGCAAGGGCATCGCCAATCTGCGGGTCGATGTGTGGGACGGCGTCGGTCACATGCCGATGGTCGAGCAGCCATCGAACACGGCGCGTTTGTATCGGGAGTTTCTGGGGGAGAACTCGCGTCAGGACAGGTAAACGATCAGTCGTTGGCAGAATGAAGTTCGTAGGATTCTTCGTTTGCCCGCGTCGGCGAAGGCTGCGATCTTTTCCCCCATCCTTTACGTGACCGTGCCAGGAATTTTTTTCATGACCGTGCAGCCTTTCGTCAGCCCCGACCTGATCCGCCAACGCTTCTCCAAAGCGATGTCCGACATGTACCGCGAAGAAGTGCCGCTGTATGGCGCCTTGATGGAACTGGTGGAACAGACCAACCTCGACGTGCTGTCGCGCGAGCCGCAGATCGCCCGTCAACTGCACAGCACCGGCGAAATCGAACGGCTGGACATGGAGCGCCATGGCGCAATCCGCGTTGGCACCGCGACCGAACTGGCCACCCTCGCCCGCCTGTTTGCGGTGATGGGCATGCAACCCGTGGGTTATTACGACCTGACCCCTGCCGGAGTGCCTGTGCACTCCACGGCGTTCCGCGCGGTGCATGAAGATGCGCTACAGGTCAGCCCGTTCCGGGTGTTCACTTCGTTGCTGCGACTTGAGTTGATTGAAGACCCCGAGCTGCGGGCCTTCGCGCAATCGGTGCTGGATCAGCGTTCGATCTTCACCCCAACCGCGTTGCGTCTGATCGAGCAGGCTGAAGCCGCTGGCGGGTTGAATGAATCCGAGGCCGGGGAATTTGTCCTGCAAGCGCTGGAGACTTTTCGCTGGCACCACAGCGCCACCGTCACCGCCGCGCAATACCAGACGCTCAGCGCCCAGCATCGTTTGATCGCCGATGTCGTCGCGTTCAAGGGCCCGCACATCAACCACCTGACACCGCGTACGCTGGACATCGACATCGTTCAGGCAAAGATGCCGCTGCACGGCATCACACCCAAAGCGGTGATCGAAGGGCCACCGCGCCGGCAGCATCCGATCCTGCTGCGTCAGACCAGTTTCAAGGCGCTGGACGAGCCGATCGCCTTCACCGACCAGACGCAAACTCGCGGCAGCCACAGCGCCCGGTTCGGCGAAATCGAACAACGGGGTGCGGCGCTGACCCCCAAGGGCCGGGCGCTGTACGACCGCCTGCTGAATGCGGCACGCGATGAATTGGGCGATTTCCCCAACGAAGCCAACGCCTCACGCTACAACGCGCTGATGACTCAGCACTTCGGCGAATTCCCTGACAGCCTCGAGGGCATGCGCGAGCAGGAGTTGGCGTACTTCCGTTATTTCGTGACAGACAAAGGGCTTGAGGCGAGTCGTCCCGCTGATGTTTCGCTGCAAGCGTTGTTACGCGATGGGTACGTGAAAGCCGAGCCGCTGGTGTACGAAGATTTCCTGCCGGTCAGTGCGGCGGGGATTTTTCAGTCAAACCTGGGGGATGCGGCGCAGACGCACTATGGCGAGCACTCCAATCGTCAGGCGTTCGAACAAGCTTTGGGGCGTTCAACCATCGATGAATTGAGGTTGTATGCCGAGACGCAGCAGCGTTCGATAGAAGAATGCCTCACCGTGCTGACTCGGTAAGGCGACGAAGCGGCGTTTGGCCATACTGCGCAAGAAGTTGCGCAGTTGTACGTAATAAAACACCCCTTAAAACCGCTGCAAGCCACGCCGCTCATGGCCTCCAGCCAAGTGCGCAAGAAGTTGCGCAGTACTGCGCAACTTCTTGCGCAGTAC
>NZ_JBXARH010000005.1:0-396078 GCF_058808055.1 Pseudomonas sp. GW821-FHT11G12
TTCCCCATGTGAGAGTAGGTCATCGTCAAGATTAAATTCCGAAACCCCAATTGCGAAAGCAGTTGGGGTTTTGTTTTGCCCGCAGGAAAGTTCGTACGACATTCTCGGACGCCTTGCGGCTGTCCTCGCCTGCCGACAATGCTAAGGTTCAGCCCTAGCTTTTGTACTTTTCCAAGGAAGCCTTCATGCCGGACACGGTGCGATTGACGGCCATTTGCCGCCAGGGTGTCGGTATCTCATGAGAGGCCCTCCAGGGCGCCCCTGAAGAGCTGGACTACCTTGTGAGACTTGTTGGGTTGAGTCGCAATGGCGGCTGGTTACGGCGCTCTCTCGGCCTTGCCAGTGCTGGATGTATCGCGATGGTTTTGCAGTCAACGATGATGCCGCCAAGCTGCTAGGGGCTTGGTAACAAGAAATCGATAAGCTGTCGTTGAGACTGTCTCGAAAGATGAGGGTGGAGCTGTCTAGAAGAGATGGTGACATTATCCCAGGCAGCAAAAGCCCCTTGGTAATCACCCATGGCCAGATCATCGCGCAGGGGCGGGCTCAGGCCGTCTTCCTCATAAGCGAGTTTGAGGGAAGGCTGGAAAAAAGGGGGCTGATTCATTTTTTGCGAAGTGAACGCTAACGATGGGCGGCGAGATAGCAGAACAGTCACGCCGTCCGATCACATGTTGGGGAAATAATTCACCGCAAGAAACAGCAGGGTCGCCACGCCGGCGGCAACCCCACACACGGCGCCCAGCAACTGACGTGCAGCCGGATGTGCCGGTTGGCGACGATTGGCAATCCACAACCATACCCCCGCCAGAACGCTCGCGCTTGTGATGAACACCACCAGACTGCGATCCAGGTTGGGTGTCGCCATCGTCGTACCAATGACCCCGTCGTATATCAGCGTGAACACAATACCGGTTACCACGCTACTTCCGGCGCCAGCAAGGTTGCCAAGTAACAAGTTCCACTCACCCCGTTGCTTCACCACCCACCACCAGGTTCCGGCCATCACCATCAAGCACAGCAAAGCATCCATTGGTTTATTCCCGAGTGCGTGATAACAGAGGCGGTTGATAGGCCTCCAGCGAGAGTGGACGGCAAGATATCAAAATAGTAGCTTCGCGCCACTTTCTTCATCTGCGTAACGGACTACACATGCTTGGCGTTTCTTCTGTCTCGCGCCTGCTCGGCGCTTTCCTTCTCGCCATCGTAATGGCTCCGGCGCTTGCCGCCGAAACCCCGGAGGCCGCCTGGAAGGGATACCTCTCCGATTGTGAACGTTTTCAGCAAGTGTTGAACAACGTTCAAAGCGGGACAATTACTGCCAGGGATGCGATGTTCCGCGTCGATAGCTTGATGCGACCTGTTTTCGTCCATCGCGAGCACCTCACCCACGCGAGCCTTGCCTCTTCCGATTATGCCCGTTGCGAAAACGTCATTGCCCAAGCAACCGAGATCTGGAACAACGAACATAACGTCCAGGACAAAGAGATTCTGCAGCAAGCCTTAAAGGCTGAGGCCGAACATTTGGAGTCCCCGGAATACAAGCGCGCCCGCGCTCTGGGCTTTAGTGACGTCGGCAAACTCGGCAAACTCCATGAGATCGCCGAGGATTCGGAAACGGATGGCGAAGCGTTACTGAAGACATTGATGATCACGGTCGACTGGGGTTGCGGCCGACATTTTCGTGCCGTGCGATACGACAAACCCTATGTGATCTACACCGCCTATCCCGATGAGGGCAGCTGCGCAATCTATAGAGAGGTTGCGGTGCTGGGCGGAGCAATGGTGGAGAGGGGCGATACCATCGATCGGGACGCGATTTTTCAATACGTGGGATGGAAGAAACTGGAAGGGGCAGGTGGGTTCCCCATCGACATTCAAGTGGTAAAAGTGCGCAAGTAATCCGAGGGCTGTTCCTTCAGATCGCGTGTCTGATTACAGAATGTCCTTCAAATAACCCTTGAGCGCGAGGAGCGGCTGATCCAGTTGTTCCAGCGACTGCGCCTGACTGAGGTCGGTCGACAACTTGTGCAGTTCCCGCCCCAGCGGTTTCTCGAAGCCACCCAGCGCATCCATCGCCAGCGCCAGGCACTCGTTCATCTTGAACTGGATCGTCTCGACATCACCCCGGCGCACCAGCAATTCGAATACGTCTTTCTGATAGTCGCCCATGACCATGTCATCCCGCAGAATCGGGCTCAGGCCTTCTTCCTCGTACGCGAGTTTGAGGGAGAACAGGGCGACGGTTTCCAGTGACGTTTCCATGCAGTGAATCCTTTGAGGTGTCCTGTTGTTGTTACAGGGAAGATCAAAAGATCGCAGCCTTCGGCGGCTCCGACAACAGCAGCCACTTTCCGGCAGGCGAAAAAAAAGGCCTTGCAAAGCAAGACCTTTCTTAATTTTGGTGCCCCGAGGGAGACTCGAACTCCCACTCCTTTCGAAAACGGATTTTGAATCCGCCGCGTCTACCAATTCCGCCATCAGGGCTCAATGGCGGCGAAGTATAGAGAGGTACCTACCGTTGGTCAATCACGTTTCATGGTCAATTTTCGATATTTCCGCTAGACTTTCCGGCCCTGCTAGACGAACTCCATCATGCGCGTTGCTGACTTTACCTTCGAGCTTCCTGATTCGCTGATCGCCCGCCACCCTTTGGCCGAGCGTCGCGGTAGTCGCCTGTTGACCCTGGATGGTGTCAGCGGCGCCCTGGCACACCGTCAATTCACTGATCTGCTTGAGCATTTGCGCCCGGGCGATCTGATGGTGTTCAACAATACCCGGGTGATTCCGGCACGGCTGTTCGGTCAGAAGGCGTCTGGCGGCAAGCTGGAAATCCTCATCGAGCGAGTGCTCGACACGCACCGCGTGCTGGCCCATGTGCGCTCCAGCAAGTCACCCAAGCCGGGTTCGAAGATCCTCATCGACGGTGGAGGCGAAGCCGAAATGCTGGCTCGCCACGATGCCCTGTTCGAGTTGAGTTTCGCTGAAGAAGTGCTGCCGCTCCTCGACCGCGTCGGGCACATGCCGCTGCCGCCTTATATCGACCGCCCGGACGAAGGCTCGGATCGTGAGCGTTATCAGACCGTGTACGCCGAGAAGCTCGGCGCGGTGGCAGCGCCGACCGCCGGGCTGCACTTCGACCAGACGCTGATGGAAGCGATCGCCGCCAAGGGTGTCGAGACCGCGTTCGTTACGTTGCACGTCGGTGCGGGTACGTTCCAGCCGGTGCGTGTCGAAAAGCTCGAAGATCACCACATGCACAGCGAATGGCTGGAAGTCGGCCAGGACGTGGTCGATGCAGTCGCTGCCTGCCGTGCGCGTGGCGGTCGGGTGATTGCCGTAGGCACCACCAGCGTGCGTTCGCTGGAGAGCGCCGCTCGTGATGGCGTGCTCAAACCGTTCAGTGGCGACACCGATATCTTTATCTTCCCGGGCCGGCCGTTCCATGTGGTCGACGCCTTGGTCACCAATTTCCATTTGCCCGAATCCACGTTGTTGATGCTGGTTTCGGCGTTCGCCGGCTATCCGGAAACCATGGCTGCCTACAAGGCCGCCGTCGAAAACGAATACCGCTTTTTCAGCTACGGTGATGCGATGTTCATCACCCGTAATCCCGCACCTACTGCCCCTAAAGAAACAGGCCCCGAGGAAACAGAATGAGTCGCCAATGCCGCATGTCCTTCGAGCTCCTGGCCACCGACGGCAAGGCTCGTCGTGGTCGCCTGACCTTCCCCCGTGGCACCGTCGAGACCCCGGCCTTCATGCCGGTTGGCACCTACGGCACGGTCAAGGGCATGTTGCCGCGTGACATCGTCGCCACGGGCGCTGAGATCATTCTGGGCAACACCTTTCACCTGTGGCTGCGCCCTGGCACCGAAGTGATCAAAGAGCACGGCGACCTGCACGATTTCATGCAGTGGAAAGGCCCGATCCTCACCGACTCTGGCGGCTTCCAGGTGTTCAGTCTCGGCGCCATGCGCAAGATCAAGGAGGAGGGCGTGACCTTCGCCTCCCCGGTCGACGGCTCGAAAGTGTTCATGGGCCCGGAAGAGTCGATGCAGGTCCAGCGTGATCTGGGCTCGGACATCGTGATGATCTTCGACGAATGCACCCCGTACCCGGCCGACGAAGACGTTGCCCGTGTTTCCATGGAGCTGTCGTTGCGCTGGGCCCAGCGTTCGAAGAATGCCCATGGCGACAACACAGCAGCGCTGTTTGGCATCGTTCAGGGCGGCATGCACCAGGACCTGCGCATGCGTTCTCTGGAAGGCCTGGACAAGATCGGCTTCGACGGTCTGGCCATCGGCGGCCTGTCGGTGGGCGAGCCCAAGCATGAAATGATCAAGGTGCTGGATTATCTGCCGGGCATGATGCCGGCTGACAAACCTCGTTACCTTATGGGCGTTGGCAAACCGGAAGATCTGGTTGAGGGTGTGCGCCGCGGTGTGGACATGTTCGATTGCGTGATGCCAACCCGTAATGCCCGCAATGGGCATCTGTTCATTGATACTGGCGTGCTGAAGATCCGTAACGCGTTCCATCGCCATGATGATTCGCCGCTGGATCCGACCTGCGATTGCTATACCTGCCAGAACTTCTCGCGCGCTTATCTGCATCATCTGGACAAGTGCGGCGAAATGCTCGGCAGCATGCTCAATACCATCCACAATTTGCGCCATTATCAGGTGCTGATGGCTGGTTTGCGCGAGGCTATTCAACAGGGTACATTGGCCGCCTTTGTCGATGCCTTCTACGCCAAACGCGGGCTTCCCGTTCCGCCTTTGGACTGAGTTTTCTGACCCCAAGATTCAACATTTGCAACTGGAGTGCTAAATGAGCTTTTTTATCTCTAATGCCATGGCTGACGCGGCTGCACCGGCAGCAGCCGGCCCAATGGGTGGCGGCTTCGAGTGGATTTTCCTGGTTGGCTTCCTGGTCATCTTCTACCTGATGATCTGGCGTCCACAGGCCAAGCGCGCCAAAGAGCAGAAGAACCTGCTGAGCAGCCTGGCGAAGGGTGACGAAGTGGTTACCACCGGCGGCATCGCCGGCAAGATCACCAAAGTGGCCGACGACTTCGTGGTTCTGGAAGTTTCCGACACCGTGGAAATGAAGTTCCAGAAGGGCGCCATCGCCGCCACGCTGCCAAAAGGCACGCTGAAAGCGATCTAAGGTTCCAACTTCTACTCAATCGACGGGGCGCGCAAGGCGCCCCGCGTTCATAACGGGCGGCGTGATGCTGAACAAATATCCTCTGTGGAAATACATTCTGATCCTGGCGGTGCTGGCGATCGGTCTGATTTATTCCGCTCCGAATCTATACCCCGATGACCCGGCCATTCAGATCAGCGGTGCCAGCACGGCCCTGCAGGTCAATCAGGCCGATCTGGATCGCGTGAGCACCGCGCTCAAGGAATCCGGGATCAACGTCAAGGCCTCGAGCCTGGCTGCAAACGGCAAGGGCGGTCTGATCCGTCTGACCAAGGCTGAAGACCAGCTGCCGGCCAAGGACGTTGTGCGCAAGGCATTGGGTGATGACTACGTCGTCGCGCTGAACCTGGCACAGACCACCCCGCAATGGCTGCGCAGCGTGGCCGCGCACCCGATGAAGCTGGGTCTGGACTTGTCCGGTGGTGTGCACTTCCTGCTGGAAGTGGACATGGAAAAAGCCCTCGATGCACGCCTGAAAGTCTATGAAGGCGACGTCAAGAGCCTGCTGCGTAAAGAAAAACTGCGCTATCGCAGCCTGCCGCAACTGGGCGGTGCCATTCAGTTGGGCTTCAGCGATGAAGACTCCCGCGAACAGGCCCGTGTGCTGATCCGCAAGAACTTCAACGATTTCGACATTGTTCCGGCCGACCTCAATGGTCAACCGGTGCTGCGTCTGGCGATGACCCCGGCCAAGCTGGCGGAAATCCGTGAATACTCCATCAAGCAGAACTTGACCACGGTACGTAACCGCGTCAACGAGCTGGGTGTTGCCGAACCGATCGTCCAGCGTCAGGGTGCCAACCGTATCGTGGTTGAGCTGCCGGGCGTACAGGACACTGCCGAAGCCAAGCGTATCCTCGGCAAGACGGCCAACCTCGAGTTCCGCCTGGCCGCCGAGCCGGGTGCTTCGAAAGCCACTTCCGAGACTTTCGAGTTCCGCGAAGGCAAGCGTCCTCCTGCACAGATCGAGCGTGGCCTGATCATCACCGGTGACCAGGTGACTGACGCCAAGGCCGGTTTCGGTGAGCACGGCACCCCTGAAGTGAACATCCGTCTGGATGGCCACGGTGGCGAACTGATGAGCCGCGCGACCCGCAGCAACGTCGGTCGCAGCATGGCGGTGATCTTCATCGAACAGCGTCCGGTGACCACGTACACCAAGCAAATGGTCGACGGCGTCGAGAAAGACGTTGCCGTACAGACGTTCAAGGAAGAGAAGAAGATCATCAGCCTGGCGACCATTCAGTCGCCGCTGGGTGCGCAATTCCGTATCACCGGCCTGAACGGCCAGGGCGAGTCGTCCGAATTGGCGCTGCTGCTGCGTGCCGGTGGTCTGGCTGCTCCGATGTACTTCGCTGAAGAACGCACCATCGGCCCTAGCCTGGGTGCGGACAACATCACCAAGGGTATCGATGCATCGCTGTGGGGCATGCTGTTCGTCTCGCTGTTCATCATCGCCATCTACCGCTTCTTCGGCCTGATCGCGACCGTCGCGTTGGCGGTGAACATGGTGCTGCTGCTGGCACTGATGTCGCTGCTGGGTGCCACGCTGACCCTGCCGGGTATCGCCGGTATCGTGTTGACCATGGGTATGGCGGTCGACGCCAACGTGCTGATCTTCTCGCGGATCCGTGAAGAGATCGCCGCCGGCATGACCGTGCAGCGTGCAATCAACGAAGGCTTCGGTCGGGCATTCACTGCGATTCTCGACGCCAACCTGACCACATTGCTGGTCGGCGGCATTCTCTTCGCCATGGGCACCGGCCCGGTGAAGGGCTTCGCAGTAACCATGTCCCTCGGGGTTCTGACTTCGATGTTCACGGCCATCATGGTCACCCGCGCGATGGTCAACCTGATCTTCGGCGGTCGTGACTTCAAGAAGTTGTGGATTTAAGGGGCTGCCATGTTACGTACAATCAACTTCATGGGCGTCCGCAACTTCGCGTTCGGCGTCACAGTGTTCCTGACCTTGCTGGCTGTTTTCAGCGTATTCCACAAGGGCATGAACTGGGGTCTGGACTTCACCGGCGGTACGCTCATCGAGCTGACCTACGAGCGTCCGGCCGATGTCACCAAGGTGCGTGATCAACTGACCACCGCCGGCTATCACGAAGCTATCGTGCAGAACTTCGGTGCTACCACCGATCTGCTGGTGCGCATGCCGGGTGAAGATCCGCAGTTGGGTCATCAGGTAGCGCAAGCGCTGCAGAAGGTCGGTGGCGACAACCCGGCGACGGTCAAGCGCGTCGAGTTCGTCGGCCCGCAGGTCGGTGAAGAGCTGCGTGACCAGGGTGGCCTCGGCATGCTGCTGGCACTCGGCGGCATCCTGATCTACCTGGCTTTCCGCTTTCAGTGGAAATTCGCGGTCGGCGCCATCGTTTCGCTGATTCACGACGTGATCGTGACCGTCGGTATCCTGTCGTTCTTCCAGATCACCTTCGATCTGACGGTGCTGGCGGCAGTACTGGCGATCATCGGCTACTCGCTGAACGACACCATCGTCGTATTCGACCGGGTGCGTGAGAACTTCCGCGTACTGCGCAAGGCTACGCTGATCGAGAACATCAACATCTCGACCACCCAGACCCTGTTGCGGACCATCGCGACTTCGGTTTCGACCTTGCTGGCAATCGCGGCGCTGCTGTTCTTCGGCGGTGACAACCTGTACGGCTTCTCCCTGGCGCTGCTGGTGGGTGTTCTGGCGGGTACCTATTCGTCGATCTACATCGCCAACGTGGTGCTGATCTGGCTGAACCTGTCTACCGAAGACCTGATTCCTCCGGCCAACACCGAGAAGGAAGTCGACGACCGTCCTTGAGGCTCTGCTTCCATAGCATTCTCCCGGTGGTACTAGACAAAAAAGACGCGAGTTGAACTCGCGTCTTTTTTTTTGCTCCAAGGCTGGGAGAAGCGCGGGCTTGTCCCGCATGTGATGGTCAGGAGGTTCATGTGAACAAGTCGTTACTGGTTGGTGCGGTATTGGGTGCTGTCGGTGTGACTGCCGGGGGTGCTGTTGCCACCTACAGCCTGGTTAAAAGCGGCCCTGAGTATGCGCAAGTGTTGGCCGTCGAACCGGTCAAGACACAGATCAAGACTCCACGTGAAGTGTGCAAGGATGTCGCTGTGACCCGGCAGGCGCCGGTCAAGGATCAACACCAGATTCTCGGTACCGCCATCGGTGCCGTGGCAGGTGGTTTGCTGGGTAATCAGATCGGCGGCGGCACCGGCAAGAAGATTGCCACGGTGGCCGGTGCGGTCGGTGGCGGTTATGCCGGCAACAAGGTGCAGGAAGGCATGCAGAATCGCGATACCTACACCACCACGCAGACTCGCTGTAATACGGTGAATGACATCAGCGACAAGGTCGTAGGCTATGACGTTCGTTACTCGCTGGACGGCAAGGAAGGCAAAGTGCGGATGGATCGTGATCCGGGCAACCAGATTCCGGTTGACAAGGAAGGCAAGCTGATCCTGTCTCAGGCGCAGCCGGGGCAGTGATCTGCTGAAAGCTGATAAGAAAGCACCCTTCGGGGTGCTTTTTTATGTCTGCGATTTGAGCGAGAAATGCAGGGGGATCGAATTAGAGGCATAAAAAAAGCACCCCGAAGGGTGCTTTTTTGGGTTTCGCGAAAAGCTTAGCGCTTCAGCGAAGCCGGCAGGTGCGGCTGGATCGCCGTCAGAACTGCCTTGAAGCATTTGGTGTTGCCGGCAACGACGTGGCCTTTTTCAAGGAAGTCGTGACCGCCGGTGAAGTCGCTCACCAGGCCACCAGCTTCCTGAATCAGCAGGGCGCCAGCGGCCATGTCCCACTCGGACAGGCCCGACTCCCAGAACGCGTCGAAACGACCGGCGGCCACGTAAGCCAGGTCCAGGCTCGCCGAACCGGCGCGGCGGATGCCGGCAGTCTGGCCAACCAGGGCGCGGAACATGCCCAGGTAGTTGTCGAGGTTGTCCATCTGGTCGTCACGGAACGGGAAACCGGTGCCGAGCAGAGCGCCGTCCAGGCTGGTACGACCGCTGACACGCAGGCGACGACCGTTCAGTTGAGCGCCGCGACCACGGCTGGCGGTGAATTCTTCCTGGCGAACCGGATCCAGAACAACGGCGTGTTCCAGGCGACCACGGTATTTGCAGGCAATGCTGACAGCGAAGTGAGGAATGCCGCGCAGGAAGTTGGTGGTGCCGTCCAGTGGGTCAATGATCCACAGGTATTCTTCACCTTCGATACCGCTACCGGCGTGCATGCCGGTCTCTTCACCCATGATCGAGTGATTCGGGTAAGCCTTGCGCAGAGCATCGATGATTTTCTGTTCGGCGGCGCGATCGACCTCGGATACATAATCCTTGGCGTCTTTTTCGTCGACCTTGATGGTATCCAGGCGCTCGATGGAGCGGAAGATCAGTTCACTGGCGCTGCGGGCGGCGCGCAGCGCGATATTCAGCATGGGCTGCATGGATGTGTCACCTAAGGTTGTTAAAGAAAGCCGCGCATTCTATCAGAACTTTTCTTCAGGTGAAGGTCGCTGTTCGCTTTCATAGCTTAACGGTAGGCTGTTCTGTAAGATTTGCACCCCTTTGCCGAGTCCGAGAGCGCCCGCCGTGCTGCAAAATATTCGTGTCGTCCTGGTCAATACCAGCCATCCGGGAAACATCGGCGGGACCGCGCGCGCCATGAAAAACATGGGCCTGTCGCGGTTGGTGCTGGTTGATCCGCGAGTTTTCCCGCATCACGAAGCCGACGCTCGTGCCTCCGGTGCCGGTGACATCCTTGAAAACGCACAAGTCGTCGCCACCTTGGAAGACGCCCTGGTCGGCTGCAATCTGGTGCTCGGCACCAGTGCTCGCGACCGGCGCATTCCCTGGCCATTGCTGGACCCGCGCGAGTGCGGAACCAAAGTGGTCGAGGAGGCCGGGCAGGGCGCGGAAATCGCACTGGTGTTCGGTCGTGAAGATTCCGGCCTGACCAATGACGAGCTGCAGCGATGTCACTATCACGTGCACATTCCCTCCGATCCTGAATTCAGTTCGCTGAACCTCGGGGCGGCGGTGCAGGTGTTGAGTTATGAAGTGCGCATGGCCTGGCTGGCCGCACAAGGTCAGCCGACCAAGATCGAGAAGGAAGAAGTGGCCTCCGTGAAAAGCGCCGAGCTGGCGACCATGGATGAGCTGGAGCGATTCTACGAGCACCTGGAACAGACCCTGGTGGCCATCGAATTCCTCGATCCGGAAAAACCGCGGCACTTGATGGCGCGCCTGCGCCGGTTGTACGGACGCAGCTCGGTCAGCCGGGCGGAAATGAATATTTTGCGTGGCATCCTCACGGAAACCCAGAAAGCGGCCCGTGGCGAGCTCCTTAAACGGAAGGATTAATGATGTTCGAGCGTTTGCGTGAAGATATCCAGAGCGTATTCCACCGAGACCCGGCGGCGCGTAACGCTTTTGAAGTCCTGACCTGCTACCCCGGCATGCATGCAATCTGGATTCATCGACTGGCCGGCATGCTCTGGCGCAATGATCTGAAATGGCTGGCGCGGCTGGTGTCGAACTTCGGTCGCTGGTTGACCGGTATTGAGATTCATCCGGGCGCCAAGGTCGGTCGTCGCTTCTTCATCGACCATGGCATGGGCATCGTGATTGGCGAAACCGCTGAAATCGGCGATGACGTCACCATCTATCAGGGTGTGACCCTTGGCGGCACCAGCTGGAACAAGGGCAAGCGTCACCCGACGCTGGGTGATGGCGTAGTCGTGGGGGCTGGCGCGAAAGTGCTTGGCCCGTTCACGGTCGGTGCCGGTGCCAAGGTTGGCTCCAATGCCGTAGTGACCAAGGAAGTGCCGCCAGGTGCCACGGTGGTGGGCATCCCGGGCCGGATCATCGTCAAGTCCGATGATGAAGCCGACGCCAAGCGTAAAGCGATGGCCGAGAAGATCGGTTTTGATGCTTACGGTGTGAGCGAGGACATGCCGGACCCGGTGGCGCGTGCCATTGGTCAACTGCTGGATCACCTTCAGGCGGTGGATGGCCGTCTGGAAGGGATGTGCGGTGCGTTGAAGGATCTGGGCAGCAATTATTGTGCGAAAGATCTGCCTGAATTGCGTGAAGAAGACTTCGCCTGCGTCAAAGGCAAGGACGAATCCAAGCTCCACTGACGTCCCGGCAGGGGCTGCTGCTGACCGGTGTGCCATTAAGCCGCAGACCCTGCTATCATTCGCGCGCTCTTTTGCGGGTAAACCCGACTAAAGCACTAGGTCTTATAGTTGACTTAAATGCTCGGGAATTGCATACTCCCGTCCATTCCGAACTCCGTGGTAATTGTCCATGCGACTGACTACAAAAGGCCGATACGCCGTGACCGCCATGCTTGACCTGGCGTTGCACGCGCAGCACGGGCCGGTGTCCCTGGCCGATATCTCCGAGCGCCAAGGCATCTCCCTGTCCTATCTCGAACAGCTGTTCGCCAAGCTGCGCCGCAGTAACCTGGTTTCCAGTGTTCGCGGTCCGGGCGGTGGCTACCAGTTGTCCCGCGACATGCAGGGCATCCAGGTCGCTCAGGTGATCGATGCGGTGAACGAATCGGTCGATGCAACAAAATGCCAGGGCCAGGGCGATTGCCATTCCGGCGACACCTGCCTGACCCATCACCTGTGGTGCGACCTGAGCCTGCAGATTCACGAATTTCTCAGCGGTATCAGCTTGGCCGACCTCGTAACTCGCCGTGAGGTGCAGGAAGTGGCCCAGCGTCAGGATCAGCGTCGTTGCAATGGCAAGGCGCCGCGCCTGGACAAGATTGAAGCGTCCGCCGTCGAATGACAGCCAGAGAGCTAGCGGCACGCCAGCCAGCCTGATTTAGGAGATAGTCCATGAAATTGCCGATTTACCTTGATTACTCTGCGACCACCCCGGTCGATCCGCGCGTTGCGCAAAAAATGAGTGAATGCCTGCTGGTCGACGGAAACTTCGGTAACCCGGCGTCCCGTTCCCACGTGTTCGGCTGGAAGGCCGAAGAGTCCGTCGAAAACGCTCGTCGTCAGGTGGCCGATCTGGTCAATGCCGACCCGCGTGAAATCGTCTGGACCTCCGGTGCCACCGAGTCCGACAACCTGGCAATCAAGGGTGCGGCACATTTCTACGCCTCCAAGGGCAAGCACCTGATCACCTCCAAGATCGAGCACAAGGCGGTCCTCGATACCATGCGCCAACTGGAGCGCGAAGGTTTCGAAGTGACCTACCTCGATCCGACCGAAGACGGTCTGATCACGCCTGCCATGATCGAAGCTGCACTGCGTGAAGACACCATCCTGGTGTCGGTAATGCACGTGAACAACGAAATCGGCACCGTCAACGACATCGCCGCCATCGGCGAACTGCTTCGTTCGAAAGGCATCCTGTTCCACGTCGACGCCGCTCAGTCCACCGGCAAGGTCGAGATCGACCTGCAGAAGCTGAAAGTCGACATGATGTCGTTCTCTGCCCACAAGACCTACGGCCCTAAAGGCATCGGTGCGCTGTACGTGAGCCGCAAGCCGCGTGTGCGCATCGAAGCGACCATGCACGGTGGCGGTCACGAACGTGGCATGCGTTCCGGCACCCTGGCGACCCACCAGATCGTCGGCATGGGCGAAGCGTTCCGTGTGGCCAAGGAAGACATGGCTGCCGAAAACGTCCGCATCAAGGCGTTGAGCGACCGCTTCTACAAGCAGGTCGAGCACCTGGAAGAGCTGTACGTCAACGGCAGCCTGACCGCCCGCGTTCCGCACAACCTGAACCTGAGCTTCAACTACGTTGAAGGCGAGTCGCTGATCATGGCGCTCAAGGATCTGGCGGTGTCGTCCGGTTCGGCCTGCACCTCGGCGTCGCTTGAGCCTTCGTACGTACTGCGCGCCTTGGGCCGCAACGACGAACTGGCACACAGCTCGATCCGTTTCACCTTCGGCCGTTTCACCACCGAAGAAGAAATCGACTACGCCGCGCAGAAAGTCTGCGAGGCCGTTACCAAGCTGCGCGCTCTGTCGCCGCTGTGGGACATGTACAAAGACGGCGTCGATATCTCGAAGATCGAGTGGGCGGCACACTAAATATAGAAGCCGCCGGATACAGATCCTGTAGCGACGCGGCGGTTTACGCAGCGCAGTTGCAGGGTCTCAAGAGCGGCCCTGATGAGTGAGGATTGAGAATCATGGCTTACAGCGAAAAGGTCATCGACCACTACGAAAACCCGCGTAACGTCGGCAAGATGAATGCCGAAGACCCGGATGTCGGCACCGGCATGGTCGGCGCCCCGGCATGCGGCGACGTGATGCGTCTGCAGATCAAGGTCAACGATCAGGGCGTTATCGAAGACGCCAAGTTCAAGACTTACGGCTGCGGTTCGGCTATCGCCTCCAGCTCCCTCGCCACCGAGTGGATGAAGGGCAAGACCCTGGACGAAGCTGAAACCATCAAGAACACCCAGCTGGCCGAAGAACTGGCCCTGCCACCAGTGAAAATCCACTGCTCGGTACTCGCTGAAGACGCCATCAAGGCGGCTGTTCGCGATTACAAGCAGAAGAAAGGCTTGATCTAAGCATTGGGCGACGAGTAAGGAGTCAACGATGGCTATCAGCATGACAGAAGCGGCTGCTCGACACGTGCGACGCTCCCTCGACGGGCGCGGCAAGGGTGAAGGGATTCGTCTGGGTGTTCGCACCACGGGCTGTTCCGGCCTTGCCTACGTGCTGGAGTTTGTCGACGAGGTGGTTGCAGAAGATCAGGTGTTCGAAAGTCACGGCGAAAAAGTGATTATCGACCCGAAAAGCCTGGCTTACCTCGACGGCACCGAGCTCGATTTCGTCAAGGAAGGGTTGAACGAAGGCTTCAAGTTCAACAACCCCAACGTGCGCGGTGAATGTGGCTGCGGCGAAAGCTTCAACATCTGAGGCTTGTCGTGGGTATTCCTTGTCATTTCGCTTTATTCGAGCTGCAACCGGGCTTTCGTCTGGATCTCGAACAGTTGGCCACGCGCTATCGCGAGCTGGCGCGCGGCGTTCACCCTGACCGCTTCGCCGACGCTTCCGAGCGCGAGCAGCGCTCCGCTCTTGAGCAGTCCGCGCGGCTCAACGACGCCTATCAGACGCTCAGGAGTCCGGCCCAGCGCGCACGTTACCTGCTGACCATCAGCGGGCATGAAGTGCCGATGGAAGTCACGGTCCACGATCCCGAGTTTCTTCTGCAGCAGATGCAATGGCGCGAAGAACTCGAAGATCTGCAGGACAGTGCCGACCTGGACGGTGTCGCGGCCTTCAAGCGTCGCCTGAAAACCGCCCAGGACGAGCTGAACGAAAGCTTCGCAGCCTGTTGGGATGATGCAGCGCAACGCGAACAGGCCGAACGCCTGATGCGGCGCATGCAGTTCCTCGACAAGCTCACCTACGAAGTGCGCCAGTTAGAAGAGCGCCTCGACGATTAACCCAGTGCCGCTCCGGTCGCACGCCTGATATACAGATAAGTCCTGATCACGATGGCCCTACTGCAGATCGCCGAACCCGGCCAAAGTCCTCAACCGCACCAGCGTCGTCTGGCTGTGGGGATCGACTTGGGCACTACCAATTCGCTGGTCGCTGCGTTGCGCAGTGGTCTTTCCGAGCCGCTGGCCGACGCCGAAGGGCGGGTCATCCTGCCTTCTGCCGTGCGCTATCACGCCGATCGCGTCGAAGTCGGCGAGTCGGCCAAGCTGGCCGCGTCCTCCGATCCCCTGAATACCGTGCTGTCGGTCAAGCGCCTGATGGGCCGTGGTCTGTCCGACGTCAAGCAATTGGGCGATCAACTGCCGTACCGCTTTGTCGGCGGCGAATCGCACATGCCGTTCATCGACACCGTGCAGGGTCCGAAAAGCCCGGTCGAAGTGTCCGCCGATATCCTCAAGGTGTTGCGTCAGCGCGCCGAGGCGACCCTGGGTGGTGAGCTGGTGGGTGCGGTGATCACCGTTCCGGCGTATTTCGACGATGCTCAGCGTCAGGCTACCAAGGATGCGGCGAAGCTCGCCGGTCTGAACGTGCTGCGTCTGCTCAACGAGCCGACGGCGGCGGCGGTGGCGTACGGTCTGGACCAGCATGCCGAAGGCCTGGTCGCGATTTATGACCTGGGTGGCGGCACTTTCGATATTTCGATTCTGCGTCTGACCGGCGGTGTCTTCGAAGTCCTGGCAACCGGCGGCGACAGCGCGCTGGGTGGCGATGACTTCGATCACGCGATTGCCGGCTGGATCATCGAGAGCGCCGGTTTGTCCGCCGACCTCGATCCGGGCGCACAGCGCAGCCTGCTGCAAACCGCTTGCGCAGCCAAAGAAGCCCTGACGGATGCCGACAGTGTTGAAGTGGCCTACGGCGACTGGAAAGCACAACTGACCCGCGAAGCTTTCGATGTACTGATCGAGCCAATGGTCGCCCGCAGCCTGAAAGCCTGCCGCCGCGCCGTCCGCGATTCCGGCGTCGAGCTGGAAGACGTGCACGCCGTGGTCATGGTGGGCGGTTCGACTCGCGTTCCACGCGTTCGCGAAGCCGTCGCCGAAGCCTTCGGTCGTCAGCCACTGACTGAAATCGACCCGGATCAAGTGGTGGCCATTGGTGCCGCGATCCAGGCGGATACATTGGCTGGCAACAAGCGTGATGGCGGCGAACTGCTGCTGCTCGACGTGATTCCACTGTCCCTGGGGCTGGAAACCATGGGCGGCCTGATGGAGAAGGTGATTCCGCGTAACACCACCATTCCCGTCGCTCGCGCCCAGGACTTCACGACTTATAAAGACGGCCAGTCGGCCATGGCGATCCACGTGTTGCAGGGCGAGCGCGAATTGATCAGCGACTGCCGCTCCCTGGCTCGCTTCGAATTGCGCGGCATTCCGGCAATGGTCGCAGGCGCGGCGAAAATTCGCGTGACCTTCCAGGTCGATGCCGACGGTCTGCTCAGCGTTTCCGCCCGTGAATTGGGTTCGGGCGTTGAAGCCAGCATCCAGGTCAAGCCGTCCTATGGTTTGACCGACGGCGAAATCGCCAAGATGCTGAAAGATTCGTTCCAGCACGCCAATGACGACAAGGTCGCCCGCGTTTTGCGCGAGCAGCAAGTTGATGCCCAGCGCCTGATCGAAGCGGTGCAGGGCGCTCTGGAGGCGGATGGCGAGCGTTTGCTCGACGCCGAAGAGCGCCTGGTCATCGATCTGCAGGTGCAGGAACTGGCCGAACTGATGAAAGGTACCGATGGTTACGCCATCGAGCAGCAGACCAAGCGTCTGTCGCAAGTGACCGATGCTTTTGCTGCTCGCCGTATGGATCAGACGGTGAAGGCCGCTCTGTCGGGGCGCAATCTGAATGAAATCGAGGATATCTGATGCCGCAGGTCATTTTTCTGCCACACGAGAAGTTCTGCCCTGAAGGCATGGTTGTCGAGGCTGAGCCCGGCACATCGATTCTCGATCTGGCCCACGAACACCATATCGAGATGGAAAGCGCCTGCGGCGGCGTCTGCGCTTGCACCACTTGTCACTGCATCATCCGCGAGGGGTTCGACTCGCTGGAAGAAGCCGACGAGTTGGAGGAAGATTTCCTTGATCGTGCGTGGGGTCTGGAGGCGCAGTCGCGTCTGGCCTGTCAGGCTATCGTGGGTGAAGAAGACATCACCGTCGAAATCCCGAAATATTCGCTTAACCATGCGGCCGAAGCGCCGCACTGACTGGTAAGACTGTCATGAGCTACGGTTGGAATGATGTTCAACGTATTGCAGAAGAGCTGGCCGAAGCCAAGCCGGATGTCGATCCGCTCTCTGTCAATTTCGTCGACCTGCAGCGATGGATCATGGAACTGCCTGATTTCGACAACACCTCTGGCCGTGTCGGCGAGAAAGTGTTGGAAGCGGTCCAGGCCCTCTGGATCGAAGAAGTAGACTGATCGTCCTTGCAGGTTAGGCAATACCCAAGAACCCGCGTATAATTCGCGGGTTTAATTTTTCGCAAATTACCGTTTCTGGAGTTACACCATGGCTGTTCAACGTACTTTCTCCATCATCAAGCCTGACGCTGTTGCAAAAAACGTCATCGGCGAGATCACCACTCGTTTCGAAAAAGCAGGCCTGCGCGTTGTAGCTTCGAAACTGAAGCAACTGTCCAAAGCCGAAGCTGAAGGCTTCTACGCTGAGCACAGCGCTCGTGGTTTCTTCGGCGACCTGGTTGCCTTCATGATCTCCGGTCCTGTTGTTGTTCAGGTTCTGGAAGGCGAAAACGCTATCGCTCTGAACCGTGAGCTGATGGGCGCTACCAACCCTAAAGAAGCTGCTGCCGGCACCATCCGTGCTGACTTCGCTGATTCCATCGACGCCAACGCTGTACACGGTTCGGACTCCGAAGCCGCTGCTGCTCGTGAAATCTCGTACTTCTTCGCAGCTACTGAAGTAACCACTCGCTAAGCATTGGCTTAAAGAGTGAAGGTGAATCCATGACTACATCGACTGTTAAAACCAACCTGCTGGGTCTGACCCAGCCGGAAATGGAAAAATTCTTCGACTCAATCGGGGAGAAGCGTTTCCGTGCCGGTCAGGTAATGAAATGGATTCACCACTTTGGCGTGGATGATTTCGACGCCATGACGAACGTCAGCAAGGCCTTGCGCGACAAGCTCAAGGCTATTGCTGAAGTCCGTGGTCCCGAAGTGGTCAGCGAGGACATCTCCAGCGACGGCACTCGTAAGTGGGTGGTGCGCGTGGCGTCCGGCAGCTGTGTCGAGACCGTTTACATTCCCCAGGGCAAACGCGGCACTCTGTGCGTTTCGTCCCAGGCAGGCTGTGCCCTGGACTGCAGTTTCTGCTCCACCGGCAAGCAAGGCTTCAACAGCAACCTCACCGCCGCCGAAGTCATCGGTCAGGTGTGGATTGCCAACAAATCCTTCGGCAGTGTTCCGGCTACCATCGACCGCGCCATCACCAACGTGGTGATGATGGGCATGGGCGAACCGCTGCTGAACTTCGACAACGTCGTGGCCGCCATGCATCTGATGATGGATGACCTGGGCTACGGGATCTCCAAGCGCCGCGTGACCCTGTCCACGTCGGGTGTGGTGCCGATGATCGATGAGCTGGCCAAGCACATCGACGTATCCCTGGCGTTGTCCCTGCACGCACCGAATGACGCATTGCGTAACCAATTGGTGCCGATCAACAAGAAATATCCGCTTAAGATGCTGCTCGAGTCGTGCCAGCGCTACATGTCCGAACTGGGCGAGAAGCGCGTGCTGACCATCGAGTACACCTTGCTCAAGGACGTCAACGACAAGCTTGAGCACGCCGTGGAAATGATCGAGCTGCTCAAGGATATTCCCTGCAAGATCAACCTGATTCCGTTCAACCCGTTCCCGCATTCCGGGTACGAGCGGCCGAGCAACAACGCCATCCGCCGGTTCCAGGATCAGCTTCACCAGGCAGGCTATAACGTGACCGTGCGCACCACCCGTGGTGAAGACATCGACGCGGCTTGCGGTCAATTGGTAGGGCAGGTGCTGGATCGCACCCGTCGTAGCGAACGTTACATCGCCGTGCGCGAATTGAGCGCCGACAGCGATCTGGCACAGAACGCCGCGAACACTAACTAAGAGAGGATCTCTATGTCCCTGCGCTTTGCGCTGCTGTTGCTGTTGGCCAGCCTGTGTGCTGGCTGTGTCCTGTCGGGCGATTACAACCCGATGAAGACCAGCAAGGGCCGCGATGAAGCGCGGGCTGCCTACGTGCAGCTGGGACTGGGATACTTGCAGCAAGGCATGACCGAACGGGCCAAGGTGCCGTTGAAAAAGGCCCTCGAGCTGGACAGTTCGGATCCTGACGCCAACGCGGCCCTCGGGCTGGTTTTCCAGTCCGAGATGGAGCCTGCACTGGCGGATGAGCACTTTCGCAAGGCGCTGTCCTCCCGTCCCGCCGATGCCCGCATCCTCAACAATTACGGCAGTTTTCTCTACGAAGAAAAGCGTTACAAGGAAGCCTACGAGCGTTTTGAACAGGCCGCCGCCGATACCCTGTATCCTGAGCGTTCGCGCGTGTTCGAGAACCTCGGCATGACGGCGTCCAAGCTTGGTCAGCGTGATCTGGCCCAGCAGCAACTGGAAAAAGCATTGCGTTTGAACCGTCAGCAACCACGGGCATTGCTGGAAATGGCTGAGTTGTCATTCGAAGACAGGCATTATGTGCCCGCGCGTGACTATTACGATCGTTTCAGCCAGCTGTCCGAGCAAAATGCACGTAGTCTGTTGCTCGCGGTTCGGTTGGCAAAAGTGTTTGAAGATCGCGACAAGGCCGCCAGTGCGGGCCTGCAATTAAAACGACTCTATCCCGGTACGCCGGAATATCAGCAATACCTGTCGGAGCAATGATGAAAGCGGCGCATCCCGAAGTTGTAGCAGCGAATCGCGTTAACCCCGGTGAGACCTTGCGCCAGGCCCGCGAAAGCAATGGCTGGTCGCTGGCCGAAGTGGCCCTCAAGCTCAACCTCACCGTGACTTCCCTGACCAACCTCGAAGCCGGTGCGTTCGACAAGCTGCCGGGGCATACCTTCGCTCGCGGTTACATTCGCGCCTATGCCAAATTGCTCGGCATGGATCAGGCGGTCCTGGTCCAGCAGTTCGACCAGTCCACCGGCACCGACTCCCAGGGCAGCAACGTCCACGCCCTGGGTCGTATCGAAGAGCCGGTCCGGGTTTCCCACACCATTTTGCGGATCGTCAGCCTGTTGCTGCTGATTGCGGTCATCGGCGGCGGTTTCGTCTGGTGGCAGGATCAGACCTCGCTGCGGACCAAGGATCTGACCACGCTGGCGCCTGAGCACGTCGAAGTCGAAGGCGCTGACGGCACTACCCAGATTCACCCGCTGGACGAGCCGGAAGACCAGGCCGTCGCGGAAGGCGAAGCCGAGGGCTCAACCGCCCTGGCACTGCCACAAGCGGAAACCGCCGCTGAGTCGACGGGGGCCGAGGCTGCTGCTCCAGCAACAGCTCCGGTGACGCCTGCTCCAGCCGTAACCGCTCCTGCTCCGGTTCACACGCCAGCTCCGGTGGTGGCTGCTCCTGCCGCGCCTGCGCCAAACGTTCCGGCTACACCAGCACCTGTCGTCACGGCTCCTGTCGCTCCGACCGCTGTTGTTCCAGCACCCGCGCCAGTTGCCCCGGCAGCTCCGGTTGCCGGCCAGGGCCAGGTTCAACTGCAATTCACCGCCGATTGCTGGGCTCAGGTCACTGACGGCAGCGGCAAAGTGTTGTTCAGCGGTCTCAAGCACAAGGGCGACAGCGTCTCCGTGGCTGGCAAGCCACCGCTGGCTGTTCGTCTGGGCGTTGCCCGGGCCGCGCAGGTCAGCTACAACGGCCAACCGGTCGATATCGCTCCGTTCACCAGTGGCGAGACTGCTCGCCTGAAGTTGGGTCAATAAGTCATGCACGGCGAATCTCCAATCAAACGTCGCGAATCCCGCAAGATCTGGGTCGGTAACGTGCCTGTCGGCGGCGATGCGCCTATCGCTGTGCAGAGCATGACCAACAGCGACACCAATGACGTCGCTGCCACCGTCGCCCAGATCAATCGCCTTGAAGCCGCCGGTGTCGACATCGTGCGGGTTTCGGTGCCGGACATGGACGCGGCCGAGGCATTCGGCAAGATCAAGCAACTGGTCAAGGTGCCGTTGGTTGCCGACATCCACTTCGACTACCGCATCGCTTTGCGCGTGGCTGAGTTGGGTGTCGATTGCCTGCGGATCAACCCGGGCAACATCGGTCGTGAAGACCGTGTGCGTGCGGTGGTCGATGCCGCCCGTGACCGCGGGATTCCGATCCGCATCGGCGTCAACGCCGGTTCCCTGGAAAAGGACCTGCAAAAGAAATACGGCGAACCGACCCCGGCCGCGCTGGTCGAGTCGGCACTGCGTCATGTCGAGCACCTCGAACGCCTGAATTTCCAGGACTTCAAGGTCAGCGTGAAGGCTTCCGACGTGTTCATGGCCGTCGAAGCCTACCGCCTGCTGGCGAAAGAAATCGTCCAGCCGCTGCACCTGGGCATCACTGAAGCCGGTGGATTGCGCTCCGGTACAGTGAAATCCGCCGTGGGCCTAGGTATGCTGCTCGCCGAGGGGATTGGCGATACTATCCGCATCTCGCTGGCGGCCGATCCGGTCGAGGAAGTGAAGGTCGGTTACGACATTCTCAAGTCTTTGCATCTGCGTTCCCGTGGCATCAACTTCATCGCCTGCCCGAGCTGCTCGCGGCAGAACTTCGATGTGGTCAAGACCATGAACGAGCTGGAAGGGCGCCTTGAAGACCTGCTGGTGCCGCTGGATGTCGCGGTGATCGGTTGCGTGGTCAACGGCCCCGGCGAAGCCAAGGAAGCCCATATTGGCTTGACCGGCGGTACGCCAAACCTGATTTACATCGACGGCAAGCCGTCGCAGAAACTGACGAATGACAATCTGGTGGACGAGCTCGAAAGGCTGATCCGCGAGAAAGCGGCCGAGAAGGTCGAAGCTGACGCAGCGGTTATCGCGCGCGGCTGATCGAACGAATTAAGGAATTTCTGTGAGCAAGTCTCTGCAAGCCATTCGTGGCATGAACGACATCCTGCCGGAACAGACGCCGGTATGGCGCTACTTCGAAGGTACTGTTTCGCGTTTGCTGGATAACTACGGTTACAAGCAGATCCGCATGCCGATCGTCGAGTTCACCGAGCTGTTCAAGCGCTCGATCGGTGAAGTGACCGACATCGTCGAAAAAGAGATGTACACCTTCGACGACCGCAACGGCGACTCCCTGACCCTGCGTCCGGAAGGCACGGCAGCGTGCGTGCGTGCAGTGCTCGAGCACGGCATCACCGGCGGTGGCCAGGTGCAGAAACTCTGGTACATCGGCCCGATGTTCCGTCACGAGCGTCCGCAGAAAGGCCGTTATCGCCAGTTCCACCAGATCGGTCTGGAAGTCTTCAATCTCGACGGTCCGGACATCGACGCCGAACTGATCGTGCTGACCTGGCGCCTGTGGGGCGAGCTGGGTATCCGCGATGCGGTCAAGCTTGAACTCAACAGCCTGGGCACCAGCGAGTCCCGTGGCCGTTATCGTGAAGCGCTGGTCGAGTATCTCTCGGCGCACCACGACAAACTGGACGAAGACAGCCAGCGTCGCCTGAAGACCAACCCACTGCGCGTGCTCGACACCAAGAACGCCGACACGCAGGCGGTACTGGTCGATGCGCCGAAGATGGCCGACTACCTGGATGACGAATCCCGTGCCCACTTCGAAGGCCTGAAGGCCCGTCTGGATGCCGTCGGCATTCCTTACGTGCTCAACCCGAAACTGGTACGCGGCCTCGATTACTACAGCAAAACCGTATTCGAATGGGTCACCGACAAGCTCGGCGCCCAGGGCACCGTGTGCGCGGGCGGCCGTTACGACGGTCTGGTCGAGCAGATGGGCGGCAAGCCAACCCCGGGCGTCGGTTTCGCCATGGGGATCGAGCGTCTGGTGTTGCTGCTGGAAACCCTGGAGCAGATTCCGGAAGAAATCTCCCGTCAGGTCGACGTCTATCTCTGCGCCTTCGGCGAAGCAGCAGAGCTGGCCGGTCTGGCTCTGGCCGAGCGTGTACGCGACCAACTGCCCAACCTGCGCCTGCAAGTCAATGCCGGCGCCGGCAGCTTCAAGAGCCAGTTCAAGAAAGCCGACAAGAGCGGTGCGCTGTACGCACTGATCCTCGGTGACGACGAAATGGCCCAGCAAGTGGTAGGTTTCAAACCCCTGCGTGGCCAGGGCGAACAACAAAGCATTGCCTGGGATGCGCTCGCTGCACACCTGGCCACCTGCGTCGTGCAGGGTTGAAGCTGTCTAAACAGCCGATTTAGCGATTAAGGAGTATTGGGGTGTCGAGTACCGAAGACGAACAGTTGGCGGATTTGAAGGACTGGTGGACACGCAACGGCAAACCTCTGGTCACTGGCGGCCTGTTGGCGCTGGTCATCGTGTTCGGCTGGCAGGCTTTTCACAAGTATCAGAGCAACCAGTCGCAAGGCGCCTCGGTGCTCTATCAGCAATTGCTTGAAACCACGCTGACCCCGGATGGCAAGCCTGATGCCGCGCGCGTTGCGGATCTGGCCGGCAAGCTCAACAGCGAATTCGGCGGGACTGCCTACGCGCAGTACGGCAGCCTGTTCGTGGCCAAGGTCGCGGTCGACAGCGGCAAGCTGGACGACGCGGCGACCGAGCTGAAAGCCATCGTTGCCAAACCGGCCAACGCCGCACTGGGCGAAATCGCCCGTCAGCGTCTGGCGCAGGTGCTGGGTGCACAGAACAAGGCTGATGAGGCTCTGAAACTGCTTGAAGGCGATGCCGACAAGTCGTTCCTGGCCACTCGCGAAGAACTCAAGGGCGACCTGCTGGTACAGCTGGGCCGCACTGATGAAGCGAACACGGCGTATCAAAAAGCCAAGGCGGCACTGTCGGATGAAGCGGCGGTCGGTGGCCTTCAAATCAAGCTGGACGACCTGGCCAAAGGGGATGCGTGACGTGATCCGTTGGAAGCATGCAGCATTGCTGGCTCTGGCCCTTCTGGCCGCGGGTTGCAGCAGCAACAGCAAAAAAGAACTGCCACCGGCCGAACTGACCGATTTCAAGGAAGAAGTGGTTCTGCACAAGCAGTGGAGCCGCTCGATCGGTGACGGTCAGGGCGAAACCTACAACATGCTGGTGCCGGCAATCGATGGTGACACCATCTACGCGGCCGACGTTACCGGCATCGTAATGGCCATGGATCGCAGCAACGGCGACGTGAAGTGGAAAAAGGAACTTGACCTGCCTGTCTCCGGCGCCGTTGGCGTGGGTTACGGTCTGGTGCTGGTCGGCACGCTGCGAGGCGAAGTCATTGCACTCGACACCATCAACGGTGAAGAGAAATGGCGTGCTCGCGTGACCAGTGAAGTGCTGGCGCCACCTGCCAACAACGGTGACATCGTGGTCGTGCAGACCCAGGACGATCGTCTGATCGGTCTGGATGCCTCCACCGGTCAACAGCGTTGGGTGTACGACAGCACGCCAGCCGTGCTGACTCTGCGAGGCACCAGTGCACCGCTCGTGACCAACCGCCTCGCGGTGGCTGGCCTGTCGACCGGTAAAGTGATTGCTCTGGACATTTCCAACGGCGTGCCGGTCTGGGAACAACGGATCGCGATTCCACAAGGTCGTTCGGAACTGGAGCGCGTGGTCGATATCGATGGCGGTCTGCTGCTGTCCGGCGGCACGCTGTACGTTGCCAGCTATCAGGGTCGCGTTGCGGCACTGGACCTGGAAAGCGGTCGTCAACTGTGGCAGCGCGACGCGTCGAGCTACGCCGGTATCGCCCAGGGTTTCGGCAACGTTTACGTGAGCCTGTCTTCGGGCACCGTTGAAGGCGTCGACGAGCGTTCGACCACTGCACTGTGGACCAACGATTCGCTGGCCCGTCGTCAACTGTCGGCACCGGAAGTGTTCTCCAGCTACGTTGCAGTCGGTGACCTGGAAGGTTACCTGCATCTGCTGAGTCAGGTGGACGGTCGTTTCGTCGGCCGCGAGCGCATCGACAGCGACGGCCTGCGTGCCCGTCCGCTGGTGGTGGGTGACACGATTTATGTGTATGGCAACAGCGGCAAACTGGAAGCCCTGACCATCAAGTAACAATTCACTAAAGGAGCCGAGCGAAGATCAGGCAAGGCAAAAATCAGCGAGGGAGCGGAGTTGACTTTAGTCAATGAGCATCCCGAGCTGATTTTTAACGCCGCATGATCGAGCGCAGGCCCTTTAGCTATGCTTGGGGTTAAAACCCCAGGCGGCCCCGGTATTCCGGGGCTTGCAGCGCTTTCTGGCGTTGCCCCGAGCACCAGCCGCTGCCTCGCAGCGGCTTTTGTATTTTCTGAAATAACGAAGTGGAGAGCCGCATGGTTCCCGTAATCGCCCTGGTGGGCCGACCGAACGTCGGCAAGTCCACCTTGTTCAACCGCCTGACCAGGACTCGCGACGCCATCGTCGGCGACTTGTCCGGTCTGACCCGTGATCGCCAGTACGGTGAGGCCAAGTGGCAAGGGCGTTCCTACATTCTGATCGACACCGGCGGTATCTCCGGTGACGAACATGGTATGGACGAAAAAATGGCCGAGCAGTCGCTGCTGGCCATTGAAGAAGCGGATGTCGTTCTGTTCCTGGTAGATGCCAAGGCCGGTTTCACCGCCGCCGACCAGATGATCGCCGAACACTTGCGCAAACGTAACAAGCGTTCCCACGTGGTCGCCAACAAGGTCGACAACATCGACCCGGAAATGGCCCGCGCCGAATTCGCCCCGCTGGGCATGGGCCACGCGATCCCGATCGCTGGCGCCCACGGTCGCGGCATCACTCAATTGCTGGAAGCCGCCCTGAGCGATTTCCCGCGCGATGATGACGAACCGGCGGAAGGCGAAGAGGAAGAGATCGTTGCCGAAGGTGAGGAAGCCAAGCGCATTCCTGGCCCGAGCGAAAAAGACGGCATCAAGATCGCCATCATCGGTCGTCCTAACGTTGGCAAGTCGACGCTGGTCAACCGCATGCTCGGTGAAGACCGGGTGATCGTCTATGACCAGCCCGGCACCACCCGCGACAGTATCTACATCCCGTTCGAGCGTAACGACGAGAAGTACACGCTGATCGACACCGCCGGTGTGCGCAAGCGCGGCAAGATCCACGAAGAAGTCGAAAAGTTCTCCGTGGTCAAAACCCTGCAGGCGATCAAAGACGCCAACGTGGTGATCTTCGTGATGGACGCCCGCGAAGGCGTGGTCGATCACGACCTCAACCTGCTGGGCTTCGCCCTTGAAGCCGGTCGGGCTCTGGTGATCGCGATCAACAAGTGGGACGGCATGACGCCGAGCGAGCGCGACTTCGTGAAGATCGAGCTGCAACGTCGCCTGTTCTTCGTCGAGTTCGCCGACATCCACTTCATCTCGGCACTGCACGGTACCGGCGTGGGCAACCTCTACGCTTCGGTGCAGAACTCGTTCAAGTCCGCGGTCACCCGCTGGCCGACCAGCCGCCTGACCCAGATCCTCGAAGACGCAGTCAGCGAGCACCAGCCGCCGATGGTCAACAGCCGCCGGATCAAGCTGCGTTACGCTCACCTGGGTGGCGCGAACCCGCCGATCATCGTGATCCACGGTAACCAGATCGAGAAAGTGCCGAAGTCCTACGTGCGCTATCTGGAAAACACTTACCGCCGTGTGCTCAAACTGGTCGGTACGCCGATCCGTATCGAGTTCAAGGGTGGCGAGAACCCGTACGAAGGCAACAAGAACACGCTGACCGACCGCCAGGTCAACAAGAAGCGTCGTTTGATGTCGCACAACAAGAAGGCCAGCAAGAAGCGCCGCGACAAGAAGTAAGGTCGCTGCCCGTTGATCGTTTCCATGCACAGCACAGGAACGATCATCGAGAGAGAAGGGGCGCCGTTTGGCGCCCTTTTTTTATGGGCGCCGGATGGGCTATCCTCGGGCTCTCCCGCGCCGTCGTCAGTGCCGGGGCAGAGCAGGGAACCCCGATGATTACCAGCAAGCTGCCGAATGTCGGCATCACTATTTTCACGCAGATGTCTCAGCTCGCGGCACAGACCGGAGCCATCAACCTGTCCCAGGGTTTTCCCGATTTCGACGGCCCGCAGTCGCTGCGCGATGCGGTCGGTCGGCACATTGCCAGTGGCCATAACCAGTATTCGCCGATGACCGGCCTGCCGGCGTTGCGTCAGCAGATCGCGGCCAAAATCGCTCGCAGCTATGGCGCCAATGTCGATGCCGACACTGAAGTGACCGTGACCCCCGGTGCGACCCAGGCGATCTTCTGTGCGATCCAGGCGGTTATCCACAGCGGCGACGAAGTCATCGTGTTCGACCCGGCTTATGACAGCTATGAGCCGTCGGTGGAGCTGGCCGGCGGGCGCTGCGTGCATGTGCAGTTGGGCCTGAATGATTTTTCCATCGACTTTGACAAGCTCAGTGCAGCCCTGAGCCCGCGTACGCGGATGATCATCCTCAACACCCCGCACAACCCGAGCGGCGCGCTGATCAGTCGCGCCGAGCTCGACCAGTTGGCGGCGTTGATCCGCGACCGCGACATCTATGTGATCAGCGACGAAGTGTACGAACACCTGGTGTTCGACGGTGTGCCGCACGTCAGTGTGCTGGCTCATGAAGAGCTGTATCAGCGGGCGTTCGTGGTCAGTTCGTTCGGCAAGACCTATCACGTCACTGGCTGGAAAACCGGCTACGTCGTAGCACCGCCGGCCCTGACGGCGGAGCTGCGAAAAGTGCACCAATATGTGAGCTTCTGTGGTGTGACACCGCTGCAGTACGCCCTGGCCGATTACATGGCCGAGCATCCGGAACACGTCGAAGAACTGCCGGGTTTCTATCAGGCCAAGCGCGATCTGTTCTGCGATTTGCTGGAGCCTTCGCGATTCAGCTTCACCCGGGTCACCGGCACCTATTTCCAACTGGTCGATTACTCGCAGATCCGTCCTGACTTGAACGATGTCGAGATGGCGATGTGGATGACCCGCGAGCATGGCGTAGCCAGTATCCCGGTGTCGGTGTTCTACCAGAATCCACCCGAAGGCCAGCGCCTGGTGCGTCTGTGCTTTGCCAAACGCGAGGAGACGCTGCGGGAAGCGGCGGCAAAACTATGCGTGATCTGAGTGCGTTACCCGATCTCAATCTGGCGCTGATCCAGACCAGCCTGGCCTGGCATGATCGTCAGGCCAACCTTGAGCATTTCGACGCTTTGCTGGAGCAGGCGCGCGGTGCGGATCTGATCATCCTGCCGGAAATGTTCACCACCGGCTTCTCCATGGAATCCGAAACCCTGGCCGAAGCCGAAAACGGCCCGACCAGCAAATGGCTGCGGGCTCAGGCGGCGAAACTGAATGCCGTGGTCACTGGCAGCGTGATCATCCAGGCCGCCGACGGCAGCCACCGCAACCGCTTGCTGTGGGCGCGACCGGACGGCGAAGTACTGCATTACGACAAGCGCCACCTGTTCCGCATGGCCGGCGAGCACAATCACTACACCCCCGGCGAACGCCAGGTGCAGTTCGAACTCAAGGGCTGGCGTGTGCGTCCGTTGATCTGCTACGACTTGCGCTTCCCGGTGTGGAGCCGCGATGCGCAAGACACCGACCTGCTGCTGTACACCGCCAACTGGCCGGGTGCACGGCGTCAGCACTGGAACCGGCTGCTGCCGGCCCGGGCCATCGAAAACCTGTGCTATGTGGCGGCGGTTAACCGGGTGGGAACCGATGGCAAGGGTTTCGCGTATACCGGCGACAGTCAGGTGCTGGATTTCCAGGGCGAAACGTTGCTGGCGGCGGGGGAGGCGGACGGGGTGTTCAAGGTAGTTTTGGAAGCAGCATCGCTGGCCGCTTACCGAGAGCGGTTCCCGGCGAATCTGGATGCAGATACCTTCGAATTCACCTGATAATCGCAATCAGAACGAAAAAGGCCCCGAGGTGCAAACCCCGGGGCCTTTTGTGTTTCAGCGATCAGTTACGCCGCTTTCGCTTCCGGCTGGTTCAGCGAGCGGTTCAGCGCGCTGAACAGGGCCTTGAAGCTGGCCGTGGTGATATTTTCATCGATGCCCACGCCGTGCACCGCACGTTCGCCGTTCACACGCAGTTCGATGTAGGCCGCAGCCTTGGCGTTGGTGCCCGCGCCGATGGCGTGTTCGTTGTAGTCCATGATCTCCACCGGAATCGGCAGACCGGCCACCAGCGCTTCCAGCGCGCCGTTGCCCTTGCCGCGCCAGTGCAGGTTGGTTTCGCCCTGACCCTTGCTCGCGACTTCGACTTCGACGGCGCTGTTGCCGTTTTCTTCCTGCAGGCGATGGCTGACCAGCGCGTACGGAGTGTTGGCTTGCAGGTATTCGCTGATCAACAGCGAGTGGATCTGCTTGGCGGTCATCTCCAGGCCCAAGCGATCGGTTTCACGCTGCACGACCTGGCTGAATTCGATCTGCATGCGACGTGGCAGGCTGATGCCATATTCCTGCTCCAGCAGGTAGGCGATGCCGCCCTTGCCCGACTGGCTGTTGACGCGGATCACCGCCTCGTAGCTGCGACCGATGTCGGCCGGGTCGATCGGCAGGTACGGTACTTCCCACAGTGCGTCGGATTTCTGCTGGGCGAAGCCCTTGCGGATTGCGTCCTGGTGAGAGCCAGAAAATGCGGTGTGCACCAGGTCGCCGACGTACGGGTGACGGGGGTGAACCTGAATCTGGTTGCACTCTTCGACGACTTTGCGCACGCCGTCGATGTCGGAGAAGTCCAGTTGCGGGTCGAGGCCCTGGGTGTACATGTTCAGTGCCACGGTGACGAGGTCGACGTTACCGGTACGCTCGCCGTTGCCGAACAGGCAGCCTTCGACACGGTCGGCGCCAGCCATCAGGCCCAACTCGGTGGCGGCCACGCCGGTGCCACGGTCGTTGTGGGTGTGCAGGCTGATGATCACGCTGTCACGACGGTTGATGTTGCGGTGGAACCACTCGATCTGGTCGGCGTAGACGTTCGGGGTCGCGCATTCAACGGTGGCCGGCAGGTTGAGGATGATCTTGTGCTCAGGCGTCGGGTTCCAGACCTCGATCACGGCGTCACAGACTTCCTTGGCGAATTCCAGCTCGGTGGCGCTGAAGGTTTCCGGCGAGTATTCGAAGGTCCACTCGGTGTCCGGCTGCATGGCTGCGTATTTGACGAACAGCTTGGCGGCGTTCACGGCGATGGCCTTGATCCCGTCCTTGTCCTGGTTGAACACGATGCGACGGAAAGAAGGGGAGGTGGCGTTGTACAGGTGAACAATCGCCTTTTTCGCCCCGCGCAGGGATTCGAAGGTGCGCTCGATCAGGTCTTCACGGCCCTGGGTCAACACCTGGATGGTGGTGTCGTCCGGGATGTGGCCTTCTTCGATCAGGGCACGCACGAAGTCGAAGTCGGTTTGCGAAGCGGCCGGGAACGAGGCTTCGATTTCCTTCACGCCCACTTGCACCAGAGTTTTCCAGAAGCGCAGCTTTTTCACCGCGTCCATCGGCTCGATCAGCGACTGGTTGCCGTCACGCAGGTCGGAGCTGCACCAGATCGGCGCGGCATCGATGGTTTTCGACGGCCAGGTGCGATCCGGCAGGTTGATCACAGGAAACGCGCGGTATTTCGAAGACGGGTCTTTGAGCATGCTCATCGGGAAATTCCTTATTGTCTGGGCCGAAAAGAGGCGGCCTGCCGGTGGAACGAATGTTCGGGGAGAAGCTTGGGACGAGGCGCAGCGATTCAGCCCGGCAGTCGTGCGCTGACGAGGCACAGGCTGCGGTGCTGGCGAAGCTGAATAAGGGTGTGAGAGGTTTTCATGCCTTCAACCCTAACCGCGGGGGATGAGGATGGCAAGCAGTCGAAAAAAATTGAGAGGAATACCCGGAAAGCGGTTTTTTCCGAGATTTTATTCTTGATATGGCGGTAATTGTTGGCAGGGATTGCGCAGACCATTCGTCGTACGCAATCCCTGCTGAAGGAGGCTCAGCCCGGAATCAAGGTTGGAATGCACCAATGAAAATCGCCGGATCAACCCGCGCGTCGTTCAGGCTGACGTTCCAGTGCATGTGCGGCCCTGTCGCCCGACCTGTGGCACCCACCTTGCCGACTACCGCACCGCGCGCCAGTTGCTGACCGTTCTGCACATCGATCTTCGACATGTGGCAGAACATGCTGATGAAGCCCTGGCCGTGGTCGACGAACACGGTGTTGCCATTGAAGAAGTAATTGCCGATCAGGATCACCTTGCCCGCCGCCGGGGTCTTGATCGGTGTGCCGGCCGGCACCGCGAAGTCGAGGCCGGCGTGAGGGTTGCGCTCTTCACCGTTGAAGAAACGGCGCACGCCAAACTTGCTCGACAGCGGCCCGTTGACCGGTTTGTCCAGCAATAGGTTGCTCGGCGTGTTCGGGCTGAAACTGCGGTAGGCCTTGATCTGCTCGGCCAGTTCGCCCTCGATGCGCTTCAGGTTCGCCGGGTTTGGATTGACCTGCTGAGTGTTCTTCAGGGTGATGTGCTGTTCCGGGTATTTCTTGTTGCCGACGCTGAAATTCAGGTTTCGGCCGCCGCTGCTGATCTGCTGGATGCCGGGTTTGACGGTCAGCGGTACGCCGACAATCGCCAGCCAGTTGTTCTGTTCCTTGACCACCAGCACCGGTTTGCCCTGATACGTGGCTTTCGGCGCTTGCGCGGCGCTGCCCAGATCGACGACAGCAACGCCGCCCGGCACCGGTTTGTTCAGCAGCCGGGTGATGTAGCTGTCGGCGTGGGCGTTGAGGGTCAGGCACAGCAACAACAGCGGAGCGAGAAAACGCGGCATGGATCAGTCCAGTAAAGAGAGGGTGACGGGCGTCAGGTGATTGTCCTCGACGCGCACTTGCAGTTCGCCTTCGCCCAGTCTGGCCTTCAGGCGCTGGCCGGTGTGGGTTTGCGCCGCGTCGCGGATCGCGTTGCCACGTTCGTCGAGCAGAATGCTGTAGCCACGGCCAAGGGTCGCCAGCGGGCTGACCACATGCAGGGTCTGCATCTGGCTTTGCAACTGTAAACGGCGCCGTTTCAGGCCTTCGTTCATTGCGCGTGGCAGGCGCTCGGCGAGGCTGTCGAGACGCTGGCGCAACAGGGCCAGTTGGCGCCCCGGGTGTTGCCCGGCGAGGCGGGTTTCCAGGCGGATCAGGCGTTCGCGGCGGGTGTTGAGCTGGCGCTCGAACGCCCGGCGCATGCGCATGTCCAGGTCATCCAGGCGTTGTGCCTGCTGGCGCAGTCGCTCGCCGGGATGGCGCAGACGACGAGCCATGCCCTCAAGACGCAGACGATCACGCATCAGGCGGTCACGCATGCGCATCACCAGCCGGCGATGCAGGCTTTCGACCTGGCGGATCAGGTGGCTGGAATCTGGGGCGAGCAATTCGGCCGCCGCAGAGGGCGTCGGTGCGCGAACGTCAGCCACAAAGTCGCTGATCGACACATCGGTTTCATGCCCGACCGCACTGACGATCGGCGTCACACAGGCATCCACTGCCCGGGCCACGGCCTCTTCGTTGAAGCACCAGAGATCCTCCAGCGAGCCGCCGCCACGGGCAAGAATCAGCGCGTCGAAGCCACGGGCATCTGCGAGTTTCAGGGCGCGGACGATCTGCGCGGTGGCTTCGCGGCCCTGAACGGCGGTGGGAATCAGCGTCAGTTGCACCTGCGGCGCACGGCGGCGGAACACGCTGATGATGTCGCGGATCACCGCGCCGGTCGGCGAACTGATGATGCCGATGCGCTGCGGATGGGCTGGCAGCGGGACTTTTCGTTCGGCACTGAACAGGCCTTCGGCGCTGAGCTTTTCCTTCAAGGCATCGAAGGCCAAGCGCAGCGCACCGTCGCCGGCAGGCTCTACCGTGTCGAGGATCAGTTGATAGTCGCCACGTCCTTCGAACAGCGAGACCTTGCCACGCACCTTGACCGCCAGGCCATCCTTCAGCGCCTGACGCACGCGAGCAGCATTCTGGCGGAACAGCGCACAACGCACCTGGGCGCCGCTGTCCTTGAGCGTGAAGTACACGTGGCCGGACGCCGGGCGGGCGAGGTTGGAAATTTCGCCTTCGACCCAGATGTTGCTGAACACGTCTTCGAGCAACACCCGCGCGCGGCCGTTGAGCTGGCTGACGGTCAGGACTTCGCGGTCCAGGCCGAGTCTTGCAAAGGGATCTTTAATCATGGGGCGCAGTTTAAAGGCATTCGCCGGTGAATGTCTGGAGGAAGTGTTGCACCAACGGTGTGGGATTCTGCCGAAAGGCGAGGGCGACGGTGCTCTGGCAATCGCCGGTCAGTGGCAGAAATCTCACACCGGGGGGCGCGATGTCCTGCATCGATTCCGGCAGCAGAGCGATGCCGAATCCGGCCTGGATCAATTGCAACTGTGTGGTCTTGCGCGACATCACTCGCGCAGCCTGAGGGAAAAAGCCGTGACGCATGCACAGGTCCGCGCACAAATAGCTCAGCCCGCCCCGTTGCGGATGGGGGATGGAGATGAACGCTTCGTCCTTCAATTGCGCCAGATCGACTGCCTCCGCCAAAGCCAGTCGGTGCTCCGCCGGCACGGCAAGCAGCAAGCGTTCGGTGTAGAGCGGCACAACCTGAACGCCCTCGCGCTGACGCAAAACCGGCAGGCGTAGAAGGCCGATATCGAGCCGGCCCTCGGCCAGTTCTTCAAGCTGTGCCTCCGAAGACAACGTGCCGATGTCCAGCGAAACCCCGGGCTGTTGCTCCAGGTAAGTGCTCATGTCGCGCAACAGTCGGCCGCTGATCGGTACGGTGCTGGAGTGAGACAGGCGCAAGGTGCCGCGCTGGCCCTGGCCGATTTCCGTGGCCAGGGTGCTGGCCTTGTTCAATTCGTTGAGCAGATTTTTCGCCCGGGGCAAGAACGCTTCGCCGGCGGCGGTGAGCCGGGGCTGGCGCGCCGTGCGTTCGAACAGCGGCGTTTGCAGGCGGGTTTCCATGTCCTTGATCTGCCGACTCAGCGCCGACTGGGCAATGAACAGGCGTTCGGCTGCGGCACTGAAGCTGCCGCTCTCGGCGATTTCCACGAAGTAACGCAATTGACGGGTTGAAAGCACGAGACATGCCTTTTCGAGATGGCTTGGCGGTTTCGATGATATTAGTCGCAACCCTCGGCGCTGGCTAAAGTCATCGCAGGCTTATATAGGAAGCGAGCGAATGAGTGTGGCGGGGTTGTTGAGCGAATGGTCGTGGGGCGTGCAGGGCTGGGTGGTGATCGGACTGGCGATCGCGCTGGCCTACATCGTGTTCGGCATTGCCGGTTTCGGTACGGCGCTGGTGGCGGGGCCGATCCTGATTCTGTTCATGCCGTTGTCGAAGATCGTGCCGTTGCTGGTGCTGCTGGATTTCGTCGCCGCGTTCGGCAATCTGCTGCCGTCGCGGCGCGATGTGGCGAAACCGGAATTGCTGCGGCTGCTGCCGTGCATGGCGGTGGGTTGCACGCTGGGGGTGATTTTCCTGCTTAACCTCAAGTCCGACCTGTTGTTGCTGTTGATGGGGCTGTTCATCAGTGCCTACGCGGTTTACAGCTTGTGGATCAAGGCCCGGCCGGCGCAGTTGTCCGCGATGTGGGCGTTGCCGATGGGCACGGTGGGCGGGCTGTTCGGGGCGTTGTTCGGCAGTGGCGGCTTTCTTTATGCGATCTACCTCAACAGCCGACTGCCAAAAGACGCGGCCCGGGCCACGCAAAGTGCGCTGATCAGTTGCAGCACGGTGGTGCGTTTGAGCCTGTTCGCCATCGCCGGGGTGTATGCCGAGCTACCCTTGTTGATGCTCGCGTTGTGTCTGTTGCCGGCCATGGCGCTGGGACTGTGGATTGGACGGCGGCTGACCATGCGCTTGTCCCGCGAGGCCTTCGTGCGGCTGGTGACCTGGCTGGTGCTGGCGAGCGGCCTGGCGCTGATCGGCCGCTATTTAAGCACTTGACCGGATTGTCTCAGGGATTAAGCTGCCGGCCGCGTTCGTCGCAGAACATCCTTTGACGCAGCAGGCTTGCACCATGAATTCCCAAAGCATCATCGTCCCGAAAATCTCCAACCTGCCGGTGCACGAACCCCGGGCCCGGGCGATCCTGCGCTGGCTGGTGCGCAAGAACATCATCAAGGAAGAGCTGAGCACCTGCGGGCGCACCGGTAATCGCATGGCCTACGCCATCGCCGATGGCGCCCGCGCGGTGGTGCTGCATCCCGAGGCGCTGCCGTTCGGTGAGCCGATCAATGGTCTGGAGGTCGTCACCAAGCGCTGCATCTACACCCCGGCCAAGGGCTTTCTCGAAGAAGCCGGTTGTGCCGAGTGTCGCCAGGAAATCGGCGAAGCGCTGTTCGAAAGCCTGGAAGACTGGATGCCGGGTCGCACCGACAACTTCACCTGCCCCGAGTGCGGGCATGAAGATGACATCAACGGTTTTCTGTATTTGCAGGAGTGCGGGTTTTCCAACCTCGGTTTCATCTTCAACAACTGGCTGGAGGCGGGGTTCAAGCAGAGTTTCATCGACGAATTCGCCGACTGGCTGGATCAACCGGTGAGCTGGGTCAAGGTCGAGTTGTAGGGTGCGCTTTTCCCGTACATCAGCAACATTGATATAAGACAAGTTTTACATTGAACCCGAAGGGGTGTCTGACTATAATGGCGCGCTTCCATTTTCCCGCTCGGGAGCCCCCGCGATGCTGCGTATCAGCCAAGAAGCTCTGACCTTCGACGACATTCTTTTAGTGCCTGGTTATTCCGAGGTGCTTCCTAACGAAGTCAGTCTCAAGACCCGCCTCACCCGTGGCATCGAACTGAATATTCCTCTGGTTTCTGCCGCCATGGACACCGTTACTGAAGCCCGTCTGGCAATCGCCATGGCTCAGGAAGGTGGCATCGGCATTATCCACAAGAACATGACCATCGAGCAGCAAGCTGCCGAAGTCCGCAAGGTCAAGAAGTTCGAAGCCGGTGTGGTCAAGGACCCAATCACCATCGAGGCTGACGCCACGGTTCGTGATCTGTTCGAACTGACCCGCATGCACAACATTTCCGGCGTTCCGGTGCTGCACGATGGCGACCTGGTCGGCATCGTCACTTCCCGTGACGTGCGTTTCGAAACTCGTCTGGAAGCCACCGTTCGTGAAGTGATGACGCCGAAAGAGCGTCTGGTCACTGTTCGCGAAGGCGCCAACAAGAACGAAGTCCGCGAGTTGCTGCACAAGCACCGTCTGGAAAAAGTCCTGATCGTCGACGACAAGTTTGCCCTCAAAGGCATGATGACCGTCAAAGACATCGAAAAAGCCAAGGCTTACCCGCTGGCCAGCAAGGACGACCAAGGTCGTCTGCGTGTCGGCGCTGCGGTCGGTACCGGTAAAGACACCGGTGACCGCGTTGCAGCGCTGGTCAATGCCGGTGTGGACGTAGTGGTGGTCGACACTGCTCACGGTCACTCCAAAGGCGTGATCGACCGCGTTCGCTGGGTCAAGGAGAATTTCCCTGAAGTGCAGGTGATCGGCGGCAACATCGCCACCGGCGCAGCCGCCAAGGCCCTGGCCGAAGCCGGCGCCGACGCCGTCAAGGTCGGTATCGGCCCTGGCTCGATCTGCACCACCCGTATCGTCGCCGGTGTCGGCGTTCCGCAAATCAGTGCCATCGCCAACGTCGCCGCTGCCCTTGAAGGCACCGGTGTTCCGTTGATCGCCGACGGCGGCATCCGTTTCTCCGGTGACCTGTCCAAGGCCATCGTTGCCGGTGCTTCCTGCGTGATGATGGGCTCGATGTTCGCCGGTACCGAAGAAGCGCCGGGCGAGATCGAACTGTTCCAGGGCCGTTCGTACAAGGCTTATCGCGGCATGGGTTCGCTGGGCGCCATGTCCCAGGCTCAAGGTTCCTCCGATCGTTACTTCCAGGACTCCTCGGCAGGCGCCGAGAAACTCGTTCCGGAAGGCATCGAAGGCCGTGTTCCTTACAAGGGCACCCTGAGCGCGATCATTCACCAGTTGATGGGCGGTCTGCGTTCCTCGATGGGTTACACCGGCAGCGCCAACATCGAAGAAATGCGCACCAAGCCTGAGTTCGTGCGGATCACCGGTGCCGGCATGGCCGAATCCCATGTTCACGACGTGCAGATCACCAAAGAAGCGCCAAACTACCGCGTAGGTTGAGGCTTCAAGCAAAACGTTAAATGACCGGGGCTGTTTTATTCAGCCCCGAGTCGTTTCTGAATCAAGACTGTTTCTGAATTACTTAGACGAGACTGAATCATGGCCCTCGACATTCACGCTCACCGCATCCTGATCCTCGACTTCGGTTCGCAGTACACCCAACTGATCGCTCGCCGCGTGCGCGAGATCGGCGTGTACTGCGAACTGCATCCGTTCGACATGGACGAGGAAGCCATTCGCCAATTCGCGCCAAAAGGCGTGATCCTCGCCGGCGGCCCCGAGTCCGTGCACGAAGCCAACAGCCCGCGCTGCCCGCAAGCCGTGTTCGACCTGGGCGTACCGGTCTTCGGTATCTGCTACGGCATGCAGACCATGGCCGAGCAACTGGGTGGCAAGGTTGAAGGTTCCGAGCTGCGTGAGTTCGGTTATGCCCGCGTTGACGTGGTCGGCAAGAGCCGCCTGCTCGACGGCATCGAAGACCACATCGACGCCGACGGCCTGTTCGGCCTCGACGTGTGGATGAGCCACGGTGACAAGGTCACCAAGATGCCGGAAGACTTCCACATCCTGGCCAGCACCCCGAGCTGCCCGATCGCCGGCATGTTCAACGACGAGCGCGCTTATTACGGCGTGCAGTTCCACCCGGAAGTGACCCACACCAAGCAGGGCGGTCGCATCCTGTCGCGCTTCATCCTCGACATCTGCGGTTGCGAAGCGCTGTGGACCCCGTCGAAGATTGCCGAAGACGCCATCGCCAACATCCGCGCGCAGGTCGGTACCGACAACGTGCTGCTGGGCCTGTCCGGCGGTGTGGATTCCTCGGTGGTTGCGGCGCTGCTGCACAAGGCCATCGGCGATCAACTGACTTGCGTATTCGTCGACAACGGCCTGCTGCGTCTGCACGAAGGCGAGCAAGTGATGGCCATGTTCGCCGAGAACATGGGCGTCAAGGTGATCCGCGCCAACGCTGAAGACCAGTTCCTGAACAACCTGGCCGGCGAAGCCGATCCGGAGAAGAAGCGCAAGATCATCGGCCGTACCTTCATCGACGTGTTCGATGCCGAATCCTGCAAGCTGGACAACATCAAGTACCTGGCTCAGGGCACCATCTACCCGGACGTGATCGAGTCGGCTGGCGCGAAAAGCGGCAAGGCTCACGTGATCAAGTCGCACCACAACGTGGGCGGCCTGCCGGAAGAGATGAACCTGAAACTGGTCGAGCCACTGCGCGAACTGTTCAAGGACGAAGTGCGTCGTCTGGGCCTGGAACTGGGCCTGCCGTACGACATGGTCTACCGTCACCCGTTCCCGGGCCCGGGTCTGGGCGTGCGGATCCTCGGTGAAGTGAAGAAGGAATACGCCGACCTGCTGCGTCGCGCCGACCACATCTTCATCGAAGAACTGCGCAAGGCCGACTGGTACCACAAGGTCAGTCAGGCCTTCGTAGTGTTCCAGCCGGTCAAGTCGGTTGGTGTTGTCGGTGACGGCCGTCGTTACGCCTGGGTCGTGGCCCTGCGTGCCGTGGAAACCATCGACTTCATGACCGCACGTTGGGCACACCTGCCTTACGAACTGCTGGAAACCGTCTCCGGCCGCATCATCAATGAAATCGAAGGCATCTCCCGCGTCACTTACGACGTGTCGAGCAAGCCGCCGGCGACCATTGAGTGGGAGTGATCCCGCACAAGCCATGATGGTTTGAAGCAAGGGATCAACAAAAAGCCGCGTGAAACAATGTTTCACGCGGCTTTTCTGTTTCTGGCGATCAGACGTCGATTACAACGGTTTGGACCAGCCGGCCAGTTTCATGCCTCGTTCATCGAGGGCCTTCAGCAGCGCCTGGAGATTGGCGAAGCGTTTTTCATGCACGGTGGGCCATTCGGGCCGTTCAATGAATACGCGGTCGGATTCGAAGCGAATATCAGTTTCCACGATCAGGTTGGTGCGGTTGCGATGAACCAGGAGTGTGTTGCGCAGCTTCTTGGTCAAGGTATACATGCCAGGTCGGGAAAGTAACTGTTCAATCTCTGAGTTCGTCCGCGCATACCACGGCGTTTCGACTTGCAGGCGCAGGTCGCCTTTGACGAGCGCTTCATTCTTGCCCATTTGATCGCCGAGACTTTTACCGGGATCCGCTTCGATACCACCGGACTGACCTTCAGCGACATCTTCGGCGCGCAGACCGACGGCGCCTTCCAGCTCACTGACACCGGCAACGCCTTCAAAGGTGTTGGAGTGGGAATTTCCCACCAGCGCCACCCAGTTATTCGGCCCACGAGCCGCCTGGTCGGCCTCGATCACGGTGTGAGCGTAGTAGTTCATCATTCTCTGGCGCGCCGACAGGTCAGCCGTTCTCATTCCTTCAACCCGATAGCTGGCCAGGCAATCGAGGGCCTGAACGCGTATTCCGTTGCGATTGGCTTCCTTGACCAGATTGAGAAAGGTGTAGCGTTGCAGCGGATCGGTCATGTGACCGCTGTCGAGCTGAATCAGGTAGTTCTCCAGATCCCGCGGCATGACCGACGTCCTGGCGTAGTTGTCCAGTGCGGCTTGATGGAAGTCCGTGAGCAGGTGCTCGGAGTAGAGGGTCTTCACACCTTTGTTGGCCAGGGTTTGCATATTGTCGATCAGCCATTGTTTGCTGCCGACACCGGAATGACTTTCGCCGATGACCAGCCCACGAAATTCTGCGAATACCCGCTCGATGAATGTTTGCCCCGACAGTCCTGCTGTCAGCGAATCCATCGACGGACGCACCGGCAGGCGCAATTCGGCATAGAAGCGCACCGCCGCCTCGTGCAGTTGCCCTCGCAGCGTCTTGAAAGTATCGAGAGGCGAGTTGCCGCTCCATGACTTGAAGGCGTCGCCCAGCAGATGGCTGTCGTTGCCCCGGGCAACATTTTTCAGTTCCGCCCGCGCCTGCACCGGAATCTCATACGGCGAGGTAAAGCGAGGTGGATCCTTGACCATCAAGTCCGGGGCGGGCGGCGCTTCTGTCACCGGGATGGACGGTTGAATGTCTGGCAACTGACCGGGCGTGGCGGTTGGGTCAATACGCACGCGTACCTGTGTGAGACCTTCATGTTCAATGGCTTCCAGCAATTCATGCAGGCTGTCGAAGTGACGTCCGCTGACGGCTGACCACTTAGGCCGGAGGATGGAGAAACCGGCGGTGTCCTGCTGGATCGGCGTGCGCACCAGGCTGCCATCGCCGCTTCGGTGAACAAGGGTGGAAGGCTCCTGCACCATGAACATGCCAGGCTTGGGCAACGCCTCCTCCAGTGAGCGAGCGGTTGCCGTCGGTGGCGGGGCGCCCAGTTGCAGGCGCAGGTCACTTTTCAACTCGTCCAAGGGACGTCCCAGGATGTCCTTGATCTTTTTTCCCGGGTCGGTGGTCAGTCCCTGAGTCTGACCGAGCGCGCTTTCCTCGACACGCAGTGCGACCGTTCCTTCCAGCTCACTCAGCCCGGCGACCGTGTCGAAGCGGCTGGCACGAGCCTCATCGACCAGAGCTATCCAGCGATGAGAACCCCGCGCGGCCTGGTCAGCCTGAATCACGGTGTCCGAGTAGTAGTTCATCATTTTCCGGCTGCTGGCCTCGGTTGTGCCCTCCATCCGTGGGAAACGCCCGCTGGCCATGCTGTCGATGGCTTGCACGCGGATGTGGTTTTTCTGTGCGTTTTTTACCAGTTCGGTGTAGGAGTGCGGTCCGGCCGGATCGGTCTTGAACTGAACGTCCAAAGTCTTCAGATATCGTTCGAGGGCGGGCGGCATCTTGCCGGTCTGATGGAGAACATCCAGATCCGTTTGATGGAAGTCCGTGAGCAAGTGATCCAGGTAAAGGGTTCTGACTTTTTGCTTGTTCAGTGCCTTGAGGTTCTCGACCAGTAGCTTTCGGGCACCGATCACCGAGCTGTCCTGACCGATCACCAGACCGGTGCCGTCCTTGAACAGACGCTTGGTCATTTCAGTGAACGGTGTCGTGGGTTTGAAGGCTGGAACCAGCGGCCGCGGCGGGAACTCGGCGCTGGCATAGGCGCCGATGGCATCGTCGTACAGGCCGCGACGCAAGGTTTTGAAGTCTTGGTAGAGGCGGTCGCTGCTGTCCTGAGGATCCAGGGGGAAATCGTCCACCTGCGCTTCGGCAACAGGTTGCAACGCCGGCCGTGAGGTCTGCGGGACGTCATACGCCAGCGGCTGCACCTCCACTTCGGGCAGCGGGTCGGCGGTGTGTCCGAAGGGCCACTTGCCGAAAATCTTCATGCCGCCCTTGAGGCCAGGGCGGGCAACGGGTTCCCATCTGAGTGCTTCGTTCAAACGGACCGGGACATTGCGGTAAAACGAGAAAGGATTGGCGGGATCGACAATCACCCAGCCGCGTAGTTGCTCGACATAGCGCACCTGGTAAAAGCCGTCTCTCCCCACGCGGCGCATGTAAATGTACCGTTTGCCCGACGCGGCCAGGATGATCTCCTGCAATTTGGGATCGCCGGTTTCGACGCGGGTGCCCTCCGTGATCTCAGTCTTGAATGAGGCGAGAAAATCCTCTGGCTGCGCGGGCAGGATACGTGTCGGGGCGATCTCCTCCAGCGGGGGCAGAGAGGGACGGGCAAGCACCGCTTCGGCGAGTTTTTCTTCCGGTTCGAAGACCGTACTGGCCTCGGCTATTTCTGGCAGACGGCCACTGCCCTTGAGGAAGGTGGCGTTGAACAGGGTATCGATTGTCGCGAAGATGGCGCCCGTCACGGCAGCCTTGCGCTCGCCGGGTGTCTTGCCATTGACCGCCTGATCAATCTGCAGCCCGACGTTGGCAATGCCGGCACCCACGACAGCCAGCGCCACGGGCCAGCCGACAGCGGCCATCGGGCCGAACATGCGACCGAAAGCATTCAGATAGCCGACCCACAGTTTTTTCCGCAGATCGCCATTGGTGTGCATCATGAACGTGGCGTCGCTGATCATTCGGGTGTGCGTGGCGCTGGCGAGGAAGGTGAAGGCATCGTTCTTGAGCGTGTCGCTCGTGTGTTCGATCAGAGAGTGATCGGCGCAGTCCCAGGTGCTGACCAATAGATCCAGGACATGATTGAGTCCGACGTTTTCGACATGCGGTGGGCGGAATATCTCGACGACCAGATTAACCCCGGGATTCAAGACCGAGAGCCAGCTCGATTTCGCGGCATCGCGCCATGAGGTGTCTTCCATGACATCGTGGTCGGCCACCTGAAAGTGCGCGAGGAAACGTTTGCGGTCTGCCGGTTTTCGGGTTTGCGACAGCACCCACCAATGCAGGTCCCTGGCCGTCTCGAAGGCGTGCAGACCCCACACTTCCCCCGGGGTGTAAAGGATCTTGCGGCCATTGCCGTCGGCGATGCACAGGATATCGGTCGCCACGTAACCGCCGACTTTCAGCAGGCTGAGACTCATCCCCTTGGCGGGCGCCGCATCCTCTTCCAGCATCTGTAGCGTGACGGGCCAGCTTACATTGCCGGCGACGGCCTTGATTACGGTTCGGAAGTTATCGTCCGACAACCGGCCTCCCTCGCGATCCTCCATGGCCTGGGCGAGAAAGGTGCACTTGGCCAGGCTGCGGAATGTGCGGGTGTGCTTTTTCCAGAACGAGGCGACCTTCTGATTGAAAAGATCGGCAAAGTTGGTCGCCCAGAAATCCTTCAATACCTCATTGCCATGCAACCGCACTTCATTGGTCTCGTCGAAGTCCTCGACGTCCGGCCCGGCCGTGTAGAAGCCTCCGTCGACGTCCAGCATGTCGGAGTTGTCCTGGTCACCGACGCGGAAACGCTGGATCACCAGTTGCGGCAACGTCATGGACTCGGTTGGCCTGGCGCCATGGTGTTCCCACCCCGTGAAGGCTTTCCAGCTGCTGCTGGAGTACTTGAAGCGGTGCCAGTAAACCTGTTCGGGATCCAGATGATTCACGCCATGTTTAAGCAAGATATCTCTGGCGACATCACAGGCCATTTCGTACATGTCGGGGCATGACTGAACCAGGGCGGGCACGAGGTTCTTGAGTGCCAGTTTGTCGGCAACGTTGGGTAATTCAGTGTTTTCAGATGTGTCCACGGTCTTTCCTTGAGGGTGGTACGGATAGGGACCGGATCATTTCAGGGGACGTAGGACGGGTCTGTCGGCAGTTGGGTGTATCAAGTGTCGGAACAATAGGCATGGCGTATGGGAAAACGATCGGGCTAGGGTACGAAAGCTCTGGGGGATGGGCGCTTGAGTCCCGTTTGGCATCTTGAGGAACTGCGGCCAGTCGCCGCGCTGCCCTTACTGTTTCTCATCTGCAGGTGTATCGTATTCGCCCTTTACGGGCCTGCGGGCCCGCCGCAGATACGTGAGGTAGTTGAGTTCATGTCCTTTACCCGTCGCCAAATCCTCGGTGGCCTGGCCGGTCTTGTTGTCGTTGGTGTGGGCGTGGGGGGCGCGTCGCGTTACTGGCTGGGCAAAATGGCCGATGCCGACGCGGGTCATGACTACGAGTTGATCGCTGCGCCACTGGACGTCGAGCTGGTGCCAGGGCACAAGACCGAAGCCTGGGCGTTCGGCCCGTCGGCGCCGGGCACCGAGTTGCGTGTGCGTCAGGGTGAGTGGCTGCGTGTGCGTTTCATCAACCATCTGCCGGTCGCGACGACCATTCACTGGCACGGCATTCGCCTGCCGCTGGAAATGGACGGTGTGCCGTACGTCTCGCAATTGCCGGTACTGCCGGGCGAATACTTCGATTACAAATTCCGCGTGCCGGATGCCGGCAGCTATTGGTATCACCCGCACGTCAGCAGCAGCGAGGAACTCGGTCGCGGGTTGGTCGGGCCGTTGATTGTCGAAGAGCGCGAACCGACCGGATTCAAATACGAAAAAACCCTGAGCCTGAAAAACTGGCACATCGACGACGAGGGCAACTTCGTCGAGTTCAGCATTCCGCGCGAAGCGGCCCGTGGCGGTACGGCGGGGCGACTGTCGACCATCAACGGCGTGCCTGCGCCGGTCATCGAGCTGCCGGCCGGGCAGATCACCCGGGTGCGCCTGCTCAATCTCGACAACACCCTGACCTATCGCATCAATATTCCCGGTGTCGAAGCGCAGATCTATGCGCTGGACGGCAACCCGGTCGAGCCGCGGCCGTTGGGCAAGGAATACTGGCTCGGCCCGGGCATGCGCATCTGCCTGGCGATCAAGGCACCGCCGGCCGGTGAGGAACTGTCGCTGCGCAACGGCCCGGTGCGTCTGGGTACTCTGCGTTCGGTGGCCAACAATGACGCGCCGACCGAATGGCCGAAGGCATTGCCCGCCAACCCGGTCGCCGAGCCGGACCTGGCCAATGCCGAGAAACTCAACTTCAATTTCGAATGGGTCGGTTCGGTGTCGGTGAATGTCGACAACGGCAAGCCGCCGAGCCTGTGGCAGATCAACGGCAAGGCCTGGGACATCACCGACAAGACTTGCGCCGACCGGCCGATTGCCAGCCTGAAACTGGGCCAGAGCTATATTTTCGAATTGAAGAACATGACCCAGTACCAGCACCCGATCCACCTGCACGGCATGAGCTTCAAGGTGATTGCGTCGAACCGGCACAAGATCGTGCCGTACTTCACCGACACTTATCTGCTGGGCAAGAACGAGCGCGCACAAGTGGCGCTGGTGGCGGATAACCCGGGTGTGTGGATGTTCCACTGCCACGTGATCGACCACATGGAAACCGGCCTGATGGCCGCCATCGAGGTGAAGTGATGCGCCAGATTCGCCCCGCGGCGATCATCGACCGCAGCCGTGACCGCGATTTCATGCGTGAAGCATTGGCGTTGGCCGCCCAAGGCGCGGCCCTCGGCGAAGTGCCGGTGGGCGCGGTGCTGGTGCAGGATGGCGAGATCATCGGTCGTGGCTTCAACTGCCCGATCACGGGGAGCGATCCGAGCGCGCATGCGGAGATGGTTGCTATCCGTGCCGCCGCTCAGGCAGTCAGCAATTATCGCCTGCCGGGCAGCACGCTCTACGTGACGCTGGAACCGTGCAGCATGTGCGCCGGGCTGATCGTGCATTCACGGATTGCACGGGTGGTGTACGGCGCGCTGGAGCCCAAGGCCGGGATTGTGCAGAGCCAGGGGCAGTTCTTCACTCAGGGCTTTCTCAACCATCGAGTGCTGTATGACGGCGGGGTGTTGGCGGAAGAGTGCGGGGCGATGCTGACTGAGTTCTTCAGGGCGCGACGCGCGAAACCTGCAGACTGAATAAAAAACTGTGGGAACGAGCATGCCCACTCCCACAGTTTTTTAGTGTTCGGAAGATTTACTTCTTCGCGACGATTACGGCCCGCATCGGCGCCGGCAACCCTTCGATCGTCTTGCTGTGATCTTCCGGATCAAGGAAATCGCTCAGCGACTGATACTTCATCCACTCGGTCCCACGCTGCTCTTCAACAGTGGTGGTGCTCACGTCCACGCATTTCACATCCGTAAACCCGGCACGACGCAACCACAGTTCCAGCGCCGGCACGGACGGCAGGAACCACACGTTGCGCATCTGCGCATAACGGTCTTCCGGCACCAGCACCTGATGCTTGTCACCTTCGACCACCAGCGTTTCCAGCACCAGCTCGCCACCCTTGACCAGGCAATCCTTCAGCGCCAGCAAATGCTCGATCGGCGAACGACGGTGATAGAACACGCCCATGGAAAACACCGTGTCGAAGCCTTCCAGATTCGGCGGCAGGTCTTCAAACGGGAACGGCAAGTGCCAGGCATTCGGCTCTGACAGATAACGCTGCACCGCCTGGAACTGGCAGAAGAACAGCCAATTCGGATCGACGCCGATCACGCTGTCGGCGCCGGCACCGAGCATGCGCCACATGTAATAGCCGTTACCGCAACCGACATCGAGGATGCGTTTGCCTTTCAGGTCCAGATGCGGAGCGACTCGCGACCACTTCCAGTCCGAGCGCCATTCGGTGTCGACGTGTACGCCGAACAAATCGAACGGCCCCTTGCGCCACGGCGACAGGCCCATCAGCGCGGTGTGCATCTGCGCGCGGGTTTCGTCGTCGCAATCGGTGTCCAGCTTCAGGCCATCGAGCAGGTCGACTTCGGTCGGCTGGATTTTCGGCAAGGCGTCCAGCGCACTTTGCCAGCGCTCCAGATCGCCGTGGCCCTTCTCCATTTTCTTGTCGAGCTGTGCTTGCAGGGTGTTGGCCCATTCGGCCAGCGGCGTGCCGGCCAGACGGCGGGCGAGGGGGGACAGATCAATCATGGCAAGGCAATCAACGAGGCAAAGTTAAGACACTGGAACCACGGCACGACTTTCGAGAACCCGGCGGCCAGCAGGCGTTCGCGGTGTTCTTCGAGGCTGTCGGGCTTCATGACGTTTTCGATGGCGCTGCGCTTCTGGGCGATTTCCAGTTCGCTGTAGCCGTTGGCGCGTTTGAACGCGACGTGCAGGTCGGTCAGCAGCGCGTGTTCCTCGGCATCGTTGAAGCGCAGCTTCTCCGACAGGATCAGCGCGCCGCCCGGCAGCAACGATTGGCGAATGCGCGACAGCAACGCCGTACGCTGCTCCGGGGCGATGAATTGCAGGGTGAAGTTCAGCGCCACCACCGAGGCCGGTTTGAAGTCGAGGGCGAGGATATCGCCTTCAATCACCTCGACCGGTAGCAACTCCTGGAACATCGAATCCTGACCGTTGAGGTATTCACGGCAGCGCTCAACCATCGCTGCCGAGTTATCCACCGCGATCACCCGGCAACCGTCTGTGCGTACATGTCGGCGCAGGGCCTGAGTCACGGCACCCAGCGAAGCGCCGAGGTCGTAGAGCACGCTGTTTGGCTGAGCGAACTGCGCCGCAAGCACGCCGAGGTTCTCGACGATGGTCGGGTAGCCCGGCACCGAACGCTTGATCATGTCCGGGAACACCCGCACCACGTCTTCGTTGAAGGCGAAGTCAGGCACCTGGGCCATCGGCTGGGCGAAAATGCGATCGGGTTCTTTGCTCACGGCGGTTCCGGCGGTGTCGATGAAAAGGCCGGCATTTTAGCCAAAGTAGCGCGCGGGTGCTTGGGTGTCTGATAAAACGAGGGGATGGCGAAGCGTGATGACTCAAAAAAATGATTGGGTGGCCAAACAACGGATAAAGATGTTTGGCCACTCAGGATTCAAGCGTGAATCATTTGTCGTTGAACAGGACGATAAAGACCGATTTGCCGGTGATCTTGAGCTCCTCTGTCCTACTGTCTTCACCCTTGAAATCAAAATCGAGTTCTAAATGCAGCTTGTCTGTACTGTTTTCCACGACCTCCAACGTCAGGGAACCGCTTTTGGCGTGATACTGATATGAAGTCGTGAAGTTCTCATTTTCACCCGTCTCAAAATAGTAAAGGGAGGGGAATTTTGGATCTGTCGCTGAGTACTGGCCGGTCGGGGTATCTTTATCCAATACAAGCACGATGCCTTTTTTGTTTCGCTCGGAGTAATCGCCAGTATTGGCCCGTGAAGCGAACACAACATTGTTGCTGTGTTCGTCAGCCTCGAACTGAACAACCTGAGTACTAAGATCTACTCGGTTGGAAACCGTTGCAGTGGTTTCTGCGCTGACAGTAATGAAACGCTGAGCAGCGCCCCGTTTTTTGTTGCTTTGAAAAAAGCTCATGTTGTTCTTCCTTGGGTTAGAGAGGTGGTTGATGACGCCACTCGAATCCTAATTCCGCAGGAGGAGGCGGGGGTACTGTCAGATATGACAGTTTTTAAGAGCTTTTAGCGATAGATGAAAGCAGCGTTCTCATCATTTTGATTTCTGATTGAATGCCGACGCTGCAATCCCCCACTGCCCCAGCCAGTAACTGAGGATGATGATGTAGGGCGCCGCGTTGAACGGTGAGACAAACCGGTTGATGCCGATCACGCTGTCGGAGAACACGAACGCCACTGCCCCGCCCGCCGCCAGCAGTGCCGAACGTTGTGGTACGCCGCTGCCGAGTCGGGCCAGTGCGCGCCAGAGCATGGCGCTGATGGCGGTGCCGTAGACGATCACCGGCACGGTCAACGGCCCGAGTCCGCTGCCGATCAATATGCCCAACAGCACGGCGCCGACGCTGAGCGCCAGGATCAGCGGGAGCAGGGCCAAGCGTCGGCAATCGCTGAGGTAAGCCTTGAGATACGCCAGATGCGCGACCAGAAACGCACCGAGGCCGAACACGAACAGATCCCCCGGCCACGCCAGCAACACATCGCCGATCAACGAGAAAATCAGACCGAGGCTGATCCAGCGGCGATAGTCGCTGGGCGGTGCATCATGCAGCCAGCCCAGCAACGCCAGTACCGGCAGCGGTTTGACCAGCAGACAGAGCAACGCCGCGTGGGTGCTCACGCCATAGAGAAAGGTCGCTGCGCCCATCAGCGCGAGGATCAGCCAGCCCACGGTCAGTTCACCGAGATCGCGCAGTCGAAGGTTTCCACCGGCTCGACTTCAGGCTCCCAGGGTTGCTGCGACGTCAGGCGCAAGCGCCCGGTGCCGGGAGCAAAGGCCTGGAAGCGCCAGGTGGAGAAACCGCCCGCGCCGACCATGCCGGAATCTTTCGGACTGCTGTAAACCTCGGGGCTCAGCGCATGCAGCACGCCGCCGGCCGAGTCTTGAATGGCCCAGCGGTAGCCGGTGGTCGGGTTGCTCGGGAGCATGACGGTCAGGTTTTGCCCGTTGGTCAGTCGCACCGGGCATTCGCTTTGTTTTTCCACGGTCACGTTGGTTTTCGGTTGCGTGGCGCAGGCGGCCAGCAGGGCGAGGGACAGCGGGACAAACAGGCGAAGGGGGGACATGGATTCAGTGGCTCCGGCGTTGGCGACGAACGGCGAGCATAACTGAAGATGAGACAAAGTGTGACAGCGCCACCCCTCACCCTAACCCTCTCCCAGAGGGAGAGGGGACCGACCGAGGTGTCTTTTGGGGTACATCGACCTGAAAGATCGAGTTGATTATGGATTCAACGCATAACGTTCAGGTCGGCGTATGGCTGAAGCATCGCACGGTCAGCTCCCTCTCCCTCGGGGAGAGGGCTGGGGTGAGGGGGGAGCGATGGCTGCCCCCTCGATAGCTCAAGACGAAATCAGAAAAGCACCTTCGCCACATCCGCAAACTTCTTGGCGAAATGCACGGTGATCCCTTCCTTCAGGTAATCCGGCAGTTCCTCGAAGTTACCCCGATTCGGCTCCGGCAGAATCAACTCGAAAATCTTCTGCCGCCGCGCCGCGATCACCTTCTCACGTACCCCGCCAATCGGCAGTACATGCCCGGTCAGTGTCAGTTCGCCGGTCATTGCCACGCCTTTTTTCGGCGGCTGATTACGGGCGAGGGAGAGCAGGGCACTGGCCATGGTCACGCCGGCGCTCGGGCCGTCTTTCGGCGTGGCGCCTTCCGGCACATGCAGGTGGACAAAAGCCTCGTCGAAGAATTTCGGATCGCCACCGAAGGATTTCAGGTGCGAACTGACGTAGCTGTAGGCGATCTCCGCCGACTCCTTCATCACATCGCCCAATTGCCCGGTAAGTTTGAAACCTCGGTTCAGGGTGTGAATCCGTGTGGCCTCGATCGGCAAGGTCGCGCCGCCCATGCTCGTCCAGGCGAGACCGGTAATCACGCCGGTGCCGGACAACACTTGCTCGTTGCGGAACACCGGATGACCGAGGGACGCTTCGAGGTCTTTCGGCCCGATCTTGATCACCGCTTTCGGGTCATCAATCAGCTTCATCACCGCTTTGCGCACCAGTTTGCCCATCTGCTTTTCCAGCTGGCGTACGCCGGCTTCACGGGCGTAGCCGTCGATCAAGGCTTTGAGCGCCGTGTCGCTGATGCTCAGGCTGCCCTTGGACACGCCGGCCTTTTCCAGCAGTTTCGGCCACAGGTGGCGCTTGGCGATGGCGACTTTTTCTTCGGTGATGTAGCCCGACAGGCGAATCACTTCCATCCGGTCAAGCAACGGGCCGGGAATCGAATCCAGGGTGTTGGCGGTGCAGACGAACAGGACTTTCGACAGGTCCATCCGCAGGTCCAGATAGTGGTCGAGGAATTCGACGTTCTGTTCCGGGTCGAGGGTTTCCAGCAGCGCCGAGGCCGGGTCGCCCTGGTAGCTCTGGCCCATCTTGTCGATCTCGTCGAGCATGATCACCGGGTTCATCACTTCGACGTCTTTCAACGCCTGCACGAGTTTGCCCGGCTGCGCGCCGATGTAGGTGCGGCGATGGCCCTTGATCTCGGCTTCGTCGCGCATGCCGCCGAGGCTGAAGCGGTAGAACGGCCGGCCGAGGGATTCGGCAATGGACTTGCCGACGCTGGTTTTACCCACGCCGGGCGGGCCGACCAACAGCACGATGGAACCGCTGATCTCGCCTTTGTAGGCACCGACCGCGAGGAATTCGAGGATGCGGTCCTTGATGTCGTCGAGGCCGGCATGATGTTTGTCCAGGACCTTGCGCGCGTGCTTGAGGTCGAGTTTGTCCTCGCCGTACACGCCCCACGGCACCGAGGTCGCCCAGTCGAGGTAGTTGCGGGTGACCGCGTACTCCGGCGATCCGGTTTCGAGGATCGACAGTTTGTTCATCTCTTCTTCAAGGCGCTTTTGCACCTGCGTCGGCAGGACTTTGCCTTCCAGACGCTGCTCGAACTGTTCGAGGTCGGCGCTGCGGTCGTCCTTGGTCAGGCCGAGTTCCTGCTGGATGACCTTGAGCTGTTCTTTAAGGAAGAACTCGCGCTGATGCTCGCCGATCTTGCGGTTCACTTCGGCGGAGATTTCTTTCTGCAGGCGCGCGACTTCGACTTCCTTGCGCAGCATCGGCAGGACTTTTTCCATGCGTTTGAGCATCGGCACGCAGTCGAGCACTTCCTGTAGCTCGGGGCCGGTGGCGGAGGTCAGGGCGGCGGCGAAGTCGGTCAGCGGCGACGGGTCGTTGGGGCTGAAGCGGTTGAGGTAGTTCTTCAGCTCTTCGCTGTACAGCGGGTTGAGCGGAAGCAGTTCCTTGATCGCGTTGATCAGCGCCATGCCGTAGGCCTTGACCTCGTCGGTCGGCTCGGTGGGCTGGTGTGGGTATTCGACTTCCACCAGATACGGCGGGCGATGGTGCTTGAGCCAGGTCTTGATGCGCACACGGCTCAGGCCCTGGGCGACGAATTGCAGTTTGCCGTTTTCGCGGCTGGCGTGGTGCACCTTGACCAGGGTGCCGTATTGCGGCAATGCCTTGGTGTCGAAGTGGCGCGGGTCTTCCTGGGGCGTGTCCATGAAGAACAGGGCCAGGGAGTGGTGGTCGGATTTGCTGACCAGTTCGAGGGTTTCGGCCCAGGGTTCTTCGTTGACGATGACCGGCAGGACCTGGGCCGGGAAGAACGGGCGGTTGTGGATCGGGATGATGTAGACCTTGTCCGGCAGGTTCTGGCCGGGCAGGGCGAGGCCTTTGCCGGGGACGTGGTGTTCGATGTGTTCGGCTTGGGTTTCGGTGATGTCGTCGGGGTTCTCGGGGAATTCTTGCTGGTCGCTCATGGGGCACCTGCGCAATGGGGTATGGGTGTTAGATGGGGCAGGGTTTTGGTGGTTTCAATGGGGTGGGGTGTTTCTGGTTGTGTGTTCAGGGTTTTGACAGGGTTTGGGCTTTTGGCTTGGCGGCCTTTGGGCCGACCATGCTCTGGGTGTTTTGGGTGAATATCCGTTGCTTCGGGTGCTGCGGCTGGCGGTTTCGCCCTTACGGCGAGTCCCTTTTGGCAAACGCCCCAAAAGGAACCAAAAGGTCTCGCCCCGGCGTTCGGCCCTCGCAAGCTCGAGTCCCTTCGCTCCGGCGTCCCTCCGGGGGCATCGACTTCGTCGATGAGTTCGGCTTCGCCAAACGGCGCTGCGCGCCAATCCCCGGATGAACACCTCCACTCAGCCTTCCGAAGGGGCGGGTGGATCAAGATCAAAAGCGTCGTCGAGCTAACGCTCATCCGGTTTGTTTGGGGGAGCCATGCGCGGGTTGGTCGACCGGGGAATGGAACCTGGCAGGGCGTAGGCCCTCCCGCGCATGGCTGTAACGTGATCGTTCCCACGCTCCGCGTGGGAATGCAGCCCGGGACGCTCCGCGTCCCAATCGATCTGCCAGCGAATGTGGTCTGTGGCTGGCAGGTCGATTTCGTCAGGGCGACTCAGCTGTGTGTTGGGTAGCGCTGTACTTCGACGTTATCCAGCACCCGATTCACCGCCAGTTCAGCCAGCATGATGATTTGCTGAATGGCCAGAATTGTCCGCCGCTGCGGGAGGTCGATGTGTGAGGCGATGTCACTGGTCATGAGGCTGGCCTGGGCCAGTGATTCGCAGGCGTGGACCAGCAGGCTTTCGCTGTCCTGATCGGGTGCGACCTGGAACATGGTGCTGGGTTTATGGAAGCGCAGGGTGGTGGCGTTGGGTTTCAGGTAGTGGTCGAGCGCGCGCTCGGCAGCGTCGTGGAGTTTTTTGGAGTCTGGCGATTCGTAGGGCGATGCGTCGTTTGATTCGGGGGGATTGGGTGTTGGTTTTTTCATTTTTTACTCCTCAGGAATTGGTCCATTCCTCTAATTGCCGCGACGCAAAAAGAGGGGTGGCAGCTGTACGCGGGTTCGCGGACCGACCTGAGGCATTCGGCATACCCGAAGGTATCCCGCGCACAGCCACCATAAACAAGCACTTGAGGTGCTGCTGTTAAGCGGCGGCAATTATGCCTCAGAAGTCGGGCCGCGACGCCCGTTCGCTGAATTTGCAGCGACCTCGAAAGCCTATCCATCCCGTTTCCGAGCGACAACCGACGCGACATGTCAGAAACATCCCCTCCAAACACCCTGTCTGTAGGACATACACACCCCGTGTAAAAACGCAGCCCACAAAAAAGGCGACACCCCTCACAGGGCATCGCCTTTCTCTTTACCGCCGTTACAACTTATTCCGGCAGTTTGTACGCAATCACATAGTCACCCATCTTGGTGCCCAGCGAGCCGTGACCACCCACAACGAGCAGGACGTATTGCTTGCCGTCCTTGCCGGTGTAGGTCATCGGAGTCGCTTGGCCGCCCGCAGGCAGACGCGATTTCCACAGTTCTTTACCAGTGTTCACGTCGTAAGCACGCAGGTACTGGTCCAGCGTGCCGCTGAGGAAGCCGACGCCGCCAGCGGTGACGATCGAGCCGCCCATGCTTGGCACACCCAGGGTGAAGCCGATCGGGATTGGCGAGCTGTCGCGGCTGGTGCCGTTCTTGCGTTTCCAGACGACTTTGCCGGTGGTCAGGTCGATACCGGCGACGTAGCCCCAGGCCGGGGCCTGGCACGGTACGCCGAGTGGCGACATGAACGGGTGCATGATCACCGCATAAGGCGCGCCGGTGTTTGGTTGCACGCCAGCGGTTTCGCTCTCGCGTTTGCTGCCGGCCGCGACTTTTTCGCGTGGCACCATTTTCGAGACGAAGGCCATGTAGTTCGGGCTGGTGAACAGCATCTGGCGAACCGGGTCGACCGAGACGCCGCCCCAGTTGAACACGCCGACGTTACCCGGATAGATCAGGCTGCCCTGTTCCGACGGAGGCGTGTATTGGCCTTCGTAGCGCAGTTCCTTGAACTGGATGCGGCACAGCATCTGGTCGAACGGGCTGGCGCCCCACATGGCTTTTTCGGTCAATTCCGGGGCCAGCAGGTTCAGGTCCGAACGGGCCTGGGTCGGTGCGGTGTGGTCGCCTTTCACGGCGCCTTGCGGAACCGGGATTTCCTTGATCGGGATGATCGGCGTGCCGTCACGACGGTCGAGGACGTACAGGCTGCCCTGTTTGGTCGGGGCGATCAGCGCAGGCTTGATGCCGTCGGCGGTTTTCATGTCCAGCAGGGTTGGCTGGCTGCCAACGTCCATGTCCCACAGGTCGTGGTGGGTGAACTGGTAGTTCCAGCGCACTTTACCGGTGGTCAGGTCCAGGGCGACGACGCCGGCGCTGAATTTCTCGGCGCCCGGGGTGCGGTCAGCGCCCCACTGGTCTGGGGTCTGGTTGCCCAGTGGCAGGTAAACCATGTTGAGTTTTTCATCAACACTGGCCAGCGACCACATGTTCGCCGAGTTGCGGCTGTAGATCTGGCCCGGGGCCAACGGTTCGGTGGCGTCCGGGTTGTTGCTGTCCCAGTTCCACACCAGGTGACCGTCGCGAACGTCGTAGGCGCGGATCACGCCGGACGGCTCGTTGGTCGATTCGTTGTCGGTCACGTGGCCACCCATGATCACCAGATCACGAGTAATCGCGGCTGGCGAGGTGGAGTAGTAGCCACCCGGGGTGAACGGGCCGATGCCCTGGGTCAGGTCAACCACGCCTTTGTTGCCGAAGCCTTCGCAGATCTTGCCGGTGTCGGCGTTCAGTGCGATCAGGCGGGCATCGGCGGTCGGCAGGTACAGGCGACGCGGGCACGCCTGGGCGACGGCTTTGCCGGCCTCGGAGATGACGGCGGAAGCGGCAGTTGCAGACTTTGCGTACGCGGCTTCGTCGTAGTACGACACGCCACGGCAGGTCATGTGGGCGAAGCCCTTGAAGCCGACCGGGCTTTTGATCTGCGGGTCGAAGCGCCACAGTTCCTTGCCGGTGTCCGGGTCCAGCGCCAGCACTTTACTGTGAGCGGTGCAGGCATAGAGCATGCCGTTGGCTTTCAGCGGAGTGTTTTCGTTGGTGAGCTCGACCGGGTCATCAGCAGTCGGCAGGTCGCCGGTCTGGATGCGCCAGGCTTCTTGCAGCTTGCCGACGTTGGCCGGGGTGATCTGCTTCAGTGGCGAGTAGCGGTCACCGAATTCGCTGCGGCCATAGGCCTGCCAGTCGCCATCGGGCATGGCTGGCGCGGTGCTGGTGGTGTCGGCGGTGTCGCGACCCAGTTCGCCAAAGGTTTCGCCCGGGTGGGTGAACAGGCTGGCCAGAGCGGTGACGCCGGCCAGAATCACGGCCACGGTCAGGCCGCCGGTGCCCATCGGCGCCGGGCCGTTAAGCAGCAGCGGACGACGGAACCACGGCAGCAGCATCACGAAGCCGAGGACAAACCACAGTGCCAGACGCGGCACCAGTTGCCACCAGTCCAGACCGACTTCCCACAGCGCCCAGACGGTGCTGGCGAACAGCACGATGGCGTACAGGCCCAGTGCTGCGCGGCGACGCATCAGCATCAGAATGCCAGTCAGCGTGATGCCGATACCGGCCAGCAGGTAGTACAGCGAGCCGCCGAGCGTGCTCAGCTTGATTCCCCCGGCCAGCATGGCCAGGCCCATCAGTAGAAGCAGAATGCCGAGCAGGCTCGGAAGCAGACGGCCTCGACTCGAAGCACTTTCGGTGCTCATAGTGTGGTTCTCCGTGACGTTTCAAGTAGTCCCGCGCTGTAGTCACTGTAGATGACGATTGGGCGCGGGCATGGTTCATATAAAACTTGTTCAGCTAAGTGAATCTTCTGCGGGTACCGGTCAGAACGACGACTGGATCTTGATCCCGCCGATCAGCGCGTCATCGACCTTGTCCACGCCCCCCGGATGGCGGATGTATTGCAGGTTCGGGCGCACGGTCAGCCAATTGGTGACGTGCACGCCGTAATAGAGTTCGGCGCTGTATTCGGTGTCCTGCGGCGGCAGGTAGGACGGATCGTCGTAGTCGTAGACGGCGCGGGCCTGGTTGGTCGCTTCGGCGTTCTTGCGGTAGGCCGGGTTGACGTGGACGCGAGCCAGGGCAAAGCCGATGTCGTCCTTGGCGCGGGCGTCGAACAGGCCTTTGTAGACCACGCCGGCCTGAACGTAGTTGTCGACGGCGTTGGTCTTCTTGTCGTGCATCGTGCCGTTGGCAAACACGCTCAAGCCGCGGGAGTTGTCGCTGGCGACGCTGGTGATCTGCTGCTGCACGCTGAGCCACACGCCGTGTTTGCTCGAGGCGCTGCGATAGGCCTCGCCGCTCAGGGCCGCCGGCTGGCCGTTGCTGTCTTTATAGGCGTCAGTGGCCTTGGCGTTGCTGTAGTAGTAACCGGCGCGGTATTCGCCCGGCAGGCCATTCAGTTTCGGCGTCCACACCAGTTCGATCGGCAGGATCGCGCCCTGGGTGCCGCTGCCGCTGAGTTTGAAGCCGTTGCCGCGATCGAGGTTAGACGGGTTCTGCTCATAGGCGCCGACCTGCGCGTACAACTCTGGTGTCAGGTGATATTTGACGCGCAGCGCCCATTGGCTGACCGGCCAGTTGTACCAGATGCCACCCACCCAGTTGCCGACCTGCGAGCCGCAGAACGCCAGGTTCTGGAAGTCGCACGGGAAGCTGTTGAAGTCTTCGCCTTCGCCGAAGCGGCCGACCTTGATGTCGAGCTTCTGGTCGAAGAATTTCTGCTGATACCACATCTGCGTCAGGCGGGTGGTCTGGCCACGGCCCCAGACTTCCTGGGCCGAGGTGAAGCCGCCGACGCGCGGGTCGTTGATGCGGTCATTGCTGATGTTGTTGCCGCTGCGCTTGGTCACGGTCAACTGGAATTCGGCGTCGTTCCAGCCCAGCAGTTTTTGCAGGTCCAGATGCGTACCCAGACCCCATTGATCGCTGTAGCGTGCGGTGCGGTCGTGGTCGTAGCCGCCGTGCAGGTTGCTGCCCATTTCGCCGGTGTAGTCGAGCTTGAAGTCGATGCCTTTGGCCGAGAGTTCGCTGCGGGTGCCGTTCCAGTCACCGAGCATATACGGTGATTCACTGTCGAAGGCCGGAGCGGCCTGGGTGCAGGTGACGAGGCCAAGGGCGGTGCAGCCGCCGATCAGGCGCAGGGTTGAGATAGCGCTGTCTCGGGAGAACGGAAAATCAGGCATGAAATGGGTCTTTCTTGATCTTTTTGGGGGGATGGGCTGACCGCTACGATTTGACGCAGGCAGTGAAGCGATTCAGCAGAAGGGCGGCAGGATAATGTCCCGTTACAAAAACACAAAGTGCTTTTGCAGACATGAACCCTTTCGGATTCGGTAACAGTGCGGCAATCGATCACATTGCCGGGGTTGATCGAGCCTGCGATCTTGCACGGTTCACCTACATTTGAAGGAAGGCCTTCCACCGGCACAGCCCCTCGGCTAAGGTGCGCGGCTTCTGCATTTTCACTTCGCCCAAGGGCCCGGCATGAACGACCACAACCCCGATCCGCTGCACGGCGTAACCCTCGAACAGATCCTCAATGCGCTGGTGACCCATTACGAATGGTCGGGCCTGGCCGAGCGCATCGACATCCGTTGCTTCAAGAGCGATCCGACCATCAAGTCGAGCCTGACCTTTTTGCGCAAGACGCCATGGGCACGGGAAAAAGTCGAACGCCTGTACGTGAAGCTGATGCGCACCAAGCGCCCGCTCTGAGATGAACGCCGTGCGGCGGCGACACCTGATCACTTCGGCCGCGGTGCTGGGCTGGGCCGGGCTGGGGATTCAGCTGTACCTGATTTTCTTCGCTCGCCTGAGCGTTGGCGCCAGTCTGCTGGGCGGGCTGGTGAGTTTCTTCAGTTACTTCACCGTGATCACCAACACCCTGGTGGCGGTGGTGCTGACCTGCGCGGTAACGAATCGCGAATCCGCTGCGCGCCGCTGGTTTCTGCAACCCTGGGTCAGCAGCGGGATTGCCGTCAGCATTGCCGTGGTGGGCCTGGCCTACAGCCTTTTGCTGCGGCATCTGTGGCATCCGCAGGGCTGGCAGTTTCTCGCCGACGAATTGCTGCACGACGTGATGCCGCTGCTGTTCCTGGCTTACTGGTGGTTTTGCGTGCCGAAGGGCAGCTTGCGTCTGAAGCACCTGCCGCTGTGGCTGATCTATCCGCTGGTGTACTTCGCCTATGCGCTGTTGCGCGGGCATCTGCTGGGGGCTTACGCGTATCCGTTCATTGACGTGGCACTGCTGGGTTATCCACAGGTGTTCGTCAATGCAGGAGGGATTCTGCTGGGTTTTGTGCTGATTGCGTTGCTGGTGATCGGGATTGATCGCTGGAAGGGGCGGCGCCTTTAGCAGCGCCGCCGCTCGTTTCACTCTTCTTCGGAGCCTTCGGCGCGCCAGTAACCGACGGCTTTGACAAACTGCTCGTCCAGCCCGTGCTCATCGAGCAGCACCCGGCGGATCTGCCGCGAGACTTTCGTTTCTGTCGCTACCCACGCATACAGATTGCCCTTTGGCACCTGCAACTGTTTCACGGTGGTCAGCAGGCTGTCCTTGTTGTCTCCGCGCAATACCCAGATCACATTGACCTGCGCCGCGCTTTCCAGCGTTTGCTGCTCCTTGCCGTTTTCCACTTCGATCACCACCAGCGCCTTGCGATTGGCCGTCAGGCCTTCGAGGCGGCGGGCGATGGCGGGCAGGGCGGTTTCGTCGCCGATCAGCAGGTAGCTGTCGAAGATGTCCGGCACGATCATCGAACCACGCGGGCCGCCGATGTGCAGGAACTGCCCAGGTTGGGCCTGTTCGGCCCAGGTCGAGGCAGGGCCGTCGCCGTGGAGGACGAAGTCGATGTCCAGCTCAAGCTTGTCGAGGTCATAGCGACGCGGGGTGTAGTCGCGCATTTCCGGCATCGGTACGTCGCTCTTGCCGGCACCGAGCACCAGGGTTTCCAGCGCGGCGGCCTGTTCGGCGTTCTGCGGGAACAGCAGTTTGACGTGGTCGTCGGTACCGAGGCTGATGAACCCGGCCAGTTCCGGCCCGCCGAGGGTGATGCGGCGCATGCGTGGGGTCAGATCGATCACGCGCAGCACTTCCAGGCGGCGGCGTTTGATTTCATGCATCACACGGTGGATGCCTTGGGTCTGTACTTCAGTCATTCGGCTTTCTCCGGAGCAGATTGAACGGCGGGGCCGTCGACAATGGCTTTGGCGGTGTCGTTGAGCAGGTCACGCACCCGCAGGATTTCTTCCGGGCTCCAGCGCCCGTGGTGCATTTGCAGGGCGTGGCGCAGGTTATGCACCGCTTCATGGATTTCCGGCGGCCGGTCGTGGCCGCGCAATGAGCGCTTGCTGACATCGATGCGCATGCGCACGCCGTCGAGGGCCACCGCCTGTTCGCTCAGCGATTGGCGACCGGCATCGGTGACCGCGTAACGCTTTTTGCCGCCCTCGGCATCGCCGGTGATCATTTCGCTTTCTTCGAGAAACGTCAGGGTCGGGTAGATCACGCCGGGGCTGGGGCTGTAGGCGCCGTCGAACATGGTTTCGATCTGGCGGATCAGGTCGTAGCCGTGGCAGGGCTGTTCGGCGATCAATGCCAGCAACAGCAATTTCAGGTCACCCGGTGCGAATACCCGGGGGCCGCGCCCGCCGCGTTCACGGCCGTGGCGTTTTTCGAAGCCGTCACGGCTATCGCCGTGGTCGCGGTGGGGGGAATGATGGTCTCTCATTTCAGTCTTCTCTCGTCGTGTTTAGATACAACTTAAGATATATCTTTACGGCTGGGCAAGGTCTTTTTGCCCGAGAAGAAATGGCAGCTGACGAGTGGTCAGCAGGTGCAAAAGGAGCGCAGCCGGACGAATATGGGTTACTTGTTCATCCAGACAAGAATAACCATAAGGTTAAAGCTCACACTCTATTAATGCTTGAGCTTATATTCTAAAAACAATAGAAAGTGCCGTCTCGCCGTACTCTAGATGTTGTAATGTTTTTTCTTTTTAACTGTGGGTAGGGTATTGCTTACAGTCGCTTTTATATATTTTGATATTTTGATGTTTTTTCTTTCGTGTCACGAGGTTGTTGAACTACGAGCTCGTGGGAAGTTGCCTGCTTACATTCTTGAGCCAAGAGTCGATCATGCCCCGGCGTTGAACTTTCATGTTTCGGTTCTTATCGACCGGTATGACATGAACTTCAATGTTTCGATTCCTTAAAAGAAAACAGGTACTGACCGATGTTCAAGAAAATCGCAATCACCGCTTCTCTCGCCGCCCTGGCCCTGAGCTCCTCCGTGACCTTCGCCGCCGGTGAAGCGCGTCACTCCATCAGCCTCATCGCCCACGTACCTACCAATGGTTTCTACGTGGTGCCGACCGATGCAGATCTGGTCAACAAGGACCAGGACATGAGTTTCCAGCCAAGCACCGGCAAGATGCGCGAAATCAATGGTTTCTTCGATGTACGCAACAATAACGGTTCGGTTCATGCCAGCCTTGAAAGTGTTCCGCAGTTGATCTACGGGAACGAAACCATCGCACTGGAAGTACTGTTCAATAACAAAGTGCTGACCCAGACTCCGCAAATGGTCGTGGGTGAGTCCGAGTCCGATGTGAACTATAGAGCTCCGCTGAAAATCAGCGCCAAGGGCACCACGTTCAACCCGGGTGATTACACCGGTACTGTCGCAATGACCTTTGATGCCGTACCGCCGGTGGCTGGGCGTTGATCAAGAATCTGCGCTGACTGCCCGGTAGCGTTTCCCGGCGGGACAACCCCTCCCCGATTTGTCCCGCCGGACTTCAACTTGTTCGAAATCAGAGTAAGAGTTCATGTTCCCGATGACACCCATCGCGGTTGCGCTTGCACTGCTGTTTTGTGCCGGTGCGATGGCGGCCCCTGCTCCTGCGGGTACGACACCTCGCAGTCTGCTGGCGCAAGCCAAAGGTTTGCCGGCGGATTTCGAGGAGCATTTCTTCGACGTACCCCTGGCGGTGCGGGTCGAGCTTGACCAGCAACCGCTGGGCGAGGCCCTGGTGGTGCTGTCGCGCGATGATCGCATCACCCTGCTTGAATTCACCGATACCAGCGAGAACCGCTACGGCCCCGCCGAGCGGGAAAAGTGGGCTGCTTTCCTCAAGCCAGGTGTGCCGCTGGGCGATTGCTCCGGATCTTGTCCGGATGATGTGCTGGCGGTGCACTACAACCTGGAAAACTCCCTGGTCTCGATCCTCACCCGCAATGCCGAGCGCGATCTCGAGGCCAAGCGTTATCACGACCAGCCTCTGGAAGGCAGCAGCGGTCTGATGGTGCGCAACCAGCTCAATCTCAATGGTGGTCAGGATCAGGACCTGGGCGGGCGCTATGGCCTGGAGGCCAGTGGCAGCCTGGGCAACTGGAGCCAGACGTTCAACATGCAACTGGCACGCATGGGCGGCCCCGACGACAAGCTTTACCACGCCGTGCACGAGCTTTACACCCAGCGCGAGCTGCAAGGCAGCTTCTTTCGCCTGGGCTATTTCACCCCCAATTCCGAAGGCCTGACCCGTCAGCCGCGTACATTCGGCACTAGCCCTGACACGGCTGTCGGTGTGATGTACGGCAGCTCCGACAGTCTGGCCATCAACAATGCAATGCCCAGCGTTTACCCGATTTATGTCACCGCCAACCGTCAGGGTTCGGTGGAGATCTATCGCGACGGCCTGCTGATCAACACCCAGTCGGTGCCCGCCGGGTTGCAGACCCTGGATACCCGGCCACTGCCCGGCGGCATCTATGAAGTGGAAGTGCGGCTGCTCGAAGACGGGCAGATAACTTCCAGCACTCAGGAACTGGTCTACAAGCCGAACAACTGGCGCAACCTCGACGAGCGCTGGCGCTACAACCTGTTCGCCGGTGAAGAGAGCAAGCTGCTCAGCAACTGGGATCAACAGGCCAGCGGCAGTCCTACGGCTGGAGCATCGATCAACTACCTGGCGCACCCTCGGGTGATTCTTGGACTCTCGGCGCGTCAGATCCGGGAAAAACTGCAATACGGCACGTCCATCGACTGGACCCTGGCCAACCACCTCAGCCTGTACGCCAACGTCTACCAGACTCGGGATTACGGCACAGGGCTGGATCTGCAAAGTCTTTACAACTATGGCGCCGGCAGCCTGATCCTCAGCCACAACCGAAGCTGGCTGGACACTACCAACCTCTACGACACCCTGCCTGACGGCACCCGTGTGCGACAACGCAACGTGTTCGTCGGCCAGACCAGCAACTCGTCACTGGCGATCAACCATCGGCTCGATCAGCGCAACTCCCTCAACGCCCGGGTTTCTCACAGCGAAGGTAACGTCGAAGGCGTCGGCGTGGATCTGGGCTGGAACCGGCGCACGGTGCTGTTCGGCAACGACGCCAACTGGCGCCTGTCGCTGTTCGACCGGCCGGGCAGTTTCAGCAGCGGCAATGATCGCAACCGTGGTGTCGATCTGAGCCTGAACCTGGCCATCGGCGCACCAGGCCAGCAGTTGACCGGCAGCATCGGCTCTCGTACCGACCGTGACGGCGGACGCGACAACAATGCCTCGATCGGCTGGCGCAAGGACTTCAAGGATCACGTGCTGCAAAACGTTTCGGTCACCGCATTGAGCGACACCTACGGCATGGGCCTGTCGAGCCTGGCCAATTTCCGCACCGACACGGTCAATGGCGACGGTTTCGTTCAGCGTTCGTCCTACAACAACAATTTTACCGGTGGCCTCAACCTCGACAGCACCCTGGTGGTCGGCGGACAAAAGATGCTGATGACCAGCGAATACGAGATGCGCGGCGCCGGCATGATCGTCGACGTGGAGTCGGACATCGACGGCATTGTCCTGCGGGCCGATGACCTCAGTGGCGGTGGTACGGCGTTGAAACCGGGGCGCAATTTCATTCCGCTGACTGCGTACCAGAACAGCTCCGTGAGCTTCGACTTCGAAGGCAACCATGTGCCCGCCGCGACCATTACCCCGGCCCGGACCCGCTATCACCTGAACAAGGGTGGCGTGGATTACCGGCAGATCCGGGTGATGAAAACCCTGACCGTGCTCGGCCGCCTGATCGATGAACAGGGCCGGCCACTCAAGGGGCATCACGTGATCAACCACGCCAGTCGCGGGGTGACGGAAGTCGACGGGTTCTTCTCGATGGAAATGAACGCCGGCTCCCCGACCCTGGAAGTGCGCCGCGATAACAACCTGCTGTGCCAGTTCCGTCTCAACGAAAAAGACCATCGAAGTGAAAACAGCGTGCTGATGATCGGCGACCTGCGCTGCACGCCGGACACCCTGGCCGATCTCGCATCCATCGAACAGAAGGCGGGTTGAGACCATGAAAAGATCTCCGTACTGGCTGGGCCTGCTGGCAGCGCTGAGCCTGCCATCGGCCGAGGCGGTCAATCAGGAAATCCGGGCGCTGTTCCAGCCCGATTCCTCGCAGCCGAACAAAAATGTGTTCGTCAACAAAACACCGAACAGCGGTTATTGCGCGACTTATCCCGGTCAGTGCTCCGTGAGCAATATGTTCAGCATTCAGATTCCGGTGCGGTTCGAATCCACACGCGCCATTGCGCCTGGCGATGGTTTGGGAGTGAGGGCACCGGCCAATTGGCGGCGGTTGATGGTCACGAACCGGGACACACAGGAAACCGAAACCGTTGAAGTGCGAATCATCGGTATAGGGTCCAACTTTATCCTGAGCGATTCGGCTGCCAATCTGGTGGGGGTGACAAACATCCTTGAAGGGCATCAGAGACTCTGGACCAGCAGCAGTTGGGTCTATGTTCCGTCACCCTGTGCATACAGTGGCGTAGGTGCCTATTCCCCTGCGGCCTACAGGTTTTTCTGGAAGGCACCCGTAGAGGCCGCGTGTACCAAAGTGGCCGCCTACCGAATCCCGTCGATGTCCTTCGACACCCTCGATTTTGCCTATGAGTTGCGTACACCCAATCCTCTGGGCATGTCCTCCGGGCTGTACACCGGATCGCTGTCCTACACACTCGGTCCCACCGGCGACTTCCAGATGGGGTCGATGATGGTGCCGGATGACGGCAATCTGACCCTGGACTTCGTACTGGACGTGCAACACACGCTGAAAGTCGATCTTCCGCCCGGTGGAAACAAGATTGCGCTGGAGCCCGCCGGAGGCTGGCAACGCTGGATCGACAGCGGTCGCCGGCCGACAGAGATCTTTCGTGATCAGCCGTTTTTCCTGTCCTCGTCTTCGCGATTCAAGGTGATGCTGCAATGCAGCTCTCTGGGGGGGGCGGACTGCGACATTGGCAATAACCAGGTGGGTTACTCCAAGTTTCAGGTCCGGCTCACGGTACCGCCGGGCATCGTGGGACCCGGAAATCAAGACGGTTGGTCCAGCACTCTAAGCCACAACACGTGGATCGGCCCGTTCGAACCCAGCCGGTACATCGACCGCAAACAGGGAATGCTGCGCTTCTTCATTTCCCCCCGATTCATGGATTTTCTCAGGCCCGGCATGAACGGCACGCTGACGGGCAACGCCACGATCATTTTCGATTCGGAAGTATGAGTGCCCGATACGCGGCCATTCCGGTTTTTCATGAGGTTGAAACGATGACACGTCTGTTTTTGCTATTGCTGTGCGCGGTTTTCTGGACAACGGCCAACGCCGGGCCGCAGATCAATGTGGGGACGGTGTACGACTACCTGGACGGCGAGAAGAGCACCTACCTGAAACGGGTGTTCAACAGCGGCGACAGCACCGCGTTCGTCAAGGTCAACGTGCTGGAGATCGTTTACGACAGCGACGGTCAGCCCAAGGAAATCCCGGTCACCAATGCCGCTGATGGTGCGTCGCGCAACGGCCTGATGGCCAGCCCGGCACGGCTGATCATCCCGGCCCAGGGCATGCAGGGTACGCGCTTGCTGTACATGGGCGAGCGCGATCGCGAGCGCTATTTCCGGGTGCGATTCGTGCCGGTGGTACCGGAGAAGGAGGACGACTTCGTGATTTCCAGCGAGGAGCGCGAAGACTACAAGAAGACGCTGTCGGCCGGCGTCAATGTGATGACCGGATTCGGCACGGTGTTTTTCGTGCGCCCGAAAGATGCCCGCTACGACACCGTCCTCAATGACACCGGTAGTCGGTATGAAGTGCGCAACAACGGCAACACGGTGGTGGTGGTCGACGAGTTCAAGAGCTGCTCGCTGGACAAGGAAACCGATTGCGGTGCGACCGTCAAACACCACGTCATGGCCGGCCGTACGTTCGGTTTCGATAAGGAAAAAGGCCGCGAATACCGCTTCAAGCTCGTCGAAGGCGAGCGCAGGCAGGATCTCAAGGTCGTCAGCCGCTGAATACGGATAACCCGATGAACAGACATTTTATGGCCGTCACACTGGCAGCAATCAGCGCATTGTCTTGCACCACGGCGTGGGCGGCCCGGGAAACGCTGCAGTTCGAAGTCACGCTGACGATCCCCAGCCGATCGTTCTACATCCTGCCGTCGGAACCGGGGTGGATTCATCGGCCACAGGTTCTGCTCTGGAACTACCCGGATTCAACACTTGGCGGCTTCAGCAAGAACTTCGATGTGCGGCATGACACCAGTGCCATCGAGGCTCGCCTGGAAAGTGCGCCGTACCTGTCCAATGGCAGGCCTGGCGAAAACATCGACCTGCGCGTGCGCTTCAACAATGTAGAGCTGAGTGCCGATCCGGCATTTCGTCAGGTGCTGTCAAAAGAGGAGGCCGTGACAGGCAAACGTGTTCCGCTGGAGATAGACCCGATCACACCGGTGGGCGGTTACAAGGCCGGCGAATACGTCGGCAACGTCCTGGTGCTGTTCAACGCCAGGGCCCCAGGCGAATAAGTGGTGACGACCGGCGTCCGTTCTTCGTTTACGGAACATGAAAGGTCGCAGTCAACACCTGCCACAAAGCCGCCAGGGAGGCGGCTTTTTATCGATGCAAAGGGAAGTGACATGATCAAGCAAGCGGTCATTGCCGTGTCCGTGGGCGTTTCGACGCCGATGTCCGGAGGCGTTTTCGCGGCGCAGGAGAAACACATCTTTGAAGTCTCGGTGGACATTCCGACCCTGGAATTTTATGTGATACCCAGCGAATCGGACTGGATCCACCATCAGCAGACGCTGCCCTGGGACCTGAGGACGTCCACCCTCGGTGGTCTGCGCAAGAACTTCGATGTACGCACCGACAGCAGCGCCATCGAAGCCCGTCTCGAAAGTTTCGCCATTCTTTCCAGCGGCCAGGACTCGCGGGATGACATCAGCCTGCGCGTCACCTTCAACGGCGTCGAACTGAACCACAACCCGGTACCGCGTCAGGTCGTGTCCCGCGAGGAGGCGGTGGCGGGCAAGCGGGTGAGCCTTGAAATCGAACCCCGTGTGCACCCGGACGGGTATACGCCGGGAGACTACTACGGCAGCGTCAACATCATTTTCAACGTGGCGGCCCCGGCGGGTTGAACGCTTGAAACACAACAGACCGATTGCTGAGCAAGGAGTTGGTAATGGTTTCAGGGTTGCGAAAGATCCACAGATTCAATCAGGCAATTGGGTGGGGCGGGGTATGCGGGTGGTTGCTGTCGAGCGCCGCGTACGGAGTGTCTCAGGAAATCCGTGCGGTCTACATTCCCGATCCGGCCAATCCACAGACCAACACCTTCATCAACCAGACACCCCAGAGCGGCTACTGCGGCACTTATCCAAACGATTGCAAACCCATGTCGGGTGTTCGCCTGCCACTGCGTTTCGCTTCAATACGAGCGATCGAACCGGGTGCGTCCGAGCGTAACGGCGCGATGTTCAGGATGCCGGCGCAATGGCGCAGCCTGGTGGTCACCAATGTGTTCACCGGTGAATCGGCAACGGTGGAAATGCGCATCGGCGGATTTGGTTCCCAGTATGTGCTGAGCGACACAGCCGCCAGCCTGACGGGCGAAACCGATGATCAGCAGGCGCATTTCAAACTCTGGGGAACCAGTTGGGGATTTGCGCCGTTACCTTGCCGCGCCGGAGCGATGTCATCGTACGGGCCGGACTTCTATCGCTTCTTCTGGAAAACACCTGCCGAAGGGACGTGCGCCAAACAGACGGCATTCATGATTCCGTGGATGTCGTACGGTTATCTGGACGTGGCCTATGAACTGCGTACGCCGAATCCGCTGCAGATGTCGGCCGGCCTGTATACAGGCGCATTGACCTATGGCGTCGGCCCCGGGATGGACATGGACACTGGCGACAATCTGTTGCCGGACAATTCGGCCGTGACCTTCAGGTTCGTGCTGGATGTGCAGCATGTGCTCAAGGTCGACATTCCCCCCGGCGGCAACAAGGTCGTACTGGTACCGCAAGGCGGCTGGCAGGCCTGGCTGCAACAGGGGCGCAAACCGGTGCGATTGTTCCGCGATCAGACCTTCAACATTTCGTCGTCGTCGCGATTCAAGATGTTTGTCGAATGCCAGTACGGCGGCGTGCAGTCCTGTGGGCTACGGGATGCCGAGGGGGGCGTGACCGATGCGCAAGTGTTCGTGAGTGTCAGCCTGCCCGACAGCATCACCGACAGCGCGGGCCAGCCTGTGCGTCGTCGGCCGTTGACGTCCAGCCCCGATGCCCCGGGATTTCAGCCGGGCCGGTTTCTGGAACGGGCAGCGGGCACGTTGCATTTCGAAATACCCAGGGACTACGTCGAGCAGATGCTGCAGCCCGGCCAGGCCAGGCGGTACGCCGGTAATGTCACGGTGATCTGGGATTCAGAGGTCTGACGCCCACCCTGAAGGCAACCGGTCCGGTTGCCTTCAGGTGACTCCGGTCGGGTCAGATCCTTGCGCGGGCCATGGCCTCGCGAGTCAGTCTTCGTTTCAACGTTTTCTCCTGCCGGCCAATGCCTTCAAGCAACTCGTCGTAAGTCTTCTGGCTCATTTTTTCCGGCGTGAAGACCGCTGCGTCCGGTATGGAGAGTTTGCGCCCCAGTTCGGCGAGTGCCCGCCTGAGTGGCGGTGAACGATCAGCGGATTCGACCCAACTCGCCTGGGCTGCCCGCAAATCGATCAGCAGATCGGCCTTTTCCTGATGCGCACGAGTGTTGGTTTCGATTTCTCCCGGCCAGGTCTCACGCAGATACTGATCCCAGAAGGGTTGGTCGAGCATCTGGTCGATCAGACCGTCACCGGCTTCATCATCGACAATGCTGTCGTAGGCGGCATCAATGGTTTCATCGCTGACCCCGGCAACCTGACGGAATTTCATGGCCTCGGACTGCCAGGGCAGTTCAAGGCGTCTGGCCAGGCCTGTTTCATAGGCCAGATGGACTTCAACCTCGTCCGGTTCGCCTTCTCGGGCCGCGATATCGGCTCGGGCGATCTCGTTCACTTGCTTGAGTCGTGCAGCGCCTTTGGCCAGTGTCACCAATCGCCGTTCAAGCTCCTCGGGAGAGCTGGAAAAGGTGCGTGCCTCCGACTCCAGTACGCGTATTCCCATGCTGTTGAACAACTGGGCCCCGGCATCTTCGCAACCTTCGGGATCGGTGGACATCAGGAACAGCTCTTCGCGCAGCCGGGTGTCGATGTCCATGGCGTCGACCATTCGCCAGACACGGTCGGTCAACTGATCCAGGGCCTCGCCACCCTGTTGGTAGTCGGCAGAGCGGGTCAGGTCTTGCAGTACCCTGAAAAAACCATCGGAACCAGGCTCGCTTGCCAGTTCGTGCCACGCTTCTGGACGAAGAGCCCCGATGCCGGGCGTTTCATCAGCCAGTTCGGTGTCCACGGAAACCGGCCATTGCTCCAGCAAATCTTCAGCAATGGTCGCGTAGCTTTGCGAAGGGCGCATACCCACTGACCTTCGATATTGCTCGTAGGTGGAGCGGGCTCGTCTGGTGAGTTGATCCAGATGGACGCGAGTACGGGCGATCAGTCGTGCTTCATTGGAACCGGGCGCCACTTCGGGGATGTACCTGAGCGGATTGTTGCCCAGATCGAGAAAGAATCCTCGGGAGCGGGAAACATCGAACAGGCCCAGCGGCCAGGCGTCGATCTGCGTATTGATCAGGCTCAGGATCCGCAACCTTGGCATGCGCCCGACCGACAGGGGCATGCTGACGGGATTGTTGTCCAGCCTCAGGACTTCCAGGCGTGTCAGCGTGTTCAATTGCTGCGCATTGGCGGGTGTCAGTTGCAGCTGGTTGTCGTTCAGACGCAGGGCTTCCAGACGCTGCATCTGACCGATACTGGCCGGCAGGGTCTTGAGACCGCAGCGTCTGGCGCTCAGTTGTCGCAACTGAGGGAAATCCTTCAACAGCCCGTTCGAGGCCGAAGAGAACCCCTGACCGTCCAGGTTCAGTGTCGTGACCTGATCGAGCCAGGGTTTGAGACCTTCGGGCAACTGCCTCCACCAATCCTGAAGGTCATGGGGCAGCATCTCTTTCGACAGGTCCAGCGCGTACCCACTCTCAAGGCTGGTGCTGCGCTCCTGGAACACCTCGGATCTGCGTTCGAAACACTCCAGAAGACGGTCGGCGATAAAGCGTCCGCCCTTGTGTTGATATGCCCAATAGGTTTGCGGCACCCCCATGCTCTCGTAGTCAACCGGCGCACTCTCTGCCCGGAGTTTATGTTCCCAGGATTTTAGTATTTCCTTCAAAGCTTTGAGTTCACGTTCCAGCCGTTCGACTTTCCAGTGCGCATCGCCGGTGCCGTGCAATGACCGGGTGAACGCCGTCACTTCTGTTTCGCTGAAATGCGGGTAGAGATTTCCGACTTTCTCTTCCACGGTCAGCGGCCCCTTGGACAGCCTCGGGCCGCGCAACAGCAGTTCCGTTTCCAGCGGGACGAATGGGTGGACGGAGGGGCGGGCCAGCAATGTCCTGCGTTCGGCCGGCGTCTCGCTCATGAGCATCACCCATTGCCTGAACATTCGCCCTTCACCGATGCGATAGCCAAGGGCCGTGCGCTTGGCTGAGGGCAAGGCTGACAGTACGGCGTCGTAGAAACCGGCAGCCTCGTGCAGTCTGTTGTGAGCTGCGTCATGCACCTCATAGCGGCCGTGTTCGTCCCTGATCAGCCTGCGCACCGTGGTGGCAGCATTAGGGCCCGCGCTGCAGCGCAGCTGGCCGTCGTCCGTGCCTTCGCGCACCTCGATGCGCCAGTCCTGGTAAGTGTCGGTGTGGATCTTCAAGGCATTCAGGGCGAGGCGTTCGGTGTCGGGTATCAGCAGTGCCGGATCATGCACGCCCTCATTGGCCCGGGTCGCCAGAACCTCGAATTCGATTTCGCGAGCCTGACTCTTCAGGCGCAGCGGGAGGCGTTGCTGGTCGGTCATGATGCTGTGTTCGGCAGCTGTCGCCTCGCCTGCCACCGATTCGGCGAGCCGTGCAGGCAACCGCGGAAAGTGGCGCTGGATCAACTGGGCCCCGGTATCGGGCGTGCGATTCTTGAAGTTGTACTGATAGTCGAAAATCTCCATTCGCCGGGTAACCGCGAGTTCGGCCAACTGGTTGCGCAACACTTGCACCCGTTCGGCCTTCGGGTAGTTCCCGCCGAGCAGGGATTGCATGTCGACGTCGTCGAGAAAGTCCACCAGCCGCTCAGGGAGTTTGTTGGCCATTACATCGGCAATGCCGATGGACAGTGTCTGACCGTCAGAAGCCTGGGGATTGCCGTATTGCCTGTAAGCACCGGTCAGATCGTTGTTTTGCCAGACCTTCAGGGCCTTGTCGGCAGGCCAGCCCGGCATGTCAGGGACTATCCGGTCGAACCAGTGCGATTCTGGATAGAGCGGCTGTCCGGTACGAATGAGTTCGCCGACATTTTTGGCTTCCTGCCAGGTCTTGAAGCGGGTGAGCGTATCGTCCAGTAACGGCGGTGGCGGGGTGTTTTCCACATGCATCCGGCGCAGCGAGTCGAACGGCGTGCCACTGATGCGGCGTATTCGTTCCAGCTCGGCGTCACTCAAACCGTCGACCGGGTGACCCATTCGGCGCATCAGGCGTGTGCCTTCCCACTCATGGGGGGACTCGGCCTCGTGAGTCCAGGCCCCCCGGCCGTTGTGCTGCAGTCGTGGTGAATAAGCCTGCGGTCGGGAAGGGTGCTCGACACGATAGTGACCACTGTTGCGATCGAGCCTGACCGCATAGTGCCTGCCCTCCAGCGGCAGTACAGACTTGCCGGCGTGTTGGTGCAGACCCAGGGCATCCGGTCTGGAGCCAACCGGAAGCGTCAGTTGCGACTGCTCGTACGGTTTGAGATCCGGGTGCCACAAGCGCGTGCTGCCATCGAACGAACGCACCGCTTTCATGTTTTCAATCAAGGGAGACAGCTTCAGCAGCAACGGCTTGGCGATCAGGGCGCCACTGGCGAAAGCCGCCAGTTGAAGAACATCGTTGACCACCCCCACCACATGCTCCGCGGCTTCTTCCCAATGGGCCAGCGTCAGATCCACCACACCTTCGATGACTTCATTGGTCAATTGCCAGGCGGTGTAGCCAAGCATTGCAAGGCCGACGACAGGCACAAAGGGCGCAGCCACCATCACCGCCACGTTCAGGATGTCCTGGACAATCTTGAAGACGTTCGCCCACCAGTCTGCGCGCGCGCTCTTGTCCGCATCGGCGGTAGGCACGGCAATGTTGCGTGCATCGTTGAGGATCTTGTCGAGCTGCCGCTGATAGAGAGATTCCCACAATGGCCCGGTGATGGCTGTCGCGCCGTATTGCAGGTTCGGGTTGCTGATCGGTGTTTCGCGCCAGGACGGACGCGAGTCTCCGCGTTCGTGTGGATACCATTTCACATGCGTCAGACGCTGTTTGAGATCGGCGAAGAAGTGCCCGCGCTCATGGTGATCGACGAACTGGCTGAAGAACTGCCAGTAATTGCCACTGCTGGAGGGCAGGGTTTCGTTCCTCTGCAACTGACCGGTCAGTTCCTTGAGAAAGGCGAGGTGGGAGTCGTATTCCTTCAACGGATGTTCGGGGTCGTGCGGGACGTAGACGATGACTCGCGAGGAATGCAGCGGCTGAGCGGGATCGGGACGCAGGATCAGGATGCTGGTCAGCTTCAGATCCATGATGTTCAGTTCGCACGCCTGCATCGGCTGCTGGCCAAGCTTGAGTGCCACGCGACCATCGAGCAGGGCGCGAATCAGTTGAAAACCTTCGCGGCTGATCTCTTTTTTCGCCAACGCCATGTGCGCGGCTGCCTGCAGCGTGGCCTTGTGACTCTGTACAACCCGTGACTGCACATAACTGCGCGCCACCGGCTCGTCGTTCAACAGCATTTCCTGCAGGTGCGCTTGATAGAGTTTGCCGATATCCAGTTCCCGACACAGCGTCTGGAACTGGGCAACGGTCATCAGTCGATCAAGTGGCGAAATATCGTACTGATCATCCACATGTTCTCTTTTGACGAGAAACGCGGAATTCGATGCGTAAGTTTCGTTATAGGAAAAGTTGTTCAACGCGGCTTCGAGTAATGACACTTTTCTTGTAGTTGAACCCCCTAATGTCCCTATCACGTACCAAGGCGATGTGGCTTCGCGATATAGCATCAGAAACGTATTTCCGGTGTCGACATCAATGCCGGTTTTTTCCCGTAAACGGGCCTTGAGCAGCGGTTCGGCAAACGAGTGAACGTCTTTCAGTCGGGTCAGTGCCTTGTCGGCGCTGTTACGGGCTGCCCAGGCGTTTTTATTGACCCTGGCCAGTTGCGGCGTCATCCACGATTCACGACGAGGTTTGATCATTCTCAACGCTTCGCCGTGTTGCGGCTTCATATCGATAAATACCGGATCGATCCGCGATTTGATTAATTCGTTATGTTGCCCTTTGTATTCAGTTGTTGCGGTCATGGGTACAGCCTTGAATAAGTCAGGAAGGTTCAGCCTAACGTTCAAGAGTGCAGAGAATTAGTTCAAAAGCCTGCTGTTCGAGTGCGAGCCTGGCAGGCAAATCATTGAATATTGGAATGCATAAAATAATTAATTATTGCCTCCACAACTTCAATCGGGGTTAAGCGATGGCAGGTTCATCAGGGCCACCTGGGGAACCTGCGGTGGCCGACATTGCGAATCACTGCCCGGTTGCAGATAGGGCATCAGAATCGGCGCCATGCCCTTGAGCACCTGCACTGGCAGGGCCGAGGTGAACTTGAAGTTCTCCGCCGAGCGTCCCGGTACGAACGCAGTGAGTGTGCCGAAATGGTGGTCGCCGATGTAGAACACGAAGGTCGCCGTACGGTTGATCGACTTGGAACTCAAAATGCGTCCGCCAGAACCGATGGCTTCGATACGGTTGTCGCCGGTGCCGGTTTTACCGCCCATGGTCAGCGGTGTTCCATCGTTCAGTTTGAAACTGCCGGAAACACGTTTGGCCGTTCCCGAATCCACCACTTGCGATAGCGCTTCACGCATCGCCGTGGCGACTTCGGACGGCATCACCCGTTTGCCGACATGAGGGTCGTTGACCAGTTTGGTTTCGTAAGGCGTGCCGGCAGCAAAATGCAGGCTGTCGATGCGCAGCGTCGGCATGCGCACACCGTCGTTGAGGATGGTGCCGATCAACTCGGCCAGCGCGGCGGGGCGGTCGCCGGAGCTGCCGATGGCGGTGGCCAGCGACGGCACCAGGTGATCGAACGGATAGCCGACTTTCTGCCAGCGCTGATGGATATCGAGGAACGCCTCGATCTCCAGCATGGTGCGGATGCGACTGTCACGGGCGCCCTTGTGCTTGCTCTTGAACAGCCAGCTGTAGACTTCCTGACGCTCGAACTGGCTGGCCTTGACGATCTGGCCCCAGGTCGCGTCCGGGTGATTGAGCAGGTAGCCGATCAGCCACAGGTCCAGCGGGTGGACCTTGGCGATGAAGCCTTGATCCGGCAAATCATAGGTGCCGGGACCGTAGGCGAGGTAGAGGCGTTCCAAGCGCTCGTCGGTGAGCTTTTCGGTGATTTTGACGCCCTTCAGGTGCGAGCGCACGAAGGTGTTGAAGTCTTCCTGACTGGCGTTGGGCAGCAGATAGCGGTGCACGGCGGCCATGCGGATCGGCGTCGGGCGCATGCTGTCGAGGAACGTATCGAGCCGGGCCTGGGTGTCCTTGTTCTTGTACTTCTTCCAGAACTTGAGCAGGAACGAGGTGCCTTCGCGGTCGGCGAACGAAGCGAGGTATTCCTGACGACGCGGGTCGCGGTCGTCCTTGAGCAATTCGGCGCTGTTGTTGGGGCCGGAATAGGTGGTGTAACGCACCAGATCGCGCATCAGGCGAATGAACGGCAGGTTGATCGACTCGCGCAGGGCATCGCGCAAGGTCGGCATGCGGCCGTTGTCTTCCTTGCGGAAGTTGTGGAACACGTGCAGGCCGCCACCGGTGAAAAACGCTTCGCCGGGGCTGGCGGAATATTTGCGGTCGAGGGCGGCGCCGAGCATTTTCGACAGATCGTGATCCTTGTTCTGGATCAGGTAATCGATCACCCACTGGGTCAGGCGATCCTGATCCGGCACGTCGACTTTCTTCAGTTCCGGCACGGTCATGGCGCCGTACTTGTCATGCAGTTCCGAGATGATTTGCAGGTAGGTGGTCAGCACCCGCATCTTCGCCGTGGAGCCCAGTTCCAGTTTGCTGCCCTCGTTGATGTCGAACGGCTGGTCGGTGCTGTCGGTCTGCACCCGCACTCGCGAACCGTCCGGAGTGAGCTCGAACAGGGTGAAGCTGTAGCGCACCTGAGTGGTGCTGGTGGGCGTCAGCAGGCGCTCGCCCATCAGCCCGACTTCGGTTGCATAGGCCGGGTCGGCGAGTTTTTTCAGGTAGGCGGTGGCCTGGGTTTGCAGCTCGCCTTGCAGGGTGCTGGTGGCCGAGAGGTCGAGGCGGTCGAGGTCGTACAGCGGACGATTGAGCATCGAGGCCAGACGGCTGCGCGCGACGCTGATGCCTTTGTTGGTCTCGATCGGCTGGATGGTCGGCTGGGTCTGCCAGTCGCGGTAGGTGACCTTGCTGGCCAGGGACGCATCGGCCAGCGCCGCGTCGATCACACCGTTCTGCTTGAGCAGGCGCAAGTGGCTGTCGGTGAGGTCGGCCAGTTCTTCGCGGCCCTTGGTCAGGTAATGGGAAGGGCGGCGTTGGGCGATCATCAGCGAGAGCATTTCGCGCAGGGCCAGGCCTTTGTCCGCCAGGGTCTTCGGATCAGTCGCAGTGCTTGCCAGTTTTGCATTGGCTTCATTGAAGTCGGCGCCGTACCAGACCCGCAGCCCCTCGGCCATGCCATGGACTTCGCCATGCCCCGGCACCGCCGACAATGGCACGCTGTTGAGGTAGTCACGAATGATGTTGCGCCGCGCCGGCAAGGTATCCGGGCCGGCCTGATAGGCGCGCACGCTGGCGGAAATCATCTGGCGGATTTTCTCGGCACCGTTCACCGTCAGTCCGTCAGGCGAGTGACGATACTTTTCCAGTTGCGTGGCCAGGGTGCTGCCGCCGGCCGACTGCCCGGGCAGGTGCAGGAGCTTGGCGACTTGCGACCACGCGGCCATGCCGAAGCGCGGCCAGTCCACCGCCGGGTTGGCCATCGGCTGTTTGGGATCGAGCAGGAAGCGGTTTTCGATGAACAGCAGGCTGTTGACCACCACCGGCGGAATTGACTCGAAACTCGAATACAGCTGTTGCGGATAGTTGTACTGATACAGCGGCGCGGCCCGGCAATCGGTGATCGACAGCCCGGCCTGGATTTTCTCGGAGTAGGGCACGAACAGGCCCTTGTCGGTATAGCCGAGCAGCGCTGGCGAGAAGCGCGTCTGTTCGGTGATCACATAATTGCGCTTGAGCAACCGAGGCAGAAATTCGTCCAGCGAGCTGTAGCCCAGACGCAGATCGAACGGCCCGTTGCCCGGATAACGAATGGCTTCGCTGGGGCCCGGTTGCAGTTCATAGGTCAGTCTGGCGGCGTACTGGCTGACCTCGCGGGATTGAAAGCGCGAGGTGCGCATTTCCTTGGTCGCGGCCAGGCCCACCACAATTGCAATGATCAACAGCAATAGCCAGAAAGCCTTCCACCCATGCCGATTACGACGGGGTTTCTCAGGTGCAGGCGCTTCATCCACACGTTCAGTCGGAACCACTTTTTCACTCGAATCGGTTTGCCACAAAGCGCCCATAGTCGATTGATCCATTCACGCAGATTGATCGGACTTGTCTGAAGCTTAGTCGGTGGTTGGCGCGGGTGAAAAAATTGTGAAGGGGCGAGCCTGAACAAATCTGCAAACCGGGCAGTCGCTTCGCAATGCTGGACTGCAAGCCCGACAGGGCCGGATTAGAGCAGTGCGCGGGTAAATACGACTTGGGTAGGGGCATGACGCTGCACCATTGCTGTGCAATACTCGGCGCCCATTTCGGCAGTGAATAATCCGGTTTTTTCAGGAGTGTTTATCTCGAAAGTCCGATGATTGGCGAATTATGTCGCTGAATATCGCGTCTTTTAGAGTGAAATTTCCTGCTGGAAGCTTTTTATACTGCCAGCCCGCTGATCCTCCAGGTCTGGCCCTGCAGGACGCATCTGCCCACGAGGCAGGCGCGGTGTCGGGAAGCCAAGGCCTACCGGCCGACGCTTCGACACACGGTGGTCTATCCAATAACAAGACGAGGATGTCCCCAAATGCCAACAGGCAATCACCTGCCTCATGGCGAGACCGCTCAAGGCGGCCCGCTCAAACGCGAACTCGGCGAACGGCACATTCGCCTGATGGCGCTCGGCGCCTGTATCGGTGTCGGTCTGTTTCTCGGTTCGGCCAAGGCCATCGAAATGGCCGGCCCGGCGATCATGCTGTCTTACATCATCGGTGGTCTGGCGATCCTGGTGATCATGCGCGCCCTCGGCGAGATGGCCGTGCACAACCCGGTCGCCGGCTCCTTCAGCCGTTACGCACAGGATTATCTCGGCCCGTTGGCGGGCTTTCTGACTGGCTGGAACTACTGGTTCCTGTGGCTGGTGACCTGCGTCGCGGAAATCACCGCGGTGGCGGTGTACATGGGCATCTGGTTCCCCGATGTGCCGCGCTGGATCTGGGCGCTGGCGGCGCTGATCAGCATGGGCTCGATCAACTTGATCGCGGTGAAGGCCTTCGGTGAGTTCGAGTTCTGGTTCGCCCTGATCAAGATCGTCACCATCATCGCCATGGTACTCGGCGGCATCGGTATCATCGCCTTCGGTTTCGGCAACGACGGCGTGGCGCTGGGGATTTCCAACCTGTGGGCCCACGGCGGCTTTATGCCCAACGGCGTGACGGGCGTGCTGATGTCCCTGCAAATGGTGATGTTCGCCTACCTCGGTGTGGAAATGATCGGCCTGACCGCCGGTGAAGCGAAGAACCCGCAGAAGACCATTCCCAATGCGATTGGCTCGGTGTTCTGGCGGATTCTGTTGTTCTACGTCGGCGCGCTGTTCGTGATCCTGTCGATCTACCCGTGGAATGAAATTGGCACTCAGGGCAGTCCGTTCGTGATGACCTTCGAGCGTCTGGGCATCAAGACCGCCGCCGGCATCATCAACTTCGTGGTGATCACCGCCGCACTGTCGTCGTGCAACGGCGGCATCTTCAGCACCGGGCGCATGCTCTACAGCCTGGCGCAGAACGGTCAGGCGCCGGCCGGTTTCGCCCGCACGTCGAGCAACGGCGTGCCGCGTCGGGCGTTGCTGCTGTCGATTTTCGCCCTGCTGCTGGGTGTGCTGCTGAATTATCTGGTGCCGGAAAAAGTCTTCGTCTGGGTCACCTCGATCGCCACCTTCGGTGCGATCTGGACCTGGGTGATGATCCTGCTGGCCCAGCTGAAATTCCGCAAAGGCCTGAGCGCCAGCGAACGTGCCGGCCTGAAGTACAAGATGTGGCTGTTCCCGGTCAGTTCCTATCTGGCGCTGGCGTTCCTGGTGCTGGTGGTAGGTCTGATGGCGTACTTCCCGGACACTCGCGTGGCGCTGTATGTCGGCCCGGCGTTCCTGGTGCTGCTGACCGTGTTGTTCTACGTGTTCAAGCTGCAACCGAGCGATGCGTCCCGGGGCGCGGTGCGTTCGGCGTCGTAAAACGCCAGTGCTGAAACGCGAAAGCCCCGGTCGATTGGCCGGGGCTTTTTCGTTGGTGCAGGTTTAAAACCGCTGGTCTGAAAGACCGGTGAAAACGACTTCTGATCCTTTGTCATGTTCCAAGCTTTATCACTGTCGAAATCAGCACAGCAGTGAACAGAGGCACTGAAATGAGGATGAGCGATTTTCTCGTACGAGAACTCGGCCGCCGTCAGGTCGTGCTGTTTTTCCTGCTCGCCACGACGCTGTACATCCTGCCGCTGATCCTCGCCGACTTCCCCTACATCGACGACAACTGGCGCACCCTGGCTGCCGGCAATGTCTGGGCCGGGCAGGGGCGGTTGTTCATGGACTGGCTGTATCAGGCGCTGACGTTCACCGGCGCTGCGCCGAACATCTTTCCTTTGCCGTTGTTGCTCGCCACGGTGGCCATGTCTTTGGCCCTTACTCGTCTGACCTTTCACTATTTCCCTGAACCGACACTGGCCTGTTGCCTGGTGCCGTTGCCGCTCTGGTACAACCCGTTCCTGTTGCAGAACCTGTCCTATCAATACGACGGGGCCGGCATGGCCCTGAGTCTGGTCGCGGTGATTTATGCGATCACTTTTTGTGGTAATTCCAAAATACAGCGATGGCTGGTGCCGTCGGTGTTACTGGCGCTGGCGATCGGGTTGTATCAGGTCAGTCTCAATGTGTTTCTCGGGCTGTGTTGTGTGGAGTTGCTGAGGAATGTTCATCGGCGAGTGCCGTGGGCGGAGTTCTGGCGCCTGTCGGGATGGAGGCTGGCGCAACTGGTGCTGGCGGTGCTGATCTATGCGGTCACGGCCTATCCGTTCACGGAATCCGGGCGCACGGAGTTGCTCAACGGTAGCGCTGATCCGCTGTTGCAGATCGGCATCAATATCGGTCGGGTGATGGAGAAAGTTGCGCTGCTGTTTCACGGCGGCTACACAACGGTGTTTATTGTGTTGGTGCTGTGTGCACTGATCGGTGGTGTGCGGTTGGGACGGCAGATTCGCCTGCGCAATGAGCCCACCGCACAAGGTTTGCTCCTGGGATTTATCTGCCTGCTGACGCTGCCGTTGATTGTGCTGCTGGTGCCGGGTATGACGCTGCTGTTTCGCGACTTCAACGAAGGTGCGCGAACCCTGATGGGGTTCGGCGTGCTGCTGATCTTGCTGTTCTATCTGGCCTATGTCGGGTTGACGTCGCTGCACTCGCGGCTGCCCCTGTTGTTGGCAGTTCCGCTTCTGGCAACGTTGTCGCTGTCCTTCGCTTACGGGCGGGTGCTGATGATGGAAAAAACCTTCGCCAATAGCGCCCTGTACAGCCTCAGCCAGGACATTTCCTCCCATCGCGAACTGCGCGAAGCCAAACGGATTTATCTGTCAGTGACTTACTCCGACCGCTGGCTGGCGGGTGCGGAGGGCACCTTCAGGCAGCTGCCGGTGCTGCGCTACTTGCTGAACATCGACTACTTCATGCTCGCGGAAAACCTGCCGTCGGCCGGTATCACCAACGTGGTCGCGGAACGCGAACGGCGCAACGCCACCCGCGTCGGCTATCAGGGGTTTCCAGCGTTGGTGGATCGACTCTATTACCGCATCTACCTGATCGGAGATTACGGTTTCATCGTCATGAAAGAGCCGCCTCACGGCCGGTTGCTGCAATGGTGACCGTTGGTCAGAAACCACTACCGACCTGTAATTTCTGACAGTAGACCCCGCCCGCGCCTTGCCCTAGCGTGAAATCCCGCCTTGAACCGCAACAACAGGGATCTGCGATGAATGTCTTGTGGAAGGGATTTTCCGCGCCAATGATCATTGGCCTCGCCAGCATGCTGATCCACTGGCAGATCTTTTTCGTACTGATCACTGCCGCTGAGTTTGATCAATCGGCGAGCAACTTCGCGGCATTCTGTTTCGCCGCAGCGTTCTCGTTCTACATGAATGCGCTGTATACGTTCGAGCTTGAAACGCCCTTATGGGTGTACCTGGCGTTTATCGGTGTGATGAGCATCCTGAGTTACGGCGTCGGGTGGGTCGCCGATGCCCGCCATCTGCCGGGGTTGATGACGGTCGCGGTGTTTTCACTGGTGAATGCGCTTCTGGGGTACTGCTTTTTCCGCTTTGTGCTGTTTCGCGAACGTCATACCTGAGGGCGCCAGCCTGATCGGACTGGCGCCTCGGTCAATGACTAGGCGGCCGCTATTTCCTGCGGCTCAAAACTGTCCGCTCTAGCCATCTGCCACATCCGCGAATAGAACTCGCCGTTCACTTCCCCGGTGAGCAACTCCCCCGGTTTCAGGAACACGTGCAGCTGCGAGAACAGTTTGATCTCGGTCGCCGACATGCGCCGAACCAGATGCTTGGCCGACAGTTGCGATGGATGTTCGAGGCCGGCGGCGGCGAGCATTTCTGCCAGCGCCTTCAACGTATTGCGGTGGAAGTTGTAGACCCGCTGCGCCTTGTCCGGCACCACCAGCGCGCGCTGGCGCAGGTTGTCCTGAGTGGCGACACCGGTCGGGCATTTGTTGGTGTGGCAGCTTTGCGACTGGATGCAGCCGATGGCGAACATGAAGCCGCGCGCCGAGTTGGCCCAGTCGGCGCCGATGGCCAGCACGCTGGCGATGTCGAACGCACTGACGATCTTGCCGCTGGCACCGAGTTTGATCTTGTCCCGCAGATTCAAGCCCACAAGCGTGTTGTGCACAAACAACAGACCCTCGCGCATCGGCACGCCGATGTGGTCGGTGAACTCAACCGGCGCGGCGCCAGTACCGCCTTCCTTGCCGTCGACCACGATGAAGTCCGGGAGGATGCCGGTTTCCAGCATGGCCTTGGCGATGCCCATGAACTCCCACGGATGGCCGAGGCAGAACTTGAAGCCCACCGGTTTACCGCCGGACAGTTCACGCAATTGCTGGATGAAATGCATCATCTCGATCGGCGTGGAGAACGCGCTGTGGCGGGACGGTGAGATGCAGTCTTCGCCCATGGAAATGCCGCGGGTGTCGGCGATTTCCTGGGTCACTTTGTGCTTGGGCAGAATCCCGCCGTGGCCGGGTTTGGCGCCCTGGCTCATCTTGATTTCGATCATCCGCACTTGCGGGGTCTGCGCCTGGGCGGCGAAACGTTCCGGGTCGAAACGGCCGTCGCTGGTGCGGCAGCCGAAGTAGCCGCTGCCCAGTTCCCAGGTCAGGTCGCCGCCGTTTTCGCGGTGATACGGGCTGATGCTGCCTTCACCGGTGTCGTGGGCGAAGTTGCCGAGTTTCGCACCCTGGTTCAGCGCGCGGATCGCGTTGGCGCTGAGGGAGCCAAAACTCATGGCCGAAATGTTGAACACCGACGCCGAGTACGGCTGGGTGCATTGCGGGCCGCCAACGGTCACGCGAAAGCTGTTCGGGTCGCTCAACGGCGCCGGGCGCATCGAGTGACCGATGAACTCGAAACCGGACTGATACACATCGATCAGGGTGCCGAACGGTTTGTCGGCGCTTTCATTCTTGGCCCGCGAGTACACCAGCGAACGCTGGGCGCGGGAAAAGGGCAGGGCGTCGCTGTCGGATTCCAGCAGGTACTGGCGGATTTCCGGGCGAATACCCTCGACCAGATAACGGATGTTGCCCAGGATCGGGTAGTTGCGGCGCACCGCGTGCGGGCTCTGCATCAGGTCAAACAGACCGATCAGGCTCAGCACGCCAGTGACGGCGGTGATCGGCCACAACCAGTCATGGTCGAGAAAGGGCAGGCTGGCGAGGGTGAAAATCACGCAGACGGCAAAGAAGGCGTAGCGGCTCAGGAGTGACAGGCTCATACGGTTTCCTTGGTTCGGACGGTTTTTTTGCGGCAGTCAGGCGTTCTGCGCCTGCAGAAAGATCGAAAACAGCTCCGACTGGGACTTGATCCCCAGCTTGCTGTACATGTGTTTCTTATGGACTTTCACGGTTTCAACAGAGATTTCCAGCTTACGGGCGATTTCTTTACTGGAGCAACCGCTGAGCATCAAACGCCCGACATCCAGTTCCCGGGCGGTCAGTTGCGCGCCCTTGAGTTGCTGCACCGACGCTTCGAGTTGCACCCGCCAGTCCGGTTGCGCCGGTGATGGGGCGAGGGCGACGATTTCATTGATTTCGTAGGGCAGGCGCTGGCGCAACAGGCCAAGCACCCACGGCTGGATCAGCGACAGCAGGGCGATCTGCTCGCCGCTGAAGCGCTGCTTGCTGCCCAGTGACAGGCACAGCGTGCGGTCGCCTTCGAGCTGGCAATTGAACTGGATTTCGTCGGCCACCACATTCAGACGAAAGTATCGCTGGTAATACTCGGTCAGCTCGAAATGCTCCGGCGCGACCTCCGACAGGCGATACAACCCGGTGCGCGATTGCTCGCGACAGGCGATGTAGAACGGGTCGAGCAGGTACAACCCGCGCAGATAATCCTGGAACAACTGGTCGGGACTGCCGTCTTCGCCCGGGCATTCGGCGAACACCTGAGGGTGACGGTCGGCGCTGAACAGCAGCGCCACCCAGCTATCGAACAGGACGTACTGGTCGAGCAGGCGCACCAGTTGCGCCCAGAAATTCGGCTTGTCGAGGGCGTCGATCAACTGCCCGACGGCGCGGTGCCAGGTGATGTCGTCAAACGAAAGAGTCATGCCTCTACCCCTATCGGGTTACCCCGGCCGCGTAATTCCCTGGCCAGTCGAATGCGAAGCATACTGGCCCACAGACAGCCGCCGGGCAATCTTTCGGCGCCCGGCGCTCATAACAAGGACTCCCCATGAAAGTCGAACTCGCCCAACTGGCGGGCCGTGACAAAGACACGGCGTACAATCTCGAACGCGCCCTGGCGGCGATTGCCGCGTGCCCGGCCGACACGCAACTGGTCGTGTTCCCCGAGACCCACCTGATGGGCTTTCCGACCGCTGACACCGTGGCGCAGATCGCCGAAGCGGTAGACGGTCCGACCGTCAGCGCCGTGCAGGCCGCTGCCCGCGAACGCAACATCGCTGTGGTGATCGGCATGGCCGAAAACGACAACGGCCGTTTCTACAACACCACGCTGCTGATCACCCCCGAAGGCATCGCCCTCAAATACCGCAAGACCCACCTCTGGGCGTCGGATCGCGGTGTGTTTGAGGCCGGCGACCGTTACGCCACCTGCCTGTGGAACGGCGTGCGGGTCGGCCTGTTGATCTGCTACGACATCGAGTTCCCGGAATCGGCCCGCGCCCTGGCGCAACTGGGCGCCGAGTTGCTGATCGTCACCAACGGCAACATGGATCCGTACGGGCCGACTCACCGCACCGCGATCATGGCCCGGGCCCAGGAAAACCAGGCGTTTGCGCTGATGGTCAACCGTGTGGAAGCCGGGGATGACGGGTTGATGTTTGCCGGCGGCAGTGCGCTGGTGGATCCGCTGGGCACGGTGCTGTTCGAGGCCGGGCGTGAGGAAGGGCGGTTCGGCGTTGAACTGGATTTCGGCCAGTTGGAACTGGCGCGCAAGGATTACCGCTATCTGGATGATCAGCGGTTGAGGTTGCCGGGGGAGGTGGTTGAACACGCCTCGGGAGTACGAGAGCTGCTGATCCCTTGACCCGTTTTACCCGATCGTTCCCACGCTCTGCGTGGGAATGCAGCCCGGGACGCTCTGCGTCCCAAGAGCGGACGCAGAGCGTCCATTGAGGCATTCCCACGCGGACGGTTCGACGCCTCGACGTGGGAACGATCAGCAACACCCGAAACATTCGCCGAACTCGGCCTCTGCCATAAATCCAATAAAATCCGGAGTAAGTCGCCCATGGCTCGTTTGCAACGCACCCTTTCGCTGGGGTCGGTGGTGCTGTTCGGCATCGCCTACATGACGCCGATCATTGTCCTCGGCACGTTCGGCATCCTCGCCCAATCCACCGCCGGCATGGTGCCGGCCGCGTATCTGGCGGCACTGGTGGCGATGTTCTTCACCGCCATGAGTTACGGCCACATGGCCGCCGCGTTTCCGGTGGCCGGTTCGGCCTACAGCTATGTGCGCAAGGCCATCAGCCCGAAACTCGGTTTCATCGCCGGTTGGGCGGTGCTGCTCGATTACCTGTTTTTGCCGATGGCGATCTGGCTGATCGGCGCCGCGTACCTCGCTTCGGCCTTCCCGTCGATCCCGCAGTGGATCTGGGTGCTGGCGTTCATCGGCATCACCAGCGCGATCAACATCATCGGCCTGAAACTGGCCAACGGCATCAACGCCTTGCTGATGCTGGTGCAGTTCCTGGTGCTGGTCGCTTTCGTCGCCCTGTGCGTGCATTACATCGGCGGTGATGCCAGCACACCGCTGTGGTCGATCAAACCGTTCTTCAACGGCGACATGCAGATGCCGCTGATCATGAGTGGCGCGGCCATCGCCTGCTACTCGTTCCTCGGTTTCGATGCGGTCAGCACCCTCACCGAAGAAACTCGCGACCCGCGCCGCACCATCCCTCGAGCAATCATGCTGATCACCCTGATCGGCGGGCTGATTTTCGTCGGTGTGTCGTACTTCGTGCAGATTGCGCATCCGTCGTTCCAGTTCGACAACGTCGATTCGGCGGCCTACGAAATTGCGCGCAATATCGGTGGTGACCTGTTCGTCTCGATCTTCCTCATCGGCCTGATCGTCGGTCAGTTCGCTTCGGGCCTGTCCGCCCAGGCCAGTGGTTCGCGGCTGCTGTTCGCGATGGGTCGTGACGGCGTGTTGCCCAAGTCGTTCTTCGGCACCTTGCACGAGCGCTTCGGCACGCCGGTCAACAGCATCCTGCTCTGCGCGGTGGTGGCGTTGCTGGCGCTGAAACTCGATGTGACCACCTCGACCTCGTTCATCAACTTCGGCGCGTTCCTGGCCTTCAGTCTGGTCAACCTGTCGGTGATCTTCCATTACTGGATTGGCGGCGAGAAGAAAGGCTTGCGCGAACTGGTGCTGTTTCTGGTCTTCCCGTTCATCGGCCTGGTCGCGGACTTGTGGCTGATGGTCAGTCTCGATCACCTGGCGGTGTACCTGGGCCTGAGCTGGCTGGCGATTGGCGTGGTGTATCTGGCGGTGCTGACCGGCGGCTTCCGTCGCCAGCCACCGGAAATGGATTTCCAGGAAGCGACCTGAACTGACCTGACATCAGGCCGCAGGCCGGGTCTGGCGCAAAGGCAGTTGCACGCGAAACGTTGTGCCGGCCCCCGGCGTGCTGCTGACGGAAATGTCCCCGCCGTGTTTCTTCACGATGCCATAGGACAGGGACAACCCCAGCCCTGTCCCCTGGCCTACGGGTTTGGTCGTGAAAAACGGGTCGAAGATTTTCTGCAGGGTCTCGGGCGCGATGCCCGAGCCGTTGTCGGCCACTTCGATGATCGCCGACTCCCCCTGCACAGCGGTGCGCAGGGTAATGGTGCCGCGTTCCGCCCCCATGGCCTGCGCCGCGTTGACCACCAGGTTCATGATGACCTGATTGATCTGCGAGGGCAGGCATTCGATGTCCGGAAGGTCCTGATACTCCTTGACCACATCGGCCTTGTACTTGAGTTCGCTGGCGACGATGTTCAGGGTCGAGTCGATGCCCTGTTGCAGGTTCGCCCACTGCCATTGCTGCTGGGTATCGACCCGGGAGAAGTCCTTGAGGTCCTTGACGATCTGCCCGACCCGGCCGATGCCTTCCTTGGATTCGCGGATCAGCACCGGAATGTCTTCGAGCAGAAAATCCACTTCGAGGTGTTCGCGCAGTTGCTGCAACTGCGCAGCAGGCTCGGCGGCCAGGGTCTGCCCGGCGGCGTGATAGGCGCCGAGCATGGCCAGCAACTGCTGGAAGTAACCGTCGAGCGTGCCGAGGTTGGAGGAAATGAACCCGATCGGGTTGTTGATTTCATGGGCAACCCCGGCCGCCAGTTGCCCCAGCGAGGCGAGTTTTTCCGACTGCACCAACTGGCCTTCCAGTTGCTTGCGTTCGTCGATCTCTCGCTGCAAGGCTTCGCTGGCCTGCTTGAACTGGGCGGTGCGCTGGTCAACCAAATGTTCCAGGTGATGCATTTGCAGCGACGCGCGTTCGGTCATCTGCCATTTGGTCAGCAGGGTGTTGGCCATCTGCTGGACTTCGATGTTGTCGAACGGCTTTTTCAGGATCAGCAACCGGTCGTGGGCGTGCAGGCGATCCAGCAGTTCGTCCCAGGAATAGTCGGAATAAGCGGTGCACACCACCACCTGCAATTGCGGATCCTGTTGCCAGAGATGCTCGATGGTTTTCGCCCCGTCCCAACCGTCGGGCATGCGCATGTCGACAAAGGCCAGGGCGTACGGGCACTGCTCCTGCAAGGCCAGGTTGAGTTTGGCCAGACCTTCTTCACCGCCATAGGCCGAGTCCAGTTCGAACGTTGCTCGCCGGGGCTTGGCAGGTGCGCCGAACAGGGCCGCTTCCATCTCGTCCAGTTCCGCTGACTGCGCCTGTGTCGGGGCGAGGATCTTGCGAAAGTCTTCGTGGATTGACGGCATGTCGTCGATCAGCAGAATGCGGCGGTTCGACAGTTCGCTCATGCGTTCTCCGTTACGGTGATCAGCGGAATCTGCAGGGTGAACATGGCGCCCAGCCCCGGCCCGTCACTGTGGGCGGTGAGATGGCCGTTCATCTCGATGGCCGCCAGGGCGCAGCTGTGCAGGCCGAAGCCATGACCCTCCTTGCGGGTCGTGAAGCCGTGGGCAAAGATCCGTGTCATGTTTTCCGGGGCGATGCCTTCGCCATCGTCCCTGACGCTGATTTCCAGAAAACTCTCGTCGACGATCTTCACGCCCAGGGTCATGGTCCGTGGGCGGTTGCTGAGGTCGGACATCGCGTACTTGGCGTTGCTGATGAGGTTGATCAGGATCAGCAGCAAACGGTGTTTGTCGCCCATCACCTGAGGCACGTCGCCGTACTCCTTGACCACCGTGACATGGTGCCGGGTGAGTGCGCCGGCATTCATGCGCAGGGCGTCTTCGAGCAGCTCGTTGATGTACAGCGGCTCTGTCATGCTGTTGGCCCCGGCATAGGATTGCTGGGTGGCGACGATGTCCTTGATGTGATCGACGCTCTTGTTCATCTGGGCCAGTTCGTCGGCCATTTCCTGCTGTTCCTGGGCGATGGCGCCTACCAGTTGGTTGAGATAGCCGGGCAGCAACTTGCCCTTGGCGTCCTCGGTCAGGAATGGCCCGAGGTCGTCCGGGTGTTCGTTGATCAGTTGCATGGCCTTGCCCAATCCCAGGGCCTTGCTGCTGCGCAGTTTTCGCGAGATCAGGTCGGAGGAAATGTTCACGCTGTTGAGCACGTTGCCGACGTTGTGCAACACGTTGGTCGCGATTTCGGCCATGCCGGCCTGGCGCGCGGCGTCGAGCAATTCGCTCTGGACGTTCTTGAGCTCGCGGGTCCGTTCATCGACCCTTTGTTCCAGCACATCGTTGGCGGTTTGCAGGGCCGCGTTGACCCGGTTGATCTCGGCGAAGCTGCGGATCAGGCGGATGGCCAGCCACAGCAGTGACAACATCAGCAGGACGGAAAACAGCAGCAGGTAGAAATGGTATTTCTGGTCGATCTTTTCGACCCGCTGCTGATCCTGATCGAGCATGTTGGTGATGGTGTCCAGGCGCTCGGCCACGGGAATGGCTTCGATCTGGTCGAGCAGGCGGTTGACGATCGGCTGCTCGCGCAGGATCAGGGTGATGTGATTGCTCAGGATCCTGATCGGCGTCTGGAAGTCCCGGGGCAAGCGTTGCGCGTTCACCGTCAGTTTGTTCAAACCCAGCTCGATATCGGCCGCCTTGTCGTCGGAGGCGACCTGGGCGAATTCCAGTGCGCTGAGCAGCAGGTCATAGGTGTCGGTGACGATGTTCTGCAATTGAATCTTGTCGAGGTCGGACAGATTGGTCAGCTGCGCCTGAATGTCATCCTCGGCGGTCGGCAGAAACGCCAGGGAGTTGCGCAACAACGCGTTGTGCGACTTGAACTGTTCGACCAGACGGGTCTTTTCCTGCATGGCTTTCAGGAACCCTTCGTGGGCCTCATCCCATTGCGTGGAGTCGTTGCGCCCGTGCCCGGACTCCATAGTGTCGAAGCGTGCCCACAGGCGGTTCATCTCGTTCATCGGTGAAACCAGCGGGTCGTAATTGTGCGAGATCGCCACCCGGGCCTTGAGGATTTCGCTTTCCCACAGGGCGTCCTGTTGCTTGATCTGGCGGATCAGGTCCCGGGATTCGGTGTAGGTCGTGGTCTGCTCGGAGCTGGACTTGAGGTACAGAAAAATCAGGGTCGAGGCCAGCAGCACGGCGACAAGCCCGAGCAATATCAGGCTGACCCGGCGTGACATCTTCATCATGGCTTGCCCTCCCAGTGCCCGGTCAGGGTCTTGAGAAACTCGATGATCAGCGCCTTGTCTTCCTCGCTCGGCATACGGCCCAACTGATACTGGAACATCACATCCACGGCCCGCTCGAGGGTGGGCGCCGAGCCGTCGTGAAAGTACGGCGCGGTCAGCGCGACGTTGCGCAGGCTCGGCACCTTGAACACGGCGCGATCGTCTTCGTCGCCGGTCACGTTGAACCGGCCCTGGTCGGCCAGCGTCGGGTTGCCGCGATCGGCGATGTAGTCGCCGAACACCCCGAACTTCTGGAACATGTTGCCGCCGATGTTCACCCCCTGATGGCAGGCGATACAGCCGTAGTCCTTGAAGCGCTGATAGCCGTACTTTTCATCCAGGGTCAGGATGTCCGTGTTGCCCAAAAGGTACTGATCGAAGCGTGAGTCGGGTGTCAGCAGCGTGCGTTCGTAGGCCGCCAGGGCGTTCTGGATATTGGCTTTCGTCACGGCATCCGGGTAGGCGGCGCTGAAAGACTGGCGATAGTCGGGTTCGTCGGCGATCCGTTGCACAACGGTTTTCCAGTCGCTGCCCATTTCGTGGGGGCTGGTGATGACGACATTGGTCTGCTCTTCCAGCGTTTCGACGCGACCGTCCCAGAACTGGCGGAAATTGAGGCTGGCGTTGAGCACGGTCGGCGTGTTCACCGCTACCGGTTGTCCATCGAAGCCCGGGGAAAAGGCGCGGCTGTCGGCCCCGTTCTTGTCCAGTTGATGGCAACTGGCGCAGGACAGGGTGTTGTTGACCGATAGCCGTGGATCGTGGAAAAGCTGGCGACCCAGTTCGACGCGTTTCGGGTCCTGTTTCGGAATCTCGGGCAAGGGTTTCAGCGGCTCGTCCAGCGGCGCGGCAACGGTATTGGCGCAGGGAACGAACAGCAGCAGGAACAGAACGCTGCGGGACGGGCACCTCGGCGGCGTGTTCATGATGCGCTCCATGGCCCCGGCAACCCGGTCATCAGCAGGCGGGCGAAGGCGTCCGCCGGCAGGGCCTTGCTGAAGTAGTAGCCCTGGCCTTCCTCGCAGTGGTGGGACCTGAGAAAAGCCAACTGTTGCGCGGTCTCCACCCCTTCGGCGATGACGTTCAGGTTCAGGCTCTTGCCCAGGCTGATGATCGCGCCGACCAGCGCGGCATCGCTGCTGTCATGGCTCAGGCCGCGAATGAACGACTGATCGATTTTCAGCACATCGATGGGGAACCGCCGCAGGTAACTCAGGCTGGAATACCCGGTCCCGAAATCATCGATGGCCAGCTTGACCCCCAACGCTTTCAAGCGGTTCAACGCGCTCATGGTCGCGTCGACGTTCTGCATCAGCACGCCCTCGGTGATCTCCAGTTCCAGCAGCACGGGATCCAGCCCGGTCTCTTCCAGCACCTGTTCGATGCCCTCGACAAAGAGGCGCTGGCGAAAGTCGATGGCCGAGGTGTTGACCGACATGCGGATCGGCGGCAGCCCGGCTTTTTGCCAGTCTCGCGTCTGACGACAAGCTTCGCCCAGCACCCATTTGCTCAGAGGCACGATCAGGCCGCTGTCTTCGGCCACCGGGATGAACTCCGATGGATACACCCAGCCATGTCCCGGTTTTTGCCAGCGCACCAGCGCTTCGGCGCCCACCACCCGGCCGCTGCCCAGATCGATTTTCGGCTGGTAGTGCAGGACGAATTCGTGCCGTTGCAGGGCCTGGCGGATGCCCGACTCGATGCCTTGCTGTTCCCGGGCACGCTGGTTCATGGCCTCGATGAAGAAACCGATCTCGTTCGGGCCGCTTTCCTTGGCATTGCGCATGGCCGTTTCGGCTTTTTTGATCAGGTCGATGGCTTCCAGTCCGTCGTCCGGATAAATACTGATGCCCACGCTGGCGGTGACACTGACGTCGTGACCGACAATCGTCTGTGGCTCACGGATGGCCGCCAGCAGTTTTTCGGCGATGCTGCGCGTCTGCTGCGGGTGGTTGATGTCGCTGAGCATCACCACGAACTCGTCGGAGCCATAGCGAAAGACCGAGTCCGATTCGCGCACGCAGGCCAGCAGTTGCTGGCCGACCCGTTTGAGCATCTCGTCGCCCGCCGGATGGCCCAGGGCATTGTTGATGCGCTTGAAACGATCCAGGCCGAGAAACATCACCACCAGTTGTTTGTCATGGCGCCGGCATGCGGCCAGTGACTGGGTCAGACGGTCGCCGAGCAAGGTGCTGTTGGGCAGGCCCGTGAGGCTGTCGTATTGCAACAGATGCGAGACCTTGAGCAACTCGTGCACGCGCGCCTCGATGGTTTGTTCGAGGCTGAGCATCTTCAGCGCCGCGTCCTGGGCCAGTTGCCATTTCCAGGTCAGGGCATTGGCCATCTGCCGGATTTCCAGGGTGTCGAACGGTTTTTTCAGGATCAGTAACTGATCGCCGAACTCCAGGCGCTCGGCCATGGCTTCCCAGCTGTAGTCGGAGTAGGCGGTGCACAGCGCGATTTGCAGGTTGGGATCGACCTCCCAAAGTTTTTCAATGGTTTCCAGACCGTCCCAGCCGGGCGGCATCCGCATGTCGGTGAAGGCGAGGGCATAGGGACGGCCTTCGTCCAGCGCGTGTTGCACCAGTTTCAAGGCTTCCTGGCCCTGGTAGGCAGAGTCGAGCTGGAAGGTCAGATGCGGCGACTGGCGGGTACCGAACAGCGTTTGTTCAAGACCGCTCAGATCCGCTTCGCCACCGCTCTCGGGGGCGAGGATCTTGCGGAAGTCGGCATGGATCGCCGGCGTATCGTCGACGATCAGAATGCGCCGGTTGGTCTGGGGAAAAGGCGTTTTCATCCTTCATCCTCCTTGGGCAGCGGGGCGGCCGCACTCCAGTCCTTCAGCAGTCGGGCTGCCTGTTCAGGGCTGACCGCTTCGCTCAAGCTGAAGCCCTGCACGTTTTTCAACGGCGCGCAGGACACCAGGGCACTGCCCTGATCCTCAGGCGTGACGCCTTCGGCGCTGATGTCGATCGCCAGGTCCCGGGCGAAATTGACGATCGCCCGCAGCCGATTGGCGCCGTCTTCATCCTGAGCCGCATTGTCGATCAGGGACTGGGCGAGTTTGAGGTGATTGACCCGGTAGGTTTTCAGGTAATCGAACGATGAGTATTCGGTGCCGAAATCATCGATGGCGATGGTCACACCCAACTCGCGCAGGCGCGGCAACGCATCGTTGTGTGTCCATTGGGTCTGGGCCAGTGTGGCTTCGGTGACATCGAAACGCAGATCCCATGGCGCCAGCTCCCAGCGGGCCGTGGTGCGCAACACGTCGTAGATCAGTTCGGGACCGGACTTGAGCTGTGCCAGGGAAATCTTGATCGCCATCACCGGTGGCGCCACTCCCTCGTTTTGCCACTGACGCATCTGCCAGCAGGCGTGATCGAGGATCCAGCGTCCGAGTGGAATGATTGCGCCGGTCTTTTCCGCCGCCGGTACGAAGGCCGACGCCGGCAGCAGGCCAAGCCTGGGATGTTGCCAACTGACCTGCGCGGCCATGCCGAGAATCTTGCCGCTGTGCAGGTCCACTTCCGGCATGTAATCGAGCTTCAGCCCTCCCTGGGTGAGGGCCGTCGTCAACTCTTCGGCAAGGACCATGCGCTCGGCCACCTCCCGGGTGATTTCCTCGGAGTGGAAGTGATACTGATTGCGTCCGGATTCCTTGGCGCGGTACAGCGCCATGTCGGCCTGTCCCAACAGGCTGTCGGCATCGAAGCTGGCGGGGCTGTAGCTGCTGATGCCGATGCTGACCGAAATGCGCACGGCGTTGCCGGCCAGTTGATAGGGCACCTGCAGAGCCTCAAGGATCTTGGTGGCCATGGCGGCGGATTGGGTCGGTTCGCTGACGTCCAGTTGCAGGATCGCGAATTCATCGCCGCCCAGACGCGCCACTACATCGTTTTCCCGAACGCCGGATTTGATCCGTTGTGCCACTTGCTGCAACAGCAGGTCGCCGACCGGATGACCGAGGGTGTCGTTTATTCGCTTGAAGTGATCCAGGTCCAGGTAAAACACCGCGAATGGCGCCGCCCCCCGACGTGCGGCGGCAAAGGCTTGATGCAGGCGTTCGATCAGTGTGGCGCGATTGGCCAGCCCGGTGAGGCCGTCCGTACGGGCCAGCTGGGCCATTTTCTCCTCGGCCACCCGGCGTTCGGTGATGTCGAGGATGATGCCTTCCACTTCCAGCAGCCGGCCGTCGTGGTCGCGCACCGGGATGTAGCGGTTCTCCACCCAGCGCCACGTGCCCTGGCCGGTGCGCAGGCGAAACTCGATCGAAGCGCCCAGGGCATGCCGGTCCAGCACCCGCGCCATGGCGGCATCGACATTGGCCTGATCGTCCGGATGGATCAGCACCTGCGCCCAGTTGGCCGCCCCCACCAGATCGGCCGCGACATGCCCGTAGCGGGTGATGTTGTGGGAGATGTACATCAGCGGAAACGATGGCTCGCCGCGCAAGCGGTAAAGGATGGTCGGGCTGTTCTGCACGATGATGTTGGCGTCGGACAGCTCCCGCGTGCGGTCCTGCACGGCTTGTTCCAGCAGGTTCATCTTCAGCGCGGCGTCTTCGGTCATTTGCCATTTGACGGTCAGAGCGCTGGCCATCTGGCGGATTTCGATCGCATCGAAGGGTTTTTTCAGGATCAGCAGGCGATCGTTCAGCGGCAACCGCTCGTCGATGTCTTCCCAGGAGTAGTCGGAGTAGGCGGTGCACAGGGCCACTTGCAGCTTGGGATCGACCTGCCAGAGCCGTTCGATGGTTTCCAGGCCGTCCCAGCCCGGTGGCATGCGCATGTCGATGAAGGCCATGGCGTAAGGACGACCAGCGGCCAGGGCGGCCTCGACCTTGTCCAGGGCCTCGCGCCCCTGAAAGGCCGAATCCAGCTCGAAGTGTTCTTTCTGCGTGGCAGACGCGGTGGACGGGGTGCCGAACAGCAGGCTTTCGGTTTCGTCCAGGCTGTCGTCTTCAATCGTGGCGGGTTTGAGGATTTTCTCGAAATCGCCGTGGATCGACGCCGTATCGTCGACGATCAGTACGCGACGATTGATTTGCCCGAGTTGCGCACTCATGGCGCAATACCCGCAAGTTCACGCACGTTCGTCATCGGGAGCATCCTTTTCCCCTCATCACACGCCTGCGCGCAGGCCGATGGTGTCGTCCAGCGACTTGAGCATAGTTGCCCCTTCGGCACTTCGCCTTACCCGATGATTTGTGCGGTCTGCGCGAAAAAATCATCTAGCCTGTCACTGAGGCGCGGGCAAGCGAGGAGGTCTGCCGAGACGCCTGTCATGTCCACCGTTTCCCGTGAGGCCTCGCCATGGAAGAGCAATCCGCCCCGACTTTGACCCACCGGCCCACCGTGTTGCTGGTCGATGACGAGGAGTCGATCCTCAACAGCCTGCGCCGCCTGCTGCGTGGCCAGCCCTATGACGTGTTGCTCGCCACCAGCGGTACCCAGGCACTGGAAATGATGGCGCAACGCCCGGTCGATCTGGTGATGAGTGACGCGCGGATGCCCAACATGGACGGCGCCACCTTGCTGGCCAACGTTCACCAGCTGTATCCGGCGACCACGCGGATCATGTTGACGGGGTATGCCGACCCTTCGGCGATCATCAAGGCCATCAACGAAGGGCAGATCGACCGCTATATCAGCAAACCCTGGAACGACGAAGAAATGCTCCTGATCCTGCGCCAGGCGCTGGAACATCAACATCTGGCCCGGGAGCGCGAGCGCCTGGAGCAACTGACCCGGGTGCAGAACGATCAGTTGAAGTTGCTCAACAGCACCCTGGAAAAACATGTCAGCGCCCGTACCGCCGAGCTGCAACAGACCGCCGACATGCTCGACCTGGCCTACGAGGAGCTCAAGCACAGCTATGTGACCGGCACCGAAGTGTTCTCGTTGCTCGCCAACCTGCGCCTGCCGCCAGCCAAGCAGACCAACCGGCAGATCATTGAACTGGTGCGCGGCTACTGCAAGGTGCATCGGCTGGACGAAGCCGCCAGCCGCGACCTGACCATGGCCGCCGCGCTCTACAACATCGGCAAGCTGAGCTGGACCGACAGCATGATGACCACCCCCTCGGACCTGCTGCACAGCACCGAACGCGACCGCTATCGGGGTTATCCGAAGCAGAGTGAGTCGCTGCTGATGACCCTGGACCCGATGAAGGATGCCGCGCGGCTGATCCTGCACCATCAGGAGCATTGGGACGGCAGCGGGTTTCCCGACCGGCTCAAGGGTGAGGCGATTCCCTTGGGCTCGCGGCTGTTGAAACTGGCGGTGGATTTTGTCGAGTTGCAGCGCGGGTTGATTCTCGAGCGGCAGATGAATAGCGATGAAGCGTTGCTGTACCTGCGTCAGTACGCGGGCAAACTCTATGATCCCGAGCTGATCGAGGATTTCATCAAGGTGTGCGCGATGGTCAGCGACATCACCCTGACCGATCCGAGCGTCAAGGTGCTGGGCACCCGGGAACTGGCGGCGGGGATGATGCTGGCGCGCAACCTCAATGCCGATAACGGCATGTTGCTGCTCAATGCCGGCAAGGTGCTGAGTGCACTGCTGGTGGACAAACTGATCAGTTTCGAAGCCATGGAAGGTGGCAAATACAAGGTGTTCGTAAAAGTGCCGGAGGAGGGCGAGGCGGCGCTTCTGGCCCAGTCTTGAGACCGTATGAGGTGACGCTGGCGCCGCCGGCATGGGATCCTTGCGGTTTTTCTCAAGGCCGGTGGCTGTCCCATGACCTCTGTATCCGCTGTTTCCCCCCGCATCATTCGTATTGCCGCCGCGCTGCTGCTCAACCCCGACGGCCAGACCCTGCTGGTGCGCAAGCGCGACACCACGGCGTTCATGCAGCCCGGCGGCAAGATCGAGGCCCATGAGCTGCCGGTACATGCGCTGGCCCGTGAGCTGGAGGAAGAACTGGGGCTGGTGATCGATACGGCGCAGGCGACTTTTCTCGGCCAGTTCTCGGCACCGGCTGCCAACGAGCCGGGGTTTGTCGTGCAGGCCGAGATCTTTCAACTGACCATCGACGCCGACGTCTCCCCGGCCGCCGAGATCGAAGAGGTGATCTGGATCGATCCGGCCACCGACGGCGATGTCGTTCTCGCCCCATTGACACGTGACCTGATCCTGCCGTTTTATCGAGCCTCGCTGACTGCGATCGCCTGATCATTCGTACAAAGGACTTCGTCATGATCCCGCTTCAAGACCTGCTGATTTTTGCTGCCGCTGCACTGCTGATGGTACTGACGCCGGGGCCGAACATGATCTACCTGATCTCCCGTTCGATCTGTCAGGGACGCAAGGCCGGAGTGACCTCTCTGCTCGGCGTGGTGGCAGGGTTCTTCGTGCATCTGTTCGCGGCGGCGGCCGGATTGACCGCGGTGTTTCTCGCGGTGCCGATGGCCTATGAAGTGTTGAAATGGGCCGGCGCGTTCTACCTGCTGTGGCTGGCCTGGCAGGCGGTGAAGCCCGGCGCGCGTTCGCCGTTCGAGGCGCAGCAACTGCCGGCGGATTCGTCGCGCAAACTGATCACCATGGGCTTTCTCACCAGTGCCCTGAACCCGAAAATCGCAGTGTTCTACCTTTCGGTATTTCCGCAGTTCATTACCCCGGAACACGGCTCGGTGTTCACTCAAAGCATCATTCTCGGCCTGACCCAGATCAGCGTCAGTTTCAGCGTCAATCTGTTGATCGCGCTGTTCGCGGCGGGCATCGCTTCGTGGTTCGTCAGCAACCCGACGTGGCTGGCGGCGCAGCGTTATTTCATGGGGTTTGTGCTCGGCGGTCTGGCCGTACGGCTGATGCTTGAACAACGCCGGTCGGCTTGAACATGTGGATCGAACGGCTGGACGCCAGTCATGCGCTGGCCTATCGCGAATTGATGCTGGAAGCCTATGACCGGCATCCGCAGGCGTTCACCTCCAGCGTGCGCGAGCGCGCGGCGATGCCCTTGAGTTGGTGGGAATCGCGCCTGACCAGCAAGCTTGATGCGGTGTTCGGCGCGTTCGAAGAAGGCCGGCTGGCGGGCATCGTTGGCCTGGCGTTCGAGCCTCGGGAAAAGGCCCGGCACAAGGCAACGGTCTTCGGCATGTATGTGTCGGCGGACTTTCGTCAGCGCGGGCTGGGCCTGAAACTGATGGAGGCCGTGCTGGGGGAAGCGCAGCAGCATCCGGCACTGAAAGTCATTCAACTGACCGTCACTGCCGGCAACGAGGCGGCGTTTCATCTGTACCAGCGCTGCGGCTTCGTCCAGTTCGGCCTGGAGCCGATGGCGGTGCGGGTCGGCGAGGACTACTTCGACAAGATCCACATGTGGTGCGCGCCTTTCGTGCCAACCGCCAGCCTCAACGAACCGCGCTGACCCCATCCAGCGTCGAGAACGACGTGTCCTTGGCCGTCAGCAGGAAATCGCGCATGTACGGCGCGTCCAGCATGTCGGCACGGATCGCCGCATACAGCGTCGCAAAAAGACCTTTCTCGCCCAGCCGCTTGGCCTTCACGTAACCCCGTGAGCTGTATTCATGCAGCGCCCAGTGCGGCATGCCGCACACGCCACGACCACTGGCCACCAGTTGCATCATCATCACCGTCAGCTCTGACGTGCGCACCTGCGCAGGTTCGATGTCGGCCGGTTCGAGGAAGCGGGTGAAGATGTCCAGCCGGTCGCGTTCAACCGGATAAGTGATCAGGGTTTCGGTCAGCAGGTCTTCGGGGACGATGTACGGTTTGCTCGCCAATGCGTGCTGGTTGGCGACCGCGAGCATCGCTTCGTAGGTGAACAGCGGCACGTAGGTGATGCCGGCAATTTCCAACGGATCGGACGTCACTACCAGATCCAGGTCACCCCGGGCCAACGCCGGCAGCGGTGCGAAGGAGAAACCCGAGGCCAGGTCGAGTTCGACTTCCGGCCACGCATCGCGGAACTGGTCGATGGTCGGCATCAGCCACTGGAAGCAGCTGTGGCATTCGATCGCCATGTGCAGACGCCCGGCGGTGCCACCGGCCAGGCGCGCGATATCACGTTCGGCACCGCGCAGCAGCGGCAGGGTCGCGTCCGCCAGTTGTAGCAGGCGCAGGCCGGCGCTGGTGAAACGCACCGGTTTGGTCTTGCGCACGAACAATGGCATGCCCATGCGTTCTTCCAGTTCCTTGAACTGGTGGGACAGCGCCGACTGGGTCAGGTGCAGGCGGTCGGCCGCATCGACCAGGCTGTCGGCTTCGCGCAGGGCGTGCAGGGTTTTCAGGTGACGGATCTCAAGCACCGCAGGCTCCATGAGGAAAATTTGTGATCAACACGAAAAGGTTGAGTTTGTCTCATGTTGCCCTGGCTGTCGACAATGGCGCCATCTTTTACGCAATGGAGAACACTCGACATGGCCGTGGCCCACACCCTAGGTTTCCCGCGCATCGGCGCTGACCGCGAACTGAAAAAAGCCCTCGAAGCCTACTGGAAAGGCGATCTTGATCAGGCCGCTTTGAATCAGGTCGGCCGTGAGCTGCGCGCCAAACACTGGCAACTGCAGAAAGATGCCGGCATCGATCTGCTGCCGGTCGGCGACTTTGCCTGGTACGACCAGGTGCTGACCCATTCGCTGACCTTCGGTGTGATCCCCGAGCGCTTCGATGGCGTGCGCGATGAACGCGGCCTGCCGACCCTCGACACACTCTTCGCCATGGCCCGTGGCGCCACGACTTCCTGCTGTGGCGGCGAACATGGCAAGACCCAATATGCGCAAGAACTGACCAAGTGGTTCGACACCAACTACCACTACCTGGTCCCGGAATTCACCGCAGACCAGTCGTTCAAGCTGAGCTGGGAACAGCTGTTCGATGAAGTCGAAGAAGCCAAGGCCCTCGGTCACAACGTCAAACCGGTGATCATCGGCCCGCTGACTTACCTGTGGCTGGGCAAGGCGAAAGGCAACGACTTCGACAAGCTCGACCTGCTCGAGCGCCTGCTGCCGGTCTACAACGAAATCCTCGGTCGCCTCGCCGCGCAGGGCGTGGAGTGGGTGCAGATCGACGAACCGATCCTGACCCTCGACCTGCCGCAGGCGTGGAAAAGTGCGTTCGAACGCGCCTATCACATCCTTCAGTACTCGCCGTTGAAGAAACTGGTGGCGACCTATTTCAGCGGTCTGCAAGACAACCTCGGCCTCGCCGTCGGCTTGCCGGTGCAAGGGCTGCACATCGATGCGGTGCGTGCGCCGGATCAGCTCGGTCAGGTGCTGGATCGCCTGCCGACCTACAAGATTCTTTCGGTGGGCCTGGTCAACGGTCGCAATGTCTGGCGCTGCGAACTGGAACAGGCGCTGGCACAACTGCAACCGGCCCAGGAGCGTTTTGGCGACAACCTGTGGGTCAGCAGTTCCTGCTCGCTGCTGCACAGCCCGGTGGATGTCGAGCGTGAAGACAAGCTCGATCCGGAACTGAAAAGCTGGCTGGCCTTCGCCGTGCAGAAGTGCAGCGAAATCTCGGTTTTGCGTGATGCGCTGAACGATCCGCAAGCGCCGAAAGTGCAACGCGCACTGGCCGAAAGCCGCGCCATCCAAGAAAGCCGCGCCCGCTCGCCACGTATTCACAAGGCCGACGTGCAGGCGCGGATCAACGCGATCGGCGCCAGCGACAGCCAGCGCCATTCGCCGTTCGCCAAACGCATCGCCGCACAACAGGCGCGTCTGAAATTGCCGACGTTCCCGACCACCACCATCGGTTCGTTCCCGCAGACCGGCTCGATCCGTCTGGCCCGTCAGGCGTTCAAGCAGGGCAAGCTGTCGGCCAACGATTACCACGATGCCATGCGCAGCGAAATCCGCCATGCGGTGCAAGTCCAGGAACGTCTGGGCCTCGATGTGCTGGTGCACGGTGAAGCGGAGCGCAACGACATGGTCGAGTACTTCGCCGAGCAGCTCGATGGTTACCTGTTCACCCGGTTCGGCTGGGTCCAGAGCTACGGTTCCCGTTGCGTCAAACCGGCGGTGATTTATGGTGATCTGTCTCGTCCGAACGCCATGACCGTGGACTGGATCACCTACGCCCAGAGCCTGACCGACAAGGTCATGAAAGGCATGCTGACCGGCCCGGTGACGATGCTGATGTGGTCGTTCCCCCGCGAAGACGTGTCGCGCAAAGTCCAGGCACAGCAACTGGCGCTGGCCCTGCGTGACGAAGTGGTGGATCTGGAAAACGCCGGGATCAAGATCGTCCAGATCGACGAAGCCGCGTTCCGTGAAGGCCTGCCGCTGCGCCGTGAGCAATGGCAGGAATACCTCGACTGGGCCGTGGACGCGTTCCGCCTGACGGCCTCGGGCGTGAAGGATGAAACCCAGATTCACACCCACATGTGCTACAGCGAATTCAACGACGTGATCAAGGCCATCGCCGACATGGACGCCGACGTGATCACCATCGAAACCTCGCGCTCGGACATGGAGCTGCTCGAAGCCTTCGAAGCGTTCGACTACCCGAACGACATCGGCCCGGGCGTCTACGACATCCACTCGCCACGGGTGCCGGACACGGCCGAAATGGTCAAGTTGATGAGCAAAGCCGTGAAACGAATCCCGGCAGAGCGTCTGTGGGTCAACCCCGATTGCGGCCTCAAGACCCGCGCGTGGCCTGAGACTGAAGCGGCACTGATCAACATGGTCGCGGCAGCGCGGCAACTGCGCAGTCAGTTGGCGTAACCCATAACCCTGCGGGAGCGAGTCTTTTCGCTCCCGCAGGTTCGACCGCTCGGCACTCTTCATCAAACTGTCATCGAACTGTGGCAGCGCGCTTGAACAAACTTCATCAGACTCGCGCTCTACTGGGGTTCTACGTTTCGGTGTTTTTCATGTTCAAGGGATTTTTTGCAATCGCGGCGTTGTTGGCCGCGGTTTTTTTCGGGCAGGCGTCTTATGCGGCGTCGCGTTGCGACGTCAATGTACCGACCGAACGGGTCGATCTGGAGCAGGTGAGCCTGGCGTACCAAAGCATCGGTCGTGCGTCGGATCCGGCGTTGTTGCTGGTGATGGGGCTGGGCGGGCAGTTGATTCACTGGCCTGACGAAGTGGTGATCGCCCTGTGTCAGCAGGGTTTTCGGGTGATTCGTTATGACAATCGTGACGTGGGTCTTTCGACCTGGCGCCAGGCACCGGCCGAGGCCAATCTGACGTTTGAAGTGCTGCGCTATAAACTCGGTCTGCCGGTAGCGGCGCCTTACAGCCTGACCGACATGGCCGAGGATGCGCTGGGCCTGATGGACGCGTTGCACGTCGAGCAATTCCACGTACTCGGCGCGAGCATGGGCGGGATGATCGCCCAGCACCTGGCGGCCATGGCGCCGCAACGGGTCGAGAGCCTGACGCTGATCATGACCAGTTCCGGTGCCGAAGGCCTGCCGGCACCGAGCGCGGCGCTGGTGCAATTGTTGTCTCGGCGCGGCGCGCCCAATCGCGAAGTGGCGCTGGAGCAACAGGCCGATCTGCTGGCAGCGCTGGGCAGCCCGACGGTCACCGATGATCGTCAGATGCTGTTGCATCAGGCGGCGGTGTCCTATGACCGGGCGTTCAACCCCGAAGGCGTGAAGCGTCAGATCATGGCGATTCTTGCCGAGCCGAGCCGCGTGGCATTGCTCAATCAATTGCGGGTGCCGACGCTGGTGGTTCATGGCACGGCTGACCCATTGCTGCCGGTGATGCACGGCGTGCATCTGGCGGCGCACATTCGCGGCAGCCAGTTGAAGCTGATTCCGGGCCTGGCCCATCGCTTTCAGGAGGCGTTCAAGGCGCCGTTGCTGGCGGCGGTGTTGCCGTATTTGCAGCAACACCGTGAAGACACTTCGCACTGGGCGCAGATCGAACCGGTGACCGAGCGCAATCTGCTCTAGCGGGTGTATCGTGCAGGTCTTTGGCCACGATTGAACGCGCGAGGTGAGTCATGAGTTCTGCCCTGAAAATCGATTTTGTCAGCGACGTGTCCTGCCCGTGGTGCGTCGTCGGTCTGTACGGTCTGCTGCGGGCGCTGGAGATTCTGCGCAACGAGGTGCAGGCCGAGATCCGTTTCCAGCCGTTCGAACTGAACCCTAAGATGGGGCCGGAAGGGCAGAACATCGGCGAACATATCCATGAAAAATACGGATCGACGCCAGAGCAGTCACAGAAGAATCGTGAAGTGATCCGCTCCCGTGGTGCCGATGTCGGTTTCAGTTTTCGCACCGATTCCAACAGCCGCATCTACAACACCTTCGATGCTCATCGATTGCTGCACTGGGCCGGGGAGAAGGGCTTGCAGCTGCCGTTGAAAGAGGCGCTGTTCAAGGCGTATTTCACTGATGGCGGCAACCCGTCCGATCACTCGCAACTGGCGCAGATTGCCGAAAGCGTCGGCCTCGACCGACAGCGTGCCGAGGCGATTCTGGCATCCGACGAATTCGCCAGCGACGTGCGCAAAGAAGAGCAATTGTGGCTGTCGCGCGGCGTAAGCTCGGTGCCGACCGTGGTGTTCAACGGGCAATACGCGGTCAGTGGCGGGCAGCCGGTCGAGACCTTTGTCGGGGCGATCCGGCAGATCATGAGCGAGGCGAAGGGCGGCACGGTGAACTGATGCTGCGAGGGTTCCCGGGCACTGTCCGGGAACCGTGGCTAGCGGACGATCTTGTCCACGTGAATCCCCAGTTTTTTCAGTCGATACCAGAAACTGCGCTCGGAAATCCCGATCAACTGCGCTGCCGCAGCCTGCACGCCGTTGCTCTGTGCCAGCGCGGCGAGGATGTAGGCTTTTTCCACCTCGGCCAATGCCGCTTCCAGGTCGGCCGGCACGCTGCCTTCAGCGACCAGGGCGCCGGGCTCGGTCGGCTGTGAGGCAAACAGATAGGCCGGCAAGTCCTGCTCTTCAATCTCTGCGCCGGACGCCACGATGGTCGCGCGTTCGACGCAGTTCTGCAGTTCACGAATATTGCCCGGCCACGAATAGCGGGCCATCGCCTGCAACGCCTCGGCACTGAACCCGGTAAAGCGTTTGCCCGCCGCAGCGCCCAGGGTATGGGCGAAATGCCGGGCCAGCGGCGCGATGTCTTCGACCCGCTCACGCAGGGCCGGCAACGGAATCGGGAACACGTTGAGGCGGTAATACAGGTCTTCGCGAAACTCCTTGTTGGCCACCGCATCCAGCAGGTTCTTGTTGGTCGCGGCGATGACCCGCACATCGACCTTGCGCTCGCGCGGATCGCCCACCGGTTCGATGATGCGTTCCTGCAAGGCACGGAGGATTTTCGCTTGCAGCGCCAAAGGCATCTCGCCGATTTCATCGAGAAACAGCGTGCCCTTGTCCGCCTGCTGGAAGCGCCCGACCCGGTCCGCCACCGCACCGGTGAACGCGCCTTTGCGGTGGCCGAACATTTCACTTTCCAGCAAACCTTCCGGGATTGCCGCACAGTTGACCGCGACAAACGGCTTGTCGGCGCGGTTGCCGTGCTTGTGGATGGCCCGGGCGACCATTTCCTTGCCGGTGCCGCTTTCGCCGGTCAGCAGGATGGTGGCGTTGCTTTCACGCACCGAATCGATTGCGCTCAGCACCCGGCGAAAACTCGGGCTGTCGCCGACCAGGCTGTCGATCTGCTGGTGTTCGTCGAGCTCGGCGCGCATGCGCTGGTTGTCTTTGAGGATGTCGCGAAATTGCAGGGCCTTGCTGACGGTGATGTCCAGTTCATCGATATCGAAGGGCTTGGCGATGTAGTCGAAGGCGCCGTTGCGCATCGACTGCACGGCGTTTTTCACCGTGCTGTAGGCGGTCATGACGATCACCGGCAACTGCGGGAAACGGTTTTTGATTTCCGCCAGCAGTTGCGGGCCGTCCATGCCGGGCATGCGCCAGTCGCTGATCACCAGATCGATGTCTTCGGCTTCCAGCACCTTGAGCGCGTGCAGGCCGTTGCCGGCGGTGAACACCACAATGTCGTTCTGACTCAAGGCCGATGCCAGCAAGTCGCAGAGCTTGGGCTCGTCGTCGACCACCAGTACGTTATGTGTCATCGCTGTCCTCGTCGAAATCTTCACCGTTGGCCGGAATGTACAGGCTGAACGTGGCCCCGGCATCTTTTTCGCTGACGCATTCGATGCGCCCGTCATGGCTTTCCATGATCGAGTACACCTTGGCCAGGCCGAGCCCGGTGCCGGAGGCCTTGGTGGTGACGAACGGCGTGAAGATCCGCTCGAGCATGTCTGCTTCGATACCCTGGCCCGTGTCGCTGACGCTGATGACCGTATTGTGCTTATCGCTGTGGATGCCCAGGGTCAGGCGACCGCCGTCGGGCATGGCATCGATGGCGTTGACGATCAGGTTCAGGCCGGCCTGTTTGAGTTGCCGGGCATCGGCATACAGGGTGGCGGCGGGGGCGCGGTCGTCGATCCGCACATCGATATTGTGGCTGGCCAGTTCCGGGGCGCAGAAGCCCACCAGCTCATCCACCAGCGGCCGCGCCAGTTGGGTCGAGCGCAGCGGTGCACTGGGTTTGGCGAAGTCGAGAAATTCGGTGATCAGGTCGTTGATGCGGCTGACTTCGCTGACCACGTATTCCAGATGACGCTTGTCGGTCTCCGGCAGGTCGGCGCGCCGGTGCAGCAACTGCGTGGCGGTCTTGATGATGCCCAGCGGGTTGCGGATTTCATGGGCCAGGCCCATCGCGACCTCACCCAGCGCATGCAAGCGGTCGCGGCGTCGCAGTTGCGATTCCAGGTGCTGCAACTCGCCGAGGCGTTCGCTCATGTGGTTGAAGGTGCTGCTCAGTTCCGCCAGTTCATCGCCGCCGGTGACGGGCAGGCGCTGACGGTAGTCCCCGGCGATCACCGCTTGCACGCCTTTGGCCAGACCGCGCAGCGGCATGGTCAGGCGCTGGGATACCAGCCAGCCCACCGCGAGCGAAGCCGCCGAGCTGAGGATGAAGATCAGGATGAACAGGTTGCTCTGGTTCACCAGCCCGACCAGTGTCGTGTGGCGCAGCAGACCGCTGAAGACCACGCCTTGCAGTTCACCGTTTTCGTTGAGAATCGGTCGGTAGATGCCGCTGTAGCGGTTGGTCGACTGCTCGATCGGCAACTTGGTGCTGCGCAGTTGGTCCTCGATTTTTGCAGGCACGATCGCCGGGTGATCTTCAAAGCGCTGAGTGGAAAAGATTTCCGAGAAGTCGGCGTCCTTGGCCAGGTACAGGCGCAGATCCAGAGAGTGCACGTCGGCGACGCTGGTGAGGAAACTGTTATCGAGGTAGGTCACGACAATCAGTTTGTAGTCGGTGCCGTCCTGATCGCTTTCGAAGGTTGAAACCACGGCGCCGGTCGCCACGCCGCCGACCTGCAGAGTCTGCAGCACGGCTTTGGGCGCGGTGCTGATTTGCCGCACGATGTCATCGGCCGCAGTGCTGAATACCACTTTGTGATCGCTGTTGCGCACCAGGGCGACCACGTCGATGCCCATGGAGTCAGCGATGTCAGCGGTGAGCTTGTCGCGTCTGGACGACTGCCGGTCCGTGGGCGGGCGGGTATAGCGCAGGAACAACTGTGCGACGCGGGCGTTGTCGCGCACGATCTCGCGAATCTCGTCCTCGACGATCTTGGTCGATTCCTGCAGCCAGATCCGCACGTTGCTGTCGAAAATCTGCGACAGGGTGGTGGCCGCCAGTTCCGCGGCGATCATGGTCGGGATCACGCTGACCAGCCAGAACGCCAGCACCAGTTTGCGTTGCAGGCTCCAGCCGGAGAGGGCGAAGGGTCGGGCGGTGGCGCGTCGGTCGTTGATCATCATGCTCGCTTATTGTTGTTCGCTTATCGCAGTCGCCATGGCCGGGTCGGTACGATCCGGGCGGATGAATAACTTCACCAGCCGCAGCAGTTGATTGAGCACGGGATGGCGGTGGCGGAAAAACACGGTGTTGCCGACGAACGAGCAACCCAGGCGCAGCTTACTGGCATAACCGGCCTGGCCGCACGCGTAGATCGGGATGCGGTGTTCAATACAGTAGCCGACATTGGCCAGCCAGCTGCGCATGTACAGTTTGTGCTCGCGGGTCCGGGCCAGATCATGGGCAAAAAACTTGTCCACCAGCCTTTGCTCGTCCAGCAGCACCAGGTTGAACGCTACCAGCTCATCGCCGACCCAGTACAAAACGCAGGCGGCACGCTCGTCGAGGTGTTCGAGCACCTGGCGAAAGTACGCAGCCGGCAGGCACTCGAACGTCAGGTCGCTGCGGGCCAGGGTCGCTTCGTACAGACGCATCATGGTCGGCAGCAGGTCGTCGACCGAGCGCCGCCATTCGATGCGTGGGCCCGAACCACGCAGGGTCCGGCGCAAGTCCTTGCGGGTGGATTTGCCCAGGGTGCCGAGGTAGGCGTCGACCGATGCGAAGGTGATCGGCAGCTCGGCACCGGGCAACCCCGGCATGCTCTGCAACCCGGCCTCGCGACAGGCCTGGAGCCATTGCGGATTGCGGTGGGAAGCATCCTTGACCGCCAGCAGGCCGATTCCGGCCTGGTCCGCGTCCTCGCGAGCCAGTTTCAGCAGGCGCGCGAACAGGTCAGGCCAGCGGGTCGGATCAATAGACGGGAGGGTGCCGACGTGGCACTGCTCCGCCACCGGCGAACCGAGGGCGTACAGGCGGATGTCGAACAGCCCCGGCCAGCAACTGCGCAGCCATTGGCTCAAGCGTTTGCCGGTGCCCTGCAGGGTGGTGTCGAGCGAATAGGCGGTCGTGAAGGCCACGACCGCCGCAATCAGGTGGTTGTCTTCAAACAGCGCCAGGTAGCGCCACTGGAAGCCGTCGATGCCGGCCTGTTCAACGGCGCGATAATAGGCCCAGTCTTCGAGCTCCTCGGGAAAGCAGGCATTCCATGCGTCGCGATCAATCGCTTCGATGGTTGAAAAGGCTTGGGCCGTGATCACGTCGTTTCCTTAACCGGCAAGGCGTATCGTTTTTGCAGTCGACTCACGCCCGCTGCCGGTATTCCTCGGCCGACAGGGAGGGAGCGGTGAGCGGCAGGTCGGTGCGGTGGTTCTGGATGAATTGCACACTCAGTTCCACGACGCGTCGGTACTGCAGGTCGACCGTGATCATGTGATAGCAGTCGTCCAGCAGGATCTTCACCACTTCGCCACCGAGCTTGCGTTCCACGTAGTCGGCGTTCCAGCGGCTGGTGATGTCGTCCTCGATGGAGTGCAGCACCAGGGCCGGCACCGTGATGGAAGGCATGCGTTTGCGCACCACGGCGTTCATCCGGTGCAATTCGCGCACGGTCACACCCTCCATGGTCAGCAGGCCGGCCTCACTGCTGTGGCCTTCCTTCATCTGCCGTTCGACGATGGCCCGCAGGCGTTCATTCTTGATGCCGTAGGGTGGTTTCTCCTCGAACTTGCAGATGTGCACGCCGAACGGGATTTTCATCAGCAACGGCGTCAGGAACGCCAGTTTGTGGATGCTCCAGCCGTCGTATTTCAGGGTCGTGGAATACATCAGCAACCCGGCCACCTGGCCCGGATGCTCGGACGCCACGTACATCGACATCACCGCACCCATCGACAGGCCGCCGACAAACACTTTGCTGTGCTGGCGACGGATGCCGACGAAAGTCTTGCGCACACCTTCGTACCAGTCGCGCCAGCCGGTGGCCTGCAAATCGGCATTGCCGCCGCAGTGCCCGGCGAGGGTCGGCACGTACACCGTGCAACCGGCCTTGGCCAGTCCCACGGCGACCCGACGCAACTCCGTCGGGGTGCCGGTGAGGCCGTGGATCAACAACACCGCGACCTCCCCTGTGCCGAGAACGAAACCGGCGTCGCCTTCGCCCAGATCGATCCCGGCCGCGTTCATCGTTTCATCGCCCGGGCCAGCAGACGGTCGAGCAGGGCGATGCCCAGGTCGATTTCCGGGTAGCTGATTTCCAGCGATGGCGCGAGGGTGATCACGTTCTTGTAGTAGCCGCCCACGTCGAGGATCAGGCCCAGTTTGCGGCCGTCGATCTCGATGTCGCCTTTCATGCCTTCCTCGACCATGAAGTCCAGGGTGGCCTTGTCCGGAGTGAAACCGTCCGGGCCGCAGATTTCGCAGCGCAGGGCCAGGCCCAGGCCATCGACGTCGCCGATGATCGGGTAGCGTTTCTGCAGGTCCTGCAGGCCTTCGAGGAAGTATTTGCCCTTGGCCATGACCATCGCGCCGTAGTCGACTTCGCTGGTCATCTTGAACATTTCCAGGCCCACGGCGGTGCCCAGCGGGTTGGAGGCGAAGGTGGAGTGGGTCGAACCTGGCGGGAAGACTTTCGGGTTGATCAGTTCTTCCTTGGCCCAGATGCCGCCCAGCGGGTTGAGGCCGTTGGTCAGTGCCTTGCCGAAGACGATCACGTCCGGTTTGACGTCGAAGTGTTCGATCGACCACAGCTTGCCGGTGCGATAGAAGCCCATCTGGATTTCGTCGACCACCATCAGGATGCCGTGCTGGTCCAGCACATGCTTGAGTTCGCTGTAGAAGTTCATCGGTGGAATCACGTAGCCGCCGGTGCCCTGGATCGGCTCGACGTAGAACGCTGCGTATTCGCTCTGGCCGACTTTCGGGTCCCAGACGCCGTTGTATTCAGTTTCGAACAGGCGGGCGAACTGCTGCACGCAGTGGCTGCCGTACTCTTCCTTGGTCATGCCTTTCGGGCCGCGGAAGTGGTATGGGAACGGGATGAAGTTGGCGCGTTCGCCGAAGTGGCCGTAGCGGCGGCGATAGCGGTAGCTGGAGGTGATCGACGAGGCGCCGAGGGTACGACCGTGGTAACCGCCCTCGAAGGCGAACATCAGGCTTTTGCCGTTGCTGGCGTTACGCACGACTTTCAGCGAGTCCTCGATGGACTGCGAACCGCCGACGTTGAAGTGCACGCGACCGTCGAGGCCGAACTTCTTCTTGGCGTCCACGGCGATCATTTCCGAAAGCTCGATCTTGCCTTTGTGCAGGTATTGGCTGGCGATCTGCGGCAGGGTGTCGATCTGCTGTTTCAGCGCATTGTTCAGGCGCGGGTTGGCGTAACCGAAGTTGACCGCCGAGTACCACATTTGCAGGTCGAGGTAGGCCTGGTCTTCGGTGTCCCAGACGTAGGAGCCTTCGCAGCGGCTGAAAATGCGCGGCGGTTCGATGTAGTGAACGGTGTCGCCGTAGGAGCAGTACTTGGCTTCTTTTTCCAGAAGAATCTGGTCTTCCGCAGTAGCAATTCGAATATCAGACATGGTGGAAGAGTTCCTGTGTTTCTGTATTGAAAGTTTCCGAGTTGAAAGCTTCGGCATTGAAAGAGGTGGCGTTGGCGGCACTGGCCTTCGGCAGCAGGGCCAGCAGCGCCGGCAGTTCAGCGAAGCTGTCGAAGCGGGCGTAAGGGATCGCGTTGCGTTCGCAGTATTCGGCGAGGCGCCCCTTGGCGAAGACGAAGTCGGCGGTGGACGACACGCACATGTCGGACTGGCCGTCGCCGATCACCAGCACCCGTTTGTTGCCGGGCGTGGATTTGCATTTGCAGTTGCCGGAGGCCGCGCGGCAGGCATCGCTGGAATACGGAAAGTCGATGCGCCAGCTTTCGTGATCCAGCTGTCGCAGGCGGTTGGCGAGGATCGGCAGCAGGGTCACGTAGTTGCGCGAAAGAATCCGCGCGATGCCTTGTTCGATGCCGTCGCTGACCACTTCGAACGATGCGCCCAGGCCGATGGCGTGGTCGACGAAGTCGGGGAAGTCCGGATCGATTTCGATGCTGTCGAAGAATTCCAGCAGTTGGCCGGGCGTGGCCTTGACCAGCGAGAGCTGGCGGCTGAGGCATTCACGGGAACCGATTTCACCGGCCAGCCACTGGTTTTCGATCACTTCCCAACTCGGGTCGGCGAAGCGTTCGAGAATGCTGTCGATCACGTCGGTGCGGGTGATGGTCCCGTCGAAATCACACACGATATGCCAGTCAATCATCTGCATTACCTATTGGTCAGAGCGCGTTGTGTGCGCTTGCCGAGGGGTAGAGCAGGGACTGTGCCAAGTGCTTCGGCCCCTTTGTTGGCGGGGCTGATGAGGTGCTTTGGCGATTCGAAGCTACAATTTTTGTAGCTTGCTACAAACAACATGAGTGCTTGCGCGGTGGGCGGCATCCGGGGATTGATGCGCGCATGTTCAATTAAAGGAATGGCCTCATGAAGAGGAAGACACTGCTTTTACTGGCGGCGCTGAGCGCTTTTTCAGCAGGCGCAATGGCGCAGGGGATTACCGGGGAGGCGGGCGTGGGCCTGGGTTATCAGCCTCATGATCCCAGCGGCAGCCGTTATGAAACCCGGCCGATACCGTATCTCGATCTGGACTGGGGCGATGTCAGCCTCAGCACCGACGACGGCCTGACCTGGAGCGCCTTGAAGGCCAACGGTTTCAGCGCCGGCCCTTATGTGAATTACCTGCCGGGCCGTACCTCCAACGGCGAATTGCGCGGGTTGCGCGATGTGCCCGACATGGCCGAGGCCGGTGGTTTCGTGCAGTACGCCCCGGCCGACTTCTGGCGGGTATTCGCGTCCGTTGGCCAGGCCATCGGCGGTGGCGGCGGGCAGGGCGGCGTGCTCGGTCGGGTCGGTGGCGAGATCGGCTATCCACTGGGCGGCGGCGTGATCGGCAGCAGCAATCTGACCGCGCATTTCGCCAATGCCCGGCAAAACAACACGTTCTTCGGTGTCAGCGACAAGGAAGCCCTGGCCTCCGGCATCCGCGCCTACAACGCTGGTGGCGGCTTGCAGAATATTGCGCTGACCCAGAGTTTCGAGTTCCCTATCGCGCCTCAATGGTCGCTGGTGGCCAGCGCCAGCTGGATTCACCTGACGAACTCGGCGGCCGACAGCAGCATTGTCAAAAGCGTCGGCGATACCAATCAGGGCGAGGTGCAGATGGCGATCGCCTATAAATTCAAGTGAGCCAGGCGGGAACTGGTCTGGCCTTTGCAGACAGCCGTGTCGAACCCATTGTTTCAGGATGTTCTTCATGGCTCGCCCTGTTTATCGTCTGCTGGCTCACTCGCTGTGGGACCTGATTCCCATCGCCCTCGGCCTGGCCCATTTCGCTTTTGTCGTGTGGCTGGTCACAGCCTTTCATGCGCTGTCCTGGTGGGCGTTGCTGCCTTTGGCGCTGGGCTATGCGGTGAGCCTGTCGTGGAGCATCAACAGCATTTCCCACAACCAGATCCACAACGCCTACTTCACGCCGGCGTGGCTCAACCGAGCCTTTGACCTGCTGCTGTCGGTGACCATCGGTTTCTCCCAGACCCTCTACCGCGACATCCACAACCGCCATCACCGGGGCAATTCGGACCGGCCGGGGGCGGATGGCAAGACCATCGATCCGCTGTCGATCTACCAGCGCGGCAAGGACGGCCAGCCCGAGAATCCCTGGGCCTACACCTTTTTGAGTTTCTTTCGCGACGACCCCAAGCCGATCTACGACGAGATGCGTCGCAAGCGTCCCGACGATGCGCGCTGGGTCAAAGTGGAGATCGGCGTGACAGTGGCGTTTTACCTGGGGCTGGCTGCGTATGACTGGCGGGCGGTGCTGGTGTTGTTGCCGTTCTGGTATCTGGGTCAGGCGCTGTCATCGCTCAACGGCTACTACGAGCATTTTGGCGGCAACCCGGATTCGCCGATTGCCTGGGGCGTCAGCGCCTACAGCCCGCTCTACAACTTGTTGTGGATGAACAATGGCTATCACGCCGAGCATCACTATCGGCCGAAAATGCATTGGACCCGGGTCAAGGCGTTTCACCGGGAGATTGGCGAGCAGCAGCGGGAGGCGGGGGTGAAGGACATTCCGGTGGCCCACGGCCTCGGATTTCTGGTGGATCATCACAAGGATTGAACCGTACACAACGTGGGAGCCAGCAGGCTCCCACCGTCGATTTCCTCAGTTTTCCTCGCCCTCGGCCAGCAGCGCAATGCCGCCCATGATCACGGCCACACCCACCCAGTGCAGCACGCTGATCTGTTCTCCCAGCCCCAGCCACGACCCCAGCAGCACGCCGACGAACACCAGCGAACTGAGCGGAAACGCCAGGGACAGGCTGCTGCGCCGCAAAATCAACATCCAGACAAAGAACGCGCCGATGTAGCAGGCAATCGCCAACAGCACGCCCGGTGCCTGGGCGACGTTGAGCAGCCATTGCAGGGTGAAGTCCATTTGCCCCAGTTGATCGCCGCCGACCTTGGTCGCGATCTGCCCGCCACTTTCCAGAATAATCAGCAACGCCCAGAGCACCACGGTGCCGAGACGGCCGTGAAGCCAATCCATCGAGCCATTCCTTTTGAGTATCAGTTGAGAATCAGGCATGGCCGACACACACGAGCATCACGCCCGCCGTAATCACCAGAGTGCCCATCCAGCGGCGACGGCTGACGGTCTCGCCGAGGAACAGCTTGCCGGCCAGCACCACGCCGCAATACGCCAGCGCGGCGGCGGGAAACAACAGGCTCAGCGGCGCCCGGGACAGCGCTTCGAGCCAGACGAAAAACTCGATCACGTAGGCGCCGATTCCGCACCACAACAGCGGCGCGTTGAACACCTGGCCCCAGAACGCGCCCAGCCGAAATCCGCCCTCAAGCTCAGGCAAACGGTCCAGGCCGAGTTTGAAACAGAGCTGGCCGATCACGTCGAGCACGATGGAAAACGCCACCAGCCAAATCACGGTCAAGGTCATGGGAACAGCTCCTCGAACAACTCGATCAACGCTTGATTGGTCGCCGAGTTGCGCAGCAGATCGGTTTCGCTCCAGCGCTCGGCCGGCGGCTGGTCGGACTTGGCTTCCCAGCGTTTGAACGCGTTGCTGAAGGCCGGGCGGGCGAACTCGCCACAGATGTCGATGCCGAGGATGCGTTTGCTGGCGGCCAGGCTGCGGATCGCCTGGAGCAAGTGGCTCAGGCGCATCTGGCCCTGATCCCAATTGGTCGCGGCGTCTTCGCTGGCCAGTACGTCCTTGTCGATGGTGATCCACACGGCTTTGGTAGGAAGGCTGGCGATCATCCGGTCGAGAAACGCCGTCCAGTCCTGATCGGCCAGGTTGTGCCAGTGCAGCAGGTTCTCCTGTTGCTGATGACCGGCGCCATCGCCGACCCGGCCCCAGACTTTCGACGGCGGGTGCTGCCACGGGAACAGCTGCAACACACCGCGTTTCAGGGCACCGAGATTGCCGCCCTTGATCTGCGGATTTTGCAGATCGTCGCTGCACGGCCCGAGGGTGACGATACGTTCGATGTTCGGCAGTTTCAGGGCCTGATTGACCCACGAGCCGCAGTGGCGACGGGGGGCAAAGTGAACCCAGTCGGGATGATTGTCGAAGTGGATCAGGCTTACCGGCTCGGGCAGGTCAGTCAGGAAGGCCGGCGTCAGATGGTGATAGTCGCCGGAGCCGACGAAGAAGATTTCCGGTGCAGGGCCGCTGTGCCGGGGCCGCTCACGCAGGCGTTCGGTAAAGCGGCGAAAGGTCCGTTCGCTGGACCAGAGCCGCAGTTTCGGGCCGAGGTCGAGCAGGTCCAGGCGTTGGGCGCGGCCGCTGTCGAGCAGCCGCGCGATGGACGCCTGACCGGTCAGGCTGTGGTCGAGATCTAAAATGTTCAAGGTCGCAATTCACCCTTGGCAGACCCTCCCAGACACCGGCCTCATCGAACATGAGCGCCGGCCGGGCGGGCTTTCGGGGGTAAATGCAAGGGACGGGCCAGGCCCTCTCCCATACGGCGGCCGTCAGGCGTGCAGGCGTACCCAGACGCTGACCAGCACCGTCGCCGCCATCAGCCACGCGACAGCCGCCACGGCCAATGAAGCTTCCAGGCGCATCCGGTCGACCATCACGTACAGCGTCGCCAGGTACACGAAGTACGGAATGATCGACCACATGCCGAACACGATGGTGGTCTTCAGGTCTTCCACCGAACGGCCCTTGCCGACGATGTAATGGGCGATCAGGGCGAAGGTCGGAAACAGCGGCACCAGGCCGGCGATGTAGTAGTTTTTGGTCTTGGCCAGCATGGCGAGGATCACCACCACCGCCGCACCGATCATTGCCTTGAAAATCAGATCCACATCGTTCTCGCTTAATGGCTCAGGCCGTATTTTTTCACTTTGTCGAACAGCGTGGTCTTGGCCATGCCCAGTTCCAGGCTGGCCTGGGTCAGGTTGCCGCCGCTGCGTTGCAGGGCGTCGCTGAGCAGATTGCGTTCGAAGGCTTCGACCGCTTCGGCGAACGCCAGGCCCTGGCCGCCACTGCTGGCACCGGACTTCTTGAACGCTGGCAAACCGAGGGCGAAGCGTTCGGCGACGTTGCGCAGTTCACGCACGTTGCCCGGCCAGTCGTGGCTCATCAGGCTCGACAGCGTCTGGTTGTCCAGCTCCGGCAGTGCGCGGTCGAAGCGCAGGGCCGATTGCTGGGTGAAGTGTTCGAACAGTTGCAGGATGTCTTCGCGGCGCTCGCGCAGGGGCGGCAGCTCCAGCGTCACGACGTTGAGGCGGTAGTACAAGTCGCTGCGGAATTCCCCGGCCTTGCTCGATTCGTCGAGGTCGGACTTGGTCGCCGCGATCACCCGGCAATCCACCGCCACGCTCTGGTTCGAGCCGAGGCGTTCGAGGGTGCGCTCCTGCAACACCCGCAGCAATTTGATCTGCAGTGGCAGCGGCATGCTTTCCACTTCATCGAGGAACAGCGTGCCGCCGTCGGCGTGTTCGATCTTGCCGATCCGCCGCTTGCCGGCGCCGGTGAAGGCGTTGGCCTCGTGGCCGAAGATTTCGCTTTCGAACAGGTTTTCCGGCAGGCCGCCGCAGTTCAGCGCAACGAATTGCTTGGTGTGGCGGCGGCTGAAGTCGTGCAGGCAACGGGCGACCAGTTCCTTGCCGGTACCGGTTTCGCCTTCGATCAACACGTTGGCCGAGGTGTCGGCGACGTTGGCGATCAGTTCGCGCAGGTTCTGCATGGCTGGCGAGCGACCGATGATCCGTCCTTCAAGGGAGTCGCGCTCGGCCAGTTGCCGGCGCAGAGACGAGACTTCGCGAGCCAGGCTGCGTTGCTCCAGCGCACGCCGGGCGACGTCCACCAGCCGTTCCGGGGAGAACGGTTTTTCCATGAAGTCGTAGGCGCCTTTCTGCATCGCGCCGACCGCCATGGAGATGTCGCCGTGACCGGTGATCAGCACCACCGGCAGGCTGCGGTCGCGTTGCTTGAGACGGGTCAACAGTTCCAGGCCATCGATGCCGGGCAGGCGAATGTCACTGATGACGATGCCGGCGAAATTGTCGCCGACCCGCTCCAGCGCTTCTTCGGCACTGCCGACGCCGATGCAGGGAATGTCTTCCAGGGTCAGGGCCTGCTGGCAGCCGAGCAGCACATGGGGATCGTCTTCGACGATCAGCACACTAAGGTCGTTGTTCATATTGGCTCGGCAGGAGTAGGGCTTACCAACGGTAAACTGAGGACGAAGGTGGTACCACCGCTGGCCGGGTGTTCGACACCCAGGTGTCCGCCGGTGGCGGCGGCCAGGCTGGCGGAGAGAGTCAGGCCGAGGCCCAGACCCTGTTCGCCGGGTTTGGTGGTGAAGAACGGCTCGAACAGATGCTTGCGCGCTTCAGCGTCGATACCGTGGCCGTTGTCGCGTACTCGCAGGCGATATTTGCCGTCGAATTCTTCGCCCTCCAGCCACAGCTCCGGCAGCGGTTGTGCCTGCATGGCGTCGAGGGCGTTGCCGATCAGGTTGACCAGAATCTGCTCCAGCCGTGTCTGGTCGATCTGCACTTGCTCATCAATGAACTGACGATGCACTTGCAGGGCGGCTTTTTCGACACGGGCACCGAGTACTTGCAGCGCGGCGTCCACGGCTTTGCCGAGGCTGGCGCGACCCTTGTCGTCGCCGCGCCGGGCGAACGAGCGCAGGCTGGCGGTGATCCGACCCATGCGGTCGATCAGGTCATTGATGGTTTTCAGGTTGGTGCTGGCGACGTCGAGCTGACCACGTTCCAGAAAGCGAATCGTATTGCCGGACAAGGTGCGCATCGCTGCCAATGGCTGGTTCAGTTCGTGGGCGATGCTGGTGGACATCTGGCCGATGGCCGCGAGCTTGCCGGCCTGCACCAGTTCGTCCTGGGCGCGGCGCAAGGTTTCTTCGGCCTGACGGCGTTCGCGGATCTGACTCTTGAGCCGGTCATTGCTGGCGCGCAGGTCGGCGGTGCGTTCGGTAATCCGACGCTCCAGCTGATTGTTGGCTTCCTGCAGGGCTTCCCGGGCGGCGAGGCGGGTGGCGATGACCTTGCGACGCTCGTTCCAGGCGATCAGCAGAAAGGCCACGAGGGCGAAGGCGACCGCCACCAGAATCCCCTGATTGATCGCTTCGCGCCGCAGGTCCTGCAACGGTGTGAGCAGGGTGAAATTCCACGGAGTGTCGCTCAGCGGCCGGGTTTGCGCCAGGTAACTGATGTTCTCCTCGTCGGCATCGACTTCGCTGTTGGCCGGGAAGGTCAGTTTTTCCACGCCTTCAGCCAGGGTTTCCCGGGCCAGAGGTTGCAGTTCGTTGAGCGGGAACCAGTAGTACTGGAGGCTGCGGGCGAGTTTTTCCTTGGTCTCGTCGCTCAGTGGCACCACGGATTTCAGGCGTCGGGCCGGATCGCTGGAGAGAATGATGATGCCGTTCTCGTCACTGACGAAGGCTTCCAGGCGCGCCCGTTGCCAGCGCTCTTCCATGGCTTCCAGGCGCACTTTGACCACCGCGACGCCGATGATCTTGCCGTGTTCTTCCAGGCCGTGGGCCAGGTAATAGCCGGGTTCGCCGTTGGTGCTGCCGATCCCGTAGAAACGTCCGGGCTGGCCGCGGATGGCGTGCTGGAAATAGGCGCGGAACGACAGGTCTTCGCCGAGGTAGCTGTCGACATCGCGCCAGTTGCTGGTGGCCATGACGCGGCCGGTGGTGTCCATGACGTAGATGGCCCGACTGCGGCTGCGCCGGTTCAGGCCTTCCAGGTAATCGTTGACCGTTTGCCGGTGTTCCGGGGTCGGGTCGTCCAGCAACTGCGAAACGCTCGATTCGAGTTCCAGCAGGCTGGGCAGGTAGGTGTATTTGCTGATTTCGCTTTCGACGGCACGGGCGTTCAGTTCGAGCTGACGCTGGCCGTTTTCGCTGAGGCTGCGAATGCCGAAGTGTTCACTGATCCAGAAGCCGGCGTAACCCAACCCGACCATCAGGATGATGACCAGCGGCGGCAGGAACAAATGGCGGATCAGACGGGGTTTCACGGCAAGTGATGGCGTGGTTGCGCGATAGAGATTGGGGTCGCATTTCATCACAGATGCCTTGGGTCAACCACCCGGATTCCCCGACAGTTGCTGTCGGGGAGTCCGGCAGGTTTTTAGTGCTGCAGGATTTTCTCGAGGAAATGCTGCGCGCGTTCGGAGCGTTGGCTGATGTCGCCGAAGAACTCTTCTTTCTTGCAGTCTTCGATGATCTTGCCGGCATCCATGAAGATCACCCGGTCGGCCACTTTGCGGGCGAAGCCCATTTCGTGGGTCACGCACATCATGGTCATGCCTTCGTGGGCCAGTTGCACCATCACGTCGAGCACTTCGTTGACCATTTCCGGGTCCAGCGCCGAGGTCGGTTCATCGAACAGCATGACGATCGGGTCCATCGCCAGCGCACGGGCAATCGCCACACGCTGTTGTTGACCGCCGGACAGTTGGCCCGGGTGCTTGTGGGCATGGGCAGCCAGACCGACGCGATCAAGCAGTTGCAGACCTTTCTTGGTCGCCTCTTCCTTGCTGCGGCCCAGCACCTTGATCTGCGCGATGGTCAGGTTTTCGGTGATGGTCAGGTGCGGGAACAGTTCGAAGTGCTGGAACACCATGCCGACGCGCGAGCGCAGTTTCGGCAGGTTGGTCTTCGGGTCGGCAATCGACGTGCCGTCGACCACGATGTCGCCTTTCTGGAACGGCTCCAGCGCGTTGACGCACTTGATCAGGGTCGACTTGCCCGAACCGGACGGACCGCAGACCACGATCACTTCACCCTTTTTGACCTCGGTGCTGCAATCGGTCAGCACCTGGAAGTCCCCATACCACTTGTTGATGTTCTTGATAGAGATCATACGGCGAACCTTTTTTGCAGACGCTTGACCAGCACCGAGGCGGCAAAGCTGATGGTGAAGTACACGAGACCTGCGAAGATCAGGAACTCATTCGAGCGGCCAATGATGTCGCCACTGGCGCGCGAGGCGTTGAGGAAGTCCACCAGGCCCACGGTGTAGACCAGCGAGGTGTCCTGGAACAGGATGATGCTCTGCTGCAGCAGCAGCGGGGTCATCTTGCGGAACGCCTGGGGCAGGATGATCAGGCGCATCATCTGGCCGTAGCTCATGCCCAGCGCCTGTGCGGCACCCATCTGGCCTTTCGGAATCGACTGCACGCCGGCACGGACGATTTCGCAGAAGTACGCCGCTTCGAACATCATGAAGGCCACGATGCACGAGGTGAACGCGCCGATCGGGGTGTCTTCGCCGGTGATCCAGCGCAGCACGAATGGCACCGCCAGGTAGAACCAGGTGATGACCAGCAGCAGCGGGATCGAGCGGAAATAGTTGACGTAGGCGCCGGCAATGTTCGACAGCAGTTTGTTATGGGACAGACGGCACAGCGCGAGTAGGGTGCCGAGAATGATCCCGCCGACAACGCCCATCGCCATCAGCTTGAGGGTCATCAGCATGCCGTTCCACAGGCCGGGAATGGCCGGGACGATGCCACTGAAATCGAAGTCCATTATTTACCCCCCACGGAGATCAGGCCGGGCACGGAGACTTTCTTCTCGACCATGCGCATCAGCAGCATCAGGCTCATGTTCAGGGTGAAATAGATCAGGGTCGCCAGGGTGAAGGCTTCAAACAGGTTGGCCGAGAACTCGGCGGTCTGTTTGGTTTGCGCCAGCAGTTCCATCAGGCCGATCAGGGACGCCACGGAGGAGTTCTTGAACACGTTCAAAAATTCCGAGGTGAGCGGTGGAATGATGATCCGGTAGGCCTGGGGCAGCAGCACGTTCCAGTAGATCTGCGGCAGCTTGAAACCCATGGCGCGGGCGGCGGATTCCTGGCCACGTGGCAGCGCCTGGATACCGGTGCGAACCTGTTCGCAGACACGGGCGGCGGTGAACAGGCCCAGGCACACGACAACGCTCAGGTAGGCCGAGGTGGTCGGGTTCAGGTCCTGCTTGTACCACTCCTGCAGGTCCGGCGGCAGCAGGTCCGGTACCAGGAAGTACCAGATGAACAGCTGAACCAGCAGCGGTACGTTACGGAACAGTTCGACGTAGCAGGTCGCGATGCCCGATACGATGCGGTTCGGCACGGTGCGCATGATGCCCAGCAGCGAGCCCAGCAGCAGGGCGATGATCCAGGCCACGATGGCGATGGCGATGGTCCAGCCCAGACCGGAAATGAACCAGTCGAGATAAGTCTCGCTGCCCACGCCGGTGGACTTGAAGAACACGCCCCAGTCCCAGTTGTAATTCATTAGGGTCTCCCCTCGATTCGATCGATGTACAAGTGCCCGCCTGGGGAAGCTCCGTTCCCGGCCTGATCCTGACGGTCAGGCACACGCGATCGGCTCGACAGCCACCGGTTCGAGTGTTTCCAAAAAGTGCCAGCAGGGAGTGACCATTCCCTGAGAAGGCAGGCGCCTCCTCAGGGAACAAGGTTAGTCAGAAATCAGGACTTCTTGTCGTCAGCCGCTTTGTCGGTCGGGTTGGCGATCAGGGCCTTGAGCTCGTCGCTCATCGGGAAGTTCAGGTTCAGGCCTTTTGGTGGAATCGGCGACATGAACCACTTGGTGTAGATCTTGTTGATCTCGCCCGATGCGTAGGTCGCCTTGATGGCGTCATCCACAGCCTTTTTGAACGGCTCGTCGCCCTTGCGGACCATGCAGCCGTAGATTTCATAGGACTGCGGAGTGCCGGTCACGGCCCAGTCGGTGGCTTTCTTGGCCTTGGCGGCTTCGCCTGCCAGCAGCGCGTCGTCCATCATGAACGCAACGGCACGACCCGATTCCAGCATCTGGAAGGATTCGCCGTGGTCCTTGGCAGAGATGACGTTCATGCCCATCTGCTTGTCGGCGTTCATCGCCTTGAGGATGCGCTCGGAGGTGGTGCCGGCGGTGGTCACGACGTTCTTGCCTTTCAGATCGTCGAAATCCTTGTACTGCGAACCGGCCTTGGACAGCAGACGGGTACCGATCTCGAAGATGCCGACGGAGAAGTCGACCTGCTGCTGACGCTCGACGTTGTTGGTGGTGGAGCCGCACTCGACGTCCACGGTGCCGTTTTGCACCAGCGGGATACGGGTCTGCGAGGTCACGAGGTTGTATTTGACCTGCAGGTTTGGCAGGTCCAGGTCTTTCTTGATCGCTTCGACGATGGCCAGCTGGATATCGTGGGAGTAGCCGACCGGTTTGCCGGAGGCGTCAGCGATGTAGGAAAACGGAATGGAGGCGTCGCGGTGCCCCAGGGTGATGGTGTTGGACTCTTTGATCTTCTTAAGGGTGCCGGTGAGCTCGGCAGCGAAAACTGGTGTGCTGATCAGAGCGGCAGCAATGGCTGCGCCCAGGATATGGGGAACGATGCGCATCAAATTTTCCTCGACATTGTTTTTTTTATGGAGCCGGTTGAGCGGGCCCTTTTGTGCTTCGAATGCCTGACGGCTCCTGCTGTGTTGGCGCAACAGGCATTCGTCGAAGGAGTGTAGAGCATGACTCGTGCCAGACCAGTTGCTACAAGTTAACTTATTGATTTATTTGATGATTAAGGTTTTGTGATGGTGTTTTTCTGCGTTTCTGATCCGGTTATCCGAATCGACTGACAGGTCGCGTTCGGAAAACCGAACGGCATTCGTCATCCCATGTTTCAGCCGGGATGCAAAAAGCCCCTGAATCTCTCGATTCAGGGGCTTTTTGTTTTACGGGCGGATCGATCAGGCCGCTTCGATCTTGCGGTTCTGCTCGACCTTGTTCAGGTACGCCGCGAGTTTTTCCTGCTCGGCCGGGGTGGTGAACAGCCCCAGTTTGCTGCGGCGCCACAGGATGTCGTGCGCGGTGGTGGCCCATTCTTCGCTGCACAGGTAATCGACTTCACGGGTGTAGAGACCGCCGCCGATGTGCTCGCCCATGTCGGCGAGGGTGTCGACGCCTTCCAGCATGCGCCAGGTGCGGCTGCCGTAGGTGGTGGCCCAGCGACGGGCAATTTCGGTTGGCACGAAGTCGAACTTGTCGCGGATCAGCGCGCTCAGGGCCTGCGGCGTGGTCATGTCTTCGCCGCCCGGCAGGGTGGCGCTGGCGGTCCAGCTCGGACGCATCTGCGTGAAGAACGGCATCAACTGCGCCATCGCCGACTCGGCGAGTTTGCGGTAGGTGGTCAGCTTGCCGCCGAACACCGACAGCAGCGGCGCTTCTTCGGTGCTGCCGGACAGCGCCAGGGTGTAGTCGCGGGTCACGGCCGAAGGATTGTCGGATTCGTCGTTGCACAGTGGGCGCACGCCCGAGTAGCTGTGCAGGATGTCTTCGCGATTGATCTGCTTCTTGAAGTGGGCGTTGACCACTTTGAGCAGGTAATCGGTTTCGCCGTCGGTGATCGCTACTTTGGCCGGATCGCCGGTGTATTCGCGGTCGGTGGTGCCGATCAGGGTGAAGTGGTTCAGGTACGGAATGGTGAAAACGATGCGCTGATCTTCGTTCTGCAGGATGTGCGCGTGATCGCCTTCGTACAGTTTCGGCACGATGACATGGCTGCCCTGGATCAGGCGGATGCCGTACGGCGATTCCATCTTCAGGTCGTCACGGATGAACTTGGCGACCCATGGGCCGGCGGCGTTCACCAGTGCCTTGGCGGTGATCGAAAACAGGCTGCCATCGGCGCGTTCCAGGTTCAGGTGCCACAGGCCTTTGGCCCGGCGGGCGCTGACGCAACGGGTCTGGGTGTGGACATGCGCGCCTTTCTCACGGGCGGCCATGGCGTTCAGCACGACGAGGCGGGCGTCATCGACCCAGCAGTCGGAGTATTCGAAGCCTTTGGTGATTTCGCTTTTCAGCGCGCTGTCGGCGCCGAACTTCAGGCTCTTGGAGCCCGCAAGTTTTTCGCGCTTGCCGAGGTTGTCATAGAGGAACAGGCCGGCACGGATCATCCACGCCGGACGCAGGTGCGGACGGTGCGGCAGTACGAAACGCATTGGTTTGACGATGTGCGGGGCCTTGGCCAGCAGCACTTCGCGCTCGGCCAGGGCTTCGCGCACCAGACGGAATTCGTAATGTTCGAGGTAGCGCAGGCCACCGTGGATCAGCTTGCTGCTGGCCGACGAGGTGTGGCTGGCCAGGTCGTCCTTTTCGCAAAGGAACACCGAAAGACCGCGACCGGCGGCATCCGCTGCGATCCCCACGCCATTGATCCCGCCGCCGATGACGGCGATATCGTAGATCTCGGAGATAGGGGGCGTACGCAAGGTAGATGTGGACATCGGCTGGCCTCGGGCTCTTTTGATTTTCTGTCTTGGAAATCGAACATGAATGTTCATTTGCGAAAATGGTAGCCCATAAAGACGCGCACAGCCAGCCGACTTCGATTGAAAAAACTCATCGAAGGGCGGAGAAAGGAAAATATTCGAACATTCGCGGGCGGATCGCCCTACGCGAGCGATTGATCGTTCCCACGTCGAGGCGTCGAACCGTCTGCGTGGGAATGCATACATTGACGCTCTGCGTCAGCGCTTGGGAGGGGACGCGGAGCGTCCCGGGCTGCGTTCCCACGCGGAGCGTGGGAACGAGAAATAAAAGGAGGGGGGGTTAAACGACTTCCAGGCGAATCTTGTGCTGGCTCAGCAGTTGCGCCAGGGCCGGCACCGGCTGCTGGTCGGTGACCAGGCAATCGATCAGGCTGATCGGGCCGAGGCGGATCATTGCGTTACGGCCGAACTTGCTGGAGTCCGCCGCGAGGATCACCTGGCGGGCATTGGCGATGATTGCCTGGGACACCCGGACTTCCTGGTAATCGAAGTCGAGCAGGCTGCCGTCTTCATCGATGCCGCTGATGCCCACCAGCGCAAAGTCGACCTTGAATTGATTGATGAAATCCACGCTCGCCTGACCCACCACGCCGCCGTCGCGACGGACATTGCCGCCGGTGAGCAGCACATCGAAATCATCCTTGGCGCTGAGCATCGAGGCGACGTGCAGGTTGTTGGTGATGATTTTCAGGTGGCTGTGGTTGAGCAGGGCGCGGGCGATGGATTCGGTGGTGGTGCCGATGTTGATGAACAGCGAGGCGTGATCGGGAATCTGTGCGGCGATGGCTTCACCGATGCGTTGTTTTTCATCGCGCATCTGATCGGCGCGCATCGCATAGGCGGTGTTTTCAACACTGGAATCATAGGCGGCGCCGCCGTGGTAACGACGCAGCAGATTGGCTTCCGCCAGTTGATTGATGTCGCGGCGGATGGTTTGCGGGGTAACAACGAACAGCGTGGCCATTTCCTCGATGCTCACATAGCCGCGTTCGCGGACCAGCTCGAGGATTTGCTGCTGACGGGGAGGCAGATTCATGGGGCTTCCTTTGGGCTGCCGTGCAAAATTTGCCCATGATGCCGCAGGAATCCGCTCCCGACCAGTTACATACGGATACGAGTCCGGTTCGTGGCTTATTCGGCGTCCTCACGTTCCCAGTCACGGGTACGGCTGACGGCTTTTTTCCAGCCTTTATAGAGCTTCTCTTTTGCCGCTTCGTCCAGGCTCGGTTCGAACTCGCGTTCGATCACTGCCTTGCCGCGCAGTTCTTCCAGGCTGCCCCAGAAACCGCACGCCAGACCAGCCAGGTAAGCGGCGCCGAGTGCAGTGGTTTCGCGCATTTGCGGGCGTTCGACCTGCGTGCCGAGGATGTCGGCCTGGAACTGCATGAGGAAGTTGTTCGCCACTGCGCCGCCGTCCACGCGCAGGGCCTTGAGGCGTTCGCCGGAGTCCTGTTGCATGGCGTCGAGTACGTCGCGGGTCTGGTAGGCAATCGATTCCAGCGCAGCGCGAATGATGTGATCCACACGCACGCCGCGAGTCAGGCCGAACAGGGCGCCACGGGCATACGGGTCCCAGTACGGAGCGCCGAGGCCGGTGAAGGCTGGCACCAGATAAACGCCGTTGCTGTCCTTCACTTTATTGGCGAAGTATTCGGTGTCGTGAGCGTCGTTGATGATTTTCAGTTCATCGCGCAGCCACTGCACGGTCGAACCGCCGTTGAACACAGCGCCTTCCAGCGCGTAAGCCACTTCGCCGCGCGGGCCGCAGGCGATGGTGGTGAGCATGCCGTGCTGGGACTTCACCGCTTTGTCGCCGGTGTTCATCAGCAGGAAGCAGCCGGTGCCGTAGGTGTTTTTCGCCTGGCCGGGCTCCACGCACATCTGGCCGAACAGCGCAGCCTGCTGGTCGCCGGCGATACCACCGATGGCGATGCCGCTCTTGGTACGACCGTAGATTTCCGAGGAGGCTTTGACTTCCGGCAGCATTTCGCGCGGGATGTCGAGAATCTCCAGCATCTTCGCGTCCCACTCAAGTGTGTGGATGTTGAAGAGCATGGTGCGCGAGGCGTTGGTGTAGTCGGTGACGTGGACCTTGCCGCCGGTGAATTTCCAGATCAGCCAGCTGTCGACGGTGCCGAACAGCAGTTCGCCGTTGCGCGCACGTTCGCGGCTGCCTTCGACGTTGTCGAGGATCCACTTCAGTTTGGTGCCGGAGAAGTACGGGTCGGTGACCAGGCCCGTGGTGTCACGGATATATTCTTCGTGGCCGTCGCGCTTGAGCTGCTGGCAGATCTCGGTGCTGCGGCGGCATTGCCAGACGATCGCGTTGTAGACCGGGCGGCCGGTGGTCTTGTCCCAGACCACGGTGGTTTCACGCTGGTTGGTGATGCCGATGGCGGCCACTTGGTCGTGATGCAGACCGGCCTGGGCCAGCGCTTCGACCATCACGGCGCTCTGGGTGGCGAAGATTTCCATCGGGTCGTGTTCGACCCAACCGGCTTGTGGGTAATGCTGGGCGAATTCGCGCTGCGCGGTGCAGACCACGTTCGCATCGCGGTCGAAAATGATCGCGCGGGAGCTGGTCGTACCCTGATCGAGGGCAATGATGTAGTTCTTATTCTGAATGTCGGTCATGTCGATTGCCTTGGACGAAATAAGGGAGAGTGGGCCGTGGCGCAGGTTCGAATGGGCAGGAACCTGCGCCGACTGTTTCAAGAAGTTCTTGGTTTGCCGTCAATGGCCGGTTCTGCATCCTTTGTAGCAGGTGTGGCGCCGGTCAGGTGACGGGCAATCAGCCCGCGATACCCGGCAGCGCCGAGGCAGGCACCGACAATCGGTGCAAAAATCGGAATCAGGAAGTACGGGATTTCACGTGCGCCGGTGAAGGAAATTTCACCCCAGCCCGCGAAGAAAGTCATCAGTTTCGGACCGAAGTCACGGGCCGGGTTCATCGCGAAGCCGGTCAGCGGGCCCATCGAGCTGCCGATCACGGCAATCAGCAGGCCGATCAGCAGTGGTGCCAGCGGGCCTTTCGGCAGGCCGTTGTTGTCGTCGGTCAGGGACATGATCACGCCCATCAGGATCGCCGTGATGATCACCTCGACCAGGAACGCCTGGGCAGTCGACAGCGCAGGGTTCGGGAAGGTGGAGAACACCGACGCCAGTTCCAGGCTGGCGGCCGAGCCACGAACCATGTGGTGAGTTTGTTCGAAATCGAAGAACAGGTTGCTGTACAGCGTGTAAACCAACAGCGCGCCGCAGAAGGCGCCGGCGACCTGAGCGAGGATGTAGAACGGCAGTTTGCGCTTTTCGAAGTCGGCGAAAATGCTCAGGGCGATACTGACGGCAGGGTTCAGGTGCGCACCGGAAACCCCGGCGGTGAGGTAGATCGCCATGCTCACGCCGACGCCCCAGATGATGCTGATTTCCCACAGGCCGAAGCTCGCGCCCGCGACCTTGAGCGCGGCGACGCAGCCCGTACCGAAAAAGATCAGAAGTGCAGTACCCAGAAACTCGGCCAGGCACTGGCTCGAGAGCGATGGTTGCTGTAACGCAGTTGTCATTGAAAACCTCGGTTTTTGTTGTTGTCTGGCGCGTTTGCCGACAGGGCAAGGCGCGATTTTCGCCAGGGCAGGATCCCCATCCTGTTCCCGGTTTACTGCTGGGTGCTGCGGTGACGATAATTCTTACATTATTCAGATTCGAAAAAATATAGACAAGAAACAAAGCTGTCAAAGGTCGAAAGTGAACCGTCAGTCACAAATAAACTATCAGCCGTGTGAATGATCCTGCGGGTCACTGGCCTGACGATCCTGTTATCGGCCTGCAAGCCCCGGGAAACGTGGCGCGTGGTAGAGCCTTTTGTATGGCGATGGCCTAGAATCCGGCGCAGGATTTTTTGCCACTGCCGAGCCCGGAGCTGCCATGACCCCTGCGTTGGACTTGTTGAAAAAAGTTCGTGCCGAACATCGCGTGCACAGTTACGAACATGACCCCAAGGCGGCGTCCTACGGGCTGGAGGCCGCGGAAAAACTGGGCCTGGAGCCGGCGCAGGTGTTCAAGACGCTGCTGGCGGCCAGCGAAAAAGGTGAATTGCTGGTGGCGGTGGTGCCGGTCGTCGGAAGCCTCGACCTCAAGGGGCTGGCCCACGCCGCCGGCGTGAAAAAAGTGGAGATGGCCGACCCGGCCGCTGCGCAGCGTTCCACCGGTTACCTGTTGGGCGGCATCAGTCCGCTGGGGCAGAAAAAGCGCCTGCGTACTTTCATCGATAATTCCGCCCAGGCTTTTGCGACCATTTATGTCAGTGCCGGGCGACGTGGACTGGAAGTTGAGTTGGCGCCCGCCGTTCTGGCCGAGCACACCCAGGCCAAATTCGCCGACATCGGCCGTTCCTGAGGTCTGTATGAGGAAAATTGACCGGTTCTGTCACTGGCGATGAACGAGCCGTAGCGGCATGCTCCGTTGACGAATTCAGGGAGAACGTTATGCAGCTAGAGTTTCATCAGGTCGACGCCTTCAGTGATCGGCCGTTCAGTGGCAACCCGGCGATGGTCTATCGGCTCGACGCCTGGCTCGCGGACGACTTGATGCAGAAGATCGCCGCCGAGCACAACCTGGCGGAAACCGCGTTTCTGGTGCGCGAAGGCCAGGCCTGGCATATCCGCTGGTTCACGCCGACCACCGAGGTGCCATTGTGCGGTCACGCGACGCTGGCCAGCGCGTACGTATTGTTCGAGATTTACAAGGAAACGGCCGAGCGTCTGGATTTCACCTGCAAGTCCGGCCCTTTGAGTGTCAGTCGCGAGGGCGGTCGTTTGTGGCTGGATTTCCCTTCGATCGTGCCGTCGGAAATCGGTGTGACGCTGGATGTCGAGCGGGCGCTGGGCGTCGAAGCCGTGGACGTGCTCGGTTCCAACGAGCTGTTCGTGGTGCTGGAGTCGGAGCAGGCGGTGCTCGATTGCACGCCGGACATGGTCGCCCTGGCCAAACTGCCTTGGCTCGGCGCCATCGTCACGGCCCGGGGTAACCAGCATGATTTCGTCTCGCGCTACTTCGCTCCGGCCATCGGTATCAATGAAGACCCGGTGACCGGCTCGACCCATTGCAGCCTGATTCCGTATTGGTCAAAACGTCTGGGCAAATCGAGCCTGACCGCGTGCCAGCGTTCGGCGCGGGGCGGGGAGTTGTTCTGTCGGCTGGAAGGCGAGCGGGTGAAGATCGGCGGGAATGCGACGCTGGTCGCCAGCGGCACCTTGATGCTGGGCTGAGGCCAAAACAATGAGGGAGCCATCAGGCTCCCTCTTTGTTTTTGTGTAGATCAGTGTGCGGTGCTGTACCGGCGAACACCGTTTTCCACCGCCGGGATCTGCGCAGCCGTGCTGCCGGATGCCTGGAACAACACCAGATGCTCCGCCGCCACGCGAATCCCTACATCCGCACCGACCTGATGGTCTGCGTGGCTCGGGAAGATCGACTCCAGTTGCGCGCCGGTTGGCAGTTGCAGGCGATACAGGGTCGAGGCGCCGAGGAAGGTCTTGCCGACGATCCGTGCTTTCAACCCGCTGTCCGGTGCATAAACAATGTCATCCGGACGCAGCAACACATCCACCGCACCGCCGATCGGCCAGGTGTAGGCGCGATTGCCGCGCAGTTCACCGAGTTCGGTGTGCACCGATTCCGGGCTGCCGAGCTGGCCGCGAATGAAGTAACCCTGGCCAATGAAGCTGGCAACAAACGGCGTCGCCGGTTCGTGATAGAGGTTGTAGGGCGTATCCCACTGCTCCAGCCGGCCTTCCTTGAACACACCGACGTGATCGCTGACGGCAAAGGCTTCTTCCTGGTCGTGAGTCACCAGAATCGCACTGGTGCCACGGGCCTTGAGGATGTCGCGCACTTCATGGCTGAGCTTGCGTCGCAGCTCGCCGTCGAGGTTCGAGAACGGTTCGTCGAGCAGCAGCAGTTGTGGCTCCGGCGCCAGGGCGCGGGCGAGGGCGACACGTTGTTGCTGCCCGCCGGACAGTTCGTGTGGGAAGCGCTTGCCGAGGTTCTTCAGGTTGACCAGTTCCAGCAGCTCTTCGGTGACGCGCTCCTTGTTCGGGTGCTTGCGAATGCCGAAGGCAATGTTGTCCGCGACACTCAGGTGCGGGAACAGCGCGTAGTCCTGGAACACCATGCCGATCCGGCGTTTCTCCGGGGCGAGGGTGAAACCGGCGCTGGAGATCACTTCACCGCCCAGCTGGATTTCCCCTTCGTGCACCGGTTCGAAACCGGCAATGGCGCGCAGGGTGGTGGTCTTGCCGCAGCCCGAAGAGCCGAGCAGGCAACCGATGTCGCCGGCGTTGAGGTGCAGATTGAGGTTCTGCACCACACGTTGATCTTGATAGCCGCAAGCGAGGTTGCGCAGGTTCAGCAGTAATTCATGGCTCATGCGTGGTGATATGCCGGTTCGACGAGGAACTCGAGCAGGGCCTTCTGTGCGTGGAGACGGTTTTCTGCCTGATCCCAGGCGACGGAGCGCGGGTCATCAAGCAGGTCGAGGCTGATTTCTTCGCCGCGGTGGGCGGGCAGGCAGTGCAGGAACAGCACGTCCTCGGCGGCCAGGTCGAGCAGGGCGCGGGTGACCTGGAACGGCGCGAACAGCTTGAGGCGCTTGGCGGTTTCCTCTTCCTGGCCCATGGAGGTCCAGACGTCGGTGCTCACCAGGTGCGCGCCGCGCACGGCGTCCTTCGGATCGCGGACGATGGTCACGCGATCACCGGCCTTGGCCAGGAATTCAGGGTTTGGCTCATAGCCTTCAGGGCAGGCGACGCGCAACTGGAAGTCGAACTGGATCGCCGCTTCTATATAGCTGTTGCACATGTTGTTGCCGTCGCCGATCCAGGCCACGGTCTTGCCCTGGATCGAGCCACGGTGTTCGAGGAACGTCTGCATGTCGGCCAGCAACTGGCACGGGTGCAGGTCATCGGACAGGCCGTTGATCACCGGCACGCGGGAGTTGGCGGCAAATTCGGTCAGGGTGCTGTGGGCAAAGGTACGGATCATCACCGCATCGAGCATGCTCGACATGACGATGGCGCAGTCGCCGATGGGCTCGCCACGGCCCAGTTGGGTGTCGCGGGGCGAAAGGAAGATCGCCTGGCCACCGAGCTGGATCATGCCGGCCTCGAAGGAGATCCGGGTGCGGGTCGAGGATTTCTCGAAGATCATCCCCAGGACGCGGTTTTTCAGAGGCTCGAACAGTACGCCGCGGTTACGCAGGTCCTTGAGCTCAACGCCTCGACGGATCACGCTGACCAGCTCTTCGGGCGTGCAATCCATCAGGGAGAGAAAGTGCCTTGCGCTCATCATTGACTACCTTTTTGCTACAAACCGCAGATGCTCAAAGCCTTGTTTATCGGAACAACGGGCGAGACCTGCGGCGTAAGCCGCACGGGGCGACGAAATAGGGGGAGGCGCGATATTGACACTAAATGTCGCGTTTTTCCAATAGGCTACGATTTTTGCGGATTGTGCGGGGGTGACGAGGTCACACGAAGCGCTGGTTTGAAGCCGGATTTCCAACCCTTTGTACACTGGCGCCGCAGGGCTTGGCAATCAGGCGGGGCGGGGATGGAGCAGACCTGGTCGGTTTGCGACCGGCCAGCCATGGATTCGCCGGTCGGATGTCAGACCTGAAACATTTGCTAAAGCAAAGTGCTGGGTTATAAATAACTCACGAGCGACGCAGGAAGCCTCCGCATGGAATCGAAAGAAAAACTGTTAATGGAATTGCTGGGCCACACGGCTCGCTCACTGACTCATCTGACCGCTTCGGTCACCTCATTGTCCTTCGAACTGCTACGCAGTGAAGACGAAGTGGTCAAGACGGCCGGCCGCCACATGATCGATCGCATGGCCACCATCAGCACCGGGCTCGACGAGCACTGGCGACTGATCGGCGAACTCACCGGGGTGCACGTCGCCCACGAGCAGATCGAAACCATCCAGGAAATCCAGCTGGCAGCGCCGCCCCAGTTACCCTCCAGTTGATTGCGTCGGGCTATCGGCTCGCCTGATGGTCGTCGATTCACAAGACGAACGTCGCTGGCGCCGCGCCCGGCCACGCGCCATAGTTTTGTTCCCGCAGGCGTTATTGCCTGCCCAGAACAAGACAGAGACTGGCCATGACCAAGACTCTCCACCACCGTGCCTGCCACCTGTGCGAAGCCATCTGCGGCCTGAGCATCGAAACCACTGAAACCGACGGCCAAGTGCAGATCACCTCGATCAAGGGTGACGCACTGGATACCTTCAGTCGCGGGCACATCTGCCCCAAGGCTGTGGCGCTGCAAGATATCCAGAACGATCCGGATCGCCTGCGCCAACCCATGCGCCGGGTCGGCAGTGAATGGTTGCCGATCGGGTGGGAAGAGGCTTTTGAGCTGGTGGCTGAAAAGCTGTCGGCGATTCAGGCGCGTCATGGGCAGAACTCGGTTGCCGTGTATCAGGGCAATCCCAGCGTGCATAACTACGGGTTGATGACTCACAGCAATTATTTCCTCGGCCTGCTGAAAACCCGTAATCGCTATTCGGCAACCTCGGTCGACCAATTGCCGCATCACCTGACCAGCTACCTGATGTACGGCCACGGCTTGCTGTTGCCGATCCCGGATATCGATCACACCGATTTCATGCTGATACTGGGCGGCAACCCGCTGGCCTCCAACGGCAGCATCATGACCGTGCCGGACGTGGAAAAGCGTCTGAAGGCGATTCAGGCTCGAGGCGGTAAAGTGGTGGTGGTCGATCCGCGGCGTAGCGAGACGGCAGCGATGGCCGACCAGCACCTGTTCGTGCGTCCCGGTGGCGATGCGGCGTTGCTGTTTGGTGTGCTCAACACGCTGTTCAGCGAGGGCCTGACAACGGAAAGCCATTTGCCGGTGGACGGTCTGGACGACGTGCGCGCAGCGGTGGCGGCGTTTACGGCCGAGGCCATGAGCCCGCTGTGCGCCGTTCCTGCCGAACAGATCCGCCAATTGGCCCGGGACTTCGCCGCGGCGCCAAGCGCCGTCTGCTACGGTCGCATGGGCGTTTCCACCCAGGCTTTCGGCACGCTGTGCCATTGGGTCGTGCAACTGATCAATCTGGTGACCGGCAACCTCGACCGCGTGGGCGGTGCACTGTGCACCGAGCCGGCGGTGGATCTGGTGGCGTCCACTTCGGGCGGGCACTTCAACAAATGGCAGAGCCGTGTCTCGGGCCGTCCCGAGTACGGCGGCGAGCTGCCGGTTTCGGCGCTGGCCGAAGAAATGCTCACCGAAGGCGAGGGCCAGATTCGTGCGTTGATCACCGTGGCCGGCAATCCGGTGCTGTCGACGCCCAACGGCCGGCAACTGGAGCAGGCGCTGGACGGGTTGGAGTTCATGGTCAGTGTCGACCTCTATATCAACGAAACCACCCGTTATGCCGACCTGATCCTGCCGTCCACCTCAGCGCTGGAAAACGATCACTACGACACCACGTTCAACCTGTTCGCGGTGCGCAACGTCACCCGTTTCAACCGGGCGATCCTTGCCAAACCCGAGGGCGCGCTGCATGACTGGGAGATCTTCGTCGGCCTGGCCAAGGCCTTTGCGGCGAAGACCGACAAGGAACTGAAGCCGACGATGCCGCCGGCGAAGATGATCGACATGGGCCTGCGCATGGGCCTGTATGGCGATGCATCCGAACACAAGTTGTCGCTGGCGACGCTGTTCGATCATCCGCACGGCGTGGATCTGGGGGCGCTGAAACCCAACCTGACACCGCGATTGAAGACCGCCAATCAACGAGTCCAGGCGGCACCGCCGGAAATTCTTGCCGACCTTGCGCGCTTTTCCGCATTGCAGGCGCCGGCTGCCGATGAGCTGTTGATGATCGGCCGTCGCCATGTGCGCAGCAACAACTCGTGGATGCACAACTATCATCGACTGGTGAAGGGCAAGCCGCGTCATCAGTTGCTGATGAACCCGGAGGATCTCGCCAGTCGCGGGCTCAGCGATGGCCAGCTTGTGCGCGTAAGCTCGCGGGTCGGACAGATCGAGGTTGAAGTGCTGGGCAGTGCGGACATGATGCCGGGCGTGGTCAGCCTGCCACACGGTTGGGGCCATGCGCGCCCGGGCGTGCAGATGGCGATTGCCAGCGGCCAGCCGGGCTCCAGCGCCAACGACCTGACCGATGAGTGCCAGCTCGACGAGCTCTCGGGCAACGCGGCGCTCAATGGCGTGCCGGTGACGGTGGCGGCGGCTTGAGCATGTCTGTCGGGGAGACCGAGCAGGGCGCTCGGGATTCCGTTACAATGCGCCACCGTGCCGACCCATGAGTCGGAAAGTTCAGCCGAGGTGCTCCATGGATATCATCGAAACGATTAAAGAGCAGATTGCCAACAACACCATTCTGCTTTACATGAAAGGCTCGCCGAATGCCCCGCAGTGTGGCTTCTCCGCGAAAGCTGCGCAGGCTGTGATGGGCTGTGGCGAGAAGTTCGCCTACGTCGACATCCTGCAGAACCCGGAAATCCGTGCCAACCTGCCGAAGTACGCCAACTGGCCGACTTTCCCGCAGTTGTGGGTAGGCGGTGAACTGGTCGGCGGCAGCGACATCATGGCTGAAATGTTCGCCAACGGTGAGCTGCAGACTCTGGTCAAGGAAGCATCCGCCAAGGCTGCTGCGGCCAAGTCCGAAGCCTGATTGGTTTCTGCCCGGATTTCGGCGAGTCTGAAGTCCGGGCAATAAAAAGCCCCGCCTCTCGAAAGAGGGCGGGGCTTTTTAGTGTCTCGAGTTTAGCGCTCGCTAATTACTCGTCTTCGCCCATCTGCGATTGCAGATAGTTCTCAAGACCGACTTTATCGATCAGGCCCAGTTGGGTTTCCAGCCAGTCGATGTGTTCTTCTTCGGATTCGAGAATGTCTTCAAGCAGTTCGCGGCTGCCGAAGTCACCAACCGATTCGCAATGAGCGATGGCGGCCTTCAGATCGGCATGGCCGGTGCGCTCGATACGCAGGTCGCACTCCAGCATTTCCTTGGTGTGCTCGCCGATGTGCAGCTTGCCCAGGTCCTGCACGTTCGGCAGGCCTTCGAGGAACAGGATGCGCTTGATCAGCTTGTCCGCGTGCTTCATCTCGTCGATGGATTCTTTGTACTCGTGCTTGCCGAGCTTGTTCAGGCCCCAATCTTCATACATGCGCGCATGCAGGAAGTACTGATTGATCGCGACCAGCTCATTGGCAAGGATCTTGTTGAGATGCTGGATGACTGTTACGTCGCCTTTCATGATGGGAGTCCTGCCCTAAGTAGCGGTATATAAGGCGGAGTTTGAGCTTGGTACTTATAAGTGTCAAACCTAAGTTATTGAATAATATATGAAAATTAATCGGAATAAGAATGTTTGTGTTCCGCGTCTAGTCGCTAAGCAATTGATTTTCAGGCATAAAAAAACCGGACATAAGTCCGGTTCTTTGAAATGGGTGCAATTACGCGGCAGTAAATTCTACAGGGTAGGGGATCGCGGCCTGGGCGGTTTGCAGCTTGGTCAGGGTTTCGCGTACCACTTCCTTCGCGAGGCAGGCACATTTGCCGCATTGGCTGGCTACGCCGGTGGCCTGACGGACTTCTTTATAGCTGCAGCAACCTTCATAGATCGCTTCGCGGATCTGTCCGTCGGTGACGCCAGTGCAGAGGCAAACATACATAAGTGAGAACCGTCGCTGGTTGTGGCTCAATTGCGATGGATCTTAATGTTAACGAGAATGATTGTCAAAGTGCTTTCCCAACGGTTTTCATCGCCAACGGCTGTGACTGACGAACGGTGGTGCATGGCTGAATGCCAGCCGGGATTTCGCGAAAAACCGTTAAGGACAGTCGAAAAACGCAGTGTATGATGGTCGGCCCTTGCGAAGGGGGTTCGTGTCACAGGGCTGTCGCCTGAGGGTGGCAGGCTGGCGCGAACCCTGAACTTCAAGTTTCTACACCAGGAGATATCAATGAGCGTACTCGTAGGCAAACAAGCCCCTGACTTCACCGTCCCGGCCGTACTCGGCAATGGCGAGATCGTTGACAGCTTCACCCTGTCCTCGGCCATCAAAGGCAAATACGGCCTGGTGTTCTTCTACCCGCTGGACTTCACCTTCGTCTGCCCGTCCGAGCTGATCGCTCTGGACAACCGCATGGCCGACTTCAAGGCGCGCAACGTAGAAGTGATCGCTGTGTCGATCGACTCGCACTTCACCCACAACGCCTGGCGCAACACCCCGGTCAACAATGGCGGCATCGGCCAGGTGAAATACACCATGGCTGCCGACATGAAGCACGACATCGCCAAGGCCTACGACGTTGAATCCGAAGGCGGCGTGGCTTTCCGTGGCGCGTTCCTGATCGACGACAAAGGCGTTGTCCGCTCGCAGATCATCAACGACCTGCCGCTGGGCCGTAACATGGAAGAGCTGATCCGTCTGGTCGACGCTCTGCAATTCCACGAAGAGCACGGCGAAGTCTGCCCTGCCAACTGGAAAAAAGGCGACAAAGGCATGAACGCTTCGCCAGAAGGCGTTGCGGCTTACCTGACCGAGAACGCTGCTGCCCTGTAAGGCGCAACGTCGAGGTACAAAAAAACCGGCTCTTGAGCCGGTTTTTTCATGCGCGGGATTTAATCCGACGACCCTCAGTCGTCGAAGTCTTCCCAGCCGCCCATCTGTTTCCAGCGGTTGACGATGCCGCAGAACAGCTCGGCCGTCTTTTCGGTGTCGTAACGCGCGGAGTGCGCTTCACGGCCATCGAAATCGATGTCGGCTGCCTGACAGGCCTTGGCCAGTACGGTCTGACCGTACGCCAGACCCGCGAGGGTTGCGGTGTCGAAGCTGGAGAACGGATGGAACGGGTTGCGCTTCATGTCCAGCCGCGCGACGGCGGCGTTGAGGAAGCCCAGGTCGAAGCTGCTGTTGTGGCCGACCAGGATCGCCCGTTTGCAACCGTTGGCCTTCAAGGCCTTGCGCACGCCACGGAAGATATCGGTCAGGGCCGTCTCTTCGCTGACCGCCATGCGCAACGGGTGATCGAGCTTGATCCCGGTGAACTCCAGCGCGGCCGCTTCGATGTTGGCGCCTTCGAATGGCTCGACACGGAAGAAGTAGGTGTGGTCCGGGTAAACGAAACCCTTTTCATCCATGGCGATGGTGGTCGCGGCAATCTCCAGCAATGCGTCGGTGGCCGAGTTGAAACCACCGGTCTCTACGTCGACGACAACCGGCAGGTAGCCGCGAAAGCGTGCTGCCATTGGATGGCGTGAACCGCCGCCACCTTGACCGTCCAGTTCGTCGTCGAAATGGTCTTCACTCACGCGTGTTCCTCCAGCAGGCGCCAGCGCAGTTTTTCACCGGCGCGCAGCGGGATAACGGTCAGCTCGCCGAAGGGCAGGCTGGTCGGGGCGGTCCATTCTTCACGGACCAGGGTAATGCGATCGGTGTTCGCCGGCAGGCCGTAGAAACGCGGGCCGTTGAGACTGGCGAAGGCTTCGAGCTTGTCCAGCGCATTGCGCTGTTCAAAGGCTTCGGCATACAACTCGATGGCGGCGTACGCGGTGTAGCAGCCGGCGCAGCCGCAGGCGGCTTCCTTGGCGTGCTGGGCGTGCGGCGCCGAGTCGGTGCCGAGGAAGAACTTCGCGCTGCCGCTGGTGGCGGCGTCGAGCAGGGCTTCCTGGTGGGTATTGCGCTTGAGGATCGGCAGGCAATAGAAGTGCGGCCGGATTCCGCCTACCAGCATGTGGTTGCGGTTGTAGAGCAGGTGATGCGCGGTGATCGTCGCGCCAACGTTGGCCGAAGCCTCGTTGACGAACTGCACGGCGTCGCCGGTGGTGATGTGTTCGAACACGACCTTGAGCGTCGGGAAACGCTCGACCACACGACGCATGTGCTCGTCGATGAAGATTTTCTCGCGGTCGAACACGTCGACGTCGCCACGGGTGACTTCACCGTGGATCAACAGCGGCATGCCGACTTCGGCCATGGCTTCCAGCGCCGGGAAGATCTTGTCGATGCTGGTGACCCCGGAATCGGAGTTGGTGGTGGCGCCGGCCGGGTACAACTTGGCCGCGTGGACAAAACCGCTGGCCTTGGCTTCACGAATTTCTTCGGGCTGGGTACGGTCGGTGAGGTACAGCACCATCAACGGCTCGAAACGACTGCCGGCCGGGCGGGCAGCGAGAATCCGCTGGCGATAGCCGTCGGCTTCAGCGGCGTTGCGCACCGGAGGTACCAGGTTAGGCATGATGATCGCGCGACCAAAGGTGCGCGCAACATCTGCAACGGTATTGGTCAACACGGCACCATCGCGAAGATGAATGTGCCAGTCGTCGGGACGCAGCAGGGTCAGGCGGTCGGACATGAGGGGATTCCAGGCGGGTCAAACTGAGGCGAATGCTACCGGAAAAGACTCTTGCAGGCACTCGCTATCAAGTTTTGCGACGAGCGTCCGATATCCCATAGGTATGCCGTAAACATGTATGTATCGGTCTTTTTGTTGTAGAAGCCAATGGAGCCTCCCGTGCGCCAGCGTTATTTAGCCTTGCTCAGTGTGTTTGCCAGCCTTCCGGCGATGGCGCTGACCTACCAGACCCGTCTGGAGAACATTGAGTGGACGGTCGAGGGCGACAAGTTCGAATGCCGCCTGACGCAGCCGATCACCGATTTCGGCTCGGGCCAGTTCGTGCGCAAGGCCGGCGAGCAGGCGACTTTCCGCCTGAACGCCTACAACGCCATGCTCGGCGGCGGTTCGGCGACCTTGATGGCGGCAGCGGCGCCCTGGCAGCCGGGCCGTGGCGATATCAATCTGGGCACGGTCAGGATCGGCAGTGGCAATATCCTGTTCAACAGTTCTCAGGCGCAGGCCGGGCAACTGATCAGCGGCCTGATGGACGGGCGCAGCCCCGTGGTGCGCCATGCATCGGGCGATGGCCGTGTGTCGGAAGTGCGTCTGTTGCCGGTCAAGTTCAGCAAGGCGTTCAACGACTATCAGGCCTGCGTGGCGAAACTGCTCCCGCAGAATTTCGAGCAGGTCAAGCAATCACAGATCGGTTTCCCCGGCGAAGGCATCGAACTGGACGCCGCCGCCAAGGCCAAGCTGCAAGTCATGCTCGAATATATGAAGGCCGATCCGACGGTCAACCACATCGAGCTCGACGGCCACTCCGACAACAGCGGCAATCGCCTGACCAACCGCGAACTGTCGCGCCGGCGCGCTCTGGCGGTGGTCGACTTCTTCAAGGCCAACGGTATCCAGGAATCGCAGATCACCGTGCGCTTCCATGGTGAACGTTACCCGTTGGTGCCAAACACCAATGCCGCCAACCGGGCCAAGAACCGTCGGGTCAACGTGCACCTTGCGCGGGTGGCACCGACTACCGCTCCTGCGCCTCAGGCCAGCACACCGGCCAACGCTGCGGCGACGTCCTGACCCGCCGGTCATCGTCGCCCTCTCGACAGATTCTGTCGCTTTGTCGTCTTAAGCTGTCGCGCCTCTGTAAATTATCGCGTTTGAGCGGTAGACTCCTCGGCTTTCCGTAGAACCCCGTGGAGTGATGGCATGGCGGACGTAAACAAGGTCGTTCTGGCGTATTCCGGCGGCCTGGACACTTCGGTGATCCTCAAGTGGCTGCAGGATACTTATAACTGTGAAGTCGTGACCTTCACCGCTGACCTGGGTCAGGGCGAAGAGGTCGAACCGGCTCGCGCCAAGGCTCAGGCCATGGGCGTCAAAGAAATCTACATCGACGACCTGCGCGAAGAATTCGTGCGTGACTTCGTGTTCCCGATGTTCCGTGCCAACACCGTTTACGAAGGCGAGTACCTGCTGGGTACTTCCATCGCGCGTCCGCTGATTGCCAAGCGTCTGATCGAAATCGCCAACGAAACCGGTGCCGACGCCATTTCCCACGGCGCAACCGGCAAGGGCAACGACCAGGTCCGTTTCGAACTGGGTGCCTACGCGCTCAAGCCAGGCGTAAAAGTGATTGCCCCTTGGCGCGAGTGGGACCTGCTGTCCCGCGAGAAACTGATGGACTACGCCGAGAAGCACGCGATCCCGATCGAGCGCCACGGCAAGAAGAAATCCCCGTACTCGATGGATGCCAACCTGCTGCACATCTCCTATGAAGGCGGCGTGCTGGAAGACACCTGGACCGAGCACGAAGAAGACATGTGGCGCTGGACTGTCTCCCCGGAGAACGCACCTGACAAGCCGCAATACCTGGAACTGACCTACCGCAACGGCGACATCGTCGCTCTGGACGGCGTCGAAATGACTCCGGCCACCGTACTGGCGACCCTGAACAAGATCGGTGGCCAACACGGCATCGGCCGTCTCGACATCGTCGAGAACCGTTATGTCGGCATGAAGTCCCGTGGCTGCTACGAAACCCCGGGCGGCACCATCATGCTGCGCGCTCACCGCGCCATCGAGTCGATCACCCTGGACCGCGAAGTCGCTCACTTGAAAGACGAGTTGATGCCGAAGTACGCCAGCCTGATCTACACCGGTTACTGGTGGAGCCCGGAGCGTCTGATGCTGCAACAGATGATCGACGCCTCCCAGGTCAACGTGAATGGCGTCGTGCGCCTGAAGCTGTACAAGGGCAACGTGATCGTGACCGGCCGCAAGTCCGACGATTCGCTGTTCGACGCCAACATCGCGACCTTCGAAGAAGACGGCGGCGCCTACAACCAGGCCGACGCGGCGGGCTTCATCAAGCTCAACGCGCTGCGTATGCGCATTGCTGCCAACAAAGGCCGCAAGCTGTTCTGAGTCCTTCGGACCAGACGTGAAATAGCGGTCTTGTCGTTCTGACAAGACCGCTATGCTGCAAAACCCTTCTGTTTACCTGATCGTAGTGGATCAGCGTTCCCGAACTCATCTGTTGTACTGTGCGCATCGCATTGATGTACTTCGTGTCTCTGCGCCTCAATTTAAACTCTTCCCAATACACTGATGTTCTGCGCTTGAACGTCGTAAATAATACAATACGTCGTCCCTGTGGTTTTCCTTCCTCGCTTGAGCGATTTGGCGATGTTTTCTTTCGGTAAAATGTCTGACATATCATCTGTTAAAACGAGGAATATTCTGAGCGAGTGCTTGGCGGGTTGTGGGATTTTTTCCAGGAGTGTGTTTATTTTTGATTCGGCGTTCATGCCCCGAATGTCGATGATACACAGCGTACTCAGCGGTTTCGGTAGTTTTACAGTCTGAATTCCGGTAACGGGTTGGTCACCCGGTTCTCCGGGGAAATCAATGTTGTTATCTTCAAATGCTTTCAGAAAGTTCTTGTCGTCATCAAAGTCCGAAGGTGCATAAAGGGATCGGTAGTTGAAGTTCAAGGTGATGAAAAACAGGAACAGTAAATAGAATGGAAAACTGATCAGAAACCAGATGTAGATTTCCCGTTCGTCATTGTCAAGAAAGGGCAGGGACACCGCTGCGGACGTTTCGGAGATGAACGCGAATATGGCAATGACACTGATGGGGTTGGTGATTTTCTTGTTGATCTTTAACATATTCTTTACTCATGAGTATGATCTTTCTCGTCATGTTGGAATGTTGGAGTTGTTGTAAGGGGAGTGGAGGCTTTTTGTCCCCGATGTCTGGTATTTATATTAAAAACGGCCGGGTGGATATAAATATGTTGTTTCGGTTTTTTGTCGTGTCGAGTCCCTCTTTTCAGGATTCGCTACTCGATAAGCCGGTGTTGCAGGTTAAATAATTTTCAAGTGGTCACTTGGTCTGGATGTCTTGTCGCTACATTTATGAGTCTTTTCTGTAGGAGAAATCTTTATTGCCTGTAGGAAGTGTCTCTCGCTGCCAATGCAAGGGAACTTCGCTATGCCATGGGTGAAATGACTACGTTATTGTGCCGGTTCTAAAAATTCGAACAGCGAAACTGGACTTGCCCATGAATAAAGTGCTGATCGTGGATGATCACCCGGTCATTCGTCTTGCGGTGCGTATGCTGATGGAACGTCATGGCTACGAAGTCATTGCAGAAACGGATAACGGAGTGGATGCATTACAACTGGCTCGCGACCAGATGCCCGATATTGTCATTCTGGATATCGGTATACCGAAACTTGATGGACTGGAAGTCATTGCGCGTCTTACAACCAGCGCGATGCCTTTGAAAGTGCTGGTGTTGACGTCCCAGGCCCCGGGCCATTTTTCCATGCGCTGCATGCAGTCGGGAGCGGCGGGATATGTTTGCAAACAACAGGACCTGACCGAGCTGCTCAGCGCTATCAAGGCTGTGCTGTCCGGGTACAGCTATTTTCCGAATCAGGCGTTGCACACCGTACGCACCAGCCTGGGCAATGCCAGTGAAGCCGACATGGTCGATCGTTTGTCCGGGCGCGAGATGATGGTGTTGCAGCAGTTGGCACGCGGCAAGACCAACAAGGAAATCGCCGATGGCATGTTTCTCAGCAACAAGACCGTCAGCACCTACAAGACGCGGTTGCTGCTGAAGCTCAATGCGCGTTCACTGGTGGATCTGATCGAACTTGCCCAGCGCAATGGCCTGGTCTGACCGCTTCAGTCGCTGACGGATCCTGGGCAGGTCGGCATCAGCTTGCAGCAGAAACGAAAAAGCCTCCGTTGCGGGAGGCTTTCAAATGTCAGAGATCAAAGTCGTAATCGGCCAATTGCTTCTGCAGTCGGCGCTCCTCAAGCATGTTATCGATGGTGCGGCGTTTGCTCAGGTTAGTCTTGGCGACCTCAACCACCGGTTCGTCGTCCGACTCCGCGACGAAATCGTCTTCTACGTCCACTTGCTCTTTGCTGGTGCTCATAAGGTTAACTCCAGGCTAAGGCTGCCTTTGGCGCTCCTTATATCGATATTCCAGCAGATCGTAAAAAAGATTTTTTCAATCGCAATATCAATAAACTTAATAGACGCTCAATCGTCCGAAGTTTTGTCCTTGTATTCGCACAAGTCTTCGATCCGACAGCTGCCGCACCGCGGCTTGCGGGCCAGGCACACGTAGCGCCCGTGAAGAATGAGCCAGTGATGCGAATCGAGCAGGTATTGCTTGGGCACAAACTTCATCAGTTTGTTCTCCACCTCGACCACGTTTTTGCCCGGCGCAATACCGGTGCGGTTACTGACCCGAAAAATGTGGGTGTCCACCGCCATCGTCAATTGACGGAACGCGGTGTTGAGCACGACGTTGGCAGTCTTGCGGCCGACGCCGGGCAGGGCTTCCAGCGCTTCGCGCGTCTGTGGGACTTCGCCATTGTGCAACTCGACCAGCATGCGACAGGTCTCGATCACGTTTTTGGCCTTGCTGTTATAGAGGCCGATGGTCTTGATGTACTCGGACAAACCTTCGACGCCCAAGGCATGAATGGCGGCCGGCGTGTTGGCCACCGGGTAAAGCTTCGCCGTCGCCTTGTTCACCCCGACGTCAGTCGATTGTGCGGACAGAATCACCGCGATCAACAACTCGAAAGGCGAAGAGTAGGCGAGTTCGGTCTTGGGTTCGGGATTGTCCTCGTGAAGCCTGCGGAAGATCTCCAGACGTTTTGCGGCATTCATGGGTGATGCGTTTCCTCGGATAGGGCGGCAGGGCGAGAACAGGCCTGACGGGCGGCGAGCACCAGCCCCAGCAGTATGAAGGCGCCGGGAGCCAGCGTCGCGAAATGCAGGCCGTCGCCGAACAGAATAAAACCTTGCCAGTGATCCGACAGGTGATGGCCGATGCTGCCCTGACCGAGCAGCTCGCGCAACACCGCCAGCACGGTCATCAGGGTGGTAAACACGCCACAGATTTTAAGACGCCATCGGGCTGGCAGTCGAAAGAATCCATTGTGTTCGAATATGACGCACTGCAGACCGATCAGGCCGGCGTAGAGGCTGATCATCTGATGCCACTGCACAGCGGCGCGCTGCAGCAGAATATCGGCGCACCCGGCCAAGGTCGCGGCGATTACCAGACTGACCGCCAACAAGGTTTCACTGCTCAGGCGCGACCGCAGTGGTGCCATGCACAAGCCGTACATGCTCACCACAACGGCGAACATCAGCAGGATCGCCAGCGCGCCGGCCACTGAGTCAGTGGCACCGATCAACAGCACCAGCATCATTGAGTTCGACAGGGTCGTTGATGCGTTCATGGCGCGCTCCCCAGCAGGGTCGTCCGGTGGTCGTCGAAGTAACGCAGAGCATCGTGGATGGCGTTGATGGCCGCGCGAGATGTGATGGTTGCGCCAGCGATCTGGTCAAATTGCCCCTGATCCTTTTTCAAGGCCCATCCGGCATCGGTCGGCTGGCTGCTGGATTTACCGATAAACGCCTGCAACCAGCTATTTGGCCAGTCACCGAGATGCCCGCCCAGCGCCGGCGTTTCAGTTTGCTCAAGGGTTTTCACGCCGAGCAATCGGCCATTGGCATCGATGGCAATCAGCAGCTCGATGCGACCCGCATAACCCTCGGTCTGGCTGCGCAGCAGCACCGCCACGGGTTGGCCGGCCCTGGTCGCCCGATAACCGCCCAGCAACTCGCTGTGGCTCAGATGGGTGTCGGTCAGCGCCAGAGGCTGTTCCAAAGGCTGATTGTCGTAGGCGTCGACTGAAAGTACATCCAGCAGTTTGCGACTTTCGAGCTGGCGCTGTTCGGCGGCGATGTGCGGCGCATTGCTGCGTTGCACAACATAAGTCGCGCCGACACCAATCGTTGCCAGCAGCGCCAGGGTGATCAGGCTGCTTGTGCGGTTCATGGCATCACCTGCGACTGACGAGCGGCTGCAATGCGTTCCAGCGCCGGCACGCACAGATTCATCAGCAACACTGAGAACGCCACGCCATCCGGATAGCCGCCCCAGGTGCGAATCAGATAGGTCAGCAGACCGACGCCCACGCCGAACAACAAGCGGGCGAGCGGACTCTTTGCCCCCGACACCGGTTCAGTGACGATGAAGAACGCACCCAGCATGGTCGCGCCACTCAGCAGATGAAACAGCGGCGAGCCATGAGCGTCGGACCCCGAACCGTTCCAGCACAGCAGGCTGATGACGAACAGGCTGGCGAGCATGCCGACCGGTGCGTGCCAGCCGATCACCCGGCGCTGTAGCAGCAGCAGTCCACCGGCAAGAAATGCCAGGTTCACCCACTCCACGCCATGCCCGCCGAAGCGGCCGAATGCCGGGTTGCTGGCAAACAATTCATCGATGGTCAGGCTTTTGTTGATGCGCAGGCTGTCCAGCGCCGTGGCCTGGACCCAGGCGTCCGGCGCCACGCCCAGGTTGAACACCTGTTCAATGGCCGTCGTCAGATCCATGCCATGGGCCGGCCAATGGGTCATCGGCTGCGGGAACATCACCATCGCGAAAGCAAAACCGAGCATGGCCGGATTGAAAGGGTTTCTGCCCACGCCACCGTACAAGTGTTTGCCTAACAGCAGGCCCGAGCCGATCGCCGTGACCGTCAGCCACCACGGGCAGTAAGGCGGCAAGGCGATTGCCAGCAGTGTGGCGCTGACCACTGCGCTGCCATCGGTGAGAGTGGCTTGCACCGGCTGCCGGCGCAGACGAGTCACGGCGGCTTCGACGCTCAAGGCTGTGACGACGGACAGGATCAGGTTGATCAACACGCCCCATCCGTAAAACCAGAACAACGCCAACAACCCCGGCAATGTCGCCAGCAAAACCAGCTTCATTGCCTGTTGCAGGCGTTCGTCTCTGGTTTCAATGGATGACATGGGCTTCTACCTGCCGCTCCGCCTCTTGCAGGCGGGTGCGGGCCTTGTCGAGGATCTCGGCTGGCGTGCCGTCACGTCGTTGCAGTTTGTTCAGGTCGGCGCGAGCGTAGGCCAGTTCGGTTTTCAGCTGACGAAGCTGGTTGTCGATCGGACGTTTCTCCACGCGCACAAGGTCGGGCAGCGGTTGATCGCTCGCGGCTTCGGCGTCGTGCAACGCTTGTTCGGCATCACGCAGTGCTTGTTCCAGCGCTGCAATTTGCTCCGGCGGAGCCTCTGCGGTCTGCGCCTTTTTCAGCTCGGCACGGCGCATCGCCAACTGGATTTTCGCCCGTTTCAAGTCGGCGTCTTTTGCTGGGGCTGTCACGACCGGCGCAGGTGCGGCGCTGCTTTCCAGTTTCGCCAGCGCTTGTTCGGCGGCTTCGAACTGCTGTTGCAATACGATCAATTGCGACTGTTGTTCGAAGGTCGGCGGATGACCGAAGGCTTTCAACGATTTGTGCAATTGAGCGCGGCTCATCGCCACATCGATCTTGGCCTTCTTCAGCGCGGCGTCGGCTGTCGCGGCTTTCTGCGCACGTACCCGTTCCAGCGCCGCTTGCACCGGATCGAGCGTGGTGGCTGCGACTTCAACCTGCGCCGCACGTTTCGCACGGGCTTCGCGTTCGGCCTGCTTCTGCTGTTCTTCTCTTTGCAGCCGGGCGTTACGCCGTTCGAAGCGTTGCCGGGCGTGATCGCGCTTGGCGGTACGCGCCTGTTGTTCTTCGAGGCTGTTGGCCAGGCCGCCCACCACTGGCAGCGTTCCGAGCGGCAGCGGGTGCATCTCGATGCAATCGACGGGGCACGGCGCCACGCACAGATCGCAACCGGTGCACTCGTCGATGATCACCGTGTGCATCAGTTTCGCCGCGCCGACGATGGCGTCGATCGGGCAGGCCTGTATGCACTTGGTGCAGCCGATGCATTCGGCTTCACGGATGAACGCCACTTGCGGCGGTGCCGCGCCACGGCTGATGTCCAGCTCCAGCACTGGGATTTTCAGCAGTTCGGCCAGCGCCGCGATGGTTTCGTCACCACCCGGCGGGCATTTGTTGATCGGCTCGCCGTCGGCGATGCCTTCAGCGTAGGGTTTGCATCCGGGATGGCCGCATTTGCCGCATTGGGTTTGCGGCAGCAAGGCATCGATGCGTTGAATCAGACTCATGTTTTGATCAGTCCACTGAATCCGAGAAAAGCCACGGCCATCAATCCGGCGCCGATCAACTGGATCGGCAGGCCACGAAAGGGCAGGGGAATATCGTTGTCGGCCGTGCGCTCACGCAAATCGCTGAACAGGCTCAACACCAGCCAGAAACCCAGACCGGCGCCAAGGCTCAGCGCAGTTGCATGAAACAGGCCTTTATCCGTTTGCGCGTTGATCAGCGTCAGCCCCAGCACACCGGCATTGCCCAGCAGCAACGGCCACAAACCGTCGAACGGCAGGGCGGGTCGCCAGCGCGCCAGCAACTTCAGCAACGGCGTGATCAGCAGGACGCTCAGCGGCAGGAATACAAACAGACGCAGGAATTCCAGTTGCAATGGCACCAGCAGCCAATGCCAGATCGCGTAACCCGCCACACCGACAATCAGCATCAGACACAACGTCGCCAGCCCCAACGCATGCACCTGACGGCGCTCGCCAGCCAGCAGCGGATCGACGCCCAGCGGCCAGTGCAACACGAAGTTGTTGATCAGCGCAGCACTGAAGAGCGTAAGCACGAGTTCGGTCATGGTTCTGCCGGTGAGAGCGGGCGAGTGTCACTTAAGATTAGGCATTATCCGGCGGCCATGACGGGTGGGCCAGATATGAAAAATCCCACAGGCGCACGGGGTACGCCTGTGGGATCGGTCAGTGCAAAACCTTACTTGATGCGCTGACCCGGCTTGGCGCCGCTGTCTGGGCTCAGCAGGTAGATTTCTTCACCGCCAGGGCCGGCCGCCATCACCATGCCTTCGGAGATGCCGAACTTCATTTTCCGTGGCTTGAGGTTGGCGATCATCATGGTCAGGCGACCGTCGAGTTTCGACGGATCCGGATAGGCGCTCTTGATCCCCGAGAATACGTTGCGTTGTTCGTCACCGATGTCGAGGGTCAGGCGCAGCAGCTTGTCCGCCCCTTCAACGTGTTCGGCCTTGACGATCAGTGCGACGCGCAGGTCGACGGCGGCGAAGGTGTCGAAGTCGATTTCCGGCGACAGCGGATCCTTGGCCAGTTCGCCATTGCCGGCAGGCGCGGCGGCGCCGGTGTCGGTCTGGCTGGCGGTCAGGTCTTCTTTCGAGGCGTCGGTCATGGCTTGCACTTTTACCGGGTCGATGCGGGTCATCAACGGTTTGAATTCGTTCAACTGGTGGTTGGCCAGCAGCGTGGTGTGGTCGTTCCAGGTCAGCGGGGCGACGTTGAGGAACGCCTCGGCATCGGCGGCCAGCACTGGCAACACCGGCTTGAGGAAGATCACCAACTGGCGGAACAGGTTGATCGCCGTGGCGCAGACCGCCTGGACTTCATCCTGCTTGCCTTCCTGCTTGTTCAGCGACCACGGTGCCTTGTCGGCGATCCAGGCGTTGGCGCGGTCGGCCAGGGCCATGGTTTCGCGCATGGCACGGGCGAAGTCGCGGGCTTCATAGGCGTCGGCGATGCTCGGCGCAGCGGCGAGGAACGCGTCGGTCAGTTCCGGCGCGGCGTTGGTGTCGACCAGCAGGCCAGCGTTGCCCTTCTGGATGAAACCGGCGCAACGGCTGGCGATGTTGACCACTTTGCCGACCAGGTCGGAGTTGACCTTCTGCACGAAGTCTTCGAGGTTCAGGTCGAGGTCGTCCACGCCACGGCCCAGTTTGGCCGCGTAGTAGTAGCGCAGGTATTCCGGCGACAGGTGATCCAGGTAGGTCCGGGCCTTGATGAAGGTACCGCGGGACTTGGACATCTTCTGGCCGTTGACGGTCAGGTAGCCGTGCACGTTGATCCCCGTCGGCTTGCGGAAACCCGCGCCTTCAAGCATCGCCGGCCAGAACAGGGCGTGGAAGTTGACGATGTCCTTGCCGATGAAGTGGTACAGCTCGGCGGTGGAGTCCTTGCCCCAGAACGCGTCGAAGTCCAGCTCCGGCGTGCGGTTGCACAGGTTCTTGAAGCTGGCCATGTAGCCGATCGGCGCGTCCAGCCACACGTAGAAATACTTGCCTGGTTCGCCCGGGATCTCGAAACCGAAGTACGGCGCATCGCGGGAGATGTCCCACTGTTGCAGGCCGGCGTCCAGCCATTCGGCGATCTTGTTGGCCACGGCGTCCTGCAGGGTGCCGCTGCGGGTCCAGGTCTGCAGCATCTGCTGGAAGTCCGGCAGCTTGAAGAAGAAGTGCTGGGAATCCTTGAGCACCGGAGTGGCGCCGGAGATTGCCGACTTCGGATCCTTCAGGTCGGTCGGCGCGTAGGTCGCACCGCATTTTTCGCAGTTGTCGCCGTACTGGTCCTCGGTGCCGCATTTCGGGCAGGTGCCCTTGATGAAGCGGTCGGCCAGGAACATTTTCTTTTCCGGGTCGAAATACTGGGTGATCGAACGTTGGGCGATGTGCCCGGCGTCACGCAGCTTCAGGTAGATCTGGCTCGACAGCTCACGGTTTTCTTCGGCGTGAGTGGAGTGGAAGTTGTCGAAGTCCACCAGGAACTCGGCAAAGTCGGCGCTGTGTTCAGCCTGGACATTGGCGATCAGTTGTTCCGGGGTGATGCCTTCCTTTTCCGCGCGCAGCATGATCGCCGAACCGTGGGCGTCGTCGGCGCAGACATAAATGCACTGATTGCCGCGATGCTTCTGGAAGCGCACCCACATATCGGTCTGGATGTATTCCAGCATATGGCCAAGGTGAATCGAACCGTTGGCGTAGGGCAGGGCGCTGGTGACGAGAATCTTGCGTGGTTCGGACATGTGGGGCTTCGCTACTTGATGAAACGGAGGTCGGCCACTATAAAGCGCCGGGAAAGATATTTCACCCCTGCAAATCGTTGCCGGGCATGCCGTCCGGAGGACAGAAGGGGTAGGATACCCGCCATCTTTTCCCAGTCTTGTTATCGGAGTTGCCCATGAGCGCCGTCACTCGCGCAGCGGTGGAAGCCGTCCTCAGCCAATACACCGACCCTTACCTGAACCAGGATCCGGTCAGCGCCGGTTGCGTGCGCAACATCGAAATCACCGGTGATCGCGTCAGCGTGCAGCTGGAAATCGGTTATGCCGCCGGTCTGTTCAAGAGCGGCTGGGCGCAATTGCTGCAACTGGCCATCGAAAACCTCGACGGCGTAGTGTCGGCCAAGGTCGAGGTCAACAGCGTGATCGCCGCGCACAAGGCCCAGGCGCAGATCCCGGGGCTGGCCAACGTCAAGAACGTGGTCGCCGTGGCGTCCGGCAAGGGCGGCGTGGGCAAATCCACCACCGCCGCCAACCTGGCGCTGGCACTGGCCCGTGAAGGCGCGAAAGTCGGGATTCTCGACGCCGATATCTACGGCCCGAGCCAGGGCATCATGTTCGGCATTCCCGAGGGCACCCGTCCGCAGGTCAAGGATCAGAAGTGGTTCGTGCCGCTGCAGGCCCATGGCGTGGAAGTCATGTCGATGGCCTTCCTGACCGACGACAACACGCCGATGGTCTGGCGCGGGCCGATGGTCTCCGGCGCGCTGCTGCAACTGGTCACGCAAACCGCCTGGGGCGACCTGGACTATCTGGTGATCGACATGCCGCCAGGTACCGGCGACATCCAGCTGACCCTGGCGCAGAAAGTCCCGGTGGCTGGCGCCGTGATCGTCACCACGCCGCAGGATCTGGCGCTGCTCGACGCACGAAAGGGCGTGGAGATGTTCCGCAAGGTCAACATTCCGGTGCTGGGCGTGGTGGAAAACATGGCCGTGCACATCTGCTCGAACTGCGGACACGCCGAGCATCTGTTCGGTGAGGGCGGTGGCGAGAAGCTGGCGACCCAGTTCGGCGTCGAGCTGCTGGCGTCGTTGCCGCTGTCGATGCTGATCCGCGAACAGGCCGATGGCGGCAAACCGACGGTGATTTCCGAGCCGGACAGCCAGATCGCCATGGTCTATCAGGAACTGGCCCGCCACGTCGGTGCGCGGATCGTGTTGCAGGAAGCGGCATCGCCAGCGATGCCGAATATCACCATCAGCGACGATTGATGCCTGTGGTTTAAACAAAAACGCCCCGGTGCCTGTGCACCGGGGCGTTTTTCATTCCGCGACAGAGGTCAGATGCGCAGCCCGCCGTCCATCTCCAGAATCCGGCCGGTGTAGTAGTCGTTCTCGAAGATGTACGCCGCCGAATGGGCGATCTCTTCCGGCTTGCCCATGCGTTTGAGCGGAATGCCCGAAGTCATTTTCTCCAGCGCTTCCGGTTTCATGCCCAGGGTCATCTCGGTTTCGATGAAGCCCGGCGCGATGCCGGCCACACGAATGCCGTAGCGTGCCAGTTCCTTGGCCCAGGTCACGGTCGCTGCCGCCACACCGGCCTTGGCGGCGGAGTAGTTGGTCTGGCCGACGTTGCCCGCGCGGGAGATCGACGAGATGTTGATGATCGCGCCACTGTTCTTCAGCTCGACCATTTTCGCCGCCACTTCACGGGTGCAGAGGAACACGCCGGTCAGGTTGACGTCGATCACCGCCTGCCATTGGGCCAGGCTCATCTTGGTCATTTCGCCGTCCTTGACCTTGAGCAGCAGGCCGTCGCGCAGGATCCCGGCGTTGTTGATCAAGCCGTGAATCGCGCCGAAGTCCTCGGCGACCTGGGCAACCATGTGCGTCACTTGCTCTTCATTGGCGACGTTGCACAGATAGCTGCGCGCCTCGACGCCCTTGGCCTTGCAGGCCGCGACGGCGTCATCGAGTTTTTCCTGGTTCAGGTCGACCAGTGCCAGCTTCGCGCCCTTGCCGGCGAAATACTCGGCCATCGAGCGGCCCAAGCCTTGGCAACCGCCAGTGATAATGATTACTTTGTCGTTGAGTTGCATTCGCATGTCCCCGAGAGCAGGTCAGAGTGGTGTCCTTTAGAGAGCCTCTCGATCTGCGCCTGACAAAGCCCGGCTGCACATGAGAACTGCCCCTGTGGCGACTGAAACTTATCCATGTCGCCCGTCCGTTTTTTCGACGGATTCTATTTAAGGAGTCATAAATTGAGCGTTGAAGCGGCTAAGAATGCCCGAGAATTGCTTCTCAAGGAATACCGTGGCGTGCTGTCGACCCACTCCAAATCGATGCCCGGTTTTCCGTTCGGCTCCGTGGTTCCCTACTGCCTGGACGAGCAGGGCCGGCCGCTGATCCTGATCAGCCGCATCGCCCAGCACACCCACAACCTGCAGAAAGATCCGAAGTGTTCGCTGCTGGTGGGCGAGCGCGAGGCCGATGACGTGCAAGCCGTCGGTCGCCTGACCTATCTGGCCGAGGCTCAAAAGCTCGAAGATGCGGCTGCCATCGAAGCCGCCGCCGAGCGCTACTACCGCTATTTCCCCGACTCGCAGAATTACCACAAGGCCCACGATTTCGACTTCTGGGTGCTCACTCCGGTACGTCATCGCTACATCGGCGGTTTCGGCGCGATCCACTGGGTCGATCACCTGACCCTGGCCAACCCGTTCGCCGGCAAGGCCGAAATCAGCATGGTCGAGCACATGAACAGCGACCACGCCAAGGCCATCGCGCATTACGTCGACCTCGCCGGGCTGCCGAAAACCGTCCCGGCGCAAATGGCCGGGATCGACACCGAAGGCATGCACCTGCGCATCGGTCAGGCGCTGTACTGGCTGCCGTTTCAAGCGCCTTGTCATACGCCGATACAAGTGCGCGAAGCCTTGGTTTCTCTGGCTCACGCCGAGGTCTGGCCAAAAAATGCGGTGGCCGACGCTTGAATTCACGAAAGGGCGACGTCATCTAAGGCTTACTGCAAGGCATTTCTTGCGTTGAGGAAACTTTGATGCGCCCTTTTTTGTTGCTCTTTCTGCTGTTCCCGGTGTTGGAGCTGTTCGTATTCGTCAAAGTGGCAGGATCGATCGGATTTTTCCCGGCCCTGCTGCTGATCATTCTCGGCTCGATGTTCGGCGTGTTCGTGCTGCGCGTCGCCGGACTGGCAACCGCCCTGCGTGCCCGTGAAAGCCTGAACCGCGGCGAACTGCCTGCGCAAACCATGCTCGAAGGCCTGATGCTGGCCCTGGCCGGTGGTCTGTTGATCCTGCCGGGTTTCATCAGCGACGTGGTCGGTCTGGTGCTGTTGCTGCCATTCAGCCGTCGTCTGGTCGCCAACAAAATGCGCCAGCGCGCCGAAGAACAGGCCATGCGTCAGCGCGCGTTCGCCGATGACCTGCAACCTCGCGGCGGTCCCGCACCGCGCCAGCCTCTGGGTCGCGAAGGCGATGTGATCGAAGGCGAGTTCGAACACCGCGACACCCAGTAACTTCTGCATCGACACGGCACCTTCGGGTGCCGTGTTCGTTTGCGGGGCCAATTCATGAAGCCGCAGTGAAATTTTTTTAGCCCCGCCCTTGTAATAAGCTTATGCGCCCTTATGTATCGGTCACCGAAAGGTTTCCGACATTTGAGTCGGACAGACTTCCGCGGTTCGCTCGACGAGCCGCAACCGGCGCAGGCCGGATTCGTTAAACCCGCCGGGACTACACCGGCCGATGAAAACCACAATTAGGAGAGATCGACAATGAAGCTTCGTCCTCTGCATGACCGCGTCGTTATCCGTCGCAGCGAAGAAGAAAAGAAAACCGCTGGCGGTATCGTCCTGCCAGGTTCGGCTGCTGAAAAAGCCAACCACGGTGTGATTCTCGCTGTAGGCCCGGGCAAAGCTCTGGAAAACGGCGAAGTGCGCGCACTGTCCGTTAAGGAAGGCGACAAGGTTGTGTTCGGTCCTTACTCCGGCAGCAACACTGTGAAAGTCGACGGCGAAGACCTGCTGGTAATGAGCGAGAACGAAATCCTCGCTGTTATCGAAGGCTGATTACCCCCGTTCATTTTCCCGCTACTACAAAGTATTTAAGGAATATCGATCATGGCTGCTAAAGAAGTTAAATTCGGCGATTCCGCCCGCAAGAAAATGCTGGTTGGCGTAAACGTCTTGGCTGACGCGGTAAAAGCGACCCTGGGCCCGAAAGGCCGTAACGTGATCCTCGAGAAGAGCTTCGGCGCTCCGACCATCACCAAGGACGGCGTTTCCGTCGCCAAGGAAATCGAACTCGAAGACCGTTTCGAAAACATGGGCGCGCAGCTGGTCAAAGACGTTGCCTCCCGTGCCAACGATGACGCTGGTGACGGTACTACCACCGCTACCGTTCTGGCTCAGTCGATCGTCAACGAAGGCCTGAAAGCCGTCGCTGCCGGCATGAACCCGATGGACCTGAAGCGCGGTATCGACAAAGCGACCATCGCTGTCGTTGCCGAGCTGAAAAAGCTGTCCGCACCATGCACCGACACTAAAGCGATCGCTCAGGTTGGCACCATCTCCGCCAACTCCGACAACTCCATCGGCGACATCATTGCCGAAGCCATGGAAAAAGTCGGTAAAGAAGGCGTGATCACCGTTGAAGAAGGCTCGGGCCTGGAAAACGAACTGTCGGTTGTAGAAGGCATGCAGTTCGACCGTGGCTACCTGTCCCCATACTTCGTCAACAAGCCAGAGACCATGGTTGCCGAGCTGGAAGGCGCGCTGATCCTGCTGGTCGACAAGAAGATCTCGAACATCCGCGAAATGCTGCCAGTACTGGAAGCCGTTGCCAAAGCCGGCCGCCCACTGCTGATCGTTGCCGAAGACGTTGAAGGCGAAGCCCTGGCGACTCTGGTAGTGAACAACATGCGTGGCATCGTTAAAGTCGCAGCCGTCAAGGCTCCAGGCTTCGGCGACCGTCGCAAGGCCATGCTGCAGGACATCGCCGTTCTGACCGGCGGTACCGTTATCTCCGAAGAGATCGGCCTGAGCCTGGAAAGCACCACCCTGGAACACCTGGGTAGCGCCAAGCGCGTGACCCTGTCCAAGGAAAACACCATCATCGTTGACGGTGCTGGCGTTGAAGGCGACATCCAGGCGCGTATCGCTCAGATCCGTGCCCAGGTTGCCGAGACTTCCTCGGACTACGACCGTGAAAAACTGCAAGAGCGTCTGGCCAAGCTGTCCGGCGGCGTTGCAGTGATCAAGGTTGGCGCCGGTTCCGAAGTTGAAATGAAAGAGAAGAAAGCCCGCGTTGAAGACGCCCTGCACGCAACCCGCGCAGCCGTTGAAGAAGGCGTGGTACCTGGCGGTGGCGTTGCGCTGATCCGCGCTCTGAACGCGATCATCAACCTGAAAGGCGACAACGCCGACCAGGACGTAGGTATCGCTGTTCTGCGTCGTGCCGTTGAAGCACCGCTGCGTCAGATCGCTGCCAACAGCGGCGACGAGCCAAGCGTTGTGGTCAACGAAGTCAAGAACGGCAAAGGTAACTTCGGTTACAACGCTGCGACTGGCGAATACGGCGACATGATCGAAATGGGCATCCTGGACCCAACCAAGGTAACCCGTTCCGCTCTGCAAGCTGCATCGTCGATCGGCGGTCTGATCCTGACCACCGAAGCCGCTGTTGCTGACGCACCGAAGAAAGACGGTGCTGCTGGCGGCGGTATGCCAGACATGGGCGGCATGGGTGGCATGGGCGGCATGATGTAAGCCAGCCTTACCCCGAAACGAAAAACCCCGCCTGCGATGAGCAGGCGGGGTTTTTTATTGCCCTGATTTTATAGGCAGAGCTTCAAGTACTCAGGCGTTGACCGGTTGTGCCTGCGTGACTGCTTCCGCTTTGACGGTCGGGCGATACAGCACCCAGTAATACGACCCCAGGCAGATCAGCCAGCAGAAAATCGCCGTCCACACGTTGTGCGAAAAGAAGTGCGCGCCCTGCATCATCCGGCTGATCGAGAACACCGAGCCCAGCGCAAAGGCAAAGATGAATGCCTGCCGCGCCAGTCGCGGGCGACGGTCACGCAGCACGAAGAACAGCGCAAACAAGGTGAAACCCGTTGCGGCATGGCCACCGGGCCAGCAACGTCCGGGCTTGTCGGTCGGCGGGCGGTGATCCAGCAGTTTGCTGTAGGTTTCATGGCCGCCGAACTGCTCAAGGCTCCACGGACACTGCACGGCAGTCACGGCTTTCATCGGTGTCACGAATGACGTCGCCAGGCCCAGCGACAGCACCAGGCAACCCAGCTCACGCTTGAAGGGCTTGAGCCGCGCGATGAAGAACGCCGCGATGAAACCAATGACGGAAAACACCGAAAACGCGATCACCACCTGTTTGGCGCGGTCGTGAAGGATGTTCTCCAGGAAGTAACTGTGGCGCCCGATGAAGTCGCCGGCGGCGGGGTCGTAAAACATCCGGGCCAGGTTCATGTCCAGATCGGTCAGTTCGAGCAAGACCAGAATGGCGGCCGCGACGGCGGGTATCCCCAGGCACAGCCAAAAATTCAGCGGGCGAGGGGCAGGGCGTACAACGCTTGATGACATGAGGGATCCAGAACGGGAAAACGCCCCGGGGCATCAGCCCGGGGCGCTTCGATTAACGATCGCTGACTTGCGCGGCACCCTCCTTGGGCGCTTTCCAGCCAAGCAGCTGTTGCTTGAAGCCATAACTGGCGGTTTGGTAATACGTGATGGCGCGACTCACCAGCGGGTCGTCGCTGTTGACCCGGGACTCGCGGCTTTCGGTCAGTGCGTCGTCATGCCGGCGCAGGCCCTGGCGTGGGCTGAGGATCGCCAGATCCTTGCCGTCGAACAGCCCCAGATGCTGATAGTTGCCCACCACGACCCGAGGTGGCAGCGGGTTGTCCTGCAGCAGATTGCGACCGAAGAAGGTCGATTGGTAATCCAGGTTCAGCAACCCCAGCAGGGTCGGCGCGAGGTCGATCTGGCTGGCCAGTTGCGCGTTTTCCCGTGCTTCGATCATCTTCGGTGCATAGATGAACAGCGGGATCTGGTAGTTGGTGATCGGCAGGTCTTCCTTGCCCGCGCTGCCGGCCGTGTGGTCGGCGACGAAGATGAAGATCGTGTTGTCGAACCACGGCTTCTCACGCGCCTGCGCCAGGAACTGGCCGATGGCGTAGTCGGTGTACTTCACCGCACCATCACGACCGTTGCCGGACTTGATGTCGATCCGGTTATCCGGATAGGTGTACGGACGATGGTTGGAGGTGGTCATCAGTTGCAACAGGAAAGGCTGCTGCTTGGCGTAGTCGGCGTCCGCCAGCTTCAGGGTCTGTTTGTACAGATCCTCGTCAGCCATGCCCCAGGCGTTCTTGAAGTGAATCTCCGACTCATCGACGCTGCTCTGATCGACAACGCGATAGCCATTGCCACTGAAGAACGCGTTCATGTTGTCGAAGTAACCACGCCCACCGTACACGAACACGCTGTCATAGCCGACCGCGCTCAATTGCTGGCCGAGGCTGGCGAAACCGCTTTCGCGACCGATGCGCTTGACGATCGAACGGCCCGGCGTCGGTGGAATGGCCAGGGTGATGGCTTCCAGTCCACGGTCTGTGCGAGTGCCGGTGGCGTAGAAATTGTTGAAGTACAGGCTCTGCTTGCGCAAGGCGTCGAGGTTCGGCGTCAGGTTGCGGCCATCACCATTGCTGCCCAGGTATTTGGCGCTCAGGCTTTCGATGGTCACCAGCACGATGTTCGGCTTGCGGGTGACGCCGGGGTTATCGATATTGCGACGGATGTCCTGCGGATCCTGGCCGACGAAACGGGCATTGGGCTCGTTCAGTTCGGCACGAATCTGACCGGCAACCTTGTCTGCTGGCAGGCTCTTGTAGAACTGGCTGTAGTCCAGTTCGTTGTTACGGAACGCGGCGAAGAACTGATACGGGCCATTGCTCGCCAGTTCATTCTGATAGGCGTTGCCGCCCTGGGCACGCGGTGCGTCCTGACTGACCAGTTGCAGGCTCAGGCCCGCCACCACCAACAGCGCCAGCGCATTGAGCAGACGTCCGCGCAGTGGCGGCAGCGGTGCATCCAGCGCTGCATTGAATGCCTTGCGCAAGACAAGACTCAGTCCCACGGCCAGAACTGCCAGAATGCTCAGCAACTTGCCGATCGGATAAGACTCCAGCACGTTGTTCAGCACTTCGTCGGAGTACACCAGGTAGTCGACGGCGATGAAGTTGAAGCGCACCCCGAACTCATCCCAGAACAGCCATTCGGCCACCGCCGTGAACAGCATGGCGTACAGGCTGACGGTCAGCAGTCCCTGCAGGAACCAGCGGTGACCGCGACGGCGCCACAAGGCCGGCGGGCACAGCAGCAGATACAGGCCCATCGGCAAAGCGGCATAGGCGAGGAAGCCCAGGTCGTAGACCAGACCGACACCGAACACGGACAGCGCACCGCCACCGGCCTCATCCAGATGAGTCAGCAGCAGTACGATACGGGTGAGGAGAAACACGACCAGCCAGGCACCGGTGACCAGCAGCAGATAGCGCATAGGCGCTGTCTTGAAGAAACCCATTGTTTTCTTTTCCTTTTATCAATGGCGCGGGAGTTTCGCGAAGTCACTGTAATGAGGTTGTGAACCGATAGTGAAAACTTTGTTAAAGATTTATGTTGGTTGAGCAAATCGATCTGTCGGGGCTGCAACCCTAGCCCTGAGCCGAAGTTGGCCGTAAGCTGCGCGGGCCATGACGGCCGTTACTGTGTACGGAAGAGGTGCCCATGCGAATTCTATTGGTCGAAGACAACCGCGATATCCTGGCCAACCTGGCCGATTACCTGGGCCTGAAGGGCTATACCGTCGATTGCGCCCAGGACGGTCTGTCGGGCCTGCATCTGGCGGCTACCGAGCACTATGACCTGATCGTGCTCGACATCATGTTGCCCGGCATCGACGGCTACACCCTGTGCAAACGCCTGCGCGAAGATGCGCGCCGCGACACGCCGGTGATCATGCTCACCGCCCGCGACCAACTCGACGATCGCCTGCAGGGCTTCAAGTCCGGGGCTGACGATTACCTGGTCAAACCCTTTGCGTTGTCGGAACTGGCCGCGCGGGTCGAAGCCGTGATGCGCCGGACCCAGGGCGGCGGTCGCCGTTCCCTGCAGGTCGGTGATCTGAGCTACGACCTCGACACGCTCGAAGTGACCCGCGAAGGCAAACTGCTCAAGCTCAACCCGGTCGGCCTCAAGTTGCTCGCGGTGCTGATGCAGAAGAGCCCGCATGTACTGCGTCGGGAAATTCTCGAAGAAGCCCTGTGGGGCGATGACTGCCCGGACAGCGACAGCCTGCGCAGCCACGTCCACCAATTGCGTCAGGTGATCGACAAGCCGTTCGCCAAACCACTGCTGCACACCGTGCACGGCGTGGGTTATCGCTTGGCCGAGGGCCGCGATGGAGTTTAAGCAAAGCCTTGCCCAGCGGATCATCATCGCCTTTGCGCTGATGAGCGCACTGGTGGCAGGGGCCTTCGCCATGGGCATCGTCGCGACCGTGCACCTGGTGGAAGAAAAACTGATTTCCGCAGGACTGGGCGGCGACTTGCAGCGCCTGTTGTTGATGGACAACGTCTCGGACTGGAGCCATCGGCCGGAGCCGGATCAACTGTTCTATTTCAGCGGCGGCCCGGGTGACTTCGAGCTGCCCAAGGATCTGCGACATCTGGATTCCGGGTTCCACGAAGTCTTCCGCGAGCAGCTGTCGTATCACGCGATGGTCGAAATCGTCGACGGCCGGCGCTATGTGCTGCTGCAGGATCAAAGCGATTTCGAAGAGCGTGAGCGCGTACTGTTTGCCGTGGTGCTGGTGGGCTTCGTGCTCAGTCTGGCGCTGGCGGTTTTCCTCGGCTGGGTGCTGGCACGCAAGGTGATGGCGCCGGTGGTCCGGCTGGCGCGTCAGGTGCGTCATCGCGATCAGTTGCTGGGACTCGCACCGCCGCTGGCGCCGGACTACGCCGCCGATGAAGTGGGTGAACTGGCGGTGGCATTCGATGCGACGCTGGGGCGTTTGCGTCAGGCGCTGACGCGTGAGCGGCTGTTCACCAGTGACGTCAGCCATGAATTGCGTACACCGCTGATGGTGCTGGCCAGTTCCTGTGAGCTGCTGCTGGAAAACCCGGGCATCGATCAGCGCGGCCGCGCCCAGGTCGAACGCATCGCCCGTGCCAGCGAAGAAATGCGCGAACTGGTGCAGACTTTCCTGATGCTGGCCCGTGCCCAGCGCGAAGATGCGGGGGCCGCGCCCCAGCACAATCTCGGCCAGGTGGCGGACAATCTGTTGGGCCTGTGGCGCGAGCCGATCGAGTCGAAGGGCCTGAATCTGATTTTCGAACCGGGCAACCCGCCGGAAACCCGTTACAACGCCACCCTGCTCAATGCCGTGATGGGCAACCTGCTGCGTAATGCGTTGCACTACACCGAGCATGGCTTCATTCGGCTGACGCTCAATGACAACGGCTTTGTGGTCGAGGACTCGGGCGTGGGCATTCCCGAGGAGAAACGCGAGGCGATGTTCCAGCCCTTCGTACGGGGCAGCGAAAAGCGTGGAGAGGGTCTGGGGCTCGGTCTGTCATTGGTACAGCGCATCTGCGAGAACCAGGGCTGGAGTGTCACATTGAGTACGATGGAGCCCAATGGCTGCCGTTTCGAAGTAGATCTTGGCAAGCGCTGAATCCCTCCCGGGCGACGTAAAAAAGCTGCCAACCTGAACGAATCCTGTATAACCTTGAAATAGTTCGGGGGTTTACGCGACGTTTTTTTCACAAAGGGATGACCTGACGCTGACACTCCCGTGCCTAAGGTGGAGCTATCAGCATTCAGGAGTCCCGACGATGGCCGGCCCGATCAAACTCGATTTTTCCGAAAAGTACGACGACAACCACGCGCAAAAATACCTGCGCAAGCATCAGGATGGTCTGGGGCGTCGTTTGTCCAACTGGCGAGATCAGCAGTTGGCTCGCAAGGCACTGACCCTGGTCGGTGAGCCTGGGCTGGTGCTGGATCTGCCGTGCGGTGCCGGGCGTTTCTGGCCACTGCTGGCAGAAAAGCCCAATCGGGTGATCATCGGGGCAGACAATTCCGAGTCGATGATCAAGACGGCGATGCAGGCCCAACCGGCGGATGTGGTGAAACGGGTACAACCCTTGCACACTTCGGCGTTCGACATTGCGTTGCCTGACAACTCCGTGGACAGCATTTTCTGCATGCGTCTGCTGCACCACATCGGCGAGGCCGAGCATCGGCAGACGATTTTGCGTGAGTTCGAACGCGTTACCCGGGACAGTGTGATCATTTCGTTGTGGGTAGATGGCAATTTCAAGGCCTGGAAACGCAAGCGCGCCGAGAAAAAACGCGGGCAGGAAGGTTACCAGAATCGATTTGTGCTACCGGCCGCTACGGTTGAAAAGGAATTCGAAGAGGCAGGATTCAGGATCCAGGAACAACTGGACTTTATTCCGCTCTATGCCATGTGGCGAGTTTACGTACTACGCAAGAGGTAAGAGGATGGCAGTGCAATTTGCAGCAGAAACGGGAGTCGCTCCCCAGGATCGCTTTGACTACTACTGGAACCAGCGCGGTGAATGGGTGGAAGAACCCAACGTGCGTCGTGGTGGTGAAAGTGGTGTACAGCGGGTGGTGGGGCGCGATGGTCAACTGCTGTATGCCAAACGCCAGACAGGCCATATCTATCGCAGTTGGCTGCACCCGTTCGGGCGACCGACTGTTTTGCGTGAACTGGATGCACTGACCGGTGTAACCAAGCTCGGCGTCCGGGTACCGGAAATTGTCTTTTGCGGTGCTCAGCCTGACCCGCAGCACAAGTGGCGGGCGTTGCTGGTCACCAAGTCGCTGGACGGCTTTCAGGAGCTTGAACAGTGGGAAGCGGCAGGCGGCCGCGAGCAGTACGGTGAAGCGGTGTATGAGCGTGTACTCAAGGATCTCGCGGAGAACCTGGCTCGCATGCACAAGGGTCGCTGGCAGCACAGCTGCATTTACATCAAGCACGTATTTGTCCGCGTCACCGGCGAGGGTGAGTCAGCCAAAGTCGAAGTGGCCCTGATCGATCTGGAAAAGTGCCGTCAACGCCTGACCGCTCATCGCGCGGCCTCCCATGACATGAAACAATTGCGCCGCCACTCGTCGTTCAGCCCTACGGACTGGAAGAAACTCGTCTATTTTTATGAGACGGCGTTTGGCAGCGCTATCAAAGGTTTATAGCGATGAAACTAGAAATTGCGCGAGGTTTGTTTTTGGTAGGAGCCTTGGCAGTTGCATCTTTGGCGGTGGCGGCCTGGGAACAGCCACGCATGCAAGTGATCGGGGCATCGACCAACGATGCCCATTGTCCGATGCCGCGGGTGGCGAAAGCCTCCGTGGCAACCAAGCCCGACCATGATTTGCTGCTGTTCATGTTCGGACTTTCTCAAGGGATGAGGCCGCAGAGTTGAAACGTCTACAAGAGCCAAAGGCCTCGCACATGCGAGGCCTTTTTTATGCTTGCGTGGAAGCGGCGGTCAGGTGGAGGGTTTGGGATCGGGTTTGGCCAGCACGGTGTAGACGCAGGGCAAGACGAACAACGTAAACAACGTCCCGATCGACATCCCGGTGGCAATCACCGTCCCGATATCGAAGCGGCTCACCGCTCCCGCGCCACTGGCGAGGATCAACGGCACCATGCCGAACACCATGGCAGCGGTGGTCATCAGGACAGGTCGCAAGCGAATCGCCGCCGCTTCCTCGACCGCTTCACGGGGCGTCAGGCCCTTTTCCTTGCGCAGTTGATTGGCAAATTCGACGATCAGGATCCCGTGTTTACTGATCAGGCCGATCAGTGTCACGAGCCCGACCTGGGTGTAGATGTTCATGCTCGAGCAGCCGAGGAACAGCGGAATCAGCGCCCCGCAAATCGACAGCGGTACGGTCACCAGGATCACCAGCGGGTCGCGGAAACTCTCGAACTGCGCCGCCAGCACCAGGAAAATGATTGCCAGCGCCAACGCGAAGGTGACCCACAGCGCGCTGCCTTCCTGTACGAACTGCCGTGAAGCGCCGCCGTAATCGAAAGCAAAACCGGCGGGTGCCTCTTCCCGGGCGATCTGCACCACGCTGTCGATGGCCTCGCCCATGCTGACCAGTGGGAACCCGGACAGCTTCGCCGCATTGAGCTGCTGGAACTGGTTGAGCTGTCGCGGTCGTGCCCGGTCGGTCACGGTGATCAGGGTCGAGAGCGGCAGCAACTCGCCCTGGGTGTTTTTCACGTAGTAATTGTTCAGCCAGTCCGGGTTGTCGCGATAGGCCCGTTCAACCTGGGCGATGACCTTGTAACTGCGACCCTCGATGGTGAAGCGGTTTATCTCCGCTTCGCCAAGCAGGGTGGCGAGGGTGCCGCCCAGATCCTGCATCGACACGCCCATCTGCGCCGCCTTGGCGCGGTCGATATCGACCACCACCTCCGGTTTGTCGAAGGCCAGGTCAAGGTCGACGAACGCGAACTTGCCCGACTCCATCGCACGCTTCTTGATCCGGTCAGCCACCTGCAGCAACAGCTCGTAGTCATTGGCCGTGTTGATCACGAATTCGAACGGAAGACCCTCGCCGGTGCCGGGCAGGGAAGGCAGGTTGAAGCCGAAGATCTGCAACCCCGGGATGTTGCCGAGTTTGCCCTGCACCTCGGGAAGAATCTGCATCTGTGTACGGCTGCGCTCGTTCCACGGTTTGAGCAGGAAACCGCCGATACCGGTCTGTACACCGTTGTAGCCGTTGATCTGGAACGAGGAGTAGTACTCCGGGAATTCCTTGAAGATCTTCACGAACTCGTCGGTGTAGGTGTTCAGGTAATCGAGGTTGGTCGGTTGCGGCGCGTTGGCCATCATGAAAATGATGCCTTGGTCTTCATCCGGCGCCAGTTCCGATTTGGTGAACTTGAGCAGTACCGGAATCAGGCACAGCACGATCACTGCGAACACCAGCACCACTGGCCGGGTGTTGAGGGTGCCGTGGAGCATGCTCTGATAGCGTCGCTTGAGGTTTTCGAAGATCCGGTCGAGGCGGTGGGCAAGTCCGCTGGGGTTTTCTTCATGTCGCAACAGAAAGGCACACATCATCGGTGACAGGGTCAGGGCGACGATGCCGGAAATCACCACGGCCCCGGCCAGGGTCAACGCGAACTCCTTGAAGAGTGCCCCGGTCAGCCCGGTGAGGAAACCGATCGGCGCATACACCGCTGCCAGGGTGATGGTCATCGAGACCACCGGCATCGCGATTTCCCGGGCGCCCTCAAGTGCGGCGTCCAGCGGTGTCTTGCCTTCTTCGATATGTCGGTGGATGTTTTCCACCACGACGATGGCATCGTCCACCACCAGACCGATCGCCAGCACCATCGCCAGCAGGGTCAGCAGATTGATCGAGTAGCCCATCATCTGCATGAAGAACATCACGCCGATCATCGACAGCGGAATGGTCACCACCGGGATCACCACCGAACGCAGCGCGCCGAGGAACAGGAACACCACCACGATCACGATCAGCACCGCTTCGAACAGGGTTTTCACCACTTCGTCGATGGAGGCCTGGATGAACAGCGTCGCGTCGTAGGCGATCTCGCTCTTGAGGTTGGGCGGCAACTGGGCCTCCAGCTCCGGCATGATCTTGCGCACTTCCTTGATCACGTCGAGCGGGTTGGCGCCGGGCGTCGCCTTGATCCCGATGTACACCGAGGGTGTGCCACCGAAGGAGCTGATGGAGTTGTAGTTCTCCGCCCCCATTTCCACCCGCGCCACATCGCTGAGCAGCACACGGCTGTCACCACTGACCTTGAGCGGAATCTTGCCGAAGGCCTCGGCCGACTTCAGTTCGGTGTTGGCGTTGATACTGGTGACCACGTACTCGCCTTTTACCTCGCCGGCGGCGGAGAGGAAGTTGTACTGGCGCACCGCGTTGCTCACGTCGCTGGCGCTGAGGCCGAAACCGGCGAGTTTCACCGGGTCGATCCACAGGCGCATGGCGAACACCTGGTTACCCAGAATCTCGGCTTCGGCCATGCCTGGCAGCGTCGCCAGTTTTGGCTGGATCACCCGGGACAGGTAGTCAGTGATCTGCGGGTTGCTCAGTTCCTTGCTGAAGAAGCTGATGTACATCAGTGCCGAGGCATCGGCGGCTTCCTTGCTCAGTACCGGGTCTTCGGCATCCTGTGGCAGTTTGTTTTTCACCTCGTTGGCCTTGGCCAGCAGTTCGGTGAACAAGCGGTCGCTGTTGGAACCGATGCGTGCGTAGATCGAAATCACCGAGAAGTTCTGCCGGCTGACCGAGGTCATGTAGTCGATGCCCTCGGCGCTCGCCAGGCTCTGCTGCATCGGCTGGGTGATGTAGCCCTGGATGGTTTCGGCGTTGGCCCCGGGGTAGGCGGTGGTCACCGTGATCAGGGCGTTTTCCATTTGCGGGTACTGGCGCAGCGGCAGCTTGCTCCAGGCCTGGAAGCCCAGCAGCACAATCAGCAGGCTGACCACGGTGGCGAGCACCGGGCGGCGAATGAACGGATCGGTAAAGGCCATGAGGATTCCTTGATCAGTCAGCGCGGCGCGGACTGTTCTGCTCGCCGAGGGTCTTGTCGTCGCTGATGGCGATGTGCGCGCCGTTGTCCAGTTTGATCTGGCCGGCCGTCACCACTTGTTCGCCGCTCTGCACGCCCTTGTTGATCATCACCAGCCCCTCGCGGCGCTCACCGGTTTCAATGAAACGGCGCTCGGCGATCAGTACCGGTTGGCCCTTGTCGTCTTTCTCGACACCGCCGTCTTCGGCTTTCTTCTGCCCGACCACGTAGATCGAGTTGCCGTAAAGGGTGTAGGTGATCGCGCTTTCCGGCACGACGATGTGCTTCTGCGGGTCCGGCAGCAGCACTTCAAGGCTGGCGAACATGCCCGGCAGCAACTTGCCGTCGGGATTGTCCAGCGTCGCGCGGACCAGAATGTTGCGGGTGGTGCTTTCGACAATCGGGTTGATCGCGCTGATCGCGCCAGGGAAGTTCTGCCCGGGATAGGCGGCAACCGAAATCTGCACTGGCTGACCGATGGCCAGCTTCGGCACAGATTGCTCAGGCACATAGAAGTCGGCGTAGAGGCTGCTCAGATCCTGCAGGGTGGCGATTTTCGTGCCGCTGGCGAGATAGTCACCGACGTCGACCTGACGGATGCCGATGGTGCCGCTGAACGGTGCGGAAATGCGTTTTTTTGCCAGCGATGCATTGAGCTGATTGACCGTGGCCTTGTTCTTTTGCAGGACCGCCGAGAGTCGGTCGTACTCGCCTTTTGAAATGGCACTGCTGCCAACCAGCTGGCTGCCGCGGCCGAAGTCCAGTTGCGCCAGACCGAGGTCGGCCTTGGCGGTTTCCAGCAGTGCGGATTCGACGGCGCTGTCGAGTTGCAGCAACGGTTGCCCGGCCTTGACCTTCTGGCCTGATTCGAACTTGAGTTCGGTCACGGTGCCGGCGACTTCCAGGCTCAGCTCGACACCCTGCAGCGCCTTGAGCGTGCCGACGGTAGGCAGGCGCATCTGCCACGGGCGCTCGGCGGCGGTGGCCACGGCGACGCTGATCGGCGGCTTCGGTTTGGCAAAGCCCTGGATCATCGTGTAGATCGAGAAGGCCTTGTAACCGGCGAGGAGCAGAACGATCAGCAGTACAACACCCAACATGATCAGCATGCGGCGACGCAGCATATTCCAGTTCCTTGGAGAAAATCAGGCGAGACAGGCGGGCACATTACCCCGACTCCGGCAGGGATTCCAACTGCCAGTTTTTACAGGGTGTGATGGAGGAAGGTGTAGAAAAGCGGTGCCGCCGACCGAGCGGTCGGCGGCGAATTTCAGGCCATCAGATGAAGATGGTTGTCCCAGAGCCCTGCGGGCAAATCCAGCGGTTTGGCCAGCAGTTCGTCCTGGCGGCAATCGTAATAGCGGCAACGTCCTTGCCCCGAGGTCACGACAAAACCGTCCTTCACCGCACCGACACCGGCGCAGTCGGGTAACGGTGCATCGAGGCGTACTTCGCCGCTGTCCAGATCCCAGATGAAGAAGCGGTTGCCACGCGGTGCGGTCAGCGCCACCAGACGCAGGTCGCTGTGGACGGCGACGCTGGCGGTGTAATGACCCATCGACTGCAACTGATGCTCCGGCACCGGGAACGCCACGAACGGCTGGCCCGGACGTTTGATCGCCAGTAACTCGGAACGCTCCTGGGAAGGCCCCATGAATTGCTGGCCGGCGACGATGGTGCCGTCGCTGGCGATCCCCAGGTGCCGCACGCTGTTCATCGACTGAGCGAGGGTTTCCTTGCTCAGCAGGGTGCCGTCGCGCTGCATCAGGACCAGGCTCGGTTCCATGGCGTCGAGGTTCATGTCGACCCGGCTTTCGGCTTCGGTGCGGATCCCGCCGTTGGCCACCACCAGGGTTTCACCGTCGGGCATCCACGACACTTGATGCGGGCCGAGACCGTGGGTGGAAATCTCGCCGCTGTGCACCAGCCGTTCACCCTCGAACTTGTACACCCCGAGCAGGCCGCGGCCCGGATCGGTGGTGTCGTTCTCGGTGGCGTACAGGTAGTCGCCGCTGTGGTGGATCACCGCGTGGCCGTAGAAGTGCCGGTTCGGCTGCGAGGTCACGGTTTGCAGCAAGGCACCGTCGCGCAGGTCGATCAGGTAGCTTTCGGTGCCCGGACGCCGGGCGACGAACAGCGCAATCGGCAGTGTCGGGTGATTGATGATGTCGTGGCAGCGCTGGCCGACTTCGGTGGCGAACACTCGCGTGCCGTCCAGCCGATAGCCGACGGCGTAGTGCTTGCCGTCGGTGTCGTCCCGCGCCGACAGCAGCAGCGGGCTCTGATCCTTGCGCTTGAACAGCGTCCAGCCGCCCAGTGTCACTGCTCCCAGCAGCAAACTACCTAAAGTCAGAGCCTGGCGTCGCAGCATGGCACTTGCCCTCATCAGTCACCGTCGTTGGCGTTGAAGCCCAGTTGGATGCCCAGCGCCTTGGCCAGTTCGCCTTCGTGCAGGCGATGGACGACGTTGAGGCTGTCGTAGATGTCGTTGAGTTGCTGGCGACCGGCGTCGTCTTCGAGCATTTCGGTCAGCGAGCGCTGGGTGCTGCCGAACAGTTTGAGCGAGGCTGCGTAAGCGGCGTCGATCTTGTCCGCCAATGGTTTCTGCTCAGCTGGCAGCAAGCCGCGCAGGCCTTTGTTGTCGACGCCTTCCCAAACGGTCTTGGCGGCGGCGAGGCTGGCTTCCATGGCCGTCAGAGACGACTGGCTGCGCCACGCGTCGGCCTGGAACGGTTGCGGCACGCCTTTGCTCTGGCGGCCCATTGGCGTACCGAGCTTTTTCTTCAGGGTGTCGAGGGCGGTGACCTGTACCCGCAGCAGATCAGCGATCGCTTCGTGGGAGTCGGCGTAGCGCTGGTTCGGGAACTTGCTCATCTGCGCAAGCATGCCGTCGGTGTTGTTCCAGCTGCTGAGGATCTCTTCGGCCAGGAGTTTCTGGCGCTCGCCAATGGCCACCAGCAGCGGGCAGTACTTGGCTTTCTGCGCGTCGTTGGCCACGTCAGGCTTGGCGTCGAACAGGATGTACTCGTAGGCCGACAGGCCCTGGACCACGACGCTGGATTTGGCCAATGCAGCGGCATCGATCTGCGGCTGGGCGGTGACCAGTTGCTCGACCTGACGGCCGACCAGGTTTTTCTTGTCCGGCCAGAACTGCACCTGCCACGAGCGGTTGCCCTCGGCCAGTGGACCGATCAGCAGCGGTTGCAGCTCGGCCCAGGCTTTCTGCGCGTGCAGGAAGTCGGCGCGGGCGGTTTCCAGGTTTTCCTTGCCCTGACAGTAGGCGAGGGCGCTGACAGCCAGTTGCTTGTCGGCTTCGACCCAGCGGGTGTAAGTCGGCAGGATCACCGATTTGGCGATGGCGGCGGAGGTGACGGCTTGCGGATCCTGCGGCGAGCACGCGCCGAGGGCCAGTGCGGCAAGGCTGGTGAACAACAGCTTGGGACGGAACATGTCGGGCTCCCGATTCTTTTAAGTGTTTAAAGTGAATTCAAAAACGCCAGCAGCGCGGCACGCTGCTCGGCATTGAAAGACAAAACCTGTTGCTGCGCCGCCTTGGCTTCGCCGCCATGCCAGAGCACAGCTTCGAGCAGGTTGCGGGCGCGGCCGTCGTGCAGAAACTGAGTGTGACCGCTGACCGCCTGCGTCAGGCCGATGCCCCAAAGGGGCGGGGTGCGCCAGTCGCGGCCGCTGGCCTGGAATTCGGTGCGGTTGTCGGCCAGGCCTTCGCCCATGTCATGCAGCAGCAGATCGCTGTACGGGCGAATCACTTGATTGGCCAGTTCAGGTTCGGCCGCGTTGGCGGCAGTGGTGTATTTCGGCGTGTGACAGGACTGGCAACCAGCCTGAAAAAACAGATTCTTGCCGGCCAGCACCTGGGCATCGTTGACGCCCCGGCGTGCGGGAACGGCGAGGTTGCGGCTGTAGAACAGCACCAGGCGCAGGATGTTGTCGCTGACTTCAGGTTCGCCGTCCGGGCCATTGCCGTTCGGCGCCTGTTTGCAGGCGATTTGCGCGTCGGTGCAGTCATCAAACGGTCTCAGGCTCGTGGTGAGGCCCATATCACCAGAAAACGCGTGAACATTTTGTTGATTGAGGTTCGGTTGGCCGGCTTTCCAGCCAAATCGCCCCATGACCGTCTTTTGCTGTGCGTCATCCCAGACCCGGTTGGGCCGGCCGTTGATGCCGTTGTTCTCTTTGGCTTGCGCGGCGGCGTTGGCGAGAATCGCTTCCTCGGGGATCGCTTCGAGCAGACCCAGGCCGATCATCGGTGGCGCAACGCGTGCGGAGAAACGTGTATCCGGGTGCATCGGGCCGTAGCCGAGCTGGGTGATCTGCAAGACCGGCTTGCGCAGCTCGATTTCGGTGCCGTCCTTGAAGCGCACCGGCACTGGCGTGTAGTCGACCCGCACCTTGCCTTCCGGTGCAACGCCGGGCACGGCCATGTCCTGGAACTGCCCACCGTAGACCGGCTCCGGCACCACGCCGACCTGCTCGATCAATCTGGCGTACTGCGGCGCATCGGGAATCGACAGGCGCACCAGCATCGATACGGCGTTGGGCGCATCCGGCGTCGGCGGATGGCCGCGGCCGTCCTTGATGTGGCAGCCCTGGCAGGCGTTGGTGTTGAACAACGGGCCGAGGCCGTCGCGGGCGGTGGTGGTCGACGGTGCGATCACCCAAGGGCTGCGAAAGAAACTGTTGCCGACGCTGAAGTCCACCCGACGCGAGGGCGGAAGATTCGCGGAGGGCAGGGAAAATGAATTCTGATCCGTCTTGCGCACGGTCGCGGCGCCGCCGGAGCGGGCTTCGCCGGGCTCGGCCTTGGTGAAACGCGGGGCGTCATCGCAGGCACTCAGGCCCAGGGCCAGAAACAGTGCGGACAAGCGAAGAGGCAGCGAGGGCATCAGACTTCCTGCAAGAGGGGCGAATTTAAAGGCGCAAAGTCTAACAGGGCGAGGGGGTTTGAATAAGAGGAATTATCGTTTGCTTGATACACGTCAGGTCAGCCAGAACGAACAAGGCGACCCGAAGGTCGCCTTGTTCAGTCAGACGCGCTTGATCAGAACTCGTGATCGGCGTTGTCCGGGTTCAGGTCGCTGATACCCAGCTTGCCGGCCGCCGTTTCGATCGAACCGGTCTGCTTGACCAGCGAAGCGATGGCGTCACGAACGATCTGGTTGCCAGCGGTGTTGCCGGCGGCGATCAACTGGTCGTAGTGCTCACCCTTGTTGGCGTGATCGACCATGACCTGGATCTTGGCTTCGGTAGCGGCCAGATCGGCTTTCAGGGCGGTGTCGGCAGCCGGGTCAACCTTGGCCACCAGCGACGACAGGCTGGCGCCGGTCATTTTGGTGCCGTCGACGCGGGTGTACTCGCCCAGGTAAACGTTACGAATGCCTTTGGCATCGTAGAAGTGCGAGTTGTGGGTGTTGTCGCTGAAGCAGTCCTGTTCGTCTTCCGGGGAGTTCGCTTCCAGGGACACCTTCATGCGCTCGCCAGCCAGCTCGCCCAGAGACAGGCTGCCCATGCCGAACAGCATTTTGCGCAGGCCGCTTTCGGCCGGTTCGGCTTCCAGGGTGGCGCGGTAGTTGTCGGCCACGTTCGGCTTCCAGTTGCCGACCATTTCTTCCAGGTCGCTGACCAGCAGTTGGGTCACGGCTTTCAGGTAGGCACGACGACGATCGTTGTGACCGCCGGTGGCGCCAGCGCCTTCCAGGTAATCCGAAGCTGGACGGTTGCCGGCGCCAGGGCCGGTGCCGTTCAGGTCCTGGCCCCAGAGCAGGAATTCGATGGCGTGGTAGCCGGTGGCAACGTTGGCTTCGGAACCGCCCAGCTCGTTCAGGCTGGCGAGTTTTTCCGGAGTGATGTCCTTGACGTCGACCTTGTCTTCGCCGACCTGTACTTCGGTGTTGGCGATGATGTTGGCGGTGGCGCCCGGGTTGCCCAGTGCGTGTTCGTAGGATTTGTCGACGTAGTCGATCAGGCCTTCGTCCAGAGGCCAGGAGTTAACCTGACCTTCCCAGTCGTCGATGATGGTGTTGCCGAAGCGGAACACTTCGCTCTGCAGGTAAGGAACGCGGGCGGCAACCCAGGCTGCACGTGCGGCCTTCAGAGTGTCGGCGTTCGGCTTGGCGAGGAAAGCGTCGATAGCGGTCTGCAGGGTTTTCGCGGTGGATTCGGCATCGCTGTAAACGGCGAAGACCATGTCGGCGTAGTGTGCGACCACAGCCTTGGCAGCGGCCTCGTCGACTTTACCGGCAGTGGCAGGAGCCGCCGGCGCGGCGGTGCTGGCGGCTGGCGTCGGCGCTGCTGGAGCGGCGGCCTTGTCTTTGCCTTCGCCGCAACCGGCGAGGGAAATAGCGATGGCCAGCAGACTGGCGGTAGCCAGAGGCATACGAATCATGGCGAACATCCTGCTTCGGTAATTGAGTGGACAGGCGCGGGGGTGCGCAAAAGCTGCGACATAATGCAAATCTTTCGCATTATGTGTAAAGGGTTGTGGCTGGAAATATTTCCTATTCGCGCGGGGTTTGCGCTGGATCAACGGTGCCGGGCACAAGGCGTGTGGCGGCCCTTGCCGGCAGCGTTCAGAGGATCGCCGCGTTGCTGCGCTGGGCCTGTTTGAGATAAACGCTCAACTCCCGCGCCGGCAGCGGCTTGCTGTAGTGATAGCCCTGACCTTCATGGCAGCCTTCGGAGATGATGTAGGTCTCCTGTTCGGCGGTTTCCACGCCTTCTGCGATCACCTGCATGCCGAGGCTTTTGCCCAGTTGAATGATGGCGCGAACGATGGTCGCGTCATCGTCGTCATCCAGCAGATCCTGGACGAAGCTCTTGTCGATCTTGATCTTGTCCAGCGGCAGACTCTTGAGATAGCTCAGCGAGGAGTAGCCGGTTCCGAAGTCGTCGATGGCGATCAGTGCGCCGGAGCGGCGCAGGCTCAGCAAGTGCTGGGCGGCGGTGCTGATGTCTTCCATCAGGCCGGTTTCGGTGACTTCCAGTTCCAGGCTGCGCGGCGGCAGGCGGTACATCTGCAACAGGTTGTTGACCACCCGGGGCAGCTCGGCGTGGTGCAGTTGCACGGTGGACAGGTTGACCGCCATGCGCAGGTCGACGAAACCCTGATCGTGCCATTCGCGCAGTTGTTTGCAGGCCTGATCCAGCACCCACTCGCCGATGGCGATGATCGTACCGTTCTGTTCGGCCAGCGGAATGAACAGGTCCGGCGGCACCAGCCCGTGCTCCGGATGTTGCCAGCGGATCAGGGCCTCGACACCGACCACGCGGTGATCGCGGTAGCTGATCTGTGGCTGATAGACGAGGTAGAACTGATCCCGCAGCAAGGCATCGCGCAGGTCTTTTTCCAGTTCGCGGCGACGGCGCATCTCGCTGTCGACGCTGGCGATATAGAACTGATAGCGGTTGCGCGAGCGGGTCTTGGCCAGGGTCATGGTCTGCTCGGCTTTCTGCAACAGCTTCTCGGTGCTGTCGCCGTCCTCCGGGAACAGGGTGATGCCGATGGTGGCGCGCAGGCGGATTTCCTGATGGTCGAGGGCGAATGCCGCTTCCAGATCATCGAGGATGCTTTGCGCCAGTTCCGCCGCTTCGTAAGGTTGTTCGATGTCGGCCTGTACCAGGGCGAACTGGTCGCCACCCAGGCGGGCGAGGGCGCCGAGACGGCCGCTGTGGGCGCGCAGGCGATCAGCGAGGGCCAACAGCAATTGGTCGCCGGTCTGGTAGCTGAATTGTTCGTTGATGCCCTTGAAGTCATCCAGCCCGACGCACAACACCGCGACCCGGCGCTGCAGCTTGCCGGCGTCCACCAGAATCTTGTCCAGCTGTTGCTGCAGTTGCTGACGGTTCGGCAGGCCGGTGAGGAAATCGTACTGGGCCATGCGCAGCAGACTGTTCTCCGCTTCGTGGCGCAGATGGGTGTTGCGTTCGATGGATTCGAGCAACTGGTTGGCGGTGTTGATCCAGATGCCGAGTTCGTTCTTCTCGTGGCCCTTGAGCTGTGGAATCTTGTGTTCGCTGGGGCGGTCCGGGTTGATTTCCGTGAGGTGCTCGATGATCCGCGACAGCGGCTTGGTCAGCAGCCAGTGATAGACCAGATACAGCACCAGGCCCATGGCCAGGGCGCGCAATACGCCGGAAATGAAGATGATCACTGAACTGACGATGAAACCCTGACCGTAGGTGGCGGTGTCGAGGGTGATGCTCAGGTCGCCGTAATATTCGCTGTAGGGGCCGCGACCCACGAGTTGGGTGGTGAACGTGCGCTCCTGTCCGAGAATCAGGTCGGTCAGCCAGCGGCTGTTGGAATGCTGCAATTCACGGGATTTCTGCGCGAGCATCGCTTCGTTGGGATGCCCGATGGAGGCCTGGCGCACGGCATCGTCCTGGAACAGGCCTTCGATCACCTGCATGCCCATCTCCCGGTCCAGGCTGTAGACGGCCTGGGTTGAAGGATCGCGGAACATGTCGAGGATGCGTTCGGCATCGCCGGCGACGGCCTGGCGTGTTTTATAGGCATCGAAAACGATCTGCGCGCAGCTCAAGACCACGCCGACGATCAATGCCGACAGGAGCACGACCCGGAGCAACTTCACCGACAAGCTGTTCTTGAGTTCCAGCTTCAAAGGGTTATTCCTTGTTCCGTGCGGGTAGCGTCAAGTTGCCATGAGTATTGGCAATCCCGTGTTGGCAGTCAAAGGGACAATCGAGCCGCGGAAAATTTGTCCGTGGCCTTGGCCGAAATGCTGCTGCCTGGAGTATTTGCCCTGGTTGTACTGTGTCGGTAGTTTTGGCCTCCAACTTGAGGGGCGTCGGACATTTTTTCCTCTGTTTGATGTTAGTCCGCTGTGGCTCGGGAGCAAGGGGACAAGGGCTGCTTTGCGTGTGGGAAATGGCCCTGTTTGCGATCAGATTCACCTTCGTGTTTTTCGCAGGCATAAAAAAACCCGGCAATAGCCGGGTTTTTTGTCTGGCGCGCAGCTTAAGCGGTGAAGGTCTTGCCTTCGAACTGCTCGGCCACGAACTTCCAGTTGACCAGGTTCCAGAACGCCTCGACGTACTTAGGACGCAGGTTACGGTAGTCGATGTAGTAAGCGTGTTCCCAGACGTCGCAGGTCAGCAGCGGGGTGTCGCCGCTGGTCAGCGGGTTGCCGGCGCCGATGGTGCTGGCCAGAGCCAGGGAACCGTCAGCCTTTTTCACCAGCCAGCCCCAGCCGGAACCGAAGGTGCCGATCGAGGTTTTGCTGAACTCTTCCTTGAACTTGTCGAACGAACCGAAAGCCGCGTTGATGGCTTCAGCCAGTGCGCCGGTTGGTTGACCGCCGGCGTTTGGCGCCAGGCAGTTCCAGTAGAAGGTGTGGTTCCAGACCTGAGCGGCGTTGTTGAAGATGCCACCCGAGGAAGTCTTGACGATTTCTTCCAGGGTCTTGCCTTCGAACTCGGTGCCTGGCACCAGGTTGTTCAGGTTCACGACGTAGGTGTTGTGGTGCTTGTCGTGGTGGAATTCCAGGGTTTCCTTGGAAATGTGCGGCTGCAGGGCATCGTGTGCGTAAGGCAGCGGCGGCAATTCGAAAGCCATGATGATTCTCCTAATCAGGTCTGTTGCGGTGAGCGCAAGGCCGATCACGGGCGGCCAGAAATGCACCGGCGAGTTTTTACTCTTTGCGGCGCAGGGTTCGGATCATAGCACCGGGGGTGCGGCATAACCACGCAACAACTGTGTGGGATAGAGGTTCCAGAGCCGTTTGGAATAATCACGAGGCCAGAATGAGCTGACCCGCCACCGTGAACATCATCACCGCCACCAACAGATCGAGAATTCGCCACGTACCCGGCCGTGCCAGCCACGGTGCCAGCCATGCCGCGCCGAACGCCAGAGTGAAAAACCACAGCAGCGAAGCGCTCGCCGCGCCCACGACATAAGCGCCGGGCACCGATTGTTGCGCGCCAAGGGAGCCGATCAGCAGCACGGTGTCCAGATAGACGTGCGGGTTGAGCAAGGTTACCGCCAGTGCGCTGAGCATCACCGCGCGCAATGAACGCACGGTCTGGTTTTCACCCTGTTGCAGGCTCTGTTTCGAGAACGCCCGGCGCAACGCCTGGCTGCCGTACCAGATCAGGAACACTGCACCGCCCCAGCGGGCAACCGCCAGCAACGTCGGGTTCTGCGCCAGCACTGTGGCCAGACCGAACACGCCCGCCGCCACCAGCAGCGCATCGCAGGCGACGCACAGCGCGGCGACCGGCAGGTGATGCTCGCGACGCAGACTCTGGGCCAGTACAAAAGCATTCTGGGTGCCGATCGCCATGATCAGCCCGAAGGCCACCAGCAAACCGTTGGTATAGCTTTGCCACATGACAATTACTCCGCGTTGGCTGCGAGATCGCGCAGCACTTGCATGGCGCGTTCGGCGTCGGCCTGACCGACGAACAAATGGTCGTGGTAGTAGCCGGCAATCACGTTGCAGCTGATACCGGCCTTGCCCAGTGCGGTGGCGAATGCGGCGGTCAGGCCGACGGCTTCCAGCGCCGAATGCACGTTCAAGGTGATCCAGGCCGCGACATAGTCGAAGCTGAAACCGGCGCGTTCGGCGTGGGAGCGCTCCAGAATCACCGTCAGGCCTTCCTGTTCGCGGAAACTGCCCACGACCTCCAGACCGCTCGGCAACTGACCGTCGCGCAAGGTGCAGAACACGTATTCGCCGGCATTGAGCTGCGGGCTCATGCTGCGCAGCAGGGTGGTCAAAGAGGTTTCGCCAGCCATGGGGGTGGTCCTTGATAAAGAGTGCTTGCTGGCTATTCTCCGGGCAGACGCTGTATAAGAAAAACCAATAGTGCTGATCGCTCATTAGGAAAACTGATGTTCGACTACAAATTGCTTTCCGCTCTGGCCGCCGTGGTCGAGCAGGCCGGATTCGAACGGGCGGCGCAGGTGCTGGGCCTTTCGCAATCGGCGATTTCCCAGCGGATCAAACTGCTGGAAGCGCGGGTTGGCCAGCCGGTGCTGGTGCGCGGGACGCCGCCATCACCCACCGAGATCGGTCGGCGCCTGCTCAACCATGTGCAGCAGGTGCGCCTGCTCGAACGGGATTTGCAGACGCTGGTGCCGGCGCTGGACGAAGAGGGCCTGCCGGAACGGCTGCGCATCGCGCTGAACGCCGACAGCCTCGCCACCTGGTGGGCCGAGGCGGTGGGCGACTTCTGCGCCGAGCAACATCTGTTGCTGGACCTGATCGTCGAAGACCAGACCGTCGGCCTCAAGCGCATGCGTGCTGGTGAAGTGGCGGCCTGTGTCTGCGCCAGTGAACGGCCGGTGGCGGGCGCCCGCAGTGTGTTGCTCGGGGCGATGCGCTATCGGGCGCTGGCCAGCCCGGCATTCATCGAGCGGCATTTCCCCGACGGCGTGCGGGCCGAACAACTGCCGCGCACCCCGGCGCTGGTGTTCGGTCCGGACGACTTTCTGCAACACCGCTACCTTGCGTCCCTCGGTGTCGATGGTGGTTTCGAACATCATTTGTGTCCGTCATCCGAAGGTTTTATCCGCCTGACCGAAGCCGGGCTCGGCTGGGGACTGGTGCCGGAATTGCAGGTGCGCGAGCAACTGGAACGCGGCGTATTGCGCGAACTGTTGCCAGATAAACCGATCGACGTGCCGTTGTACTGGCATCATTGGCGCAATGGCGGCCAGTTGCTGGGGTTGTTGACCGACCAATTGGTGCGTTCGTCGTCGCAATGGCTGGTGCCGTTGGACTGACGGCCAGCGTCAAGACTCACGAATCAGGCAAAACGAAAGACAGCGGAGCTCTACATGAAAATTCTGGTCACCGGCGCAAGCGGCTTCATTGGCGGACGCTTTGCGCGTTTTGCCCTGGAGCAGGGCCTGGAGGTGCGGGTCAACGGTCGCCGGGCCGAAGGTGTCGAGCATTTGGTGCGTCGCGGCGCCGAGTTCGTTCAGGGCGACCTCAGCGATCCGGAACTGGTGCGTGCGCTCTGCACCGACGTCGAAGCCGTGGTGCATTGCGCCGGCGCCGTCGGGCTGTGGGGACGTTATCAGGACTTTCATCAGGGCAATGTGCAGGTCACCGAAAACGTGGTCGAGGCCTGCCTCAAGCAACGGGTGCGGCGCCTGGTGCACCTGTCGTCACCGTCGATCTATTTTGACGGCCGCGACCACCTCGGCCTGACCGAAGAGCAAGTGCCCAAGCGCTTTAAACACCACTACGCGGCGACCAAGTATCTGGCCGAGCAAAAGGTCTTCGGCGCTCAGGAGTTCGGCCTCGAAACCCTGGCCCTGCGCCCGCGTTTCGTCACCGGCGCCGGGGACATGAGCATTTTTCCGCGTCTGCTGAAGATGCAGCGCAAAGGGCGTCTGGCAATCATCGGCAACGGCCTGAACAAGGTCGACTTCACCAGCGTGCACAACCTCAACGAAGCGTTGTTGAGCAGTCTTCTGGCGGCCGGTTCGGCACTGGGCAAGGCCTACAACATCAGCAACGGTGCCCCGGTGCCGCTGTGGGATGTGGTCAATTACGTGATGCGCAAAATGGAAGTCCCACAGGTCACCAAGTACCGTTCCTACGGGCTGGCCTACAGTGTGGCGGCGCTCAACGAAGGCGCATGCAAACTCTGGCCGGGACGTCCCGAACCGACCCTGTCGCGGCTGGGCATGCAGGTGATGAACAAAAATTTCACCCTCGACATCAGTCGCGCCCGGCATTATCTGGACTACGATCCGAAAGTCAGTCTCTGGACGGCCCTCGATGAGTTCTGTGGCTGGTGGAAGGCCCAGGACATTCGTTGATACGAAGTGCTGAACCCAGCCACGGGTTGGGGGTCAATCCCTGCGGCTGCGGGGTTTATACTGCGCCGCAATCAGCCATTACCGGGTTTCACAAAGGTTGCCTCAATGTCCATGCGTAACGATGCACACGACGACGATTTCGACGATGTTCCGAGCCTGCGCGCCGACACACTCGATGACGACGATTTCCCTACCACCACTCGCACTTCCGTGCATTCGCGCACGCCACCCGTGGTCAAGGTAAAGTCGGCCAGCACCGGGCCATTGTGGGCGCTGGTTGGCGCATTGTTCTTTGCCTTCATCGGTCTGGCCTGGTGGAGTTTCCAGCAGATCTCGCTGATGGAGCAGCAACTGGTGGCGACCCAGGAAAGTTTCGCGCGGATCAGTGAAGAAGCGGCGGGACGCCTGCAGGACATTTCCGGCAAGGTCGTGGCCAGCCAGACCAACGTCAACACCGACAGCGAAGCGCTGAAACTGCAGATCAAACAGTTGCAAAGCGCACTGCAGGATCAGAGCAAACAGCAGCAGGGTGTGGCGGGTCAGGCGACGGATCTGGACAAGCGTCTGGCGCAGATGACCGCCCAGACCACTGAACAGCAGAACGCCAATACCCAGTTGCAGGCCCAGCTCAAAGCCCTGAGTGCAGAGCTGGCAACGCTGAAAAGCACGCCGGCCGACACCAGCAAGGTCGATGCCCAGCTGAAAAGCTTCGATGCACAGGTCAAGGGTTTCGATGCGCAGTTCAAGAGCCTCGGCGCCGACATCACGGCCCTGAAAAAACAAGGCGGGTCGAACGCCGCGATCGATCGTCTGGAACAGGAAATCGTTGTGCTCAAGAGCGAGCAGGATAACCGTCCGGCTTCGGCACAGGGCGGCTCCAGCACCGCCGAGTTCGATGCGTTCCGTGGGCAGATGACCCGCAACCTCAACACCCTGCAGGCGCAGATCCAGAACCTGCAACAGCAGATCAACGCCCGGCCGTGAGCCCCTTCTGTGGCGAGGGCGCGAACGCCCTCGCCACACACCCATCGCAACATTCAGAAGCTTTCTGAATATCCATACCTGCCGTCAGGCCGTCTACGCTCTTGAAACACCAACAAGAACGAGGGATGCGTCATGGGGTTTGTGCAAAAACTGGCCTGGCTCGGCGCGGTGCTGTTGTTGAGTTTCGGACAGGCCAATGCGGCCACGGAAAAGGACGACAGCAAGGCCGCCATCGCCTTGCTGGAAAAGGCTCTGGCCTACTATCACGAGAACGGCGACAAGGCGTTCGCGGCGTTCAGCCGCCAGGGCGAGTTCGTCGACAAGGATCGCTACGTGTTCGTGGTCGATACCAAGGGCGTAATGCTCGCCAGCGGCGGGCCGTCTTCGGCGTTGATCGGCCGGGACGTGAGCGAAGTGCTCGGGCCGGATTTGCAGAAAGCGTTCAAGGACGCGCTGAAAGTGCCGGAAGGCAACGGCATCCAGCAAGCCGAATATCGCTGGCAGAATCAGGCCGACGGCAAGGTCGAGCGCAAGCATGTGTTCTATCAGCGCATCGGTCAGCGGATTCTGGCGGTCGGTTATTACTTGCCGCGAGCATCGGCAGAACAGGCGAAATCATTGCTCGACAAAGCCGCCACTGATTTGACCAAGGACGAAAAGGGCATGCTGATGGCGGTCAACTCGCTCAAAGGCGGTTACCTGCAGGACGACCTTTACGTGTTCGTGGTGGACCTGAAAACGCAACGTTACGTCGCCCATGGCACCAACCTGCGGTTGATCAATACCGACTTCGCCAAGGTCAAGGACCCGGAAGGAAAACCGGTGGGCGAGCCGATTCTGGCGCTGATCGGCAAACAGGATGAGGGCGAGTACGAATATCGCTGGAAGAACCCGGTGACCGGCAAGGTCGAGGACAAACATGCCTACCTGAAGAAGGTCGGGGATTATCTGGTGGCGGTCGGTTATTACAGTGCTTGATCCCAGTGGCTCCCACGCAAGGCGTGGGAGCCATCGGCATCGGTCAGCGGGCGCCGTGTTCACGCCCGCGCAACAGGCGGTTCGGCATGGCAATCGCCGCCGCCAGCCCGAGCAGCGACACCCCGGCGCTGACCATCAGCAAATGCCGGAACGTCACCAGCAACTCGGCACGCAAGGCATTCTGCGCATCGCCGGGTGCCGCGTTCAGGCCATCGAGCAGCACGTTGCCGGAATGACCTTCGCCGATCAGCGATGTACCGGTCAGGTGGGCGAAACTGGAGTCCTGCAACAACGCCAGCAACAGTGCCGACATCAACGCCACGCCCACCGCACCGCCCAAAGAGCGGAACAGGTTGGTGGTGCTGGTGGCGACGCCAATGTCCTTTTGCTCGACCGAGTTCTGCGTGCCGACCAGCGAGGTCGGGAACTGCATGCCCCCGGCGATACCGCTGAGCAACATGAACACACTACTGATCAGCGTCGCATCGGGCGGGCTGAAGGCCATGCCGAGGATCGAGATCGGCATCAGCAGCGCACCGGTGAAAATCTGTGGCTTGTAGCGCCCGGTAATCGACGTGCGACGACCGGCGAAATACGCGCCGATCGGCAAACCCATCGCCAGCGGCAACAAGTGCAGGGCCGCGCTGTCCGCCCCGGCGCCAGTCACGCTCTGGAAGCGCAGCGGCATCAGCACGATCAACGAAATCGCCTGAAAGCTGCAAAAGAAAATCGTGCACCAGCACAGCAGGGCGCTGCGGTTGGTGAACAGGTGCATCGGCAGCAACGGCTCCCGGGCACGTCGCTCATGCCAGACGAACACCGCCAGCACCGCCACTGCACAAGCGAACAGACCGAGGACTTCACTGCTGCGCCACGCATGGCCTTGGCCGACCTGAGTGATCGCCAGCAACAATGCCGTCAGGCCGATGATCATCAGCAGTGTGCCGAGGTAGTCGATGACCGGTTTGCGCTGGGGAATCGGCAGGCCGATCAGATTGCGTCGCGCTACCCAGTAGGCGCCGAGGCCCAGCGGCAGGTTGATCAGGAACACCCAGCGCCATGACAGGTACTCGGTCATGTAACCGCCGAGCACCGGGCCGGCCACGCTGGCCACCGCGTACATGCTGGAGAAGTAACCCTGATAGCGACCACGCTCCCGGGGCGGGACGATGTCGCCGATGATCGCCTGGCTCACCGAAATCATCCCGCCGGCACCGATGCCCTGGAAGATCCGCGCCAGCACCAGTTGCTCCATGCTCTGAGCCATGCCACAGAACAGCGAGGCCAGGGTGAACAGGCCCATGCCGAACAGCATCAGTTTGCGCCGCCCGTACAAGTCACCGAGCTTGCCGTAGATCGGCACCGCCACGGTCATCGCCACCATATAGCCGGAAATCACCCAGGCCAGCAGGCTCACGTCCTTGAATTGCGCGGAGATGGCCGGCATGGAAACCGCGACGATGGTCTGGTCCAGCGCGCCAAGGAAGATCGCCATCATCAGCGCGACCAGCACGCTGCGAATGGCCGGTTTGGGCGTTTCGGGATGGTTGAGATTGGTCACGGGCGAACCTGCGGGCAGTGATTGACCCGCAGGGGCAAGGCGAGCGGGTGGATGCTCGCCAGTGTAAGTCGGTAGCAGGCTATTCGATAGCCTCATAAGGAAGTCCGACGTAATTTTCTGCAATGGTTTTTTGACCGGCCTCTGAACTGACAAAGTAGTCCAGTTCCGAAGCACTGATCCGCTGGCTGAAATCATCGTGTTCGTCGAAACGGTGCAGCATCGAGGTCATCCACCAGGAAAACCGCTCGGCTTTCCACACCCGACGCAGGCAGATTTCCGAATACTTCTCCAGCAAGTCAGCGCGCCCTTCGCGGTAAACCTTCAGCAGAATCCTGAACAGGGTGCTGACGTCGCTGGCCGCCAGGTTCAAACCCTTGGCACCGGTCGGCGGAACGATATGTGCCGCATCCCCCACCAGAAACATCCGCCCGTACTGCATCGGCTCGACCACAAAACTGCGCAGCGGCGCGATGCTCTTTTCAATCGACGGACCGGTCACCAGCTTCTGCGCCAGATCCGCCGGCAGGCGATTGCGCAGTTCATCCCAGAAGCGCTGATCCGACCAGTCGTCGACGTTTTCCTCGGCCGGCACTTGCAGGTAATAGCGGGTGCGGGTCGCCGACCGCATGCTGCACAGGGCGAAGCCGCGCTCGTGACGGGCGTAGACCAGTTCGTCGTGAATCGGTGGTGTGTCGGCGAGTATCCCCAGCCAGCCGAACGGATAAACCCGTTCGAAGACCTTCAGGCATTCCGCCGGGATCGACTGACGGGCCACGCCATGGAAACCGTCGCAACCGGCGATGTAATCGCAATCGACACGCCAGGTTTCGCCGTCCTTTTCAAACGTGACGAAGGCCTCGTCGCTTTTCATGCCACAGGGAGCGACATGGCTGGCTTCGTAGATTGTCTGTCCGCCGGTCTCCCGACGAGCGGCCATCAGGTCGCGGGTGACCTCGGTCTGGCCATAGACCATCACGGTTTTTCCACCGGTCAGCGCCTGCAGATCGATGTGCACCCGACGCCCGTCGAGGGCCAGTTCGAACCCACCGTGGACCAGCCCTTCGACGTCCATCCGCTGACCCACGCCAGCCTCACGCAACAGCTCTACCATGCCCTGTTCAAGGACCCCGGCGCGGATTCGGCCGAGTACATAGTCAGGTGTCTGGCGCTCGATAATCAGGGTGTCGATGCCGGCGTTGTGCAGCAGTTGGCCGAGCAATAATCCGGACGGACCGGCGCCAATGATGGCGACTTGGGTTTTCAGCGTTTTCATTGTTTTTATGACTCGCAAGCTTCACGCGACAACGGCCGGTGAATGATTTTCAGGATTCGAGTGCTTGCATTTTTCCCTTGCGGGTCTGTCAATTGAAGGTGAAAACTGAGCCGATACCTGTACATTCTGCCAATCGGTGCGATTATCGCCCGCAACCTTCGAGGCCTGGATTGAAGTGATGAACAAGCCTGACCTGCCTTCGATTCCGGTGTTCAAGCTCTACGGTGAAAGCCTGGACTGGCCAACCCCTGACTTGCTGCACTGTGAAACCATTTCCAAACGCAGCCGCGAACATCAATGGGAAATCAAACCCCACCGCCACGCCGATTTGTGCCAGTTGCTCTTCGTATTCAAAGGTCAGGCAGAGCTTGAAATCGAAGGCCAACGCACGCAACTGAACGAAACCGCGATCCAGATCCTGCCGCCGTTATCGGTGCATGGTTTCCGTTTTTCCGAGGACGTCGAAGGATTTGTCGTCACCTTGGCCACGCCGTTGATCAACCATTTGCAGGCGCAACTGGGCAGCGCGGTGCAGGCTTTGGCCCAGGCCGAAAGCTACCCGGCGGGCAAGGACGCGGACTACCTCAACAGTCTGTTTGCCGCGTTGCAGGCCGAGTACAACGGTCATCAACCGGCGCGGGAAATGCTCATGCATTCGCTGGTCAGCGTGATCATGGTCTGGGTCAGCCGCCAGGCGATCCACCGCCACAACGCCACGCAACGCCCGCAGCGTCAGCGCGAATACCTTAATGGCTTTATTCAACTGGTAGAGGAGACGTACCGACAGCACGTCAAGGTCGAGGACCTGGCTCATCGCCTGGGGATTTCCGTCTCGCACCTCAACGGCACCTGCCGCGAACTGGCGGGGCAGCCGGCGTTGCAGATCATGCATGAACGTCAGTTGCTGGAAGCCAAGCGTCTGCTGACGTACACCAGCATGACCATCTACGAGATGTCCGACGTGTTGGGTTTTTCCGATCCGACCAACTTCACGCGCCTGTTCCGGCGCCGGGTGGGGATCTCGCCAAAGGCGTTCCGCGACCGCTTGAAGGCCGAGCAGAACGACGACGCCTGACGTCCTGTATCAGCGCAGGGCGTTGAGGGTGGCGTTGTGAGGGATGCAGCGCTCGAAGTTGCAGCTCGCGTACTCACGGGGCAGTTGCCGCAACTGCTCCACGCGCCATGCCGCGGTGCCGTACAGCGCCAGCGTGGCCGCGCAGGTGATGAAAATCGCGAGGTATCTTCTTGTTCTGGTGCTCATGATCATGGCGTTGACCTCTGAACGAATACCCTTGGGTACTACTTTCAGCATAGGTCAGCGCCGTGGAGTTGCCAGCCGCGCGGCGAACGGGTTTACAAGCCGACATCCCATTGCGGGTTTTCGGGAAACCGCAGTACCAGGAAATCCAGCATGCTGCGCAGCGCCACCGGCATGTGTTTGCGCGAGGCGTAGACCGCATAGATGTTCATCCGCCGAGGCTCGGCGTGCGGCAGCAGGCGCACCAGTTCCCCGCTGTGAATATGTACGCCGGCCTGATAGGTCGGCAGCATCGCCACCCCGGCACCGGCCAGTGTCGCGCGCAGCAGGGTGCTGGCCTCATTGGCGCTGATGTTGCCCTGCACCGGCACCGACACCGGTTCGCCATCCTCTTCGAAATGCCACAGGCTCTTGCCGAAATAGGAATGGGTCAGGCAGTTGTGTCGGCTCAGATCTTCTACGCGCTGCGGCTGCGGGTGTTCCCGCAGATAGGCAGGTGCGGCGCAGACCACCGAGCGGCAGACGGTCAGGCGCCGGGCGATCAGGTTGGGATCGAGATCGTTGCTGGTGCGGATCGCCAGGTCGATGCGCTCGTCCACCAGATTCACCGTGCGATCGAGCATTTGCAGGTCGATGTTGACGCCCGGGTAGCGTTTGACGAACGCGGCCATGGCATCGGCCAGTTGTGCCTGGCCGAACGAGGTACTGACGCTGATCCGCAGCAAACCCCGTGGCGCATCGTCGGGTTCGCTGACGGCGGCCTGCATGTCGCTCGACAGTTCGAGCATCTGCCGGCAGCGCGGCAGGATCTCGTTGCCGGCGGCGGTCAGGCTCAGTTTGCGCGTGGTGCGGTGCATCAGGCGCGCGCCGACCCAGTCTTCCAGTTCCGCCAGATACCGCGACACCACTGGCCGCGACAGGTCCAGGTGATCGGCCGCCGCCGACTGGCTGCCCAGATCCACAACCGTGACAAACACCCGCATTGCTTGGAGACGATCCATGATTTGCCCGCTTTCAGAAACAAACTATGTTTAAGCATCGCATTTTTTGTAATGAGTCTGGCAACTAAGCTCTGTCCCATCGCCAAGCACGGCATACGAACAGCGGAGCAACCCATGATCGGCTTCACCACTCTCAAGCGCGTTTTACTGGCCACCGCCACCCTCGGTTTTGCTGCTCACGCGGCGGCTGCGAATCTGAGCCTCGATGTCTACAACCCAGGCACCAACGCAATCTTCCCGGTGACTTCGGTGTTGGTCAGCGGCGAGAAGGACGCGATCCTGGTGGACGCCCAGTTCGGCAAGTCCCAGGCCGAGCAAGTGGTGGAAAAGATCCGCGCCAGCGGCAAGCAACTGACCACGATCTACATCAGCCACGGTGACCCGGATTATTACTTCGGTCTCGACACCCTGACCAAGGCATTCCCGAATGCCAAGGTACTGGCTTCGCAGCCGACCGTTGATCACATCAAGCAAACCGTCGACGGCAAACTGGCGTTCTGGGGCCCGAAAATGGGCGCCGACGTGCCGGCCAAAACCATCGTGCCGGGCGTGCTCAAGGGCGACAGCCTGATGCTTGAAGGCCAGAAACTGCAGGTAGTCGGTTTGGAAGGCAAGCAACCGGATCGCAGCTTCGTGTGGATTCCTTCGTTGAAAGCCGTGGTCGGTGGTGTCGTTGTCGCCGAGAACATCCACGTGTGGATGGCCGATACCCAGACTGCACAATCCCACGCCGACTGGCTGGAAACCCTGCACTCGATCGAAACCCTGAAACCGAAAACCGTGGTGCCGGGTCACTACCTGGGTGACAGCGCCCGTTCACTGGCCGCCGTGAAGTTCACCGCCGACTACATCAAGGCGTTCGACGAAGAAACCGCCAAGGCCAAGGACTCTGCCGCGCTGATCGCCGCGATGAAAAAACGCTACCCGAAACTGGGCGAAGAAAGCTCGCTGGAGCTGAGCGCCAAAGTCGCCAAGGGCGAGATGAAGTGGTAACCCGATTCTGAAAAACGCAGCACTCTCAAGCCAACTGGAGAATGTCATGAGCAAGATCGCAATCATTGGTGCCACCGGCCGTGCCGGCAGCCAATTGCTGGAAGAAGCCCTGCGTCGCGGCCACAGCGTCACCGCCATCGCTCGGGATACCTCGAAGATCGGCGCCCGCGCCGGTGTGGTCAGCAAGAACGTAGACGTTTTGAATGCCGCCGCGCTGCAAGACGCCGTCGCCGGTCACGATGTGGTGATCAGCGCCGTGCATTTCGCCACGGTCCCGGCCAGCGCGCTGATCGGTCCGGTGAAACAGGCCGGGGTGAAACGTCTGCTGGTGGTCGGCGGTGCCGGTTCGCTGTTGCTGCCGGACGGCACCCGAGTGATCGACAGCGCCGGTTTCCCGGCCGAGTACAAGGCTGAGGCCAGCGCCGGTGCGGCGTTCCTTGATGCGCTGCGTCAGGAGAAGGAGCTGGACTGGACGTTCCTGTCGCCGTCGGCGCTGTTTGTCGAAGGCGAGCGCACCGGCAAATTCCGCGTCGGCAAGGATGACTTGCTGGTGAGCGCCGAAGGCCAGAGCTCGATCACCTTTGCCGACTACGCGATTGCGCTGATCGACGAAGTGGAAACGCCGAAGCATTCGCGTCAGCGGTTCACCGTCGGATATTAAGTACTGGATCGTTCCCACGCTCCGCGTGGGAACGCCTCACTGGACGCTCCGCGTCCGCTTCGGCATGGGACGCGGAGCGTCCCGGGCTGCATTCCCACGCGGAGCGTGGGAACGATCATCAGCGGGTATGAGCCTGCTCCACCAACCACCCCATCAATTCCTGCAACTTCGCCGAAGGCTCCGACGCCGGCGCCACGATGTAATAGCCCAATCCCGTCTTCACCTTCAGATCGAACGGCATTACCAGTCGCCCAGCGTTCAAGTCATCGCCGATCAACGACCAGTCGCCGATCGCCACCCCCGTCCCGTGGGACGCCATCGACATCGCCTGATCCAGGGTTTCGAAATGCTGACCGCTGCCGATGTTGTTCAATTGCAGTTCGGCGGCCTCCAGCCACAGCGTCCAGTCGTCATCGGTGTGCGTCGGGTGCAGCAGCAAGTGCTGTTGCAAGTCGGCCGGCGTGTGCAGGGCCGACGACCCCTTGAGCAGCCCCGGTGAACAGACCGGCGTCAGTTGTTCATCGAACAGGTGCAAGGTCGCGGGCGAGTCGTGGGGCGCGGTGCCATAGATCACCGCCGCGTCGAACTGCTCGCGATGAAAGTCCACCCCGTGCTGCAACGACGCCGTGAGTTTCACCGGCACGTCCGGGCGCTCGCGCTGCCATTGCAGCAGCCGTGGCAACAACCAGCGCATCACGCAGCTCGGCGCCTTGAGTTGCAGGGTTTCGCGCTTGGCACCGATCTGCTCCATCGAGTCGCCGATGAGGCTGAACACCTGCTGCACCCGTGGCAGCCATTCGCGACCTTCGGCCGTCAGTTCCAGGCCCCGGGCCAGGCGAATGAACAGCTCATAACCCAGATGTTCCTCCAGCCCGGCGATCTGCCGGCTCACCGCACCTTGAGTGATATGCAACTGCTCGGCGGCCCGGGTGAAGTTGCAGCACTGCGCGGTGATCAGAAACGTGTGCAGGGCGGGCAGGGGAGGCAGTCGTTTCATGTGGATCCAAGGTATGACGTGAGGACATGGCTAGTATGAGCTTTTATCGATTGTTGCGGCTACGGGTCGCCCGTTTCAATGAGGCCAATCACCGGTTCCCTTAAGGCCCGGTGCCTCAACGAACAAGAAGGGCAAAGACATGGCGACGTGTGGCGAAGTACTGGTCAAGTTACTCGAAGATTATGGGGTCGAGCAGGTGTTCGGCATTCCCGGGGTGCATACCGTGGAGCTGTATCGCGGGCTGGCCCGTTCGAGCATCAACCACGTCACCCCGCGTCACGAGCAGGGCGCCGGCTTCATGGCCGACGGCTACGCCCGCACCAGCGGCAAACCGGGCGTGTGCTTCATCATCACCGGCCCCGGCATGACCAACATCACCACCGCCATGGGCCAGGCGTACGCCGATTCGATCCCGATGCTGGTGATCTCCAGCGTGCAGTCGCGCAACCAATTGGGCGGTGGTCGCGGCAAGTTGCATGAACTGCCGAACCAGAGCGCACTGGTCGGCGGCGTGGCGGCGTTCTCCCACACGCTGATGTCGGCGTCCGAATTGCCGGGTGTGCTGGCCCGTGCGTTTGCGCTGTTCCAGGCCGGGCGTCCGCGTCCAGTGCACATCGAGATTCCGCTGGATGTGCTGGTCGAAGAAGCCGATGAGCTACTGACCAGCGTGCCGGTCAACATCGATCGCGCCGGTGCTGCGCCGGCCGCCGTTAGCCGCATGACTGAACTGCTGGCCGGCGCCCAGCGTCCGCTGATCCTCGCCGGGGGCGGCGCCATCGATGCCGCTGCCGAACTCACCGAACTGGCCGAATTGCTCGATGCGCCGGTGGCCCTGACCATCAACGCCAAAGGCATGTTGCCGTCCAATCATCCGCTGTTGATCGGTTCGACCCAGAGTCTGGTGGCGACCCGTGCTTTGGTGGCGGATGCCGACGTGGTACTGGCGATCGGCACCGAACTGGCGGAAACCGACTACGACGTCACCTTCGCGGGTGGTTTCGAGATCCCCGGCAAACTGCTGCGCGTCGATATCGATCCAGACCAGACCGTACGCAACTACCCGCCTCATGTGGCGCTGGTGGCTGACTCGCGCAACGCGGCGCAAGCATTGCTGAGCGCGTTGTCGCACAAGCCGCTGGCCGAGCGCCGCAACGACTGGGGTCAGGTGCGCGCCGCCCGTCTGCGTGAAGACCTGGCCGCGACCTGGGACGCCCCGACTCTGGCCCAGACCCGCTTCCTTGAAACCGTGCTGCACGAACTGCCGAACGCGGTGTTCGTCGGCGACTCCACGCAACCGGTGTACACCGGCAACCTCACGTTCAACCCGGAGCGTCCGCGCCGTTGGTTCAACTCGTCCACCGGTTACGGCACCCTCGGTTACGCCTTGCCGGCAGCGATTGGCGCCTGGCTCGGCGGCCCTCTGGAACACGGCGCACGTCCGCCAGTGGTGTGCCTGATCGGCGACGGCGGTCTGCAATTCACCCTGCCGGAACTGGCCAGCGCCGTGGAAGCACGCACCCCGGTGATCATCCTGTTGTGGAATAACCAGGGTTACGAAGAGATCAAGAAATACATGGTCAACCGCGCCATCGAACCGGTGGGCGTGGACATCTACACCCCGGATTTCATCGGTGTCGCCAAGGCCCTGGGTTGCGCGGCGGAAGCGATCAGCTCCGCCGAACACCTGCGCGGTGCCCTGCGCGCCGCCACCGATCGTCAGGGCCCGACCCTGATCGAAATCGACCAGACCCAATGGATGAAGGCGGTGGCCAAATGATGAATTTCCCGACCACACTCGACGGCCTGTACATCAACGGCCAATGGGCCGCCGGCCGCGAGCACCTGCGCGTGATCAACCCGGCCACTGAAGCGCTGCTGACCACGGTCAATGGCGGTGATGCAAACGCCGTCAACCAAGCGGTAACGGCCGCGACTGAAGCCTTCAAGGACTGGTCGAAAACCACCGGTGCCGAGCGCGGCGCGATCCTGCGCAACATCGCCAATGGCGTGCGCAACGGTCGTGATCACTTGATGAAATTGCAGTCGAGCAACAACGGCAAACCGCAGTTTGAAGCGGGCATCGATGTCGACGACGTGATCGCCACCTTCGAGTATTACGCCGAACTCGCCGAAGGCCTCGATGCGAAACAGGACAGCGATGTGCCGCTGCCGAGCGACGATTTCAGCGCACGTCTGCGCCGCGAGCCTTGCGGTGTGGTCGGGCTGATCGTGCCGTGGAATTTCCCGATGGTCACCACCGCGTGGAAACTCGCGCCAGCCCTGGCCGCCGGTTGCTGCGTGGTGCTCAAACCTTCGGAAGTCACGCCGCTGCCGGAACTGGAACTGGCAGCGATCATCGCCGAATCCGGTCTGCCCAAAGGCGTGTTCAACCTGGTGTGCGGCACCGGCCTGGCGGTCGGTGCGCCGCTGTCGGCGGACCCGCGCATCGCCAAGGTTTCCTTCACCGGCAGTAACGCCGTGGGTGTGCAAGTGATGCAGCGCGCCGCGGAAACCGTAAAGGGCGTGAGCCTGGAACTGGGCGGCAAGTCCTCGCTGCTGATCCTGGAAGATGCCGACCTGGATCTGGCGGTGGAGCTGGCCTGCGGCGGTGGTTTCTTCAACGCCGGGCAGATGTGCTCGGCCACCAGCCGGGTGCTGGTCGCCGATGAACTGGCCGATGAATTCCTGATTCGTCTGAAGGCCCGCGCGGAAAAAATCCGTGTGGCCGACCCGTTCGATCCAGAAGTCGAGATGGGCGCGCTGGTCAATCAGGCGCAGTACCAGCGAGTGCTCGGTCACATTGACCGTGGCCTGAGCGCCGGTGCCAAGCTGATCTGTGGCGGCAATCGCCCGGCGGATCTGCCGCGTGGATATTTCTTGCAACCGACGATCTTCACCGAAGTGCCCCTCGACAGTGCGCTGTGGTGTGAAGAAATCTTCGGCCCGGTGATATGCGTGCGCAGTTTCGCTTCGGAAGCCGAGGCGATTGCCCTGGCCAACGACAGCCAGTTCGGTCTGGTGGCCAGCGTGGTCACGCGCAATGCCGAGACCGCAGATCGGGTCGCCAACGCCTTGCAGGCGGGGCTGGTGTGGCTCAACGCACCGCAGGTGATCTTCCCGCAGACGGCGTGGGGCGGCTACAAACAGAGCAGCATCGGTCGCGAACTGGGGCCGTGGGGCCTGGCGGCATTCCAGGAAATCAAGCACGTGATCCGCGCACTCTGAATGCCCGAAAAAGGTCAGCGCATGCCTCGCAACGAGGCATGCGCCGGCGTCATGGCTCCAATGAGTTTTTATCGATAGTCAGGTGTTTTGCACGACCTCAGGATGAACCCGCTGATCACGTTCAAGCCCTTTGAAATCGGGGCTTGAGCGGTTCCGATCACGCACGGCAAGGGTTGCGGTCAATCTCATACTTACAAGAATAATGGGAGTCCTAAATGGGCGAGCACGATCTGAACAGGCGTCAATTCATCAAAACCGTCGGCGTGGCCTCGGTGGCTGCGGCGGCCATGAGCATGCCCTTCATCCGGGCCAGTGCCAGCGACACCCGCTTTGCCGGCAAGACCCTGCGCCTGCTGACCTGGTCCGATGACACGGGTCTGGCCGCACTGCGCAACATCGCTGCAACGTTCGAAGCCAAGACCGGCGCCAAAGTGATTGCCGACCGCACCGGCAGCACCTCGGAAATGGTCGCCAAACTCAAGGCCGGCGGTGACCGTCCGCAGTACGACATCATCACTCTGGCCGGCGTTGGAGCTGAAGGTCTGGCCGCTGCCGGGCTGTTGGAAAAGCCCGATCTCAACCGCATTCCCAACCTGATCGATGTCCCGGAAAAATACCGCACCGGAGCCAACGGTCACGGCATCGGTTACCTGCTGTGGTGCAACAGTCTGGTCTACAGCACCCGCACCCAGAAAGAAGCGCCGGACAGTTACGCCGCGCTATGGGACGCCGATCTGGCACCGAACATTTTCCTGCCGCCGCCGAACTGGACCGAAGCGATGGACCTGATCATCATCGCCGCCAAACTGGCCGGTGGTGACGAGCACAACATCGAGCCGGGCTTCAAGAAACTCGCGGAGTTGAAAGACCGCGTGGTGACCCTGGGCGAAAACCCCAACCAGATTGCCGAGCTGTTTCGCACCGGTTCCCTGGACATGGGCGGCCTGTATGCCCCGGCGTTTTTCCCCAAGCAGATCCGCGACCCGAACTACGGCCTCGGCGCCACGTTCGGCATGAAAGAAGGTTTCTACACCGACCTGATGCTCTCGGTGATGCCGAAGAACCGTCCGGGCGACACCGACCTGGCCTACGCCTTCATCGATCACTCCCTCGACCCGCTGGTGCAGGGCAAGATGGCCGAAGACATTTTCAACGGCCCGGTCAACGCCAAGGCGATCATCTCCGCCGAAGCGCGCAAGAGCCCGTTCATCCTCACGCCGGAGCAGATCGCGGAGAAGGCGATCATGCACGACAACGCCTTCCTGGCGACCGTGCATGACCAGTGGATTCGTCGCTACACGGAAATCTTTTCTTCCTGACGCCGACCTTCCGGGGCACCGCATGATCGGGGTGCCCGGGAGATTCGTTTTCCATTGACGAGATCATTGCTATGGAACATCAATCCCTGACCCAACCGGTCGGCGCGGGTGACGTGCGCCCGGCGCGCAGTGTTTCGCCGACTGCACGGGCGTGGTTTTTCCTCACGCCGTCGATGCTGTTTCTCGGCGTGCTGATTGCCGCCAGCCTTTTGGTGTTGCGCATGAGCGTCGGCACCAAGGGCGCGGAGTGGTCCGGTTTCAGCCTGGCCAGTTACGCTCAGTTGCTCGAACCCTACTACCTCAAATCGTTGCTGCTGACCTTGCGTCTGGCGCTGATCAGCGCGGTGATCGCGGTGGTGCTGGCGATCCCGGTGGCGTACACCATGTCGCGTCTGACCTCGCCGTTCGTGCGACGGATTTTCCTCGCGGCGGTGCTGTTGCCGTTGCTGGTCAACCTGCTGCTGCAAAGCTACGGCTGGCTGGTGATCCTCGGCCCCGGCGGCATGCTCAACCAGACGCTGATGGGCCTCGGTCTGATCAAACGCCCGATCATGTTGCTGTACAACCAGAACGGCGTATTGATGGGTCTGGTGCAGACCGCGTTCCCGCTCGCTGTGCTGCCGATTGCCAGCGCCATGCGCGGTGTCGCCCGCAGCTACGAAGATGCTGCCGCGACGCTTGGCGCCAGTCGTTTCCAAGTGTTCCGTCAGGTGGTGTTGCCGATGAGTCTGCCAGGGATCATCACCGGCGCGACCCTGGTATTCGCCTACAACGCCAGCAGTTTCGTGGTGCCGCTGTTGCTCGGTGGCCGTCGCGTGCCGATGCTCGCGGTGATGGTGCATGACCAGATCGCCCCGCTGATGAACTGGCCTGCCGCATCCGCCGCTGGCGTGGTGCTGATTGTCACCACCTTGGCGATCATGACCTTGTCCGAATACATCACCGGCCGCCGTCGCCGTCTGCTGGAGGCTTCGCAATGAGTGCCCTGATCAAGAAGCGTCAGTCGCTGCTGCCGGGCGACACCGGCAAGTTCGCCGGCATTCTTTCCGGGATCATTTTGTTCCTGGCAGTGTTGCCGATCCTGACCATGATCGTGATGTCGTTCAGCGGTGCGTCGAACCTCGACTTCCCGCCGAGCAGTTACAGCCTGCAGTGGTACAAGGCCGCGTGGCACACCTTTGTGTCGCCGGACGCCAGCGATGTGCTGAGCCTCGGTCAGGCGATGGGCACCAGTTTGCTGGTGGCGTGCCTGACGATGATTTTCGCCACGCTGATCGCGGTGCCGGCAGCTTACGCGCTGACCCGTTGCGAGTTCCGTGGCAAGGGCGTGGCGCTGCAATTGATGTCGCTGCCGCTGGTGTTTCCGATGGTGGTGTTGGGGCTGGCCTTGCTGCTGGTGTTCGACAGCCTGCCATTCCACATGACCACCTCGCGACTGGTGATCGCCCACGTGATTCTGGCGCTGCCGTTCGTGGTGAAGAACTGCACGGCGGCCATGCTTTCGATCGGCAGCGAAGTCGAAGAGGCCGCGCAGATGCTCGGCGCCTCGCCGTTGCGGGCCATCGTCGATGTGGTGGTGCCGTTGATGAAGTCGGGGATTCTGGCGGGGATGCTGCTGGCGTTCATCGTCTCGTTCAACGAATTCACCGTGACCTATTTCCTCTACACCATCGACGTCATGACCGTGCCGATCTGGATGTACAGCCGCACCGTGTCATCGCTCGACCCTACCGTGTTCTCGTTTGCCGTGCTGATCGTGCTGATCGACTTCGTCCTGATCTGGGCGCTGGAGAAGCTGGTGGGCGAGGGCGGCGTTTCCTTTTGATTGTGAGGTGCAACATGACTGGACTGATTCTGGAAAACGTCGAGAAACACTACGGCTCGGCCTGCGCGGTAAAAGACGTCAACCTGCATTTGCCCGAGGGCAAACTGGTGTGCTTCCTCGGCCCGTCGGGCTGCGGCAAGACCACGTTGCTGCGAATGATCGCCGGGCTGGAAACCCTTACCGGCGGCGAGATCCGCCTGGACGGCGAGGACATCGGCCACACCCCGGCGCACCTGCGCAACTTCGGCATGGTGTTCCAGTCGCTGGCGCTGTTCCCGCACATGACCGTGGGCGAGAACATCGCCTATCCGCTGAAACTGCGCGGTGTGAGCAAGGCTGATCAACAGGCGCGGGTGGTGGAGTTGCTGGAGCTGATCCAGCTGCAACCGATGATCGATCGTCCGGTGGCGAAACTCTCCGGCGGTCAGCGTCAGCGGGTGGCGATTGCCCGGGCGATTGCCTCGCACCCGAAAATCCTTTTGCTCGACGAACCGCTGTCGGCGCTGGATGCCAAGCTGCGTGAGTCGATGCAGGTGGAAATCCGCCAGTTGCAACAACGCCTGAACATCACCACCATCATGGTTACCCACGATCAACGCGAGGCCATGACCATGGCTGACATCGTGGTGGTGCTGGGCGAGCATCGCGTGCAGCAGGTGGGTACGCCGATCGAAATCTACCGCCATCCGGCCAACGAGTTCGTCGCGGACTTCATCGGCTCCGGCAATATCTTCCCGGCCACCGCGCTAGGCGATGGCAAGGTCGTGCTGCCGGGCGGCGATGCCCTGCAAGTGCCGATCTGCAGCAGCATCGTGGTCGGACAGAAAGTGAAAATGCTGATCCGTCCCGAAGACCTGCAACTGTCGGCGCCCCAGGCCACGGCGGGCAATCGTCTGCTGGGCAAGGTGACGTTTGTGCGGGATATCGGCGCGACGATCGAGACTACGGTGGAGTGTTCCGGGGTGACGTTTACGGCGCTGAGCACGCCGTGTCAGGGCATCGGGTTGGGGATCGGGCATCCGGTGTCGGTGACGTTGCCGAGTGAGGCGTGTCGGGTGTTGGGCGCTTAATACTGGCTTGGCCCCGCCCCCTCACCCCAGCCCTCTCCCCGAGGGAGAGGGAGCCGACCGAGTTGTCTTGCGCTGTCCGTCGACCAGAGAGATCGAGTCGATTATGGATTCGAGCCAGTAGATCCACTTAATTCTGGATTCAAATCCGATCGTTCAGGTCGGTGTGCTTCGTGAATATTCCTCGGTCAGTCCCCTCTCCCTCCGGGAGAGGGTTAGGGTGAGGGGGCTTTTGAACTCACACCGAAAGCCGCAACCGCGCCAGATCCCTCAACGGCGGCGCCCCAAACAACCGGCTGTACTCGCGGCTGAACTGCGAAGGGCTTTCATATCCCACGCGATACCCGGCGGCAGAAGCCTCCAGCCCCTCAGCCAACATCAACCGCCGCGCCTCTTGCAGGCGCAGTTGCTTCTGATACTGCAACGGACTCATCGCCGTCATCGCCTTGAAACGGTGATGCAGGGTCGAGACGCTGAGGTTCACTTCCTTCGCCAGATCATCAATGCGCAGCGGTTGTTCGAAGTTGCCGTTGAGCCATTTGATCGCCTGGCTGATGCGATGGCTCTGGCTGTTGGCGATGGCGATTTCGTACAGCCGATGGCCCTGCGGGCTGCGCAACAGGCGATAGAGAATCTCCCGGCGAATCAGCGGCGCGAGCATGGCGATGTCTTTCGGCGTGTCGAGCAGGCGGGCCAGACGCAGCACCGCATCGAGCATCGCGCTGTCGATCTTTTCCACATACAGACCGCGCCCGGTCGGCCGGGTCGGCACGCCCATGGGCCCGGCGTCGGCGATCAGCGCGGTGATTTCCGCCGGGTCGATGTCCAGGCGCACGGCGAGGATCGGTTCCAGAGGCGAAACATTCACCACCCGACCGCTCAACGGCATCGAAACCGAGACCACCAGGTAATTCAGCGGGTCGTAATTGAAGTACTCGTCCGCCAGCCGCACCTCTTTGCGCCCCTGGGCCATGATGCACAGCGCCGGTTGCGCGAGCACCGGGGCGAAGTCATGGGATTGGGTGTGGCGCGACATGAACAGCGAGCCGACGGCGGTGGCATAACTGCCATCTTCGGATGTGTTGCGGCGGATGATGGCCGCCAGTTCCGCGCGCTGCTTTTCCATGTCGGCATCGGGCGGCGCCTGAAAACGATCGAATGACGTCATGCACAGCCTCCTCGGCAAGGGATGGAATGGGAGCAGAGCATAAGTTTGTGCAAGCGCAAGCGGTAGACACATCCTGCGAAATGCTTGCCTGATCCTGCATGGCGTTGTGTGCCTGCCCAGACATGACAGGGCGCATCCCGGCAAACTTGCTCGAAACCGGTGTGACAGGACGGTGACAGCAATTCACGATCTGTTACAGGTCTGAAAGACAGTCTCGCAGGATTGTGCAACGCGACGGCAGGAATAGACTAACGGCGAACGCTGCCCGGCCCTTAACCTTGGATCCTGTCGCAGCCCGTCCCCGGCTGCCACGCGACTCCCTGGGAGGGTTGAACATGTCCAAGCAGATTCCCGTCAGTCATATGGCCTTCGTTCGAGCGCGCGCCGGGCGCTCGGCGGAACTCGGCATGCGCCTGAGCGCGCTGATCGAACCGTCCCGTGCCGCCGCCGGTTGCCTGAGCTTTTCCTTGCAGCATTCGCAGTGTGATCCGGAGTTGTGGCTGGTTTCCGGTTTCTGGAATAACCAGCAATCGATGACCGCTTATTTCAGCAGCCCGTCGATGGAGGTTTTTGCCGAGCTGGTGCAGGACCTGGTGGTCAACAGCCTGGATTTCCACACGTTTAAAGACGTGTCGGCGGCGCAGGCGCTGGGTCAAAGTTGCGCGCCGATACACAAACTCGCCGGTTGAGGGTTTAATGGCCAGCCTATTTGACTGAGCCAGGACCTGCGACATGGCACGTAAAGAGTTCGAACACTTCGAAGCGGTTTCCGCTGTAGTCCCCGTCGAGTTGGGCAGCAACAAGGGTTATCACGCGGCAATCGCGGTCAAGGCCCTGGTCGACGGCGGTGCGCCACGCTTTCACAAACTGTTGAATGACCAGGTCTTCCCTGGTGCCATTGCCGCCGATGAAGCGGCCATCAATGAGCTGGACAAGCTCAAGGGCGTCACTGATGACGCCGAGCTGATCTGGTAACCGCGTTTACTTGACGGCGCCCGGGCGCCACATCTTGAACAATGCTTCCGGCCCCAGCTGGAAGTAGTCCGCCGGCCCGCCGCCCCGCAGAATCGGTTCTGCGGCGGCGGTGTCGTAGATCCCGTCCTTCAACAGCCATTTGGCGATGTGCACGGCGACCACTTCGCCGAGCACCAGCCAGCTCGGCACCGTCTCGCCGTCGGCCCGCTGCAACTGAATGATCTGCGTGACCTTGCACTCGAAGGACACCGGGCTTTCGGCCACACGCGGCACGGCAATCACCTTCGACGCCACCGGCGTCAGCCCCGCCAGTTCGAACTCGTTGACCTCGGGCGCGACGGCTGCGCAGCTCTGGTTCATCTGCTCGGCCAGCGGCCGGGTCGCGAGGTTCCAGACGAACTCACCGGTCTGCTCGATGTTGTTCAGGCTGTCTTTGCGCCCGACGCTGGAGAACCCGATGATCGGCGGAATGTAGTTGAACGCGTTGAAAAAGCTGTAAGGCGCCAGGTTCAGCCGGCCCTCGGCATCCTGCGAAGAAATCCAGCCGATAGGACGCGGACCGACGATCGCGTTGAACGGATCGTGGGGCAGGCCGTGGCCGTTGGCCGGTTCGTAGAAATGGATGTCATCGGGCATGGCGGGGTGTTCCTGAAGGCTTTTATAAGCGGCCAATAGTGCAAGTCCGATCCGCGAAGATCAAATGCCGACCTTTGGAAATGAACAAGCCCGGCAATGGCCGGGCTTTGGTGTTTGCATTGCGCCGATCAGCTAATGGCTGCGGCAGTACCGGTTTTATCGAAACCGTCAGCAGCGATGGCAGCGGCGGTGCCGGTTTTATCGAAGCCGTCGGCAGCGATGGCAGCAGCAGTGCCAGTCTTGTCGAAGCCATCGGCAGCAACGGCTTTGCCGACGTTGGTTTTATCGAAACCATCGGCAGCGTAGGCGCCCGAGTGGCTGGTTTCGATGGCGGCGCTGGCGCCGGAAATGAAATCGGCGGATTTGGTTTTGTCCGAGCCATCGGCGGCGAAGGTGTTGGCGGCCAGTACGGACAAGGTCAGGGCGAGGATCAGTTTGGTTTTCATGGTCGTTCTCCAGATTCGAAATTCGTTGGCGATGTGTTTCGCATGGGGTTCATGCTACGCCAACTAAATTGATTAAAAAGCGCAAAATAATGCTAAAAGCAATCGATTAACTTGATATTAAGGGCGACGCATTCAATTCGCTTTCGTCGTCGGAGCGAGCGTCGCGCAGGTCATCGATCAGGTAGGTGCAGGATGCAGCAGGGGCATTAACCGGTGATTAATCGCTGCTTTTGGCTTGTGTGACAGATTTTTCATACATTCCCGACCGGTTTTTCACCCTCGTAACGCCAGTCTGCCGGCGGCCAGAAAACCAAGAACCGGCCGTCACACACTGGAGCTTTACCTGCAATGAACAAACTGCCTCAAATCACCCTGGCCTTCTGGGTCATGAAAATCTGCGCGACGACCCTGGGGGAAACCGCGGGGGATTTGCTGTCGATGACCCTGAATGTCGGCTACGCCATGAGCTCGCTGATCCTGATCAGCGTGTTCGTCCTGACGTTGATCACGCAACTGATGTCCAAGACTTACAAGCCGCTGCTGTACTGGATCGTGATCCTGTCGACCAGCACCGCCGGCACCACCATGTCCGACTTCATGGACCGCACGCTGGAGCTGGGTTACGCCACAGGTTCCATGATCCTGATCGCGATCCTGCTGGCGATCTTCGCGGCGTGGCGCCTGAGCGGCGATTCGCTCAACGTCACCAAGGTGCAGAGCTTTCGCGGCGAGATGTTCTACTGGATGGCGATCCTGTTCTCCAACACCCTGGGCACCGCGCTCGGCGATTACCTGGCGGACGATTCGGGCCTGGGCTTCGCTGGTGGCGCGCTGTTGATCGGCTCGGCGATTGCGGTGGTGGTACTGCTCAAGTACTTCACCAAGATCTCGTCGGTGGCGCTGTTCTGGGTGGCGTTCGTGCTGACCCGGCCGTTTGGCGCGACCCTGGGCGACTTGATGACCAAGTCCCATGAGAAGGGCGGACTGGACTTCGGCACCATCGGTTCGTCGGCGGTGCTGGCGGGGATTCTGTTGGTGATGATCGTGGGCGCGTCTTATGCGCAGAAGCGCTATGGCGGCAAACAGGGCGTTGCCGAGTTGTCCTGATCGGGAAATCGGACAGGTAAGAAACGCGCGAAGGTCTTGCACCTTCGCGCGTTTTTTTTGCGATCAGTCAGTGACGATCCGCGAATGTTTCTGGGTGTCTTTCATGGTGATGTACACCAGCAGGGACACCGCGATGCACGCAGTCACGTACCAGTAGTAACCGGTTTCCATGCCGATACTCTTGAACCACAGCGCGATGTATTCGGCGGTGCCGCCGAAGATCGACACGGTCAGTGCGTACGGCAGGCCGACGCCCAGGGCGCGGATTTCGGTCGGGAACAGCTCGGCCTTCACCACGGCGTTGATCGAGGTGTAGCCGCTGACGATGATCAGCGCCGCCATGATCAGGAAGAACGCGCCCCACCAGGTCTGGATGGTGTGCAGGGTCATCAGGATCGGCACAGTGAAGATCGTACCGAGCACGCCGAAGGCGATCAGGATCGGACGACGACCGATCTTGTCGGACAGGCCGCCGATGATCGGTTGCAGGCACATGAACAGGAACAGCGTCGCTGCGGAAATGGTGGTGGAGTCGGAGATGCTCATGCCGACGGTGTTCACCAGGTATTTCTGCATGTAGGTGGTGTAGGTGTAGAACGCCAGCGTACCGCCCATGGTCAGGCCGACCACGGTGAGCAGTTCTTTCGGATGGCGCATCAAGGTGCGCATGGCGCTTTCCTTGGACTTCTCTTTCTTGGTGAACGACTCGGTTTCTTCCATGCCACGACGCAGGTACAGCGCAACGATTGCGCACAGCGCGCCGATGGCGAACGGGATACGCCAGCCCCAGGCGTACAGCTGTTCAGTGGTCAGCATGTTCTGCAGCACGATCAACACGCCCAGCGCGATGAGCTGGCCCGAGATCAGGGTCACATACTGGAAGCTTGAGAAGAAGCCGCGACGTTCCTTGGTCGCCATCTCCGACAGGTAAGTCGCGGAAGTGCCGTACTCGCCACCGACCGACAGGCCTTGCAGCAGACGGGCGAAGACCAGCAGGATCGGCGCGCCGATGCCGATGGTTTCGTAGTTCGGGCTGAGGGCGATCAGCAGGGAGCCAAAGCACATCAGGTACACCGAGGCCATCAGTGCCTTTTTACGTCCGACCTTGTCGGCGTACAGGCCCATCAGCCAGCCACCGATCGGGCGCATCAGAAAGCCCACGGCGAAGATCGCGGCGGTGTTCATCAATTGGGCGGTGGTGGAACCGGCGGGGAAGAAGGTCTTGGCGAAGTACAGCGAGAAGGCGGCATAGACGTACCAGTCGTACCACTCGACCATGTTGCCGACGGAACCGCTGAAGATCGACTTGATGCGACTGGCGGTGGTTCGTTCTTTGACCGGCACGGCAGCCGACCCAAGAGGCAGGGCGTTGGAGTTATCCATTGAAGGATCCTTCGTTTAATTGTTTTTGTGGAGCGCGTTGAAACGCAGCCTGCGAGGGCTATAGCAGGAGCTGTGCCAACGGGGGGAGGGCCGGTTTAGAGGGGGTAGGGGGAGTCGTTGAGCGGGTTTTTGCCGATGATCAGGAATGAATGAGCGGATTTCCGCTCATTCAGGTACGAACATTTCCCGGGTCAGACCATGGCGCTGCATCTTTTCATTGAAGGTGCGGCGTGGCAGTTGCAGTTCTTCAAGTACGGCTTTCACATCGCCCTTGTGCCGGGTCAACGCCGCCCGCAAACACTGCGCCTCAAACGCCTCTTGCTGCGCCGCCAGTGACTGGCCGGGATCGATGCCCTGCACCGGTTCATCCAGCCCCAGCACCTGCCGTTCGGCGACATTCGCCAGTTCCCGCACATTACCCGGCCAGTCATGACTCAGCAGGTGGCTCAATTGCGCGCCACTGAGCGGCGGGAAGGTCCGGCCCAAGCGTTGGGCAGCGCTCTGGGCGAAGGATTCGAACAACAACGGAATGTCTTCCCGACGATCACGCAACGGCGGCAGGCGCAATTCGGCGACGTTCAGGCGATACGCCAGGTCCTCGCGAAAACGCCCGGCCCGCGCTTCATCCAGCAAATCGGGTTTGGTCGCCGCGACGATCCGCAAGTCCACGCGAATACTCTGGTTCGACCCCAGCCGCTCCAGCTTCTGTTCCTGCAACACCCGCAGCAGTTTTACCTGCTGGGCCAGCGGCATGCTTTCGATCTCATCGAGAAACAGCGTGCCGCCATCGGCGTATTCCAGCTTGCCGATGCGCTTGCCGGAGGCCCCGGTGAACGCGCCGCTCTCATGCCCGAACAACTCGGCTTCGAACAACTGCTCGGGGATCGCCGCGCAGTTCAGCGCCACGAACGGTTTGTCGGCGCGCGGGCCGAAGTCGTGCAGGCAGCGGGCGACCAGTTCCTTGCCGCTGCCGGTCTCGCCACGGATCAGCACGTTGACCGGCAGCGTCGCCAGATCCAGCACCTGTCGGCGCAAGGTCTGCAAGCCACGGGATACACCGAGCAACGTCGCATCCAGTTTGGCGCGGTTGTCGGCCTGTTCGTGCAGGGCACGGTTTTCCAGCACCAGCCGACGCTTGTCCAGCGCCCGGCGCAGGCTGCCGAGCAAGGTTTCCGGGCTGAAGGGCTTTTCCAGAAAGTCGTAGGCGCCGTCGCGCATGGCTTCGACCGCCATCGGCACGTCGCCGTGGCCGGTGAGCAGAATCACCGGCAGGTCGGCGTCCCGGCGCTGCACCTCGGCCAGCAGTTCAAGACCGCTGAGGCCAGGCATGCGCACGTCGCTGACAATCACCCCGGCAAAATGCGCGGGCAGCGCCGCCAGGCATTCCTCGGCGCGGCTGAACAGTTGCACCTCGAACCCGGACAGGCTCAGCCACTGTTCGACGGCACTGCGAATGCTGCTTTCGTCATCGACCACCATCACCGCATTGAGCATCAGATGTGCGCCTCCAGATCGATCGGCAGGGTCAGGCTGAACACTGCGCCGTTGTCGCCATTGTCGGCGCTCAGGCGCCCGCCGGATTCGTGGACGATGGCAAACGACACCGCCAGCCCCAGACCGAGGCCGTCACCCACCGGTTTTGTGGTGAAGAACGGATCGAACACCTGGCCCAGATGCTCTTCGGCAATGCCGCCGCCATTGTCGATGACGCTCAGGCGCCACAGTTGCTCGTCGGCTTCCAGACGGATTTCCAGACGCTTGCAAGGTTTGCCTTGCATAGCGTCGAGGGCGTTGCGCAGCAGGTTGATCAGCACTTGTTCGAGGCGGATCGCATCGCCGCGCACCCAGGCCGGACGGGTCAGATGCAGCACAAGGCTGACCTGTTCGTCGCGCATTCTTGCGTCCAGCAACTGCAGGGCCTGATCGACCACCGTCGCCAGATCCAGCCGCTCGCGCAAACCGCTGGGGCTCTTGCGGGCGAAGGTTTTCAAATGACCGGTCAGGGCCGCCATGCGCGTGAGCATTTCATCGACCGGTTTGAGCGCCTTGTAGGCGTCATCGACGCGGCCATGATCGAGCAGCAGGCGCAAGGTCGCCAGTTGCATGCGCTGAGCGGTCAGCGGCTGATTGATTTCGTGGGCCAGCGCGGCGGACATCTGCCCGAGTGCCGCCAGTTTGGCCGACTGCACCAGACCGTCCTGGGCGGTACGCAAGTCGCGGGTACGTTCTTCGACCAGTTGCTCAAGCTCTTCGCGGCTACGCTGGCGCATCTTCGCCAGGCGCCAGCGCTGGTTGAGGAACAACAACAGGAACACCAGCGCCAGCCACACCCCGGCAGCGGCGAGTCCGGCATTGCGCTGGTCTTCGAAGGACAGTTGCGGGCGTCGCAGCAGGTGCAGGGTCCAGCCTTCGGCGGTCAGCGGCAGCGATTCCCACAGGTAATCCGCTGTGCCTTGCGGGCCTTCGACACGGCGCAGGTCACTGTTGTCGTCGAAGCGACGCAGCGACAGATGAGTCAGCGGCACCAGCGACTGTTTGTCGTATTGGCGGGTGGCCTTGATCTCTTTGTAATCGGCCGGGCTCAGCGGGTGCAGGAGGCGATAGCGCCAGTCGGGCTGGTTGGCGATGAAAATGATCCCGCGTGCATCACTGACCAGCAGGGTGTCGCTGCCCTGGCTCCATTCGCGTTCAAGTTCCGGGAATTCGAGCTTGACCACCATCGCCCCGAGGAACTCGCCGTTGTCGCCGAGCACCGCGCTGGACAGGAAATAACCGGGAATCCCGCTGGTCACGCCGACTGCGTAGAAACGCCCGGTGCCCTGGGTGCGGGTCTGGCTGAAGTAGGGGCGAAAGCCGTAGTTGTGACCGACGTAGCTGCTGGGCAGACGCCAATTGCTGGCCGCCACCGCGAGGCCGGTGTGATCGAGCAGTTCCAGCGTCGAGGACTGCGCCGCGCCGTTGATCTTTTCCAGTTTCAGATTCAGCGCCGCTTGCTGTTCGGCATTCACGGGACCGGCCAGTGCCGCACGCAATTGCGGATCCAGTGCGAGCACGGCGGGCAGGGCGCGGTAGCGGTCGATCAGTGTGTGCAAAGAATTGGCGTACAGTGCCAACTGCTGATTGGCCCGCGCCGCGTCCTCTTCCAATGCCTGGCGTTCGGCATGGCGGATCGCAAGCGTTGCAGCAAGGGCGGCACCGGCGATGATCAGCAGGGTATACAACGACAGACGCAGGGTACGGGAAGTCGGCAGCATGCTGGGGCAAACGGATGGCAGGACGGGCGGGCACGATACCATGCAGATGTGTAGGCGGGGTTCCTGTTCATAGATGCGATGAGCGTGCCGTATTTTTTTGCAGATACCGAACTGGAGGTATCGACAATTGCGCTCGAAAAAACCTCCCCTGCATTATTGTGCGAATTTTATACATTCAAAAAAAAGGCCGGCTATCCACTTGGATGAGCCGGCCGTTTTTATAAGGCAAATAGCTTACTGCACTTCCACCGCAAGGCTCTCGCTGATCTTCTGTTGCCAGATCGCAGGACCGGTGATGTGGACCGATTCACCTTTGCTGTCCACCGCAACGGTGACCGGCATGTCCTTGACCTCGAACTCGTAGATCGCTTCCATGCCCAGCTCGGCGAACGCCAGTACCTTGGACTTCTTGATCGCTTGCGCTACCAGATAAGCGGCGCCGCCGACGGCCATCAGGTACACAGCCTTGTTGTCCTTGATCGCTTCGATCGCAGTCGGGCCGCGCTCGGATTTGCCGATCATGCCCAACAGGCCGGTCTGCTCGAGGATCTGACGGGTGAACTTGTCCATCCGCGTGGCGGTGGTCGGGCCAGCCGGGCCAACCACTTCGTCACCGACCGGATCAACCGGGCCGACGTAGTAGATGAAGCGACCTTTGAGGTCCACCGGCAGGGTTTCGCCCTTGTTCAGCATCTCGACCATGCGCTTGTGCGCGGCGTCGCGACCGGTGAGCATCTTGCCGTTGAGCAGGACGGTTTCGCCCGGCTTCCAGCTCTGCACGTCTTCCGGGGTCAGGGTGTCGAGGTTGACACGACGGGCCGACGGACCTGCTTCCCAGACGATTTCCGGGTAGGCGTCCAGCGGTGGCGCTTCCAGGGTCGCCGGGCCGGAGCCATCCAATACGAAGTGGGCGTGACGGGTGGCGGCGCAGTTCGGGATCATGCACACCGGCAGCGAGGCGGCGTGGGTCGGGTAATCCATGATCTTCACGTCGAGCACGGTGGTCAGGCCACCGAGGCCCTGGGCGCCGATGCCCAGTTGGTTGACCTTCTCGAACAGCTCCAGACGCATTTCTTCGATGCGGTTCTGCGGGCCACGGGCTTTCAGCTCGTGAATGTCGATGGACTCCATCAACACTTCTTTCGCCATGACGGCGGCTTTCTCGGCGGTGCCGCCGATGCCGATGCCCAGCATGCCCGGTGGGCACCAGCCGGCGCCCATGGTCGGAACGGTCTTCAGCACCCAGTCGACGATCGAGTCGGACGGGTTGAGCATGGCCATTTTCGACTTGTTCTCGGAACCGCCGCCCTTGGCCGCTACGTCCACCTCCACGGTGTTGCCCGGGACGATGGAGTAGTGGATGACCGCCGGGGTGTTGTCCTTGGTGTTTTTACGAGCGCCCGCCGGGTCGGCGAGGATCGAGGCACGCAGGACGTTTTCCGGCAGGTTGTAGGCGCGGCGCACGCCTTCGTTGATCATGTCGTCCAGGCTCATGGTCGCGCCATCCCAACGCACGTCCATGCCCACACGCACGAACACGGTCACGATACCGGTGTCCTGGCAGATCGGCCGGTGGCCGGTGGCGCACATGCGCGAGTTGATCAGGATCTGCGCCATCGAGTCACGGGCCGCTGGCGATTCTTCGCGCAGGTAGGCTTCGTGCATCGCCTGGATGAAGTCCACGGGGTGGTAGTAGGAAATGAATTGCAGGGCGTCGGCAACGCTCTGAATCAGGTCGTCTTGCTTGATCACGGTCATGAGTCGCGCTCCTCTAAAAGACGGGAACATTCAATAAGGTGCCTGCGGCTTGGGTGCATCGGTCGGTCGCAGACACCTTTCAAGGCACGCCGGGGCTGCTGGCGCGACGCTAAAAAGGCGCGGCAGTATACCGCGCCTCCCTGGTGGTGACACGCGCCGGTAGTCATTCGTTGGTCGCATGGCAGGAGCCGGTCGATGTGGTCTGCAAGCGCTGCGTCCGGTTCGCTGTTTGCGGACGGCGAAGGCCGACAAAAAATCACGCGCGGCCGGCGCTATTGGCGGGCGCTCCGGGAACCCGGGAGGGGCGGACTCAAGGGCTTTTTTGACGCCAATTATCCGGCCCGAAAATCAATGGTCATTTATCGACTACGCCACTAAAGTGGCAGCCGGTCTGTAGAGTAGGACACTCGGTCAGCCTCTTATCGCACGGTGAGTCAACGATTGACCCATAACGCCATTCAACGTCTTTTGCTCAAACGCTTCGCCCTCGCTGCAGCCACCTATGGATTGGCCTTGCTGCTGCTGTGGCTGGCGTATTTCACCGGACACTACGAAGATTCGCTGACAGGCGTCGCTGTCGGCAGCGCCCTGGTGGTCATCAGCCAGGCGACCCTGTTCGCGGTGTTTTTCTCAGGCGCCAACCTGCGGTTCTCCGACCCGAGCCTGACCGAAGCGCAAGTGCTGCTCGGCCTTGGCTGGCAGACATGGCTGATCGCGCATCTGGAAGAAGCGCGGGGCGAGTTCCTGGTCTTCTATGTGCTGATCCTGCTGTTCGGCCTGTTCCATTTGTCGCGCCGGGCCTTTGTGCGCTGCGCGATGCTGGTGTTCTTCAGTTTCTGCGCCATCACGCTGTGGGACGGTTACCACTTCCGCCTGCACGATCCAGCGCTCTCCGCGTTGCAGGCGTGCATTCTGTTGATCGTGCTGGCATGGCTGGTGATCTACGCACGCTTCGTCCAGACCTCACGGCAACGCATGCGCCAGCGCCGGTTTGCCTTGCAGGCGCATCAGGACACCCTGCGCGGGATGATGCGCCAGCTCGAAGACCTGGTGGCCACCGACGAACTGACCGGGCTGTTCAACCGCCGGCATTTCCTGCGCCTGGCCACCCGCGAATTGAACGCGATGGAAGCCGACGTGGTGCACGGTCTGGCGCTGATCGACCTCGACCATTTCAAACGCATCAATGATATACACGGTCATGCGGCCGGCGATCAGGTGCTGCAAGCCTTCGCCGGAGTGGCCGGTGCCTGTCTGCGTGACGGTGATGTGCTGGCCCGTTATGGTGGTGAAGAATTCGTGGTGCTGCTGCCCGATTGCAACGCCGAGCGGCTGACCGCCTGTTGCGAACGGCTGCGCATCGCCTTCACCGACGTTGAACTGGTGGGCCTGAATGTGAAAAACCTTAGCCTGTCTGCCGGCATGACCCTGCTGGAACTGGGCGATGATCTGGATGACGCCTTGCAGCGCGCCGATCAGGCGCTGTACCGGGCCAAACGCGACGGGCGCAACCGTTGCGCAGCCGCGTGGGAGAACGTCGATGCCTGAACTGCGGGTCGGTGAACGAAAGTGGTCGGTGGCGGCGGGCAGCAACCTGCTCGATGCTCTCAATCAGAACGGTGTGGCGGTGCCTTATAGCTGCCGCGCCGGCAGTTGCCATGCGTGTCTGGTGCAATGCGTGCAAGGTCTGCCTGCTGACAGTCGCCCCGATGCCTTGAGCGCTGAACAGCGTGATCAGGGCTGGCGCCTGGCCTGTCAGTGTCAGGTGATCGAGGACTTGCAGGTGCACACCTTCGATCCCGTCACCGATGGTCGCCCGGCCTCGGTCGAAGCGCTGGACTGGCTCGGCGACAGCGTGCTGCGGTTGCGCCTGACACCCCAGCGACCGTTGCGCTACAGCGCCGGCCAGCATCTGGTGCTGTGGGCCGGCCACGTTGCGCGGCCGTATTCGCTGGCGAGCCTGCCGGAAGAAGACCGTTTTCTTGAATTCCACCTCGATTGCCGCCAGCCCGGTGAATTCAGCGATGCCGCGCGTCGCTTGCAGATCGGCGACCCGATCCGCCTCGGTGAACTGCGCGGCGGTGCGTTGCATTACGACCCGGACTGGCACGACCGGCCGCTGTGGCTACTGGCGGCGGGCACCGGACTAGGCCCCTTGTTCGGTGTGTTGCGCGAAGCCTTGCGTCAGGATCATCGGGGCGCCATTCGCGTCATTCATCTGGCCCATGATGCCGACGGGCATTACCTGGCCAAACCCCTTGAAGCACTGGCCGCGCAGCGGGAAAACCTCAGCGTCGAATTGTGGACGGCGGCCGAGTTGCCGGCCGCTTTGGCGCAACTGCGCCTTGTCTCCCGACAAACGCTGGCCTTAGTCTGCGGCTCGACTGCCAGCGTTGACGCGTTTGCCAAGCGTCTGTTCCTGGCCGGACTGCCGCGCAATCAACTGCTGGCCGATGTCTTCCTGAGCCGTGGTTGAGCGCTGATTCTTCAGACGCGAGACCTGCCATGCCCGAAGCCATCCTGCTGCACCGCGAACGCGGTTTGCTGACCCTGCGCCTCAACCGCCCCGACAAGAAAAACGCCCTGACCCGCGCCATGTACAGCCAGTTGGCCGAGGCGCTCAAGCAGGCCAATCAAGACCCCGAGATCAACGCGGTGCTGATCACCGGCAGCGCCGAGTGCTTCACCGCCGGCAACGACATCGCCGACTTTATCCAGCAACCGCCGAGCGACCTCGACAGCCCGGTGTTTCACTTCATGCTCGAACTGCTCGAATGCCGCAAACCGGTGGTCGCTGCCGTGGCCGGGGCGGCAGTGGGGATTGGCACGACGCTGTTGCTGCATTGCGATCTGGTGTACGTGGCGCGAGATGCGCGGTTGCGCATGCCGTTCGTCAATCTCGGGTTGTGCCCGGAGTTCGGTTCCAGCCTGATCCTGCCGCGTTTGCTCGGGCAGGCCAAAGCGTCGGAGCTGTTGTTGCTGGGTGAAGGTTTTACCGGTGAACAAGCGGCGGCTTGGGGGATTGCCACCGAGGCACTGGGCAGCGGCGAAGCAGCACTGGCCAAGGCGCGGGAGATGGCGTTGCGGTTTGACGAGCTGCCGGCTGAAGCGGTGCGGATCAGCAAGCAATTGATGCGGGCGCCGGATCGCGAATTGATTCGCAAGGTGATCGAGGAGGAGGGCGCGCTGTTCACCCAGCGGCTTCGTTCGCCGGAGGCGTTGGCGGCGTTGACCGGGTTCATCAAACGCCATTGAGATATCCGCCGACCGCCGACCGCCGACCGCCGACCGCCGACCGCCGCCGCACTCCGTGCACCGATCGTTCCCACGCTCTGCGTGGGAATGCAGCCCGGGACGCTCCGCGTCCCATGCCGAAGCGGACGCGGAGCGTCCATTGAGGCATTCCCACGCGGAGCGTGGGAACGATCAATCTGAAATGAAAAAGCCCCGCCATTCACATGGCGGGGCTTTTCATTTTCAGCAACCGGTCACTCAGACCTGCGGGTCGCCCACGTGCAGGATCTTCATGCCGTTGGTGCCACCGGTGGTGTGGTAGCTGTCGCCCTTGGTCAGGATGACCCAGTCACCCTTCTGCACAACGCCGCGCTTGACCAGCTCGTCGATGGCCTTCTGGCTGACTTCGTTCGGTGCCAGCGAAGCCGGGTCGAACGGAACGGTGTACACGCCACGGAACATTGCTGCGCGGGCCTGGGCTTCGCGGTGCGGGGTGAAGCAGTAGATCGGCACCGACGAACGGATACGCGACATGATCAGCGGGGTGTAGCCGCTTTCGGTCAGCGCGATGATCGCTTTCACGCCCGGGAAGTGGTTGGCGGTGTACATGGTCGCCAGCGCAATGCTCTCGTCGCAGCGCTCGAATTCCTTGCCGATGCGGTGGCTGGAAGTCTTGCTGGTCGGGTGCTTTTCAGCGCCGACGCAGATGCGCGCCATCGCCTGCACGGCTTCCAGCGGATAAGCGCCGGCAGCGGATTCGGCAGACAGCATCACGGCGTCGGTGTAGTCGAGCACGGCGTTGGCCACGTCGGACACTTCGGCGCGGGTCGGCATCGGGTTCTGGATCATCGACTCCATCATCTGGGTCGCCACGATCACAGCCTTGTTGTGGCGGCGTGCGTGCAGAATGATTTTCTTCTGGATGCCCACCAGCTCGGCGTCGCCGATTTCCACACCCAGGTCACCACGGGCAACCATCACGGCGTCGGAAGCCTTGATCAGACCGTCGAGGGTTTCGTCGTCGGCCACGGCTTCGGCGCGTTCGATCTTCGCCACCAGCCAAGCGGTGCCGCCGGCTTCGTCGCGCAGTTGACGGGCGTAGTTCATGTCGGCGGCGTCACGCGGGAAGGACACAGCGAGGTAGTCGACTTCCATTTCCGCGGCGAGCTTGATGTCGGCCTTGTCTTTCTCGGTCAGGGCCGGAGCGGTCAGGCCGCCACCGCGACGGTTGATGCCTTTGTGGTCGGACAGCGGACCGCCGATGGTCACGGTGCAGTTCAGTTCGGTGGCGGTCGCGGTATCAACGCGCATCACCACGCGGCCGTCGTCGAGCAGCAGCTCGTCGCCCACGCCGCAGTCCTTGACCAGGTCCGGGTAGTCGATACCGACAACCTGCTGGTTGCCTTCGGTCAGCGGATGGCTGGTGGAGAAGGTGAACTTGTCACCGATCTTCAGCTCGATGCGCTTGTTGGCGAATTTGGCGATACGGATTTTCGGGCCTTGCAGGTCACCCAGCAGGGCGACGAAGCGGCCGTGCTTGGCAGCGAGGTCACGCACCAGCTTCGCGCGAGCCTTGTGCTCGTCGGGGGTGCCGTGGGAGAAGTTCAGACGGGCGACGTCCAGGCCAGCCAGAATCAGCTGTTCGAGAACTTCCGGCGAGTTACTGGCCGGGCCAAGGGTAGCGACGATTTTGGTACGACGGACGGACATGCAAAGACTCCTCAGGTTCAAGCGCTCGCAGAGGCTACTACGCTCTTTGGGTGTAGTCATTGTTCGTTTGCACTACTTATTGTTTTCTTTATTGAACGCGACAATCGGAGCAAAGGGCTCTGAAGATTTCTCGCCAGAGGTCGATAATGATCACAAGACAGGAGAATACCCCATGCGATTCGTGCCCATTGCCGCCCTTGCCCTCAGCGTCCTCGCCGTCACGGGCTGCACCCGTTGGTCGATGAACCATCATTTGAACAACGCCTACAGCGCCTACGACCGGGGCAATTGCGAGCAGGTGATGCTCGAACTGTCCAAGGTCGAACGCGCCAGCCGTGCCCGCCCTTACGTGTGGCCGGAAGTGTCGATGATGCGCGGCCAGTGCCTGGAACGGCAGAAAATGTTTGTCGATGCGGCGCAGACTTATCAGTTCATCATCGCCTCGTACCCCAACAGCGAATACGCCTACCGCGCCCGCGCGCGTCTGGAAACCCTGCAGAGCCTGGGTCATTACCCGACCCGTAGCGCAGCGGCCGTGGTGCGTCCAACTCGCTTTTGATGGCGGTTGTCATACAAAAGCTGGCTGGCTGTACAAGGTGAGCTATAGTCCTCAGACACCGGTGCAGATGCACTCTGTACCGGCGCAACACCTGCGACTGGCATGAGATAGACGTGGCAAGTGCCACACCGGAAGCGGGGAGAGCGGACCTGTAGGGCAGGTTCGTTCCGAAGCACAGTGCGGCCCGTTTACCGGGCCATGCATGGCGATACGCTCATGTTTACCGACCGTCGAATCGAACGGCACCAGTTGCCGTATTTTCTGCGAGTGTTCAACAGCGTCACCGACAAACCCATCGGCTTTCTGGGCAACGTCTCTGAAGACGGTTTGATGCTGATCAGCCAGTTGCCGATGATGATCGGTGCCGAATTCAAACTGCGCCTGAAGATCCCCCTGGGCGAGGGCTGCCAGCAGGTGATCGACCTGACGGCCTGCTGCCTGTGGTGCCACGAAGACGCGACCCCCCAACACTACGACGCCGGCTTCAGCCTGTACCGGACACCGCCCGAATATGGGCAACTGGTCGAGGCGTTGAAGCAGTACTTCAGTTTTCAGCCGTTGCCGGCTTCGGCCTGAAAACAAAAAAGGGCCACAACCTGCCGCAGGTTGTGGCCCTTTTTTCTTACGCGGTTATCGCAATCGCCCGCTCGTTATCCAGCGTCTTCTCCACCAGCAACAACCCTAACTCGCTCAGTTGATAGATCGCCATCGCTAGATGCCGCGGCTTGTCGTCCAGGCTGTCCGCCAGGTCGAGCAGCAGGATGCTGACTGACGAAAAGGTTTCGTAGGTCTGGATGGCGATGGCTTCGGGGTTAATGTCGGGATCGACCTTGAACATCTGCATGCCGCGATCCACGGAGTTGCGCGGTTTCTCGGGAGAGGGATTGAGGTAGAAATCGAGGGCCCGGTGGGCGGCGTCGTGGAGTTTTTTTGAGTCGATTGAAGCGTAGGGGGAGACCGGGTCAGTTTGATCAGTCGTGTCCGTTGGATCGATATCCGACGGAGGATTTGGTGTTGCTTTGAACATACCTAACTTCCTAATAAGTTGGGCTGTTACCGCTTCGCGACTAAACGAGGGGTGGCAGCTGTAAGCAGGTTAGTCGACCGGGGAAGTAAGGCTTTTTTCCGGCGTGCCCGGGGGCACCCTGCTCACAGCCACCATCTAGTGCAGGGATAGGGAATACCCGACTGGATGACGCGTTTGCAAACCTATCTTACCTCGGGCGACTAAACCCGGCCGCTGATTGGTAGCGACGGGGATCAAGTTACGGGTCAACGTCAAGGTGCACAAGCCAGCGGATTCGCTCATATGTGTAGGTAAAAGCGTCAGTTGCTGTAGCCTCAATTCCCCCGCCTTGCAATCGTCCTCAAGTGCTGAAAGGGCAACGGTTTCAATCCTAAGCTAGAGAAACTTTACGGGCAGGACAGGACTACAGTAGCCGTGGTCAGCGAGGAGATTTTGAGAACCAAGTTGTAAGAGTCTTTCCAATCAACGATTCGTTTTGGAAGGCACGACTTATAGGCGAAAGACATCGAACATCTCTGGGACATATGTCTGAAAAGCCGGAATTTAGCCGTGGTGTTCTCCTTTCAGCTTGGCCAAGCCTTGTTTGATGAAACCGGCGTTTTCTCCAATTGTAAAAAGTGCTTCACGGACGTTTTTTCCGGTTTCCACCATTCCCTGAGCTTCGACCTGGAGTACCAACTCCATCAGGGCGGCTTCCAGGCCGAGTTGGTTCTGATACATCCTTTCCAGCACGTCCGATAGAGAGTATTTAGCAGGCATTCTGAGACTCCGTTAGAGAAGCTCCAAGGATAGCAGCGGTGTTTGCAAATGTGAGTTGACTAGAGATGTCTACTCAAATTAGTTGGATCGTGAGGAGGTTTTGATACTCCTTGGATGAGCAGCACCGTTTTATCAATGCCTGCGCCTTAAGGTTTTTTACTTCGTTGAGGTTCTCTTGATTATTGTGATTTTATTTGATCCCCTCGAGTGTGAGATTGAGAGGGGTCAGAGCGCTCCAGATTTCTTCCAGCTTAGATATCGTGATATTACGTCCGTGCTCAATTCGCTGGGGGGGATATCCATCACTTGCACTCCTTGAGCACTCAACCGTTCATGGAGTATCGCTCGGGCATTCAGATAGTCCACTGTTGCGCAGTACTCATGGGCCTGCTCTATTGTTTGCACCCGCGAATGCCGTGCATTTTCAAGCGTGCTCTCGCGGAGGTTGGCCACAAGTACCCGATGCTGCTGACTCAGGCGTCTGACGGCATTCAGCAACTCCTCATCAGCCTCATCCCGCACATTGGTCACTAATACCACCAAAGCCCGGCGCTTCTGTCTGGTCAGCAACTGATTCACCGCTGCCGGATAATCCGCAGAACGTCGCGTGCTATCCAGATCGTAAACACTGTTGAGCAACACCTTGAGCTGCCCCGTACCTTTGATCGGTGTAATGAACCGAGGCTGATCACTGGCGAAGGTAGACAACCCCACCGCATCCCCCTGGCGCAACGCCACATAACTCAACAGCAAACACGCATTCAACGCATGATCGAAATGCGACAGCTCCCCATCCTGACTGCGCATCTGCCGCCCGCAATCGAGCATGAAAACAATCTGTTGATCTCGTTCGTCTTCGTACTCCCGGGCAATCGGTGTGCGATGGCGGGCGGTGGCTTTCCAGTCGATCTGGCGCAGGCTGTCGCCTTCGCGAAACTCCCGCAGTTGATGAAACTCCATCCCCTGGCCACGACGTTGGCGCTGGCGTACGCCGAGCTGGCTGAGCCAGTTGTTGACCGCCAGCAACTGGCCGCCGTAGAGGCGGGCGAAGTCGGGGTAGACGCGGGTGTGGTCGGTGATGTTCAGCAGGCGTTTGCCGGACCACAGGCCGAAGGGACTCGGCAGGTTGAGTTCGCAGGTTTCGAAGGTGAAGTGGCCACGCTTGAGCGGGCGCAGGCGATAGCCGATCAGGTTGCGTTGGCCGGGTTGTAGCTCGGTGTTGAGCGGTAGGTGTTCAAAGCTCAAGCCGTCGGGTACGTGGTCGAAAATTTGAATGGCCAGTGGCTGGTCGAAATCGTGTTCGATCTCCAGCCGCACTTCGCTCCAGCGACCGAGTGCCAGGCTGCCGGGCATCTGTCGTTGCACGCGGGGCGAGGGCATGCGCTTCAGGCGCAGGGCATCCAGCAGACTTAGTGCAAACAACGCCAGCAACAATCCCCAGTTGATCGACAGCAGGCTCGAAGGCACCTCGACGTTCAGCGCCTGCAACGCGCCCAGCACAATGCCGATGGCCAGCAGGATCGCCAGCCAGATCAACAGCAGGCGCGAGGGTTTCACAGGCGCGGCGCCGGCACTTGGTCGAGCAATTGCTGAAGGACTTGATCGACTTGCAGCCCTTCGATGTCCAGCTCCGGTGCGAGGCGCACGCGGTGGCGCAACACCGCCAGTGCGCAGCCCTTGATGTCGTCGGGAATCACGAACTCGCCACCGCGCAACAAGGCTCGGGCGCGGGCGCAGCGTACCAGTGCGATGGAAGCGCGGGGGCCGGCACCGAGGCTCAGCCCCGGCCAGGTGCGGGTGCTGCGCGCCAGTCGCACGGCGTAGTCGAGTACCTGATCGTCCAGCGGCAAATCACTGGCGATGCGTTGCAAGGCTTGCACGTCCTTGGCCTGCAACACGGTGCGTAGCGGCTGCACATCGAGCATGTCGGCGCGGGTCGAGCGGGTGACCTGGCGCACCATGTCCAGCTCCTGATCGGCGTCGGGGTAATCCATGCGCACCTTGAGCATGAAGCGGTCGAGCTCGGCCTCGGGCAACGGGTAAGTGCCTTCCTGTTCGATCGGGTTTTGCGTGGCGAGCACCATGAACGGTTGGGCAATCGGCAGTGCCCGGCCTTCGAGGGTGACCTGACGTTCCTGCATCGCTTCGAGCAGGGCGGCCTGCGTCTTGGCCGGGGCGCGGTTGATCTCGTCCGCCAGCAGCAGATTGGTGAACAACGGGCCTTTGCGCAGTTTGAATTGCTCGGTCTGCAGGTCGTAGACCGCGTGGCCAGTGACGTCGCTGGGCATCAGGTCCGGGGTGAACTGGATGCGGGCGAACTCGCCGCCGAAGCATTTGGCCAGGGCGCGTACCAATAAGGTTTTGCCAAGGCCGGGAACGCCTTCGAGCAGCACGTGACCGCCGGCAATCAGCGCGGTCAGCACGTCGTCGATTACCGGGTTCTGGCCGATCAGCGCCTTCTGCAATTCACCGCGTACCGCTTGGGCCAACTGACTGGCTCGGTGACGTTGCTGGGCCGCGTGGCTGGGCGAGCCGGGTTCGATGTGTTCGGTCATAGCGAGTTCCTCAAGGCTTGCAGGTGGGCGACCTGACGGCAGAATTCGGCGCTGGACAGGCGCCGCTTCGGTGCCGGGCTCAGGGCCTGGCTGATGGCACGGGTCGGCTGGCGGGTCAGGCGTGACAGGGCCAACCATTGTTCGGCGACGTTCAATTGGTCGAAACCGGGGTGACGATGGCGGGCGCGGCGCAGGACGTCCTGCTGCAAGGCTTGCAGCAAGGTCTGTTGACCGTTGTGACGCAGGATGAAATCGGCACTGGCGCGCAGGTGTTCCATCAACTGACGACGACCGCTCGGGGCAGGAGCCTGCACCGGCCCGTGACGCACGCCGACATGCCACAACCACAGACCGATCAACGCCAGCAGGGCAACGATGGCTTGTGGGAAATAGCGCCAGAGCAGGGTCAGCAGACCGTCATGTTCGGTGTTGTACAGCAAGGTCACGGCGGTGTCGGCGCTCAGGTACCAGAGCAGCCAGGCATTGTCGTGCTGCGCAATCGCCGGGGTTTTCCACAGATCGGCATCGGTGACCACGGTGATCGTGCCGAGGCCGTAGGGCAGTTGCATCATGTGCGTGGCGCGGGCGCTGTTGGCCCAGGCTTGCGCAAGGTTTTTCGGATCGTCGAGGTGGAACGCGGTGTCGAACCCGGCGTAGGCGGGAGCGTCTTCGTCTTCCAGATAGAGCTTGGTCAGGTTGGGGTAGGGATCGTCGTCGGCATCCGGCGGCGGGTCTTTCAGATCCTTGCTCAGGGACTGATGCAGTTGCACGCGGTCGAGCAGCAGGTCATTGCTCTGGCCGGTCTTTTCATCCCAGATCGATTCGGCGACGAACACCAGTCGTCCGCCGGCCCGGGCCCAGTTCAAAACTTGGTCGACCTGACGCGGTGGCATGTTCGAGCGGTCGTTGAACAGCAGCAACGTGTGCCGGCGAGGGTCGATCTCGGGCAATACGGCGAGACTCTCGGCATGACTGACGGCTATCCCGCGACCGCGTAGAAACATCTCCGCCGCCAGATAAGGATTGGCTTGCGCGGCGGGGGAAGGGCCGTGATCGACCACGGCCTGGTAAGGCGTGGCCTTGAGGTACAGATAAATGCCCAATGCGCCCAACAGGGCGACGATCAGCGCGCCGACCAGCCAGAGTGCACGCCGGTTCAACGGGCAACTCCACGGCCGAACAAGGACCGCCAGCCGTCACACAATTCCTGTTGCAGATGCGCCGCCGGTACGCGGTGCCCGTAGGCCATGTTCTGCCAGTGGCCGGTCAGACTGTGGCTGTAAGCGAGCAGGTCCGGACGCTGCAGGTGTTCGATCCGAGCCAGCACTTCGCTTTCGGTGTCAGCAGGTTTCAGGGTCAGGTTGAAATCGTGCAGCAGATGACTGAGCAACGCCCGATACAGCAGGCCGAGCGCCGCGCGGGGTTGGGTTTGCCAGAGTTGTTCGGCGCTGGCAGCGATGTCGTCGGGCAGGGTTTCCCGGCTCAGGTCGAGGCCGAAGGCTTGCTGTGGCACGGGGCGCTTTATTCGCTCGGGCAGTCGCGGGCGACGGCTGACGAACGTTTGCAGAAAATCGCGATAGCGCCAGATCAACCAGCCGACTGCCCCAATCACGGCAGCCCACAACAACACTTCAATGGCCTTGGCCAGCCCGTTCAGATGCTGGCCGTTGAGCCAGCCCAGCAAGGTTTTCAGCCATTGCGGCGCCTTGCCGTCCTTGGGTTTTTCGGTGGTGGCGGGGTCTTCGCCAAAGCGATAACGGGTGATGGTTTCCTTGTTCTTGAAGGGTGGTTGTTCAAGCAAGGCCTTGATGCTGTCGCGGGATGCCTGACTGGTCAGCGGCTGATTCAGGAGTCGGGGCGCATCCGGAGCGGTGGCGGGGTCGGCTGCCCATGCCGAAGGCACTCCCGGCAGCAAAAGACACACCACCAGCAGCAAACCGAGTGCGCTGCTGTTCAGGCGCTGACGCAGGCGGCGGAACACCAGTTCGATGTCCCAGGCTTCGAGCGCGGTGCGCCGATTCAAGTAGAGGCTGAAACCGCAGGCGACGTAAATCGGTTCCCAGATCACCAGTATCAGTGCATAGAAGGCATTGGTCAGATGCTCGAGCCAGCGCCATTGGTGGTCGGCCGCGAAGATCAGGCTTTGCCAGTCCCAATCGGTTTCGACCTGTTGTGGCAGAAGCAGGTAGAACAACACCATCAGGCCGATCCACAGCGCCGTTTCCAGATGCACGCCAATGATCGTCAGCCACTGGGCCGCGCCGGCATTGCGTTGCAGCAGCACCCGTAAACGCTGCTGGCGTGCGATGCCGCCCAGGCCCTCAAGTTGCACCACCGGCATCAGGAAGCTGCGACTGAAGCTCAGGCGTCGCCAGGTCAGGCTCGCCAGCAACTGCGGTTTAAGCAGTTCTGGCCACTGGCGTAATGCCTGTTTCAGTGTGGGCGTTTCGCCGAACAAGGCTTTGGACAGGATGTACAGCGGCAGGCGCTCGTACGCCGGTTTCAGCCACCAGAAGATGAACACCGCGAGCGACGGCGAATCCCACAGAAGCAGGCTGAGCACCACGAACAGCGGCAGGGTGACGATGGCCCAACTGGTCATCAGCAAGCGCCGATGTTGCTGGCTCATGAGCACGCCCAGGTCCATGGCTTCCCAGGTGGTACGCGGGCGGATCACCACGGTGGCGTCACTCAGGCGCATGGCGGGTCCTTCCGGCGAACAGCAGATAGGTCGCCACGCAGAGCCAGAGTCCGGAACCGACCAGGTATTTGGTCTGCGGTGTGACCCCGGTGCGCGACGACCAATAAGCCTCGATAAACGCGGCGATCAACAGGAACAGCATCACGCCGCAGATCAGCAATACGCTCTGGCGCGCCGCGTGTCTCAAGGCCTCGCCGCGTGTCAGGCGTCCCGGCGCGATCAACGCCCAACCCAGTTTCAGTCCCGCCGCGCCGGCCAGGGCAATGGCGGTGAGTTCGAAGGCACCGTGGCCGATCACAAAGGACCAGAAGGTCTGGCCGAAGCCGATTTCACTCAGGTGCCCGGCCACGGTGCCGATGATCAAACCGTTGTAGAACAGGAAAAATGCACTGCCCACGCCCAGCAGCAAACCGCTGGCGAAGGTCTGAAAGGCGATGCCGATGTTGTGCATGATGTAGTAGCCGAACATCACCCAGTCTTCGCTGGCCGCACGTTCGGCCGAGCGTCCGAGGTGGCCGGCGGTGGGGTCGTACATGCTCTGCATCTCGCGCACCTGATCGGCGGGGATCAGGTTGTAGACCAGCTCCGGGAACAGGTACACCAGCAAACCGAAACCGGTCAGGCTGCCGAAGAACAGCAACCCGGCGGCCAGTACGAAGCGCCATTCGGCGCGTACCAGCCTTGGAAAGCCGGCCAGGATGAAACTCAGCAGGTTGGCGCCGAGCTGGCTGCGATGACGGTAAATTTGTTGATGACCGCGCAGTACGAGCTGTTGCAACGAGTCGACGAGAAAACTGCTGTAGCCACGTTCCTGCGCCAGTGCCAGATGCTGGCAGAGTCGGCGATAGGCCTTGGGAAATTCGGCCACCTGCGAAGTGTCCTTGCCTCGTTCCAGACGTTCGAGGGCGAGCGTAAAGCGCTCCCATTCGGCCTTGTGGCGGGTTTCGAAAAGGCTTTGCTTCATGTCGGCCCCAGCAGGCCGCGGGCGATGCCGTTGAGTTCACCGACGGCTTTCGGTGCGCTGATGTGCAGTGGCTGAGCGAGCAACGCCGCGAGTTCATTGACCCGCGCCGTCGACAGTTCGCCCTGACGCTCGGCGAAAGCGAGCAGGGCGCGTTGTTCAGTCAGGGTCAGCGGGATCGGTGAGCGACGGGGCTCAGCATCAGGCAACTGCGGACGCTTGAGCGGGCGTTCGCTGTAGATCACCAGCGTGCCGGCAGCGATGTCGCCGAGGCGTTTGAAGGTCGGGTGTTGCAGGCAACTGATGGCGCCGAGGAAATAGCCGAATGGCATCAGGTCGACAAAACGCAGCAGGTTGCGCAACAAGGAGGCCGACCAGCCCACTGGCGTGCCATCGTCGTGCACCACCCGCAGGCCCATCCATTGCTTGCCCGGCGAACGGCCCTGACGCAGCACTTCGAACAGCACCATGTACCACCAGCTCACCGCGAACAGCAGCAGTGAACCGAGACCGATACCGAGTTTGCCGAGCAACGCCAGCAGCATGAACAGCAGCCCCATGATCAACCCGCGCAAACCCAGATCGATGGTGAACGCCACGGCACGCACCATCAGGCCGGCGGGACGCAGCGGCAGGTCGATGCCTTCCGGCGTTTCGACCTGATACCGCGTGTCCAGTGGCGGGGCCAGCGTTGCTTTCCTTGGCGGTGCTGTGGTCTCGAGCATGGGCTACCTGATGTTGCCGGATCGGGATGCAAGTGAGTCCGATGCTAGCAGTCTCTCGGGGGAAAACGACATAACTATGTCATACACATCGTTCAACCAAATGTGCCTGAATGATGCCGCGCTGGCCGCGACCGCCGTAGAACGCCTAGACTTTGCCGATCTTCAGTTCAGGAACCACCCGTGACTTCCATCTTCTGGTACGACTACGAAACCACCGGCATCAATCCCCGATGTGACCGTCCGTTGCAGGTGGCCGGGATCCGCACCGACCACGAACTCAACGAAATCGACGCGCCGGTCAATCTTTACTGCCAGCCCAGCGAAGACATCCTGCCGCACCCGGCGGCGTGCGCAATCACCGGTATCACCCCGAGCCGTCTCGCCGAGCACGGCTTGAGCGAAGCTGATTTCATGACCCGGGTTCACGCCCAGCTCGCTGCTCCCGGAACCTGTGGCGCGGGGTACAACACTCTGCGCTTCGACGACGAGATGACCCGCTACAGCCTGTATCGCAACTTTTTCGATCCTTATGCCCGTGAATGGCAGGGCGGCAACAGTCGCTGGGATCTGATCGATGTGGTGCGCGCTGCTTATGCGTTGCGTCCGGATGGTCTGGTCTGGCCGACCGATGATGAAGGCAAGGTCACGCTCAAGCTCGAGCGCCTGACCGCCGCCAACAACATCGATCACGGCAATGCCCACGAGGCGTTGTCGGACGTGCGCGCCACCATCGCCCTGGCCCGGTTGATCCGCGAGAAACAGCCGAAACTGTATGACTGGCTGTTCCAGTTGCGCAGCAAGCAGAAGGTCATGGACCAGATTCGCCTGTTGCAGCCGATGGTGCATATTTCCGGACGCTTCTCGGCGGCGCGCAGTTATGTCGGTGTGGTGCTGCCACTGGCCTGGCATCCGCGCAACAAGAACGCGTTGATCGTCTGTGATCTGCACCTGGACCCGCAGGGCCTGCTCGACCTGGATGCGCAGACATTGCGTCAGCGTCTGTATACCCGTCGTGATGATCTGGCCGAAGGCGAGTTGCCGGTGCCGCTCAAGCTTATTCACATCAACAAGTGCCCGGTGGTGGCGCCGTTGTCGGTGCTGAGAGCTGAAGATCAGCAGCGTCTGGGTCTGGACATGGCGCTGTATCAGGCGCGTGCATTGCGACTAAGTGACGCACAACAAGTTTGGAAAGATAAAGTCGCGGCGATTTATGCCAGCGAAGATTTCACCCCGAGTGAAGATCCCGAACAACAGTTGTACGACGGATTTATCGGTGATCGTGACCGGCGACTATGTGAGCAAGTGAGGACGGCAGATCCTGCTCAATTAGCGCGAGAGCAATGGCCGTTCGATGACGAACGTTTGCCTGAATTGTTGTTTCGATATCGAGCGCGTAACTTTCCGGATACGTTGAATTTCGAAGAGCAAGAACGCTGGCAAATCTTTTGTCGGCAGCGCTTGTCCGAGCCTGAATGGGGGGCTCCTAATACCTTGCAATCTTTTACAGAGGCCGCAGAGCAATGGCTGCTTAGTGCCACGCCATTACAGCGCGAGGTGCTGGTTGAATGGCAGAATTATGTCCAGGCATTGCGCAAACGTTTGAATCTTTGAAATCGAACATGCCCGTCGCTTGAACGACGGGCATAAAAAAACGCCAGCGGATGCTGGCGTTTTTTTTGGTGTCGCAGACGGGTCTGCGACAAGGGTTGCGGCTTAGCCCAGCAGGGTAGCCCAGCCTTCAACCACGTCACCGCCCCACTTGGCTTTCCACTCTTTCAGAGTCTTGTGGTTGCCACCTTTGGTTTCGATGACTTCACCGTTGTGCGGGTTTTTGTATTGTTTAACTTTGCGAGCACGCTTGGTGCCGGTAGTTTTTACTGCGCCGCCACGTGGGGCCTTGGTTTTGGACTCTGGATCCAACAGCGCGATGATGTCACGCAGGGATTTGGAGTATTCGCCCATCAGGGTGCGCAGTTTGCCTTCGAATTCCAGCTCGGTTTGCAGTTTGTCGTCTTGCGACAGGTTCTTCAAACGGGCTTGCAGCTCTTTGATTGCTTCTTCGGTGGCACGATATTCGTTGATCAAGGACATGATTACTACCTTATTGGGAGTGCACGATGGCAGGGGACAGTGCGGCAATAATAGTCAGGCTGTTTCATCAAGTAAACATTTAACAGGGCTTTTTATTTGAATTAGTTGCGTTGAAAAGCCCTGAATTGAATATTCAGTTAAATAATGTGATGCAGTCTTCACAGATATTCACAGAGATCCGTTGGTGCATGGCTATTACTGCGCCATCATCCTGACGGTTGTCCGCGTCAAAAAAACTGTGGCGAGGCCTGCCGGGGCTCAAGGCTCATCAATACTGCAGTTTTGCGGCGTAGTCGCTAGAATGGCCGCCTTTGCGAAGTTCTGGAGTTTCCCCCTCATGCGCACTTTTCGGCTGGTGATTTCTTGCCCGGACCGCGTTGGCATCGTTGCCAAAGTCAGTAACTTTCTGGCGGCCCACAATGGCTGGATCACCGAAGCGAGCCACCACTCGGACAATCAGGTCGGCTGGTTCTTCATGCGTCACGAAATCCGTGCCGATTCCCTGCCTTTCGGTATCGAGGTGTTGCGCGAGAAGTTTGCACCGATCGCCGAAGAGTTCTCGATGGACTGGCGCATCACCGACACCGAGCAGAAAAAACGCGTGGTGCTGATGGCCAGCCGTGAGTCCCACTGCCTGGCCGACCTGCTGCACCGCTGGCACAGCGATGAACTCGATTGCGAGATCTCCTGCGTAATTTCCAACCACGACGACCTGCGCAGCATGGTCGAGTGGCACGGCATTCCTTATTACCACGTCCCGGTCAATCCGCAGGACAAGCAACCGGCCTTCGACGAAGTGTCGCGCCTGGTCAAGCAGCACGATGCCGAAGTGGTGGTGCTGGCGCGCTACATGCAGATCCTGCCGCCGGACATGTGCCGCGAATACGCGCACAAGGTCATCAACATTCACCACAGCTTCCTGCCGTCGTTCGTCGGCGCCAAGCCGTATCACCAGGCGTCGCTGCGCGGCGTGAAGCTGATCGGTGCGACCTGCCACTACGTGACCGAAGAGCTGGACGCCGGCCCGATCATCGAGCAGGACGTGGTGCGCGTCAGCCACAGTGACAGCATCGAAGACATGGTGCGTTTCGGCCGTGACGTCGAGAAGATGGTGTTGGCCCGTGGCCTGCGTTATCACCTTGAAGACCGCGTGCTGGTGCACGGCAACAAGACCGTCGTGTTCTGATCGAACCCTTTACGGTTGAAAAACAAAGGGCCTGGGCGTTCAATCGCTTCAGGCCCTTTTTTTCGCCCTGTTTCAGCCCTTGAGGACATGCCCATGAGCGATCCACTGGACAAAGCCACCTCCAAAGCGCCCGCCACCTTGGGTGAAGGCTGCCTGAGCCGCTATGACCCGGATGACCTGGGCCCGGAGGATGGCACGGACTTCCCCGACGCCGCCGCGTTGTGGGAACAGCTCAATGAAGAGAAACCGGACGACGCTAAGCCTGGCGCACCTTCATCAGCTTCCTGAGCAGCGGACGCCCGAGCATCAGCAGAAAAATCGGCCCGCCCACCAGCAGGTAGAAGTAAAACGTCATCGCCCGCCAGATCAGAATCGCCGCCGCAGCGGTCGAAGCCCCGACCATGGGCGCCAGCAGCGCCGCCGAGGTCAGCTCCGCCGCCCCGGCACCGCCCGGCAACAGGCTGAATTGTCCTGCGCCCAGTGAAAGCATCTGAATCAGGAACGTCCAGGCCCACTGCACGTCCGCCCCCAGCCCGCGCAGCGCCAGATACAGCACGCTGTAACGCAGCGACCAATGCACGCAGGTCAGGGCAAACACCTTGAACAGCGTTTGTCGCGGCAATTTCAGGGCATCGGTGAACGCCGCAAGAAAATGCAGCAGCTTGCGCGCCCAGCGCCACCTCGTAGCGGGTTGCACGTTCATGCGCGCCAGCAGCCGGCCACTCAAGCGAATCAGCGTGCGGTGATAACGCGCCACCAGCACACAGCTGAACAGCCCGCCGAACAGCGATATGGCGCTGACAGTCAGCAGCCATTCCATCCGGTCGCTCAGATGCTGGAACAGCGCATAAATCAGAATCCCGCCCAGTGCACACAGGAAGAACAGCAAGTCGCTCAACTGATCCATCGCAAACACCGCGCTGCCCCGGGCCGGGCGCACGCCGCTGCGGGCCAGCAGCGCCATGATCGTCAGCGGCCCGCCAGTGCCGCCGGGTGTGGCGCACCAGGCGAATTCGGCCGCCATGACCACGCCGAGGCTTTTCAGCGGTGTGACCCGTTCACGCTGATCGCCGAGCAGCAATCTCAGGCGCAAGGTATTGATGCCCCAACAGAGCAGAATCATGGCCAGCAGGATCTGCAGCCAGTGCAGAGGAAAGGCTTGCAGCCGGGTCCAGGTTTCACCGCCACCCAGTAAAGAAGGGATCAGCACCGCCGCCAGCAGACCGATCAGCAACAGAATGCCGCGACTCATGCGTGAAGTCCGTGTTGGCGCGCCAGCGTGGTTTCAGCGATATGCACAGTGAGTGCCCCTCCGCGTGTTGATGTCCCGTGTTGACCTTTCTCCAGAATAGATGTTCGGTCGGGATGTGCGGCGGGGTGGGGGAGGTTTTGCGGGAGGTGAAGATGTCTTCGCGGACTGAACCGCGAAGACATCCGGGGGGAGCAGCTTAAATCCGGAAGCTGCCGACCAGTTGCTTCAGGCGCGAAGCCTGTTGTTCCAGATCGGAACAGGCGCGCAATGTCGCCTGCAGGTTCTCCACGCCTTCCTGGTTCAGCGTATTGATCTCGGTGATGTCGACGTTGATCGACTCGACCACGGCGGTCTGTTCCTCGGTGGCGGTGGCCACCGACTGGTTCATGCCGTCGATCTCGCCGATCCGCTGGGTCACGCTGTTCAGGCGCTCGCCGGCGAGGTTGGCGATGTCCACGCTCTCCTGGCTGTGGCGCTGGCTGTCGCTCATGGTGCTGACGGATTCGCGGGCGCCGACTTGCAGCTCCTCGATCATGGTCTGCACCTGTTGCGCCGATTCCTGAGTGCGGTGTGCAAGGTTGCGCACTTCGTCCGCCACCACCGCAAACCCGCGCCCGGCTTCACCGGCCCGCGCTGCTTCGATGGCGGCGTTGAGCGCGAGCAGGTTGGTCTGCTGGGAAATGCTGGTGATCACTTCGAGAATCTGGCCGATGTTCACGGTTTTGCTGTTCAGCGATTCGATATTGCTGCTCGACGCGCTGAGCATGCTCGACAGTTGATTCATTGCCTTGATGCTGCGATCCACCACTTGCTGGCCGTCTTCGGCCAGGCCACGGGCGTCGCTGGCCTGGGTCGAGGCTTGCGCGGCGTTGCGGGCGATTTCCTGAGCGGCGGCACCGAGCTGGTTGATCGCGGCGGCCACGCTGTTGGTGCGCGAGGCTTGCTGGTCGGAGTTGTACATCGACGAGTTCGAAGCGGCGACGACCCGCAGGGCGACTTCGTTGACTTGCCCGGTGGCCGACGACACTTCGCGAATCGAACCGTGAACCCGTTCGACGAAGCGGTTGAAGGCAGTGCCGAGTACGCCGAATTCGTCCTGGTTCTGGATGGTCAGGCGCTTGGTCAGGTCGCCTTCGCCGTCGGCGATGTCTTCCATGGCGCGGGTCATGACGTGCAGCGGCTGGATCAGGATGCGGATCAGCATGCCGAGCAGGGCGATGATGATCGCCACCGCAATCACGGTCGCAATCACGGCCGAGGTTCGGAACTGGCTGAGCATCGAGAAGGCTTTGTCCTTGTCCACCGACAGGCCGATGTACCAGTTCACCGACGGCAGGCCCTTGATCGGGGTGAAGGTGACGATACGGGTCTTGCCGTCGACGGTGATTTCACTGAAGTCGCTGCTGATGCGCGGCGTGTCCTGCGGGTAGGCTTCCTTGAGCGATTTCATCACCAGGGCCTTGTCCGGGTGCACCAGGATCTTGCCGTCGGCGCTGACCAGGAACGCATAGCCCATGCCGGAGAAGTCCCGGGCGCTGAGGGTGTTGATCAGGGTTTGCAGGCTCAGGTCGCCGCCCACCACGCCGACGTTCTGACCGGCCTTTTTCGCGGCAGTGGCGATGGAAATGATGGTCTGGCCAGTGGCCGCGTCGATGTACGGTTCGGTCAGGGTCGAAGTGCTGCTGCTTTCGGCACCTTTATACCAAGGGCGAACCCGTGGATCGAAACCGTCCGGCATCTTCGCATCCGGACGGATGGTGAAGTGACCGGTGGCATCGCCGAGGTAGGAAGCCATGAACGTCGAGGTCAGGGCTTTCTGTTCCAGCAGGCTGGCAACGGCGGCAGGCTCGGGATTGATGGCGATGTTCTGTGCCGCGTTCTCGATCAGCAGGATGCGCCCGCTGAGCCAGGTCTGGATGTTGTCGGCAGTGACCTCGCCCATCTCGTTGAGGTAATTGTTCAGGTCATCGCGGATTGCATTGCGCTGCAGCCAGTCGTTGTACAGCGTGAACGAGGCGAAGGCGGCAATGACGATGAGGGCGGCGGCAAGCAAAATTTTATGGCTGAAGCGTAGATTTTTGTTCATGGCTTGGGGTTCCGCTAAGGTCTTAATGTCCAGGGCGTGCTTTTATAAAGACGCGCAAAATGGGCAGGTGTGAAAGCTGAGTGATATTTCCGTCTCTCCTTAGGGAAATCACGGACCGGACTTTTGATCCGGTCTCTCACTTCTCTCTATCGGCCATGCTCGACAAAGATTAACTATTGGGTGACCAAATGCCTGACTCCTCGCAACTCGTTATCGGCGCCGATCTCGCCGGGCAACCGATCGCCCAGGCGATGCGCCTGGCCAACCGTCATGGACTGGTGGCCGGCGCGACCGGCACTGGCAAGACCGTCACCCTGCAACGGCTGGCTGAAGCGTTCAGTGACGCCGGGGTCGCGGTGTTCGCCGCCGACATCAAGGGTGACCTGTGCGGCCTCGGCGCCGCTGGCAATCCCCAGGGCAAGGTCGCCGAGCGCATCGCCGGCATGCCGTGGCTCAACTACAAGCCTCAGGCTTATCCCGTGACCTTGTGGGACATTCACGGCGAGTCCGGTCATCCGCTGCGCACAACGCTGAGTGAAATGGGGCCATTGTTGATCGGTGCCTTGCTGGAGTTGACCGACAGCCAGCAGTCGGCGTTGTACGCGGCGTTCAAGGTCGCCGACCGCGAAGGCCTGTTGCTGCTGGATCTGAAAGACCTGAAAGCGCTGCTCAACCACCTCAAGGACAACCCGCAGCTGCTCGGCGAAGACGCCGCGTTGTTCACCACCGGTTCCAGCCAGGCGCTGTTGCGGCGTCTGGCGATCCTTGAACAGCAGGGCGCCGAAGCCTTGTTCGGCGAGCCGGCGCTGCAACTGGAGGACATTCTGCAACCGGCCGCCGACGGTCGCGGGCGCATTCATTTGCTCGATGCCAGTCGCCTGGTGCATGAAGCGCCGAAGGTCTACGCGACGTTCCTGCTGTGGTTGCTCGCCGAGCTGTTCGAGCAATTGCCGGAACGTGGCGATGCCGACAAACCGTTGCTGGCACTGTTCTTTGACGAAGCGCACTTGTTGTTCGGCGATACGCCCAAGGCCTTGCAGGAACGTCTGGAGCAGGTGGTGCGACTGATCCGTTCCAAGGGTGTCGGTGTGTATTTCGTCACCCAGTCGCCGGGCGATTTGCCGGACGATGTGCTGGCGCAACTGGGCCTGCGGGTCCAGCACGGTCTGCGGGCATTCACCGCCAAGGAGCAGAAATCCCTGCGGGCGGTGGCGGATGGCTTCCGGCCGAATCCGGCGTTCGATACGTTGTCGGTGTTGACTGAACTCGGGATTGGCGAGGCGCTGGTCGGCACCTTGCAGGAAAAGGGCACGCCGGAAATGGTCCAGCGGGTGTTGGTGGCGCCGCCGCAATCGCGGATCGGGCCGTTGACCGAAACCGAACGCACCGTGCTGATTGCCGGTTCGCCGTTCAAGGGCCGCTATGACAAGCCGATCGATCGGGAGTCGGCCTATGAAATCCTGATGGGGCGCAAGGGGCTGGCGCCGGAAGGTGAAGCGGCACCCGGCAAACCGGCAGTCGCGGAGCCAAGCCTGGCGGACAAGGCCGGGGAGTTCCTCGGGACGGCAGCGGGGCAGGCGCTCAAGTCGGCGATGCGCCAGGCAGCGAATTCGCTGGGTAAACAGTTGGTGCGCGGCCTGATGGGTTCTCTGCTCGGTGGCAGTAAACGTCGATAACACCCGTGGGAGCTTGCTCCCACAGGTTTTTTGGTCAGGATTTGGCTTTGGCGTGCGCCGCCAGACGCTCCAGCGCTGCACGCAGGTTCGGATCACTGATCCCGTCGGCGGTCGACTGAATGGTCGCCGCCGCATCCGTCGACAAGTCCATCGTGTGCCCGGCTGCACCGCGCTGCACCGTTGGCGGCTGGACCTTGAACTGAATCCGCGTCAGGTTGGCGAACTCATCGAACATCTGCAGTTGCCGTTGCAGGCGTTTTTGCTGGTAGCGCAGGCGTGTGGCCCAATGGCCATCGGTGACAATCAGCAACAGATTGCCTTCGCGCCACGAGGCAACATGGCAGTGCTCGCGGGCGGCGGGTTGCAGTTGGCTTTCGAGCAGGCGTTGCAGACGGCCCAGACGTTGGGCATGGCCGAGGATGGCTTTCAGCGGCTTGGCTTCGCGAAGCAGAACGGCGGGCGCTCTGGCTGTAAGAGGGCGAAATGCCATGATCTAACACCTGAAGTAACAGAGGCGCCATGGTAGCAGATAGCACCCATTTCACTCGCCCATTGCTTTTGTCCCTGCTTTGCCCATTAAATCAACGACTAACTTCTGCCTCCAACGGCTTGAAGTTGAGCAAAACGCCCCTATTTTAAGTGAGCCCCGTCAAAGCGCAGTGCCAGCATCGTGGAATATCGCCACTTTCCTCACCACCGTTTCCGGGTAGAATGCTCGTTCGCATGCGGCCATGAGGGCTGCACGGGCGACTCACGGGGCCGCCCTCCATCCCTTTAGTGTGGAAGATCCTGCCGATATGTTTGCGCCTTTGTTAAAGAAACTTTTTGGAAGCAAGAACGAGCGTGAAGTCAAACGCATGCTCAAGACGGTGCAGCTCGTCAATGCCTTCGAAGAGAAGATGGTCGCCCTCTCGGACGATCAACTGCGCGCCAAGACCGCAGAGTTCAAGGACCGCATCGCCAAAGGGGAAACCCTCGACAAGCTGTTGCCGGAAGCTTTTGCGGTCGCCCGCGAAGCCGGCAAGCGTGTCATGGGCATGCGTCACTTCGACGTCCAGCTGATCGGCGGCATGACCCTGCATGAAGGCCGGATTGCCGAAATGCGTACCGGTGAAGGCAAGACCCTGGTGGGTACCCTGGGCGTTTACCTCAACGCGCTGTCCGGCAAGGGCGTGCACGTTGTGACCGTGAACGATTACCTGGCCCGCCGTGACGCCAACTGGATGCGTCCGCTGTATGAATTCCTCGGCCTGACCGTCGGCATCGTGACGCCGTTCCAGCCGCCGGAAGAGAAACGTCTGGCCTACGCCGCCGACATTACCTACGGCACCAACAACGAATTCGGGTTCGACTACCTGCGCGACAACATGGCGTTCAGCATGGAAGAGAAATTCCAGCGCGAACTCAACTTTGCCGTGATCGACGAAGTCGACTCCATCCTCATCGACGAAGCGCGTACCCCGCTGATCATTTCCGGTCAGGCCGAGGACAGCTCCAAGCTGTACATCGAGATCAACAAACTGATCCCGAAACTCAAGCTGCACGTCGAAGAAGTCGAAGGCGTCGTCACCCAGGAAGGCCACTTCACCGTCGACGAGAAGACCCGTCAGGTCGAACTCAACGAAGCCGGTCACCAGTTCATCGAAGACCAACTGACCAGCATCGGTCTGCTGGCCGAGGGCGAGAGCCTGTACTCGGCGCATAACCTGAGCCTGCTGACTCACGTTTACGCCGGCCTGCGTGCGCACAAGCTGTTCAACCGCAACGTTGAATACATCGTGCAGGACGGTCAGGTCGTACTGGTCGACGAACACACCGGCCGTACCATGCCGGGCCGTCGTCTGTCCGAAGGCCTGCACCAGGCCATCGAAGCCAAGGAAAACCTGAACATCCAGGCCGAGAGCCAGACCCTGGCATCGACCACGTTCCAGAACTACTTCCGTCTGTACGACAAACTGTCCGGCATGACCGGTACGGCCGACACCGAAGCGTTCGAATTCCACCAGATCTATGGCCTGCCGGTCATCGTGATCCCGACCAACAAGCCGTTGGCCCGTAAGGACTACAACGACCTGGTGTTCCTGACCGCCGAAGAGAAATACGCGGCGATCGTCAATGACATCAAGGAAAGCATGGCTGCCGGCCGTCCGGTGCTGGTGGGTACTGCCACCATCGAAACCTCCGAGCACATGTCCGCATTGCTCGTGAAGGAAGGCATCGAACACAAGGTTCTGAACGCCAAGTTCCACGAAAAAGAAGCCGAGATCATCGCGCAGGCCGGTCGTCCGGGCGCCCTGACCATCGCTACCAACATGGCCGGTCGTGGTACCGACATCCTGTTGGGCGGCAACTGGGAAGTTGAAGTGGCGTCGCTGGAAAACCCGACCCCTGAGCAGATTGCCCAGATCAAGGCCGACTGGCAGAAGCGTCACCAGCAAGTGCTGGAGTCCGGCGGCTTGCAGGTGATCGCGTCCGAGCGTCACGAATCCCGTCGTATCGACAACCAGCTGCGTGGCCGTGCCGGCCGTCAGGGTGACGCCGGTTCCAGCCGCTTCTACCTGTCGCTGGAAGACAGCCTGATGCGTATCTTCGCCTCTGACCGGGTGAAGAACTTCATGAAAGCCCTGGGCATGCAGTCCGGTGAAGCGATCGAGCACCGCATGGTGACCAACGCCATCGAGAAGGCACAGCGCAAGGTTGAAGGCCGCAACTTCGACATTCGCAAGCAATTGCTCGAGTTCGACGACGTCAACAACGAACAGCGTAAAGTGATCTATCACATGCGTAACACGTTGCTGGCCGCGGACAACATCGGCGAGACCATCGCTGATTTCCGTCAGGACGTACTGAACGCCACCGTCAGCGCACACATTCCGCCGCAATCGCTGCCAGAGCAGTGGGACGTGGCCGGTCTGGAAGCGTCGATCGCCAGCGACTTCGGTGTGAAACTGCCGATCCAGCAATGGCTCGACGAAGACGATCACCTGTACGAAGAAACCCTGCGCGAGAAGCTGATGAACGAGCTGATCGCCGCGTACAACGAGAAAGAAGACCAGGCCGGTGCCGACGCACTGCGCTCCTTCGAGAAGCAGATCGTGCTGCGCGTTCTGGACGACCTGTGGAAAGACCACCTGTCGACCATGGATCACCTGCGTCACGGCATCCACCTGCGTGGCTACGCCCAGAAGAACCCGAAGCAGGAATACAAGCGCGAGTCCTTCACGCTGTTCTCCGAGCTGCTGGATTCGATCAAGCGCGACTCGATCCGTGTGCTGTCGCACGTTCAGGTTCGCCGCGAAGATCCGGCCGAGGAAGAGGCGCGTCTGCGTCAGGAAGCCGAAGCGCTGGCCGCGCGCATGCAGTTCGAACACGCCGAGGCGCCAGGTCTGGAGCAGCCGGAAGCACTGGTCGGTGAAGAGGTCGATGTGGCCCTGGCCACCGCGCCGGTTCGCAACGAGCAGAAGCTGGGCCGCAACGAACTGTGCTACTGCGGTTCGGGCAAGAAATTCAAGCATTGCCACGGGCAGATCCAGTAAAACCCGTTTCAATCGCTGAAATACCCGCGCCGCGACCGGCACCAGCCGTCGCGGCGTTTTGCCATTTACACCACCGTCACTACGCTTGGCGGTGCTGACATCATTGAGTAAGGAGCGCATTCATGGCTGTTGGTCTTGGTCCTTTGCCAACGTTGCACCCGGTTGCCGGTTTTGAACTCGGTATCGCTTCGGCCGGCATCAAGCGCCCTGGGCGCAAGGATGTCGTCGTGATGCGCTGTGCCGAAGGTTCCACCGTGGCGGGCGTGTTCACGTTGAACGCTTTCTGCGCCGCGCCGGTGATCCTGGCCAAGAAACGCGTGCAGAACGCTGTGCGCTACCTGTTGACCAACACCGGCAATGCCAACGCCGGCACTGGCGAGCCGGGCCTGGCCGCCGCTGAGCGCACCACCGCGAAACTGGCTGAACTGACCGGCGTGGATGCCAGCCAGATCCTGCCGTACTCCACCGGCGTGATCGGCGAGCCGCTGCCGGTCGAGAAGATCGAAGGCGCCTTGCAGGCCGCACTGGACGACCTGTCGGAAAACAACTGGGAAGCGGCCGCCACCGGCATCATGACCACCGACACGCTGCCAAAAGGCGCCAGCCGCCAGTTCCAGCATGACGGCGTGACCATCACTGTCACCGGCATCAGCAAGGGCGCGGGCATGATCCGTCCGAACATGGCGACCATGCTCGGCTACATCGCCACCGACGCCAAAGTCTCCCGCGACGTGTTGCACAACCTGATGCTGGACGGCGCCAACAAGTCGTTCAACCGCATCACCATCGACGGCGACACCTCGACCAACGACTGCTGCATGCTGATCGCCACCGGCAAGGCTGCACTGCCGGAAATCACCCGTGCCGAAGGCGAGCTGTTCGCCAAGCTGAAACAGGCCGTGTTCGAAGTGTGCATGGACGTGGCTCAGGCCATCGTGCGTGACGGCGAAGGCGCGACCAAGTTCGTGACTGTTGAAGTCAACGGCGGCGGCAATCACCAGGAATGCCTGGACGTCGGCTACACCGTGGCCCACTCGCCGCTGATCAAGACTGCACTGTTCGCTTCCGATCCGAACTGGGGCCGCATCCTCGCCGCTGTCGGCCGTGCCGGCGTGCCGGATCTGGACGTGAGCAAGATCGACGTGTTCCTCGGCGAAGTGTGCATTGCCAGCCGTGGCGCCCGTGCTGCGACCTACACTGAAGCCCAGGGCTCGGCGGTGATGCAGCAGGAAGAAATCACCATCCGTATTGAACTGGGTCGCGGTGATTGCAGCGAAACCATCTGGACCACCGACCTGTCCCACGAGTACGTGAAGATCAACGCCGAATACCGCACCTGATCCCTGCCGAAGAGGGAGGTCTGCGGGCCTCCTTTTCTTCTGTCCCATGAAAGGACCCGAACATGAGCCTTCACCTGATCATCGGCGACAAACTGCTTTCCTCCTGGTCCCTGCGCGCGGCACTGGCGCTTGAACTGACCGGCGCGCCCTACACCGAAGAACTGATCAAACTCGGCAAGCCCGACACCCGCGAGCGGCTGCTCAAGCATTCGCCCACCGGCAAGGTACCGCTGCTGACCACCGCACGGGGTACCATCGCCGACTCTCTGGCGATCGCCGAATACCTGGCCGAACAGTTTCCTTCCGAACAGCTCTGGCCGACTGATATCGCGGCCCGCGCTCAGGCGCGTTCTGCCTGCGCGCAGATGCACAGCGGCTTCTTCGCCATGCGCAATCACATGCCGTTCAACCTGAGCCACGACGCGCCGCTCAACCCGGTACCGCCGGAAGTGAAGGTCGATGTCGAGCGCATGCTCGCGCTGTGGGCCGAATGCCGTGCCGTGGCTACCGAGCCGGGGCCGTTCCTGTTTGGTCGCGTGTCGTTGGCGGATGCGTTCTTCGCGCCGATTGCCGTGCGTCTGCGCACCTATCAGGTGCAGTTGCCGGCCGTGGATCAGGCCTATGTTGAAACCGTTTACCAATGGCCAGCCTTCAAGGCCTGGCAAAAGGCAGGACTGGAGGAGTTGCAGTCGTGAAACGCGTACACGTCGCTGCTGCCGTCATCCGTGACGACAGCGGCAAAATCCTCATCGCCCGCCGGGCCGATACCCAGCACCAGGGCGGTCTGTGGGAATTTCCCGGTGGCAAGGTCGAGGTCGATGAGTCGGTTGAAACTGCGCTGGCCCGTGAGCTGCACGAAGAGTTGGGCATTGTCGTCGGCGCTGCTCGCCCGCTGATCAAGGTTCGCCACGATTACCCGGACAAGCAGGTGTTGCTGGATGTCTGGGAAGTCTCAAGCTTCACCGGCGAACCCCACGGCGCCGAAGGTCAGCCATTGGCCTGGGTGTCGGCCAAGGAACTGGCAAATTACGAATTCCCGGCAGCCAACCAGCCGATCGTGGCGGCGGCGCGTCTGCCCGCTGAATACCTGATCACCCCGGAAGACCTGGAAACCCCGGCCTTGCTGCGCGGTATCCAGAAGGCTATTGCCGGGGGCATCAAGCTGATCCAGCTGCGTGCGCCCAATGGTTATGACCCGAAGTACCGCGATCTGGCGGTGGACGCGGTCGGCCTGTGTGCCGGCAAGGCGCAGTTGATGATCAAGGGCCCGTTCGAGTGGCTGGGTGATTTCCCGTCCGCCGGTTGGCACATTACCTCGGCTCAGCTGCGCAAGTACGCGGCAGCAGGGCGTCCGCTACCGGCGGAGCGCTGGCTGGCGGCGTCCTGCCACAATGCTGAAGAACTGGCGCTGGCCGAGCAGATGGGTGTGGATTTCGTCACTCTTTCGCCAGTGCAGCCGACCCTGACTCATCCGGATGCGCAGCCGCTGGGCTGGGAGCAGGCTTCGACGCTGATCGAAGGCTTCAGCAAGCCGGTATTCCTGTTGGGTGGAGTCGGCCCGGCCGAGCGCGAGAAAGCGTGGAATGCCGGGGCTCAGGGTGTGGCGGGGATTCGGGCCTTCTGGCCTGAGGCCTGACTGGGCATCAGAACACTCCCGCGCCTGGCGTGGGAGTGATCAGTTTTCGGGTTTTGCGGCCGGTTGCCACAGAATCTCGGCAATCCCTTGGCGCCGCGCAATCAGCCTCGCTGCCACAAACAGCAGATCCGACAAGCGATTGATGTAAGCCAGGCCCACCCCGGCCAACGGTTCGATCGCATTCAAATGCTGGCAACGCCGCTCCGCACTGCGCGCCAGGCTGCGGCAGACATGCGCCTGGGCAATCAGCATCGAACCGCCGGGCAGAATGAAGTTCTCCAGCGGCCCCAATTCCTCGTTCCAGACATCGATGGCCGCTTCCAGCCGTTCGATTTCTGCCGTGTTCAGCGCCTGATATTCCGGCATCGCCAGCTCGCCACCGAGGTCGAACAAGCGGTGCTGACAGGGCGCCAACACGTCGATCAATTCATTCAGCCCTGGACAGGTTTCGCGTTCGGCGATCAACCCGGCCAGCAGCACGCCGACCTGACTGTTCAGCGTGTCGACCTCGCCAATGGCTTCGATGCGCGGGTGATCCTTGGGTACGCGGCGACCATCGCCGAGGCCGGTTTCGCCTTTGTCGCCGGTGCGGGTGTAGATCTTCGACAAGCGAAAGCCCATGGTTTACCTCGGTAGTTGATTGGTTTCTGCGGCAATGGGTGCAGGTTGCGTCAGCGGCAGGCGCAGGGTGAAGCAGGTGCCTTGTCCCGGTGCCGACTGCACTTCCATCTGCCCTTTGTGGTTGTTGGTGATGATGAAATACGACACCGACAGCCCGAGCCCTGTGCCCTGGCCGATTTCCTTGGTGGTGAAGAACGGCTCGAAGGTACGTTTGCGCACGTTCTCGCTCATGCCGATGCCGTTGTCCTCGACCTGTATCTCGGCCCACGGCGGATTGAGTTTGGTGCGCAGGATGATCCGCCCCGGCTCACTGTCGTCTTCGCGCAGGTGAATTGCCTGTGCAGCGTTTTTCAGCAGGTTGAGCAGCACCTGTTCAAGCTCGTTGGCGGTGCCCGGAACCGGACCCAGCGCCGGGTCAAACTGACGGATGATCGCCTGACCCTTGAAGTCGAAGCCGATCGCCAGGTCGAAGTCGTTGCCAGCGATATCCACGGCTTGATCGATCAGCGCCGGCAGGTCGCACGGGGCCATCTGCCGGGTGCTGCGGCGACTGAAACTGAGCATGTGGGTAACGATTTTTGCCGCCCGGGCACCGGCCTGCTGAATGCCGTCGAGCAATTGCGGGACTTCCCGGCCTTGCAGGTAGCGGTTCACGGTATCCAGTTCGATGCCCAGTTGTTCGGCCTGCTCGAGGTTTTTCGGCAGGTCGGGCGACAGACGTCTGCGAATGTTCTGCACGTTGTGCAGGATCGCGCCCAGCGGGTTGTTGATCTCGTGGGCCATGCCGGCGGCGAGGCCGCCGACCGAGAGCATTTTTTCCGACTGCACCATCATGTCCTCCAGCGACAGGCGCTGGGTGATGTCGTCGATCCGGATCACCACGCCGCGTCCGGCACCGCCCATCAGTGGATAAAACGTCAGGGCGTAATGCTTGGGCTCGTCGTCCTTGAACCAGGTCACCCGCTCGATTTTCGCCACGGTGTGCTGTTCGACGGTCTGCTTGAGCTGCGGCAGGAAAGGCTTGAGCGGCTCGAACGCGAGGAAGATCGGCTGGTTCAGCGCTTCGTCCAGCCGGGTGCCGGAGAGGGCGCTGGCCTCCTGGTTCCATTGCGTGACATAGAGCTGCTCGTCGAGGGCGATCAGCGCCGAGGGCATGGAGTCGATGATGCTGTTGAGGTAGTTCTGAAAACCCGTGAGCTTCTTCTCGATCTTGCTCCGCACCTGGACTTCCAGCTCCAGTTTGCGGTTGGTGTGGCGGGTTTCTTCGGCCAGCCCCTGCGCCTGATCGTAGGCGGCTTGCGAGTCATCGCGGGCGCGCTTGAGTTGCTGCTCCCGGGCCTCGATGCGCGAGAGCATGGTGTTGAAGGCCTCGGCCAGGCTGCCGATTTCGTCGTGGTTGCCGCGTGAGGCGCGCAGGGCGTAGTTCTCCTCGCGGGTCACCTGGCGGGACAGCTCTTCGAGTTGATGGATCGGCCGGGTGATCAGGCGTTTGATCTGCCGGGCAATCACCAGCCACAGCAGTACGCTGAAGATCAGGATCCCCAGGCTCGCCGTCAGGGTGCCGGTGTAGAACGCCATCGGCAGTTCGCTGCTGGCCACCAGCAACAGATGACCCGGCGCAGTGCCGGGGCGGGGCAGGGTGATCAGCTGGTTGCTGCGAAACTCGGTGAGTTGCCAGGCTTCGATATGCCGGTAGCGTTCCGGCAGGTTGAGCTTGTCGCTGCGTTGTACCTGAGCAATGCGATCGCCTTTGCCGTCATACAGAGCGGCGGCCCGCAGTGGCGAGTAACTGTCGAGTTCCTTGAGCAGGCGCTCGGCGCTTTGCGGTGACTGCAAGGCTTCGGCGACCAGGCTCGGGTTCGAGACCAGTCGGCCAATGGTCTGCAACGCCTGAGGCGCCATGCTTTCCTGGGAAATGTAATAGGCCGCGCTGATGAAGGTCAGGTTCGCGACCAGTAACACGGTGGTCAACAGCACCAGCAGGGCGGCCAGCAGTTTCTGGCCGACCGGCAGGTTTTCGAGGCGCTGGCGCAATGGCATCAGGTTTATCGCAGCAAAGGAACAAGTGGGCAGCGTAGCCGCTGCTCAGTCGACGGGCAATCCGAGACTGTGCAGATGCGCGGTCAGGCGCTGCTGCAATTGCTTCAGATGCGGCAGGTTGAGCTGGTGCCGCTGCGCAACCTTGCAGGCATGGCCCAGCAGGTAGCTGATCTCGGTGCGGCGTTTGCTGGCCACGTCCTGATACATGGAGGAGAAATTGGCTGCGGTGGCCGAAATCACCCTTTCGACTTCCTGTTGCAGATTGTCCGCCGCCGCTGGTTGGCCGCAACGCTCCAGCAATTCGGTCAGTTCGGCGCACAGCGTGGCGACTTCGCAGTGATGTTCCTGCAATCCCCCGTTGCGGCAGTCGTGTAACACCGTCAGCGGATTGATCGCACAGTTGAGCGCCAGTTTTCGCCACAGCCGGGTGAGGATGTCCGCGCTCCATTCATGAGGAATCTTTGCCGTTTCAAGATCATCCAGCCAGAACGGTGCCACGGGATGACCGGCATCGCCGAGCCAGGTGTAACCGTGGCCGGCAAAGACCACGCGCCAGTCGCCATCGCGAAACGCGCCTTCGGTGCTGGAGGCGCTGATGCAGCGGGCCTGCGGGACTTGCGCGGCGACCGCTTCCTGACTGCCGAGGCCGTTCTGCAGAAGAATCAGTTCTGCATCCTGCGCCAGGCGATGAGCGACGCCGGCCACGGCGCTTTCGGCGTCGTAGGCCTTGCACGCCACCAGCAGACGGCGGATCGGTTCGGAACTGTCCGGCGTTTCGCCGGGGATGGCGTAGCTGCTGGCCACGCCTTGTTCCACGAGGGTCAGGCCGCCCGCCGTCGCATAGTCATGCAAACGATCGATATCGCGCAGGATCAGCCGGACCGGCAATCCGGCCCGGGCCAGGCGCGTGGCCCAGAGTGTGCCGAGACTTCCGGCGCCGAGGATATGCCAGGGGGTGGACATCAGTTTTTCACTCGGTAAGGTACAGGCATGCAAGGCTCGCCGTGTCGGTGGGAAAAGACCCGTTATAATGAGCCCGATTTTAACCGCAAGCCAAGCGCGCCGCGTCCTGAACGAGCGCGCCTTTTTATTGGAGAGATTACATGCCGTCGTTCGACGTGGTATCCGAACTGGACAAACACGAACTCACCAACGCGGTCGAGAACGCCGTGAAGGAACTCGATCGTCGTTATGACCTGAAAGGCAAGGGCAGCTTCGAATTCAAGGAAAAGGACCTGACCGTCCACCTGACCGCTGAAGCCGATTTCCAGCTGGAAGCGATGATCGAGATCCTCAAGCTGGCCCTGGTCAAGCGCAAGATCGACGTACAGTGCCTCGAAGTCAAAGACTCCTTCGCATCGGGCAAACTGATGAAGCAGGACGCCGTTCTGAAGGAAGGCATCGACAAGGAACTGGCGAAGAAGATCGTCGGCCACATCAAGGAAGCCAAACTCAAGGTGCAGGCCGCCATTCAGGGCGAGCAGGTGCGTGTGACCGGCAAGAAGCGTGACGACCTGCAGGAAGCCATCGCTGCCCTGCGCGCCAAGGAATTCGGCATGCCACTGCAATTCAACAACTTCCGCGACTGAGCCATCCGAGTCGGGAACCTCTCGGCGTTTTCAGCGTCCGAGGCCCAAGCAGCGGCAGAAACGATTGAGCCCCCACAGGGCCGGTCGTTCTGCCGCTGATTTTTTCAGCCCGGGAAGCCGGCAATCAGGAGATAAAAGATGGATTTGAATGCTGAGGTAGACAACCTGGTCAAGGCGTCCCAGGCGTGGATTCCGATGATCATGGAATACGGCAGTCGTGTGCTGTTGGCGGTGATTACCCTGGCGATTGGCTGGTGGCTGATCAACAAGGTCACGCAAAAACTGGGCGGCCTGCTGGCTCTGCGCAATGCCGACCTGGCTTTGCAAGGTTTCATCAGCAGCCTGGCCAACATCATTCTCAAGGTGCTGTTGATCGTCAGTGTGGCCTCGATGATCGGCGTCGAGACCACTTCGTTCGTGGCGGCAATCGGTGCGGCCGGCCTGGCCATCGGCCTGGCATTGCAGGGCAGCCTGGCGAACTTCGCCGGTGGCGTGCTGATTCTGCTGTTCCGTCCGTTCCGCATCGGTGACTGGATCGAAGCGCAAGGCGTGGCGGGTACTGTCGACAGCATCCAGATTTTCCACACCGTGCTGCGTACCGGCGACAACAAGACCATCATCGTGCCGAACGGCAATCTGTCGAATGGCATCATTACCAACACCAACCGTCAGCCAACCCGCAAGGTTGTGTTTGATGTGGGTGTCGATTACGAAGCCGATCTGCAAAAGGCCCGTCAGGTGCTGCTGGATCTGGCCAAGGATGATCGCGTTCTGCAGGATCCGGCGCCGCAGGCTGTCATTTCTACCTTGGGCGATAGTTCGATCACTGTTTCCCTGCGGGTCTGGGTTAAAACTGCAGATTATTGGGATGTGATGTTCATGTTTAACGAACAATCCCGTGATCGTTTAAAGACTGCCGGCATCGATATTCCGTTTCCACAGCGTGTGATTCGTGTGGTTCAGGAATCGGCGGTGTAATGATAGGTTGCTAATTAATTGCCTGACTTGTTGGTCAGGCATTTATTACAAGTGACAGATAACAAAAAAGGCCCATCCGAAGATGGGCCTTTTTTTATGCTACCAAACTAACCACTGACGATTACAAGATGTTCAGTGGGTACTCGGTGATCAGACGGAACTCTTTCACGTCGCCTTCTTTCTCGTCAGAGTTGGCAACGTGCCAAGCCTGGCGAATACGGAAGGACAGGTCTTTTGCTGGACCGCTTTGAACCACATATTTGGCTTCAAAGTTGGTTTCGTGGTGCTTGCCATCTTCACCGTAGAGACCGGCGTAAGAGCTACCCGCTGGAGTGTGGGTACCGTCGATATCCCAGCCTTTAACGTAACGAACCATGAAGCTCAGACCAGGAACGCCATACTCGGCCATTTTCAGGTCGTAACGGGCTTGCAGGGATTTCTCGCCTGCACCGTTAAAGTCGGAGTACTGGATGGAGTTGGCGAGGAAGATCGAGTCGCCACCACGGTTGTTCTTGCCCACGCCGATGTAGTCGAACGGGGTGTCGCCGTTGACCTTCTGGAAGGCCAGGGTGAAGGTGTGCGCTTTCAGGAACGACAGCGCGGTTGCCAGCGAGAAGGCGGTGTTGCTGATTTCGCCCGCTTTGGCGCTACCGGTGTCGGTGGTGCGGTAGATGTTGAAGTCAGTGTTCAACGAAGTGTCACCACCGAATGGAGTGGTGAGGTTCACGTTCGCGTAGTACTGGTTCCAGATGTCTTCCAGCTTGGCGCCGTACAGGGATGCAGTCAGGTTGTCAGTGATGCCGTATTTACCACCGAAGTAGTCGATGTTTTTGGCTTCTACGCCTGCGTAGGTGGCGTAAAGGCCGCCTTCACGAGCGTTTTTGTCCTGGCTGGTAGCCGAGTAGAAGTGACCGGCTTCGAGATCGAGGTCTTTGATTTCACTGCTCTGCAGCTGGAAGCCACTGGCAGTTTGCGGCAGAACGCGGGAACCACCGACAGCGAACACTGGAGCAGTGCTTGGCTGCTGGTCGCCGATTTTCAGCTCGGTTTTGGAGATGCGGAATTTGATGGCTGCGCCGGCTTTGCCTTGGCTCTCATCAACGTCATGGGCATAACCGTTGGCTTTGACAGTATTGCTGCGGCTCATGTTACCGGTACCGGAAGTACCGTCACCGCCGTCCAGTTTGACCGCCAGGTAACCGAATGCATCGATACCGACGCCTACGGTGCCTTGGGTGTAACCGGAAGTGAAGTTGCCGAGGAAACCCTGGGTCCAGTCTTTCTGGTCGTGGCTGCCGTTCTTGTTGTCACGGTTGAAGTAGTAGTTCTTCAACGTTTCGGTCAGTTTGGCGTCTTCAACAAAGCCTTTGGCTTCAGACTGGTCACTAACAAACGGTGCGGCCGTAGCCAACTGAGTACTGGCTGCTGTAACGGCCAGTGCGATCATGCTCCACTTCATCACGCGCATCGTGATTTGCTCCTTTGGTTTTAGAAGAGTACTGCCGTCCCACCTGTTTTATTATCTGGGCGGCTCTTTCTTTTTGTGTCGGCGCAAACTTATATCACGCCGACAATGTTGGCGATACTTGCGCATACAACCTTTCATGTTCTTTACGACGCTGTCGCAAATGGCTTGGTTGATGTCGCAAATTCACAGTACCAATGCAGCCGGACTGACAACTTTATCGCTGTTTCTGGGCCTTTTTGCATCGGTAAAAAAGAGTCCCTGGCAAAACACTTGAATCTCCATCGGGCAACCCTGCCACTGTTTTTTTCGGGCTTTGAGCAACCACTTCCCGTGGCGTGCTCATAGCTCATATGAGTACGAATGCAACAAGCGTGCACAAACCGCAAAATTGATGCGGTTATTTTTCCATGGCCCCGCTCGCTGCTGTAAAAACCTTGTAAATACGGGCCCGCGCGCCCCTTTTTGATGAGGGTTGACGCGCTTGCTCGCTTGGTGTTGCCTCGCGCGTTTTTGCGCATGACAACCAAAAACGTTACCGGTTCACCCTGTCAGTGAGTATTTGGCGGATGCCCGAGCCATTGAGCGTAGACGCACTGTACGGTTTTGGTGCAAATATTTTTTCTGGCTGTACTGAATTCAAACACTTGCACCCTGTCATGACCCTGAACGCGGTAGTGAGTCGCGGTCATTCCGGCGTGTTGCCTGGCTCGGTGGGTCTCGTGCTGGTGCGCGATCGCCAGAAATGTTCCATGTCGGGGCGCCGCTTCATCGTGAAGGGCAGGGCATTCGAAGGTATGCTGCCGTCCTGTCGTTTAGTGCGCCCTCCACCGGGCTGGCCCACTAAGCTGAATATTGTCGATCAGCCGGGAGTACACCCAGTGTTTGCTTTAGATTCACGACTTCAACAGGACACGCTGATCATCGGCGACTTCCCGCTCTGCCGGCTGCTGCTGTCCAACGACGCCAACTACCCCTGGTTCATCCTGGTACCTCGTCGCGACGATATCAGCGAGTTGTTTCAATTGGATGTCGCCGACCAGCAGCGTCTGTGGCAGGAAACCACAGCCCTGGCGGAGGTGCTCAAGGACTCGTTCGATGCCGACAAGATGAACGTTGCCACCTTGGGTAACGTTGTCAGCCAGCTGCACATGCATGTGATCGTGCGCAAACGTGATGATGCCGCATGGCCGGCGCCGGTCTGGGGCAAGCACCCCGCCAAACCTTACAGCGCCGAGCAGGTAGCCGCGATCCGCGAGCGCCTGCGCCTGGTGCTGGACGACGATTTCAAGTTTCTGGAGGTTTGATCATGAGCCTGGAAGAACGCGTCAACGATCTGGAAAGCCGTCTGGCGTTTCAGGACGACACCATTCAGGCGTTGAACGACGTGCTGGTGGCGCAACAGAGGGTGGTGGAGCGTCTGCAGTTACAGATGGCCGCGCTGCTGAAGCGGCAGGAAGAAATGGTCGGCCAGTTCGGGTCCTTCGAAGAAGACGCGCCGCCGCCGCACTACTGAGCTTCTGCATTTTGTGTGGGCATGATCCTGTAAAAAAAGAAAACCGCGAACAGCCAGGCTGTTCGCGGTTTTTTCGTTTCAGATCAGCGACGCGGCAGGGCGGCGATCACGTCTTCAGCTTGCAGGCCTTTGTCACGGTTCATCACCGAGAACTCCACGCGCTGGCCTTCGACCAGAACGCGGTGGCCTTCGCCACGGATGGCGCGAAAGTGCACGAAAATATCATCGCCGGAATCCCGGGAGATAAAGCCGAAGCCCTTGGAGGTGTTGAACCACTTGACGGTGCCGGTATCGCGGTTGCTCATGTCGTAGCTTTGCGCGGCGGCGGCCGGTGAGGATTTATAGAAGCTGACGGCCAGGTGCACGGCCACGGCAACCAGAGCAATGACCAGGCTGAACAGCACAGCTGGCTGGCCGGCGATGACAGGCATCGGCGCGATCAGGGTCAGGGTTTGCAGGACGACGGTCAGTACCAGCAATGCGCTGACCAGATTTTGCAGATGCTGGCGCGGGCCTTTGTTCCAGTACGGGATCACTGGAGCGAGAACCAGGTTCAGCAGGCCGAAAAAGGCCAGGTAAAGTGCATCGGGTTGTTGCAGGTAAGGTACGGCTTCGGATCTCAAGCTAGGTATGAAGGACAGCAGCAAGGCTGCTGCGCCCATTAGCAGGTGGACGATTTTCAACATTTTTAATGACTCACGTTATGACGGCTCACAAGGAAGAGCTGAAGGCGCACGGTTCGCTTCGGAACAATAAGAGGCGTTGGACACGTGCCCGGCATCAGCCTATGCGCAACACCCGGAAAACAGGGCGTAGCGACACACTGCCTATTTAACAGTAAAGCCTGCAGCTACTCAAATAACGCCGGCCAGCGGCAGGGCGTGGGGCGATTTGTCGCCTCTATCGGGTCGATACGGGGGCTGCCATGGGGGGGAGGCCTTGCTACAGTGAACCGACACCTGCTGGATGAATTCAATCGCCGTTAGGGGGTAAGCATGGCAATCGATATCGGTATCAGTGAAGAAGACCGCAAATCCATCGTCGAAGGGCTTTCGCGTCTGCTGTCGGACACCTATGTGCTGTATCTGAAAACCCACAACTTCCACTGGAACGTCACCGGGCCGATGTTCCGGACCCTGCACCTGATGTTCGAAGAGCAATACAACGAACTGGCCCTGGCCGTGGACTCGATCGCCGAGCGCATCCGCGCCCTGGGTTTCCCTGCGCCGGGCGCCTATGCGACTTACGCGCGTCTTTCCTCTATTAAAGAAGAAGTGGGCGTGCCGAGTGCCGAGGACATGATCAAACAACTGGTCGAAGGCCAGGAAGCGGTCACTCGCACTGCGCGGGGGATTTTCCCGCTGCTGGATAAAGTCAGTGACGAGCCGACGGCTGATCTTCTGACCCAACGCATGCAAGTCCACGAGAAAACCGCGTGGATGCTCAGGGCACTGCTCGAAGCCTGATCGCCCGAGGCGCACGGACACCGTTTGTGGGTCGTGCGCCCGTTTTGGCCGGGAAAAAGCGTTCGCTATTGTAGGAAGCGAAGTAAGCACTTCGCTGGTCCATGATCCTCCCTGTTGTGTTGGCTTATCCTACGTCGACGGTCAAAAAGTCGTCTGGATATACCTTTGCCCCTGCGCTTTTAATGAGGTCACAGGATGTTGCCTTGAAAACAAGCAGCGATGGCAAAGGAGTGTCAACGATATGGAAGGTGGAGACAGGCGAAGTGAAATCGCCATCGGCTCACAGCAGGACCGAGCCGCGGCGCCGTTTCTTGACGAATTCGACATGGCATTGATCCGGCCATTGGCCCGGTCGGTGCGTTTGAACGGGTTTGCGACCTGCATGCGGCTGGAACAGGTCTACTGGAATATTCTGGGTCGCATGGCCGAGGAGAATTGCTGTTCGGTCGGCACGTTGTTATCCCGTGTCGACCGCGAAGTGCACTTGCGTCATGGTGGCGTGAAGAACTTCAGCGGTCTGGTACGGGTGGTGTGTGTCGTACATGGCTTGCGCGATGCCCCGGTGACCACCGGGGGTTGTCAATGACTGGGCGGCCTGTGCAGTCTTCCGGCTGCACAGGCCGCATTTAATGGATATAATCCCGCTCTTTCGCCACACCGCCCTGCGGGAGCTGGCAATCTGATCGCCGAGACAACGCCATGCCGATGTACGATTACCAATGTGCTTCCTGTGGTCATCAGTTGGAAGCCATTCAAAAGATCAGTGATGCACCGCTGATCGATTGCCCTGCCTGTCAGGCACCAGAGCTCAAGAAACAGCTGTCCATGCCAGGCTTTCGCCTCAGCGGCAGCGGTTGGTACGAAACCGATTTCAAGACCGGCGCGAAGAAGAATCTGGCCGGTGGCGACAAATCTGACTAGGGTTCAGACCCAGGTCGAACGACACGCGCGAGTATCCACCGGTCGCACATAGCTTGAGTGCGATGGATCTCCACCGAATTTCGAATTACGAGAAGCGAAACCACTACCATGATGCGCAGCCATTATTGCGGCCAACTGAACGAAAGCCTGGAAGGCCAGGAAATTACCCTTTGCGGATGGGTTCACCGTCGCCGCGACCACGGCGGGGTGATTTTCCTCGATATCCGTGATCGTGATGGTCTGGCCCAGGTGGTGTTCGACCCGGATCGCGCCGAGAGCTTCGCCGCCGCCGACCGCGTGCGCAGCGAATACGTCGTGAAGATCACCGGCAAGGTGCGTCTGCGTCCGGCCGGTGCCACCAACGCCAACATGGCGTCGGGCATGATCGAAGTCCTGGGCTACGAGCTGGAAGTGCTGAACGAGTCGGAAACCCCGCCGTTCCCGCTGAACGAGTTCTCCGACGTTGGCGAAGAGACCCGCCTGCGCTATCGCTTCCTCGATCTGCGTCGTCCGGAAATGGCCGAGAAGCTGCGTCTGCGTTCGCGCATGACCACCAGCATCCGTCGCTTCCTGGACGAAAACGGCTTCCTCGACGTTGAAACGCCGATCCTGACCCGTGCAACGCCGGAAGGCGCGCGCGACTACCTGGTACCGAGCCGTACTCACGCCGGTTCGTTCTTCGCGCTGCCGCAATCGCCACAGCTGTTCAAGCAACTGCTGATGGTCGCCGGCTTCGACCGTTACTACCAGATCGCCAAGTGCTTCCGTGACGAAGACCTGCGCGCCGACCGTCAGCCGGAATTCACCCAGATCGACATCGAGACCAGCTTCCTCGATGAAAAAGAGATCATGGGCCTGACCGAGCAAATGATCCGCAACCTGTTCAAGGAAGTGCTGGATCTGGAATTCGGCGAGTTCCCGCACATGACTTTCGAAGAAGCCATGCGCCGTTACGGTTCCGACAAGCCAGACCTGCGTATCCCGCTGGAACTGGTCGACGTTGCCGATCAACTGAAAGAAGTCGATTTCAAGGTGTTCAGCGGCCCGGCCAACGATCCGAAATGCCGTATCGCCGCACTGCGCGTTCCAGGCGGCGCGAGCATGCCGCGCAAGCAGATCGACGACTACACCAAGTTCGTCGGCATCTACGGTGCCAAGGGCCTGGCGTACATCAAGGTCAACGAGCGTGCTGCCGGTGTTGAAGGTCTGCAATCGCCGATCGTGAAAAACATCCCGGAAGCCAACCTGAACGTGATCCTCGATCGCGTCGGTGCAGTTGATGGCGATATCGTGTTCTTCGGCGCCGACAAGGCCAAGATCGTCAGCGAAGCCCTGGGCGCGCTGCGTATCAAGCTCGGTCACGACCTGAACCTGCTGACCTGCAAGTGGGCGCCGATGTGGGTCGTCGACTTCCCGATGTTCGAAGAGAACGATGACGGCAGCTTCTCTGCTCTGCATCACCCGTTCACTGCGCCGAAGTGCACCCCGGAAGAGCTCGAAGCCAACCCGGCGGGCGCTCTGTCCCGTGCCTACGACATGGTGCTGAACGGCACCGAGCTGGGTGGCGGTTCGATCCGTATCCACCGTAAAGAGATGCAGCAAGCGGTATTCCGCCTGTTGGGCATCAACGAAGCGGAACAGGAAGAGAAGTTCGGCTTCCTGCTCGACGCCCTGAAATACGGTGCGCCGCCGCACGGTGGTCTGGCCTTTGGTCTGGACCGTCTGGTGATGCTGATGACCGGTGCCCAGTCGATCCGTGAAGTGATCGCCTTCCCGAAAACCCAGAGTGCTGCCGACGTGATGACGCAGGCGCCGGGTGTTGTGGATGCCAAGGCATTGCGCGAATTGCACATTCGTTTGCGCGAAACGCCAAAGGCTGAGTAAGACGGGCCTGAAGGCGCATCTTCGGATGCGCCTTTTTTCTTTCTGTACCCCCATGAAAGCAGGTCGCAATTTTGTGTTTGCCGGCCGATGCGCGAGCATGGCGGGCAACGTTTCAAAGAGAATTCGGAGCGAGATATGGCAGGTCATTCCAAGTGGGCGAACATCAAGCACCGCAAAGAACGTCAGGATGCCAAACGAGGCAAGATCTTCACCAAGTGGATCCGTGAACTGACCGTTGCGGCCCGTCAGGGCGGTGGCGATCCGGGTTCCAACCCGCGTCTGCGTCTGGCCCTGGACAAGGCGCTGGGCGCCAACATGAGCCGCGACATCATCGATCGTGCGGTGGCCCGTGGCGCCGGTGCGACCGAGGCGGACAACGTTGAAGAACTGACCTACGAAGGTTATGGCCCGGGTGGCGTGGCGGTGATGGTCGAGTGCATGACCGACAACCGCAACCGTACCGCTGCGGCCGTGCGTCATGCGTTCAGCAAGTGTGGCGGCAACCTCGGTACTGACGGCTCGGTGGCGTATCTGTTCGAGCGCAAGGGCCAGATCAGCTTTGCGCCGGGTGTCGACGAAGACGCGCTGACGGAAGCGGCGCTGGAAGCCGACGCCGATGACGTGGTCACTCATGAAGACGGCTCGATTGACGTGTTCACCTCGTTCACCAGCTTCTACGCTGTGCGAAACGCGCTGGAAGCGGCCGGTTTCAAGGGTGACGACGCGGAAATCGTCATGCAGCCGACCACCAGCGCCGAACTGGATCTGGAAGGGGCGGAGAAGGTGCTCAAGTTGATCGACATGCTGGAAGACCTGGACGACGTGCAGAACGTCTACTCCAACGCGGACATTCCGGAAGACGTGGCTGCTCAGCTCGGTTAAGAGCGACTAGGATTCAATGTGGGAGCGGACTTGCCTGTGTGATCGCGGGCAAGCCAGCTCCCACATTTGTTTTTGTGTTTTTTCGAACCTGCAGGCTTATGACTTTAATTCTTGGTATCGACCCCGGTTCGCGCATTACCGGTTACGGCATTGTTCGTGATGCCGGACGCGGCGGTTGCATCTATGTCGCCTCGGGCTGCATCCGAACTGGCGCCGGTGAGCTGCACGAGCGCCTGCAAATCGTCTATCGCGGCGTACGCGAGATTATCCAGACCTATGGCCCGGTGACCATGGGCATCGAAAAAGTGTTCATGGCGAAAAACGCCGATTCGGCGCTGAAGCTTGGGCAGGCCCGTGGGGCCGCTATCGTTGCAGGCGCCGAAGAGAGCCTGGAGATCGCCGAGTACACGGCCACCCAGGTCAAACAGGCCGTGGTCGGCACCGGCGCCGCCAATAAAGAGCAGGTGCAGATGATGGTCATGCACATGCTCAAACTGACCAGCAAGCCGCAAATCGATGCCTCGGACGCCCTGGCCATTGCCATTTGCCATGCGCACACTCGCTCCAGTCTGCTGCCGCACGGTCTGGGAACCGCACGCAGTCGTGGCGGGCGCCTGCGTCTCTGATAGCATCAGCATCAAATTTACGGAATGTGGACTTGCGCGCCTGTGTTGTCGGCCGGAGTTTCTTCGTTCTGATTGTCGCCAGCCCACGGCTGGCCAACGCTCAAGGATCTGAAACGTGATTGGACGCTTGCGCGGCACCCTCGCTGAAAAACAGCCGCCGCACCTGATTCTGGATGTAAACGGCCTCGGGTATGAGCTGGAAGTGCCCATGACCACCTTGTATCGCCTGCCGTCGGTCGGTGAACCGCTGACCCTGCACACCCATCTGGTCGTGCGCGAAGACGCGCAGTTACTCTATGGTTTTGCCGGCAAGCGTGAGCGAGACTTTTTTCGCGAGTTGATCCGTCTCAATGGTGTGGGGCCGAAACTGGCCCTGGCCTTGATGTCGAGCCTGGAAGTCGATGAGCTGATTCGTTGCGTGCAGTCCCAGGACACCTCGGCGCTGACCAAGGTGCCGGGTGTGGGCAAGAAAACCGCCGAGCGTCTGCTGGTGGAGCTCAAGGATCGCTTCAAGGCGTGGGAAACCTCGCCGGCCATGTTTGCGCTGGTGCCGAACCAGCCGGACGGCCCGGCGCCGGTCAACACCGCCGAGAACGACGCGGTCAGCGCGCTGATTTCCCTGGGCTACAAGCCGCAGGAAGCAAGCAAGGCGATTTCCGCGATCAAAGAGAAAGGCTTGAGCAGCGAAGACATGATCCGACGCGCCCTGAAGGGAATGATTTAAGTGATTGAAGCTGATCGTCTGATCGCCGCCACGCACAGTCCGCGTGAGCGCGAAGAAGTCCAGGATCGGGCGATACGTCCCGTCAGCCTGGCCGAATACATCGGCCAGCCGACCGTTCGCGAGCAGATGGAGCTGTTTATCCAGGCCGCCCGTGGCCGTAGCGAATCCCTCGACCACACCTTGATCTTCGGCCCGCCGGGTTTGGGCAAGACCACGCTGGCTAACATCATTGCCCAGGAAATGGGCGTGTCGATCAAAAGTACTTCGGGCCCGGTGCTTGAACGGCCGGGAGATCTGGCGGCGCTGCTGACCAATCTTGAGCCGCACGACGTGCTGTTCATCGATGAAATCCATCGTCTGTCGCCAATCGTCGAAGAAGTGCTGTATCCGGCGATGGAAGATTTCCAGCTCGACATCATGATCGGTGAGGGGCCGGCGGCGCGTTCGATCAAGCTTGATCTGCCGCCGTTCACTCTTGTTGGCGCAACGACGCGGGCGGGGATGCTGACCAACCCGTTGCGTGACCGTTTCGGTATCGTCCAGCGTCTTGAGTTCTACAGCACTGCCGACCTGGCGACGATCGTCAGCCGTTCGGCGAACATCCTCGGTCTGCCGCTGGACCCGGAAGGTGCCTTCGAGATTGCCCGTCGTGCTCGGGGTACGCCGCGGATCGCTAACCGGTTGTTGCGCCGGGTGCGGGATTTCGCCGAAGTTCGGGCCAAGGGTCACATCACCAAGTCCGTCGCCGACCTGGCGCTGAACCTGCTGGATGTCGACGAACACGGCTTCGATCATCAGGACCGGCGTTTGCTGTTGACCATGATCGAGAAGTTCGATGGCGGCCCGGTCGGTATCGACAGCCTGGCGGCGGCGATCAGCGAAGAACGCCACACCATCGAAGATGTGCTGGAGCCGTACCTGATACAGCAGGGTTACATCATGCGTACGCCACGGGGCAGGGTGGTCACCCGGCACGCGTACCTGCATTTTGGTTTAAACATTCCGTCACGAATGGGCGAGATGCCTGTGGTAGACGAGTTTCTCGATGCCGTGGACGATTAATACACATTTATTGTCGATTTATTCAGCGTTTGTACTGTCTCAGGACGGTACTTTTGCGGTAAAGCCTTCGAACAATGAAAAACAGTTGCCTGGCTGGATTGGCAACCCGAGGAGTAAGCACTAGAGTATGCGCGCGCAAAACGGGCTTGAGTCGTTCGCACATCGTTGTCGCGTTTATTACGAGGACACCGATGCGGGCGGCATCGTGTATTACGTTAATTACCTCAAGTTTATGGAACGGGCTCGAACCGAGCGGCTCCGGGAGCTGGGCTTTGCCCAGTCGGCGCTGGCAGGGGAGGACCTGTTGTTCGTCGTGCACTCCAGCGAAGCGCGTTACCACGCGCCGGCGCGACTGGACGACGAGCTGCTGGTAAGCGCTGATGTAATCGAATTGAACCGTGCCAGCCTGCGCTTCAGACAGCAGGTCAGGCGGGCAACGGATAATGTGCTGCTCTGTGAGGGGCAGTTTCTGGTGGCCTGTGTGCGCACTAACAGTTTGAAACCCCGGGCCCTTCCCGAAGACTTGCGTGCGGCTTTCGCCGACGCGGTCGGCACGGGTACACACTTAAAGCAGGAGATAAAGCGTGGAAGCTAACGTCGTCGACCATTCCTCCATGTGGAGCCTGGTCAGCAATGCCAGCATCGTGGTGCAGTTGGTAATGTTGACTCTGGTGGCCGCATCGGTGACCTCATGGATCATGATCTTTCAGCGCAGCAATCTGATACGCGCCGGTCGACGTGCCCTGGAGAGCTTCGAGGAGCGCTTCTGGTCGGGTATCGACCTGTCCAAGCTCTATCGTCAGGCCGGCAGCAACCCGGATCCGGATTCGGGCGTCGAGCAGATCTTCCGTGCCGGCTTCAAAGAGTTCTCGCGCCTGCGCCAGCAGCCGGGTGTCGATCCTGAAGCAGTGATGGAAGGCGTGGCCCGTGCCATGCGTGTTGCCATCTCCCGCGAGGAAGAAAAGCTCGAGCAGAGCCTGCCATTCCTCGCCACCGTAGGTTCGGTCAGCCCGTACATCGGTCTGTTCGGTACCGTCTGGGGGATCATGAACTCCTTCCGCGGCCTGGCCAGCGCACAACAGGCCACTCTGGCCACTGTGGCTCCAGGCATCGCCGAAGCCCTGATCGCCACCGCGATCGGCCTGTTCGCCGCGATCCCGGCCGTTATCGCTTACAACCGTTTCTCTGCCCGCAGCGAAACCTTGCTGAGCCGCTACTACACCTTCGCCGATGAATTCCAGGCGATCCTGCACCGCAAAGTGCACACCAGCGAAGAATAAGCAGGTATTTCCCGATGGCTTTAATCACTCGAGCCCGACACAAGCGCAAGCCGGTCGCCGAGATGAACGTAGTGCCTTACATCGACGTGATGCTGGTGCTGCTGGTCATCTTCATGGTGACTGCGCCGATGCTCAATCAGGGCGTGAAAGTGGATCTGCCCAAGGTTTCCAGCGAAGCCTTGCCGCAGGACAACAACACCCAGGTGCTGACCATTTCGATCAAGGCTGACAAGACCTACTACTGGAACCTTGGCAGCGAAGTCGATACTGAAAAGCAACAGGACAGGGCCATGACCCTGCCGCAGATGACCGATGCGGTGACCAAGATCATTCGCGCCGGCACTGAAGGCGGCAAGCGTACCCAGGTCTTCATCCGTGGCGACAAGTCCGTCGATTATGGCTCCGTCATGGGCGCCATGGGCGGGTTGCAGAAAGCCGGGGTCGGTAATGTTGGCTTGATTACCGAGGCCCCCTGATGCAGCAACAGCGAGAGCCGTCCGCCTCGGAAAGCTACTTCTGGCCTAGTGTCTGGGCGATTGGCTTGCACGTGCTGGTGTTCGGCATGCTGTTCGTCAGTTTTGCCCTGACGCCTGAGCTGCCGGTGGCCAAGCCGATTGTCCAGGCGACCCTGTACCAGCTGAAATCGAAAAGTCAGGCGACCACCCAGACCAATCAGAAGATTGCGGGTGAGGCGAAGAAATCCGCCGCGCGTCAGACCGAAGTCGAGCAGATGGAGCAGAAAAAGGTCGAGCAGGAAGCGGTGAAGGCTGCGGAACAAAAGAAAGAAGAAGCGGCTCAAAAGGCCGAGGAAGCCAAGAAGGCCGACGAGGCGAAGAAAGCGGAACAGGCGAAGAAGGCTGACGAAGCCAAGAAAACCGAAGACGCGAAGAAAGCCGCCGACGCCAAGAAGGCAGAAGAGAAACAATTGGCTGATATAGCCAAGAAGAAAGCCGAAGAAGAGGCCAAGAAGGCTGCTGAAGAAGAGGCCAAGAAAGAGGCCGCTGAAGAAGCCAAGAAGAAAATCGTCGAAGACGCGAAGAAGAAAGCCGCCGAAGACGCCAAGAAGAAATCCGAAGCTGAAGAGGCGAAGAAGAAAGTCGCCGAAGATGCCAAGAAGAAAGCTGCTGCCGATGCTGCGAAGAAGAAAGCGCAGGACGCGGCACGCAAATCGGTCGAGGACAAGAAGGCTCAGGCTCTGGCCGACCTGCTGTCCGACAAGACCGAGCGTCAGCAGGCATTGGCAGATGAAGTGGGTGATGAAACCGCCGGCAACTTCGATGATCTGATTCGTTCGCGAGCATCTGAAGGTTGGGCGCAGCCTCCGTCGGCCCGTAAAGGCATGAAGGTGGTACTGCAAATCAACATGCTCCCTGACGGAACGATCTCCGGTGTTTCGGTTGCTCATTCCAGCGGTGACGCGCCGTTCGACAGCTCTGCCGTCGCGGCTGTAAAAAATATTGGTCGATTGACCGAAATGCAGGGTCTGAAACCAGCGGATTTCGCACCCTATCGTTCATTCAAGATGACATTCACACCTGAGGATCTAGCCTTGTGAGAAACCTTCTTCGAGGACTGCTTGTAGTCATGTTCTGCTTTGCAGGACTGGCTTCGGCAGATGAAAAAAATATCCTGGTCAGCAGTGGCAGCTCCCAGGCAACGCCAATTGCCGTCGTGCCGTTCGGCTTCCAGGGCGGTGCCGTCCTGCCGGACGACATTGCTGAAATCGTTGGTAACGATCTGCGCAACTCGGGCTACTACGCTCCGATTCCAAAGCAGAACATGATCAGCCAGCCAAGCCAGCCGAGCGAAATCATCTTCCGTGACTGGAAGGCGGTAGGTGCTCAGTTCATCATGGTCGGCAACATCGTGCCGGCCGGTGGCCGCTTGCAAGTGCAGTGGGCTCTGTTCAACGTCGCTACCGAGCAGAAAGTGGCGGACGGCAGTGTTTCCGGCACGACCGAGCAACTGCGCGACATGGCGCACTTCATCTCTGACCAGTCGTTCCAGAAACTCACCGGTATCGACGGTGCGTTCTCGACTCGCCTGCTGTACGTGACGGCTGAACGCTTCTCCGAGAAGAACACCCGTTACACGCTGCAACGTTCGGACTATGACGGTGCTCGCGCCGTAACCCTGCTGCAATCGCGCGAGCCAATCCTGTCGCCGCGTTTCGCACCGGACGGCAAGCGTATTGCCTACGTGTCGTTCGAGCAGAAGCGTCCACGCATCTTCATGCAGAACATCGACACCGGTCGCCGTGAGCAGATCACCAACTTCGAAGGCCTGAACGGTGCTCCTGCCTGGTCGCCGAATGGTGATCGCCTGGCGTTCGTATTGTCGAAAGACGGCAACCCGGACATCTACGTGATGAACCTGGCTTCGCGTCAGATCACTCGCGTGACCGCAGGTCCTGGCATCAACACCGAACCGTACTGGGGCAAGGATGGTTCGACCATCTACTTCACCTCGGACCGTGGCGGCAAACCACAGATCTACAAAACCAGTGCAAGTGGCGGCGGTGCGGAGCGAGTGACCTTTATCGGTAACTACAACGCCAACCCGAAGCTTTCGGCTGATGAAAAGACCCTGGTAATGATCCATCGCCAGGACGGTTTCACCAATTTCAAGGTGGCAGCCCAGGATTTGCAGCGGGGAAGTGTAAAAATCCTCACTGATAGCACTCTGGACGAGTCGCCTACTGTTGCGCCCAACGGCACCATGGTAATCTACGCCACCCGCCAACAGGGCCGGGGAGTCTTGATGCTCGTGTCCATTAATGGACGCGTTAGGCTCCCGCTTCCTACCGCTCAAGGCGAAGTCAGAGAACCGTCCTGGTCCCCTTACCTGAAGTGAGCGGGCGCTACACGTTTTACTTAACACACTGGGGTTCATTAGGAGTTTCACGATGGAAATGCTGAAGTTTGGTAAATTTGCTGCGCTGGCTCTGGCCATGGCTGTAGCTGTAGGTTGCTCGTCCAAAGGCGGCGACAACGCCGGTGAAGGCGCTGTTGATCCAAACGCTGGTTACGGCGCAAACACTGGTGCCGTTGACGGTTCCCTGAGCGAAGAAGCTGCTCTGCGCGCAATCACCACCTTCTACTTCGAATACGACAGCTCGGACCTGAAGCCAGAAGCCATGCGCGCTCTGGACGTTCACGCCAAAGACCTGAAAGCAAACGGCGCTCGCGTTGTTCTGGAAGGCAACACCGACGAACGTGGTACTCGTGAGTACAACATGGCACTGGGCGAGCGTCGTGCGAAAGCCGTTCAGCGCTACCTGGTACTGCAAGGTGTTTCCCCAGCTCAGCTGGAACTGGTTTCCTACGGCGAAGAGCGTCCAGTTGCTACCGGCAACGACGAGCAGTCCTGGGCTCAAAACCGTCGCGTCGAACTGCGTAAGTAATTCGATATGCGAACGTGCCGTCGTGCTGTAACTGTTCTGGCTCTCAGCCTCGCGCCGCTTGCGGCGTGGGCTGCGGTTCCTGTGGTCGATGACAACTCCGGTTATAACAATAGCGGGAGCAGTTATCCGCCTGCAGGTTACGGTACGAACGGCGCCTATGCCGGGGGAGCGGCTTCGGCCCCTGCCTCGGCACAAGGCATGCTGTTCAACCAACTGCAACAAATGCAGGATCAGATATCGCGCCAGCAAGGCGTGATCGAAGAACTGCAGAATCAGGTTGCGCGCATGAAGCAAGAATCCCTGGAGCGATACCAGGATCTTGATCGGCGCATAGGATCCGGTGCTGCACCTGCCGCGACTCCTGAGAATTCTTCTGCCGGTGGCGATGCAAGTGCTGCTGCCGGTGCCGCCGCTGGAGCCGGGGCCGCTGCGGCCGCCCAGGCACCTGCCGCGGGTGGCGAACCGGCTGATCCGGCCAAGGAAAAGCTGTATTACGATGCAGCCTTCGACCTGATCAAGGCCAAGGATTTCGACAAGGCCAGCCAGGCTTTCGCCGCTTTCCTGCGTAAATACCCGAACAGCCAATATGCGGGCAACGCCCAGTACTGGTTGGGTGAAGTGAACCTGGCCAAAGGCGATCTGCAAGGTGCCGGTCAGGCTTTTGCCAAGGTTTCGCAGCTCTATCCCAAGCATGCCAAAGTACCGGATTCGCTGTACAAGCTGGCTGACGTAGAGCGCCGCCTCGGTCACACCGACAAGGTCAAAGGCATTCTGCAACAGGTGGTGTCCCAGTATCCGGGTACCTCCGCTGCTCAGTTGGCCCAGCGCGATCTGCAGCGCATGTAATACTGTTTGACCCGTTTAGAAGAAACCCGCGCTTGTCGCGGGTTTTTTCGTTAGAATTCACGCCCTTTTATGAAACACGCTTCTGGTGATCTACGCGATGGCGGGGTTGCCTGAAGTGCCTGACGGAGGCGGACAGCCTGTTTAGCTGTTACGCCCGTGGCGACTATGCAAGACACATTGAGAATCACCGAAGTTTTCTACTCGTTGCAGGGGGAAACGCGGACTGCCGGGCTGCCCACGGTTTTTGTGCGCCTGACCGGTTGCCCATTGCGTTGCCAATACTGCGACAGTGCCTACGCGTTCAGCGGCGGCACCATTCGTACACTCGACGACATCCTCGAGCAGGTAGCCGGGTTTCGCCCGCGCTACGTCTGTGTCACCGGCGGTGAGCCGCTGGCACAGCCCAATGCCATTCCTTTGCTCAAGCAGTTGTGTGATGCCGGCTACGAAGTCTCGCTGGAAACCAGCGGCGCCCTCGATATTTCCGCGGTCGATCCGCGGGTCAGTCGGGTTGTCGACCTGAAGACCCCCGATTCCAAAGAAGCCCATCGCAATCGTTACGAGAACATCGAGTTGCTGACGCCCAACGATCAGGTGAAGTTTGTCATCTGCTCGCGGGAAGACTATGACTGGGCGGTATCCAAGCTGATCCAGTACGGTCTTGAGCGGCGTGCCGGCGAAGTGCTGTTTTCCCCGAGCCATCATGACCTGAATGCTCGGGATCTGGCGGATTGGGTGGTGGCGGACAATTTGCCGGTACGCCTGCAATTGCAACTGCACAAGTATCTGTGGAATGACGAGCCGGGGCGCTGAGATGACTGAACAACTGAACACCACTGAAAAGCGTGCGGTCATTTTGCTGTCCGGCGGCCTGGACTCGGCCACGGTCGTGGCGATGGCCCGCGCCGAAGGCTATCGCTGCTACACCATGAGCTTCGATTACGGCCAGCGCTCTCACGCAGAGTTGCACGCTGCCGCACGCGTCGCTCGCGATCTGGGCGTGGTCGAGCACAAGGTGATCGGTCTGAACCTGAACGGCATGGGCGGTTCGGCCCTGACCGACAGCAGCATCGATATCCCGGAGGAACTGGGTGAAGGCATTCCGGTGACTTATGTGCCGGCGCGCAACACGGTGTTCCTTTCTCTAGCGTTGGGTTGGGCTGAAGTATTGGGCGCTCGTGACATCTTTATTGGTGTCAACGCAGTGGACTACTCCGGCTACCCGGATTGCCGTCCCGAGTTCATCGAGTCGTTCGAGCGCATGGCCAACCTGGCGACCAAGGCCGGTGTAGAAGGCAATGGTTTCCGCATCCAGGCTCCGTTGCAGAACCTGAGCAAGGCACAGATCGTCCAGGCCGGCGTGAAGCTTGGTGTTGACTACGGGCTGACTGTTTCCTGCTATCAGGCGGACGATAATGGCCGTGCCTGCGGCAAATGCGACAGCTGCCGACTGCGTGCAGAAGGCTTCGCAGCGGCCGGAATCAGCGACCCGACACCTTATTTTTGATTATTTTCAAATTAGGTGTTGAATAGTCCTTAAAAATCAGTATTATACGCGCCACCACACAGCGGGTCGTTAGCTCAGTTGGTAGAGCAGTTGGCTTTTAACCAATTGGTCGTAGGTTCGAATCCCACACGACCCACCATATTTGGCGGTTTAGAAAATCCGGAAGGCCCACGAAAGTGAGGATTTCCGGGTTTTTTTTTGCCTGCGATTCGGGCATGTCTCCTTTCGGTGCCGTTGCGCTGACACAGGTCAGAATCATCTTTTGCATCACCGGGATATTCTGTAGCCTTGCGCAGCTTCAACGCTGTCCGTGCCTGATAAAACTCACTCTCCCGGCGGTACCCTCAAGCGGTCCGGAGCCGGGTGTATACTCGACTTTCGCGCGAATGCGCCTGCAGGTCTTGCGAACATGACGCAGATTTCCGAACGCCTTCTGGTACAAGCCCACCTCGACGCCAAGCAGCCCAAACCGCTGACGGCCGAGGAAGAGGCTTATTACCGTTCCGCCATCGCCGCCGAGCTCAAGGCTCAGGACGCGGTGCTGGTTGCCCACTTTTATTGCGATCCGATCATCCAGGCCCTCGCCGAAGAAACCGGCGGTTGCGTTTCAGACTCACTGGAAATGGCGCGCTTCGGCAACGCCCACCCGGCCAAGACCGTGGTGGTCGCCGGCGTGAAGTTCATGGGCGAAACCGCGAAGATTCTCAACCCGGAAAAACGTGTACTGATGCCCACCCTGGAGGCGACCTGCTCGCTGGACCTGGGTTGCCCGGTGGATGAGTTCTCGGCGTTCTGCGATCAGCATCCCGAGCGCACGGTCGTGGTGTATGCCAACACGTCGGCGGCGGTCAAAGCCCGGGCCGACTGGGTGGTGACATCGAGCTGCGCGCTGGAGATCGTCGAAAGCCTGATGGACAACGGCGAGACCATCATCTGGGGCCCGGACAAGCACCTGGGCACCTACATTCAGCGTCAGACCGGCGCCGACATGCTGCTCTGGGACGGTGCGTGCATCGTCCATGAAGAGTTCAAATCCAAGCAGCTGGAAGACATGAAAGCGTTGTACCCGGACGCGGCCATTCTGGTGCACCCGGAGTCGCCGACGTCGGTGATCGAACTGGCGGACGCCGTCGGTTCCACCAGCCAGTTGATCGCTGCCGCACAAACGCTGCCGAACAAGACCCTGATCGTCGCTACCGACCGCGGCATCTTCTACAAGATGCAGCAGCTGTGCCCGGACAAGGTCTTCATCGAGGCGCCAACGGCCGGTAACGGCGCGGCATGCCGCAGTTGCGCACATTGCCCGTGGATGGCCATGAACACCCTTGAGCGCACGCTGAAGTGCCTGAAGGAGGGCTCGAACGAGATCTTCGTCGACCCGGCGCTGATTCCCCAGGCGATTCGCCCACTCAAGCGCATGCTCGATTTCACTCAGGCTGCGCGGTTGAAGCTGGCCGGCAACGCCTGACCTTGAGCCACAAACAAAAACGCCCCGATTTGATCGGGGCGTTTTTGCATCTGCAGGATTATTTGGCTTTCTTCGGGATCCGCACCAGTTGTGTGTCCGAATAGATGTCATGCCAGGCACGCTTGCGTTTGTCGAACAGCGACCAGAAGAATCCCACGCCCAGGCACAGCCACGACGCAATCGATACCATGAACCGCAGCAGCGCCTGCCACAGGCTGATCGCGGTGCCATCGGCATTCTGTACGCGGATGCCCCACACCTGCATGCCCAGTGTCTGGCCAGCGTGAGTCCAGAACTTGGCGAAGAAGCCAAACAGCACCAGCAGCAACACGGTGGAGTAGAGCGGGTCGCCGTCCAGCTTGCCGGCGTCGGTCAGTACCCGCAGGCGCTCCTCACCGATGATCGCGGCCTGGATCATCTTGTAGATTCCGCCGGTGACGATCAGCAGGGCGGTACACAGCAGAAAGTCATAGAACATCGCTGCCAGACGACGACCCAGGCCAACGGCGGGAAAATCGCCCTGGGGGATGAGCAGGTGTTTCGACATGGCAGCCTCTGGACGGAAAGTGAAGCGCCATTTTACGGATTCGCGCGCACAAAAAAGCCCCTGATATCAATATCAGGGGCTTTTTCGTAACAGAAGATCAGCCTTCGGCTTGTACTTCGTCAGCCTGCATGCCTTTCTGGCCCTGCACAGCCACGAAAGTCACTTTCTGGCCTTCTTTCAGGCTCTTGAAGCCGTTGCCCTGAATAGCGCGGAAATGCACGAACAGATCCGGACCGCTTTCTGGAGTGATAAAACCAAAACCTTTCTCGTCGTTAAACCACTTGACGGTACCGCTCTGACGTTGGGACATTTCTTATTTCCTTTGACGCAAAAATTGATGACAGTCTCTTCCTCATGAAAGAGTACTGGGGCTGGTTGCAGGAGAGTAAGAAGACGTCGAACGGGATGTAGCTAACTTGTAGGCTACTGCCCAGGTCACGATTCCAAGCTGACCCATGCAAACACAGTGGACAAACTCTACGCCAACTACAGGAGGAAAAACAAGCCCCGTGAGGGCCCCGGTTTTCCTGTGCTTGCTGGCAGTTAGTCAGTCCATTAGTCGGGCTTATACGATTAGCTTGTTCAATTGTTTTCGAACGTTATAAGCCAAGTTCATATTCGAATCGAATGTAAAGAAAGTGCACTGTTTTATGGCGATTGCGTTACACATTAGTGCACGCATAACGCAATCGCGTTACTTATAGAAACAGTCAATCAACCACGATAGTAGCGTTGTGGAACGAATGGCATTTTGCTTACAAGCATTTGCACCTTTTTCCCACGAACGATGGCCCAGACTGGCGTGTCGAGTGCGACATAGGCGCTGTCGAGGTAACCCATCGCCAATGGCCCACCCAGGGTCGGACCGAAACCGCCGCTGCACACGCTGCCGATGATCTCGCCGGCTTCGTTGACGATTTCTGCCCCTTCACGGACCGGCGTGCGCTCCTGCGGCAACAGGCCGACGCGTTTACGCGCGACACCGTTCTGTTGCTGGCTGAAAACCTGTTCTGCACCCGGGAAACCACCGGCACGTGCGCCATCAGCGCGGCGTGGCTTGGAGATGGCCCACAGCAGGCTCGCTTCGATCGGCGTGGTGTCGGTGTTCATGTCGTGGCCGTACAGGCACAGGCCGGCTTCCAGACGCAGCGAGTCACGGGCACCGAGGCCGATGGCGGCCACTTCCGGTTCGGCGAGCAGGGCGCGGGCGAGTTTTTCCGCATCGGCTGCCGGTACGGAGATTTCGAAACCGTCTTCACCGGTGTAGCCCGAACGGCTGACGAAGCAATCCACGCCCAGCAGTTTCACGCGGGCGAACTGCATGAAGGTCATCTTCGCCACTTCCGGTGCCAGGCGCGCCAGCACGGTCACGGCGGCCGGGCCTTGCAGGGCGAGCAGGGCGCGTTCTTCGAACAATGGCTCGATCTTGCATTGATCGCCGATGTGCTTCTGCAGATGGGCCAGGTCCTGGTCCTTGCACGCGGCGTTGACCACCAGGAACAGTTCGTCGTTGCCCAGGTTGGCGACCATCAGGTCATCGAGGATGCCACCGGTTTCGTTGGTGAACATCGCATAGCGCTGCATGCCCACCGGGAGGTCGATGATGTCCACCGGCACCAGGGTTTCCAAGGCTTTGGCGGCATTGGCGCCGGTCAGGCGAATCTGACCCATGTGCGAGACATCGAACAGCCCGGCCTGCTCACGGGTGTGCTGGTGTTCTTTCATCACGCCCAGCGGGTATTGCACCGGCATGTCGTAGCCGGCGAACGGCACCATGCGGGCGCCGAGTTCGATGTGCAGAGCGTGCAGCGGGGTTTTCGACAGTTGTTCGGTGGACATGCGGGACTCCTTGATTCACACCAACCCTCTCCCGGAGGGAGAGGGGGCTAATTAACACTCGATAATGTTGACCGCCAGACCGCCGCGGGCGGTCTCCTTGTATTTGCTTTTCATGTCGGCGCCGGTCTGGCGCATGGTGCGGATGACCTTGTCGAGGGAGACGAAGTGCTGCCCGTCTCCGCGCATGGCCATGCGCACGGCGTTGATCGCCTTGACCGAGCCCATGGCGTTGCGCTCGATGCACGGCACCTGCACCAGCCCGCCAATCGGGTCGCAGGTCAGACCGAGGTTGTGTTCCATGCCGATTTCAGCGGCGTTTTCCACTTGCTGCACGCTGCCGCCGAGGACTTCGCACAACGCACCGGCCGCCATCGAGCAGGCCACGCCGACCTCGCCCTGACAGCCGACTTCGGCGCCGGAAATCGAGGCGTTTTCCTTGTACAGAATGCCGATGGCCGCCGCGGTCAGCAGGAAACGCACCACGCCGTCATCGTTGGCGCCGGGAATGAAGCGCATGTAGTAATGCAATACGGCCGGAATAATCCCCGCCGCGCCGTTGGTCGGCGCCGTAACCACGCGCCCGCCATTGGCGTTTTCTTCGTTGACGGCGAGGGCGTAGAGGTTGACCCAGTCCAGCACCGACAACGGATCGCGCAGCGACGATTCCGGGTTCTTGCACAGTTGCCGGTGCAACGCTGCCGCCCGCCGCTTGACCTTCAGGCCACCCGGCAGAATGCCTTCGTTGCGACAGCCGGCGGCCACGCAGTCCTGCATCACTTGCCAGATTTTCAGCAGGCCGGCGCGGGTTTCCGCTTCCGGGCGCCAGGCGCTTTCGTTGGTCAGCATCACCTGACTGATCGACAGACCGTAGGTGGCGCAGTGACCGAGCAAGTCCTTGGCACTTTTGAACGGGAAGGTCAGCGGTGTGGCGTCTTCTACGATACGGTCGGCTCCGGCCGCATCTTCGTCGACCACAAAACCACCGCCGACCGAGTAGTACTCGCGGCTGCGGATCTGTAATCCCGCTGCATCGAAGGCACGGAAGATCATGCCGTTGGGGTGATAGGCCAACGGTTTACGGATCATTGCCAGGTGTTCTTTCTCGTTGAACGCGATGCTGTGTTCACCGAGCAGGTTCAAACGCCCGCTGCCGCGAATCTGCGTGAGACGTGCAGCGACGGTTTCAGTATCCACGGTATCCGGGTGTTCACCTTCCAGGCCCAGCAACACAGCCTTGTCGCTGCCGTGACCCTTGCCGGTGGCGCCGAGGGATCCGTACAACTCGACCCTGACGCTGGTGGTGGCCGACAACAGGTTTTCCCGGCGCAGGCCTTCGACGAAGCGCGCGGCTGCGCGCATCGGGCCGACGGTGTGGGAGCTGGAGGGGCCGATGCCAATCTTGAACAGGTCGAACACGCTTAACGACATGGTTGTTCTCCGGTTTCTTGTTATAGGCACATCAGGCACGCATGAACGGGGCGGGCGAACCCGCCCCCTCACAGGTCAAGCGTAGCTTTCGATCGACGGGCAGGCGCAGACCAGGTTGCGGTCGCCGAACACGTTGTCGACGCGACCGACCGGCGGCCAGTACTTGCCTTCGATCAACGACGCCACCGGGTACACCGCTTGCTCGCGGCTGTACGGGTGAGTCCACTCGCCGACCAGCTCTGCGGCGGTGTGCGGAGCGTTCTTCAGCGGGTTGTCGTCCTTGTCCAGGGTGCCGTTCTCTACAGCGCGGATTTCTTCGCGGATGCGGATCATGGCGTCGCAGAAGCGGTCCAGCTCTTCCTTGGATTCACTTTCGGTCGGCTCGATCATCAGCGTGCCGGCCACCGGGAACGACATGGTCGGGGCGTGGAAGCCGAAGTCGATCAGACGCTTGGCCACGTCATCGACGCTGATGCCGCTGCTGTCTTTCAGCGGGCGCAGGTCGAGGATGCACTCATGCGCCACCAGACCGTTGCTGCCGGTGTACAGCACTGGATAGTGCTCTTCCAGGCGACGGGAAATGTAGTTGGCATTGAGGATCGCCAGTTGCGAAGCGCGCTTCAGACCTGCGCCACCCATCATACGAATGTACATCCAGGTGATCGGCAGAATGCTCGCGCTGCCGAACGGTGCTGCGCAGACCGCGCCTTCCTTGCGTTCCATGTGGCCATGGCCCGGCAGGAATGGCGTCAGGTGCGATTTCACGCCGATCGGGCCGACGCCCGGGCCGCCACCGCCGTGGGGGATGCAGAAAGTCTTGTGCAGGTTCAGGTGCGAGACGTCGCCGCCGAATTTGCCCGGTGCGCAGAGGCCGACCATCGCGTTCATGTTGGCGCCGTCGATGTACACCTGGCCGCCGTTGTCATGAATGATGCCGCAGATTTCGCGGATGCCTTCTTCGAACACGCCGTGGGTCGACGGGTAAGTGATCATCAGCGCCGCGAGGTGTTCGCGGTGCTCGATGGCCTTGGCGCGCAAGTCTTCGATGTCCACGTTGCCACGGGCGTCGCAGGCGGTCACGACCACGCGCATGCCGGCCATGTTGGCGGTCGCCGGGTTGGTGCCGTGGGCGGACGACGGGATCAGGCAGATGTCGCGACGGTCTTCGCCACGGCTCTGGTGATAGGCGCGAATCGCCAGGAGACCTGCGTACTCACCTTGGGAACCGGCGTTCGGTTGCAGGGAGATCGAGTCGTAACCGGTGGCGGCGCAGAGCATCGCTTCCAGTTCGTCAGTCAGTTGCTGGTAACCGGCGCTTTGCTCGGCCGGGGCGAACGGGTGCAGGGCGCCGAATTCGGCCCAGGTCACCGGGATCATTTCGCTGGCGGCGTTGAGCTTCATGGTGCACGAGCCCAGCGGGATCATGGTGCGATCCAGTGCCAGGTCCTTGTCCGCCAGTTTGCGCAGGTAGCGCATCAGCTCGGTTTCCGAGTGATAACGGTTGAACACCGGGTGGCTGAGGATCGGCGACTGGCGAACCAGTGCGGCTGGAATAGTGCTTGCAGCCGAAGCGGCGAGAGCAGCGAAATCCGGCAGGGTCTTGCCGTCGGCGAACAGGCCCCACAGGGTTTCGATGTCGGCCTGGGTGGTGGTTTCGTCGACCGACAGGCCCAGACGCTGGGCGTCGATCACACGCAGGTTGATCTGTTGGGCACGGGCCTTGTCGTGCAGCGCAGCAGTTTGCGCGCCGGTGGCCAGGGTCAGGGTGTCGAAGAAGCTGCTTTGCTCGACGGTCACGCCCAGTGCGCTCAGGCCCTTGGCCAGAATCGCGGTCAGGTGATGCACGCGGTTGGCAATCTGGGTCAGGCCTTTCGGGCCGTGGTACACGGCGTACATGCTGGCGATGTTGGCCAGCAGCACTTGCGCGGTGCAGATGTTCGACGTGGCTTTCTCGCGGCGGATGTGTTGCTCGCGGGTCTGCATCGCCAGACGCAGGGCCGGTTTGCCGAAGCGGTCAACCGAGACACCGACCAGACGGCCCGGCATGTCGCGCTTGAACGCATCTTTAGTCGAGAAGTAAGCCGCGTGCGGGCCACCGAAGCCCAGCGGTACGCCGAAACGTTGGGCGCTGCCGATGGCCACGTCGGCGCCGAACTCGCCCGGCGGGGTCAGCAGGGTCAGGGCCAGCAGGTCAGCGGCCACGGCGACCAGTGCGTTGGCGGCGTGGAAGCGTTCGGTCAGTTCGCGGTAGTCGAACAGATCACCGTTGCTCGCCGGGTATTGCAGCAGTGCGCCGAAGAACGGCGTCACGTCGGTCAGTTCACGCTCGTCGCCGACCACCACTTCAATGCCCAGAGGCTCGGCACGGGTGCGCAGTACGTCGAGGGTTTGCGGGTGGCTGTGGATCGAGGCGAAGAACTGATGGCTGCCCTTGTTCTTGCTCAGGCGTTTGCAGAAGGTCATGGCTTCGGCAGCGGCGGTGGCTTCATCGAGCAGCGAGGCGTTGGCGATCGGCAGGCCGGTGAGGTCGCTGATCAGGGTCTGGAAGTTCAGCAGCGCTTCGAGACGGCCCTGGGAAATTTCCGGCTGGTATGGGGTGTAAGCGGTGTACCAGGCCGGGTTTTCCAGCAGGTTGCGCAGGATCGGCGACGGTGTGTGGCAGTTGTAGTAGCCCTGGCCGATGTAGGTCTTGAACAGTTGGTTCTTGCCGGCGATGCCTTTGATCATCGCCAGGGCATCGGCTTCGCTCAGGCCGTCATCGAGGCCAAGCACGCTGGTGCCCTTGATGCTTTCCGGGATGACGCTGGCGCTCAGGGCTTCCAGCGAGTCGAAGCCGAGGCTGTTGAGCATGGCCTGCTCGTCACCGGCGCGCGGGCCGATGTGACGGGCGATGAATTCATTGGCGGTGCCGAGATTTACTTGGGTCATGTCAGGTTCCTCAGGCTTCGGCTTGGGCTTTGATCAGACGGTCGTAGGCGTCCTGATCCAGCAACTTGGCGACGGCCGAAGCGTCGGCTGGCTTGAAGCGGAAGAACCAGCCTTCGCCCAGCGGATCTTCGTTGACCAGCTCAGGGCTGTCTTCCAGGGCCGGGTTGGTGGCCAGGACTTCACCGTCCAGTGGCATGTAAACGCCGCTCGCGGCTTTTACCGATTCCACGGTGGCGGCTTCGGCGCCTTTGTCGTAAGCCTGCAGTTCAGGCAGTTGCACGAACACCACGTCGCCCAAAGCGTTCTGCGCGAAAGCGGTGATGCCAACGGTGACAGAGCCATCGGCTTCGGCGCGCAGCCATTCGTGATCTTCAGTAAAACGCAACTCGCTCATGGAATCTCCTAAGGGCCAGACTCGTCTGGTGGACGCGGTGGAATACTCGGGCGGCAATGCCCTGATTTTATGAGCGGTTACTTAGCAAGAACGCGGCCAACGTAAAAATATCGTTATAAATCAATTAGTTGATTGATTTGTTGGCGGTCGTGATCGAGCAAGCTGTAGCGAAATCGCTACAGCTTGGAGCGAAGAAAAAAGCTGAAGCGGATCAAAGCCTTGCACGGCGGTGGTCGAAGGAGGGTGTAGCGATATCGTTCCGCTGTAGCGCTTTCAGTACAGATGGAGGTCGCTTTTGGCGGGATTCAGGCTTTTCCCGGAATCCCGTACTTGCGCAGCCGATGGGCAATCGCGGTGTGCGAAGTCTGCAGGCGACTGGCCAGTTGGCGGGTCGAGGGGTAGCTGACGTAGAGCTTTTCCAGCAGCGATTTCTCGAACGCCTCCACGGCTTCTTCCAGGCTGTCGACGTCGGTATCGGTCTGGCGTGCCACCGAGGTGCCGGCGATGTCGAGGTCGCCGATGTCCACCAGACTGCTTTCGCAGATGGCGGCGGCGCGGAAGATCACGTTCTGCAATTGCCGCACGTTGCCCGGCCAGCGGTTGCCGAGCAGTGCCGGGTAAGTGCCCGGGGCGAGTCGGCAGACCGGGCGCTGGATCTGCGCGCAGGCCTGCTGCATGAAGTAACGCGCCAACAACAGAATGTCCTGGCCACGTTCGCGCAACGGCGGCACTTCGACGTTGAGCACGTTGAGGCGGTAGAACAGGTCTTCGCGGAACAGGCCTTCGCTGACCATTTTTTCCAGGTCGCGGTGGGTCGCGCTGAGGATGCGCACGTTGACCTTCACTTCGCGATCACCGCCCACCCGGCGGAAGCTGCCATCGTTGAGAAAGCGCAGCAGCTTGGCCTGCAAGTACGGTGACATTTCGCCGATCTCGTCGAGAAACACCGTGCCCTGGTTGGCCAGTTCCATCAGCCCCGGTTTGCCGCCCCGTTGTGCGCCGGTGAAGGCGCCGGGGGCGTAGCCGAACAGTTCGCTCTCGGCGAGGTTCTCCGGCAGGGCCGCGCAGTTCAGCGCCAGAAATGGCGCGCTGTGGCGGGTGCTGATGGCGTGGCAGGCGCGGGCCACCAATTCCTTACCGGTGCCGGTTTCGCCCTGAATCAGCAGTGGCGCATCGAGGGCTGCCACCCGTTGCGCGCGGGCCTTGAGCGTGCGGATCGCCGGGGATTCGCCGAGCAGCGCATCGAAACCTTCGGCATGGTCATGGTGCAGCGCCGAGAGTTGTTCGCCGATGCGGTTGGGTTGATACAGGGTCAGCAGGGCGCCGGCGTCGGTGATCGGCGTGGCGTCCAGCAACAGGGTCTGGCCGTTGACGGTGATTTCCCGCAGTGGCAAGCGGAAGCCTTGTTCCAGCAAGGTTTCGAGCAGGCCGGGATCGTTGAACAGTTCCGAGACGCTTTCACCGGCCGGCTCGCGACCGTACAAGGCGATCAGCGCCGGGTTGGCCAGCAGCACTTTGCCGGCGCTGTCCAGCGCCAGCACCGGGTCGGTCATTGCCGCGAGCAACGCGTCGAGCTGCAAGTGCCGGCGCTGACCGGGCAGGATGTCGACCACCACCACGGCCTCGACGCCGCGCACTCGAAACAGCGCATCTTTCAGTTCTTCGAGTACTTGCGGGCTGAGGGTCGGGGCGTCGATGTAGACGTTCGGCGGGACCATTTCCACCGCATCCAGATTGAGGTTGCGCCCACCGAGTATCGCCAGGACTTCCTGGGTGATGCCGACGCGGTCGATGAAGCTGACGTGGATACGCATGGGGTGGTTCAGTGTTCTGGAGTACGGAGGGGGGCAAGTATGCCTTGGGGCGGGGCTTCAGGTGAAATCCGACGTGAACTTGAGGCAGGTATGCATCTCCTGTGGGAGCGAGTTCGCTCCCACAATGGATCTGTGGTGTGCGGGGTTACTCGAAATGCTCGGGATTGACCGGATCCCCGGATTTCATATTCAACTGCACACGGATGTCTTCAAACATCAAATCGTAATGCTTGTGAACCGAGCCGATCTGGCTGTGGCTCTTGGGGATGCCGTACTTTTCGGCAATCTGCGTCACGTTGCGGGCGAAGTTGTAGGCCTCTTCCTTGGGCAGGAAGAACGGTTCGTTGACCTCTTTGCCCTGGATGGTTCCAAGCAGCCGGAACTGTATCCCTTTGCCTTTTTGCGGATCCTGCGACACCTCGTATTCGAGGCGGATGTTGTAGTTGACGTCATCCTGGGTCAACGCGTGCCGTTCGATGTGCAAGTGACCGGGTTCGAACTGGGCCATGGTGTTCTCTCCTTTCAAGGCATGGGAGAAGGGCAGACCCTGGGTCTGCCCCCGGTATTTCTGGTTATCGGTAGGTGATGCCTGGCGCGGCGGTGCTGACCCGCGTACCGGCGGTGCCCTGGACGATGGCTTCGATGTCCGCCAGCGAACCGATCACCGCAACCTTGCCAGTATGGCGCGCAAATTCACAGGCTGCCTGCACCTTCGGCCCCATGGAGCCGGCAGCGAAGCCCAGGCGTTCGAGTTCGTCCGGGTGAGCCTGGGCGATGGCTTTCTCGGTCGGTTTTTTGAAGTCGATGTACGCCGCGTTGACGTCGGTGGCGATTACCAGCAAGTCCGCTTCCAGTTGTTCGGCGAGCAGCGACGAGCACAGGTCTTTGTCGATCACCGCCTCAATACCTTTGAGGTTGCGCTTCTCGTCATACATGGTCGGGATGCCGCCGCCGCCGGCGCAGATCACGATGCTGCCCTTGTCCAGCAGCCACTTGATCGGGCGGATTTCGAAGATGCGTTTCGGCCGCGGGCTGGCCACCACACGACGGAACTTGTCGCCGTCCGGGGCAATCGCCCAGCCTTTTTCGGCGGCGAGTTTTTCCGCTTCGGCTTTCTCGTAGACCGGGCCGATCGGTTTGGTCGGGTTCTTGAAGGCCGGGTCGTTGGCGTCGACTTCGACCTGGGTGAGCAGGGTGGCGAACGGGACTTCGAAGTCCAGCAGGTTGCCCAGTTCCTGTTCGATGATGTAGCCGATCATGCCTTCGGTTTCGGCACCGAGCACGTCCAGCGGGTAAGGGGTGACGGAGGTGTAGGCGGCTGCCTGCAACGACAGCAGGCCGACTTGTGGGCCATTGCCGTGGGCGATGACCAGTTGGTTGCCCGGATGGATCTTGGCGATTTGCTCGGTGGCGATGCGGATGTTGGCGCGCTGGTTGTCAGCGGTCATCGGCTCACCACGACGGAGCAGGGCGTTACCGCCCAGAGCTACGACGATACGCATAATGCAGTCCTTTCAGAATTCGGTGAGCCTGCGGATGCAGCCTTCGGCGGCGCCCGCAGGTCAAAGGTCAACGCTTACAGATCAGCCAGGGTCGACACCAGAATCGCCTTGATGGTGTGCATGCGGTTTTCCGCTTGCTCGAAGGCGATGCAGGCAGGCGACTCGAACACGTCGTCGGTCACTTCGATGCCGTTGGCCAGGTGCGGATACTGCTCGGCGATCTGTTTGCCGACCTTGGTATCGCTGTTGTGGAACGCCGGCAGGCAATGCATGAACTTGGTGCGCGGGTTGCCGGTGGCTTTCATCAGCTCTTTGTTGACCTGATATGGCAGCAGTTGCTGGATACGCTCGGCCCAGGCTTCAACCGGTTCGCCCATCGATACCCAGACGTCGGTGTGGATGAAGTCCACGCCTTTGACGGCGGCTTTCGGGTCGTCGGTCAGGGTGATGCGGGCACCGCTTTCCTCTGCGTATTTCTTGCAGCGATCGACCAGATCGTCGTGGGGCCACAGGGCTTTCGGCGCGCAGATGCGCACGTCCATGCCCAGTTTGGCGCCGACCAGCAGCAGCGAGTTGCCCATGTTGTTGCGGGCGTCGCCCAGGTAGGCGTAGCTGATTTCATGGATCGGCTTGTCGGCGTGCTCACGCATGGTCAGCACGTCGGCGATCATTTGCGTTGGGTGATATTCATCGGTCAGGCCGTTGAACACCGGCACGCCGGCGAACTTGGCCAGCTCTTCGACGATTTCCTGCTTGAAGCCACGGTACTCGATGGCGTCGTACATGCGACCCAGCACGCGGGCTGTGTCCTTCATGCTTTCCTTGTGGCCGATCTGCGAGGAATTCGGGTCGATGTAGGTGACGTTGGCGCCCTGGTCATACGCGGCGACTTCGAACGCGCAACGGGTGCGGGTCGAGGTTTTTTCGAAGATCAGGGCGATGTTGTTGCCCTTCAGGTGTTGTTGCTCGGTGCCGGTGTACTTGGCGCGCTTGAGGTCGCGGGACAGGTCGAGCAGGTAACGCAGCTCACGTGGGGTGTGGTGTTCCAGGCTGAGCAGGTTACGGTTGTGGATGTTGAAAGCCATGATGGATCTCCTTGCCCGACACTGTGAAAGCTACTGCGCTCGGAAATACTGCGTTAAAAACAGGCTCGGAATGCTCATTTACAGCCAGTAAACTCCGCTTCCTCGCCTGTTTTTGCCTTGTCTTTCCTTCGCTCGCTACGCTTTCACAGCGCCGGGTCGTTTTAAGTCAAAAAGTTAGTAGTCGATTGGGTCGCGGACGATCGGGCAAGTCATGCAGTGGCCGCCGCCACGGCCACGGCCCAGTTCGCCGGCGCTGATAGTGATGACCTCGACCCCGGCCTTGCGCAGCAGGGTGTTGGTGTAGGTGTTGCGGTCGTAGCCGATGACCACGCCCGGTTCCACGGCCACCACGTTGTTGCCGTCATCCCATTGCTCGCGTTCGGCGGCGAAGCTGTTGCCGCCGGTTTCCACGACGCGCAGTTCCTTGAGGCCCAATACGTCGGCCACCACCTGGATGAACGACTTGTTCTCCCGGCGCACGTCCAGCCCATAAGGCTTGCTGCTGTCGGGGCGGATGATGAACGGCACGATTTCCTTGACCACTTCAGGGAAGACCGTGACCAGGTCGCGGTCGCAGAAGCTGAACACGGTGTCCAGGTGCATCGCCGCGCGGGATTTCGGCAGGCCGGCGACCACGACTTTTTCCACGGCGCCTTTGGCGAACAGCGATTGCGCGAGTTGGCCGATGGCCTGACGCGAAGTGCGCTCGCCCATGCCGATCAACACCACGCCATTGCCGATCGGCATGACGTCACCGCCCTCGAGGGTGGCCTGGCCGTGATCCTTGTCCGGGTCGCCGTACCAGACTTCGAAGTCGGCGTTGGTGAACTCGGGGTGGAATTTGTAGATGGCGGTGGTCAGCAGGGTTTCCTGACGACGGGCCGGCCAGTACATCGGGTTGAGCGTCACACCGCCGTAGATCCAGCAGGTGGTGTCGCGGGTGAACTGAGTGTTGGGCAGCGGTGGCAGCAGGAAGCTGGAGTGGCCCAGATAATCGCGGTACATCTTGATTACGCTGGAGCCTTCGCTTTCCGGCAGGTCTTCACCGGCCACGCCGCCAATCAGGAACTCGGCGAGCTTGCGTGGCTCCAGGCCTTCGAGCCAGCTGCGCACTTCGTTGGTCAGGCCGACGCCGACGGTGTCGGGGGTGATCTTGCGGTCCAGAATCCATTTCAGCGCTTCGGGGTTGGAAACGATGTCGGTCAGCAGGTTGTGCATTTCCAGCACTTCGATCCCGCGTTCGCGCATCTTGGTCACGAAGTCGAAGTGGTCGCGCTTGGCCTGGTTGACCCAGATGACGTCGTCGAACAGCAGTTCATCGCAGTTGTTCGGGGTCAGCCGCTGATGGGCCAGACCTGGGGAGCAAACCATGACTTTGCGCAGTTTGCCGGCTTCGGAATGGACGCCGTACTTAACTTTTTCCGTGGTCATTTCAGTGATCCTCCAGATAACAAATCAGTCAGGGGTTACAGAGTCAGGAAGCCGTCGTAGAGACCGTAGGCTGCCACCAGGGCACCCACGACCACCGCGGCGAAAATCAGCTTCTCGACGTTGGTGAAAACCGGTTGTTTGAGTTCCAGCTTGGCCTTGGCGAACAGGATCGCGCCGGGCGCATAGAGCAGGGCCGAGAGCAGCAGGTACTTCACGCCGCCGGCGTAGAGCAGCCAGACCGCATAGATCAGGGCGATGGCGCCGATGATCAGGTCCTTGCGGCGTTCGGCCGCGAAGCCTTCGTAGCTTTCGCCACGCACCGCCAGCAGCAGGGCGTAGGCCGCCGACCACAGGTACGGCACCAGAATCATCGAAGTGGCGAGGTAGATCAGCGACAGGTAAGTGCTGGCCGAGAACAGGGTGATGATCAGGAACAACTGCACCATCGCGTTGGTCAGCCACAGGGCGTTGACCGGCACGTGGTTGGCGTTCTCCTTGCGCAGGAACTCCGGCATGGTGTGGTCCTTGGCGGCGGCGAACATGATCTCCGCGCACAGCAACACCCACGACAGCAGCGCCCCCAGCAGCGAGATGATCAGGCCGACGCTGATCAGCACTGCCCCCCAGTGACCGACCACGTGCTCCAGCACGGCGGCCATCGACGGGTTTTGCAGTTTGGCCAGTTCCGGCTGGGTCATGATGCCCAGCGACAGCACGTTCACCAGCACCAGGAACAGCAGCACGGTGATGAAACCGATCACGGTGGCCTTGCCGACGTCCGAACGTTTTTCCGCCCGGGCCGAGAAGATGCTCGCGCCTTCGATGCCGATGAACACCCACACGGTGACCAGCATCATGTTGCGCACCTGGTTCATCACGCTGCCCAGATCCGGGTTTTTAACGCCCCAGATGTCGGCGGTGAAGATGTCCAGTTTGAAGGCGAAGATCGCGATCAGGACGAACAGCAGCAACGGCACGACCTTGGCGACGGTGGTCACCAGGTTGATGAACGCCGCTTCCTTGATCCCGCGCAGCACCAGGAAGTGCACCGCCCACAGCAAAACCGACGCACCGATCACCGCAGCAACGGTGTTGCCTTCACCGAAAATCGGAAAGAAGTAACCGAGGGTGCTGAACAGCAGAACGAAGTAACCGACGTTGCCCAGCCAGGCACTGATCCAGTAGCCCCAGGCCGAAGAAAAACCCATGTAGTCGCCGAAACCGGCCTTGGCGTAGGCGTAGACACCGCCGTCCAGGTCAGGTTTGCGATTGGCGAGGGTCTGGAAGACAAAAGCGAGAGTGAGCATACCGACAGCGGTGATGGCCCAACCGATCAGCACGGCACCGACGTCGGCGCTGGCTGCCATGTTTTGTGGCAAAGAGAATATCCCGCCACCGATCATTGATCCGACTACCAGGGCAACCAGTGCACCTAGCCGTAGTTTTCCGGGAGCTTCAGACATTGCATGACTCCATTGCAGGAGAGAAGAGTTCACAGCGTAGTTCTGTTGGCTTTTCAAACAGCTGACTTAGATCAGTGCATGCTCACATTCCATTGTTAATGAATGACTTATGAAACCGCTGCAGGCATAAAGCTATTGTCTGGAAGGCCCGTCCCAGAGGCCTTTGGTCGATGTGGTTGGGAATGGATCCTATTACTTTCGAGTTATCACGCTAGTTGCTTTTCCACTTTTGGCAAATTTTTCACATCTGTTTTCAGTACAGAATTGATTTATTAGGATCAGCGCACAAAACTGTCTTAACGTGCTAGGCGTTAGCGTCATCGGCTATATATAACCGGACGTTTATCGGCATTACCTGATAAACGTCAGTCAGTTTTATCCGTTTAGTTAATAGTTGTTACAAATAAAAACCTCACCCATCTTTCAAGGAGATTTGAATGTCGCAACCGACGCAAAAGCTGCGCCTTGGCGCGCTGATCGCCCTGGTGGTGGGGTCGATGATTGGCGGGGGGATTTTCTCTTTGCCGCAGAACATGGCGGCTCGCGCCGATGCCGGGGCAATCCTGATCGGCTGGGGGATCACGGCCATCGGCATGCTCACCCTGGCGTTCGTGTTCCAGACCCTGGCCAACCGCAAACCGGAACTGGACTCCGGTGTCTACGCCTACGCCAAGGCCGGGTTTGGCGACTACATGGGGTTCTCGTCGGCGTGGGGCTACTGGATCAGCGCCTGGCTGGGCAACGTCGGGTATTTCGTGTTGCTGTTCAGCACCCTCGGCTACTTCTTTCCGGTGTTCGGTCAGGGCAACACGCCGATCGCAATTGGTTGCGCTTCGGTGTTGCTGTGGGCCGTGCATTTTCTGGTGATGCGCGGGATCAAGGAGGCGGCGTTTATCAACCAGCTGACGACCGTGGCCAAGATCGTGCCGCTGATCATGTTCATCGTCATCGCTGCCGTGGCGTTCAAGGCCGATATCTTTACCCGCGACATCTGGGGCCACAGCAACCCGAACTTCGGCGGGGTGATGGATCAGGTGCGCAACATGATGCTGGTGACGGTGTTCGTGTTCATCGGCATCGAAGGCGCCAGCGTGTATTCGGCGCGGGCCGAGAAACGCGCGGACGTCGGTCGGGCCACGGTGATCGGTTTCATTGGCGTGCTGGCGCTGCTGGTGCTGGTCAACGTGCTGTCGCTGGGGATCATGAGCCAGCCGGAACTGGCGACCCTGCAGAACCCTTCGCTGGCGGCGGTGCTGGAACACATCGTCGGGCCGTGGGGCGCGCTGGCGATCAGCATCGGCCTGGCGATTTCATTGCTCGGTGCGCTGTTGTCCTGGGCGCTGTTGTGCGCCGAAATCCTCTTCGCCACCGCCAAGGACAAGACCATGCCGGAGTTCCTGAAAAAGGAAAACGCCAACCATGTGCCGGTCAACGCGCTGTGGCTGACCAACGTGATGATCCAGATTTTCCTGCTGATCACGCTGTTTTCCGCCGGCACCTACACCAGTCTGATCTATCTCGCATCGTCGATGATTCTGGTGCCGTACCTGTGGTCGGCGGCCTATGCGGTGCTGTTGAGCGGGCGGGGAGAAACCTATGAACATGCCTCGGCCGAACGCACCAAGGATCTGCTGATCGGCGGCATCGCCCTGTGCTACGCGGTGTGGTTGCTGTACGCCGGCGGGGTGAAATATTTGCTGCTGTCAGCGCTGTTGTATGCGCCGGGGGTGATTCTGTTCGCCAAGGCCAAGCATGAGCAGGGCGAGCCGCTGTTCACCACGATCGAGAAGGGGATTTTCACCTGTGTCATCGCCGGTGCCGGGCTTGCGGCCTACGGGTTGTACAGCGGTGTACTGTCGTTGTGAGGCTGCGGCTCGAATACCAGGCGCCCTACGACTGGCCGGCGATGCTCGGGTTTCTCGCGGCGCGGGCGGTGGTCGGGATGGAGACCGTGGTCGATGGCGTGTATTCGCGCAGCATCGGTTTGAACGGTGTGCATGGCACGGTTTCGGTCTGGCCCGGTGACGGCGATGCACTGGAGGTCGAGCTGGATTTTCCGGATGCGACGGCGGTGCCCGAGATCATCACGCGCTTGCGTCGGCTGTTCGATCTGGACGCGGATCTGTCGACGATGCAGCGCCATCTGGCGGCGGATCCGCTGCTGGCGCCATTGATTGCCGAACGCCCGGGGTTGCGGGTACCGGGCGCGTGGGACGGACTGGAGTTGGCGTTTCGGGCAGTGCTGGGGCAGCAGATTACGGTGGTCGGGGCGATCCGGCTGGCGGGGAAAATGGTGGCGCAGTATGGCGAGCTGTTGCGTTCAGCAGTGCCGGGGCTGACCCATGTGTTTCCCGACGCGGTGGTCCTGGCGAACGCGGATCTGGCGACGCTGGGTATGCCGAAAAGTCGCGGACGCACTTTGTCCGGGGTCGCGCAGGCGTTGCTGGATGATCCGTTGCTGTTTGCCTCCGGGACTGCGCGGTTGCTGGCGCTGCACGGGATTGGCGACTGGACGGCGCAGTACATTGCCTTGCGACAGTTGCGGGATATGGACGGGTTTCCGACCGGCGATGTGGGGTTGCTGCGGGCGTTGGAGGTGCTGGAAGGGGAACGGATGACGGCGCGGGAGTTGTCTGTTCGGGCAGAGGCCTGGCGGCCGTTTCGGGGGTATGCGGCGCAGGTTTTGTGGGCGTCTTTGAGCCGATTCGACTGAGGTTTTGGTGTACGGCTTGAGATCGCTGCCCTCACCCCAGCCCTCTCCCGGAGGGAGAGGGAGCCGATTGGGGGATATTTGAGAAGTACACCGACTTGAACGTTCTGCATCGAATCCAAAATCGACTCGATCTCTCAGGTCGATGCATGGCGCCAGACAACTCGGTCGGCTCCCTCTCCCCCCCGGGAGAGGGCTGGGGTGAGGGCAGCGATCTCAAACCATGCACGAATCTCAGAGCCACTGCGGTTGATGCGATCCCAACTCAGTGGCCGGCAAAGCCCACTGCAGAGGCGTCCCGCTGATCTTCAGCGGGGCTTCAAGCCGATGTGCGGGGCCCCACGGCGTCTGTTCCACCCGCAAGCTCTGATCCTGCTCATCTTCCGGACGCAGCGCTTCGTCCGTCCCCGGCCCATGTTCAATCAACAACTTCGCCGTCCGCGCCAGCGACAATCGCGCCGATCCACCTCGACCACTGCGCAGCCCTTCAGTCAGCAACCTGATCGCACTCGCCGCCATCAAATACCCCGTCGCATGATCCAGCGCCTGCACCGGCAGCGGGGTCGGTTTGTCCGCCTGCTTCCAGCGCTGTCCGGCCTCTGCGATGCCGCTGCTCATCTGCACCAGACTGTCGAAGCCCCGGCGGTTCTGCCACGGACCGCTCCAGCCGTAGGCGTTGAGGCAGACGTCGATCAGCCCCGGCGCCAGTTGCCGGCGACGTTCGGCGCCAAAACCGAGATGCTCAAGCGCATCGGCGCGATAGCCGTGCAGCAAAATGTCAGCATCCTTGAGCAGGCTTTCAAACACCGCGCGATCTGCCGGCTCATGCAGATCCAGACGCGCACAGCGTTTACCGAGGGTCACTTCCGGCACTACGCCGGGCTCGTTCCAGGTCGGCGGGTCGATGCGCAGGACATTGGCGCCGAGCCCTGCGAGAAAGCGGCTGGCGGTGGGGCCGGCCAGTACGCGAGTCAGATCGAGCACCTTGAGCCCGGCCAATGGCTGTGCCACCGAGCCTTGCCAGGGTTGATGGCTTTCGTCTTTCCCATCACTGAAATGCACCAGCGGCTCGGCATTCACCGCCAGCCCTTGCGGATGCTTCTGCCACTGCGCCCAACTGCGCATTTCGGCGGCGCAGCCCTTGGCATCGACCACCGCTTGCTCCAGATCGGCACTGGCCCATTGCGCGACTTTCGCCGCCATCGCCGTGCGGTCGGCGCAGGCACCCAGCACGCTTTCGGCGGCGGCGCGGTGATGCGGGGCGTTGGTGTGCAGGCGGATCCAGCCGTCCTTCGTTGCGTAGTCGCCGGCGACCGGATCCCACAGCGGTGGCACTTCCCAGCCGATCGGCCGTAGCGAAGTGGCAAACCAGAACGAGGCGAGGCGTCGATCGACTTCAATACCGGGCAAGTCGCCGGTTTGCTGCTGGAGCAGTTCGGCGACTGCCTGCCCGGCAGCGGCAATGCTCGCGCAGGCAAGGTCAGTGACGGCAAACGCGGAGGGCAGGGCGCCCTCGGCGGTGAACGGAATCGGCGTGCGGGACAAGCCGAGCGCGGCTTGAATGGACGTGAGCAGATCAGTCATCGAAGGCCCTCCGGAAGAGGGCCTGATCATAGAACAGATGACGAGATCGTTCCCATGCTCTGCGTTCCAATTCAGGAGCGGGACGCGGAGCGTCCTGGGCTGCATTCCCACGCGGAGCGTGGGAACGATCAGGGAAGGGAGGTCAGACGCGGAACTGATCCATCAATTTCATCTGCTGACTGGCCAGGGCATTCAACTGGCTGCTGATCGCCGCCGATTCGGTGGCCTGTTCGGTCAGGGTCTCGGTGACAGTGCGGATCGCCGAGACGTTGCGGTTGACCTCTTCGGCCACGGCGCTTTGCTGTTCGGCGGCGCTGGCGATTTGCAGGTTCATGTCGCTGATCACGGTCACCGCATCGCTGATCTTGCCGAGGGCGTCCACGGCCTGGCGGATCTGCCCGGCGTTGTTGTGGGCCTGGGTCTGGCTCGAATGCATGGTCGCGACCACGCCACGGGTGCCGGTCTGGATGCGTTCGATCACCACGCGGATTTCTTCCACCGAATCCTGAGTGCGCTTGGCCAGGTTGCGCACTTCGTCGGCAACCACCGCGAATCCACGGCCGCTTTCACCGGCACGGGCCGCTTCGATCGCAGCGTTCAGCGCCAGCAGGTTGGTCTGTTCGGCGATGCTGCGGATCACTTCCAGCACCGAACCGATCTGCTCGCTGTTGACCGCCAGTTCCTCGACTTCGGTCACTGCTTTGCTGACTTCGTCGGCCAGTTGATTGATGTCGCGGGTGCTGCGCTCGATGATCGACATCCCGTCCTTGGCCGACTGATCGGCGCCTTTGGCCGCGTTGGCAGCGTTCGAAGCACTGTTGGCCACGTCGTGGGCGGTGGCGCTCATTTCGTTGGAGGCGGTGGCCACCTGATCGATTTCGCGGAACTGCACCTGCATGCCTTCGCTGGTCTGGCGGGCGATTTCCGACGATTGATCGGCGGTGCCACGGGCTTCGGTGATGCTCTGTTTGATCTGGGCGATGGTTGGTTGCAGCTTGTCGAGGAAGCGGTTGAACCAGTTCACCAGTTCGCCCAGTTCATCTTTCTTGGTGTAGTTCAAACGCTGGGTCAGGTCGCCTTCACCGCTGGCGATGTTCTTCAGCATTTCGGCAACGCTGTTGATCGGACGGGTCACACCGGAGGCGGTGAGCCAGATCAGCAGCAGGCCGATCAGACCGGCGATCACGGCCACCGACAGCGCGGTAATCATGCCGGTTTGCTGAGCGTCGTCGAGCACCGCTTGCAGCTTGACCGAGTCGGCCAGGAGCACTTGTTTCGGCAGGTCGATGACCACGCCCCAGGCCCGGGAATTGCCGATCGGATCGACCGGGTACACGGCGCGGATCAGGTCGCCCTGTTCGAGAATCTTCGGTGTGCCGGCGCTCAGCAGTTGCAGGATGTCCTTGCCTTCGGCGCCAAGGGTTTCGGCGATGCCTTTGCCGACCTTGGTCGCGTCGGTGCTGTAGGCGCCGAGCACGCCGCTGCCGGAGACGATCAGCATGTGCCCGGAACCGTTGAACAGTTCGCGCTGGGAACCCACGGACGCTGCTTGCAGGGCGTCGAGGGCGATGTCGATGCCGACCACGCCAATGGCCTTGCCGTCCACCAGCAGCGGCACTGAAATGGTGGTCATGAGCATTTCCTTGCCGCCCACGGTGTCGGCGTACGGGTCGAGCAGGCAGGTGCGCTTATTGTCGCGAGGGCAGGTGTACCAACTGTTGTAGGGCGTGCCGCTGACGCTGAGGGTGGTCTTGGTCATGTCTTCTTCGACCATGATCGTGTTCAGCGCAGAACCGGCGGCACGGCTCCAGTAGGTGGCGAAGCGCCCGGCTTCGTTGGACTGGCGCGCCGCGTCGTTGACGAACTCGCTGTCCTTGCCGTCCAGGCCGTTGGGTTCGAAGGCCAGCCAGATGCCGAGCACCTTGCTGTTGCGCTCGAACGCGGTTTTCAGGCTCAGGTTCAACTCTTCGCGCAACGCCCCGGCGTCCAGCGAACGCTTGGCGGCCATGACGCGCATGTCCTTGATCTGGTCGGCCAGTGCGGTGATCACCAGCAGGCTTTCGCCGAAGGTCTTCTGCACCTGTACCGCCTGTTCGGCAGCCTTGGCTTGCAGCAGGTTCTGCACGCTGGCGGTGAGCATCTTGCTGCTCGACTCGCTGACCAGTTCGTCGTTCTGGTTGGTCTGGTAGAGGTTGATGCCGACGATCAGCGCAACCACGCCGAGCAGGCACAGGCCGGACAGCAGGACGATTTTCAGGCGAATGGACAGAGAGTCGAACATGGGATGTTCTCGCGAATGAATGAACGGTTGGCTACGGGGCACGGAGTTGCCCGGCTCGCCAAATCCATTCAGCGCCATTCAATGCTCATCGGCGCGGGGCGAGGGTGCATGAGGTGCAAGCCGACGAACGGTCACGGCTAAACGTTTGCGCGGGCAAATGCCCTGAAAAGAAGGGAAAAATCAGGAAATCTTCGGCAACGCTTCCGGTCGAGACCAGATCCACAGATTGCCCATGGTCATGCCGGCAATCGCCAGATACACCGGCCAGCCGTGATCGAGCATCACCCACATCAGGGTCGCGCACAACAGCATGCTGACGGTGGCGCTGACCTTGGCCTTGCGGGCGATGATCTTGCCGTTGCGCCAGTTGCTCAGGATCGGGCCGAACAGCCGATGGTTTTCCAGCCAGGCGCTCAGGCGCGGCGAACTGCGGGTGGCAGCCCAGGCGGCGAGCAAGATGAACTCGGTGGTCGGCAGGCCGGGCACGACGATGGCGATCAGACCGATGCCGAGGCTGACATAGGCGAGCAGGCCGAACAGCAGGCGGGCGAGTCGGGAGGAGGCGGGTTGGGGCATGGGCTCGAGGTGCGTGAGGCGAAACGGGGATTCTACAGGCTGGCGCCATTCCCATGTGGAAGCTGGTTGGCCAGCTCCCCCAGGGTTTTGTGTCGGGCTTGGGATCAGGCCAGCTCGGCTTCTGTGGCGTAAGCCTGTTCCAGCAGCACGGTGAAGCGGTTGAACGCGTCGATCGCGCCTTGCTCCACTTCGGCTTCTTCTTCGGCACTGAATTGCAGCGCGTCGAGGGTGCGCACGAAGCTCTTCCAGCCTTCGGCGCGACCGCCTTCAGGCTCGCCCAGGTGACGGGCGCCGAAGGTTTCGCTCAGCTCCAGCGCAACGGCGCGTTTGATCAGGAACGCAGCGCCGAGCTTGGAACCTTCGGACACGAAGATCCAGCCCAGGGCGCGGGCCTTGCTCGGGTTCTTCACCGCGCCGGCCACCGGGGCAGGCACTTCGGTGTCGAGATCGGCGAGGTCGGCCTTGGCCGCTTCGGCGCGGCAGCGGGCCGGCAGGTCAGGGACGATGGCGGTCAGTTCGGCATCGTTGTACAGCGAGACCAGTTCCGACTGGAACAGGTACTGCGCAACCACGAAGCGGGCGAAATTGGCACGAGTCTCGAACGGCGCGTGCGCCTTGACCAGCGCATCGAGCTTGCTGTGCGGCTCGTGGGTGATCTGGTTCAGGCGTTGCGAACGCAGGGCTTTTTCCGGGGTGCTCATGAGATGTCCTTGAAAAGAAGAGGCGCTTGATAACGAGACGTACGGGCAAGCGCCGGACAGTAAAAAAACCTCACGGCGCGGCAATGCACACGCGCCGTGAGATTGGCCGGATCAGATATCCCAGACCAGGTTGATCGCGAAGTTGCGACCCGGCTGGGTCAGGCGATCAAGGTTGGCCGGTTGTGTCACCGAAGCTTCGCCGACGCTGTCGTAACCGCGCACGTCATCCCACAACCAGTACTTCTTGTCGGTCAGGTTGTAGATGCCGCCGCTGACGGTGACGTCGTCGGTGACCTTGTAATAACCGGCCAGATCGAGAATGCCGAAGCCCGGCGACTTGAACTGGCTGCTGACACCGTCCGGCGACTTGAAGTTGCTGTCGTCGACGCGATCCTTTTTCTTCACCACGGTCCAGCTCAGCAGGCCGCCGTAGTTGTCCTGGTCATAACCCAGACCGAATACGCCGGTCAGCGGATTGACGCTGTTCAACGGCTCGCCGTTGTCGTTGTTGCGTCCGTAGGCGTAGGAGATCGAACCCTGGGTGTACAGGCCTTGCGGCGCGCCGAAGGAATCCAGGTTCAGGCGACCTTTGACTTCGGCACCCTTGATGGTGGCGTGCTTGATGTTGCTGGACTGGAAGGTCAGCTCGCTGTAGCCCGGGGTGACGGCGTCTTCGTTGATGAAGTCGCGGTACTTGTTATAGAACACCGCCACGTCGAACGAGCCTTGCTCGAAGTTGCCGCGCAGACCGGTTTCATAGCTTTTGCTTTTTTCCGGTTCCAGGTTCGGGTTCGGTGCCACGTTGTAGCCGGTGGTGCTGTTCTCGAAGCGGCCGTACAGCGCTTTCGCGGTCGGGGTGCGGAAGCCTTCGGCGTACTGACCGTACCAGGTGTAGTTTTCGGTCAGGGCGTAGGTCAGGCCGAATTTCGGCGAGACTTTATGCCAGGTCTTGTTCTCGTCGCTGACCGTGCCTTTGCCGTCGGCAGCCACGGTGTTGAGGAATTCCTGGGTGATGTGCGGCTTGAGCTGGGTGTAGTCGTAGCGCAGGCCTGGCAGGAAGGTCCAGTTGTTCCAGCTGATCTGATCCTGGGCGAACAGGCTGTAGGTGTTGATGGTCGGGTCCGGGAAGTCGCTGGACTTTTTCAGCACGTCGGCCGCACTGGTGGCGCCGATGGCGGTGCAGCCGCGACCGACTGCCAGGCACTTGCCGTCGCCGCTGCGCGAACCGGTGACTTTCTGCTGTTTGATCGTGGTGCCGAAGGTCAGCACGTGATCGGTGTCACCGATGGCGAATGCCTTGTCCAGTTGCGCATCGAACACCCATTGTTTTTCCTCGTAGATCGTGTCGCGGGTACGCAGCACTTTACGGGTCATCGGGTAGTAGAACTCTTCGGTGCTCTGGTCGGTCTTGGCGACCTGGTGGTTGAGGCTCCACTTCACGTTATCGGCCAGCAGGCTGTCGAGGGCGAAGCTGTGCTCCAGGCCGAAACGCTCGCGGGTGACGGTGTCGTTGCCGGTACGCCACTGATACATGCCGCCGGGCAGCATGCTGTTGGGGATCGTCGGAGCACCATTGAAGAACGGGCCGCCGTAGGCACTTTTCTGATCGGTGTCGCGATCATCCTTGTACTTTTCGTAGGTCAGGCCCAGGCGTGAACCTTCGCTGTAGTTCCAGCCGATCTTGGCCAGTACGTTGGTGGCTTTCACGTCCTCCGGGTTGGCGGCAGTGCGCTCAAGACCGGTGCCGTTGTTGCTGCCGTAGGAATCGGTTTCATGACCGTCGCGCTGACTGTAGTGCAGCAAGCCGTCGAACTGGTCGGCGCGACCGGCGACGGTGGCGGATTTCAGCCAGCTGTCGTCGGCGGAGCTGTAGCCGGTTTTCAGGCGGGCGCCGACGTCTTTGCCGGGCTTGATGATGTCGTCCGGGTCGAGGGTGTAGTAGCTGACGGCGCCGCCGATGGCGTTGCTGCCGTAGAGCACCGAGGCCGGACCGCGGAGAATTTCGACGCGTTTGACGATTTCCGGGTCGACGTAGTTGCGCTGGGTCTTGGCGTACGGGCCGTTGAAGAAGCCGTCGGGTACTTCGACACCGTCGACCTGGGTCAGGATGCGGTCACCGTCGATGCCGCGAATGTTGTAGCCGCTGATCCCGCCGCGCTGGCCGGCGCCGCCGACGGAGACGCCCGGCTCGTAGCGCACCAGATCCTTGATGGTGTTGACGTTGTTGCGGTCCAGGTCCTGACGGGTCTGCACGGTGACGGTGGCCGGCACGCTGCTCACCGACTGTTCCTGACGGGTGGCGCTGATGGTCACCTGATCGAGGTTGAGTGCGCCGCTGTTGTTGCGCTTTTCCAGCACGACGTTGTTGTTGCTCAGTTTGCGGAAGCTCAGGTTGGTCCCCACCAACAGGCGCTCCAGGGCTTTTTCCGGTGGCAGCGAACCGCGCACGCCCGGCGACGACACGCCTTGACCCAGTTCCGCCGGCAAGCCGACCTGCCAGCCCGTGACGGCGGTGAACGCGTTGAGCGCCGACACCAGCGGTTGCTGGCCGATGGCGAACGAGTAATCGCCCATGTTGCGTGCCGGTTGCTCGGTGGCAGCCATCAGCGGCGCGGTGCCGGCCATCAGGATGGCGGCGGTCAGCAGCGACAGCACGCGGGAAGGGGAAGAAGTCTGGCAGGTAAGGCGTGAGGACATCGATAGCGCTCCGTGTCGCACGAATCTTTATAGGTGCTGATTGGTATCGCGAGATGCGAATCAATTGCATTGGCTATAACGAGACGAACGAGCTTTGGCTATCGAGTAAAAATAATTCTCATTTAGTTCAAAATCACCAGCGCCGGGAATTCCTGAAGCTTGGCCGAGGTGATGTGAGCGAGCGAACGAACTACGTCCAGTGGTTGGTCGAGACGGTAATTGCCGGTGACGGCGACGTCGGCCAACTGTTCGTTGGTATTGATGATGAAGCCCGGGTAGTAACGGCGCAGTTCGGCCAGCACCCGGTTCAGCGGGCAGTTCTCGAAGATCAGCCGACCCTGCACCCACGCCAGATCGGTGGCGGCATCGACCTTGGCCGGGCGGTCGAAACCATTCGGGCCGATACGGATGCTTTCCCCGGCGGACAGCCGCACCCGGGCATCGTCACGGGTTGCGCGCAGATCGACATCGCCGCGCTGCACCCGAACCTGCGCCACGCCGTCCAGGTAACGCACGGCGAACGCGGTGTCGCGCACGCTGGCCTTCACCGGCCCGGCGTCGATTTCCAGCGGCTGGCTGTGGCTGGCCGGGACCTCGAAAAATGCTTCGCCCTGATACAGGCGCGCCACCCGCTGCCGATCGTTGATCGTGCTGGAGAAGGCGGAATTGGTGTTGAGCAGGACTTTCGAACCGTCCTCAAGCTGCAGGCGTTGCCGCTCGCCGACCACGGTCAGGTGATCGGCCTGCAAACGCATCGGCAGGTTGCTGAAACTGAACAGACCGAGCACCAGCACGGCGGCGGTGGCCAGCGGTTTCCAGTGCGGACGCAGACGTGTGAGGACGGTGACTTTCTTCGGTTTGGCCGCGAGGTTCTGCGCGCACTGGGCGATCTGCGGGCCGTCCCAGATCGCCTGGGCCTTGGCGAACGCCTGGCCGTTCAACGGATCGGCCGCCAGCCAGGCATGAAACTGCCGGGTCTGCTCCTCGTCCGGACTGCCGAGCACGATGAGCCAGTCCAGAGCCTGGTCCATTGCGTTGGCGGCGTCCTGCGCCTTATCGGGCGAAGGAGGGCGGTGGGTGTCCGTCACGGTGTTTCCTCGGCAGTGTCTGTGCACGGCTGTTTTTTTAGTGAAGCGTAAAAGTCGGGCAAGGGTAACAAAGCCCGATGATCAGTGCAGTCGATCCTGTCGAATACGGACAAGGCCTGGTCAGTCGCCGTTCAGGCGCTCGGCGACACCGATGCAAATGGTCATGATCAGTTTGAGTTCTTTCTGCACCGTGCTGAGGGACACGCTGAGTTCTTCGGCGATCTCCTGATAGCTGTGCCCGTGCAAGCGGCTGAGGATGAAGATTTGCTGCTGACGGGGGCTGAGTTCACCGAGGCTCACGTTCAGGCGCTCCAGCAATTGTTCGGCGTGGGCGGCGTCTTCGGCGCTGCTGGCGGGGGCGGCGACGCTGTGCACCACGTCCTGCGGTACGTCGTCGACCATGGTGCGTGAATGAATCTTGCGCGCACGCAAATGGTCCAGCGCCAGGTTGCGCGCGGTCTGGAAGACAAAGGGTTCAAGGTGATCGATGGCCCGTTCGCTCAGCGCCCGGGTGACGCGCAGGTAGGTTTCCTGCAACAGGTCTTCGGCGGTGCTGTGGTTGTTGACCATTCGTTCCAGCGTTCGCAGCAGTGAAGTGCGCTGGGCGAGGAAAACGTGATTGAACTGCGACTGACTCACGGGAGGACCTGATCCATTTCGAGCGAATGATAATGCTTATCATCCGCCCGAGTGGTCAAGTGTTGATTTGTCAAAGGTTGGTAAAGCTATTTACCCGCTCTCAAATCGGCGGCAGCGGTTTTATTCCGCGTTGCACAGCGCCAGGCAGTTATCGAGCATGCGGTTGGAGAAGCCCCACTCGTTGTCGTACCAGGCCAGCACTTTCAGCAGTTTGCCGCTGGATTTGGTGTGGTTGGCGTCGAAGATCGACGACAGCGGGTTGTGGTTGAAGTCGCTCGATACCAGCGGCAGGGTGTTGTAGCCGAGGATTTTCGAATGCTGGCTCGCGGCTTTCATCAGTGCGTTCACTTCATCGGCCGAGGCTTCGCGCTTCAATTGTACGGTCAGGTCAACCAGCGACACATTGATCACCGGCACGCGCACGGCCATGCCGGTCAGCTTGCCTGCCAGTTCCGGCAACACCAGGCCCACAGCTTCGGCAGCACCGGTCTTGCTCGGGATCATGTTCTGGGTGGCGGAGCGGGCGCGGTACGGATCGGTGTGATAGACGTCGGTCAGGTTCTGGTCATTGGTGTAGGCGTGAATCGTGGTCATCAGACCGCTTTCGATGCCCAGTTCGCGGTGCAGCACCTGGGCCACCGGGGCCAGGCAGTTGGTGGTGCACGATGCGTTGGAAATGATCTGGTGCGACTGGCGCAGGATGTCGTGGTTCACACCATAAACAACGGTGGCATCGGCGCCTTTGGCCGGGGCCGAGATGATGACTTTGCGCGCACCGGCAGTAATATGCGCGGCAGCTTTGGCCCGGTCGGTGAACAGACCGGTGCATTCGAATACCACATCAATCTTTTCCGCAGCCCACGGCAGTTCGGCAGGGTTGCGGATGGCGCTGACCGAAATGCGGTCACCGTTGACGGTCAGACTCTCGTTGTCATGCGCAACTTCAGCATCGAACGTGCCGTGAACGGTATCGTATTTGAGCAAGTGCGCATTCATCGCGCTGTCGCCCAGATCGTTGATGGCGACGATCTGCAAATCCTGACGATAGCCTTGGGTATACAGTGCGCGCAGGACATTACGGCCGATGCGGCCAAAACCATTGATTGCGATTCGAAGAGTCATTGAACAGCGCCGCCGTCGTTTTGTTGTTGGAATTACAAGATTATTCGCATAAAAATAGAAAACAAGCCTTTTTAGTGGCAATATTTTGTTTTATCTACAACGAGTGACCTGAATCAACTGGTCCGAATGATCAAGAAAACCGCTCGTCATCCCACGCGAACGGGCTTTTGATCAGCATAGACAATCAGGTCGCCACATCCGTTAGCCTGGAGTTCTACACATGCATCCCCGCGTTCTTGAGGTCACCGAACGGCTTATCGCCCGCAGCCGCGCCACGCGTCAGGCTTACCTTGCGCTGATTCGCGGCGCTGCCACTGACGGGCCGATGCGCGGCAAGCTGCAATGCGCCAACTTCGCCCACGGCGTGGCCGGATGCGGCAGCGAAGACAAGCACAGCCTGCGGATGATGAACTCGGCGAACATCGCCATTGTTTCGTCGTATAACGACATGCTCTCGGCGCACCAGCCGTACGAAGTCTTCCCGGAACAGATCAAGAACGCCCTGCGCGAAATCGGCTCGGTCGGCCAGTTCGCCGGCGGCACGCCTGCCATGTGCGACGGCGTGACCCAGGGCGAACCGGGCATGGAGCTGAGCCTGCCGAGTCGCGAAGTGATCGCGATGTCGACGGCGGTGGCGCTGTCCCACAACATGTTCGACGGCGCACTGATGCTCGGCATCTGCGACAAGATCGTGCCGGGCCTGATGATGGGCTCCCTGCGTTTCGGTCACCTGCCGACGATTTTCGTGCCGGGCGGCCCGATGGTGTCGGGGATTTCCAACAAGGAAAAAGCCGACGTGCGGCAGAAGTACGCCGAAGGCAAGGCGACCCGCGAAGAGCTGCTGGAATCGGAAATGAAGTCCTATCACAGCCCGGGCACCTGCACCTTCTACGGCACCGCCAACACCAACCAGCTGCTGATGGAAGTCATGGGCCTGCACTTGCCGGGCGCATCCTTCGTCAACCCGAACACGCCGCTGCGTGATGCCCTGACCCGCGAAGCCGCGCATCAGGTCACGCGCCTGACCAAACAGAACGGCAACTTCATGCCGATCGGTGAAATCGTCGACGAGAAGGCGTTGGTCAACTCGATCGTCGCGTTGCATGCCACCGGCGGCTCGACCAACCACACCCTGCACATGCCGGCCATTGCCATGGCGGCAGGTATTCAACTGACCTGGCAGGACATGGCCGACCTCTCCGAAGTCGTGCCGACCCTGAGCCACGTCTATCCGAACGGCAAGGCCGACATCAACCACTTCCAGGCTGCGGGCGGCATGTCGTTCCTGATTCGCGAGCTGCTCGAAGCCGGCCTGCTGCACGAAGACGTCAACACCGTGCTCGGCCACGGCTTGAGCCAGTACACCAAGGAGCCGTTCCTCGATAACGGCAAACTGGTATGGCGCGAAGGCCCGACCGACAGCCTCGACGAAAACATCCTGCGTCCGGTGGCCCGTGCGTTCTCGGCAGAGGGCGGCTTGCGGGTGATGGAAGGCAACCTCGGTCGTGGCGTGATGAAGGTGTCCGCCGTGGCGCTGGAAAACCAGATCGTCGAAGCGCCGGCCATGGTGTTCCAGGATCAACAGGATCTGGCCGACGCCTTCAAGGCCGGTTTGCTGGAGAAGGACTTTGTCGCGGTGATGCGCTTCCAGGGCCCGCGTTCCAACGGCATGCCGGAACTGCACAAGATGACGCCGTTCCTCGGCGTGCTGCAGGATCGCGGCTTCAAGGTTGCGCTGGTGACTGACGGGCGCATGTCCGGCGCGTCGGGGAAAATCCCGGCGGCGATCCACGTCAGCCCCGAAGCTTATGTCGGCGGCGCTTTGGCTCGCGTGCAAGAGGGCGATATCATCCGCGTCGATGGCGTCAAAGGCACCCTGGAACTCAAGGTGGACGCCGCCGAATTTGCAGCGCGCGAACCCGCCAAAGGCCTGTTGGGCAACAACATCGGCAGCGGCCGCGAACTGTTTGGCTTCATGCGTTTGGCCTTCAGCTCGGCAGAGCAGGGCGCCAGCGCCTTCACTTCTGCCCTGGAGACGCTTAATTGAAACTGGCTTTGGTCGGTGACATCGGAGGCACCAACGCGCGGTTCGCGTTGTGGAAAGATCAGCAGCTCGAATCGGTGCAGGTGCTGGCCACGGCTGACCATGCCAGCCCGGAAGAGGCGATCAGCCTCTACTTGAGCGGGCTCGGCCTGGCGCCGGGCGCCATCGGTTCGGTGTGCCTGTCGGTGGCAGGTCCTGTGAGCGGCGATGAATTCAAGTTCACCAACAACCACTGGCGCCTGAGCCGCAAGGCGTTCTGCCAGGCGTTGCAGGTCGAGCAGTTGTTGCTGATCAATGATTTCTCGGCGATGGCGCTGGGCATGACCCGTTTGCAGCCCGGCGAATTCCGCGTGGTCTGCGAAGGCACGCCGGAACCGTTGCGTCCGGCGGCGGTGATCGGCCCGGGCACCGGCCTGGGTGTCGGCACCTTGCTCGATCTGGGCGAAGGCCGGTTTGCCGCGTTGCCGGGGGAGGGCGGCCACGTCGATCTGCCGCTGAGCAGCCCGCGTGAAACGCAACTGTGGCAGCACATCCACAACGAAATCGGCCACGTCAGTGCGGAAACCGCGTTGAGCGGCGGCGGTTTGCCTCGGGTGTACCGGGCGATCTGCGCGGTGGATGGCCATGAACCCAAACTCGATACGCCGGAAGCAATCACCGCCGCCGGTCTTGCGGGCGACCCGATTGCCCTGGAAGTGCTGGAGCAGTTCTGCTGCTGGCTCGGTCGCGTGGCCGGCAACAACGTGCTGACCACTGGCGGCCGCGGCGGGGTGTACATCGTTGGCGGCGTGATTCCGCGCTTTGCCGATTTCTTTCTCGAAAGCGGTTTCGCCCGCAGCTTCGCCGACAAGGGCTGCATGAGCGATTACTTCAAGGGGATTCCGGTGTGGCTGGTAACGGCGCCGTACTCGGGTCTCGTCGGTGCAGGAGTCGCGCTCGAACAATCCGGTCAATGATCATTCCCACGCCGAGCGTGGGAACCATCGGCACATCAGGCATAATCCGCCCAATTCCAACAACAAGGATGCCTTCGAAGTGAGTTCAGTCAACAAGTCGATTTTGTTGGTCGATGACGACCAGGAGATACGCGAGTTGCTGGAAACCTACCTGACCCGCGCGGGTTTTCAGGTACGGGCCACGGCCGACGGCGCCAGCTTCCGCCAGGCGCTGAACGAGGCGCCGAGCGATCTGGTGATTCTTGATGTGATGCTGCCCGATGAAGACGGCTTCAGCCTGTGCCGCTGGGTGCGCCAGCATCCGCGTCAGGCTCAGGTGCCGATCATCATGCTTACTGCCAGTTCCGACGAGGCCGATCGGGTGATCGGTCTGGAACTGGGCGCCGACGACTACCTCGGCAAACCCTTCAGCCCCCGCGAACTGCAAGCCCGGATCAAAGCTCTGCTGCGCCGTGCCCAGTTCGGTCAGGAACGCAGCGGCAGTGAAGTGCTGGCGTTCGACGAGTGGCGGTTGGACATGGTCAGCCATCGGCTGTTTCACACCGACGGCGAGGAAGTGATTCTGTCCGGCGCCGACTTCGCCCTGTTGAAACTGTTCCTCGATCACCCCCAGGAAATCCTCGACCGCGACACCATCGGCAACGCCACCCGTGGCCGCGACCTGATGCCGCTTGATCGCATCGTCGACATGGCCGTCAGCCGCTTGCGTCAGCGTCTGCGCGACACCGAAAAACCGCCACGGCTGATCCGCACCGTGCGTGGCAGCGGCTACCAACTGGCAGCCAACGTGGTTGCCGGCAATGGTCACTGAGTTCCTGCGCAACACCGCACGCAAAGTGCCGATGCCGCGCTCGCTGCTTGGGCGGATGCTGCTGCTGACGTTGTTGGCGGTGTTGTTTGCCCAGACCTTGTCCAGTGTGATCTGGGTGTCCCAATTGCGCGCGACCCAGCTCGAAGGCCTGGTCACCAGCGCCCGCAGCCTCGCCCATTCGATGACCGCCAGCGTCAGCTATTTCCGCTCGTTGCCGGTGGCTTACCGGCCGTTGGTGCTTGATCAGTTGCGCAGCATGGGCGGCACGCGTTTTGTGGTGACGCTGAATGACAAACCGCTGGGCATGGACGTGTTGCCGGTCACGCCGCGCAAGGCGGCGGTGCTTCAGGCGGTGGATGAGGTGCTGCGTCAGTCGTTGGGCCAGGACACCGATATTCTGGTGACCTTCGTCAGCCCCGATGACCTGCGGATCTTCAATGCCGGGTTGAAACTCGATGAGTTGCCGCGCTCCTGGGCGCATTACGCGCTGACCCTGGAACCGGTGAATCCGCCGGTGCTGGTGACCCAGATCCAGTTGGCACCGGGTGAATGGCTGTACATCGCCTCGCTGCTGCCCGAGCCCTACACCAGTCTCGAAGAGCAAGGCCTGCCGACCCAGCAGGTGTGGTTCATCGTCTTCACCAGCGGCTTTCTGCTGTTGTTCATCGGCCTGCTGGTGCATTGGCAGAGCCGGCCGCTCAAGCGTCTGGCGCGGGCCGCGCGGGACTTGTCGCTGGGCGCCGACGTCGAGCCGGTGGCCGAGGGTGGCGGCAGCGAAGTGGTCGAGGTGGGCCGCGCGTTCAACACCATGCGCGAGCGCATCAGCCGTTACCTCACTGAGCGCAGCCAGTTGTTCAGCGCAATTTCCCATGACCTGCGCACGCCGATCACCCGCCTGCGTCTGCGGGTCGAACTGCTGGAAGACGAACAACTGCAAACCAAGTTCGGCCGCGACCTGGATGAGCTGGAGCTGTTGGTCAAAGGCGCGCTGCAATGCGTGAAGGACACCGACATCCACGAAAACATCGAGCCGGTGGATCTGAACCATGTGCTCGACTGCCTGGTGGAGCCGTATCTGGCGCCCAACGGCAATGGCCGCGTCACCCAGCAGGGGCGGGCGCTGGCGGCGTATCCGGGCAAGCCGTTGGCGCTCAAGCGCTGCATCGGCAACTTGATCGACAATGCGCTGAAGTACGGGCAGAACGCGCATCTGCATATCGATGACGACGAGAGTGCGTTCGTGCTGCATGTCGACGACGAAGGCCCGGGCGTGCCGGAGCAGCGGCTGGAGCAGGTGTTCGAACCGCACTTCCGGCTGGCGGGGCAGCAGCAGGGATATGGGCTTGGATTGGGGATCGCCCGCAACATTGCTCATAGCCATGGCGGTGAAGTGACGTTGCAGAACCTGCGTGAGGGTGGATTGCGCGTGACCCTGCAATTGCCGCGTTCGGCGGATTGATCTGAATGTCACCGGTCGGTGACAAAACCCGTCCCCTTCGTTACAAGCCCACCCCGGCCCGTTGTTTAGACTGCCCGCAGTCATAACAACAAAAAAGGCCTTCCATGGATCACTTCAATCCGGGCTTCAGCAGTTGGCTGAACGCCCCTGCCCACCAGCAATGGCTCGCCGACGAAGGCCTGCGCCTGCTGGCATTTGCCAAGGCTTCGCGACTGCCCGAAGGCTTTGGCAATCTCGATGAGCGCGGCCAGCTTCAGGCCGGTGCGCAAGCCGAAACCATGAACACCGCGCGCATGACCCACAGCTTCGCGATGGCCCATATTCAGGGCCTGCCGGGGTTTGCCGAGCTGGTCGATCACGGCATTCAGGCGTTGCGCGGCCCGTTGCGCGATGCGTTGCATGGCGGCTGGTTTGCGGTTGCCGAACACCGTGATGGCAACACCGGCAAGAACGCTTATCTGCATGCTTTCGTGGCCCTCGCGGCCAGTTCCGCGGTGGTCGCCCAGCGTCCTGGCGCACAGGCGTTGCTGGATGACGCCATCGACATCATCGACACCTGGTTCTGGAGCGAAGAAGAGGGCGCCATGCGCGAATTCTTCAACCGTGACTGGAGCGAGGAAGAAGCCTATCGCGGCGCCAATAGCAACATGCACGCCACCGAAGCGTTCCTCGTGCTGGCCGATGTCACCGCAGACCCGCGCTGGCTGGTGCGTGCGCAGCGTATCGTCGAGCGGGTGATTCATGGTCACGCAGCCGCCAACGATTATCTGGTGATCGAGCATTTCGACCGAAACTGGCAGCCGCTGCGCGAATACAACCACGACAATCCCGCCGACGGTTTCCGCCCGTACGGCACCACGCCGGGCCACGGCTTCGAGTGGGCGCGGCTGTTGCTGCACCTCGAAGCGGCGCGGGTTCAGGCCGGGATGCTCACGCCGGGCTGGCTGGCCACCGATGCGCAAAAGCTGTTCGAGAACAACTGCCGTCATGGCTGGGACGTCGATGGCGCCCCGGGCATCGTCTACACCCTCGATTGGGACAACAAAGCGGTGGTGCGCCATCGCCTGCACTGGACCCACGCCGAGGCCAGCGCCGCTGCCAGCGCCTTGCTCAAACGTACCGGCGATGCCCAGTACGAAACCTGGTACCGACTGTTCTGGGAATTTTGCGAAGCGAATTTCATCGACCGTTGCGACGGCAGCTGGCATCACGAACTCGATCCGCAAAACCGTCCAAGTGCCGATATCTGGGCGGGCAAACCGGATCTGTATCACGCCTGGCAAGCCGTACTGATCCCGCGTCTGCCGCTGGCGCCGAGCATGGCGACTGCGCTGGCACAGTTGTCCCGGCCCGTTCCTGTGTAACCATGCGGTGACATTTGCGCGTCCCTTCGTTACCTGCGAAGGGAAGCGCTCTGTTTAAACTCGTGTGCAGCGCAAGCACCAGACTTGCATGCATAACAACAAGAAAGGTACATCTCAGATGAATGCGATTTCTCGCCTCGCTACTGTCATTTCTGTCGCCTCCCTGTTCCCGCTCGCTGTGCTGCCCCTGAGTGTTTCCGCTGCCGAATCCAAAGGTTCGGTGGAAGTCGTGCATTGGTGGACGTCCGGTGGCGAAAAAGCCGCCGTCGATGTGCTCAAGGCACAAGTGGAAAAAGACGGTTTCACCTGGAAAGACGGCGCTGTCGCCGGTGGTGGCGGTGCGACTGCCATGACCGTGCTGAAAAGCCGTGCCGTCGCCGGCAACCCGCCGGGCGTTGCCCAGATCAAAGGCCCGGACATCCAGGAATGGGCGTCGACCGGTCTGCTCAGCACTGACGTGCTGAAGGACGTTTCCAAGTCCGAGAAGTGGGACAGCCTGCTCGACAAGAAAGTCTCCGACACCGTGAAGTTCGAAGGTGATTACGTGGCCGTGCCGGTGAACATTCACCGTGTGAACTGGCTGTGGATCAACCCGGAAGTCTTCAAGAAAGCCGGTATCGAAAAAGCCCCGACCACCCTCGCAGAATTCTACGCTGCCGGTGACAAGCTCAAGGCTGCGGGTTTCATCCCGCTGGCCCACGGCGGCCAGCCTTGGCAGGACAGCACCGTGTTTGAAGCGGTCGTGCTGTCGGTGATGGGCGTTGATGGTTACAAGAAAGCCCTGGTCGACCTGGACAACGCTGCCCTGACCGGTCCGGAAATGGTCAAGGCCCTGACCGAGCTGAAGAAAGTCGCGACCTACATGGACCAGGACGGCAAAGGCCAGGACTGGAACCTGGAAGCGGCCAAGGTCATCAACGGCAAGGCCGGCATGCAGATCATGGGTGACTGGGCCAAGTCCGAATGGACCGCCGCCAAGAAAGTCGCCGGCAAGGATTACGAGTGCGTAGCCTTCCCGGGCACCGACAAGGCGTTCACCTACAACATCGATTCCCTGGCCGTGTTCAAGCAGAAGGACGCGGGCACCGCGGCCGGTCAGCAGGACATCGCCAAAGTCGTGCTGGGTGAAAACTTCCAGAAAGTCTTCAGCATCAACAAGGGCTCGATCCCGGTGCGCAACGACATGCTCGCCGACATGGGCAAGTACGGTTTCGACTCCTGCGCCCAGACCGCTGCCAAGGACTTCCTGGCAGACGCCAAGAACGGCGGCCTGCAGCCGAGCATGGCGCACAACATGGCGACCACGCTGGCCGTACAGGGTGCGTTCTTTGATGTCGTGACCAACTACATCAACGACCCGAAAGCCGACCCGGCCGACGCTGCGAAGAAACTCGGCACCGCCATCAAGGCTGCCAAGTAACACCAGCGTAGAGCAGCAGCCAGCTTCAAGTCGCGCATCGGCTTGAGGCTGGCAGCTTGCAGCGGTCCCTCATCTTCTTTACTGGATCTTCCCATGAGTTCTGTTGCTGTGTTCAGCAAGGCCTCGCCGTTCGACGCATTGCAGCGCTGGCTACCGAAACTGGTGCTGGCGCCGAGCATGTTCATCGTTCTGGTGGGCTTCTATGGCTATATCCTCTGGACGTTTGTCCTGTCGTTCACCACGTCGACCTTCCTGCCGAACTACAAGTGGGCAGGGCTGGCGCAATACGCGCGGCTGTTCGACAACGACCGCTGGTGGGTGGCGAGCAAGAACCTGGCCGTGTTTGGCGGCATGTTCATCGGCATCACCCTGGTGATCGGCGTGACACTGGCGATTTTCCTCGACCAGAAAATCCGTCGTGAAGGCTTCATCCGCACCATTTACCTGTACCCGATGGCGCTCTCGATGATCGTCACCGGTACCGCGTGGAAATGGCTGCTCAACCCGGGCATGGGCCTGGACAAATTGCTGCGGGACTGGGGCTGGGAAGGCTTCCGTCTCGACTGGCTGATCGACCCGGATCGCGTCGTGTATTGCCTGGTGATCGCGGCGGTCTGGCAAGCGTCGGGCTTCATCATGGCGATGTTCCTCGCCGGTCTGCGTGGCGTTGATCAGTCGATCATCCGTGCCGCCCAGATCGACGGCGCGAGCATGCCGCGCATCTACTGGAAAGTGGTGCTGCCAAGCCTGCGTCCGGTGTTCTTCAGTGCGGTGATGATCCTGGCGCACATTGCGATCAAGAGCTTCGACCTGGTGGCGGCCATGACGGCCGGCGGCCCGGGTTATTCCTCCGACCTGCCGGCGATGTTCATGTACTCGTTCACGTTCAGTCGTGGGCAGATGGGCATGGGCTCGGCCAGTGCGATTCTGATGCTCGGTGCGATCCTCGCGATCATCGTGCCTTACCTGTACTCCGAGCTGAGGACCAAGCGCCATGACTAGTCTCGCTGCCAAACCTTCCATCAGCCTGAGCCGCATCGCGATCTACGCGGTGCTGATCCTCGCGGTCCTGCTGTATCTGGTACCGCTGGTGGTCATGCTGTTGACCAGTTTCAAGACCCCGGAAGACATCTCCACCGGCAACCTGCTGAGCTGGCCGACCGTGGTCAGCGGCATCGGCTGGGTGAAAGCCTGGGCGACCGTTGACGGTTACTTCTGGAACTCGATCAAGATCACCGTTCCGGCCGTGATCATCTCCACCGCCATCGGTGCGTTGAACGGCTACGTGCTGTCGTTCTGGCGCTTCCGCGGTTCGCAGCTGTTCTTCGGCCTGTTGCTGTTCGGCTGCTTCCTGCCGTTCCAGACCGTGCTGCTGCCGGCGTCGTTCACCCTCGGCAAGATGGGCCTGGCGAGCACCACCACCGGCCTTGTGTTCATCCATGTGGTCTACGGTCTGGCGTTCACCACGCTGTTTTTCCGTAACTACTACGTGAGCATTCCGGATGCGCTGATCAAGGCGGCACGCCTGGACGGTGCAGGGTTCTTCACCATCTTCCGCATGATCATCCTGCCGATGTCGACGCCGATCATCATGGTCTGCCTGATCTGGCAGTTCACGCAGATCTGGAACGACTTCCTGTTCGGCGTGGTGTTCTCCAGCGGTGATTCGCAACCGATCACGGTGGCGCTGAACAACCTGGTCAACACCAGCACCGGGGCCAAGGAATACAACGTGGACATGGCGGCGGCGATGATCGCCGGGCTGCCGACCCTGCTGGTCTATGTGGTCGCAGGCAAGTATTTCGTGCGCGGGCTGACGGCCGGCGCAGTCAAGGGGTAATCATGGCTACGCTCGAACTTCGCAATGTAAACAAGACCTACGGTGCCGGCCTGCCGGACACCCTGAAGAACATCGAACTGTCGATCAAGGACGGTGAGTTCCTGATCCTTGTCGGGCCTTCGGGCTGCGGCAAGTCGACCCTGATGAACTGCATCGCCGGCCTGGAAACCATCACCGGCGGCGCGATCATGATCGGTGACCAGGACGTCAGCGGCATGAGCCCGAAAGATCGCGACATCGCCATGGTGTTCCAGTCCTACGCGCTGTACCCGACCATGAGCGTGCGCGAGAACATCGAGTTCGGTCTGAAGATCCGCAAGATGAGCCAGTCGGCCATCGACGAAGAAGTCGCCCGCGTGGCCAAGCTGCTGCAGATCGAGCACCTGCTCAATCGCAAGCCGGGCCAGCTCTCCGGCGGTCAGCAACAGCGCGTGGCGATGGGCCGTGCACTGGCGCGCCGACCGAAGATCTATCTGTTCGACGAACCGCTGTCCAACCTCGACGCCAAGCTGCGCGTCGAGATGCGCACCGAAATGAAACTGATGCACCAGCGCCTGAAAACCACCACGGTCTACGTGACCCACGACCAGATCGAAGCGATGACCCTGGGCGACAAGGTGGCGGTGATGAAGGACGGCATCATCCAGCAGTTCGGTACGCCGAAAGAGATCTACAACGACCCGGCCAACCTGTTCGTGGCGAGCTTCATCGGTTCGCCGCCGATGAACTTCATCCCGCTGCGCCTGCAACGCAAGGATGGCCGTCTGGTGGCGCTGCTGGACAGCGGCCAGGCCCGTTGCGAGCTGCCGATGGCGATGCAGGACGCCGGTCTCGAAGACCGCGAAGTGATCCTCGGCCTGCGTCCGGAGCAGATTGTTCTGGCGAACGGCGAGGGCAACGGCCTGCCGAGCATCAAGGCTGAAGTGCAAGTCACCGAGCCGACCGGTCCGGACACCCTGGTGTTCGTCAACCTCAACGACACCAAGGTCTGCTGCCGTCTGGCCCCGGACGTGGCGCCGCAGGTGGGTGAGACCCTGACCCTGCAATTCGATCCGTCGAAAGTGCTGCTGTTCGACGCCAAAAGCGGCGAGCGCCTGGGGGTTGCCGGTCTGCCGAAGACTGAAGCGCACAGCGCCAACGTCGCTCAGTTCAAAGGTCGGTAAGAAATCAATGTGGGAGTGAGCCTGCAACAGGCTCATTTCTGCAGGGGATGTAAACCGCGTTGGAAAAAAACAGTTAATAACAATAAAGACGAGGATGTAGGGATGAAAAAGAAACACGTCAATGCCCGGTTGATCTGCCAAATGTCAGCTGCGGCCGCATTGGTTCTGGCCGGCAATGCCATGGCCGCCGATGCATTCAGCTCCGATTCCAAGTGGATGACGGGCGACTGGGGTGGTGAGCGGACCAAGCTGATCGAGCAAGGCATCGACATCAAGGCCGACTACGTTGGGGAAATGGGCGCCAACCTGCATGGCGGCTACAACGACGACAAGACCGGCCGCTACAGCGACCAGTTCGGTCTGGGCGTGGCACTGGACCTGCAAAAACTCTGGGGCTGGGACAACACTCAGGCCAAGATCCAGCTGACCAACCGTAACGGTCAGAACATTTCCAACGACCGCGTTGGCGATCCGCGTGCCGGCACCCTGTCTTCCTCGCAGGAAGTCTACGGTCGTGGCCACATGGTGCGTCTGACCCAACTGTGGATTCAGCACCAGTTCTTCGACAACAAACTCGACGTCAAGGCCGGTTACTTCGGTGAAGGCGAAGACTTCAATACCTTCCCGTGCGAATTCCAGAACCTGGCGTTCTGCGGCTCGCAGGTGGGTAACTGGGCGACCAACATCTGGTACAACTGGCCCGTCAGCCAGGCCGCGATCCGCGTGAAGTACAACATCAACGACGAGCTCTACGCGCAGATCGGCGCGTACAACCAGAACCCGTCGCAGCTGGAACACGGCAACGGCTTCAAGCTCAGCGGCAGCGGCACCGCCGGTACCGTGTTGCCGGTCGAACTGGTCTGGTCGCCGAAGGTCAACAGCCTGCCGGGCGAATACCGCGTCGGTTACTACAAGAGCACGGCTGATGCCAATGACGTCCGTGAAGACATCAACGGCAACGACGCAGCAACCACCGGTAACGCCTACCGCACCCACAGCAGCAAACACGGCTACTGGTTCGTTGCGCAACAGCAGCTCACCAGCCACAACGGCGACGCTTCCCGTGGTCTGAACATCGCGGCCAACGCCACGTTCCACGACAAGGACACCAACTTCATCGACAACTATCAGTCGGTGATGTTTGTCTACAAGGGCCCGTTCGATGCACGTCCGAAGGATGACGTCGGTATCGGTGCCGCGCGTATCCATGTCAACGACGACGTGAAGAAAAACGCCGAGCTGCTGAACGCTTCCAACGGTGTTTCGGACTACGACAATCCGGTGTTCTCGCCGATTCGCGAGACCGAATACAACTACGAGATCAACTACGGCTTCCACGTCACCAACTGGCTGACCGTGCGTCCTAACCTGCAATACATCACTCACCCGGGTGGTGTGGATCAAGTGGACAACGCATTGGTCGCTGGCCTGAAAATTCAGTCTACGTTCTAACGCGTCTGCGATAAGCTCCTCTCTATGTGCGCATATTTGCGGACAGCCCAGGCTGTCCGCTTTTTTTTGCAAAGGGGCGTCGCAGCCCATGAAAGTTGAATCTGGAACCGTGGCCCATGCATGAGCATCCGCTGCAACGCTTCTTCAAATCCTTGCGCGAACGACCGGTGTTCGCCTGGGAGCGCTATCAGATGCGCGATGTGCTGGTGATCGACCATCCGCTGTGTCAGGCGGTGTTCAGTCGTCAGGGCGCGCAGTTGCTGCATTTTCAACCGCGCGGGCAAAAACCGTGGCTGTGGTGTGCGGCAAAGTGGCCGCATGTCGGCGCGATCCGTGGCGGTGTGCCGGTTTGCTGGCCGTGGTATGGCCGTCATCCGAGCGAAAACGCGTGGCCGTCCCACGGCTGGGCGCGACTATTGGACTGGAAACTGCTCGACAGCAGCACCAGCGATGACGGCGTGCGCCTGCATTGGCAATTGCAGCTGTGCGACTGGCAGGTGGACCTGCACGCGCACCTGGGTGAACGCATGGAATTGCGCCTGAGCACCGAGCATCAGGACGACATGCCGTGCCAGTTGAGCCAGGCTTTGCACGCTTACTGGCGTATTGGCGATGTGAGTGAGATAGCGCTGTCTGGGCTCGAAGGGGCGCAGGGTTACGATCAGTTGAACCGTGAGATTTGTCAGCAGGAAGGCGAATTACGGGTCGATGGCGGCTGTCAGCGCGTGTTCCAGCACGACGGCGAATTGCAGCTCAAGGATCACGCCTGGCAGCGCGAGTTGTGCATCGATACCGGTGACAGCGCGGACACGGTGGTGTGGCACCCGGGGGCGCGGCCGTTGCTGGGCGTGACTTGGGATGAGATCTCGGAATTTGTCTGTGTTGAAGCGGCGGCGGGGGGAACCGACAGCTTGCATCTGGCGCCGGGGGAGAAGGCGCATTTGAGTTTGCAGGCTTGGGCTGCTGCTTGAGTGGGTCAGTTCCACTGCTGCCCTCACCCTAGCCCTCTCCCGGAGGGAGAGGGGACTGACCGCGGGATGCTGACGAGTTACGCCGACGTGAAATTGCAGTACCGAATCCATAATCGACCCAATCTTTCAGGTCGATGTATAACGCAAGACACCTCGGTCGGCTCCCTCTCCCTCCGGGAGAGGGCTGGGGTGAGGGGCTTTTGATCTTCAGTTGAACTCGTCACCCACCGGATACCGGCTCGCATTCAAGCTCTCTTTGATCTTGCGCAGATGCGGCTGGAAATCCACCCCGCGACGCAAAGTCATCCCCGTCGCCAGCACATCCAGCACCGTCAATTGAATGATCCGCGAAGTCATCGGCATGTAGATGTCGGTGTCTTCCGGCAGCGGAATGTTCAGGCTAAGCGTACTGGCCTTGGCCAGTGGCGAGTTCTCGGCGGTCAGGCCCAGTACCGAAGCACCGTTCTCCCGGGCGATGCGCGCCACTTCCACCAGTTCGCGGGTGCGCCCGGTGTAGGAAATGATCACGAACAGCTCGCCAGTGTGCGCCACCGACGCAATCATCCGTTGCATCAGCACATCGGCGTGGGCGGTCACCGCCAGGTTGAAACGGAAGAATTTGTGCTGCGCATCCAAAGCCACCGGGGCCGAGGCGCCGAGGCCGAAGAAGTGGATCTGCCGGGCCTGGATCAACAGGTCGACGGCGCGGCTGATCAGGTTCGGGTCCAGCGCCTGGCAGGCGCTGTCGAGCGAGGCGATGGCGCTGCCGAAAATTTTCTGTGTGTAGGCTTCGGGATTGTCATCAGCTTCCACTGCACGGCTGACATACGCCGCGCCGCTGGCCAGGCTCTGGGCCAGTTGCAGCTTGAGTTCAGGGTAGCCGCTGACACCGAACGAACGGCAGAAACGGTTGACCGTCGGTTCACTGACCGACGCCGCCTGGGCGAGGGCGGCGATACTGAAGCGGGTGGCCTGCTGTGGGTTGAGCAGGATCACTTCGGCGACTTTGCGTTCGGCCTTGTTCAGCTCTTCAAGGCGACTCTGGATCTGTTCCAGTAAATTTCGCACGCGGTCCATAAGAATTCCTAGATTCACCGGCGCCGATAAGCGCGCGGCTATGCAAATTGGGCCTTTGATGTGGCCCGTGACGGTGGCCTATCCTACTGATGGCTCCGACCGACCACCACTCGGAATCTGTATTTTGCGAAAATGTTGTGGTTATTACTACATTTTCCCTTGAGTGATGCCTTGAAAAAAGGTATTTGTAGCTTAACTTGATAAAAGAACAAACATCATGCCTTCGATTACGGTTGAACCGTGCACCTTCGCCTTGTTCGGCGCCTTGGGCGATCTGGCCCTGCGCAAGCTGTTTCCTGCCCTTTATCACCTGGATGGCGCCGGCCTGCTGCACGAGGACACGCGTATTATCGCGCTGGCCCGTGAAGAAGGCACCGAACAGCAGCACATGGCATTCATTGCCGCCGAACTGCGCCGCTACGTGGGCAAGGAACTGGACGAGGCCGTGGCCGAGCGCTTTCTGGCGCGCCTGACCTACCTGCACGTCGACTTCCTGAAGGCTGAAGATTACGCGGCGCTGGCCGAACTGGCGGGCACCAAACAACGCATGATTGCCTACTTCGCCACCCCGGCGGCGGTGTATGGCGCGATCTGCGAGAACCTGGCGAAAGTCGGTCTGGCCGAAAACACCCGCGTGGTGCTGGAAAAACCGATCGGCTCGGACCTGGAATCCTCGCGCAAGGTCAACGACGCCGTGGCGCAGTTCTTCCCGGAGAACCGCACCTACCGCATCGACCACTACCTGGGCAAAGAGACGGTACAAAACCTGATCGCCCTGCGTTTCGCCAACAGCCTGTTCGAAACCCAGTGGAACCAGCATTACATCTCCCACGTGGAAATCACCGTGGCCGAGAAGGTCGGCATTGAAGGCCGCTGGGGCTATTTCGACAAGGCCGGCCAGCTGCGCGACATGATCCAGAACCACCTGCTGCAACTGCTTTGCCTGATCGCCATGGACCCGCCGGCCGACCTGTCCGCCGACAGCATCCGTGACGAAAAAGTGAAAGTGCTCAAGGCGCTGGCGCCGATCAGCCCGGAAGGCCTGACCACTCAAGTGGTGCGCGGCCAGTACATTGCCGGCCACAGCGAAGGAAAATCCGTACCGGGTTACCTGGAAGAGCCGAATTCCAACACCCAGAGCGACACCGAAACCTTCGTCGCCCTGCGTGCCGATATCCGCAACTGGCGCTGGGCCGGCGTGCCGTTTTACCTGCGAACCGGCAAGCGTATGCCGCAGAAACTGTCGCAGATCGTCATCCACTTCAAGGAACCGTCGCACTACATCTTCGCCCCGGAGCAGCGCCTGCAGATCAGCAACAAACTGATCATCCGTCTGCAACCGGACGAAGGCATTTCCCTGCGTGTGATGACCAAGGATCAAGGCCTGGACAAGGGCATGCAGCTGCGCAGCGGCCCGTTGCAACTGAATTTCTCCGACACCTGGCGCAGCGCGCGGATCCCCGACGCCTACGAGCGGTTGTTGCTGGAAGTGATGAACGGCAATCAGAACCTGTTTGTCCGTAAAGATGAAATCGAAGCCGCGTGGAAGTGGTGTGACCAGTTGATCGCCGGGTGGAAAAAATCCGGTGACGCGCCCAAGCCGTATGCGGCCGGGTCGTGGGGGCCGATGAGCTCCATTGCATTGATCACGCGGGACGGGAGGTCGTGGTATGGCGATATCTGATGTGAAACTGCCCGCGGGCGTAAATGCCCACGAATTCAAGAGCCCGGTGTTGCTCGCCGAAGGCTTGGCGCTGAATGTCGCCAAGCAGTTGAGCGATGCATTGGCAGCGCGCGGCAACGCTGTGCTGGTGGTGTCCGGCGGTCGCAGCCCCGTGGCGTTTTTCCAGCACCTGGCCAAGCAGGCGCTGGACTGGTCGAAGGTCGTCGTGACCCTGGCCGACGAGCGCTGGGTGCCGGTCGAACACGCCGACAGCAATGCCGGCCTGCTCAAGCAGTATCTGCTCAAGGGCCCGGCGGCCAAGGCGCAGTTCCTCAGCCTTTACAGCGCGGCGGCCAACGTCGAGCAGGCTGCGGAGCAGGCCGATCGGTTGCTCGCCGAGTTGCCGCCCATCGACGTGCTGGTGTTGGGCATGGGCGATGACGGTCACACCGCGTCGTTGTTCCCGGACAGCCCGAACCTGACTGAAGCCCTGCAAGCCGATGGCACCCGTCGCTGCTGGCCGATGCTGGCGCCAAGCGTGCCGCGTCAACGCTTGACCATGAGCCGGGCGCTGCTGGCCTCGGCGCGGCACAAGATTCTGTCGATTTCCGGTCAGTCGAAACTGACCACCCTGAATGCCGCACTGGCATCCAACGACGTCGCCGCCATGCCGGTTCGCGCGTTTCTGCAACCTACGTTAGAGATTTACTGGTGCCCATGAGCCAAGGAACAGCCGCTATGACAACCCCATCCCCGACCGTTTCCATGGCGGACAAAGTTGCCCTGATCGACAGCCTCTGCGCCAAGGCGCGGATCCTGCCGGTGATCACCATCGCCCGTGAACAGGACGTGTTGCCGCTGGCCGACGCCCTGGCCGCCGGTGGTCTGACCGCGCTGGAAGTGACCCTGCGTTCGCAGTTCGGCCTCAAGGCGATCCAGATCCTGCGCGAACAGCGCCCGGAGCTGGTGACCGGTGCCGGCACCGTACTCGACCGCAACATGCTGGCCGCGGCCGAAGCGGCCGGTTCGCAATTCATCGTCACCCCGGGCATCACCCGTGACCTGCTGGAAGCCAGCGTCGAAAGCCCGATCCCGCTGCTGCCGGGCATCAGCAACGCCTCCGGCATCATGGAAGGCTATGGCCTGGGTTATCGCCGCTTCAAGCTGTTCCCGGCTGAAGTCAGCGGCGGCGTCGCAGCCATCAAGGCTCTCGGCGGCCCGTTCGGCGAAGTGAAATTCTGCCCGACTGGCGGTGTCGGCCCGGCCAACATCAAGAGCTACATGGCGCTGAAAAACGTCATGTGCGTGGGCGGCAGCTGGATGCTGGATCCTGAGTGGATCAAGAACGGCGACTGGGCGCGCATTCAGGAATGCACCGCCGAGGCTCTGGCGCTGCTGGACTGATGTTTCTGAAATAGTTTTTTCCTGACACTTCGTTGTGTGTTCTACGGCTTTAACGGTGCGCTTGGTCGGTGCACCGTTTTTTTTTGCCCGCAAAAAACCTTCGTTATCTCGAGATACGTTATCTGGAGATACATAGTTACCGCACCCGGCTTCGCGTGGGGCGCTAACCTGCGTTCATCTTATGGAAGAGAGAACGCGTCATGGATAACCAGCCTTCAGCGCCATCGGTTTATCAACTGGCCCCCGAGCAAGTCGCCGGGCCGTATTTTCGCAATCCCAAACTGCTGCGCCGCAACATCAGTGAAGGCGCTGAGGGCCTGCCCTTGCTGCTGCGCCTGACCATCGTCGATGCGATGACCGCCGAACCGGTCAGCGGTGCACTGGTGGATATCTGGCACTGCAACGCACGGGGCGCCTATTCCGGCTGGAGTCGGGTCAACCCGGACCAGGAAGTCGATGTCGAAGACATCGGTTCAATCCCGCGAACCGACGACGACACCTACCTGCGCGGCGGTCAGTTCAGCGATCACAAGGGCAGGGTGCGCTTCACCACAATCTATCCGGGGTTTTATGCCGGACGTGCCCTGCACATTCACGTGGCGGTGCGCATCGTCGCCGGCAACGAATACCTGGACGAGCGCAATGTGGCCTGGGTCGGACAGCTGTACTTCCCCGAGGTGGTTTCTCGCGGGGTGCTCAACGCCAAGGCGTATCGCGGGCGCGGCTCGGAGCCTGTGTGCAATGCCAACGATGTCTATTACGCCAACATGGGTGGGGAAGACTCGACCCTGACCGTGTGGCCGATCGGCCGCGACTCCCATGAGGACGGTTACTTCGGCCACCTCACGATCGGCATCGACACCTTTGCGGTGTCGTCGCAGATCAAGCCCGAGGACTTCGACAAGTACACGGTTTAACGCAGTTCATTCAGCGCCAGAACCAGCGACTGGATCTCCGCCGCCGTCGTGGTCAACGACGGCGTGATGCGGATGCACGGCCCGCAGGCTGCGCCGTTGCGCACGACGGTGAACAGGTTGTAGTCGTTGAGCAGGCGTTCGACCATCGCCTGCTGGTCGGCATGCCGGGTAAAACGCATCGAGGTGATGCCGCAATACAGACGTGGATCGTCCGGGGTCGTGACTTCGATGCCCGGCAGATTGCGCACGGCGCTGACCCACAGGTTGCGCAGGTAATTGACCCGTGCGCCCTTGGCCGCCGCGCCACCGAGTGAGCGGTGTTCCTCGAACACCAGCGGCAGGGTCATCAGCGCCGGAATGTTCGGCGTGCTGTGGGGTGTGCGCGAGCGGATGTCGTTGAGCGGGAAATGCATCTCGCCCATGTCCGGGTCGATGTCGGCCAGGCGTTGCGGGGCGATATACAGAAAGCCCAGGGTCAGCGGCGAGCCGATCCATTTGTGCAGGTTGTACCCGGCGAAGGCGATGCCCAGCGCTTCCAGATCGAACTCGATCTGGCCGAGGGCATGGGCGCCATCAAGGATGATATCGACGCCATGTTCCTTGGCCAGCGAGGCGATGGCCTGCACCGGCATCACCAGTCCGGTGCGGTGGGTGACGTGGGTCAGCGCCATCAGCTTGAGCTTCGGATAGCGAGTGAAGGCTTCGCGGTAGGTCGCCAGCAGGCTGTCGAAGCTGGCCGGGTGCGCGTGCTCGATCTCGATCACCTCGACCCCGCGATGGCGGGCCAGCCAACGCATGGCGCCCTTGACCGTGTCGTATTCCAGATCGCAGATCAGCACCTGATCGCCAGGTTCGAGACGGTTGTAGTTGCGGATCAGCGACTGCAGGCCAGCGGTGGCGTTCTGGGTGAAGGCGATGCTTTGCGCACGCACGCCGATCAACTCGGCCAGTTGCGCGCGGATGTCGAGGCTGTCGTGCTGTTCAAAGCGTTGGCGCACGTAGATCGAGTTGCTGTTGTTGATCAGCTCGATGTGGCGCTGATAGTCCTCGACCACGGTGCGCGACATGCGCCCGAAGTAGCCGTTTTCCAGGTTCACGGGGCCGGGGTGGCGGTCGTAACGGTCGGCGAAGGTTTGCCAGAAGGCTTCGTCTCGGGCGCGGCGGGTGTTATCGGGCATGGTCGACTCGGATCAGGATGCGCCTCAGTGGCGCGGGGCGGGTTTGCCATGTTTGGCGCGCAGCGGTTCAAGCAGCTCCGACAGGCCGTTGTGATCGATTTCCTGCATCAGCGCCAAAAGGCCGCCGAGTTCGCCGTGGGGGAAACCTTCCCGGGCGAACCAGTTCAGGTACGGGCCGGGGAGGTCGGCGATGATCCGTCCCTTGTATTTGCCGAAGGGCATTTCGCGGGTAATCAGCAGTTCGAGTTTTTCGGGATTCATTGCACGGATCGTCTGAGTTCAAAACAGTCTGGAAAATACAGGCATTCTGCATGCAGGCCAAATGACAGATCATGCAAATAACAGGCATACAGATTTCGTCTTTATGAGTAACTTGTTGAAAATAAAAGAATAAATTCAATAGAAAAAACTGGCACGGCCACTGCAACACTCCTTGCACCTTCCACCGAACGCAAGGAATTGAAAAATGACTGACCTCAATAAAGAAGCCATCTCCGTCCTCAACGATCTGATTGAAACCAGCAAGGACGGTCAGGAAGGGTTCAAGACCTGTGCAGAAGACATCAAACACCCTGAACTGAAAACCCTGTTCGTGAAACGCTCCGCCGACTGCGCTACGGCTGCCGCCGAATTGCAGGCGACCGTGCGTTCAATGGGTGGCGATCCGGAAACTTCCACCAGCGTCAGCGGCGATCTGCATCGTCGCTGGGTCGACGTCAAAGCCGTGTTTACCGGTAAGGACGAAGAAGCGGTGCTCAACGAAGCCGAGCGCGGTGAAGACCATGCCCTGAAGGCCTATCGTGAAGCGATCGAGAAGATCAACAAGCACAACCTGGTGGGCATCCGTGATCTGGTCGAACGCCAGTACCACGGCGTGCAACGCAATCACGATCAAGTGAAAGCCCTGCGTAACCAGGCTCGCGCACGCTCTTAAGCGTTCGGGGCCAAGAAAAAACGCCAGCTAGTCTGGCGTTTTTTTGTGTCCGGATTTAACCGAGATTGATCAGCCGATGCTGATCGCCGGCAAGGTCGGCAGGGTAACGGTCTGTTGTTTACGTGGAGCCAGAATCTCGGCTTCACCGTCCACGACCAATTCATCGCGCTGGTTGAATACGCGAGTGGCAATGCGCACGCGGAATTTCGGCAGTTTCTCGAGGATTTCCAGGCGTACGGTCAGGGTGTCGCCAATCTTTACCGGTTTCTGGAAGCTCATCTGCTGACCGATATAAATGGTGCCCGGCCCAGGCAGCTCGCACGCCACGGCCGCACTGATCAGCGCGCCGCTGAACATGCCGTGGGCGATGCGTTCCTTGAACATGCTGGCGGCGGCAAACTCGGCGTCCAGGTGCACCGGGTTGTGGTCGCCGGACATCGCGGCGAACAGCTGGATGTCGCGCTCTTCGACAGTCTTGCTGTAGCTGGCGGTCTGGCCGACTTCGAGGGCTTCGTAAGGGATGTTGGTAACCTGGGTCATCGGTCTTGATTCCTGTGACGGATTAAATGAATCCACAAAAAATTATTCGCTGCGGTGAGGGCGGCGATGGCTGAGCGCCTGGTCGATCCAGGCCAGCACATCGGCGGTCACTTCGTCGCGGTTGGTCTCGTTGAACAATTCGTGCCGCGCCTGCGGGTAGATCTTCAGTTGCAGGTTCTGGCTGCCGGCCGAGCGCAAGGCATTGGCCAGATCAGTCAGACGCTTGCCTTCGCTCACCGGATCACATTCGCCGCCAATCACCAGCAGCGGCAGGCCCGGGTCGATCTGGGCGAGATTGGACGCTTTGCTGATTTGCTGCAACCCGCCGAGCAGGTCGATCCACAACTGATTGGTGCAGCGAAAGCCGCACAGCGGATCGGTGGCGTACTTGTCGACTTCGGCCGGGTCGCGACTCAGCCAGTCAAACGCAGTGCGCACCGGTTTGAATTTATTGTTGAACGAGCCGAACGACAGCCACTCGATCAGCGCGCTGCGGCCCTTGGCGCCCTGGCGCAGCTTTTCGAACCGGGCGATCTGCCGGGCTGCGCGGTACAGCGCAACCGGCTGGAAATTCGAGCCGCTGAGAATCGCGCCGTGCAGGCTGGCGCTGTGATGCAGTAAATAAGCCTGCGCGATGTAGCTACCCATGCTGTGCCCGAGCAGCACGATCGGTACGTCGCTATGACGCTGGCCGATGTGCTGGTTGAGGCTGGCCAGGTCGCCGACCACCTTGCACCAGCCATCGTCGTCGGCGAAATGCCCGAGCGTCCCTTGATCGGCCGTTTTGCCATGGCCGCGTAAGTCGGGCGCGTATACACCGTAACCTTCGGTGCAGAACGACTCTGCCAGTCGCGCATAACGACCGCTGTGCTCGGCCATGCCGTGGGCCAGCAGAATCACCGCCTTCAGCGGCGCGTTCGGCAGCCACTGGTTGATGAAGAGGCGGCTGCGGTCACTCGCGTCCAGCCAGAAAGTGTCGTGGATCATGGCTATTCCTTTTGCTGCATGCTTTTGCTGCAGGGGCCAGCAGAGGTTGCATTGTATAGCGCGTCCGATCAGCTCACGCCACGGCTGGAAGATTCACACGATCAATGAGGACGTCGCCCATATTTGCCTGAATGACCATAGCTGCTAGTGTCCGTGAAGCCCCGCTTTTTGCTTTCGGCTTTTTCAAGGACAAGAGAAAAATGACAGCGAAGCGGCCCCGGATCGGCTCAGGTAAAGAGGACAAGAACAATGCAACCTGATTTCTGGAATGACAAACGCCCGGCGGGCGTACCCCTGGACATCGACGTGGGTGAATTCAAGTCGGTGATCGAGGTGTTCGAGCGTTCCTGCAAGAAATTCGCTGATCGCCCGGCGTTCAGCAACATGGGCGTGACCCTGACCTACGCCGAACTCGAGCGCTACAGCGCCGCGTTCGCCGGTTACCTGCAAGCCCACACCGATCTGGTGCCGGGGGATCGCATCGCGGTGCAGATGCCCAACGTCCTGCATTATCCGATTGCCGTGTTCGGCGCGCTGCGCGCCGGGCTGATCGTGGTCAACACCAACCCGCTGTACACCGCGCGGGAGATGCGTCACCAGTTCAAGGACTCCGGTGCCCGGGCGCTGGTGTACCTGAACATGTTCGGCCAGAAGGTCCAGGAAGTGCTGCCGGACACCGACATCCAGTACCTGATCGAAGCGAAGATGGGCGACCTGATGCCCACCGCCAAGGGCTGGCTGGTCAACACCGTGGTCAGCAAAGTGAAGAAAATGGTCCCGGCGTACTCGCTGCCCCAGGCGATTTCCTTCAAGAGCGCCTTGCGCATGGGCCGGGGCCTGGGTATCAAGCCGCTGAAGGTCGGCCTGGACGACATCGCCGTCCTGCAATACACCGGCGGCACCACCGGCCTGGCCAAGGGCGCGATGCTCACCCACGGCAATCTGGTGGCCAACATGCAGCAGGTGCGCGCCTGTCTCGGCCAGTTCGGCAGCGACGGCCAGCCGCTGCTGCGCGAAGGGCAGGAGGTGATGATCGCGCCGCTGCCGCTGTACCACATCTATGCCTTCACCGCGAATTGCATGTGCATGATGGTGTCGGGCAACCACAACGTGCTGATCACCAACCCGCGTGACATCGGCGGTTTCATCAAGGAGCTGAAGAACTGGAAGTTCTCGGCACTGCTGGGGCTCAACACGCTGTTCGTCGCGCTGATGGATCATCCGGACTTCAAGACCCTGGACTTCTCCACCCTCAAGCTCACCAACTCCGGCGGCACTGCGCTGGTCAAGGCCACCGCTGAACGCTGGGAGCAGATCACCGGTTGCCGCATCACCGAAGGTTACGGCCTGACTGAAACCTCGCCAGTAGCCTGCACCAACCCTTACGGCGATCTGTCACGAATCGGCACGGTAGGCCTGCCGGTGCCGGGCACCCGGTTGAAAGTCATCAATGACGACGGCGTCGAACAGCCTTTGGGCGAGCGCGGCGAACTGTGCATCAAGGGCCCGCAGATCATGAAGGGCTACTGGCAGAAACCCGAGGCCACCGCCGAGGTGCTGGATGCCGAGGGCTGGTTCAAGTCTGGTGACATCGCGGTGATCGATCCGGACGGTTTCGTGCGCATCGTTGACCGCAAGAAAGACATGATCATCGTCTCCGGTTTCAACGTGTACCCGAACGAAATCGAAGACGTGGTGATGGCCCACCCGAAAGTCGCCAACTGCGCGGTGATCGGTGTGCCGGACGAACGCTCCGGGGAAGCGGTGAAGCTGTTTGTGGTGGCGCGGGAAACCGGCGTGAGCCTGGAAGAACTGAAGGCCTACTGCAAAGAGAATTTCACCGCGTACAAGGTGCCCAAACACATCGTGCTGCGTGAGTCGTTGCCGATGACGCCTGTCGGGAAGATTCTGCGGCGTGAGTTGCGCGATATCGCCTGATCGCTGAATGACCGCGCCTGACGCATTCGCGTTGAGGCCTGAAGATCGCAGCCTCTGGTGGCTTCCTTGAAGCCGCTGAAGGCTGCGATCTTTTGCTTTTTGTCCCGGAATTCCGGGGCTTTTAGAGAGTTATAGGATTTTTGCTCTAAAATGACTGCCAGTAGTTCTTGAGTCATGAAAATGACTGTAGGGGCCGCTTTTGGCTCTAGTCGACCCTTGGCAAAGCTGCTACTCTCGGCGCGCTTTGTGACTTCTCGGCCTTGTAAAAAGCCAGACTCACCAATAAACAAACACCAATAATAATCGCATCAAATGCGGTGCTGAATTCGCGTTGCTGAGGAGTGGGCTTCCATGATCGAAGACTTTTGGAAGGATAAGTACCCCGCTGGAATTGCTGCCGACATCAATCCAGACGAGTACCCGAATATTCAGGCAGTGTTGAAGCAATCCTGCCAACGCTTCGCCGACAAACCGGCGTTCAGCAACCTGGGCAAGACCATCACCTACGGTGAACTGTACGAATTGTCCGGTGCGTTTGCCGCTTATCTGCAACAGCATACCGATTTGCAGCCCGGTGATCGAATCGCCGTGCAACTGCCCAACGTGTTGCAGTACCCGGTCGCCGTCTTCGGTGCCATCCGTGCCGGGCTGATCGTGGTCAACACCAACCCGCTGTACACCGCGCGGGAAATGGAACACCAGTTCAATGACTCCGGTGCCAAGGCGCTGGTGTGCCTGGCCAACATGGCGCACCTGGCCGAAGCCGTGGTGCCGAAAACCGGCGTCAAACACGTCATCGTCACCGAAGTCGCCGACCTGCTGCCGCCGATCAAGCGTCTGCTGATCAACAGCGTCATCAAGTACGTGAAGAAAATGGTGCCGGCCTATCACCTGCCAAAAGCCGTCAAGTTCAACGACGTGCTGAGCAAGGGCCAGGGTCAACCGGTCGCCGAAGCCAACCCGGACAGCGGCGATGTCGCGGTGCTGCAATACACCGGCGGCACCACCGGCGTGGCCAAGGGCGCGATGCTCACCCATCGCAACCTCGTCGCCAACATGTTGCAGTGCAAGGCGCTGATGGGCTCCAACCTCAATGAAGGTTGCGAGATCCTGATCACCCCGCTGCCGCTGTACCACATCTATGCGTTCACCTTTCATTGCATGGCGATGATGCTGATCGGCAACCACAACATCCTGATCAGCAACCCGCGCGACCTGCCGGCGATGGTCAAGGAACTGTCGAAGTGGAAGTTCAGCGGTTTCGTCGGCCTCAATACGCTGTTCGTGGCCCTGTGCAACAACGAAGGTTTCCGCAAGCTGGATTTCTCGGCGCTGAAAGTCACCCTGTCCGGTGGCATGGCGTTGCAACTGGCCGCCGCCGAGCGCTGGAAAGCGGTCACCGGTTGCCCGATCTGCGAAGGTTACGGCATGACCGAAACCAGCCCGGTGGCTACGGTCAACCCGATCCAGAACATCCAGATCGGCACCATCGGCATTCCAGTGCCGTCGACCCTGTGCAAAGTCATCGACGATGCCGGCGTCGAGCAGCCGCTGGGTGAAATCGGCGAGCTGTGCGTCAAGGGCCCGCAAGTGATGAAGGGCTACTGGCAGCGTCAGGAAGCCACCGACGAGATGCTCGACAGCGAAGGCTGGCTGAAGACCGGTGACATCGCGCTGATCCAGCCGGACGGTTACATGCGCATTGTCGATCGCAAGAAAGACATGATCCTGGTCTCCGGTTTCAACGTGTACCCGAACGAACTGGAAGACGTGCTGGCGACCCTGCCGGGCGTGTTGCAGTGCGCGGCCATCGGTATTCCGGACGAGAAGTCGGGCGAGGCGATCAAGATCTTTATCGTCGCCAAGCCAGGCGTCACGCTGACCAAGGAAACGGTGATGGAGCACATGCGCGCCAACGTCACCGGCTACAAGGTGCCGCGTTCGGTGGAATTCCGCGATGCGCTGCCGACCACCAATGTCGGCAAGATCCTGCGTCGCGAGTTGCGCGACGAAGAGCTGAAGAAGATCAAGGCGAAGAACGCCGCATAAAATAAAAAGCCCCGCAGATGCGGGGCTTTTTGTTGGTGCAGGAATCGCTTACTGACGGAACGGTGCGAAGTTTACGTTGGTGCCTGCCGGGCGCATGTCCTGCAGGTACGAGTCCTTGTCGGCGCTCAGTTCCAGGCTCAGGGCTGCCTTGCGCTTGCCTTCGTTGCGGATCACCAGGCCTTCGAGCTTCTCGCGCAGAAACACGGTCGGCACTTTCAGGTGCAGCAGTTCGTCGGTGGCCGGGGTGTGCATCAACAGGTGAATCCACTCGTACTGACCGATGGCCAGACGCGACACCGGCAGATCGAACCACCAGATGTTGCGGTTGCGGTTCAGTTCGGCGAAGTGGCAGTTGTTGGTGCCGAGCACGGCACCGCCCAGTTCCTGGTTGCGACGGGCGATGGCCTGCTTTTTATCGAGTTTCATAACATTCCTGCGGGATCGGTTCTGTGGCGCCTGGCGCCCTTATGGTGGGCATTCTCGGGGCAATGCTCGCAAACATAAAGCGCAACCTGCACGCCGCGACGAAATGAAGCCCTGAAAATAAATGAAACTTGGCGCAAACCGGGCCAGTCAATCGTTACGTACTGACTTTTCCCCTTCAATGCACCAAGGAGAAACACCATGAGTAGCACAGGCGATAAAGTAAAAGGCATGGCCAACGAAGCGGTCGGCAACGTCAAGCAGGGCATCGGTAAAGCCACCGACAACACCAAACTGCAAGTCGAAGGCAAACTGCAAGAGAAGAAAGGCGAGGCCCAGCAAGCGGTGGGCAAAGCCAAGGACGCGATCAAGAAAGGCGTCGACAAGGCTTGATCCAGCCTTGAACGAAACAACAAAGCGGCCATCCAAGGATGGCCGTTTTCGTGTCCCGTTCACATACAGTCACGGATCACAGTGTTTCAAAGTCGCCAAGTAAGCTACTTTGATGAGAGAAAAACGGCCCCTGAGTCGCCACGACTTCAACCTGTTTTGCGGCGAAAGGAGACGCGAATGATTTTCCCCGACATGAAAGGCCTGCCCCTGCACCGGGTCATCGTGCGCACCGTCACCGAGTTCATGGATGACGAGATGTCGACTTATGCCTCGGCACTGGCCTACCAGATGCTGTTCTCGCTGTTCCCGTTCATTCTGTTCCTGATTGCCCTGATCGGTTTCCTGCACCTGCCGGACTTCTTCTCCTGGCTGCGCCTGCAATCGGAGCTGGTGTTGCCGCCCCAGGCGCTGGAGCAGGTGAACCCGGTGATCGACCAGTTGCAGCAATCCAAGGGTGGTCTGCTGTCCGTGGGTATCGTCGTCGCCCTGTACACCGCGTCCGCCGGTGTGCGCCTGATGATGAGCGCGATGAACGCGGCCTACGACGTGGTCGAGGGCCGGCCGATCTGGAAGCGCTTCCCGCTGTCGATCATCTACACCGTCGGCATTGCCGGCATGCTGCTGGCCGCTGCCGCGCTGATGGTGCTCGGGCCGCAGGTGATGGGCTGGATCGCCGGGCAGGTCGGGCTGGAAGACTTCATCGTCACCGTATGGACCATCGCCCGCTGGCCGGTGATCGTGATCCTGATGATGGTGGCTGTCGCGTTGATCTACTACGTGATGCCCGACGTCAAACAGGAATTCCGTTTCATCACCCCGGGCTCGGTGCTGGCGGTGGTGGTGTGGATCATCGCGTCTCTGGGGTTCGCGTTTTACGTCAAGACGTTCGCCAACTACAACGCCATGTATGGCAGCATCGGTGCGATCATCGTGCTGTTGCTGTATTTCTACATTTCCGCTGCCGTGCTGTTGCTGGGCGCGGAGATGAATGCCGTGATCGAACACATGTCCAGCGAGGGCAAGGACCCGGGCGAGAAAGTCCCCGGCGAACTCGATGAACATCCCAAACAACACGTTTCCGGACTTGGGCGCGATCATTCGCTCAACCCGAACACAGACGAAGCCTGATCATGATCCGTGAAATCCTGAAGATGGGCGATGAACGCCTGCTGCGCATTGCCCCGCCGGTGCCCGCCGAGATGCTCGACAGCCCTGAGCTGTGGCAACTGATCGACGACATGTTCCAGACCATGGAAAGCGTCGGCGGTGTCGGCCTGGCCGCGCCGCAGATCGGCGTCGACCTGCAACTGGTGATCTTCGGCTTCGAGCACAGCGAACGTTACCCGGACGCCGAAGCGGTGCCGCAGACGATCCTGATCAACCCGCTGATCACGCCGTTGAGTCCCTTGATGGAAGAGGGCTTCGAAGGCTGCCTGTCGGTGCCCGGCCTGCGGGGCGCGGTAGATCGTTATCAGCAGATCCGCTACGAAGGTGTCGATCCCAAGGGGCAGCCGATCGTGCGCGTGGCCTCGGGGTTCCATGCACGGGTGGTGCAGCACGAGTGCGATCACCTGATCGGGCGGTTGTACCCGTCGCGCATTACCGATTTCAGCAAGTTCGGTTACACCGAAGTGATGTTCCCGGATCTCGACCCCAACGCCGACGACTGACTAGTCCGCGCGCGGCGCAAGCTCCATGGCAATCATCGGCTTGCTCCGTGCATAACGGCTCAAGCGCTCGGCCATCGCCTGGGGCAGGGCGGGGTCGAAAGTGAAGCCGCGCCGTTCGTAGAAACCGCGCAGATCCGGGTGGCAGAACAGCCACACCGGCGCCTCGACGTCCTTCACCGCTTCGGCAATCAATTGCGCGGCAATACCCTGTTCGCGGCAGGTCGGGTCGACGAACAATCCGGTTAGCCAATGCCCGCCTGATACCGGCCGCAGACACAACGCAGCAACAATCTCCTCCCGCCGCGCCACCCACAATTGCGCCTCGCGCACCGCTTTCATCGACGATTGATGTTGGCGGTAGAACTTGTTCATCAAGGGCCAGGACAGGTCGTCGAGCTGGCTGTAACGGATGTCGGTCATGAATCGGACTACCGGTGCAAAAGCCGCGGATTATAAAACAACGTGCTCGCCGGGATAGGTGTATACCTGATCTCACATCCCCTCTGAGTGGAGTACGCATCATGTCCAAAGGTATGGATTCGAAGAAAGCCGCGAAGAAGAAACCGGCCAAGACCGCCATCGAGAAACGCCACGAGAAAAGGGCGAAAAAAGTCGACATCTTCGGTCATTGATCACCTCCTTCAGGAGCCTGGTTCCCAGGCTCCTGTCTCGCCCGTAAAAACCTCGCAAAAATAATCTGCAAGATTTTCCGCTGGTGTTGCACAGAACGATCAGACCCTCGTTCCGAGCCACGCCATGCCCCATTATTTCGACGATGCCCATCGCCAACAGATCGAAGCCCTGCGCCAACGCTTCACCGCCCGCACCGACTGGCCGACCTGGTTGTTGCTGATCGGCGTGTATGCCGGTTGGTTCGCGATTGTGTTGGGCAGCGAATGGCTGGGCCTCTGGTGGAGCACGCTGCTGCTGATTCCGTTGCTGGTGCTGTGGCTGTCGGTGCAGCACGAGTTGCTTCACGGGCATCCGACGCGCTGGACTTCGGTGAACAAAGTCCTCGGCTACGCGCCGTTTGCGGTGTGGTATCCATACACGCTCTATCGCGACAGCCATTTGCAGCACCATCGCGATGAGGACCTGACGATCCCCGGCGTCGACCCCGAAAGCCGTTACCTGAGCGCCGAGCGCTGGCAGGGCAGTTCGCTGTTCGAACGCAGCCTGCACTGGCTGAACAAGACCGTGCTCGGCCGATTCATTCTTGGCGCACCGCTGGCGTTGCTGGCGCTGGCCAATGAACAACTGCAACGCCTGAAAAACGGCGAGCGCCAGGCCTGGCTGATGTGGCTGACCCACGGAACCCTGACCTTGCTGATGCTGTTTTTCATCGCCCGCTACAGCGTATTGCCGGTGGGGCATTACCTGTTTTTGATCAGCGTGCCGGCGCTGTCGATTGCGATGGTTCGCTCCTACTATGAACACCGGCCACACGCACAACCGGAACAGCGCACGGTGCTCAACGAAGCTGGATGGCCGTGGCGCTGGTTGTTCCTGAACCTGAATTTCCATCTGGTGCACCACGATTTGCCGAAGCTGGCGTGGTACGACTTGCCCAAGGCCTATCGCATGCGTCGGGAGCAATGGGTGGCGCGCAGCGGTGGATTTCTGGTGCAAGGTTATGGGCAACTGTGGCGTCGGCACGGCATCAAACCGATCGACAGTCCGCAGCATCCGTTCATTTGAGGCCACCATGACGTCAGGTTACGCAGAGCTGTTGATGTACATCGCCCCCGAGCCGATCCGCGCGGCGAACGAACAGTGGCTGGCGCGGATTCTCGATCACCTGGGCCGCTCGCGACTCAAGGCCGAAGGCTTGTCGCTGCCCGACCTCTGGCTGTCGCCGCAGTTGCTGCTGACCCAGACCTGCGGCTATCCGCTGATGACCGCGCTGCGTGGCCAGGTCCGGATTGTCGGCCGTCCGCGCTACGAATTGCCGGATGCCACTGCCGGCAATCATTGCAGTCTGATTCTTGCCCGCGCCAATGATCCGCGCCGCAGTCTGGCGGAGTTCTTCGACAGTCGCGGGGTGATCAACAGCGAGGACTCCAACAGCGGCATGAACCTGTTGCGCCAGCGTCTGGCGCCGTTGCAGCGGGACGGTCGATTTTTCGCTTCGGTCGGCCTCAGTGGCGGCCATCGCGAAAGCCTGCGCTGGTTGCGCGAAGACCTTGCGGATCTGGCGGCCATCGACAGCGTGACCTTTGCCTACCTGGCGCAGCACGCCGCCGAAGAGGTCAATGGCTTGCGGGTGGTGGCGCGCAGTGCGTTCAGCCCGACCTTGCCTTTCATCACCGTTGCCAGTGCTTCGGACACGCAGATCGAACAGCTGCGCCGGGCGATGAACCGCAGCCTTCAAGACTTGCCCGACGTCGCCCGCATCCTCGGCCTGCCCGAAATCCTGCCTGCCAGCGAAAGCGATTACCTCGTCCTGCTGGATTATCAGCGCGAGGCCGAAGAACTGGGTTATGGCCGCTTGCGTTAGCGGTTTCGACTAATTCATTAATGGAATATAAAAATTCTTTTTAAGTATTTTTAACGCATAAGGCACCTTGCTAGGATCGCGCCACCGGACGACCGGACATTCAGCGACCCTTGACCAAGGAGCCCCCATGTCCGGCGCCGACTCATCCCATCGCAATCATGTGAATACGTTGTTTCGCGACCATTACCAGTGGTTGTGCACACGTCTGCGCCGGCAATCGAATGATGCAGCCAGCGCCGAAGACATCGCCGCCGAAACCTTCGCGCAACTGCTCGAAGCACCGGGCCTGACCGCCATCCGCGAACCCCGCGCGTTGCTCACCACCATCGCCCAGCGGCTGCTGTATGAGCGCTGGCGGCGGGGCGATCTGGAGCGTCGGCATCTGCATCAACTGCAACAGAGTGACCTCGATCACGCGCCGTCTCCCGAAGATCTGGCAGATCTGTCGCAGAGCCTCAAGCATCTGGACCGAACGCTCCAGCGCCTGCCGGGCAAGGTGCGCTCGACCTTTCTGCTGGCGCGCATCGACGGCCTGACCTACCCGCAAATCGCTGCCGAACTGGGCATCTCCCAGCGTTCGGTGAGCATGTACATGACCCGTTCCCAGGCCCTGTGCAATCGCCACAGCGCCAACCAAACCCTGATTTCCTCCCAGAACAAGAGGTCCGCATGAGATCGATCAAAACCCTGCTCGGCAGTTCGCTGCTGGCCCTGACCCTGACTGCCGGCCACGCCGTGGCAGCGGAAAAAACCGCGCCGATCCACTTCGGCGACATCACCTGGGAAAGCGGCAGTTTCATCACCGAAGTGCTGCGCCTGATCGTCGAAAAAGGCTACGGCTACCCGACTGACACGCTGCCGGGCAGCACCGTCAGCCTCGAAGCGGCGCTGGCAAAAAACGACATTCAAGTGATCGGTGAGGAATGGGCCGGGCGCAGTCCGGCGTGGGTCAAGGCTGCCGCCGAGGGCAAGGTGTTCGGGCTCGGCGACACGGTGAAGGGCGCCACCGAAGGCTGGTGGGTGCCGGAGTACGTGATCAAGGGCGACCCCGAGCGCGGGATCAAACCGCTGGCGCCGGAGCTGAAATCCGTGGCCGACCTGCCGCGCTACAAGGATGTGTTCAAGGACCCGGAAGACCCGAGTCGCGGGCGTTTCCTCAACAGCCCGACCGGCTGGACCTCGGAAATCGTCAACAGCCAGAAGCTCAAGGCCTATGCGCTGAACGACAGCTTCGTCAACTTCCGCACCGGTTCCGGCGCGGCGCTGGATGCCGAGGTGGCGTCGTCGATCAAGCGTGGCAAACCGGTGCTGTTCTACTACTGGTCGCCGACACCGTTGCTCGGTCGTTTCAAACTGGTGAAGCTGGAAGAGCCGCCGTTCGACGCCGAAGCCTGGAAAACCCTGGCCGACGCCAACAACCCCCATCCGAAAGGCACCCGCTCGATGCCGGCAAGCCTGGCGATTGGCGTGTCTGCACCGTTCAAGGCGCAGTATCCGGAACTGGTGACGTTCTTTGAAAAGGTCGATTTGCCGATCGATCTGCTGAACCAGACCCTGGCCGGGATGAGCGAGAAACGTCAGCAGCCACGTCAGGTCGCCGAAGCCTTCCTGCGCGATCAACCGCAAGTCTGGAAGTCGTGGGTGCCGGGTGAAGTGGCAAATAAAGTCAGTGGGAGTCTGTAGTACTTTTCCGATAATTGTGTCGTTTCAAAAGTTGCCATTGCGAGTCTGTCGCAATGGCAACAAACATCCCGCCCGCTGAACCGATTCTTGTCCGTTTTTTGTCCAAACTCCCCGTGGTACTGGCCGACTAGTGGCCTTGCGCAAGGCTTTGCTCTGTCTATGCTCACACGTAACTAACTATGTCGACCGCCATCCAATGCGCCTCGACGGCAATCGGTTAGTCATGAACAAAGCTGCCAGAGTGCGCAATCCAAGGCACCGACACTGAACCGACAAGGAGCATGTTTTTAAATGGAAGTTCTTCTGCACGTTAGGAATGGCCCGCCCGCGGGCTATCAAGAGAAGGATGTCTTGATTAGAGCGTCGCTGCATGGACTCTTTGATTAATCATCGTTGATCACCTGACAACTTCCTCCTGTGGAGGAATGCGTGTGCCTGTTCTGTGGAACGTAGTGGTGGATTCTGAAAGACCTGAACTTTCATCAAATCAAAAGACCGCGCGGAAGGTGATAGAGACATGTTCAACCTACATCACAAGGCTGACCTGCAGGAAATCGAACGCTTCAGTTGTGCCCTGACTGAAGCCAACGCCAAGTTGGAGGCGATCAGCCGTTCGATGGCGATGATCGAATTCACCCCCGAGGGCATCGTTCTGGATGCCAATGAGAACTTCTGCAAGACCATGGGCTACAGCGCCGAGGAAGTGCGTGGCAAACATCACCGGGTCTTTTGCGAAGAGGCGTTTTACCGCAGCGAGGAATACGCCAAGTTGTGGCGTGATCTGGCCCGTGGTGAACCGCTCAGCGGGACTTTCCTGCGTTTGAACAAGCGCGGTCAGGAGATCTGGCTCGAGGCCAGTTACATGCCGGTGTATGGCCCGGACAAACAAGTCAGAAGCGTGATCAAAGTGGCGTCGGACATCACGGCGCGCGTGAACAAGGAAAAAGAAGAGGAGAGCATGCTCGCCGCCATCAGCCGTTCGATGGCCGTGATCGAATTCACCCCGGAAGGCAATGTGATCTCGGCCAACGACAACTTCCTCAAGACTATGCAGTATTCGCTCAACGAAATTGTCGGCCATCATCACAGCCTGTTCTGTCATCGCGCCGAAGCCGAATCCGCGCAATACAAAGCGTTCTGGGCCTCGCTCAATCGCGGCGAATATCACTCGCACCGCTTCGAACGCAAGAACAAGTCCGGGCAGACCGTTTACCTCGAAGCCTCGTATAACCCGTTGTTCGATGCCAAGGGCCGGTTGTACAAAGTGGTGAAGTTCGCCAGCGACATCACCCACCAGATGACCACCTTGCAGACCGCTGCGGAATCGGCCCACAGCACCTCGGTACAAAACGACGCCTGCGCGCAAAAAGGCTCACAGGTCGTGCAGCAAACGGTGCAGATCATTCAGGACATTTCCCGCGACCTCAACGAAGCGGCGCTGAGCATCGATGCGGTGAGCAAGCAGTCGGACATCATCGGCACCATCGTCCAGACCATTCGCGGGATTGCCGACCAGACCAACCTGCTGGCACTCAACGCGGCCATCGAAGCGGCGCGGGCGGGTGAGCACGGACGCGGTTTTGCGGTGGTGGCGGATGAAGTGCGCAGCCTCGCGGCGCGGACCAGTCAGGCGACCCTGGAGATCGTCGATGTGGTGCGCAAGAACCATGAGTTGTCACTGAGTGCGGTGTCGAGCATGCAGTCGAGCCTGAGCCGCACCGGGCTCGGGGTGGAACTGGCGAACGAGGCGGGCGACGCGATCCGGGAGATTCAGCAGGGCTCGCGGCATGTGGTGGATGCGATCAGCCAGTTCAACGAGACGTTGCAGTTGAACTGACGGTTTACGGCTGAAAAAAAAGGATCCCTTGGGATCCTTTTTTCATTGCGCTGCGAGTCAGAGCGAAGCGAGGAACTTGTCTGCCGACTGGTCGCTGATCTTGACCGAGTTGGCGTCTTGTTTGTTCTGCTTTTCGGCTTCGGCCAGTTTCATCTTGTCCTGCAGGCGATCGGCGATCTCTTTGCCGATGGCCAGTTGTTTCTCTGGCGGCATGGCTTTGATGTCGTCTTCGGTCAAACCCATTTCCTTGAGGATGCTGTCGCGCAGACGCTGTTCCGGCGACTTGCTCATGTAGTCCTTGAACTCGTCGGTGGCGGAAGTGCCGGTGGCCTTGGTCTGCGAAGCGTCAGAAGTCTGCAGGCCGACGCGGGTTTTGGCGAACGCTTCATCGACGTTGTCGCTGATGCGCGTGGCTTCGCTGACTTGCTGGGTGGCGAGTTGCGTGGCCGAGCTTTGAATCTGGTTGGTGGCGTCAGTGGTTTGCCCCTGCGCCTGGTTTTGCAGCGATTGCAGCATCGCGCCGTGGAGCCCGCCTTGCAGACCGGCAGCCGCCGAAGCGGTGGCGTCTTCGGTGATGCGCTTGGGCAGATGAATCAAATTCGCCTGTTTCGAACTAACCAACATGATGAAGGACCTTGTGGTAATTGCTGTCGGCGGTAAAACAGCAATTACCGTGCCGTCAGAATAAGTCTCATGAATTCAGCAGATTAAGGAATTTACGGTTTTCCGAAGCGGTCATCCTTTGCCGTCCGGCGGCAGAAGATGACCGTTGCCCGTCAGCGATGAGCGATGTTTTCCAGCGCCAGGTTGCGGGTGCGGGGGCCGAAATAGCCGATGGTCAGCATCACGATCAACATGCTGACGACAATGAACGCCAGTACGCCCGGCGTGCCGAAGTGGTCGAGGAACAGACCGATCAACAGGCTGCTGAACACCGTCGACAAACGACTGAACGAGTAACAGAACCCCACCGCCCGGGCGCGGATGTTGGTCGGGAACAGTTCGCTCTGATAGGAGTGATAACTGAAGCTCAGCCAGGCGTTGCAGAAGGTGATCATCACCCCGCAGAAAATCAGGCCGAAAGCGCTGGTCTGCAACGCGAACAAGGTGCCGAAGGTCATGGCGCCCAAGGCTGAGCCGACGATCTGCCACTTGTTCTCGAAGCGGTTGGCGAATTTGACGAACAGCAACGGCCCGAGCGGGTAGGCGAGGGTGATGATGAACGCGTACATCAGGCTGTGAGTGACGCTGACGCCCTGACCGGAAAGCAGCGCCGGCAACCAGTTGCCGAAACCGAAGAAGCCGATGGCCTGGAAGATGTGAAAGACGATCAGCATCAGTGCGCGGCGCCGGTACGGTGGTTGCCAGATGTCGGCGAAACGGCCCTTGCCTTCGACATCTACCGCTACCGCTTCCGGTGCGTCCAGTGGTTGGCGGTGATCCTTCTCGCAGCGCGCTTCGATGTCATCGAGAATCCGGTTCGCCTCATCGAAGCGGCCATGCTGGGCCAGCCAGCGCGGCGACTCTGGCAGCCGTTTGCGCAGCCACCAGATGAACAGCGCAAACACCGCACTGGCCAGCACCACCCAACGCCAGCCGGACACCCCGAACGGCGCCTGCGGCACCAGCCACCAGGACATCAGCGCCACCGCCGGCACCGACAGGAACTGCACGAAAAACGCGAAGGCGAACGCCGAACTGCGCATGCGTTTGGGCACCAGTTCCGAGAGGTAGGCGTCGATGGTCACCAACTCAATGCCGAGGCCGATGCCCACCAGAAAACGCATGCAGATGATCCCCAGCGCCGAACTCTGCACGCCCATCAGCACCGTGGCCACGGTGTACCAGACCAGCGCGAAGGTGAAGATCGCCCGCCGTCCGAAACGATCCGCCAGCGGACTGAGCAGACTGGCGCCGAGAAACAGACCGAGGAACGTCGCCGAGGCGAACGCGGCTTGATCGGAGAACCCGAACACGCCCTGATTGCCGGTGGCGAAGATGCCGTCGCGGATCAGGCCGGGGCTGATATAGGCGGTCTGGAACAGGTCATAGAGTTCGAAGAAACCACCGATCGACAACAGCGCCACCAGCCGCCAGATCGTGGCGACCGCCGGAAGACGGTCGATGCGGGCGGAAACCTGTGCGGCGCGTATCGGGTCGATGCCATCGCTTTGCGCGGCGGCGGGGGCGTGTGCAGTCATGGGCCGATCCATTTTTTTATGATGGAAAAGCTTAGCCTGCTATCGGAAATTAAGGATTGTTTATATCGGCGGTTGGCATGGGAAAACCGCCGATTTCTTGCAATATCCGCTTACCAATTAGCGATTCATGCTGCGGGCACGGGATCCGGCAGCGCCGAGGCCGGCAAACCGAACACCTTATCGAACAGCCAGTTGAAGGCGAAGGTGTAGCAAGGGATGAACACGATCAGCGCCAGATCCAGCAGGAAGGCCTGCACCAGGCTGATGTTCATCCACCAGGCGATCAGCGGAATCAGGAACACGATCAGCGTCAATTGAAAGCCGACCGCGTGGGCGATACGGCGTTTGACTGTGCGGGTGCGCGACACCTGACGGCTTTCCCAGTGCTCGAACAGCGAGGTGTAGATGAAGTTCCAGGTCACGGCGATGGTGGTGATGATCACCGCCAGCGGGCCGGTGCTGCCGGGCGAGGTGCCGGACAACAGGGCCAGGCCGAGGGCCGAGAAGGTCATGCCGATCACTTCATAGAGCGACACGTAGACCAGTTTGCGTTTGGCGCCTTGCATGGGGAATTGCCTCTTTCTTGCGACTGGTGGCCAGCGGGGCTGGCGAAGGCGACGAAAGATAGCTTCAATGGTGATGACAGAAAAAGTCAGTAGCTTTCAGTTTTATTGATAGGTAGATGATGTGAATTTCAACAGCGAAAGCATCGAACTGTTTCTCGCAGTGATTGAGCGCGGCTCGTTTTCCGCCGCAGCCAGGGCATTGGGCAAAGTCCCGTCGGCGGTGAGCATGGCCATCGGCAATCTGGAGGCCGAACTCGGCTACCCGCTGTTTGATCGCAGTCACCGCGAACCGCAACCCACGGCGATGGCGCTGTCGCTGGTGCCCCATGCGCGACTGATCGCCGATCAGCTCAAGCAATTGCAGGTGCATGCGGTGCAGTTGTCGCTGGGGCTGGAGAGCAAGTTGTCGATCGGCGTGGCGGCGGATATCGATCGTCGACGGTTGTTGGCGGCCATCAAGGTGATCAGCGAGCGTCATCCGTTGCTCGACATCGAAGTACTGAGCGCGCCGCAGGATGACGTGCTGGCGATGCTTCACAGTGGCCGGGTCAGCGTGTGCCTGGCGTTCGCCGGGTTGAGCGTGAACGTGCTGGAGCGCTTTCAGTTTGTCGGCAGTGAACGGATGATCGCCACGCTGGCGGCGGACAGTCCGCTGTTGCAGGGGCAGGATCTGTTTCTCGAAGATCTGGTGCATGTGCGGCAGATCGTCGTCGGCAGTCGCGACTTGCCGATCAGCGAAACCCGGCCGCTGGTGGCCGAATCCCACTGGCGCACCGACAGCCTGGAGACGGCGCTGGAGATGGTAGAGGCGGGGTTGGGCTGGGGCAATTTCCCGTTGTCGGTGGTGCAGCCGTGGCTCGATTCGGGGCGATTGAAACGGCTGAACTTCCGCAACATCGAGAACGGTCTGGTGCTGCCGGTGCACGCGGTGTGGCTCAAGAGCCAGCCGTTGCAGAAGGGCGCGGCGGCATTGGTTGAAATACTCGGCCGGTGATCGTTCCCACGCTCTGCGTGGGAACGCAGCCCGGGATGCTCCGCGTCCCTTCCAGAGCCGAACGCGGAGGTCAGGTGCTTTCGCGGATTTTCAGTTCGAAGCCCATGTCCTCGACCGGTCGCGCCACGCTGTTGCCGGCCATCAGGGTCAGCATCTGTTCCGCCGCACGCCGGCCGATGGCCTCACGCGGGGTGTTGATGCTGCTCAGGCGCGGCACCATATGCTCGGACATCGGCAGGTCGTTGAAGCCGAGGATCGCCACTTGCTCGGGGATCTTGATCCCGTTGCGCAGGGCCTCGAGCAGGGCGCCCTGAGCCAGGTCGTCGTTGCCGAAGAAGATCGCATCGACGTCCGGATGCGCCGCCAGCAGTTGCAGGAACAACTCGCCACCCAGGCCCACGGACGAAGAACGCGGGGTCAGCACTTCCAGATCCGGGTCGTAGCGACCGGCCTTCTGCAACGCTTTGCGAAAACCTTCACCGCGCAGCAGGGTGCGCTGATCGAGCTGCGCGCCGATGTACGCCAGACGCTTGCGGCCACGGGACAGCAAATGTTCGGCGGCGGTTTCCCCGGCGCTGAGCTGGGAGAAGCCGACGCAGTTCACTCCGGCGGCGCTGTCCAGTTCCATCATGTACACGCAGGGAATGTTGCTGGCTTCGATCATCCGCCGCGATGTTTCGGTGCGGTCGAAACCGGTCAGCAGCAAACCCCGTGGCTGATAAGCCATGTAGTTGCGCAGCAGGTTTTCTTCTTCATCGCGGGAATAGTGGAAGTTGCCGATCAGCACTTCGAAGCCTTTGGGCGTGAGCACCCGATGAATGGCTTCCAGGGTGTCGATGAACAACAGGTTGGCCAAAGAAGGCACCAGGACCACCACTGAATGGCTCTGGGCCGAGGCCAGGGCGCGGGCGGCGGGGTTGACCACGTAGTTGAGTTCCAGCGCGGCTTTTTGCACTTTTTCCACCAGTTCGGTGGCGACGGTGCTGACCCCGCGCAAGGCGCGAGAAGCTGTAATCGGACTGACGCCAGCCAGCCGGGCGACTTCATTGAGGGTGGGACGGCCGGTGGTGCGGGTGTTTTTATCGTTTTTAGGGGTGGTCATCGGGCGGCTTGCCAAACAAAAATCAAGGCACTAAGGTAGCGCTGTCCTTATGCAGCTGCAAATGCGTAAGCGAGGTCCTGCCTGATCCTCGCTTTTTGGCGTTGGGACCCAACCTGCTGCAACCCAAAAAAACGACAAGAAGGCGTCGGCAATTTCTGCCTGTGCACTAGAGTCATAGTTAGCAAAGGTAGCGCTGTCTGCGCGCTGAGGTGTTTCATGAATCATCCCATCACCGCCCTGGTCATCATGGGCGTTGCCGGTTGCGGCAAGACGTGCGTCAGCGAGGCCCTGTGCCAATTGAGCGGCGCCACTGCCATTGAAGGCGATACTTTCCATCCGGCCGCGAACATCGAAAAGATGAGCGCGGGGATCCCCCTGAACGACGAAGACCGTGCCGGCTGGCTCGACAGCCTGTGCGATGAACTGCGCCGCGTCGATGCCCTGGGCGAACGCCCGGTGCTGACCTGCTCGGCCCTCAAGCACATTTACCGCGAACGTCTGCGCAGCGCCTTGCCGGGCCTGGGCTTCGTGTTCCTCGAATTGACGCCTGAAGTTGCCGCCGAACGTGTGTCCCACCGTCCGGGCCACTTCATGCCGGCCACCTTGATCGAAAGCCAGTTCGCCACCCTCGAATCGCCCAAGGGCGAGCCGTTGACCCTGGCCCTGAATGCTTCGATCCACAGCGTTGAAGAACTGGCGTCGCAAGCCCACGTCTGGTGGCAGGCCCATGGCCTGAAACAGGCGATATGAGTGTGATTGCGAAGATAGCGCTGTCCTTTCGACTTCTGATTAACCCGCTTTAATAACAACAACAAACCAGGAGACACCCCCAATGTTTGGCATGTCCCATGACGCCTACCTGCTGCTTGATGCAGTGGTCACGGTGATCGGGCTTATCGTCCTGATCACCAAGTTCAAGCTCCATCCCTTCATTGCCCTGACCATCGCCGCCGCGTTCCTCGGCCTGACGTCCGGCATGCCGATCGGCACCATCATCAAGGCGTTCCAGGACGGCTTCGGTGGCGTGCTCGGTTTCGTCGGCATCATCCTCGCGCTGGGCACCATGCTCGGCAAAATGATGGCTGAATCCGGTGGTGCCGATCAGATCGCCCAGACCCTGATTCGCGCGTTCGGCAAAGAGCGCGTGCAGTGGGCAATGATGTTCGCCGCGTTCCTGGTGGGCATTCCGCTGTTCTTTGAAATCGGCTTCGTGCTGCTGATTCCGCTGGTGTTCATCGTTGCCCGCCGCACCGGTGTGTCGATCATCAAGATCGGTATCCCGCTGCTAGCCGGCCTGTCCGCCGTGCACGGTCTGGTGCCACCGCACCCGGGCCCGCTGCTGGCCATTGGCGTGTTCGGTGCCGACATCGGCAAGACCATTCTCTACGGTCTGATCGTCGCGCTGCCGACCGCCATCATTGCCGGTCCGATCTTCGGTACGTTCATCGCCAAGCACATTCCGGGTCATCCGAATCAGGAGCTGGTCGATCAACTGGCCCGTGAAACCGATTCGGCCAAGCTGCCAAGCTTCGGCATCACCCTGGTCACCGTGCTGCTGCCGGTGTTCCTGATGCTGCTGAAAACCTTCGCCGACGTGGCGCTGCCGGACGGTCATTTCTTCCGCACCTGGATGGACATGATCGGTCACCCGATCTCGGCGCTGTTGCTTGCCTTGCTGCTGTCGCTGTACACCTTCGGCGCCAAGCAGGGCATCGGTTCTCAGCAGATGCTCAAATGGCTCGACGCCAGTCTGGCGCCAACCGCCGCGATCATCCTGATCATCGGTGCCGGTGGTGGCTTCAAGCAGATGCTGGTGACCAGCGGTGTGGGCGACGTGATCGGCCACATGGCGGTCAGCGCGCAGATCTCGCCGATCCTGCTGGCGTGGCTGGTGGCGGCGGTGATCCGCATCGCGACCGGTTCGGCCACCGTGGCGACCATCACTGGCGCGGGCATCGTGGTGCCGGTAGTGGGGATGATCCCGGGTGTGAACCGTGAGCTGCTGGTGCTAGCCACCGGTGCCGGTTCCTTGATCCTGTCCCACGTCAACGACGCCGGTTTCTGGCTGGTGAAGCAGTACTTCAACATGACCGTGGCGGAAACCTTCAAGACCTGGACCGCGATGGAAACCATCCTGTCGGTGGTTGCGCTGGGCTTTATCCTGCTGCTGTCGCTGTTCGTTTAACCTCGAACGCCAGACACAAAAAAACCGCAGCGATGCGGTTTTTTTGTGCCTGGATCGTTCCCACGCTCTGCGTGGGAATGCAGCCCGGGACGCTCTGCGTCCCAAAGCGGACGCAGAGCGTCCATTGAGGCATTCCCACGCGGAGCGTGGGAACGATCAGGTTGCGGAGGCTGTTACTTGGTGCCCAGGCCATCCGCCCGGAACATCCCGCGAATCCCGCGTACCGCTTGACGAATCCGGTCCTGGTTCTCGATCAGCGCGAAACGCACGTGATCGTCGCCGTACTCACCAAAGCCGACACCCGGCGAGACGCAGACCTTGGCCTCGGCCAGCAGCTTCTTGGCGAATTCCAGCGAGCCGAGGTGCGCGTAGGCGTCGGGAATCTTCGCCCAGACGTACATCGAGGCTTTCGGATTTTCGACCATCCAGCCCAGTTCATGCAGGCCCTTGACCAGCACGTTGCGGCGCTGGCGATACTGCTCGGCGATGTCGCGCACGCACTGTTGATCGCCTTCCAGCGCGGCAATCGCAGCGACCTGCAGCGGGGTGAAGGTGCCGTAGTCATGGTAGCTCTTGATCCGCGCCAGGGCGTTGACCAGTTCCGGGTTGCCGACCATGAAACCGATGCGCCAGCCCGCCATGTTGTAGCTCTTGGACAGGGTAAAAAACTCCACCGCGATGTCCTTGGCGCCCGGCACCTGCATGATCGACGGGGCTTTCCAGCCGTCGTAGACGATGTCGGCGTAGGCCAGGTCGTGCACCACCAGCACGTCGTACTGTTTGGCGAGGGCGATCACCCGTTCGAAGAAATCCAGTTCCACGCACTGTGCGGTCGGGTTGGACGGGAAGCCGAGGATCATCATCTTCGGTTTCGGGATCGAGCCACGAATCGCCCGTTCCAGCTCGTCGAAGAAGTCCACGCCCGGCACCAGCGGCACCGACCGCACCTGGGCGCCGGCAATCACGGCACCGTAGATGTGAATCGGGTAGCTCGGGTTCGGCACCAGCACGGTGTCGCCCTGATCCAGGGTCGCCAGCATCAGGTGCGCCAGGCCTTCCTTGGAACCGATGGTGACGATGGCTTCGCTTTCCGGGTCGATATCGACCTCGTAGCGTTCCTTGTACCAGTTGGAAATCGCCCGGCGCAGGCGCGGAATGCCCTTGGACGTGGAGTAACCGTGGGTGTCTTCGCGTTGTGCAACCTGCACCAGTTTTTCAACGATGTGAGGCGGCGTGGCGCCGTCGGGGTTGCCCATGCTCAAGTCGATGATGTCTTCGCCACGACGTCGGGCGGCCATCTTCAGCTCGGCAGTGATGTTGAAAACGTAAGGGGGGAGTCGATCTATGCGCGCAAAGCGGCGCGGCGAACCTTGTTCAGCCATTGTTGCCTCGGATAACGTAAGCGCCCGGAACCGTCCGAGCGACGCTGGTCACTGCGGTGACCTGTGGCGGAAGATAAGGGCAGCGATGGCAGACTGTCCAGCGTGCACGACAACAATTTTTTCCCAAGGAAAACGGTTAATGGAATTCACCAGCGGCTTCTTGCTGAGCCTTTCGCTGTGCCTGGACATCGGCGTGGCCAACATCGCGATGATCACCCTGGCCATGCAGCGCGGCTATTTTCAGGGCTTCGCGCTGGGCCTCGGCACCTGCGTCGGCGACTTGATCTACGCCGTTCTTGCCCTGGCCGGAATGACCGTTCTGCTGCAATACGAAACCGTGCGCTGGGTGTTGTGGATCGGCGGTTCGGCGCTGTTGATCTACTTCGCGGCGAAGATGATCTATTCGGCGATCCACCACGAAGCGCTGCTGGCGGAGACGGCGGAGGTCGGCCAGAACTCCCATCGCAAGGAATTCTTCCGTGGGATTTTTCTCGCCATGTCGTCGCCGAGCGCCATCCTGTGGTTCGCGGCCGTGGGCGGCACGTTGATCGCCCGTTCCGGTGGCGGCGGTCCGCTCAGTTCGGCGCTGTTCCTCGGCGGCTTCCTGTGTGCCGGGCTGTTGTGGTCGGCGGGTCTGTGCTTTGCGGCGAGCCATGGCGGCAAACTGCTGGGTGACAAACTGCTGCGCTATTCCTACATGGCATCGGCGGCGATCTTCTGCTATTTCGCGGTCTACGTGATCGTATCCGGTTATAACGAGTTCGTCGGGTCCGGTGCCGTCGAGGCCCTGCACACGCTGTAAATGTGCGAATCGGGTTTGGCTTCTATACTCCCAGCCGAACCCACTTTTTTCGTTCCAAGGAGTCGAGTCATGGATGAGCAAAAACGCGTCGAAGTGGCTGAACCTCGCTTCGAACATGGACACTTCCTGCTGATTGCAGGTTTTCGCGATCGTTTCACCAAAGAGACCGTCCAGGACATCCCCGCGCTGTGGGAGAAACTGATCCCGCACATCGGAAATGTTCCGGGTCAGAAGGGCGAAGTGACCTACGGCGTTTGCAGCAATTTCGACGGCAACGGCGGTTTCGATTACATGGCCGGGGTCGAAATCCGCAAGCTGGATGACTTCCCGCAGGAAAAGTATCCGTGGATCGAAATCCTCCCGCGCCAGTACGCAGTGTTCGAACACAAGGGTTCGCTGGATCTTTTGCCGCAAACCATTGAGTACATCTACAAAACCTGGCTGCCGGCCTCCGAATACAAGGGCCTCAACGCCCCGGAGCTGGAACGCTACAGCGCCGATTTCAATCCGAAAACCAATACCGGCAAGCTGGAAATCTGCGTCCCGGTGGAAAAGAAAACCTGATGAACGACCGGCAGCGCGAACCCGCTTCGCGCTGCCGATCAAGCCTTACTTGCCCTTGATCCGTCGTGCCCGCAACAGGTCGATGCCCAGGGTGATGAAGCCGAAAAAGCTGATACCCAACACCATCAACAAACCGATTTCCATGCTGCTCATAAACTGTTCCCCTTCGGGTGATCAGAGACAGTGGTCAGGAATAGACCGTCCCGAATCCGAAGAAAAGCGCTTATACGCAGGCTTTACGCCGCCCATGCGGATCGATATGAACACCTTATTCCTTTATCCTTGGCGGCCCTGTTTCCACTGATTTCGAGCCGCCATGAACACCGTCATCCGCCACGTCACCGCCGCCGACCTGGATCGCTGCTACGCCATCGAAACCCTCGCCTACGAGGGCGACGAAGCCGCGACCCGCGAGAAGATCGCCACGCGCATCGCCACCTGGCCGGACGGTTTCATCGTCGCCGAGGTGGACGGGCAGGTGGCCGGCTTCATCAACTCCGGCGCGGCGTTTGAAGTGCAGATGTCCGACGAGGCGTTCAAGGAACTGATCGGCCACGACCCGGCCGGGCCGAACGTGGTGATCATGTCAGTGGTGGTGCACCCGGACTATCAAGGCCAAGGCCTGGCCAAGCGTCTGCTGGGCGAATTCATCGACCGCATGCGCGCCCAGGGCAAGGCGACGATTCACCTGATGTGCAAGGAACGGCACATCCCGCTGTACGCCGGATTCGGTTTTGCCTACATCAAACCGTCCGAGTCCGACCATGGCGGGATGGCGTGGCACGAGATGATTCTGACCCTCTGACCCATGATCATTCCCACGCTCTGCGTGGGAATGCATACCGGGACGCTCCGCGTTCCTGCCGCACCGCTGATGTAACGCCTGGCACCGTCATGACGCAGAGCGTCAAAGGCTGCATTCCCACGCAGACGGTTCGACGCCTCGACGTGGGAACGATCGATGGGCGGCGTCAGTAAAGGGTTTCACGCACCCGCGCCGGGGCCTCTCGGTCATAGGCCTCGGCATCGAACTGACCTTCGTTCAGGCGCTTGTGAAACGCGCCTGCCGTCGGCAGCGCCGAGCGCGGTAGATGAGTTTGCGGATTCCACGCATCCGAACGCACGAACGCTTTCGAGCAATGAAAGAACGCCGCCTCCACCGTCACCAGCAACACCGTGCGCGCCGGCTTGCCGTTGACCGCGAAGCTTTCCAGTAACTCCGGATCAGCGCTGATGGTCGCGGTGCCATTGACCCGCAACGTCTCGCCAATCCCCGGAATGATGAACAGCAGCGACACTCGCGGATCGTGCAGCACGTTGCGCAAGGTATCGATGCGGTTGTTGCCCGGGCGATCCGGCAGGGCCAGGGTGCGCTCGTTGATGATTCGCACGAACCCCGGCGCGTCCCCGCGCGGAGAACCGTCGATGCCGTCGGCGCCGACCGAACTGACGATCACCAGCGGCGAGACCCGGACCATCGCCTGATAGTCCTCGTTGAGAAAACCGATCTGCTTGCGCACCGCCCGCTCGTGGGGCAATCCGTAAATAGCTTCCAGTGCTTCGATTGAATCGATCATCCTTGCTCCCTCGATGATTAGAAGAACAGGCCCATGCGTCGCTCGTAACCGATGCGCCCCTTGTACGCTTCGCCGCTGTCGACGAAACCGTACTTGGCATACAGCGCAATCGCAGCATCGTTGTCAGCGTCCACCGACAGTTCCAGCCCTTTGATTTCCGGCCAGGCCTGGCGCGCAACTTCGGGCAGTGCCAGCAGGCAAGCCTTGCCGTAACCCTTGCCCTGGGCCCGATGATCGACCTGCAACGCATGCAAGGTGGCGCTGTGCTCATCGGCCCATTCCGGCAGGACCGGCGGGCGCTTGAGCAGCAGGAATGCCACGGGTACGTCTTCGGCCAGCAGCGCAAAGCCTTTCACGCCGGGGCCGGGTTTCGACAGCAGCGTGTGCAGGGCACCGTGGATGTCGCCGGAGAACTTGATCTGCTCGGCGTGGATTTCAATGGCCTCGACCTGTTGGCGTTGGGTGGCGTTCAGGTTTTCGTAAGGCACGAGTCGGGCTGACACGGGAATTTCCTTTTTCCTACAAAGATGAGCCTCGGATTCTAGCGATTTTGCGTTCTCTGGAATTTTTTTTGTTTCAACTGTCGATCCGGCCAATCGCCGAGCGATTAGAGGTGTCTTCACAACAAAAAACCAGGGAGAAACCCCATGAGTACGAAAGCGCAGATTCAAGCCGTGATCGACACCTACCGTCAGGCCGTCATGACCAAGGACGTGGAAAAGGTCATGACCCTGTACGCCGACGACATCCTCTCGTTCGATGCGATCAAGGCCCTGCAATTCAAGGGCAAGGAGGCCTACCGCGCCCACTGGGTGGCCTGCATGGAAATGTGCCCTGGCCCGCACATCTTCGAATTCCACGAAATCGCCATCGAGACCGGGGACAACATCGCCTTCGCCCACTGGGTCGCCAATTGCGGCGGCACCAATGAAAAAGGCGAAACCCAGAGTTGCTGGATGCGCGCCACCGCCTGCTATCGGCTGGTCGACGGGGCGTGGAAAATCGCCCACGAACACTGGTCGGCGCCGTTCGATCCGATGACTGGCTCGACCCTGTTTGATGTGAAACCCTGATCTTCAGCCATAGTTGATCCGTCCGATTCAGGAGAACGCCATGAAGTATTTATGCCTGGTCTACAGCGATGAGCGCCTGCTGCATTCGTCGCCCGACAGTCCGGAAGACGCCGAATGCTGGGCCTACGCCGAGTCGATCCAGGGCAGCGGCCGTATGGTCGCCGCCGAAGCGCTGGAGTCGGTGCAGACCGCCACCACGGTGCGCATGCGCAACGGCAAGTTGTCGATCACCGACGGCCCGTTCGCCGAGACCAAGGAGCAGTTGGCCGGTTTCTACCTGATCGACGCGCGGGACCTCAACGAAGCGATCCAGGTCGCCGGCAACATTCCGGCGGCCCGGGTCGGCAGTGTCGAAGTGCGTCCCGTGCGGCAGTTGAATGTCTGAGGTCGCGGCTCGGGTCGCGCAGGTCTACCGCGAAGACTCGCGGCGGATCCTCGCGACCCTGATCCGCCTGCTCGGCGATTTCGACCTCGCCGAAGAAGCCTTGCACGAGGCGTTCTTCGTCGCAGTCGAGCGCTGGCAGCGCGACGGCGTGCCGGACAATCCGCGAGCGTGGCTGGTGTCCACCGGGCGCTTCAAGGCCATCGACGTGTTGCGCCGCCGTGCGCGGTTCAAGGCGTCGCAGCCGTTGTTGCTGGCGCAACTGGAGGAGCTGGAACAGTCCGAATGGGACGCCGAAGACGTGGAAGACGATCGCCTGCGCCTGATCTTCACCTGCTGCCACCCGGCACTGGCGGCGGACGCGCAAGTGCCGCTGACCCTGCGCGAAGTCTGCGATCTCACCACCGAGGAAATCGCCCGCGCATTTCTCTCGGCCCCGGCGGCGATTGCCCAGCGCATCGTGCGCGCCAAGGCGAAGATTCGCGATGCGAAAATCCCTTATCAAGTCCCGAGCCTGAGCGAGTTGCCCGAGCGCCTCGACAGTGTGCTGCGGGTGATTTACCTGGTGTTCAACGAGGGTTATTCGGCGTCCGGCGGCGCCCAGGTGACCCGCGAGGATTTGACCCGTGAGGCGATTCGTCTGGGGCGTCTGCTGCTGGAGTTATTGCCGGATGCGGAAGTCATGGGCTTGCTGGCACTGATGCTGTTGCATGAGTCGCGGCGTTCGGCGCGGTCGACGCCAAGCGGTGAGCTGATTCTGCTGGATGATCAGGATCGCGGATTGTGGAACACCGAACTGATTGCCGAAGGCTGCGATCTGGTAGAGCGGGCGCTGACCACCGGACGCTTCGGGCCGTATTGCCTGCAAGCGGCGATTGCGGCGGTGCATGCCGAAGCGCCGACGGCAGGGGAGACGGATTGGGAACAGATTGTCGGGCTGTATGAGGTGTTGCTGCGGGCGGTGCCGTCGCCGGTGATCGAGTTGAACCGGGCGGTGGCGGTGGCCAAGCGTGATGGGGCGCTGGCCGGGTTGACCTTGATTGAAGGAATTCTGGACCGTGGGGAGCTGCAGGACTACCACCTGGCGCATTCGGCGCGGGCGGAGTTTTGTCGGCAGTTGGGGCGGGTTGAGGAGGCTCGGGCGGCTTATCGGCGGGCCTTGGAATTGACTCGGCAGGAGCCGGAGCGGCGGTTTATTGAAGGGCGGCTTTCGGCTTTGGATCGCTTGCCCTCACCCTAGCCCTCTCCCGGAGGGAGAGGGGACCGATCCGGGGATATTGGAGAGATACGCCGACCTGAACGATTCGTCGTGAATCCATAATCGACCAGATCTTTCAGGTCGGCGTATCACGCAAGACACCTCGGTGCTGACGTGAACGATTTGCTCTAAATCCATAATCGACTCGATTTTTCAGGTCGATGTAAGACGCAAGACACCTCGGTCGGCTCCCTCTCCCTCCGGGAGAGGGCTGGGGTGAGGGAACTTTTGATTTTGCCTTTCGCCTTTAGGCCTGCTGGCGCGTAGCCGCCATCACAATCTCCCGAATACAAACCCCCTGCGGCTGCCCATACGCATAAGCAATTGCCGTCGCCACATCCTCGGCACTCAACACCGTCCCACCCATGTCCTGCTTCCAGGCCTGATACCCGGTCTTGATCGCCTCATCCGTGGTGTGGCTCAACAACTCGGTCTCCACCGCACCCGGCGCAATCGTGGTCACGCGCACGTTATGCGGCGACAGCTCTTCACGCAGGTTTTCCGACAACCCGTGCACCGCAAACTTGGTGCCGACGTACGCCACATGGTTCGGGAACGTCTTGCGCCCGGCCACCGAGCTGACGTTGATGATGGTGCCGTGCTTGCGCTCGATCATCCCGGCGACCACCGCGTGCACGCCGTTGAGCAGACCCTTCACGTTGACGTCGAGCATCTGGTCCCACTGCGCCGGGTCCTGTTTGCTCATCTCGCCCAACAGCATCACCCCGGCGTTGTTGATCAGCGCATCGGCCGGGCCGAATTGGGCTTCGGCCTCGGCAACGGCGGCCAGCAACGCGGCGCGGTCGGTGATGTCGACGCGGCGGCTGAGGGTGTTCGGCAGTGCCAGCGCTTCGAGGCGTTCGATACGGCGCGCCAGCAACAGCAGGGGGTGACCGGCAGCGCTCAAGCGCCGTGCGGTGGCTTCGCCGATGCCCGAGCTGGCGCCGGTGATGATGATCAATGGCTTGCTCATGGTTGAACTCCTGAGATAAGAAAAACAAATGACCAGATTCGAAGCGCAGTATATTTAGCCCGCTGGAGGCTGAAAAATGCCTTATTCCTCTGTCTGCTATCGGAATTTCCTATGGATGTCCGCCATCTCAAAGCCTTCCTCGCGGTGTTCGAGGAACGCAACATCACCGCTGCCGCACAACGGCTGTTCATCAGTCAGCCCACGTTGTCGGTGACCATCAAACAGCTGGAAGAAGAACTCGGCGCGACGCTGTTCGTGCGTCAGCCCCGTGGCGTGGAAGTCAGTGCCGAAGCGCGGCTGCTGTACCCGCAGGCGCGACGGATGGTGGCCGAGTCCGAGGCGCTGAGCCGGATGTTTCGCGGCCGCGAAAACCGCGCGCCGCTGACCCTCGGCATCGAGGGTGACATCGCCGCCAGTCACATCGAAGCCTTTGTGCGCATGGCCCATCAGGCGTTGCCCAATCTGCTGCTGACCCTGGAAGAAGGCTGTCACGGCGATGGTCGGCTGGCGGTCGAGGAAATGTGCTGCGAGGACGAACTGTTTCTGCCGCTGTGGGAAGAGTCTTACGTGATGGCGCTGCCACTCGACCATCCGATGGCCAACGCGCAGGCAGGCTGGGCGCCGATCGAGGACTGGATCACCTGCCCGCAACATCCGTCCCATCAGCGGTTGATGGCGCTTTACGGACGCTCGCCGGAAGCGGTGGCGGGGCATGCCGGTTCACTGCAACAGGCGTTGCACATGGTGGCGGCGGGTGTCGGCGTGGCGATGTTGCCGCAGTCGTTGGTGAGCGGGCATGAACGCATCGTCGTACGTGCGCTGCACCTGCCGGCGCCGACCCGGCGGGTGGGGTTGTGCTACGCGGCGCAGGCGCTGGAGTTGCCGGCAATGCGCGGGTTGCATGAGTATTTCCAGCACAATCGGCCGCCGGCGATTGCCGCCGCCTGAATCGTCACTCCAGCATCTTGCTCAGCAACCAGCTCCCCGCCGGCCCCGGCGGGTACAGCCGCGACCACAGCGCATCGACGAACACCGGTTTCGGCCAGCCGCGCACCTTTAGCTCAACCAGCAGATCGTTACCGAAACGCTCCACCAGCCAGCGCGGCAGCGGTGCCCAGCCGAAGCCCTTTTCGGCCATCTCCAGCAGCATCAGATAACTCGGCGCCGACCACACCCGGCCTTTGCCGCGACTGTCATAGGGATTGACGATGGTGGCCAGGCGCAGCTCGCGATGCTGTTCAAGGACTGTTTGATCGATGGATTCCTGCGTCGCCAACGGATGATTGCGGCCGACGAACAGGGCGATTTCAGTACGCTCGGCGACGGTCGAGGTCGCCAGGTCCGGCGGGTAGTTGTCCTGCATCTCGGCGAATGCCAGGTGCGCCCGACCGCGTTGCACCAGTTCGATCAGGTCATCGCACTCGGCGATCAGGCATTCCAGCTCCAGATCCGGGTAGCGCTGCTCGAAGCCCACCAGTGCCGCCTCGAAACGGTCGGATTGATAGGTATCGGAAATCGCCACCGTGAGTTTCGGCTCGACGCCCTGGGCCAATTGCCGGGCGGTCATTTCCAGGCGGCTGGTGGCCGACAGAATCGCCTCGGCCCGTTGCAGCATCACGTGACCGGCCGGAGTCAGGGTCGGTTTGCGGCTGCTGCGGTCGAACAAGATCAAGTCCAGATCGATCTCAAGACTGGCCACCGCCGCACTCACCGTCGACTGACTGCGCCCGAGTTTGCGCGCCGCTGCCGAAAAAGAACCTTGAGTGGCGGCCTGGACAAACGCGAGCAGCACTTCCTGAGAGGCCATGAACTATCGCCTTGATCGATGGTTATTGGTTATGAAGTATCGGTGCGGTGCTGGATCATGGCAACCATCTTCACAGAGGAACTCGGCCATGACTGCCAACAAATCCATCACTGAACGTATCTTCCAGGCCATCGGTTTCGAACTGCTGGCAATCCTGATCTGTACTCCATTGCTGGCGTGGATCATGGGCAAACCGCTGGTCGAAATGGGCGCCGTCACCATGGCCATCGCGTTGCTGGCCCTGGGCTGGAACGTGGTGTTCAACGGCTTCTTCGACCGCCTGCTCAAACGCTGGAACATCGCCCACAACGCCTGGGTGCGGGTGGTGCACGCGCTGCTGTTCGAGGGCGGGTTGATCGTGATGGGCGTGCCGCTGATTGCCTGGTGGCTGTCGGTCAGCCTGTGGCAGGCGTTCCTGCTCGACATTGGCGTGCTGCTGTTCTTCCTGCCGTACACCTACGTCTATCACTGGGGTTATGACGTGGTGCGCGAGCGGCTGGTGATGCGCAGCGTCTGCCAGAGCTGAAAACAAAAAAATCGCAGCCTGTGAGGGCTGCGATTTTTTTTGTCCGGGATTTTTGCCGGGTTTAGAGAAACATCCCGCCCGACGCTTCAATCCGCTGACCGTTGATCCACTGCGCGCCCGGCGACAGCAGCAGCGCCAGTGCACCGCCAATGTCATCCGGCTGCCCGGCACGGCCCAGGGCGGTGTTGCTGGCGACCATGGCGTTCAGCGCCGAATTGTCGCGCACCGCACCACCGCCGAAGTCGGTTTCGATGGCGCCCGGTGCGAGGATATTCACGGCGATCTGCCGCGCACCCAGCTCCTTGGCCTGATAACGGGTCAGCACTTCCATCGCACCTTTCATCGCCGCGTAGGCGGCATAACCCGGCAGGGTGAAACGGGCCAGACCGCTGGAGATGTTGATGATCCGCCCGCCATCGTTGATCAGCGGCAGCAGTTGCTGAGTCAGGAAGAACGGCCCTTTCAACTGCACGTTCATCAGCAGGTCGAACTGCTCCGGCGTGGTTTCGGCGAAGGACGCATGCACACCAATCCCGGCGTTGTTGATCAGGAAATCGAAGCGCGACTGCCCGAGCTGTTGCAGTGCTTGCTCGACCCGTACGGCGAAATCGGCAAAGCCTTCGCTGCGGCCGACATCCAGTCGCAGCATCACGGCGTTGGCGCCGAGTGTTTTCAGTTCCTCGACCAGCGATTGCGCTTCATCGGCGCGGCTGTTGTAGGTGCCGATGATGTCCACGCCTTGCGCGGCGAGGTGCAGGGCGGCGTTCTTGCCGAGGCCACGGCTGGCACCGGTGATCAATGCGATTTTGCGATTCATGGGTCTTCCTCGAGGGCAGTGACGGTTGATGGGGCCCAGTTTATTTATCCGCCGTGAGGTGATAAACAGACTGAAACCGGAATCACTGGTCGGATTGTCCGAACAATCAATGGGTGGCCCATGAACAAACTGGAACTGCTGCGCACCTTCGTCCGGGTCAGCGAATTGTCGAGTTTCACGATGGCGGGGGAGAGTCTGGGGCTGCCGCGCTCGACGGTGTCCGAGCAGGTGCAGGCGCTGGAAACCCTGCTCGGCACGCGTCTGCTGCAACGCACCACGCGCAAGGTCCAGGCGACTCAGGACGGCCTTGCGTTGTATGAGCGCAGCAAGGATCTGCTGTCGCACATGGACGAAATCGAGAACCTGTTCCGTCAGGACGAAGCGTCGCTGACCGGGCGGATCCGGGTCGATATGCCGAACATTCTGTCGCGGCGGCTGATCATGCCGAAGTTGCCGGAATTCATGGCCCGTCATCCGAACCTGGAGCTGGAAATCAGCAGCACCGATCGCCGGGTCGACCTGCTCGCCGAAGGCTTCGATTGCGTGGTGCGCATCGGCGCACAACCCGATCAGTCGGTGGTGGCGCGACACCTGGGGGATTTCAGCATGATCAACTGCGCCAGCCCCGCGTATCTGCAGCGCTACGGTGTGCCGCAGACCCTTGAGGATCTGGCGCAGCATCGACTGGTGCATTACGTCGGTGTGCTGGGTTCGCGATCGGAAGGGTTTGTCTATGAGCAGGACGGGCAGATCTACCGCTTGCCGATGGCGGGCAGTGTGACGGTCAACAGCACCGATGCCTACGAGTCGGCGTGCCTGGGTGGGTTCGGTCTGATCCAGGTGCCGCGTACCGGCATGAACACCTATCTGGACACCGGTGAGGTGGTGACCGTGTTGCCGCAATACACCGCGCCGGCGATGGGCATTTCACTGCTGTACGCCCGGCAGCGGCATTTGCCGTTGCGGGTGCGGGTGTTCATGGACTGGTTGGGGGAGTTGATTCGTTCGACGCTCTGATTCCTGCCGCAAATCCCTGTGGGAGCAAAGGCTCTCACAGGGATTCCGGTTGATCAGAAGATCTGGGTAAACAGCCAGTACAGGCTGCCCGACAACAGAATCGCTGCCGGCAACGTCAGCACCCACGCCATCAGCAGATTGCGGATGGTCTTCATCTGCAGGCCGCCACCGTTGGCGACCATGGTCCCGGCCACGCCTGAGGACAACACATGGGTGGTCGACACCGGCAGGCCGAACATGTCGGCGGCGCCGATGGTCAGCATCGCCACGGTTTCTGCCGAGGCGCCCTGGGCGTAGGTCAGGTGGGTCTTGCCGATCTTCTCGCCGACCGTGACCACGATCCGCTTCCAGCCAACCATGGTGCCCAGCCCCAACGCAATCGCCACGGCGATCTTCACCCACAGCGGGATGAACCGGGTGGCGTTGTCGATCTGCTGCTTGAACAATTGCAGCTTGTTGGTGGTGTCGGCGTCGAAGGTGCCGACCTTGTTCTTGTCCATCAGGCGAATGGTTTCGCTGGCCAGGTACATGTCGTTACGCACGTTGCCCATGGCCTCGGCCGGGACTTTCGACAGCGAACCGTAGCCTTTCACTTCTTCACCGATATGACCGGTCAGCGCGGCGAGGGCCGGGACCAGTTGCGGCGTGGCCTGCTTGCTGCGCACGTAATCCGAGAGCACCGGACGCGGATCGGCCGGGGCCGGCAGCGGTGCGCTTTTTACCAGCGCCTGTTGGGTGACTTCAGCCACGGCGGCGAACTGCAACGCCTGATCGGCCGGCATGGTGCGGTTCAGCGCATAAGCCATCGGCAGGGTGCCAACGAGGATCAGCATGATCAGGCCCATGCCTTTCTGGCCGTCGTTGGAACCGTGGGCAAACGACACGCCGGTGCAGGTCAGGATCAGCAGACCGCGAATCCACCACGGCGGCGGGGTGTTGCCTTCCGGTGCCTTGTACAGCGAACGGTTCTTCACGAACGCGCGCAACGCCAGCAGCAACAGCGCCGCGCAACCGAAGCCCACCAGCGGCGACAGCAGCAATGCGTAACCGATCTTGGTCGCTTGAGCCCAGTCCACACCGCTGGTGCCGTCGCGACCGTGCATCAGGGCATTCGCCACGCCGACACCAATGATCGAACCGATCAGCGTGTGCGACGACGAGGCCGGCAGGCCCAGCCACCAGGTGCCGAGGTTCCACAGAATCGCGGCGATCAGCAGGGCGAAGATCATCGCGAAACCGGCGGACGAGCCGACTTGCAGAATCAGCTCGACCGGCAGCAGGGCGATGATGCCGAACGCCACCGCGCCACTCGAAAGCAACACGCCGAGGAAGTTGAAGAAACCCGACCACACCACGGCCACATTCGGTGGCAGCGAGTGGGTGTAGATCACCGTGGCCACGGCGTTGGCGGTGTCGTGGAAACCGTTGACGAACTCAAAACCCAGCGCAATCAGCAGCGCCACGCCGAGCAGCAGGAACGGGGTCCAGGTGGTGACCACCGTGCCGAGTTCGTGCATGTCGTGCATCAGGCTGTAGGCGGTGAACAGCATCCCCATGGCCAGCACGGCAAAGAACACCACGTAAGTGAAGGGGCCGGTTTTCTTGTCGAGCGCTGGCCTGCCGCTGGGGGCGGAGGCCGGGCTGGCGGTCAGGGAGGGAGTAGCCATGGGAGGACAATCCTGAGCGGGGGAAGGAGTGTTGCCCATGATCGTTGCTAAATATTACAGAGAGACTGCGGCAGATCAGTGTTTGGCGGATTAGCCGCGCCGCTGGTCTTGCTTAATAGTGACTGATCGTTCCCACGCTCTGCGTGGGAACGCCGCCCGGGACGCTCCGCGTCCCTGTGACGCAGAGCGTCACCTGATGCATTCCCACGCGGAGCGTGGGAACGAGCGTGTCGGCGCTCGGCAGCGCTCAGTAATCCCCGCGCTTGCGAAACGCCCAGCGCCCGGCAATCACGGTAAACGTCACCACCAGCGCCACCAGAATCCAAAACCCTTCCGGATCAGTGGCCAGCGGCACACCGCCAACGTTCATGCCGAAGAAACCGGCAATGATGTTGATCGGCAGCGCCAGCACCGTCACCACGGTCAGGGTGAACAGCGTGCGGTTGCTCTGCTCGTTGAGGTTGGCGGCGATCTCTTCCTGCAACAGCTTGATCCGCTCACCGAGGGCCGTGAGGTCGTTGATGATCAGCGCGAACTCCTCGGTGGACTTGCGCAGCTCCTTCACGTCTTCCTTCTGCAACCACGGTGGCGGCCGATTGAGCAGGCGCAGCAGCGAACCCGGCTCCAGCGCCAGCAGTCGTTGCAGGCGCACCAGCACCCGACGGTTGGCGCCGAGTTCGGCGCGGTTGGTCGACAGTCGCGAGGACAGCAACTCGTCCTCGACCTGATCGACGCTCATGCTGGTCTTGCGCACGATCTGGGTCAGCACTTCGCCCTGGTCGCGCAGCAAGTGCACGAGCAATTCCGACGGTGAGCGAAAGCACTCGCCTGCCTTCACCGACGAACGCAGCTTGTCCACCGAGTGCAGCGGTTGCAGGCGCGCACTGACGATCAGTTTGCTGCGCACGCAGACCCACAGCGTCGACACGTCCGACGACACCATGCTGCTGAGGTTGAACACCACGTCGTTGACCACCGCCAGCAACGCCGAATCGACATGCTCGATGCGGGTCGAGCGCGAGCCTTCGTGCAGCGCTTCGAAAAACTCTTCGGGTAATTGCAGATGACTTTTCATCCAGCGCTCGCAAGCGGCGTGGGCCAGGTTCAGGTGCAGCCAGAGAAACTCATCGCTATCGCTATCGCTGTCGTCTTGCAGGCAGCGCAGGGCAGTCGCCGAGTCGACCTCGCGACCACGCTCGCCGGGGCGAAAACGGAAACCGTAGAGCAAGCCGAACAGGTCTGGATCGCGATGGCTGATATCGAGGCTGTGGTTCATGAAGTCTCGCTGGGAGGAGGGCGTCTGTCGCGGGATTTGCAGATTCACCTGAGCCGCATCATTGCAATGCAGTGTGACGTTTTGGTGACAGCTAAATGACGCCAGAATCAATGCCTTACCGGCGGTCGGATTTTTCTCAAGAAGCCCTCTGGCACGCCGATCACGCATGAGTTAGGTTGCGCGCCTTCGGCCAAGAGCCAAGGTTCGCCGACACGGATGTCCGGCCACAATTCACGTCTTACCGGACGTGCCTCATCCCTGTCATGAGTACCTGCGATGTTGCAAAAATCCCTGAGAGCGCAAATTCTCGCCCTGCTGAGCGGCAGTCTGTTGGCGATGCTGTTGATCGCGCTGGCCTGCTTTCATTTCCTGTCCAACGGCGTGCAGAACTACAGCCAGTTGATTGCCGGCCCCTTGCACACGTCGCAACTGATCGACGAAGCCAACCTGCAATTCAAGGTGCAGGTGCAGGAGTGGAAAAACGTCCTGCTGCGCGGCAAGCAACCGGCAGACCTGGCCAAGTACTGGGGCCAGTTCGAAGATCGCCAGCGCGATGTGCAGAACATCCTCGGTGAACTGGCCAATCAGAAAGGCCTCGAGCCTGCGCTGAAAACCCGCATCGAACGTCTGCGTGAAGAACACCGTCTGCTCGGCGCCGCCTACCAGAAAGGTCGCGATGCCTACGTAGCTGCCGGTGCCGATCCGACCGCGGGCGACACCGCCGTCAAAGGCGTCGACCGCGCCGCCAGCGACCAGATGAGCGAACTGGTGGGCGAACTGCGCAAGCAGGGCACCGAACAGTCGGCGCTGATCAGTGCCAGTGCTGATCGCACCGTGTTGCTGGGGATTCTGGTGATGCTCGCATCCGGCCTGTTGATCGGTTTGCTGAGCCTGTGGCTGGTCAACCGCAACCTGGTCGAGCCGATCCGCAAACTCATCGACTACGTCACCCAGTTGAGCAAGGGCCGTCTGGTCGAGCGTGTGTCCAGCAGCCGTCAGGACGAGTTGGGCAACCTGGCCGCCGCGGCCAACACCCTGCGTGATTTCCTCGCTGAAACCTTCAACCACCTGCAGCGCAGCGCCAAGGATCTGGACAGCGCCAGCGGCGAGTTGAACGCCATCGCCACCGTGATGGCCGGCGGTACCAACGAGCAGTTCAACCGCACCGATCAGGTGGCCACGGCGATGAACGAAATGTCCGCCACCGCCCAGGAAGTCGCCCGTCATGCGGCCGACGCAGCGCGTGCTGCCGACGATGCCGACCAGTCCGCCCAGCAGGGTGAAAAGGTCATGCAGAGCACCATCCACAGCATCACCCAGATGCGCGGCGAAATCGCCAACACCGCCACGGTCATCCGTCGTCTGGAAGCCGACAGCGGTCGCATCGGCAAGGTGCTGGAAGTGATTCGCGGGATCGCCGAGCAGACCAACCTGCTGGCGCTCAACGCCGCCATCGAAGCGGCCCGTGCCGGTGAAGCCGGGCGTGGTTTTGCGGTGGTCGCCGATGAGGTGCGTAACCTCGCGCAGCGTACGGCGGAGTCGATCATCGAGATCAACCAGATCATCCAGAGCGTGCAGACCGGCGCAGTGGATGCGGCCCACGCCATCGACAGCGGCCAGACCCGCAGCGATGAAAGCGTCGAGCAAGTGACCCAGGCCGGCGCCATGCTCGAGCGCATCACCCACGCAGTGGAAGCGATTCGCGACATGAACCGCCAGATCGCCACGGCGGCCGAAGAGCAGACCTCGGTGGCCGAAGACATCTCGCGCAACCTGACCGAGATCACGTCGATTGCCAGCACCAACCTCGACAACGTGCAGCGCACCGAAAGTGCCAGCCAGAACCTGCACGGTCTGTCCGGCCAACTGAACGACGTCACCGCTCGCCTGAGCGTCTGATCCGCCAGTGACTGTGTACCGGCCCGGTTACCGAGTCGGTACACAGTCGATCTCAATTCGTGCAGGCCGCCGCCGATGGCCGGTTATTCATAACCGTCATTGGAGATTTCCCATGGTCAGCATCACGTCTGTTTCGATCAATCAGACCGTCACCACACCCACCAGCAAAACCTCGATCGCCGACACGGGCGACGACACCTCGACCACAGCAGCGGCCAGTACCGGTGTGAAGGCCGACACCAGCAAAGTGGCGGCGGGCGGCGGTGCCGCACCATCGGGGGACAGCAGTTCCAGCAGCGATGAGTCGGATACGGTGAAAGAACTGCGCAAGCAGATTGCCGAGCTGCAAAAGCAATTGCAGGAGCAGCAACAGGCGCTGCAAGCGGCCCAGGCCAAGCAGGAAAGTCAGGACGCTAAAGCGGCGGATGTTGCGGCTGCGCAATCGCAGATCGCGACGACTTCGGCTTCGTTGCAGACGGCGACGGCGGCGTTGTTGGCGGCGTTGCAGGAGTCTGATTCGAGTACGTCTGGCTCGCTGGTCAGCACGACCGCGTGAAGCCGTTCCCCTCACCCTAGCCCTCTCCCCGAGGGAGAGGGGACTGACGGAGTTGAATGTTCGAAGTACACCGACCTGAAAATCTTGTGTTGAACTCAGGACTGGAGCATCCCCCGATCGGCTCCCTTTCCCCCTCGCCCCCCTGGGGGAGATGGCTGGGGTGAGGGGGTAGGGGCTCCCTGGCGAAACATGGTTTCAGCCAAACGCCAGACACAAAAAAGCCGCACGATCCGAAAATCGTGCGGCTTTGTATTGTGGGGGCAATCAGTGATCTTGCTTGTTGCTCAGGACCTTGCCGGTTGCCGCATCCAGATCCACGTCCCATTCTTTGCCATCGGCAGTACGCAGCTCGACTTCGTACTCATAGCCGTTGAAATGGTTGTCCAGGTCGGTGTCGACGATGGTCGCGCCCGGGTGCAGGGCCAGGGCAATCTTGTTCAGCTCTTCCAGTGGCTTGATCTTGCCGGACTTGACCAGCTCAGGGATCTGATCGACGCGAACGTCAGCCTGGGCCAGGCCAGCGGTGAGGGTCAGGGCGGCAGCGGTAAACAGGGCAGTCAAGGTTTTCATCGGTTATTCCTTTGGGTGATTCGTTCAAGTGAGTTCAGGTTAGCCACCGCAACTTAATTCACCCTTAAAAAAACGCCGTGGGTGTTTGCGTCGTTTGTTCAATCGCCGTTCGCGGGTAACTTTCATGCTCTGCCTTCGATTAATGGAGGTGGACATGAAACGCATTTTTTCGTGGTTGTATGCGCCGTTGTTCTGGCTTGGATTCATCGGCGGCGGGATTGGGTTGGCGGGGCATTCGCTACTGTGGTTGATGCCGCTGTTTGCTGTGGCATTGGCGGTATCGTTCACGGCCGAATGGCTGCTGCCTTATGAAATGAACTGGAACCGCCCGACCGGCGATCGCCGTCGCGACATGCTCCACGCGTTGATCAACGAAGCGTTGAACGCCCTCGGCCTGCTGGCATTGCCGGGGCTGGTGACTCTGATTGCGATTGACGGTGCTTGGCCGTCGAGCTGGCCACTGTGGCTGCAAGTCGGTCTGGCGATTTTCATCGCCGATGCCGGCGTGAGCCTGATGCATTACGCCAGCCATCGCGTGCCGTGGATGTGGCGGCTGCACGCGATTCATCACAGCGTCGAACGGCTCTACGGGTTCAACGGTTTGATGAAACATCCGCTGCATCAATTGCTGGAGGCGACGGCGGGGCTGCTGCCGTTGCTGGTGCTGGGCATTCCGTCCGAGGTCGCGGTGTTGTTGGCATTCGCCATTGCAATCCAGCTGTTGCTACAGCATTCGAACGTCGACATGCGCGTTGGCCCGCTGCGCTGGATCTTCGCCTGGGCGCCGCTGCACCGTTTTCATCACATGAAGTACGGGCGCGCCGGTGACGTCAATTTCGGGCTGTTCTTTACCCTCTGGGACTGGCTGCTGGGCACCGGTTTTTACACGGAGAATTACCGGATCGGCGCGGGCGATCTGGGCATCGGCAGTCGTCCGGATTTTCCACGGGACTATATGGCGCAGTTGTTCGATCCGTTCGAACCGGCAACGCTGGGCAAGGAACCGAAAGTACCGGAGGGCTTGAGACGTTGAGTCAGTCCAGCAGACGCAATTCGATGTGTTGCAACGCCTGGCGGGCGGTGACGCCGAAGAGTTTTTTCAGGCTGCGGGAGAAGTGCGCGGAATCGGCAAACCCGGCGTCGTGGGCGGCGTCGGTCACCGGGCTGCCGGCGATTATTAAAGCCATCGCCAGTCGCAATCGTCGCCACAACACCAGTCGCCGCACGGGTAGGCCGACCTGGCTGACGAACAACCGTTGCAACTGGCTCATGGATACGTGGGCGGAATCAGCCACGGCTCTGGCGGCAACTTTGCTCGACAGCGAAGCATCGACAGTGGCGAGGGCTCGTTCGATTCGCGGATCGCTCAACTCACGTCGCGGACATTGGCCAATGGCGTGATCCAGTGCGGTCAGCGACAACTCAACGTCGAACAGCGCATCGTGCAACGCCTGAGCCTCAAACCGCAACGGTTCGGCGTACACGGTGAACACAGGATCCGGCACCTCGACAATCGCATGGCGAGTCTGCGAGGCAATCAGCAGGCGGGAAGTGGTGACGGGTTCGCCCTCGACCAGCACAGTCAGCGGCCGGTCAGGCGCAAGAATCAGTTGGTGAGCGTAGTGGGAGTGGGGCGCAGTGCGCCCCGACATCCCGTGGATCAGGCCATAGTCGTGCCCCAGCCAGAGGCGGCCTGTCCACGGGGTGTCCGGTTGCATCAGAAACCGTTGTTCTTCAACACCTGATCCACACTGGCGGCGGCCGGGCGTTTGTAGAACTTCAGCAGTTCGCTGGCACGGTTGGTGAAGATGCCGTCGACTCCGGCAGCCATGACTTTCTCGTAGTCCACCGGCTCATCGACGGTGTAGACGTGCACCAGCATGCCCTTGTCGTGGGTGTACTTGTTCATCCAAGGCTGCACGAGGTCCGAATAGCTCTGATCGCCGCCGTGGGTCAGCTTGGCCGAAGGACCGGTGCCGATGGCGCCCTGAGCCTTGGCGTAGTCGACCCATTGCTTGAATTCAGCTTCGGATTTCGGCTCTTGTTTGCCGTAGAACGTGTTCTTGTCCTTCTCGCCGGAGTCGGCAAAAGTCACTTTGGATTTCGGCTCGATGCTGCCTTCGCCAACCCACAGCAACAGAATCTTCGGCACCTGCGGCATTTCCTTTTGCAGCAGTTCGAGGCTGTTCTTCTCGAAGGTTTGCAGGATCACTTTACCGTTGCCCGCGCCGACGCTGGTGGCGTCTTTTGGCTGCTTGGCGCCGGCCGGGATCAGCAGGCCGCGAGCCTGGAGTTTTTCCTTCAGGTCGTGCTCGATACCGGGGAACAGTTGCGGTTCCTTGGTCTCGATGTACAGGCCCGGCTTGTGCTGCGGGTTGGCCTGGGCGATGTCGATGATTTCGTCCAGGGTCAGAATCTTCAGGCCGGCGTAGGACGGACGCGCGCGATCCGGGTAGGCCTTGTTGTACCAGCTGCCGGCATCCAGGGTTTTCAGTTCGGCCATGGTGAAGGCGTTGGCCGGGCTGTCCTTGCGGTCCGGGAACTTGCTGGCGACGTCGGTGGTGCGTTGCAGGTTGTTGTCGTGCAGGGCGAACAGCACGCCGTCCTTGCTGCGCTGCAGGTCCATTTCCAGGTAATCGGCACCGAGGTCACGGGCCAGTTTGTAGGAGGCTGCGGTGGATTCCGGTGCATCGAAGGAGGCGCCACGGTGGGCGATCACCGCCGGGTGCGGAATGCCCTCGGAGGCAGCGAGCGCAACCGGGGTTGGCTGGCTGGCAGCATGGGCCTGACCGAGGCCGAGCATCAGGCTCAGCAGCAGAGCGCTTTTGGTAAACGTGGCGGGCATGTCGAGGTCCTTTCGCAGGTATTTTCGAAGATGTCCCTTTTAGCAACTCAAACGAAAACGTGCTATCGCAAGACCGACATAAACGTACTGAAAGCGAAAATTTCCGCACTTTTGTGCGTTTGTTTGCAGTACGCTTGGCCACGGCGACCACCCCGGCAGAGGGTGTGCCTCAATGCCCTGCGTGTAAACCTTCGATCACTCTTGTGAGGTTTACCATGCGCATCACATCCCAACTCATCTGCCAGGCGGCCGACGACCTCAAGGGTTTTGTCGGCCTCAATCGCAAGACCGGCCAGTACATCGTGCGTTTCAGCGAAGACTCGTTCGGCATGGACGTGGCCGATGACGGCATCATTCCCGCCAGCGAATTCGTCTGGGCACCGGCCACCGAACAGACCATGACCCTCAAGCGCGAGTTGATCCAGTTGCTGCTCGATCAGCACATCGATGACCGGATCAACATCACCGAGCCGTTGCGCGTTTACATGAGCAAGCGCGAAGTGCCGGAGATTGTGGCGGTGCGCAGTCTGGTGAAGGGCTGACTATCCGAATCGATAATCGCGCTCCACTTTGCACACCCGCGTATGACATGCCGAGTACCAGGTCGAACGTCCGCGCTCGCGAATCGCCTGGTGCTCGGGATGGTGTTTCCACGCCAGAATCGCCGCTTCACTGTTCCAATAAGATGTCGTGATCCCGAGCCCATCCACCCCTCGGGCCGACTCCACGCCGAGAAATCCCGGTTGCTCGCGCGCCAGTTCAACCATGCGCTCGGCAGCTTCGGCATATCCCTGATCACCTTCGGTACGGGTTGAGGTGAAGATCACCGCGTAGTACGGCGCTTCTGGTGTTTCGGCGATCATGCCCGTTGCTCCGTGCAGGCTTCGACAAATGCCCGCACCAGCGGTGGCAATAGACCTTTGAGCGCCGCACGTTCCGGCTGGAACAACGTCGCGACAAAGAACACATGGTTTTTCAGTTCGATGGCGCGCAGATCGCCTGCCGAATCGTGGCCCACGGCGTGTAGGTCATGGGTCAGCAATTCGCGTTCGAACTGCGGATTCACACCAAAACGGCAGCGATAACCTTCGCGAATCTCGGACGTTTCGTACGCCTTGGCGATCAACGAACCGGGCACCAGATGGATGCTGTCCACCGCTTCCACCAGCGAACAGGTCAGCGGCGTGAGCACCGCACGGCTGGATTCGGGCGAGGTTTCGCCATGCTCCGCATCGGCCCAGCCCAGTACGTTGCGGGAAAACTCCAGCACCGCATGTTGAAAACCGCCGCAGGTGCCGAGGAACGGGCGCTGCTGTTCGCGGGCAAAGCGGATGGCTCGCAGCGCGCCGGCTTCACTCTTGTAAGGGCTGGCCGGGACGCACCAGAAACCGTCGAAGCCTTCGAGCGGCGTATCGAGGTGGATTTGCTCAGTGGACAGCCATTCGAAATCGACTGGTCGGCGGATGTGTTCCGCCACAAGCCCGAGGGCGACGGGGATGGCTTGGTGGGCGGTGACTTGCGGGTCGTAGTCACCGATCAGGGCGATGCGCAGGGCTCTGGATTCCATGAGTGTTCGCTGTGCTTGTTGAGGGATGACGCTCACTATAGATTGGCGTTCACGCACTCAATATGGGCGTTTCCCCAAGTGATTAATGCAGCGACGCACTATCGACTCGACTTCCCGGATCTGGCGCTGATTCTCGCCCTGGTGCGAGGCGGCTCTCTGGCCCGGGCCTCGCAGCTGCTGAAGGTCGACGTGTCGACGGTGTTTCGCGCCGTGCGCCGGCTGGAGGCCGCGCTCGGTCAGCAACTGTTCGAAAAAAGCCGCGCCGGTTACCTGCCCACCAGCCTTGCGCAGACTTTGGCCGAGCAGGCCGAGCGCGCCGAGCAGGCACTGGAGGCGGCGCGAATCGGTGTGGAGCAGGGCGGCGAAGTGATCAGCGGCACGGTACGCCTGACCTGTACCGACTCAGTGCTGCAAGGTCTGCTGCTGCCGGCATTGGCGCAGTTCATGCCGAACTACCCGGCGCTGACCATCGAACTGAGCACCTCCAACGACTTTGCCAACCTCAGCCGTCGCGACGCCGACATCGCCTTGCGCCTGACGCGCACGCCACCGGAGCACCTGGTCGGACGGGAGCTGGCGAAGATTTCCTACCGTGTCTGCGCCAGTGAGCGTTATCTGCAAAATGTTGAAGCGGTCGATCTGAACGCCCTGACCTGGATCGCCCCGGACGATTTCCTGCCCGATCACCCGACTGTCGTCTGGCGTCGCCAGCACTTGCCGGGCGTGACACCGGGCTATCGCTGCAACAGCATGTTGTCGGTGACGGAGCTGGTGCGTGCCGGGCTCGGCGTCGCGGCGTTGCCAGACTTTCTGATCACCGAAGGCCTGCGAGCCTTGAGCGAACCGCTGCACGGTTATGACACCGCGTTCTGGCTGCTGACCCGCCCGGACTGCCGTGCGTTGCGCTCGGTGGTCACGCTGTTCGATGAACTCGGGCGGGCGCTGCGTTTGCCGTGATCAGGCCTGAGGGTTCTGACGCATGTGATCGTGCAGTTCGCGGGTCAGGCCTTCGATGCGCTCGGTGAGGTTCTTGGTCATTTCGGTGAGCCGGGTGTTCTGCTCCAGCAGCTCAAGCAACTGCGCGGTGTTCTTTGCGGCCTGCACCTGACGCTCGGAATTGGCCACAGCCAGGGCTTCGCGATGCTGCGCGTCGGCGTCGGATTGCGCCTTGTCCCGTGCGGCCTGACGGGTCTGGGCCAGCAGAATCAGCGGTGCGGCATAGGCCGATTGCAGGCTGAACGCCAGGTTCAACAGGATGAACGGATAGACGTCGAAGTTCGTGACGCCAAACATGTTGAGACACACCCACAGCACCACGATCAGGGTCTGCGCGCCGAGGAAGGTCGGCGTACCGAAGAATCGCGCAAACGCCTCGGCCCGCAAGGCGAACTTGTCGTTGCCGAAGGTTGTGTTGAGGTGGGCATGGGGGCGGTGGAAGCGCAGGTGATCGACAGGGGCGGCGGATTCGGTTTTTTCGGTGGTCATGACGGGCTCGGCAAGGCTTGGGACGTTGAGTCACTATAGCCCTGCGTCGCCCGTGTTGGCCTTATCCCGGCGCACGCTCGTTGGCAAACATGCTCACCGCTTCCACGGCTTCGCTGGCGCCATCGCGAATCTGCAGAATCACCGTCCCCGCCTGATCCGCCAGTTCGACGCCTTGCGCCGCGCGTCCACGAGTGCCGTCCATGCTCTTGATCGCCTGACGGGTTTCGCTCTGGATCAGGCCGATCATGTTGGAAATCTCTGCCGTCGAGCCGCTGGTGCGTGCCGCCAGTTGCCGCACTTCATCGGCCACTACGGCAAAACCGCGACCTTGCTCGCCGGCCCGTGCCGCTTCGATCGCGGCGTTCAGGGCCAGCAAATTGGTCTGATCGGCAATCGCACGGATGGTGTTGACGATGGTGGTGATCTGTTCGGAGCGCTCGCCGAGTTGTGCGATCAGGTTCGAAGATTCGGCGATGTCATCGGCGATCTCGCGCATTTCGCTGGCCGTTTGCTGGATCACTTGCGTGCCTTGCTCGGCGACTTTTCGGGTGGCGACAGAAATGTGATAAGCGGCGCTGGCACTGCGTGCATCCTGCTCGTGCTGCTCGACCCGGGCGGTGACGTCCGAGGCAAACTTCACCACTTTGCACAAGCGGCCGGCGGCGTCGTAGACCGGGTTGTAGTTGGCTTCCAACCAAACGGTTTGCCCGCGCTTGTCGACGCGTTCGAACTGGCCGTGGAAAAACTCACCCTGATTGAGCCGGCGCCAGAAGTCATCATAAGCACTGCTGTTGACTAGCTCTGCAGTGCAGAACAAGCGGTGATGTTTACCTTTGAGTTCGGCGAGCGTGTAACCCATGCGTGTCAGAAAATTCTGATTGGCTGTAAGAACATTGCCATTGAGGTCGAACTCAATCACCGCCATGGCACGGTCGATGGCTTGCAGTTTGGCGTTGGCTTCACTTTCTTGCTGCACCTTGGCGGTGACGTCCATGGCGTACTTGACCACTTTCACCACACGACCCGAAGCATCCTTGATCGGGTTGTAACTGGCTTCGAGCCAGATCGGCCGGCCCTGGCTGTCGACGCGCTCGAAGGTGCCGGACTGGAACTGACCGTTTTTCAGCTTCGACCAAAGCTCGGTGTACTGGCTGCTGCGGGCAAATTCCGGTGGGCAGAACTGGCGGTGGGACTGGCCGATCACCTGTTCGGCGGTATAGCCCGTGGTCTTGAGAAAGTTGTCATTGGCGCGCAACACCACCGCGTCGAGATTGAACTCGATCACCGCCATGGAGCGGTCGATGGCTTCGAGCAGGCCGGTTTGCTGGGCGAGGGTGTGTTGCAGGTCGTCGACAACAGACTTCTGGCGATTGAAAAACATACTGGGTGCGCTCCGGAAATAGGGCTAGAGGTGTTGTCCCTGTTCCCGCGGCGGCAGGCCGAAGATGCTGGCGACGTTCGGCGTTGACTTCATAGTGCCAGCATCCAGGCTGACAGCTCGATCTTATACAAAGTTTATAAAGTTGTACAAGAAAGTGGTTGATCCGGATCTTGTACAACGCTTGTCAGGCGCTGGAACGGCTCAACGCTACGCTGATCGTGTTACGGCCCGTGTGCTTGGCGGTGTACAACGCTTTGTCGGCGTCATCCAGCCAGTCGAGGGCGTCCGGGCAGGTCAGTTGGAAACGCGCCAGTCCGATGCTCAGGCTGACCCGCAACTCGGGCACCTCGGGATGGCGGTACTGATGCAGAGCCTGGCGCAGTTGCTCCATCAGGGCTTCGGCTTTGCTCAGCGGCAGGTTGGGCAGGATTACGCAGAATTCGTCGCCGCCGTAACGCCCGGCCAGCTCACTTTCATCCAGCACGGATTTCAGTTCGCGACTCAGTTGTTGCAGCACCGCGTCGCCGACGATGTGCCCGTAACTGTCATTGATCACCTTGAAATGATCGATGTCGATCAGTGCCAGGGTGGCTTGGCTGTTGTGGTCGCGGCACTGCTGGAACTTGAGGTGCAGCAGGTCTTTCCAGGCGCCGTGGTTGAGCAGGCCGGTGAGGCTGTCGGTGCGGCTCAGGGCGCTCAAGGTGCGTTTGTGTTCGGCGAGTTTGATCGCCAGTTGGTAACAGACCATCCCCAGTGCAAGCGGATAAAGAGTGAGCATCGGCAGGCACGCCCAGACCTGGGTTTGCGTGGTGGTCAGGTTGAACTTGACCCCGAACACTGACCAGCCCAACAGCACGCCGATCAGCTGGGCGAGGGCGCCGAGCAGGAACAGCCGCCGGCCACCGGCGGCCACATTGTTCATGGTCATCATTGACAGAATGGTCACGGCGGTCAGCGGGTTGAACTGGAAACACGCGGTCCAGAAACCACCGAACACCGAGTCATAAAGCAGGTTGCGACGTTCGGCGCGGTAGGGGAAAGCCGAACGGGTCGACCATTGATAGGCGACGTGGGGCCAGAGAAATCCATTGAACAGCAACAGCGCCCAGAGCCAGGCCGGCATGTTCAACGGATACAGCGCGGCGCCGACACTGAAGAAACCGACGCCCAAACCGATGGCACGTGGCAGGTAAATGCGTCTGGCGAATGACAAGCCTTTGCCGCGTTGGTTATCCATGAGGTTCTTCGCCAGATTCATTCTGAAACACTTTCCAGTGTAATTCTTCAGAGCGACCGTTCATCGGTCAATGACAGATATTGTCATTTATTCCAGCGGGAAAATTCAGTGTCCTTGTGAGCCATTTAATCGTGGCGCAGGCTCGATCTAGAGCTGATAACAGGCCAGGAACATGTCCAGCGCCGATTCGACCACGGCATTTTGCGTTGCGTTGTCGAGCGCCGGCTGGCCCATGGAAATCTGTGGCCAGAAGGCGAAAGACTTGAGCAGGCCCTGTACCTGATGCGCGGCGAATTCCGGGTCGACCGGTTTCAGCCGACCGTCTGCCTGAGCGGCGCGAATCCACACGGTCACGCTTTCCTCACGCTCGCCCATGCGCGCCACCATGTTCTGTGCGCGTTCGGGCGAGTGGATCGCGGCGGCGATGGCGACACGGGCCAGATTCATGAAATTGTCGTCAGCCATCATCTGCAGTTTGGCCAGCAGCATCGTTCGCAATTGATCGCGCAAGGGTTGATCAGGCTGATACGACACGGCTTGCTCGGTGCTGATTCGTGCCCACAACTGGTTGAGAATTTCGGCGAACAGCTCTTCCTTGCTCGGAAAATGGTTGTACACCGTGCGCTTCGACACCCCGGCAGTGGCCGCGATCTTGTCCATGCTGGTGACTTCGAAACCGTTGGCACGGAATTCGGTGATGGCCGCCAGGATGATGGCTTCGCGTTTGCGGTCGGTGAGGCGCGTTGGAGCTGTCATAAATTCGATTCGGCAGGAAATAGATGAAATTACACTCGGTAGTTTACTTGTCATCCGGTTTGATGCAACCTAGAAAGTACACCGAGCAGTGTAATGTTGCGTTAATCGGTGCAACCTAAAACCAGATGTCCGGCTGATGCGTGCGTGCCTTGGCCATTTATCGTCCCACCGTGGAAAACCGTGAATTGCGCGGTTTTTCTGGAGTCATTCAGTCATGGCCAAATCAATTTCTTCCGCGGTCAGTCCTGTACCTGAAGCTTCGCGCCAGGCAGAAGGGACGTTCCGTAACCACGCCCCGGTGCAGCGCGAAGGCGTGCGAAAGATGCTGCGCATCATGTGGAACATGATCTTCCATAAACCGCGCAACACGCGTCCTGCGTCGGCCATTCCGGTACAGCCGCTGACCCGTGCCGACCTGATCGCCGCCCCCAATCACAGCGTCTTTCGCCTCGGTCACTCGACCTTGCTGCTGAAGCTGCAAGACAAATTCTGGATCACCGACCCGGTCTTCGCCGAGCGCGCCTCGCCCGTGCAATGGGCCGGCCCGAAACGTTTCCATCAGCCACCGATCAGCATCGACGAGTTGCCACCGATCGAAGCGGTGATTCTGTCGCACAACCATTACGACCATCTCGACTACGAAGCGGTGTTGAAACTGGCGGACAAGGTCAACGTGTTCCTGACCCCGCTGGGCGTCGGTGACACGCTGGTCAAATGGGGCATCGATGCCAGCAAGATCCGCCAGTTCGACTGGTGGCAGGGCACCGAAGTCGCCGGCATCCGCTTCATCGCCACCCCGTCGCAGCACTTCTCCGGCCGTGGCCTGTTCGATGGCAATCAGACCCTGTGGGCTTCGTGGGTGATCATCGATGGCGATACACGAATCTTCTTCAGCGGCGACAGCGGCTACTTCGACGGCTTCAAACGCATCGGCGAACAGTACGGCCCGTTCGACCTGACCCTGATGGAAACCGGCGCCTACAACGTCGAATGGCCCCACGTGCACATGCAACCGGAAGAAACCCTGCAAGCCCACATCGATCTCAAGGGTCGCTGGTTATTTCCGATTCACAACGGCACGTTCGATCTGGCGATGCATGCGTGGCACGAACCCTTTGATCGCATTCTTGCACTGGCCTGGGAGCGCAGCGTTTCCATTACCACCCCGCAAATGGGCGAGGCGTTTAATCTGGCACAGCCGCAACGCGGGCATGCGTGGTGGTTGGCGGTTGAAGGGGCGAGTGAGGCGGTGGTGCAAGGGGCCTGACTCACTGACGCAGGTTCGCCTCCATGAGGCGGACCGAATCACTCCGCCATCGCATAGTCCCCACGCACCGATTCAACCGTCGAACCATTGCTTGTCGAACGCCCCGGCGCAAACCCCGGAAAGAACACCAGCCCCTGCGCCTCAAACCGATAGGTCAACGCCAGCCGCGCCGAATCCGCCACGTCCTGCTGCGCTTCGAATCGCTGAATATCGTCTACCGAAACCCCTGCCTCCCGCGACAGTTGTTCCACGCTCCAGCCCAACATCCCTCGGGCCTGGGCGCAATGCGTCGGGGTGAACTGGAAAAGGGCGATACGTTCGAGGATGAGGTTCATCGCTGAAGAGGCCATGGTGTGCTCCGGGCTCGAGAGTGCTGATGGAAAATGTACTGTGTTTTTGTACAGTTGTTTTCGGCCGGGATCAAACGCATTTTTTGATTTGCCCTAGTTCGCCGCCTCCAACCAGACGGACGGTGCCTGACCGAGGATCCGACGAAACATTGTCGAGAACGCCGCCGGGCTGTCATAGCCGAAATCCAGGGCAATCCGCGTCACCGCCTCACCCGCCGCCAGCCGTGCCAGCGCCAGTACCACGCAGGCGCGCTGGCGCCATTGACTGAAACTCAGGCCGGTCTGCTGACGGAACAGTCTGTTGAAGGTGCGCAAGCTTACGTGCAGCTGATCGGCCCATTGCAGGGGCGACTGGTGGGCGTTCGGCTGATGCAGAAAGGTCTGACACAGTTCGAGCAGTCTTCCGTCAGACGGCAGCGGTATATGCAACGGCAGCGGTGCACTGCGCACCAATTCATGCAGCAACAAATCGATCAGCACGCCGTCACGCCCGGCAAGGTCATAGGTCAGCGGCAGCTCCACCGCCTCCATCAGCAAATGCCGCATCAACGGCGACACACTGATCACCTGACAACGCTCACCCAGATTCACCGCCCCCGGCTCGATATACAAACTGCGAGTGCTGACCCCCAGCATCAACACCTCATGCGCCACCCCCGGCGGAATCCATACCGCCCGCTGCGGCGGCACCACCCAGTTGCCGTCATGAGTGCTGACCTGCATCACCCCGGTCGCGCCGTACAACAATTGCGCCCGCCGATGCGTATGACGTGGCAACAGATAGCCGTGGGAATAATCCGTACCGATCGCCACCACCGGGCGTGGTGTGTCGTCCAGCAGGTTGATCGAAACATTGCGCATCGAGCGGCATCCAGCGATTGGCGTAAACGCAAACATTATTGGCTGACTTGCTGAGGCAGGCCAAGCGCCGCCGCTCTATCGTCGAATGCTCCCAAACTACGGACGACGCGCCATGTTCTACCTCCTGCTGACACTCTTCGGCTGCCTGACTGGCGTCACCGCCGTGCTCTTCGGTTTCGGCGGCGGTTTCGGCGGCGGCTTCGTCGTCGTGCCGCTGCTGTACCGCATGCTCACCGCCAGCCACGGCGTCGACGACCCCATCGGTCAATCGGCCATGCACATCGCCGTCGCCACCTCGACCTGCGTGATGATCGTCAACGCCCTGATAGCGACCGACAAACACCGCCGCGCCGGCAACCTGATCCGGGATTACCTGTGGCCCTTGGGCGGGTTCATCGGGTTAGGCGCTATCGTCGGCGCAATGGCGGCGGTATGGGTCAGTGGCGAAGTCATTCGTTATACCTTCATCGCCTACCTCGGCGTGACGATTGTCGATTGCCTGCTGCGACGCGGCTTTCTCACACAGTCCGAAGGCGTCATCCCACAGCGATTGGGAACGGTGGAAACGTCCGGCGGTGGTGTAGGCATTGGCACCATCGCGACGTTTCTCGGTGTAGGAGGAAGCGTCATGACCGTGCCGTTATTGCGGCGTTGCGGGTTGAGCATGTCGCAGGCGACGTCGATGGCCAATCCATTGAGTGTGCCTGTGGCATTGGCGGGGACGCTGACGTACATGGTGATGGCGGGGTTCAGCGAGACAGACCTCGGGCCATGGTTTATCGGGTATGTGGATCTGCTGGCGTTTGCGGTACTGACGCTGGGCTCGATGCTGGGGATTCGACTGGCGACGCCGTGGATCGGGCGGATACCGGATCGGGTGCATGCGTGGGTGTATGTCGCGCTACTAGTGATTGTGATGATCAGCATGTGCGTGAATTGAATCTGAAGTTGCTCGATTCCCCACTGCAACCACTACATAATCCGCGGCTACTTTTTGCGAGCAACGGCTCGTTTACTCAAGGATGAAGTGATGCTCCGAGGACTGTTGCGCCTTTTCGGTGTTTTTTTGCTGACGGGTTTGTTTGTGCCGACGCCGACCTGGGCCGACAGCGGCGCGCAGGTGTACACCGGTACTCTGGGTAAATCGCCCATCGTCCTCGAAATAAATGCTCGCACCGGAGAGGGGCGGTACTTCTATAAAAAGTACCGCAAGGATCTGGCACTCGACGGTGCCATGGAGGGGGAAACACTTGTGCTGGAAGAAGGTTCGCGGATGGAGAACTCCCGCCCGACCCTTCGCCTGCAGCCAGCACTTGATGGTTGGAGTGGCGAGTGGACAAGTACCGCCGGTAAATCTCTGAGGATGGAGTTGAAGCCAGCCATCATTCCCGAAGTACCCGCCGGCTCCTTACCCTATCTGGCCAAGTTGCATGATCATGCACCTTACGAGTACTTGCGGTTGCAGGGCGTCACGCTCAAGAAAGGCAAGGTCGACACTTTCATGGGCTATACGCTGCAATGGTGGAGCGAGCCGCAGACCAAAACTTCACTCTTCGAAGTGGTCTCGGGTTACTCCCCTGAGGAGCGTCAGCGTATCAATCAGCAGTTGATGGCGCGTTTGTGGGGTCAAGTGTTGTCGTCATATGGCTGCGGCGGTTATTACGCTCAATCCAGTCAACCACTGTGGATGTCATCGGCAGTGATGAGCGTGCGCATTTCAACCGAATACTTCTGTGGCGGGGCCTATCCGGATCAAAACCAGGAAGCGCTCAATATCGATACAAAGAGCGGCAAGTTACTGACCCTCGAAGATGTCCTGTGGGTCGGGCAGGGCCAGCCAGTACGTCATGAAGAGCGCGACGACTACATCGACACATCATCCGGTTCGTCTGATGTCTGGTCAAAGTACCGCACCACGGAGTTAGCGCCTTGGCTGGTTGCCCAATTGACCAGGCTCTACCCGAAAGACATGACCATCACGCCGGAAGGCACAGACGACTGCGGCTACAACGATGAAGGTCCTTGGGACTTCCCGGGTTGGTATTTCACACAGCAAGGCATCAAGCTCGATCCATCGTTTCCGCATGTAGCAGCGGTGTGCGGATTCGTGGACTGGAGTGTTCTGCCGTACAACATCGTCAAACAACATCCGGGTGGTGTTGCGCTGCAACTGCCATGACGCGACGTTGCATCTCGAATTACATTTCTCGATTACCGGGCACAACCCCGCCATAATCCGCCGCGAATTTTCCAGCGCCGGCACCCACGTCCCGGCGCAACTTCCGACTCATTCAGGGACCGATCCATGCTCAAGGGACTGTTACGCCTGGCGCCATATGCCGTGGCGTTGTTCACATTGATTTCCACTGCCCATGCCGAAGATGGCCGGCGTGTTTTCACCGGCACATTGGGCAAGACGCCGATTGTGGTTGAGCTCAATACCCAGCAACCGGATGAAGTGACCGGTCGTTACTTCTACGAAAAATACCATCGGGACCTGCCCCTCAGCGGGTCATTGCAGGACAGCACCCTGACGCTGGTTGAAGGCAACAATCGCTACAGCGACGACAAGCCACTGCCGACTTTGAAACTGGAAGAAACGGCCACTGGCTGGCAGGGCGAGTGGCAAAGTCCGAAGGGCAAGAAGCTTACAGTGCAACTTTCCGAGGCCAGGCTTCCAGAGCCGACAACTTCTACGCTGCCCTTCATCGCCGCGCTGCCAAACGGCGAGCCGTATGAGTATTTGCGACTACAGGGACTCAAGCTCAAACCGCTGAAGAAACAAGACTTCATGGGCTACACCCTGCAATGGTGGATTGAACCGGAGTCAAAGATTTCGCTGTTCAGCGTAGAGTCCGGTCTGCCAAAAGATAATCTGCAACGGGTTAACCAGCAGTTGCTTGGACGGTTGTGGAATGAGGTCATCCGCTATCACGGTTGCCAACTGCAGGGCGGGGAATACGTCGAGTTCATGCAGGACGCAGAACCCAAAATGATTTCGCCTGCCGTGGTCAGCCTGAACATCTCGACCAGCTATTTCTGCGGTGGCGCGCATCCGGACTTCGGTGATTCACCCCTCAACATTGATGTGAGCACTGGTCATCCGTTGTCGCTCGAAGATGTGTTGTGGGTAGGTGAGGGCAAGCCACTGCTGCATGCCGAACGAGACAGCCTGGGTGACAAGCCTTTGAGCTCGGCTGAAAGTGACGCGCGTTATCAGTATGAAAACAAAGAGCTGGTGCCTTGGCTGATCAAGCAATTCACCGCTCTGTACCCCGCAGAAATGAAGAAGCCAACGCAAGACGATGATTGCGACTTCACGGAAGAAAGCGTTTGGGGTTCTTCGCCGTGGTACTTCACTGCGAAAGGTTTGTACTTGGGCGCCTACTTCGCCCGCGTACAACGTTCTTGCGATCGACCAGACTGGTCGATCCTGCCGTACTCCCTGATCAAACAACACCCCGGCGCCGTCAAACTGCAACTGCCCCAGGGCTAACCGTCACGCCAGACCCGGCGCTTCACGAATGATGAAGTGATCCAGGTTCTCGATATTGGCATTGAAGACCTCGAAAGGTTTTTCGGGGTTCTTCTTGCCCGGCACCTGCTTCAACTCCGGCGTCACACCATAGAAGAAGCAGAACAACTCCTTATCACTGTCGATAGCGTGTTTGATTTCTTCCAGAAACGCCTTGCGCTTGCGGTAGTTGTCGATCAGCTTTTTGTTGAGATAGACACTGACCGGATAAGGCTTCTTCTTACTGTCATCCGGTTTCTTGAACCAGACCTTGTCTTCGAAATCGATCCGGAAACTGGCGCTGTGGAAGTCCTCGATCTTCTTGATCCGGCCCCAGTAAATCAGCCCCTTGTTGTCCATCAAGTACTCGATCTTCTTGAAGAACGAACTGTAAGGCGCCGTATGCTCGCCAATCTTCAACGGCATGCGCTTGAGCAAATCCTTGTCCGCGAAGTTCGACACAAAACACTCCACGGGGTGAGCGAAGACACTGGTCTTGTCCGGCGCCGTCTCACGACTCGGCGATTCTTTTGAAGGGGAAGTCGCCACCCGCACCGGATCATCCCGCAACACATCCGCCGCCCCCGCAGGCACAGCAGGCTTGCGCACATACTCACGGCGCGTCAGCAACAACTCCGACGGGAAATGCTCCTCACGCCCGTCATCCAATTCCCCATCCGCCGCCTCAACCCCCGACGCCGACGTCTTCAAACTCACATACGGACAACCCGCCACATGCTGCGTACCGGGCAGATTCTTGAAGTGCGGCGTGCGCACGTAATTCACATTCTTGGCGTTGAACGTACCCAACTCGTTGGAAGCATCGAACGCCGCACGACAGGCGTCGTTGGGGCACTGGAAATGCTCCTTCGCAGAGTCGAACGCCACCGTCTCATCGAAATTGAGATCGCGAACGTCATAGATCGACAGTTTGTCGTCGAGGCTGAGGCAGTAGGCGAGGTCGAATTTCATGGTGGGGCTCGGGTCCTTGAGTGGGGGAGGGGTATTAATAGCGGGAGGTACGTGATGGCGCACCTGTTAATTCACTTTAGTAGCCAGCATCTTCATTTTTTCGGCCCAAGTTCGGCATCTCGGAAGGGCTTTCTTTGCGACACAGGCTCGATCGCTGCTTTCTAGGTTCTGTTTTAAATTGCGAGTGAGAGCCTTCTGTTGATCGTGTAGGAGATTTCCTGAAATTTGGTAGTCTTCACCCTCTGATAGGGAGGTGAGTGGATGCCAGCTGTAATTGCCGAAAATGATGAGTCAAAGTGGGACGACGAAACAGGAGTCTCTTATCACTTTCCGAAGCAGTACCGAGCGATTCTGGCCGAAGGAACGAGGGTGCTGTATTACAAAGGGAAGATGAAAAATAAGGCTTTTTCAGGGCAGCGTCTGAGTACTCAGCCTCATTATTTTGGGGTTGCTCGAATAGGTAAGGTTTACGCGGATGTGAACAGCAAGCAGGGTGATTGGTTTGCTGTCATTGAAGATTTCCAACCATTTGAATCAGCGATCCCGATCAAAGCTGATGGAGAGTATTTTGAGCAGATTCCTGTAAAACTTGAGAAAAACTATTGGTGGAATGGCGTTCGCCCAATCGGTCAAACCGTATTCGACCAAATCTTATCCCGAGCGACGTTGACGTCAGTTCCGATTGATGAGTTCAGTCCAAGCAATATCACGCAGGAGTTTGAAACCAAGATCGTTGGTACTGAAGGGAAAAAAATAATTTACTACGGTGTTAGATATGAACGCTGTCTAAAGCTGAGGGCGCAGGCAATCGCTATTCACGGGCTTCAATGCAAAGCTTGTGATTTTGATTTTGAGAAAGCATACGGAGCTCATGCAAAGGGGTTTATTCATGTGCACCACGTGAAGCCCATTTCCGAATTTGACGAGGATCAGATTGTGGATCCCGAGACTGACTTGATCCCGCTTTGTGCAAATTGCCACGCGATTATTCATAGAAAGCCCCAGCAGCTACTAAGCGTTGAGCAATTGAAAGGAGTTCTCAGTGGGCGTTGGGTTTTTGACGATTTAACCTAATGTGCGAAATGGATTAATAGATCAGCTACCGAGGATTGAGAACCCTCGGTAGTTGCGGAAGCTAGCGCTGCATACGAAACATGAAAAAATGACAGCGAAAATCCCGCGATCCTGCGAGCGCGATACTTAACCGATCGAGTGCTTAGATGACGGAAACAGCTGGGTGACTCTCCTCCACCAAGGTTTAACCACTGTCGCTTGCCGTTGAGTCTGATCGAATAGCAGATAAGGCATATCCCGCAGCCGAATCCAGCCTTCATCCTGCCAATGCAGCAGACTCAATGACATCTCCGGCCAATCTAACAAACTCAACATCGGCCGATCTGAATGTCCCGAGTGTTCTGCATCACGCAAGGCCGGTACCACCTGATGAGTCAGCCATTCACGTAACAACCGATTCCCGGGAACGTAGTGGTACACCAGCAGCGCATACACACCGGACTCGCTGAGCATCAGTTGCTTTTCAGGTTGCCGAAAATACTCAATCCACAAAACGCGACGTTGATCCTTGTCTAGCTTATTGACCATGCGTTCGCACAGATGGACACCCATCAAGCGGCCGACATCGCGAGCGCAGAACCACGTTTGGTTTTCGAGCAGAAGGGCGTGTAGTGCGAGGTTGTGACGAGAGAAGACTGTTACAGAAAAAGGATCGGGCATATCCATTACCTCTACGTTAGATTTTTGGAGGGCCTGACCCCAACGTAGAGTGGACTTAAGAAATCCCAACGAGCGGGGCAGCTCCACCGACGACATGTACGTCTGTGTAACTGGCCAAGCTTTCTACGTTGGGTGTTTCTTAGGCACCTGCAATTGAGCTTAGAGGTGCTTGCAGTTGGCTTCAATGCGAAGCGGCTGTAAGTGCTGTAGGAGATTGAACTCTGCAACGTAGGGACGGAAAAGGGCAACCAGTCGCCCATAAAAAAGCCCCGATCAAATCGGGGCTTTTTGCTTTCTCAATTCGACGACTCAAGCAGCAATCGTCAAATCGTGACGCGCGAGACGATTAGTCCCAGCTCAGAGCACCACCAGTTTGGTATTCGATCACACGAGTCTCAAAGAAATTCTTCTCTTTCTTCAAGTCCATAATCTCGCTCATCCAAGGGAACGGGTTAGTCGTCCCTGGGTACTCTTCCTTCAAACCGATCTGCGACAGACGACGGTTGGCGATGAACTTCAGGTAGTCCTCCATCATCGCCGCGTTCATGCCCAGTACGCCGCGAGGCATGGTGTCACGTGCGTATTCGATTTCCAGTTGAGTGCCTTGCAGGATCATCTGCGAAGCTTCTTCCTTCATTTCGGCGTCCCACAGGTGTGGGTTTTCGATTTTGATCTGGTTGATCACGTCGATGCCGAAGTTCAGGTGCATGGATTCGTCGCGCAGGATGTACTGGAACTGCTCGGCGACGCCGGTCATTTTGTTGCGGCGGCCCATGGAGAGGATCTGGGTGAAGCCGCAGTAGAAGAAGATGCCTTCCAGAACGCAGTAGTAGGCGATCAGGTTGCGCAGCAGTTCTTTGTCGGTTTCGACGGTGCCGGTGTTGAATTCCGGGTCGGAGATGGCGCGGGTGTATTTCAGGCCCCAGGCGGCTTTTTTCGCGACCGACGGGATCTCGTGGTACATGTTGAAGATCTCGCCTTCATCCATGCCCAGCGATTCGATGCAGTACTGGTAGGCGTGGGTGTGGATCGCCTCTTCGAACGCCTGGCGCAGGATGTACTGGCGGCATTCCGGGTTGGTGATCAGGCGGTACACGGCCAGGGCCAGGTTGTTGGCAACCAGGGAGTCGGCGGTGGAGAAGAAGCCGAGGTTGCGCATCACGATGCGGCGCTCGTCGTCGGTCAGGCCTTCCGGGTTTTTCCAGAGGGCGATGTCGGCGGTCATGTTGACTTCTTGCGGCATCCAGTGGTTTGCGCAGCCGTCCAGGTATTTCTGCCAGGCCCAGTCGTACTTGAATGGCACGAGCTGGTTGAGGTCGGCGCGGCAGTTGATCATGCGCTTTTCGTCAACGGCGACACGGGCGGCGGAGCCTTCGAGTTCGGCGAGGCCTTCGGCGACGTCGAGGGAATCCAGTGCAGCCTTGGCGCGGGCCACGGCGGCCGAGTCAGCGGCGGTCACGGCGCGGGCTTCGAGAGCAGCGGCACCGCCGGCGCTGTCGAGGCGGTCCATGTTGGCTTCGGTAGCGTGGCCGGCGTTGGCGCCTTTTACGGCTACTTCACTGTCTTCTTTGTCGAATTCGTCCCAGCTCAGCATGACGTGTCGTCTCCTGCGTGAGGGCCAGATGCCCGTGTGAAAACTGATGGTTGGTTTTTCACACGACCGTACTGGCCGCGTTGGATCTTAAGGAATCGTTTTTTGCAGCAGCTAAGGCAGGCAATAAAACAGAATTTTGTACGGGTTTCCGAGAGCCTCTGACGGGCGCAGGTCAGCGTTGTCGCTGCTGCGGGGCTTCAGAATGGCTTTGATCCCTGTAAGGGAATATTGCTGACCCGATTGGGCGGCATTATAGGGAAAAAAACACCGGCGTGGGGGAGGGCGAAACAGCGCAGGGCGGTCGAGCGAGAGGGTGATTTCGATCGGAGCGAGGGTTTACAGGGCTTTCGCCGGGATTGGCCCCGGAGAATTTTTTTTCATTAATTTTTCTGCGTGTGATTGATTGCTCAAAAAACGAGCAAAAAACCGCGTTTTTCACTATATCTTGTGTTTTGCAACCCTTTTACGTCCCTTCAAACACAACTGAGCCCGACCGAAGCCGGGCTGGAATCGACCCTCAATGTTGCGCTGAGTGATCCGATTCGGTGCAGTCTCAAACCATCAATTGGTGCAGCCGTTACCCATCACGCTGTAACGCAGGATGTGGCGCTGGCCGGTGGAGTCGTCGTACTCCATTTTCATCGGAACCACTTCGCAGACATTCGGAACTTCGCTCATCGATACAACGTTGGCGATGTCCAGGTGAGTGGAGTAAGTGTATTCCTCGATGGCCGGTTGTTGCTGTGCGACATCAGTCGGGACCTCGTCTGCCATGGCGGTTGCGCACAGACTGCTGAGGGCCAGAACCAATAAAGCTTTCATTTGAAATTTACCTTCTTGAGGTCGAGTGGGGTCACGCAACCTTTTTGGGGTTGCGTGTGGAACTTCATCGTTTTGGTTTGTTACTTAAGAGCTGGATTAACGGCCTTCGTGGGGGCTGTAACGTTGTTAATCGCTTTGCCTTGTCGGCGAGGTGAATTCTAGGGAGGCGGGGAGGGGGTAAACAGACTCGGTTTTGATAAACACCTTTGGCAGATTTGGTAACAATCGGCGGATATCGTGATGTCGGTGATGCGACTTTCCTGAGCAATCGACTCGCCCGAATCGCTTGCAGGCCAGATCCCACAAGGGTTGCAGGGTGTTTCGCAAAGGTATTGGTCGCGCGCCTCCGGGGTATCTGGATGTTTTGTAGGGGCTTGTTACTACCATCGTCGAATGGTTCTATACGGGCGCCCCGGCTACAACAGGGTCATACAAAAACAACTATTACACCGAGGTAGGAAAGATGAGTGCGGCTTCCCTGTATCCCGTTCGTCCCGAGGTTCTGGCCAATACGCTGACCGACGAGGCGACCTACAAAGCCATGTACCAACAGTCGGTCGTCAACCCTGACGGCTTCTGGCGCGAACAAGCCAAGCGCCTCGACTGGATCAAGCCTTTCACCACGGTGAAACAGACTTCGTTCGACGATCACCATGTCGACATCAAGTGGTTTGCCGACGGCACCCTGAACGTTTCCTACAACTGTCTCGACCGTCATCTGGCCGAGCGCGGCGATCAGGTCGCCATCATCTGGGAAGGCGACGATCCTTCCGAAAGCCGCAACATCACCTACCGCGAACTGCATGAACAAGTCTGCAAGTTCGCCAACGCCCTGCGTGGCCAGGACGTGCACCGCGGCGACGTGGTGACCATCTATATGCCGATGATCCCTGAAGCCGTGGTCGCCATGCTGGCCTGCACCCGGATCGGCGCGATTCACTCGGTGGTGTTCGGCGGTTTCTCGCCGGAAGCTCTGGCCGGTCGCATCATCGACTGCCGCTCGAAAGTGGTGATCACCGCTGACGAAGGCATCCGTGCCGGCAAGAAAATTTCCCTCAAGGCCAACGTCGATGACGCTCTGACCAACCCGGAAACCAGCAGCATCCAGAAAGTCATCGTGTGCAAGCGCACCGGCGGCGACATCAAGTGGAACCAGCATCGCGACATCTGGTACGAAGACCTGATGAAAGTGGCGGGCACCGTCTGCGCGCCGAAAGAGATGGGCGCTGAAGAAGCGCTGTTCATCCTTTATACCTCCGGCTCCACCGGCAAGCCGAAGGGCGTGCAACACACCACTGGCGGCTATCTGTTGTACGCGGCCATGACTCACGAGCGCGTGTTCGACTACCGTCCGGGTGAAATCTACTGGTGCACCGCCGACGTCGGCTGGGTCACCGGTCACTCCTACATTGTCTATGGCCCGCTGGCCAACGGCGCGACCACGCTGCTGTTCGAAGGCGTGCCGAACTACCCGGACATCACCCGGGTGGCGAAGATCGTCGACAAGCACAAGGTCAATATCCTCTACACCGCGCCGACTGCGATCCGCGCGATGATGGCCTCCGGCACCGCTGCTGTTGAAGGCGCGGACGGCAGCAGCCTGCGCCTGCTCGGTTCGGTGGGCGAGCCGATTAACCCGGAAGCCTGGGACTGGTACTACAAGAACGTCGGCAAGTCCCGTTGCCCGATCGTCGACACCTGGTGGCAGACCGAAACCGGCGGCAACATGATGAGCCCGCTGCCGGGCGCTCATACCCTGAAGCCGGGTTCGGCAGCGCGTCCGTTCTTCGGTGTGGTGCCGGCGCTGGTGGATAACCTCGGCAACATCATCGAGGGCGAGGCTGAGGGCAATCTGGTGATTCTCGACTCGTGGCCGGGTCAGGCGCGCACCCTGTACGGCGACCACGATCGTTTCGTCGACACTTACTTCAAGACCTTCCGTGGCATGTACTTCACCGGTGACGGTGCTCGTCGCGATGCCGACGGTTACTACTGGATCACCGGTCGTGTGGACGACGTGCTCAACGTGTCCGGCCACCGCATGGGTACCGCCGAGATCGAAAGCGCGATGGTCGCTCACCCGAAAGTCGCCGAAGCGGCGGTGGTCGGTGTGCCGCACGACATCAAGGGGCAGGGCATTTATGTCTACGTCACCTTGAAGAATGGCGAAGAACCGAGCGAGCAGCTGCGCCTGGAGTTGAAGAACTGGGTGCGCAAGGAGATCGGGCCGATTGCTTCGCCGGACGTGATCCAGTGGGCGCCGGGGTTGCCGAAAACCCGTTCGGGCAAGATCATGCGTCGCATCCTGCGCAAGATCGCCACGGCCGAATATGACGGGTTGGGCGACATCTCCACCCTGGCCGATCCGGGTGTGGTGCAGCATCTGATCGATACGCACAAGACCATGAACGTCGCGTAAGCGGCGGGTCTGAAGGCTGAAAAGCCCCGTCCGGCATCACGTCGGGCGGGGCTTTTTCATTTGTGGCGTGATCGTTCCCACGCTCCGCGTGGTAACGCCTCTCTGGACGCTCCGCGTCCGCTCGTGGGACGCAGAGCGTCCCGGGCTGCATTCCCACGCGGAGCGTGGGAACGATCAGTTACGGGGTGTGGCCGGATTCAGGGCGCGGGCGATCTTCGGCCAATAATTATCGAATTGCTCTGTCAGCCTATTCCCACTGTTACCCCTCAGCCTTCAAGTAACTGAATGTGTAACCGCCTGCTCCGCAACGGGGCGATGGGAAACGCTGCGCCCTGTTTCAGGGCCTCAAAACACCCTGTGAAAAATAAGACATCACCCCGCGCTTGCCGGATTAGAAGGGTTTGCGAATAATAGGCCCGCAATTTGCAGCATAGATCGGTTCACTGTCTTTCGCTCTTGCATGAAATTGCGGAGCTGTCAATGTGCTCAAGCGGGTTTCTCGGTGCATCTGTAATTAGTTGTCGCATTGAAGAAATATCGGCTTCGGGCCTGTCGTTAGAATGCCGATCACTCGCTCGTCGTGGCTCGTGTTGAAATCGCTGACGGTTTCAATGGGAAATTTCCCACAGATGCAGCACCGCTTTCCCGATTCACCCATTCGCATATTGGGCTGTCGCTCACTCTGCCGTTTTTGCCCTTTACCGATGGAGTCCCAAGATGAAGAAACTTGTGCTGCTTGGCGCCCTGGCACTGTCCGTGCTGTCCCTGCCGACATTCGCCGATGAAAAGCCTCTGAAGATCGGTATCGAAGCGGCTTACCCTCCATTTGCTTCCAAAGCGCCGGACGGCAGCATCGTCGGTTTCGACTACGACATCGGCAACGCCCTGTGCGAAGAGATGAAGGTCAAGTGCCAGTGGGTCGAGCAAGAATTCGACGGTCTGATCCCGGCACTGAAAGTGCGCAAGATCGACGCGATCCTGTCGTCCATGTCCATCACTGACGACCGCAAGAAGTCCGTGGACTTCACCAACAAGTACTACAACACCCCAGCTCGCCTGGTCATGAAAGAAGGCACCGCTGTCAGCGAAGGCCTGACCGAGCTGAAGGGCAAGAACATCGGCGTGCAGCGTGGTTCGATCCACGAGCGTTTCGCCCGCGAAGTCCTGGCCCCGCTGGGTGCCGAAATCAAGCCATACGGCTCGCAGAACGAAATCTACCTCGACGTGGCCGCCGGTCGCCTCGACGGCACCGTGGCTGACGCTACGCTGTTGAATGACGGCTTCCTGAAAACCGACGCCGGCAAAGGCTTCGCGTTCGTCGGCCCGGCCTTCACCGACGTCAAATACTTCGGCGACGGCGTAGGTATCGCGGTGCGCAAGGGCGACGCCCTGAAAGACAAGATCAATACTGCCATCGCGGCCATTCGCGAAAACGGCAAGTACAAGCAAATCCAGGACAAGTACTTCGACTTCGACATTTACGGCAAGTAAAGACGTCGCTCGACCCGTCCGAAATGGCGCAAGCAACAGGATCTCTGCGGTTTGCGCCATTTTTTCATCCCAACTTTCGAGGACCTGAATCATGTTGAAAGGCTACGGGGCTGTCATCCTCGATGGCGCTTGGCTGACGCTTCAGCTCGCCTTGTCGTCCATGGCCCTGGCCATCGTTCTCGGGCTGATCGGTGTCGCATTGCGCCTGTCGCCAGTGCGCTGGCTGGCCTGGCTGGGCGATCTGTATTCCACGGTGATCCGCGGGATTCCCGATCTGGTGCTGATCCTGCTGATCTTCTACGGCGGCCAGGACTTGCTCAACCGCGTCGCGCCGATGCTCGGCTATGACGACTACATCGACCTGAACCCGTTGGCCGCCGGTATCGGCACCCTCGGTTTCATCTTCGGTGCGTACCTGTCGGAAACCTTCCGTGGCGCGTTCATGGCGATCCCCAAAGGTCAGGCCGAAGCGGGCATGGCGTACGGCATGAGCAGCGTCCAAGTGTTCTTTCGCGTGCTGGTGCCGCAGATGATTCGTCTGGCGATTCCGGGCTTCACCAACAACTGGCTGGTGTTGACCAAGGCCACCGCGCTGATTTCCGTGGTCGGTCTGCAAGACATGATGTTCAAGGCCAAGCAGGCGGCCGACGCCACCCGCGAGCCTTTCACCTTCTTCCTCGCAGTGGCGGCGATGTACCTGGTGATCACCAGTGTCTCGTTGCTGGCGCTGCGTCACCTTGAGAAGCGCTACTCGGTAGGCGTAAGGGCGGCTGATCTATGATCTTCGACTACAACGTCATTTGGGAGGCCCTGCCGCTGTACCTCGGCGGTCTGGTCACCACCCTCAAGTTGCTCGCGCTGTCGCTGTTCTTCGGTCTGCTTGCGGCCCTGCCGCTGGGGCTGATGCGCGTCTCGAAGAATGCCGTCGTCAACATGACGGCGTGGCTCTTCACTTACGTGATTCGCGGCACACCGATGCTGGTTCAACTGTTCCTGATCTACTACGGTCTGGCTCAGTTCGAAACGGTGCGTGAAAGCTTCCTCTGGCCGTGGCTGTCCAGCGCAACGTTCTGTGCGTGCCTGGCATTCGCGATCAACACCAGCGCCTACACCGCCGAAATCATCGCCGGCAGCCTGAAGGCCACGCCGAACGGCGAGATCGAAGCGGCCAAGGCCATGGGCATGTCGCGCTTCAAGATGTACCAGCGCATCCTGTTGCCATCGGCCCTGCGCCGGGCACTGCCGCAGTACAGCAACGAAGTGATCATGATGCTGCAGACCACCAGTCTGGCCTCCATCGTGACCCTGATCGACATCACCGGCGCGGCCCGTACCGTCAACGCGCAGTTCTACCTGCCGTTCGAGGCGTACATCACCGCCGGCGTGTTCTACCTGTGTCTGACCTTCATTCTGGTGCGCCTGTTCAAGCTGGCCGAGCGTCGCTGGCTGAGCTACCTGGCCCCGAGGAAGCACTGATATGGAACGCATCGACCACGTTCTGCCGTGGAGCCACCTGGGCAGCGAGCGCCGGATTTCGGTATTTCGCTTCGGTAGCGGTGAGCGTAAGGCCTACATCCAGGCCAGCCTCCACGCCGACGAATTGCCCGGCATGCGTACCGCCTGGGAACTGAAAAAACGCCTCGGCGAACTCGAAGCCAAAGGCCTGCTCAACGGCGTCATCGAGCTGGTGCCCGTGGCCAACCCGCTGGGTCTTGGCCAGTTGCTGCAAGGCAACCACCAGGGGCGCTTCGAGGCCGGCAGCGGCAAGAATTTCAACCGTGATTTCGTCGAGCTCAGCGCGCCGGTGGCCGCTAAGCTTCAAGGACAACTCGGTGATGATCCGCACGCCAACATCCGTCTGATCCGTCAGGCGATGGCCGATCACCTGGCCGCATTGCCCGAGGCCAGCAGCCAGTTGCAAGGCATGCAGCGCATCCTGCTGCAACATGCCGCCACCGCCGATGTGGTGCTGGACCTGCATTGCGACTGCGAAGCCGCACTGCACATGTATGCCTTGCCGCAACACTGGCCGCAGTGGCGTTCGCTCGCTGCGCACCTGGACGTGAAGGTCGGCCTGCTGGCGGAAGATTCCGGTGGCAGCTCGTTCGACGAAGCCTGTTCGCTGCCGTGGCTGCGTCTGTCGCGCCTGTTCCCGGACGCGCAGATTCCACTGGCGTGCCTGGCGACCACCGTTGAACTGGGTGGACAGGCTGACACCACGCCTGCACAGGCCGAAGCCTGGGCAGACGGGATCCTGGCATTCCTCGCCGAACAAGGCCTGATCCGTGGCGAGTGGCCAAGCGCCGAGCGCGAACCATGCGAAGGCATGCCGTTCGAAGGCACGGAGCTGCTCCTGCCGCCGCATCCTGGCGTGGTGAGTTTTCTGCGCAAGCCCGGCGAGTGGGTTGAAGCCGGTGACAAGATTTTTGAAGTGATCGATCCGCTGTCGGATCGGGTCAGCACGGTGTGTGCTGGTACGTCCGGGGTGCTGTTTGCCATTGAGCGGCTGCGTTACGCCCAACCCGGTTTCTGGCTGGCCAAAGTGGCGGGGCGCGATGCGCTGCGCGACGGCCCTTTGCTCAACGACTGACTGTTTTTGTGAGAACCGACCGCATGTACAAACTTGAAGTCCAAGACCTGCATAAACGCTATGGCAGTCACGAAGTGCTCAAGGGCGTTTCCCTGAAAGCGGCCGCCGGCGATGTGATCAGCATCATCGGCTCCAGTGGCTCCGGCAAAAGTACTTTCCTGCGCTGCATCAACCTGCTCGAGCAGCCGCACGCGGGCAAGATCCTGCTCAACAATGAAGAGTTGAAGCTGGTGGCGAACAAGGACGGCGCGCTGAAAGCCGCTGATCCGAAACAGCTGCAACGCATGCGTTCGCGCCTGTCGATGGTGTTCCAGCACTTCAACCTGTGGTCGCACATGACCGCGCTGGAAAACATCATGGAAGCGCCCGTTCACGTGCTGGGCGTGTCCAAGGCCGAAGCCCGCGAGAAAGCCGAGCACTACCTGAACAAGGTCGGCGTGGCCCATCGTAAAGACGCGTTCCCGGGGCACATGTCCGGTGGCGAGCAGCAGCGTGTGGCAATTGCCCGTGCGTTGGCGATGGAACCGGAAGTGATGCTGTTCGACGAACCGACTTCGGCCCTCGACCCGGAACTGGTCGGCGACGTGCTGAAAGTCATGCAGGCCCTCGCTCAGGAAGGCCGGACCATGGTGGTGGTGACCCACGAAATGGGCTTCGCCCGTGAAGTGTCGAACCAGTTGGTGTTCCTGCACAAAGGCGTCGTGGAAGAAAGCGGCAACCCGCGTGAAGTGCTGGTCAATCCGCAGTCGGAACGTTTGCAACAATTCCTCTCGGGCAGCCTCAAGTAATCGCTCCCGTTATGCACCAAATTAGGTCATGCTGCGCAGCGCGCCAGATGGTCTAATTTGGTTGCAGCCGATTTCGGTTTTTCCCTCTGTTTACGTTTCGGATCGCCCGCCATGACTGCCCATCGAATTGGTTTCCTGATTTGGCCCAGCACTAAAGCTCTGACTTTGGCGCTGGCAGAGGAGGCCTTGCGTGTTGCCCAGCGTGTGCATCCGGACGTGGTTTACGAATTGTCGTTCCTGCAAGCCGAGCCACCGCTTGAAGGCGAATGGCAACTGCCCGGCGAACCTTGGGCCGGCAAGCTCGAAAACTTCCAGAAACTGTTCCTGCTCGCCGATGAGCCGCCGACCACACTGGCGCCGGCACTCAGCAGCGCGCTGAAACAACTGGTGCGCGCCGGTTGTGTGATCGGCGGTCTGTCGGCCGGTGTGTATCCGTTGGCGCAACTCGGTCTGCTCGACGGTTATCGCGCTGCTGTGCACTGGCGTTGGCAGGACGACTTCGCCGAACGCTTCCCGAAAGTCATCGCCACCAGCCATCTGTTCGATTGGGATCGCGATCGCCTGACAGCGTGCGGCGGCATGTCGGTACTCGATTTGTTGCTGGCGGTGCTGGCCCGTGATCACGGTGCTGAACTGGCCGGTGCAGTTTCCGAAGAACTGGTGGTCGAGCGCATCCGTGAAGGTGGCGAGCGTCAGCGCATTCCATTGCAGAACCGTCTCGGCTCCAGCCATCCGAAGCTCACCCAGGCGGTGTTGCTGATGGAAGCCAACATCGAAGAACCGCTGACCACCGACGAAATCGCCCAGCACGTGTGCGTGTCCCGTCGCCAGCTGGAGCGGATCTTCAAGCAATACCTCAACCGCGTGCCGAGCCAGTACTACCTGGAACTGCGCCTGAACAAGGCCCGGCAGATGTTGATGCAGACCAGCAAGTCGATCATTCAGATCGGCCTGTCCTGCGGTTTCTCCTCGGGGCCGCATTTCTCCAGCGCCTATCGCAACTTCTTCGGCGCCACGCCACGGGAAGACCGCAACCAGCGGCGCAGCAGCAGTCCGTTCGAACTGTCGTCGGTGCCGCCAGAGCGCGGTTGATCCGCTGCCAGCGACGCCATGGCTTTGGCTGCCATGGCGCTGTCTCGGTCAGTCTTCGATTTCCAGATCAGGCCTCATTTCCGGCAGTCTCGGCGTACCGTCGATGCCGGCAACGTTCAGGTTGTTACCCGTTTCCAGGTAGTAAGCCCGTACCCGGGCCAGGCTTTGGGGTGACAGTGGATTGTTGTGCAGGTCATAGCGGTCACCGACTGTCGCGGGCACATCCATAATTTCTTCCGGTATGTCAGTGATCGCATTGCCGGACAGGTCAAGCTCGTTCCAGTGCAGGTTTTCCAGCGTCCCTTTCGGTATCTCGGTGATCCCGGTATCGCTCAAATCCAGATCGGTCAGGGAGTGCAGGTTGCTGACGTCCGGCGTCAGCCCCAGTGGGTTGTCGCGCAGATTGAGCACTTCGAGGTTGTCCATTCCCGCCAGTGCCGCGACTGACTCGGGCGTCAGGCTGATCTCGCAGTCCGGCAGGCTCAGCGCCGTCAGTCGGTTCATGGTGAAAATATCCTTGGGAATATCGCCCAGATTGCATTCGCGAATGGCCAGGCTGTCGAGGCCGGGAAAGGCTTCGAGGAAGCGACCGAGGCGTGATGAGTGGCCGTCACCCACCAGAAACAGGTCCGGCACGTAGGGGAATGGGGCGCCCAGTGTTGGCAGTTCGCCGATGAAACTCACGGTATGGCTGAACCCGTAACTGTCGAGACTTGAATCCTCGATCGGGATCTTGCGCCAGCAGGTCAGCAGCGCTTCGGCGAACTGTGAGCGCAGTTGCTCCTGTCGCAATCGTGCGGTTTCCGACAGTGGCTGGCCGTTGAGCGGATTCGCCGGAATGTCGTCGCTCCAATGGGCGAGGCTGCGGGTGAGATCACTCAGCGCCGTTTCCCGACGTGCCACTTCCTGGCGACCGTCGGCCAACGTTCCGCTCAGGCGATAGAAGAAGGTGCTGGCCTGTTCGTTGTCCATCGCGGGGTACAGCGTTTGCACCCGTGCGCGATCCGCCTCATCGGCAAGTACACCGAGATCACCGCCGGTGCGCCTGAAGTAGTCTTTGACCCGTTCACGAGTCGCAGGGGTCAGGGGGTTGTTGCCGAAGTCGTAGCCATTGCCGGTTTCCGCCGGCAAGTTGAAAACTTCGTCTGGAATCTCACTGATGCGATTGTTGTTGAGGATGACGATTTCCAGCTCCGGATGATTGATCATCCCGATGGGTACCTCGGCAATCGCGGTACCGGCCAGATCGAGAAAATCCAGTGCCGGCAGGGAACGGATGTCCGGAGCCAACCCCAGCGGATTGTTGTACAGATCGAGTTTCTTCAAGCGCGTCAACGAAGCAAGAGTGGCGCGACCTTTGGTATCCAGCACCACCGCGCAGTTGCTCAGTACGAGACTTTCCAGGGCAGGCATGCGCCGGAATGAATCCGGCATTTGTTGCAAGCCCAGGTCGCGCAGTTCCAGGGTTTTCAGCCCTGTGAAAGCGCCGAAGAATCCGTCGCCGGCACGCAGTTGGGCATTGCCGGTGATCGACAGCGTAGTGACATGGCTGAAGTCTGCGCTCAGTGCCGGAAGTTCGCCGATGAAGGGGAGATTGAGAACCAGCCTGTCCGGTCGCACCTCGGGTTGGGCTGTTGAGCGGGCGCGCCAGAACGCTTGCAGATCCCGGCGATACTGATCGCGGCCGGAGCGCTCAACGACGTTGTCCTCGGCTGTGAGCAGTGCGCCAGTTGACGGATGTTGATCGGGCGTCTCCTCGACCCAGCGGTTAAGCGTCGCCTCCAGCTGTTGCCATTCCGTTTCCCACTGACCGATTCGAAGGCGGCCGTGATCAATCGTCCCCGGCAGCAGATACAACAATCGACTGGCTTGATCGGTATCCAGCGCGGGAAACAGCGCGAGCACGCGCTCGATATCAGCCTGCGGCATCGATACCCCGAAGTTTTGCCGGTTGCGCTGGTAGCTTGCCTTGATACGTTCGCGCGTGGCGGGGGACAACGGGTTTTCGCCAAGGATGAATTGGTTGGGCGAAAGCACGGGCAGGTCGAACAGGCTGTCGGGCAGTTCGCTGATCCGGTTGTGATCGAAGTTGGCCATGATCAGTGTCGGGTGTTCGACCAGGCCTTCCGGCAGGTGGGTGATTCCGGTGTCGATCAGGCGCACATGGGTCAACGCCGGCAATCCCTTCAACTCCGGTGTAGCGCCCAACGGGTTATGGCTCAGGTTGAGGAACTGTAATCGGGTCAGCGATGACAGGCGAGCCTGGGTTTCATCCGTCATGACCAGCTCGCAATACTCCAGCACCAGCCGTTCCAGCGAAGGCATGCGCTCGCAAGCCTCTGGCAGGTGCTCCAGTTTGAACTCGTGCAGTTCCAGATGACGCAAGCCGGTAAAGGATGAAAGGAAGGCATCGGCGCCGCTCAGGGTAGGGTTGCCGTCGAGGGTCAGTTCGGCGATATGACTGAAGTCTGCCGACAGCACGGGCAACTCGCCGACAAAGGGCAGATCCGTGATCAGCACATTGCCTCGTTCTGTGGGTTTCTCGGTAAACCGGAAGCGCCACAGTTCTTCGATCCGCTGAGCGAACAGTCGTCTGTTCGCCTGCATCACGAAGATCTGCCGTGGATTGAGTAACTGCCCCGTGGTCGGGTGAATGCTCGGCCCTGCCGCAGCCCATTGCGCAAGGTCGGCGTTCAGTTGACGGATTTCTGCCTGCCAGTGCCGCAGTTGGCTTCGGCTATTCTCCAGTGAGCCCGGCAAACTGTAGAACACATCGCTGGCGTCCTGCACGTCGAGGTCGGGAAACAGCTGCTGGGTGGTTTCGATATCGGCCGCGTCGGCGAGGACGGCGAAATCCTGGCCGGTTTCACGGCAGTACTGTTTGATCCTTTCTCGAGTGGCGAGGGTCAGCGGGTTGTTCGACAGGTCGTAGCCATCACCGGCCTGGGCCGATAGCTCAAAAAGAGCCTCGGGCAATTCGGTGATCTGGTTTTCACTGAGGATCGCGGTCTTGAGGGTTGGGTGATCGATCAGACCGGGCGGGATTTCCAGCAGGCCCGTACGCGACAGGTCAAGGTAGGACAGCGTGTTCAGGGTTTGCAGGTCGGGCACCAGATCCAGCAGATTGCGTGGCAGTTCCAGTGACTCGAGTTTCGACATGGCAGCAAGCGCCGTCAGCGACTCGGCGTTGAATCTCACCCCGCAGTTGTCCAATACCAGTACTTCCAGCATTGGCAGTCCGGTGAGGGTTTGGGTCAATTGATCAAGCTCGCCATTGCGTAAAAACAAGCGCTTGAGTCGGGGGAAGCTTCTGAGGAATGGCGCGTTGCCGCGCAGGCCTTTGTTGCCGTTGAGGGTCAGCGCGGTGATGTGGTTGAAGTCAGCGCTCATTTCCGGCAGGTCGCCGATGAACGTGGCCTCGGCAGTGAAGATATCGGCCCTTGCGTGCGGGTGGATTCTCGAGCGGTGACGCCAAAGCTGTTGCAATTTGCCGGCGAAAGTCTCGCGTGCGTCTTGCTCGGTGAAGCGCTCGTTGGCCTCCAGTGTTGTGCCGCTGTCCGGGTCGCGGTCTGGAATGTCTCGGGCCCAGCGAGTCAGATCATTGCTCAGCGTAGTTATCTCGGTTTCCCACGCCGTCAATTGCAAGCGGCCCTGAACCAGTGAGCCGGGCAAGCGATAAATCAGGCTGCTGGCCTGGCCTTCGTCGACGTCCGGAAACAGTGCTCGGGTACGGACGATATCGGCCTGTTCGGCGCGAACGCCGAAATTGAGGCCCGTACGAGTGAAATAGGTTTTCACACGCTCGCGCGCGGCGGCGGAGAGCGGGTTGCCGGAAAAATCGTATCCGGCTCCGGCAGTGGGTGAGAACTCGAACAGCGCTGCGGGCAGCGTGGTGATTTGGTTGTCGGTCAGCCAGGCGCTCCTGATCTGCGGGTGATCGATCAAGCTGACGGGCACTTCGGCAATTCCGGTGCGCGACAGGTTGAGGTAGGTCAGCGAAGGCATGAAGGTCACGTCGAAGCTCGGTCCCAGCGGGTTGTCCTTCAGATCCAGCTCCACCAGTTCGTTGAGTGATGTCAGCAGCGCCTGGTTTTCCGGGGTCAGGGTGATTCCACATTTACGCAGCCGCAATTGGCGCAGAGCGGGCATGACCGAGATGCCTTGCGGCAGGTTGTGCAGGTCAAAGTTCTGCAGGTCGAGACGGGCCAATCGAGGGAAGCGACCTATGAAAGTCTCGATGCCTGCGGATGTTCCGCTGCCGCTCAATTCCAGGCTGATGACATGGCTGAAGTCAGCCGTCAGCACCGGCAGATCGCCCAGCAGCGGTTCGATAAAACGCATGCGGTAGCCAAAGCGTTCCGGGGTTTCCCGGCGCCAGCAACTGAGCAGGGTTCGGGCAAAAACCTGTCGATCGCGAGCCGCCGCTGCTCGTCGTGCCAGGGAAAGTGGCAGACCGGTTGCTGGATCGATCCGCACTTCCCTGAACCGCCATTGATCAAGGCTGTTTTCAAGGTTCGAATATTCGAGTCGAAGACGCGACAGCTCGGCAATCGGATTCTCCAGATGGCTTTGCAGGTGTTGCACCATTGCCCGTTGACCGTCCTGGGTGATGCCGGGAAAAACATCGCGCACCCGCGTTTCCAGGGTTGGGGGTGCCTCGTCGGCCGACACATTACGTGCGTAACCGTCTGTACCCAGCAGACGCAAGGTATCGACGCCAGATGCCGGCACAGATGCGTCCATCGATGTCAGACGCAGGTTGGCACGGGGCAGGGGATTGTCGCGAATGAGCTGGCGGAGTTTTTGGCTTTCACCAATTTGCAGATTCAATGCCTGGCGCTGGGCATCGGGCAAGGCTTGCACCACGCTGGTGTAGAAATCCGTCGGGCCGTGCAGTTCCAGTCCGGCCTGGTCGAACGGTTGCCAGGTGCCATCGGCCCGGCGCACCAGAACTTTCTCGATGGCCGCACCCACAGGGCCGGTGGTGTCGAGCCTGTTCCCTGCAAACGACTGGTTGCGGACTTCGAGACTCACCGCGTCTGACCAACCCGGCAACAGCGGCAGACTGTGCAGTGCCAGGGTTTCGGAATCCGGGTTGTGCACCGAATCGATTTCCAGTCCTTCATAGGCACGGGTGATCCGCAATTCGTGCAGGGCGTTTTCAGAGAGTCGCTGCTGACGCTCTGCAAACGCGCCTTCGCCCAGTTGCAGCAGCTCGGTGCCGGTAGCGGTGAGAACGAGTTCTTCGGTGATCCTGACGGGCAGTTGCGGTACGTGCCGTGCCACTTGTTTCACCAGCGGGGCATCGTGATGCTGGAGTGACTGATAGCGTTGTTCGAACAGGGCAGGGCGCTGCTGTTCTGCGATCTGCGCGAGCCGGATCCTGAGTTGACGACTGCGTACCTCGAGGGCGATTTTCTGCCCGAACTCTTCATTGAGCAGGGCGTGGACTTCGGCTTCGCCGAGGGTTTGCAGCAAAGTCTTGAGCAGGTCGCTATCGATAAGCCGGTCAGCGTGAATGTCTGTCAGGGGGAGCTGCGCATTGTCGGAGGACTGCCAGACCGTTTCGCCCAAGGCATTGATCAGGCGCAGCCGTTTGGTGTCCGGCCACAAGCCCTGCTCGTTGAGCAATTGAAGCTGGATCAACGGATCGGCCTTGCGATAAATCGCTGGATCGTCGCTGGTCAGTTGCTCGATGAACGTCTGCAGATCCTGATCGATCCTGAAGCGCTCGATGGTGTCGGCCAGCAACGGTGGCACGCGCTCCTGATTCACGTGCATCTTGCGCAGGCCGCCTTCGGTGTAGCCGCTGACTTGAAGTATTCGCTCGCGCCGGGCCGGGGCGAACGGTTCCATGCGCGGGCCGATACGTCGCAGCACGGTGGCGCTGTCCCACTGCAGCGGGTTTTCCAGTTCGGTATGAAACGCCCCTTCGCCGTTATGCCGCACGATCGGTTCATAGGCATCGGTGCGCGCCGGGTGTTCGATCCGCAACTTGCCGGGTGTCTCGTGATCGTTGACGACGAAGTGCGCCTGCTCCAGCGGGAGCAGTTTTTTACCCTGATGCCAGTGCAAGCCTTGCGCGTCGGGTGTGGAGCCAGCCGCAGGCACGATGTCGCGGGCGTAGCTTTGCAGATCCGGCTTCCAGTACAGGGTTTTGCCGTTGCGCAGTTTCACCGGCTGGAAGCGATCCATGAACGCCACCACCTCGGCCGGCAACACCTTGGGCAATTCGGCCATGGCGATACTGGTACCGATCCCGAAAGCGCCGAGCTGGATTAGCGATTCGAGTGCTGCGAAGAAATGTTCGCAGGCTTCGGTCGTTTGAGCTTCAGTCCAGTCGATGACCGATTCAAAGACCTCATCGAGCAGTTGGTAAGCGATGTACGCCATCATCATTTCGCCCAGAAACGGTACGAACGGCAAAACGACGAACGCGGCAATTTCCAGGATCGACGCCGCGACACTGACAAATGAATCCCAGCGCCTCCAGCGTGCATTGCGATCGACCATTGCGGTTGGAACTGCAATCACCGCCCCATCGTTGAGGATCTTGTTCAGCTTGCCCTGATAAAGATGTTCCCAAAGATCGCCGACGATGGGCGTGACAGCGAGTTGCAGGTCAGGCTTTTCGATGGGCGTCTCGCGCCAGGACGGCAATTGACTGCCGACCTGGGGCGGGTGCCATTTCACTTCGCTCAGGCGTTGCTTGAGCTGGCCGAAGAATTGTCCACGCTGCTCATGAGCGATGAAGCGGCTGAAGAATCGTTGATAGTCGGCCCCGCGCAATTGCCGGATCAGTTCTTTTGCGAGGTCTGCGGTGGAACGGTATTCCTTGATCGAATGCTCCGGGTCATCCGGTAAGTAAGCCACCACACTGACTGTGGTTTTCGCGCGTTCGAGGTCTGGCGCAAATATCACGATCCCGGTCAGGGCGACCGACATCATCGTCAGGTCGTGGCACCGCATTGGCTGGCCGTTCATCGATACGGTGGTTGCGCCATCCAGCAGGCTTTCAATCGACAGCAGATTCGCTTCACTGATATCGCCCTTCATCCGGGCCATCTTCAGTGCGACTCGCAGTGCGTTTTTTTGCGTCGCGTTGACTTTGTGTCTCAGCACAGCAGCCGTCACCGGATTGGAGATCGCGAGGTTTTCCTCGAGATAGATTTTGTAGCGGGTGCCGATATCCAGCTCCCGGCACAGGCGGGTAAAGGCCTGGATACCGGGTTTCGCATTGAGCGGCGCCAGCGTTTCGAATTGCCCCGTCGCCGACGGGCGGGTGATGAACGAGGAGCCGCTGGCATACGCCCCGGCTTCTGTTTCGCCAACCTCAAAGTTATGCAGCGCCGCCTCCAGCAGAGACACCGTCCACGTCCGGGTGCCGGTGGTCATGCCAGCCGCTGTGACGGGGATATACAACTGCAAAAAGGTTTCCCTGACATTCACGTCCAGGTCGAAGCGCGACTTCAGCGCCTCGGTCAGCAGAGGCTCGGCGAAGGTGCTGGCGTTTTGCACGCGGTCGAGCATTTGATCGACAGCATTTTGTGCCGTCATGTGCTGGGTGATGGCGTTTCTGAGGGCGTCGTGCTGCGATCGCGGGGCTGACTTGAGCGAGTCGGTGAGGGTGCGACGGCTGTTCTTCAATGCAGAGCGCCGGGCGGGTGAGGCCTTGCCCAGCCATTCGGGGATCGCTTTGGCCAGCGGTTCATAGTGAGAAGCGGGGTTGAGCGATTGCCCGGTGGTGGAAGACATCGTTGGCGTCCTTGAGCGTCGATAAGGAGCTCAAGCAGAGCAAAATGCGGTCGCCGCCAAGTGGTACATATGTACGACAGGCATCGCCTTCGTAATTGATAAGCTCGCAGGAGTGCTGCAATGGCCGGCGGCAGTTTAAACTGCGCCTTTGCGACGCTATATGTCGCATTGCCGTAAACCCGGGAAAATCCGGGGTTTGCGCTATAAGAAGTTGTCGCTTGGCGGCAAGGCCGGGCTGAAAACTGTCCTTACAATCCCCCCATCGCTCGCCAGTTTCAGGCGGGTGGCCCTCATCAGGAGACTCCGATGTCCGTTGAGCACGCTGCGGTACAACGCGCCGATTTCGACCAGGTTATGGTTCCCAACTACGCGCCTGCCGCTTTCATTCCGGTGCGTGGCGCCGGTTCCCGCGTCTGGGACCAGGCCGGCCGCGAGCTGATCGACTTCGCCGGCGGCATCGCCGTCAACGTATTGGGCCATGCGCATCCGGCGCTGGTCGGTGCCTTGACCGAGCAAGCCAACAAGCTGTGGCACGTGTCCAACGTGTTCACCAACGAACCGGCCCTGCGCCTGGCGCACAAGCTGATCGACGCCACCTTTGCCGAGCGCGTGTTCTTCTGCAACTCCGGCGCTGAAGCCAACGAGGCTGCTTTCAAGCTGGCCCGTCGCGTTGCGTTCGATCGTTTTGGCACCGAGAAGTACGAAATCATCGCTGCGCTCAACAGCTTCCACGGCCGTACTCTGTTCACCGTGAACGTCGGTGGCCAGTCGAAGTACTCCGACGGTTTCGGCCCGAAAATCACCGGCATCACCCACGTGCCGTACAACGATCTGGCGGCACTGAAAGCCGCTGTTTCGGACAAGACCTGCGCGGTCGTTCTGGAACCGATCCAGGGCGAGGGCGGCGTACTGCCGGCCGAGCTGGCTTACCTGCAAGGTGCCCGTGAACTGTGCGACGCGAACAACGCGCTGCTGGTGTTCGACGAAGTGCAGACCGGCATGGGCCGCACCGGCAACCTGTTCGCCTACCAGCATTACGGTGTGGTTCCGGACATTCTGACCAGCGCCAAGAGCCTGGGCGGCGGTTTCCCGATCGCGGCGATGCTGACCACCGAAGCGCTGGCCAAGCACCTGGTCGTCGGCACGCACGGCACCACTTATGGCGGCAACCCGCTGGCGTGCGCCGTGGCCGAAGCGGTGATCGACGTGATCAACACCCCTGAGGTGCTGAACGGCGTCAACGCCAAGCACGACAAGTTCAAGACCCGCCTGCAACAGATCGGCGAGAAGTACGGCCTGTTCACCCAGGTGCGTGGCCTCGGTCTGCTGATCGGTTGCGTGCTGAGCGATGCCTGGAAAGGCAAGGCCAAGGACATCTTCAACGCCGCTGAAAAAGAAGGCCTGATGATTCTGCAGGCCGGCCCGGACGTGATCCGTTTCGCCCCGAGCCTGGTGGTTGAAGACGCGGATATCGACGCTGGTCTGGATCGCTTCGAACGTGCTGCAGCGAAACTGACCCAAGCCTGATTCATGCAAGACCGCCCGGCGCCTGTCGTTATCGGCAGGCGCCGGGACAATTTTCCTGTGCCGGGCCTGCCCGGCATTTTTTTCCCGAGGCGGCGCTTTCGCCGACCTGAAGTAGAGAAAGGAGTGACACCATGCTGGTGATGCGCCCCGCGCAAATGGCTGATCTGGGCGAGGTACAGCGTCTGGCTGCGGACAGCCCGATTGGTGTCACTTCCTTGCCGGATGACGTGGAACGCCTGAGCGACAAGATCGCCGCGAGCGAAGCCTCGTTTGCCGCCGAAGTGAGCTTCAACGGTGAAGAGAGTTACTTCTTCGTCCTTGAAGACACTGCCACCGGCAAACTGGTGGGCTGTTCGGCGATCGTCGCTTCGGCCGGTTATTCCGAGCCGTTCTACAGCTTTCGCAACGAGACCTTCGTGCATGCCTCCCGCGAGCTGAAGATCCACAACAAGATCCACGTGCTCTCGCAATGCCACGACCTGACCGGCAACAGTCTGCTGACCAGTTTCTACGTGCAGCGCGAGCTGGTAGGTTCGCCTTGGGCCGAACTCAACTCCCGTGGCCGTCTGCTGTTCGTCGCCAGCCACCCGGAGCGGTTCGCCGATTCGGTGGTGACCGAGATCGTCGGTTATAGCGACGAGAACGGCGACTCACCGTTCTGGGACGCCATCGGTCGCAACTTCTTCGACTTGAACTACGCCGAGGCCGAGCGTCTGTGTGGCCTGAAAAGCCGCACGTTCCTCGCCGAACTGATGCCGCATTACCCGATCTACGTGCCGCTGCTGCCGGACTCCGCTCAGGAAGCGATGGGCCAGGTTCACCCGCGTGCGCAGATCACCTTCGACATCCTGATGCGCGAAGGCTTCGAGACCGATCACTACATCGACATTTTCGACGGCGGCCCGACCCTGCATGCACGTGTCTCGGGGATCCGTTCGATCGCCCAGAGCCGTGTGGTGCCGGTGAAGATCGGCGAGCCGGTCAAAGGTGCCGGGCGCCAGTATCTGGTGGCCAATGCCCAGTTGCAGGATTACCGCGCGGTATTGCTGGAACTGGATTACGCGCCGGGCAAACCGGTGACCCTGGATCTGGAAGCGGCCGAAGCCCTGGGCGTCGGTGAAGGTGCCAGCGTGCGCCTGGTGGCGGTTTAACGCCTTAGCGAGTTTCACGGGTGGCCACGGCGGCCCGTTTGAGGAGATAGCATGATTGTTCGTCCCGTACGCAGCAGCGATTTGTCCGCTCTGATCGACCTGGCCCGCAGCACCGGCACCGGCCTGACCACGTTGCCGGCCAACGAAGAGCGCCTGACCCACCGGGTCGGCTGGGCCGAGAAGACCTTTCGCGGTGAAGCCGGCCGTGGCGACGCGGACTACCTGTTCGTGCTCGAAGACGACAACGGTCGCGTGGTGGGGATTTCCGCCATCGCCGGCGCCGTCGGTCTGCGCGAGCCTTGGTACAACTTCCGCGTCGGGCTGACCGTCAGCGCCTCGCAGGAGCTGAACATCTATCGCGAGATCCCGACGCTGTTCCTGGCCAACGACCTGACCGGCAACTCCGAACTGTGCTCGCTGTTCCTGCACGCCGACTACCGCACCGGCCTCAACGGTCGCATGCTGTCCAAGGCGCGGATGCTGTTCATCGCCGAATTCCCGCAGCTGTTCGGCAACAAGATCATTGCCGAGATGCGCGGTGTGTCGGATGAAGCCGGCCGTTCGCCGTTCTGGGAAAGCCTGGGCCGTCACTTCTTCAAAATGGAATTCAGCCAGGCCGATTACCTGACCGGCGTCGGCAACAAGGCGTTCATCGCCGAACTGATGCCGAAATTCCCGCTGTACACCTGCTTCCTGTCGCCGGACGCGCGCAACGTCATCGGCCAGGTGCACCCGGACACCGAGCCGGCGCTGGCGATGCTCAAGAGCGAAGGTTTCAGCTATCAGGGCTATGTCGACATCTTCGATGCCGGCCCGGCCATCGAGTGCGAGACCAGCAAGATCCGCGCAGTGCGTGACAGCGAGGCGCTGGTGCTGGCCATCGGCACGCCGGGCGAAGACGCCACGCCGTTCATCATCCATAACCGCAAACGCGAAGACTGCCGCATCACGGCTGCGCCGGCCCGTCTGGCCGCCGGCACGCTGGTGGTCGATCCGCTGACCGCCAAACGTCTTCAACTCAACGCTGGCGATCAGGTTCGCGCCGTGGCGTTGTCCGCTGCTCGGGAGTCGAAATAATGAATTCGCTATACATCGCAGGTGAGTGGCTGGCCGGTCAGGGCGAGGCCTTTCAATCGCTGAACCCGGTGACCCAGCAAGTGCTGTGGTCGGGGGAGGGTGCCACCGCCGCTCAGGTCGAGTCGGCCGTGCAGGCTGCGCGTCAGGCGTTCCCGGGCTGGGCCCGTCGTACCCTGGAAGATCGCATCAGCGTGCTCGAGGCTTTCGCCGCCGCGCTGAAAAACCACGCCGACGAGCTGGCCCGCACCATCGGTGAGGAAACCGGCAAACCGCTGTGGGAAGCTGCGACCGAAGTCACCAGCATGGTCAACAAGATCGCGATCTCGGTGCAAAGCTACCGCGAACGTACTGGCGAGAAGAGCGGCCCATTGGGCGACGCCACCGCCGTGTTGCGCCACAAGCCCCACGGCGTGGTAGCGGTGTTCGGCCCTTACAACTTCCCTGGGCATTTGCCGAACGGCCACATCGTGCCGGCGCTGCTGGCCGGTAACAGCGTGCTGTTCAAGCCAAGCGAGCTGACGCCGAAAGTCGCCGAGCTGACGGTCAAGTGCTGGATCGAAGCCGGTCTGCCGGCCGGCGTGCTGAACCTGCTGCAAGGCGCCCGTGAAACCGGGATCGCTCTGGCGGCGAATCCGGGCATCGACGGTCTGTTCTTCACCGGTTCGAGTCGTACCGGCAATCACCTGCACCAGCAGTTTGCCGGTCGTCCGGACAAGATCCTCGCGCTGGAAATGGGCGGCAACAACCCGCTGGTGGTCGATCAGGTCGCTGACCTCGATGCGGCGGTATACACGATCATTCAATCGGCGTTCATTTCCGCCGGTCAGCGTTGCACCTGCGCCCGTCGTCTGCTGGTGCCGCAAGGCGCGTGGGGCGACAGCCTGCTCAAGCGTCTGGTAGACGTCAGCTCGACCATCGAGGTCGGCGCGTTCGATCAGCAACCGGCGCCGTTCATGGGCTCGGTGGTTTCCCTAGGCGCAGCGAAAGCGTTGATGGATGCCCAGGCACATCTGCTGGCTAACGGTGCAGTGTCGTTGCTGGCAATGACTCAGCCACAGGCGCAGTCGGCGCTGCTGACCCCGGGCATCGTTGATGTGACGGCGGTTGCCGATCGCTCCGACGAAGAACTGTTCGGCCCGTTGCTGCAAGTGATCCGCTACGCCGATTTCGCGGCAGCGATCGCCGAAGCCAACGACACCGCTTTCGGCCTGGCCGCTGGCCTGCTGTCGGATTCCGAAGAGCGCTACCAGCAGTTCTGGCTGGAAAGCCGTGCCGGTATCGTCAACTGGAACAAACAGCTGACGGGGGCTGCGAGCAGCGCGCCGTTCGGCGGTGTCGGCGCTTCGGGCAACCACCGCGCCAGTGCCTACTACGCGGCGGATTACTGCGCGTACCCGGTGGCCTCGCTGGAAACCCCGAGCCTGGTGATGCCGGCGGCCCTGACGCCTGGCGTGAAGATGGCGTGAGGCGCGTCGCGCCTCGATTGCACTCGATTGTTATTTGATGCCTATAAAAACAGATTCTCGTGGAGCCTCGCTGATGAAATCCTTTGAAGTCAATTTTGACGGTCTAGTGGGGCCGACCCATAACTACGGTGGTCTGTCCTACGGCAACGTTGCGTCCCAGAGCAACAGCCAGCAGTCCTCGAATCCGAAGGAAGCGGCGCTGCAAGGCCTGGCGAAAATGAAAGCGCTGATGGAAATGGGCTTTCAGCAGGGCGTTCTCGCACCGCAGGAGCGTCCGGACGTGGCTGCTTTGCGCCGTCTGGGTTTCAGCGGCACCGACGCCCAGGTCATCGAGCGCGCCGCGAAAGACGCGATGCCGCTGCTGGTCGCCAGTTGCTCGGCGTCGAGCATGTGGGTGGCCAACGCCGCCACGGTCAGCCCGAGTGCCGACACCGCTGACGGTCGCGTGCATTTCACCGCCGCCAACCTGAACTGCAAATATCACCGCAGCATCGAGCACCCGACCACCAGCCGCGTGCTCGGTGCGATGTTCGCTGACCAGCAACACTTTGCTCACCACGCCGCATTGCCGGCGGTGGCGCAGTTCGGCGACGAAGGCGCGGCCAACCACACGCGTTTCTGCCGTGAGTATGGCGAGGCGGGCGTCGAGTTCTTCGTGTTCGGTCGCAGTGCGTTCGACACCCGTTACCCGGCGCCGCAAAAGTACCCGGCGCGCCAGACCCTCGAAGCCTCGCAAGCCGTTGCCCGTCTGCACGGCCTGCGTGACGAAGGCGTGGTCTACGCGCAGCAGAATCCGGCGGTGATCGATCAAGGCGTGTTCCACAACGACGTGATCGCGGTAGGCAACGGCGAGGTGCTGTTCTATCACGAGGACGCGTTCCTCGACACCGAACAGATGCTGGCCGAACTGCAAGCCAAACTGGCCAAGGTCGGCGGCAAGTTCCAGTCAGTCTGCGTGCCACGCTCGGCGGTCACCGTGGACGACGCGGTGCGTTCCTACCTGTTCAACAGCCAGTTGCTGTCGCGCCCTGATGGTTCGATGCTGCTGATCGTGCCGGAAGAGTGCCGTGGCAACGAGCGCGTGTGGAATTACCTGCAAGGCCTGACCAGCTCCGGCGGTCTGATCCGTGAAGTGAAGGTTTTCGACCTCAAGCAAAGCATGCAGAACGGCGGTGGCCCGGCGTGCCTGCGACTGCGCGTCGCGCTCAACGAAACCGAGCTGGCGGCCGTCAACCCAGGGGTTATCATGACCGCCCCGTTGTACGGTTCGTTGACCGCATGGGTTGAAAAGCACTACCGCGACCGCCTGAGCGAAAGCGATCTGGCGGACCCGCAATTGCTGCTTGAATGCCGGACGGCACTGGATGAACTGACGCAAATCCTTAAACTGGGCGCGGTTTATCCATTCCAGATCAATTGATGGCCGGCGCGCCGCCTGAACGCGGCGCGCGGCTTGTCACCCCAACAGAGCGTAAAAAAGACATGAGCGATTCCCTGCGGCTGATCCTTGAAGACACCGACGGCAAGCAACTGGAAACTTCCTGCACCCGCGTCGCGGTCATGTGGCAAGGCAAAGAGCTGTGGATCCAGCAGGACGGCCGCGGCCAACTGTTGATCGGCGTGGACGTCGAAGAAGGCGATGCTGAATACGCCAACCTGCTGTTGCGCCCATTGGCGACTAATCTGGTAAGTCTGCAGCTGGAGATGGAACCGGCCGACGTCGGCGACGACGAAGACCACGTGCACGGCCCGGATTGCAACCACGACCACTAAGGAAACCGCTCTATGCTCGCCCTCGGCAAACTGCTTGAACTGACCCTCGCCGGCCGCGAACCGGCGGAGAAGACTCAACTGACTGTCGAAGGCGTGCGCATGCGCTGGTTGAGCGAGGGTGCACTGGAAGTCCGGCCACCCGAAGCACGCGACAATGGCCTGGATCTGCTGCTGTCGGCAGGCATCCATGGCAACGAAACGGCGCCGATCGAATTGCTCGACCGGTTGCTGCATGACATCGCCCGCGGCGACTTGAAGCCGCGCGCACGCATTCTGTTCCTGTTCGGCAACCCGGAAGCGATTCGCAAGGGCGAGCGTTTCATCGAGCAGGACGTCAATCGGCTGTTCAACGGCCGTCACGAACAAAGCAGCGGTTCCGAAGCCCTGCGCGCCTGCGAGCTGGAACGCCTGGCGGCGAGCTTCTTCAGCGTGCCGGATCGTCAGCGTCTGCACTACGACTTGCACACGGCGATTCGCGGTTCGAAGATCGAGCAGTTCGCCCTGTATCCGTGGAAGGAAGGTCGCCAGCATTCCCGTCTTGAACTGTCCCGTCTGCGTGCGGCCGGCATGGAGGCGGTGCTGTTGCAGAACAAGCCGTCGATCGTGTTCAGCTCCTACACCTACGACAAGCTCGGTGCCGAGTCCTTCACCCTGGAACTGGGCAAGGCGCGGCCGTTCGGGCAGAACGCCGGGGTCAATGTGTCGCTGCTGGAAACCCGTCTGAAGCAGATCATCGAAGGCACCGAGCCGGAGATGGCCGAGCAGGGGCTGGACGGTCTGCAACTGTTCAGCGTGGCCCGGGAAATCATCAAGCACAGCGATGCGTTCCGTCTGAACCTGCCGGCGGACATCGAAAACTTTTCGGAACTGGATGTGGGTTATGTGCTGGCCGAAGACCTGGCCAATACCCGCTGGATCATCGAGGAGCAGGGCGCGCGGATCATCTTCCCCAATCCCAAGGTCAAGAACGGCCTGCGGGCGGGCATTTTGATTGTGCCGACCACTGACGAGCAGTTGGCCTGACACTGAATCTCCCCCGCGCAGCGCACGGGGGAGATCGTTATTGCATCAGACCGCTACGGCGCGCGGCTCGGTGCGGCGCAACGCACGCACTTTCTGCAGCGTATCCGCGCAAGTCTTCGCCGCTTCCTGACCCTTGTGCACGAAATGCTCGAAGAAGAACTTCTGGTGTTCTTCGCCGGCATGGAAGTGGTGCGGGGTCAGCGATACCGAGAACACCGGCACTTCGGTTTCCAGCTGAACCTGCATCAGGCCGCTGACGACCGACTGGGCGACGAATTCGTGACGGTAGATCCCGCCGTCCACCACCAGGGCGGCCGCGACGATACCGGCATAACGGCCGGTCTTGGCCAGCAGCTTGGCGTGCAGAGGCATTTCAAAGGCGCCGCCGACTTCGAAGAAATCGATGTCCGATTCCTGATAGCCCTGGGCGATCATTTCGGCGAGGAAGCCTTTACGGCTCTGGTCGACGATTTCCTTGTGCCAGCAGGCCTGGATGAACGCGACGCGCTCGCCGTGAGTGTGTTTGCTTTTGCTGTCGATAGCGGTGGGTTGCATGTTCTGACTCCTGTTTGTGTGAAAAACAGGGCGTTATGAATCGAAAGGGATTCAAGGGTACGCACGCTCGCGCGAACACGGCGGACGGCCCTTTGGCGTCAATCCCGTTCTCTCTTCATCCGGACTATGACCGTCGGCCCCGGAATCACACCGGGTCTGCTGACCTTGCCGCCGCTCACGGCTTTTGCCGTGCCCGTCACCAAGCGCTCGCGGGCTATGCGCATTGCGCGCAATTACCGCCGGTGGGGAATTGCACCCCGCCCTGAGAACGTTTCGCCACCCTTTATCGGGCGGCGCAGCGTTTTTAACACAGATTGCCGGGCTGTGCATTGCGCCTTTGTGATGATTGCCATCGGATTTTTCGAAGCGTGGAAACGACTTTTCCTTGCGCGAGGGTTGATTAATCCGCGCCATGCCCGCAGTAATTCCTCTACGAAAAGGGATTTCCCCTGCTGACTAGAGGCCAGGTTCATGAGTGTTATCGATCTTCGCAGCGACACCGTCACCCAACCGACTCCCGCCATGCTCGACGCGATGACCGCTGCGGCCACCGGTGACGATGTGTATGGCGAAGATCCGACGGTCAATCGTCTGGAAGCCGAACTGGCAAAACGGCTGGGTTTTGCTGCAGCGCTGTTCGTCCCGACTGGCACCATGAGCAACTTGCTGGGCTTGATGGCGCATTGCGAACGCGGTGACGAGTACATCGTTGGTCAGCAGGCGCACACCTACAAGTACGAGGGTGGTGGCGCAGCGGTACTCGGTTCGATCCAGCCGCAGCCGCTGGAAGTGCAGGCCGATGGCTCGCTGGACCTGGATCAGGTGGCGGCGGCGATCAAGCCTGACGACTTTCACTTCGCCCGCACCCGTCTGCTGGCGCTGGAAAACACCATGCAAGGCAAAGTGCTGCCGCTGGAGTATCTGGCCCGGGCTCGCCAGTTCACTCAGGACAACGGACTGGCCCTGCATCTGGACGGCGCGCGGCTGTACAACGCGGCGGTCAAGCTAGGGGTCGATGCCCGGGAAATCACGCAACATTTCGATTCGGTGTCGGTGTGCCTGTCCAAAGGCCTCGGCGCACCGGTCGGCTCGGTGCTGTGCGGCTCGGCCGAACTGATCGGCAAGGCGCGGCGCCTGCGCAAGATGGTCGGCGGCGGCATGCGCCAGGCCGGCTTGCTGGCTGCGGCGGGGTTGTATGCATTGGATCACCACGTCGAGCGTCTGGCGGATGATCATGCCAACGCGCAATTTCTGGCCGAAGGCCTGCGTGCGGCCGGTTTCACCGTCGAGCCGGTGCAGACCAATATGGTTTACGTGCAGATGGGCGATCGTGCCGAGGCGATCAAGGCGTTTGCCGCCGAGCGCGGGATCAAATTGAGCGCTGCCGCCCGTCTGCGGATGGTCACGCACATGGACGTCAATCGTTCGCAAATCGAGCAAGTGATCGCGACATTCGTCGAGTTTTCGCGCAAGTGACAGCGTTAGCCCCTCAATTGACCGTTTCTATCGTATAAACACGCTGTACCCCGCGCGCAGGGCCGATATAATGCGGCCCTTTGCCGTCGTTTCGTCTGTTGACGTTTCGTACAGGCCTTTGGCCGCAGCCTCCGTGGAAGAACCTAATGAAAAGCGCAGAAATCCGTGAAGCCTTCCTTCGCTTCTTCGAAGAGCAAGGCCACACCCGTGTAGCCTCCAGCTCTTTGATTCCGGGCAACGACCCAACCCTGCTGTTCACCAACGCGGGGATGAACCAGTTCAAGGACTGCTTCCTGGGCCAGGAAAAGCGCGCGTACACCCGTGCGACCAGCAGCCAGAAATGCGTGCGTGCCGGTGGCAAGAACAGCGACCTGGAAAACGTCGGTTATACCGCCCGTCACCACACCTTCTTCGAAATGCTGGGTAACTTCAGCTTCGGTGACTATTTCAAGCACGACGCGATTACCTTCGCCTGGACGTTCCTGACCGGTGTCCTGAAACTGCCGAAGGAAAAGCTCTGGGTCACCGTCTACGCCTCCGACGACGAAGCGTATGACATCTGGACCCAACAAGTCGGTGTGCCGGTCGAGCGCATGATCCGCATCGGCGACAACAAAGGCGCGCCTTACGCGTCCGACAACTTCTGGACCATGGGTGATACCGGCCCGTGCGGCCCATGCACCGAGATTTTCTACGATCACGGCGACCACATCTGGGGCGGCCCTCCGGGCTCGCCGGAAGAAGACGGTGACCGCTACATCGAGATCTGGAACAACGTGTTCATGCAGTTCAACCGCACCGCCGACGGCGTGTTGCATCCGTTGCCTGCGCCGTCGGTGGATACCGGCATGGGCCTGGAGCGGATCAGTGCGGTGATGCAGCACGTCAATTCCAACTACGAAATCGACCTGTTCAAGAACCTGCTGAGCGCATCGGCCGAAGCAATCGGCTGCGAAAATGGCGATCAGTCGTCGCTCAAGGTTGTTTCGGACCACATCCGTTCGTGCGGTTTCCTGATCGCCGACGGCGTGCTGCCGTCCAACGAAGGCCGTGGCTACGTGCTGCGCCGGATCATCCGTCGTGCCTGCCGTCACGGTAACAAGCTGGGCGCCACCGGCAGCTTCTTCTACAAGATCGTTGCAGCGCTGGTCGCCGAAATGGGCGAAGCGTTCCCGGAACTGAAGAAGCAGCAATCGAACATCGAGCGCGTGCTCAAGGCCGAAGAAGAGCAGTTCTCGAAGACTCTGGATCACGGCTTGAAGATCCTCGAGCAGGATCTGCTGGAACTCAAAGGCACCGTGGTGCCGGGTGACGTGGTGTTCAAACTCTACGACACCTACGGTTTCCCGATGGACCTGACTGCGGACATCGCTCGCGAGCGCAGCCTGACCATCGACGAAGTCGGTTTCGAACGCGAGATGGAAGCCCAGCGTGTTCGTGCACGTTCGGCCAGTTCGTTCGGTCTGGACTACAACACGCTGGTCAAGGTCGATGTGGCCACCGAGTTCACCGGTTACACCGACACCAGCGGTTCGGCGAAAATTGTCGCCATCTATAAAGATGGCCAGTCGGTCGACGTCTTGAATGAAGGCGAAGAGGCGGTGATCGTTCTGAATCAGACGCCGTTCTACGCTGAGTCCGGTGGCCAGGTGGGTGACTGCGGTTATCTGCAGGCCGGCAACAGCCGCTTCGATGTGCGCGACACCACCAAGACCGGCGGCGCGTTCCTGCACCACGGCGTGCTGGCGTCCGGCAGCCTGATCATCGGCGCGCCAGTGGAAACCCACGTGGATGCCGAGGTGCGTCATGCGACTTCGTTGAACCACTCGGCCACCCACTTGCTGCACGCTGCATTGCGTCAGGTGCTGGGTGAGCATGTTCAACAGAAAGGTTCGTTGGTTGATAGCCAGCGCCTGCGCTTCGACTTCAGCCACTTTGAAGCGATCAAGCCTGAGCAAATCAAAGCGCTGGAAGACATCGTCAACGCCGAGATCCGCAAGAACTCCGCTGTTGAAACCGAAGAAACCGACATCGAAACCGCCAAGCAGAAAGGCGCGATGGCGCTGTTCGGCGAGAAGTACGGCGACAACGTGCGCGTGCTGAGCATGGGCGGTGATTTCTCCGTCGAGCTGTGCGGCGGTATCCACGCCAACCGTACCGGCGACATCGGCCTGCTGAAAATCATCAGCGAAGGCGGTGTGGCATCGGGTGTGCGTCGTATCGAAGCGGTCACCGGCGCTGCGGCGCTGGCTTACTTGAACGCTGCTGAAGAACAACTCAAGGAAGCGGCCAGCCTGGTCAAGGGCAGCCGCGACAACCTGATCGACAAGCTGTCGGCTGTGCTGGAGCGCAACCGTGCGCTTGAAAAGCAGCTCGAGCAGTTGCAGGCCAAGGCCGCTGCTGCCGCAGGCGACGATCTGTCGGCCTCGGCCGTGGACGTCAAGGGCGTGAAGGTCCTGGCCGTGCGTCTGGATGGTCAGGACGGCAAGGCGCTGCTGGCGCTGGTCGATCAGTTGAAAAACAAACTCGGTCGCGCAGTGATCCTGCTCGGCAGTGTCCATGAGGAAAAGGTCGTACTGGTCGCTGGCGTGACCAAGGACCTGACTGGCCAACTCAAAGCCGGTGATTTGATGAAACAGGCTGCTGCGGCAGTGGGCGGGAAGGGCGGTGGTCGTCCGGACATGGCGCAGGGCGGCGGTGTCGACGCCGGCGCACTGGATGGCGCACTGGCGCTGACCGTTCCATTCGTCGAGCAGGGTTTATAAGACGGCCCGTCGGGCCCGCAGTCTAGTGGCGGGCCCGGCGGCTGTTTGAGTGATTATTGGGCGCCCTTCATGGGCAGAGGCGGCTTTGAAATGGCTTTGATCGTACAGAAATTTGGAGGCACCTCGGTCGGCACTGTCGAGAGAATCGAGCAGGTCGCCGACAAGGTTAAGAAATTCCGCGATGCCGGCGATGACCTGGTGGTTGTGCTGTCTGCAATGAGCGGCGAAACCAACCGTCTGATCGATCTGGCCAAGCAAATCAGTGGCGAAGATCAACCGGTTCCGCGTGAACTGGACGTGATCGTTTCCACCGGTGAGCAGGTGACGATTGCCCTGTTGGCCATGGCGCTGATCAAGCGCGGTGTGCCAGCGGTGTCGTACACCGGTAATCAGGTGCGGATCCTGACGGACAGTGCGCACAATAAAGCGCGTATCTTGCAGATTGATGACCAGAAGATTCGCGGCGACCTGAAGGCCGGCCGCGTGGTTGTGGTCGCCGGTTTCCAGGGCGTCGACGAGCACGGCAACATCACGACCCTGGGTCGTGGTGGTTCCGACACCACCGGCGTGGCGCTGGCCGCTGCGTTGAAGGCTGACGAATGCCAGATCTACACCGACGTCGATGGTGTCTACACCACTGACCCGCGTGTGGTATCGGTCGCTCAGCGTCTGGACAAGATCACCTTCGAAGAGATGCTGGAAATGGCCAGCCTTGGTTCCAAGGTGCTGCAGATCCGCGCGGTGGAGTTCGCCGGCAAGTACAACGTTCCGCTGCGCGTACTGCACAGCTTCAAGGAGGGTCCGGGCACCCTCATTACTATTGATGAAGAGGAAACCATGGAACAGCCGATCATATCCGGCATCGCTTTCAACCGCGATGAAGCCAAGCTGACCATCCGTGGCGTGCCAGACACCCCGGGCGTGGCGTTCAAGATTCTCGGCCCGATCAGTGCCGCGAACATCGAAGTCGACATGATCGTGCAGAACGTCGCGCACGATAACACCACCGACTTCACCTTCACCGTGCACCGCAATGACTACCAGGCCGCACAGACCGTGCTGGAAAACACCGCTCGCGAGATCGGTGCCCGTGAAGTCGTCGGCGACACCAAGATTGCCAAGGTCTCGATCGTCGGCGTCGGCATGCGTTCCCACGCAGGTGTGGCCAGCCGCATGTTCGAATCCCTGGCGAAGGAAAGCATCAACATCCAGATGATCTCGACTTCGGAAATCAAGGTTTCCGTGGTGATTGAAGAGAAGTACCTGGAACTGGCCGTGCGCGCCCTGCACACGGCTTTCGAACTGGACGCTCCGGCCCGTCAGGGCGAGTAATCCTGGTCAATGAAGGGCGCGGTCTGACCGCGCCCTTTATTTTTTGAATGGCGCGAGCCCTGAACTGTTCTTTTGCTCGCGCTGGTCAATACTCAGGCATGTAGGGCTACGATCGCTCCGGTTGTAGGTCGGGTGCCTTTTTTTTGCAGACTGTTGTCCCTGAAATGATTCGCGTGAGGAGAAAGGTATGCTGATTCTGACTCGTCGGTGCGCAGAAAGCCTGATTATCGGTGATGGCGAAATCACCGTGACCGTGCTCGGCGTCAAAGGAAATCAAGTGCGTATCGGCGTCAACGCCCCGAAAGAGGTCGCCGTGCACCGTGAGGAAATCTACCTGCGTATAAAGAAAGAGAAGGACGAAGAACCAAGTCATTAATTTTTATTGATTTTTATGTTTGCAAACGGGGAAAAGGTTGGTTAAGATACGCCCCGTGTTGCGGAGAGCTGGCCGAGTGGCCGAAGGCGCTCCCCTGCTAAGGGAGTACACCTCACAAGGGTGTCGGGGGTTCGAATCCCCCGTTCTCCGCCATTATTTGCTTAGTACGTTGTAATCTGGCTTTTTCTGTAAGTTGTTGAAATTTATAGAAAAAGTGGTTGGAATAGAGATTAGACGGGCTATAATGCGGCGCAACAAATGCACTCGTAGCTCAGCTGGATAGAGTACTCGGCTACGAACCGAGCGGTCACAGGTTCGAATCCTGTCGAGTGC